>JAVDPD010000006.1 GCA_031296935.1 Cerasicoccus maritimus
TAACTACAAACCCTTACCAATGAGAAACGACAATGCTTACCATTGGTAGTCAAGTGGGATGGAGCTCGGACGCTTACGTTAGTAGCCTCACTCTCGATAGATATACGCCCAGTATGTGTTGTAGGCAAATTCCAACAGCCAGGTAATATTCGAATTTCGGGTTAGCGTGGGTCAAATTGCGATTCTTTGAGGAGCTTGAAGAGCCAGGCTAACAGGAAATCTACTTTTGCACTGTGATATTTCTATAAAGGACATCGCCTTGAGGGATTGCTTCTACGTGGCCATCAACGAAAGCGACAGGGGCTGCACCATTGGATCGATAGCTAAGTGCGCCACCGATTCCATCTTCAGAAGAATCCGTGGGGATGGGGGAATCCAGTTCTGTGTCTAGGCCAATCGTTTTGAAAGCACTTGGCGTACTGAAGGTCGCGCTGGCGTATGTATTATTATCCCGCAAGGTTGCTTCACCAGCTAGAATCAGCTCCACCGGATTAATTATATTCCAGTAGGGAATTCTGGTGTCCTCATTGGAAATATTCGGGCAGATGGCGCCATGCACAGAGTAGGTGGAGGGGATTACATGGTTTTTAAGGTCACCTTGTCGAATTTCCCGTTCTACCAGTGGAGAAACAAATACGTTTTCGGTTGAGCTGTTCGAATCGCTGATTTGTGCGATGTACGGCAGTAGTTCCACTGTCCAGATCCGTTCTCCTTCTCCTGGTTTGTAAAAGTATCCTGGTGGGTAAAGGCCGTTGTTGTCAGATGTATACATCTGCATTGCGATTGCGATTTGTCGAAGATTGGATAGTGATTGAGATTCTTTTGCTGATTTGCGCACGCTGCCAACGGCCACAAGCAAGATGCTTCCCAGGATTGCAATAATGCCAATCGTAGCCAGTAGTTCTACCAGAGTGAAGGCGCGGCGATGTGGTTTTAAATTATTCAAGGTGTGGTAATTATAGTGAAATGTTAGCCTATATAGCTGGGCGATGCGGCTTGTCTATAGTTGATCGTCGTGGCTTGTGTCTGATTATGAGGCCATAGCTGTATACTGTTGCACTCTAGCTCATCGATGATCGTGTAGGGGGCATCCAGAAAGTAACAGAGCTTTTTTTGTAAAGTCGTTAGCCGAGATTGGAGTCCTGCGTAACGACGTTCGATTACCTCCCAGCCGAAGCAGCGGAAATTACGCCGCCAATTTTCTTCATGCAGTTCTTTCATGGCAGTTAGTTCCTGTAGTAATCGGAAAATTACGATTGTATTAATGTATTCAAGCTTCTGCAAATCTTTTGCTTTATAGGCGGGGCGAAGGGCTACATGGAGCTCAGCTTTTAGCGCTAGAACAATTGCGGCCTGACGGGCAATATCAGTATGGGTATCCACTGGGCCTGACCTGGCTAGCATCGAGAGCTGCTCGGCGGTCCGTTTGAAATGAGCACAGAATTCTGCCGTCAACTGTTGTTCGAAGTGGCCAATAAGGGGGTCGAGCCAAAGAATCCATTTACTGACGTTTGCTTCATAATCAGAATCGGTGGGCACTGGTACGAGATCTAACTGACTGCCTACGATCCAATGCTCCATTCTTCCTCCGACGCTACCGAGGAAGTTTCGAGTTGTATTTTCAAATGAACCTTCAGCGGAGTATGCTTGGTCGGCAAAGCACTGGATGGCTGGCAGAGCGGAGAATGCTTCGCACTCCATGCCGTCGTCACCCCACATCGTGACAAAGGTTTCACTTAGGCCCTCTTCACGTGCAGCCTGCATGCCAGCAGTAATTGTTTGTATAGAGTGAGGGAGCTGCGCCCAGAATCGGTTCCAAGTCCATACTCCTGCTGCAAAGATGGGTTCTTTGCCCAATGCACGGTGACGCTTAATCCATTCGTGGTAAAAGTTTGGGTCAGTGTGGTAGTAATCCCAGTAGACCAGTTCGACTGCTTCAGGGATGTTTTCGGCTAGAGTTGGATTGATTGAAGAGTCTATATCGTAGTAGCTGTTTTTTGGAGAACTTAGGCGGAAAAACATGTCGCTCCATATCATCGGCTTGAGTCCGAGTTGTTTGCAGGTTTTTACCGTTTCCTGTAGGTGATCGCACAGAATATGATAGGGGGGCTTGAGGCCGTTTTTCAGGCGATAGATGCCGGAACCAATACCATGAGCTTCATCCATGCCAATGTGGATTCGATTGCTGCGAAATGGTGTTGATGCTGCATCGATCATTTTCTGCACGAACTGCTTCGTTTTTGCATCTCCAGCTAGCAGGACACCGTTGGTATCCTTGATATCCCGATACGCTGGCCACTGCAGAACTTGTTCCAAATGACCAAGGCATTGAATACAGGGGATCACTTCCTGCCCAAAAAGCGCTGCATAATCATCGATCTGCCTAAGTTCAGATTGAGTGTAGCCACCGCGGAAATAGCCGAATGACGGCTCTCCTGGGATCTCGTAGGTGTCCTCAGTGTAGAGCATCAACTGGTTAATGCCCATAAGAGCGAAATGTCGGATGAACTTCTTGATCGTTTTGAGATGGGGTACACCGTTGCGTGACACATCGATCATGGCTCCTATTGCGCGGAAGCTGCTTTGTTCATGTACTGGCTCTGGCTGTTGCCCATTACTTAATTGCCCCATCAATATGCCTATCGCTCGAAAGGCGCACGATGGTTCCGAGTAAGTAATGGCAACTCGCTTTGCCTGGAGGATGCTAATTTTGAGAAAGGGCTTTGCCTTGGGAGTGGGTACTAATTCTATGCTCCAAGATTCAGGCTTGGTGAGGAAGCGTTCCGGAAACAATTCTTTAATGCCTTCCAGGGCTGTGGCGAGATCCGTGGGAAATGAGTCAAAGCAGAGAGTTGGCTTTTCCAAACTTTCTCCAGTGGATTCTAACGTCGATGCCATGCTGCTGTTCGAGTCACTCACGTCGGGATGCCTAGTTTGTCGCTGTCTGCTCTTTAGCTTCTGCCCATGCTTCGAGCATGGGGCCCGCAGTGCGGTAGCAGTGAATGAAAATTCCGCCAAAGCCGGGCTCGCTGCTCATATGGTCGCTTAGCTCTTTTATGGCTAGTGCAAGCTTTTCCGGTGCTTGGTTGTAGAACGTAATGCTTGGGGTCTCAGCTAAGGGAACGCTTTCCAGTGACAGATAAACTTTGCCCCCGTTCTGACCAGCGTAGTCTACTTCATCTTGGCTGATCGCTGAAACTGAATTACTGCCGGTCATGTGAGTGCGGTAAGACATTATGCCGATGAAGTCGGACAAGTCTTGGACATGCTCATCAAGAAATTTCTCCTTACCATTGAATTGTACCTTTAGCGAGTCACGACCACTGTACCAGAATGGTATGTCATGAGCTACGGTTAAGGATGGATCACTCGCTTTTACTGTGCTTTGTATTTGTGCCATCGTTTCCAGTAGCTCCATTGCGATGGCTTGCCGGTCGCCTTCTTTCCAGCGTTCCGTGACATAGGGTTCAATATCGTAGTGGAGTCCGGATAGCTTAGCGTCGTCCGGCTGGTTTTGATTAAATACCAGTATCGCATTGAGGCGGTTTATGGTGTCGGATCGATGTTCCTCAAAACCCATGAAGCCAGCGCCATCTAAAGCTTCTACTTTGATGCCAGCAGCATTTGCTTCCTTGAGGAGGCTGTTCCAGTTTTCCGCTTCGGCGAAAAGATAGCCATCGCTGGTTTTGTGGTATCTTACTTGAACAAATATTCTTGTTATGCCGAATTTCTGGCAGAATTGGATCAGCTTTTCTCGCTCACCGGGATCGGCGACATATTCTTTTCGCCACACCCACATACCAAGGTCTGTTCCTGGTGCCAGCAGATGGTGTTCCTGTAGTGTCGCTTCTGCATGCGGATGCATGCTGACGGATGGAGCACCCGCGGAAACTGCGCAACAAAGTAGACTGCATGCAGTAATGGTGATGCTCCGTTTGGCAAATTTATATATAGCGATAGATGTCTGCATTTCGGATAATTTTATATTGCTGATTTGTGAGCTATGAAGCTGTGGCATGAATATGCTGGGGAGTGGATGGGTGCAGCAGTGTGATGCTGCACCCATCCCGGCATATGATTGCCGCAACGAGGTAGAAAAAGTTGGTTTAGGGGCGGGCTAATTTTGCCCTGTTGATTACTTGGTGTTAGTGATGACGATTACGGAATCGATGTATACGTCTTGCCGAGCACGCGACTCAATTTGGTTTTCAAAACGGAGCCGAATGGATTTTATCTCAGCCAGTGTTTCATTGAAACTGCTTTTTCCAGACACTCGCTCCATTTCTGTGTCGAGTAAGGAGAATTGAGCTTCTTCGTATTTACCGAAATCAATTTCAACTTCTTCGTCTGCTTTGGTTTGCCAAATACTGTTGTCGGGCCCTCCTTCAATCGCAAGGCGAAGGGATGTCGTAGTACTGGGGGCATCAAAATTGCCATCATCCCTCAATATTTTCAGCCAAACAACGCAGGTTATGAAACGGGTTAAATTTTGTGCCTGAGTCGGTGGTTGAAACAAACGCATGTTCGCGTTGTTTCCGACGTCCCAATTCAGATTGAAAAGCGCTGCATTGGAGCCTGCGTATCCTTCTTCAATAGCTAAAGAGGCAGGGCCGGAGGATGCTGCGCTGCCAAAGGAGTTCCATTTCAGCCGCAGCTCTTCTGTGTTGGAATAACTATCAAAATCGTCAATGACCAAATGCTCAGCGAATAATGCCTGTAACACGAATATAGTGGCTGAGATCGATAAGCCTAATTTTTTAATGAACATGATCTGTTTGAATCTACACTAGCTAGTCAAATATGCCTAAGGGTTCATTGAATGAAATAATTGCGAAAAGGGTTGTCTGTGTCAACTTCAAATTTATCAAGAAACCATGACGAATAAACCTGTGGAGGTCTATTTTTCAACTGGGACCACAATGCCGCGCATGATGATTCGCTGGCAGAAAATAAAGAGTAGGAGTGTGGGAATCGCTGCGATAAGCACAGAGGCAAAAATGCCGCCTGTTGAGGCCTCAAGCTGAAACTGGTATAGCCAAACGCTGAGAAGCCACATTTGGGGATCGGGCGCGACAAGCAGCGGATAGAGAAACATGGTGTAGGCGCTGTTGAAAGCGCTCAAGGCGACTACGGCAAGGATTGGCTTACTTAGTGCCAAGGTGATTTGGAAAAAAATGCGCATTTCGGACGCGCCATCAATGCTTGCAGCTTCATAGAGTTCTTTGGGGAGTGAGTCGAAAAAGCCCTTCAATAAAAATATTAGGTATCCGTTGGCGATGGTTGGTAAAACCAGGGCCGCGAATGTGTTCATCATGTTGAGCTTTTGCAGAATAAGAAATGTTGGAATCAGTGTGACCATCGGTGGGAAAGCCATTGTAGCCATGAGTAGCAGAAGAATCTTGTAAGAGCCGGGTAATTGAAAGCGTGACATCGCATAGGCGGTCAGCGGATTGATAATCAAGGCAGACAAGACCGATAACGAACAAAAGATGACAGTGTTTAGGAAGGGGCGGCCTTCAACAAATAGTTCATCAATGACATTTACGAAATTACGGACTGCAAAGTCTTTTTTGAGAGTTGAGCTATTGGACTGAATGAACTGCCATTCCAATTCTGCGGATGGTGGGTAGATTGCGTCCATGCTGGTGTAGGTTGTATTGAGTTGGCTATTTATTTCGGACAGTGATCCGTATTGTCGATGTAGCCAATCTCGCCAGCGAAACTCAGGTCCAGCTAATCGAAGTTTTGTCGGCGATAGCGTTTTAAGAAAGCTATTGTAGTCTGTGCGTCTTGCACCGCTGAGCCATTCATTCTCTGGATGAGTGATTTCTCCAAAACTTTTCAAATCTGTGCCCCATGCCTCGTTGAGTTGGACAATGCTGGCGTAGGTAGCTTGGAGGAATTCCTGATAGCTCTGTGGTGATACATTTTGCGTGAGGACATAGGAAGCGTTGAGTTCTTCGAGCACGAACTCAATCCAGAGTGCCTGGTAAGCTTCGCTACCGTCACTCGGGTAGGTTTGTTCCAGCCGAAATGATTCAAAGCTTCTTAAGTCTCTTCCTAATGCCTCGGCAAAGGCCGTGGTGTCGTAGCGGCCAAAACGGGGGTAAACCATACGATCCAAGAAAAAGCCGGTTGGACTGATCGCATATAGCTCGCCCAGTGGCGTGGAGGATTGAGTTTCGAAGTAGGCATCTCCCACGGCGTTGTTCGGGTAGTCATAGCGTTGAGAGAGCGGGTCAGGCTGTGGAACGGTGATATTGAGCCAGGTTGCGGCGACACCTCCTGTTTCACGGTTAAATGCTTCGAGGTCGCCGTGAAATTGATTCTTCAGATCATCGCGAAGCCTGCGCAGGTTGTTCGGCACAGTTTTTAAGCCTGTTACGCCACCAAGGACTAGCCATTCTCGTGGCATGGATGACTCTTTTAGGAAGGCGGCGTATTCGTTGGCCAGCGCTTCATTTGGGAGCGGCGTTTGTGCCTGGCGGAACTTAATGTGGTTTGTCAGATGTGCTTGGTTTAGCAAGTCGATGCGTTGTCCGTACTTGGTTTCGAGAAACTTCTGGTAGAGCTCAGCGCTTTGGTAGAGATACGTTGGGACGAGGTTTAAGTCGTTCTCATCCATTTCGCTTTTCAAGGAGCCGGAAACCATCAGTGCAAACGGATAAAGAATCGTGATGCTGCCAAGTGTCAGGGTGAGCAGAATTAAGGCGTGAGCGAAACGTCCTTTGAGCGTGCGTGCTGCTTGTTGTGAAATGATGGGCATCTAGTTACCTCCTTTGAATTCGGCGTTAGCGAGTAGACGCAGTTGGTAGGCGGTGAAACCGATGAGTAGGGCACCAAGTAGCCATGCCATCGCAGTGCCAATGCCGAATTCCAGATCCAGGAAAGTGCGGAAGAAAATCTCCAGTGACAAAATAGTGGTGGATTCGGCAGGGCCACCGCCAGTCATGACGAGGATAAATTCCTGCCCCCCCTTAAATGCAGCGACTACTGCAGCCACGAATTGAATAAGAATCAGGAACTTCAGACGTGGCAGGACGATATAAAATACCTTATGCCAGAAGTTTGCACCGTCGATTTCAGCCGCTTCGTAAAGTTCTTCGGGAACCGTTTTAAGAGCCGCTAGATATATAATGCAGCCCGGGCCAGAGGTTGCCCAAACGGTTGGAATGACTACGCAGAGCATGGCTGTGCGCGGGTTTTCAAGCCAACGCATAGGCTCTATTTGAAAGCTTTGGAACAGAGTTCCAATGGTTTTGCTGACTCCTGTGATACCGCTTGAGGAAAAAGATTGGTAGAGCGGCCAGAGTGTCACAGCTATGAATCCAAGGCCAACAATCCACATGCCAGTCCTCATTGCACGGCTTTGCTCATGTAACTTGAGTGGTAGATATAATAGGATGAATATGAGACAAAGCCATATTGCCAGCATGGTCAGCTTGAGGAGTGAGGCGAAAAACGGGTCTAGCGAGTTTACGCTCATAATAAGCGTATTGAGAATGCCGCTAGGTGAGGGGTCGTAGAGTTGCTTCCATAGGAACATCACGACAATGCCGCTTAGTACGGAGGGAAGGTAAAAAATCGTTCGGAAAATGTACTTGGCTGCGTTTGTTGGTGCTTCCTGTAGTAGGATTGCGAGCAGGATTGGTGGCCAAAAGCCCAGACCGATCATTAACGCAACAAAGTAAAACGTGCGCGCTATGCCGCTCCAAAACTTGTCGTCGAAGAGAACGTTTGCGAAGTTGTCAATGCCCACCCAAACGCTTTCCAAAGCGATGCGATAATCCATGAATGCAATGCTTAAACCGCCGCCCAGGAGCGGCAAATACTGCCACATGAGGATAAGTGAGAGGCCGGGGATGAGTAGGAGGTAGCCGACCTTTATTCGGCGACTCGCATTGTTGACTGGCAGGCTTTTGTCAATGTTTGTGAAGTAGCGCCATAGATACCTGAAACCTAGAAAAAAAGAGCTCACTACGATACCAAGAACGATCATTGCCCCAATGCGCCGTATCCGCATCTGCTCTGGAGATATATTGCCTAGCGCCTTCTCATCCATCTCCTGGGCGGTAGTTTTCAAGTAGCCCTCGATTATGCCTATTGCTTTTGTGCGAGGGACCCCAACAAAGTCAGTGTCCAGCGTTTTGGTGAGGGGCAGGGACATCCAGCGGTATACGCTTTGGGTGTTGCGTCCGTATGGCTCGGGAACGCCATCTGCCATCGCATGGTTGAAGGTTGCTCGCCAACTTGGCGGTACGCGTTGCAGGATGCGCTCATAGCCGTATTTCTCAAGTAACTCTGGATTGACGAACATGCCGTAGCCGTTTTCGACGAAAGTCTCGGTACGAATTTGCTCAGCCTCTGTGCCGGTAATGTACCAGATGTAGCGCATCACCGCTAATTTCTGGGCGGGGTTGCATTGCGAGAAAACGCCTAGCATTTCAGAATTGATTTCACTTGCCCTGATACCTGAGGCAGAGGCGGGGACTGGTGCTATGCCGACCAGCTGAGGGTTTATGCTGTCGAGTAATTCACTGTCCAGATAGGAAAATATCATGCCTACTTTGCCGCGATTCCAGTCGAGCCTTCGCCCTCCAGGAATGAGGCCCGCCGCACCTTCGACTATTTCGCCATTTTTGGTGAATGGCTCGCGGAGTAGTTGCCAAAAATAATAGGCAGCTTCGGCGACTTGTGGTGAGGCGAATGCGGCTTCCCAGACGCCGGGTGAGCTCTCTTTGACGGCGCGACCTCCCTGCGACACAATGAAGGTATAGGCTTCATAGCCCAAGGGATTACTTGGGTCGAAGATCATTCCGTATTGTCGCTTGTCTGGGTCGCGCAAAGCCCGGGCATACTCCAATAGCTCGTTCCAATTTCCGGGTGGCCGTTCGGGATTGAGGCCTGCTTCTTGAAATAGATCTTTACGATACAGAAGCCCTACGACTAGCGTCCTCGTTGGTAGCGCCCATACGTGTGGTGACGTGCTTTCCGATGCGAAGTTCGGGCGATAGACGACCGGCCAGGCTGGTTTAGGCGTGCGTTCCTTGATTGCAGCAAGGGCGTCTTTGATTTCCTGCTTGCTTGGATCGGCAAGCCATTGGTTATGCGCATCCCATTTTCGGACTTGCTCGTTGCTACTTAGGATGCGTGCAAGCAGGGTTTCCAAGGGCTCCAGAAAGCCTTGTTCGACATAAGTCGACGACTGACGAAAATTTACGTAGATGCCGTGAGGCGGAATTCCCGCGGCAATAGCCATCAGTGGTCCGATGTCCATTGCGCTGCCTGCTACTTTGGGCATGGCAAATGGCTCGATATTGATCCCCTGGTGCTGGTCAAGAAAGCTCTTCAAAACTTTGCGCTGTGCTTGGGCGTTTACGCCCTCCGAAGTCGGTCCGGGCAGGTTTTGCACGCGAACAGTGACTTCATCGGCTCTCTCCTTCTGGGGCTCGGCCTGAAGAAGTATGGGCGTGCAAATGACGCAAAGGCTTACGAGTGCTTTTCGGAACATAGGGAATCGTCAAATTTCAATGATTCAGAATTAAATTGCTCAGGTCGTTCTCTAGCTTTTGGTGGAGCACCTGTAGCGCAGCGCCTTGCGTCATCCCCGAAAAACCCAGCCTGGAAAAAGACGCTTCGAAGGTTCGATTGCTGATGGGGATGAGCGACTTGCTTAGTGCAGTTGAGAGGATCGTGAAATCTTCTTTTGTCATGGTCTCTCCGTCCGACGAGATAATGAGTTTACCTATGTCTAGCAAGTTCACTACTGAAGCAAGGTGGCTGCCCATCGCATGAAAGAAGTCTTGTGAGCTGGTCCTGCTCTTGGCGGTTTGCTCTTCAGAGGGGAGGAGTACTGCGTCGAGCTCGCCTGCAGCGTGATTGATGCCGCGGTATATTTTGCCGTTTACGGTTAAAGCCATCCCAACAGAGTATTCACTGGCTCCTTTGCGAGGCGTGACATCCTTGATGAACAAATATCCTGAGTTTGCCCATTTTAGATCTGGTTGGGAATGCTGTTCGAAATAGCTTCCGCAGATTACGTTGCGGTCGACATTGACGGGTATCTTGAGCTTTTGCCCGAATATCTTGCGCAAGGGAAAGTTCTCCAGCTTCAGTGAACGCGATAGGATGACAGTGCCGGTCTCGTTGTCTACCACGCCTGGGATGGCGAAGCCTATGCCGCCGATTTCCTTGAGCTTTAGGCCTGATTTCTTTACGGTCTGCCTTATCTGGTCGGCTATCAGTTGGATGGATTCATCATTCCATCGCTTTTCAATACATTCGTGTGAAATTATATCGCCGTTGCCGTTGATCAGGCAAATGTCCTGTGCTGTTGTGTGCACATTAATTCCCACCGTGGCGGTAATCCTGGGATTTATTTGTAGTATTGTTTCGCGTGGCCCTACTTTGCCACTCTCCAGCGTTTCGCCTTCGGTTATGATTTCAGACTGCAGGAGCTCGGCAACGATATTGGATATAGTCGAGGCTTGAAGTTGCGTTTCTAGGGTTAATCCACGCTGCGAATACGGAGTTTGTGAATAGATTAATCTCAGAATGCGTAGTCGGTTCGCGATTTGCGCCTGCTTGCGGTTGTTCTTGGACTTGCTCTCGGTGCTCTTGGTTTTCTTCATGGGTATTGGGTTGCTTGCGTCTGGTAATAATAAGCTATTATTTTGCTTAATGTAGTATTAGGTGCGCTAAGCTTCTTTTGAACAACATAATAATCGAGGCGGCTTTTGCTTTAGAAAATGCAAAAACTAAAGATTGACATAAGTCGAGAGAAATATTTCATTAAATGAAACAATAGGGCGGCATGCTTTCGAAATTAATGCTATGTGGCCCTGAGAGGAGGGATGTCAAAGATGGAAAAATTCTGCAAAGGCAAGATTGGCGGAAGGGGAGGGTTCGCTCTGATCGTTGCCCTGAGCTTAATGAGTTTTATGCTGCTGATAGCCTTATCAATGGCAACCTTGACGCGAACAGAACTCGCGTCAAACAGTCAGATGCTCGCTGAAGCTAAGGCTAGGGAAAACGCGCGCTTAGGGCTGTTGATTGCCTTGGGGCATTTGCAAGGTGCTGCTGGCGAAGATCGCCGCGTCACTGCTCGGGCGAACATTTTGGGATTAGCGGAGATTCCTAATGAATTTTGGACAGGTGTGTGGGATGCGAATAGTGGGTCTATGGTGACTTGGCTGGTTTCGGGAAATGCTAACCTGCAAGACCCCATTCAATTTTCGCCTGAGTTGGCTCTCGCTAAGTCGGTCACTGTATTTGGTGATGCCGCCAGCGGATCTGAGGTGCGTGCTCCTTTACTTGATATCAGCGATGATGGCCTTGAAAGGTATGCTTACTGCATTTTGGATGAGGGGGTGAAGGCCCGCATAAACTTGCGGGATTATGCCTGGGGAAGTAACGATGACGCACAGGAGCGCCGTTCGCGTGAGTCTTCCCGCCGCCCAGGTGTGGAAGAAATTGACGCATGGAATTCTATGCGAAGCTTGCGTGGGAATGTGGAATGGGGGAAGCGGTTGGAGCTACTGATGTCACAGGATCAGGCTGAGCTTCTGCGTTCTGATACATTGGAAGGGGAGACTGAAAATAGTCCCGTGCTGCACGATTTGGATACGACGGTGGTGTCGAGGATGCTACCCGTGAGTGTCAAGAGTGGTGGTTTTCGAAAAGACCTTTCGCGAATATTGGATGAGGACTACAATGCGGCTCCCTACCAAAACAGTGCGTCAATAATTGCCGACGCGTCACAGCCATTAGTTACTTGGGGCGTATTGCGTAGCTTCGCCAATCCTTGGGATGATTGGGGCGAGGCAGAAGAGCCGATGCCTCTGGTGGAGCCGAAGGCGCCCAGTGTGACTCAGGCTGGACTTTTCCCCTTGCCCGTGCTGGTTCAAATTGGTTGGGGGGCCATAAGATCTGGCACGGGTGAGGGCGCTCTTTTGCAAATTACGATGAAGCCTGTCGTGGCATTGGCAAATCCCTATGATGTCTCCTTAGCTGCTGCTGACTATCAAGTTCAAGTCGCACCGGAGACTGGCCGTGGCTACATGATGATTTCATTTGAGCCTGAGCCAGCCTATGGTTCTGTTGAGTTCGAGGAGGGGGTGAATACACGGGGCACAGAGTTTCATCCTCAGGATTTATTGGGGGAGCCTCCGACTTTTACGATACGCGGGGCCAGTTTTGAGCCCGGTGAAGTTAAGCTGTTTGGTCTGGCGGAAACAGGGGAATACCCGGAAAGCGGCAATGATGGCGCTGTACTGAGTGAAGCGTATCCAAGTTCGAACTACGTATGGAAAAATACGCGCCGAGAACTGGGTTCTTTCACACGAGGACCCGAAGGGCGAGTTACTATGCAAATTAGTGGTGGTCGCTACTCATTGCAATACCGCCTTGGTGGTGGCGGCGCATGGCAGTCACTTCAGGATATTGAGCAAATTGGAATTGGTATTTCACCAAGTAATAACCAACTTGATGATGCTGGCCAGCCAAAGGTGCAGGTCAGCCTGGAGCCAGATGTTGCTGGTGGAGCGCCACCGTCGATTAATTTGATTCGCCGTCGTTTTAGTATGCGCACCAGTGAGACAGACTATGTTTCGGATAGTTATCGCGGTACTGGTTTGCGTTGGTTGGCGGATTTTAATCCTCGCGCTTCTACTGTTAACAGCCGACCTCCGGGTTGGATATCCCACCCACTTTGGTTAACTGACGCCGGAAATACGAATAATCACCTGCCGTTAAACTCTGACTGGATCATCGATTATCAGCTCGATATAAGTGGAGATGCTCGAGGATTTTGGGGAGATTCAACTAATGCATTAGGCGAAAGTGTGGTAACGCTATTCAGCGTGCCCCGTCAGCGAATTACCTCACTTGGGTTTCTACAGCATGCTCCGTTTTCTGAGCGCGTTTGGGATCCGACCTATTCTTTCGGTAATTCGTATGCGAGCCCTTTTGTGGCGTCGAGTGATGTTGATCTGAGCTATGAGCTGAACGAATTTTTCTGGGATGACTTTTTCTTCTCCAGTCTCGTGCGAGAAGCAGATGGCGAGGAATGGATTGCTGAAAATCCACGTGTAAAACTTCTTAGTGATGCGAAATCGTCACTACTTGAAGCCCCAGCCATTGCTGCTGCTGGCTTGTTAATCGAAGGCGGTTTTAATGTTAACTCAACATCGCTTGAAGCATGGAAGGCAATGTTGAGTAACTTTGCTGGGCTGAGGATGCGCTATTATAATACAGAGTCTGGCTTGATGTCGGAGGTGACGCTGGATAATAGCTATTTTCGCTCACTGAGTCCCAATGGAGATGCTGACAAGCCGTGGAGTGGCTATCATGCGCTAACCTCTGAGCAGATTGAAATTTTGGCGGCTCAAATTGTGGAGCGAATTCGTAATCGTGGCCGTCCATTTACTTCGCTGGCAGAGTTTATCAATCGACCCTTGGGTGAGGATATCGGTTTACTGCAAGCCGCGATTGACAGTGACACTGCAGTTGAGTTAGACGGCAAAAGCTATGGTCTGTCGACTATCAATAGTAAGCTGAAAACACCTATGGTGACGACTTATGATGATTCGGGCGCGCAGAATGCCCAAGCGGGGCTGGGGGCGCGCAGCACTGCGGCGCCTGGCTGGCTGACGCAGGCAGATGTCTTAACGGCTATTGGACCATATCTTGCGGTTCGATCGGATACATTTATCATCCGCGCCTATGGTGATTCAGTGAATCCATTTACCGATGGAGTGGAGGCGGAGGCGATATGTGAGGCCATCGTGCAACGCTTTCCTGAAGCCGTGACGCCAGTGAGTGATGATGCGGATGAGGTCGGTTTTTACGAGCCAGTAGATGGTATGGGGAGAAAATTTAAGGTCATCGGTTTTCGGTGGCTCAACGAAAGAGAAATATAATGAAGATGTTAATTTTATGCGGGGCAATTATGTTAGCTCAGTCGCTGAAGGCAGAAGCTACAGTAGGATCAAAGGAATCCGCTTCCTTTATCTTTCGCATGATATCCTGGGGGAGCGAGCCCTTGTCGGGGATTACTTTGCGTACAGGCGGCGAAATTCAGCATCTCCATGCGCCGATTGATCAGAGGTCGGAAGAGTTCTATTATTGTGGGACGAAAGACTTAATCTTTTACGATTCCTCGCTCAAAGAAGGTAAGGGTGTTCCCGTTGCGAGAGTTACAGCAAGAGATCAGTGGCGGGAAATGCTTTTTCTTGGCCAGTATGTAGCGGAGACAGCCGTACTCAATCTATACGCGATTGATGATAGCGAGGCTGCGCATCCACAGAATTCCATTCGCTTAATTAATTTGAGTGGACGTCCGCTTGGTGGGCTGGTTGGGAGGCAAGAAGTTGTTCTGAACGAGGGGCGTGATCATGTCGTGCCTGCAACCAACACAGGAGAGTTTATCTCAATCCAATTTGCGTGCAAGACCACGCGGTCCACTAAGTGGGAGCGTTTTATGTCTACAGCTATTGAGGCGCGTCAAAATGGGCGTATCCTCATTGTTTTTTATCCAAGCGAACAGGATGATCCCAGTGGGGAGCGAGAAGTTTCCTTTAAGCTATATTCGGATTTTCCAAATACTAAAAAAATCTCTCGACTCAATTAGTTCATTCAATAAATTAAATGAATCTTAACCTTCTCCCATGCCTTCGCTAGCTTGATGGCGATGATCAAAGGGTAAAATTTTCTACATATCTATGAAGCAAATAAGTGGCTTTATGCTCGATAGCGCTCGGTGTATGGAAAACCGTGAATACTACCGTCGGTTTATCCGCTTTTGCGCGTCGAGGAACTTAAACACGATACTTTGGCATTTTTCGGATGATCAGGGGGTGAGTATGGATTTCCCCAGCGAACCCGGCCTGGCGGGGAAGCACGCCTACAGCTCGGAGGAGATGAGTGAGCTGATCTCTTATGCGGAAGATAGGGGAATCACGATCATTCCAGAGTTGGAAACGCTGGGCCATTCGCGCTACATCACAGGGCACGCACATTACCAGCATCTTTGTGAAAGTGATGGAGATTTCACTGCGATGTGTCCCATACATCCAGACACGCGTAGTTTGATGAAGCGTTTGCTTGCTGATGTTGCAGCGATCTTTCCATCGCCATGGATTCATGTTGGTTTGGACGAGATTAAGCTGGGGGGGCATCCCCTTACGCAGGAAGCGTTAGCGACGAAATGCGTAGCGGAGCTATTGCTGGATTATGTAACCTTTATCTACGATGAGGTAACAGCACTTAGCCGCCAGATGATCATGTGGGTTGATCAGAATAGCTTTGATGCTGGCTTCATCCATGGACTGTCCAGAGAGATTATACTGGCCGTGTGGCAGTATAACCCCGACGTGAAACCAGACTTGGCTCAAAGACTCATCGACGATGGATTTTCAGTTATATTGTGCCCGGCGATGATTACCTATGATCAGCAGGCGTATCCAGGGAATATTGCATTGCCTAACATTGAGAGGATGAGCCGCTACCAACAGCTATGTGGTAATGGAAAAGTCATGGGGGCCTTGACGACTATTTGGACGCCAATGCGTTATTTACACGATGCGCTTTGGCCAGCTCTTGGCATTGCCGCCGATACGATGTTGAGTCAAGGGAGATTAGATGCGCCACAAAGCGTTGCAAAGCATATCCGTGAATTTCATGGTGTGGAGCCTGATCCGCTCATTGTCGAAGCCATAACTTTTAGCTTTGAAATTGCGCCCGAGCGCAAAGAATACCTTAGCGTCCTGAAGGCAGACCCGAATGAATTAGACGAGCATTTGCTGGTTCGGCGCTCAAAGGAATGGGCGCAAATCTCAGACCACATATCCAGCTTTTTGCCACGGGTTAAGCGAGAATACGCCTCCATAGAAACACTCAAGCTATTCGCGGCCTGGATGAGCTATCTCTACCGTCGCTCTGCTTTGCTGAAGGCACGAGGGTTGAGTCGTGAAGCTTGGGAAAAGCTTACGGAGGAGGGGGGCAAGTGGCTTGGGAAGTTAGAGCAGATCTGGGATCGAGAGCGTTTTGCTGACGATCACCGCCGCTTTAGTCCGGTATTTGGTTGGGAGGAAAACGAATACCTTCTTATCAACTTTAGACAAAGTCTTCAAGTGACTGAGGCACAGCTGCCCCATGACCTTGTTCCTTCTCATTCGTAAATCAATCTATGAAAAATCTGAACCATCTTCAAACAGCGCTGCAAGTAGATTCCCTGGTAGTCGAAGTCTTTCCCAATCGCCAGTCACAAGGCAGCGCAGCTGCTGCGCACGTGATTCACGTTATCAATCAAGCTATCGAGATACGAGGTGAAGCTCGGGTGATCTTTGCATGCGCGCCATCGCAGGATGATTTTCTGAGTGCGCTCATACAAAATCGAGGAAAAGTGGATTGGTCTAAAGTCGTTGTTTTTCATATGGATGACTATGTGGGGCTATCGGGTGACAGCCCGCAAAGTTTCCGCTTTTATTTACAAGAGAATTTGCTGTCGTATATCGAGTGCAAGGAGTTCTTTCCCATCGGCAGTGAGGCCGAAGATCCGGATGCCGAGTGTGCGCGCTATGAAGCCGCACTAAAATCAAAGCCAATTGATTTGGTTTGCATGGGTATTGGCGAAAATGGTCATATCGCATTCAACGATCCATCGGTTGCGGATTTCAATGATTCGGCGTGGGTTAAGGTGGTTGAGCTGGAACCCGCTTGTCGGCAGCAGCAGGTTAATGACGGCTGCTTCCTGGGGATCGACGACGTGCCAACGCATGCCTTTACATTGACGATACCATCGTTGATGAGTTGTCGACATGTATCATGTGTTGTTCCAGGAAAGCTAAAGGCCGATGCCGTTGGCGAAAGCTTACGTGGCCCGATTAGTAAGGACTGTCCGGCGTCGATCTTGCGGACTCATCCAGCTGCCGTGCTATGGTTAGATGGCGATGCGGCATTGAGAATCTAAATGTTATCATGGATATTGGAAACTCTCGTCCCTCGCGCGAACCGTGCTTGTTTGATTTGCAGGTAAACGGCTTTGCTGGGATTGATTTTCAGCAGCCGAGCTTGACCATGCGTGAGTTGGAATTGGCCTGCGAGCAAATGCGTGCGCGTGGTGTTGGCGGTTTTCTGTTTACTTTAATTACGGCGCCACTCGAGCAGACTTGTCAGCAAATGCGCAAGCTCGTTGAGTGGAGGAGGGAGTCGCCTATTATACATGAGATGGCAGTTGGCATTCACCTTGAAGGGCCGTTCATCAGTGAGTTGGATGGATACCGAGGTGCGCATCCCTTGCATGCAGTGCTAGATCCAACTCCGGCTCTGTTGAGTAAATTTTTGAAGTCAGCCGGTGGCCTTTTGCGCCTAGTTACGCTTGCTCCAGAGCGTCAGGGAGGTATCGACGTGATTCGTGAGTTAACGGATATGGGGGTATCGGTGGCGCTCGGGCATACCGACGCAAGCGAGCGTGATATCGATCTGGCTATTAAGGCTGGAGCCTGCATGTGCACACACTTGGGAAATGGAGCGCCACAGGTGATGCATCGTCATGACAACATCATTAACCGGCTCTTGGCTCGTGATGAACTGATAGCATGCTTTATTCCGGATGGCGTGCACATCCCTTTTCCTGTGCTCAGGAATTACGTGCGCACCAAGGGGTGGCATCGATCGATTTTTACGACAGACTGCATGGCGGCGGCTGGAGCGCCGGCAGGTATTTACACGCTTGGTGAACTGGAGTTAGTTGTTGGGGCCGATGGCCTTGTTAGGCAGCCGGACCGTTCGGGTTTTGCAGGGTCATCTCTGACGCCGGATGGTGCGGTGCAGTACTTGTGCGATGAGCTGGGCGTTCCACTACGGGATGCCGAACTGGCGCTTGGCGAACGCGTTCGCGGGTTGCTCAACTTACCTTTAATACAAGCAGGAGTTTAATATGGGCTTAGTAAATCTAAACAATCTGGTCAAAGAATATCAGGATAGCGGACGTGCCAAATTTACCGCAGTGAAAGGCATTAACTTAGAGATAGAGCAGGGAGAGTTTATGATCCTGGTTGGCCCGTCTGGCTGTGGCAAATCGACCACCTTACGTATGATCGCGGGGTTGGAGAATGTTACCTCGGGTACGATCGAAATCGATGGGCGCGTCGTGAATTCAGTCGCGCCGAAGGACCGTGACATTGCGATGGTCTTCCAAAACTATGCCCTTTATCCACACATGTCGGTGTTTGACAACATGGCTTTTGGTTTGAAATTGCAGAAGTTTCCTCGTGGGGAAATTCGTAATCGTGTTCATGAGGCAGCCGAAATTTTGGGGCTAGAAAGTATGTTGGAGCGCAAGCCAAAGCAAATGTCCGGCGGACAGCGTCAGCGTGTCGCTTTAGGCCGGGCAATTGTGAGGAAGCCAAAGGTCTTCTTGTTCGATGAGCCTCTTTCCAATCTCGACGCGAAGATGCGCGTACAGATGCGTACCGAGATATCCCGTCTTCATTCACGCTTGCAGGCAACGATGATCTACGTGACTCACGACCAAGTCGAAGCCATGACAATGGGGGATCGTATTTGCGTGATGAAGGAGGGCGAAATTATGCAGGTAGACGATCCTATCTCACTGTATCAGCACCCAAACAATATTTTCACGGCTGGCTTTATTGGTAGTCCACCAATGAACTTCTTTAGCGGAAAAATAGAAAAAGAAGGTAATAGATTTTCCTTTGTTGAGGAGAATATGAGCGCCGCGCCATTTCGTTTATCACTTGATGATCGGCTGACTGCCTTGGCCAGAAACTTTAGTGGCCGCAAGATTATGATGGGTGTGCGCCCGGAGGATATTGGTTTGCGAAGACAGGCGTCGGGATGCGAAGTCGATGCAGAAGTGATGGTAGTCGAGCCTATGGGTTCGGAAACCTATCTTTACTTCAATACCGGACGCCATGATTTTATAGGTCGTTTTCCAAGTGAGAATCACCACCGTATTGGCGAGCGAGCGCGAGTCGTAATGGACATCGACAAGATTCATCTTTTTGATGCGGATACAATGAAGAAGGTTTCGTAGCAGGCAGGTGCATTTGCGCAAAAAAGTCTCGCGAAGTGATGAGCTCCGCGAGACTTGCGTTTAAGGGTTATGGAGCTACTTACCAGGCGCTGTAATACTGATATGAGTGGATGGCCACACCGGCGACTACATCGGCATTCGATGGGAGGTATGGACTCAGGTAAGACTCTAAGAGTGCAATGTTTGAGTTGAGGTCGAACTCTCCCTCTTCGTTGAATGTTATGTATTCAGGAGAGAAGGGGCCTGTCTCTAATCCATGCCAGATTTTAACTGCCGGAGTGTTGAGCTTTGCGTAGTTGTACTCATCTTCTGCGATAGAGAATGAAGAAAAAGCGTCATCGCGATAGGCCATAATCGCGATGTAGGAATTATCAGCATTGGACACAATGTCGAACAGGTGGAATGTCGTTTCCTGCGTGAGGCCATTGAATGTGCGGATATAGTCGCTATTATCGTACCAGAAGGGGATGGTAAAGCCGATGGGTAATTCGGGCATGGCGTAGATCGATTCGTCCGTTAATTGCTCTGCGACGAGTAGTAGGCCATTTAGATATGCGAGCTTTTGCTGATTGGTTGCGTTCGACCATGCCGTAAGGCCGTGGGGCTCAATGTCCCAATTGAAGCCATCGAGGCGTGCATTGCTAGCTTGGTTGTAATTGAAATTCACTGCTTTCTGCATGCGCCCGAGGGCTCTGCTATGCTGGCTGTTCAGGCAAAATGATGGGTCGCCATCCAAAGCATGGACTTGAAGACCGAGGTTATGCGCCGCGATGTTAAATTGCCCTAACTGGGGGTTGGTGACAGGGTGCTTGCTGCTGTAGGCAGAGTCGCTGGGGGCTACAAATGCGCTGCCAGTGTTGATGAAGATCGTGGTGATGCCTTTGGTCGTGCAGAAGTTGAATAAGTCAGAGCGTTTTGTTGAGTTGGTTATGCATTCTGCATCCCATACCCAGAGGGCGCGATCTAGATTTGCTCGGAGTAAGACTGCGCTAAGCAAGAATATGCACAGGCTGGTCGCCAGGATTTTGGAGTAGCTTCCCTTGCACAAGGGAAGATTTGTGTAGTCGTACATGGATTGCCTTTGATGATGTTAGTGTTTTGCGCCAAGCATAGCTCAGCTCACGCCATGAATTATTTCATGCGCGGTTACGAGGGGATGGGGGGATGCAAAAATAGCGCGATTAACAACTGAATCGCGCTATTTAAAATGGTCCGTGTTACCTCGGATGCTAGTATTTAGCTACGCTTACGGCGTATAAGTAATACTGTGCCAATCATCATCACGCCGAAGCCGAGCGCGTAGGAGCTAGGTTCTGGAATAGTAGATGCGGCAATCGAGCTGATAAAGGCAGTTTGCCCTACATTGGATTCTTGGCTGTTCTCGAATCTGAGGCGGATATTGGTAATATCAGTAATGGTTGAGGAGAATGATCCGCTACCGTTTGTTCGCTGCATCATGCTTTCTGATAATTCGAATGAAAGCAGAGAGTAGGAGTCTACATTCGGTTCTTGGGCAAAGCTTAATGATGTCTGCCATATTGTGCCATCGCTCGATTGAAAGGCGACTTTAAGAATCGTGGGTACGGTAGGAGATACGTTACCGACATCAGTTTCGACGTACAGGGAGATATCGAGGAAGTCATAGCTGCTGAGGTCCAGATTCGTGAGATTGATACGGCGCATGTTTGCGTTGTTTCCATCAAACCAGTTCAAACTGAATTTGGCGGCATTGCTACCGCTAACGCCTTCGCCAGCTGCAAGGGTTGGTGCCCCAGAGGAGGCGGCAGTGCCGAATGAATTCCAGTTCGTCTGTAGCGCAGCAGTATCGCCGTAGCTATCAAAATCATCAATTACGAGTGTTTGCGCATTTGAGATCGTAGCGCTCATTAAGAAGAGCGCGAGAGCAGTTGTTTTTAGGATATATTTCATGGTAATCTTTTGTTTCATTCAATGAAGTAAATAATGTGCGCGTTGTCAACGTATTTCTGGAGGTGTATAAAAAATTTTTGATCGAGATAGGTTAGAACGGCATGACAATCTCGGGGCAGTGCTTGCTAAGGCCGACAATGATGTGTTTCTCGAATTTCCGTTTGGTTGAGTTCAATTAAATGCCTACGTTAAGTGTTCTAGGCGCACACTTGCATATTTAGATTTACTTGGATGAGAACTTGAATGCCGGAGTGCTGATTTCGGCCTCTATCAGCGTCGGGTTTTCGGATGTCTCCGGCTGACAGGGTTTTTTGTTTCTAAATGCTATGAGCCCGACCCGAAGCTTTCGAGAATTTACCCAGAATATGAGATGATGGCACCGCGGCGGTTGAAACAGGCATGAATGAGTCGGCGCTGTCGTGCTTGAAGTCTCAGCCTACTCGTGGCGTCCGGGCGGGCTGAAAGGCCTCTTCGGTTCAGACTCGTCTTTGACGTCCTGAGTGCCAGCGGGGGTGGCAATGGTCGCGTCCTTCGAGGCAGGGATGCCGCTCACGCTGACTGACTTGGCGAGCTTCTCACTGACCAGGGGCAAGTCGATGGTGGGCGACCACTCGGTCCAGTCGTCATCTGGATCGTCGAAGAGCTTGAAGACGGTGTTGTCGGCAACCTCGGCGCCCATCTCGTCATTTGGGGGGGTGGCGAAGGCTATGCCGCCTTTGAAGAGCGCACTGAGAGACTCGGTTTTCACCTTGGCACCAAACAGGCCGAGGCTCATGCCGATCCCGGATGCGTTCCAGAACTTCGTGTTTTCGCGGACTAGCGGCGCGAATTCATCCTTGATGTGCACGTGGGCGTGGACGGTGCGTGCATCACTGGCTAGGTAAACTTGGTCAACTTCGCCAACTTGATACTCGCGGTAGTAAACGGGGTCGCCGTTGCTGAGAGAGCCAAGCTTCTCCGCTTGGAGAATTAAGTTCAGGCCGGGTTCGCGGGGGCCAGCAGGTGGTTGATCGGGCAGGCCAACATATTGGTGAACGGTCTTGCCGCCTTTGCCTGGAGCGACGCCGATATACGGGCCGCTGAGCAGGGTGTCCAAGCCGCGCACCCCACCAAAACCAATCTGCGGACGCACGACCCAGAAGGCGGCATCTTCGGTCGCCAGGCCAGCTGCGCTTTTTTCCAGACGTGCCCGGACGACCACTTTGGACAACTTTTCGTCCAGGTGCACTTTGTCCACTGAGCCGACTTTGACGCCGAGGTATTGGATCTCCGTTTTACCCGCAACCAGGCCTGAACCGTCGGTGAAGGTGATCTCGATCTCCGGCCCGCGCATGGCGATCGCACGGTAGGCCAGCCAACCGGCGATGGCGAGTGCGATGATTGGCACGACCCACACGATCGAAAAGCTGTGGTGCTTGGTGATGGTGACTTCGGGTAGCGATTCTTTGTCTTTTTTATTCATGGAGAGAATCAGTTAAGGGGACTCCGCGCGGTCCCAGATAATGCGTGGATCGAAAGTATTGGCGGCAAACATGGTCACGATGACGACGCTGGCAAAAAACACCGCGCCGATCTCCGGGCTAATGGTGGCCACCTGCCCAAGGTCCACCACCGCGATGAGGATGGATACCAGGAAAACATCGAGCATCGACCAACGGCCAATCAGTTCAACGATGCGGTAGAGCCGGGTGCGGTCGCGCGTGCGGGTGCGGTGGCCGCGCTGGACGGAGAAAAGCAAGTAGGCGAGGCTCACCAGCTTCATCAGGGGGACGGCTACGCTGGCGCACAGCACGAGTAGGCCGATGGCCCACATGCCGCTTTGGAAGAGCTCAATGACGCCGCTCATGATGGTGTCCGACTCGGGGTTGCCGAGGATGCTGATCGTCATGACCGGAAAGAGGTTGGCCGGGATGTAGAGAATGAAGCCCGCGATGACGAGTGCCCAGGTGCGTGAGACCATGCGCTCCATGCGGCTTTCTACGCGGCCGCCACAGGTCGGGCAGTAGAGGGCACCGTGGGCTTTCTCCGGCAAGCGTGAGAGCTGGCCGCAGGTTTCACAGGCCACAAGCTGGTGACTGCGGGCGGTGGGGCGGCTCATCCGGCGGCCTCCTGTTTGTGGTGGGCATAACGATCCCAGAGGAGGGTGGGGTCAAAGTTCATGCCCGCAAACACCGTGCACGCCAACACGCCCGCGAGGCAGAAAAGGCCGGGGCCGGGATCGACTTTGGCGAGGTCCGCGAGCTTCACAAAGGTCACCAGGCACGCCAGAATGTAAACATCGACCATGGCCCAGCGGTTGAGGATTTGCGTGATGCGCAAGCGGTGGGCGAACCAGATTGGGTAGCGGTTGAACAGCGCGCAGGTATTCACCACGGCTAACCCGAGCAGGAAGACGAGCGGGAAGACCACGCTGGTCAGGAAGACGAGTGTCGCAATGCCCGGCATATGATACTCGTTGAACAGGTCAAACGGGCCGGAAATCAGGTCGTTGGACGAGTGCACGCCGTAGGAGCTGATTGCCACTAGTGGGAAGACATTCGCGGGAATGAAAAGCACCAGGCCGGCTAGTGAAAACGCCAGACAGCGCTGAATCGGGTTGACCAAGTTGGAGAACAGCCGGTGCCCGCAGGAGGTGCAAAGGCCGTCGCCGTCGGCGGTTGGCGCCGGCTTGCGGTGCAGCGCGTCGCAGCTTGGACAGGCAATCCAATCGCGACCAGTATGCAGCCCCTGATCTTTCATTGGGGCGGATTGAAGTGTATCACGCCCCAATGCGCAATCTTGATTTAGGCCTGTTGTCCGCTATTTGCTGGGCTTACTTCTCCTTGTCGAAGGCGGCGTCGAAGGCAACGTCGCTGGTCGGGAAGTCGATGCTGCGGACGAATTCCGCGGCTTCCGTGGCGCCGTGGAAACGGTCCATGCGGATGTCTTCCCATTCGACGGAGAGCGGGCCGGCGTAGCCAATGTCGTTGAGCGCGACGATGATGTCTTCAAACATGATGTCACCGTGGCCGAGGGAGCGGAAGTCCCAGTAGCGGCGCGGGTCTCCAAAGTCGGTGTGGCCGCCGAAGACGCCTACGTCGCCATTGCCGTGATCCCACCACACGTCCTTCATGTGGCAGTGGTAGATGCGGTCCTTAAAGGTGCGGATAAACTTCACGTAGTCGACTCCCTGGTAGCCGAGGTGCGACGGGTCGTAGTTGAAGCCAAAACGTTTGTGCCCCTTGAGTGCCGCGATTGCGCGTTCGGCGCTGGCAATGTCAAAGGCGATTTCCGTCGGGTGGACTTCGAGGGCGAAGTTGACGTCCACCTTGTCAAAGGCGTCGAGGATGGGCTTCCAGCGCGTGGCGAAGTCCTTGAAGCCGTCTTCGATCATCTGTGTGGAGACGGGCGGGAAGGAGTAAAGGTAGTGCCAGATGCTGGAACCGGTGAAGCCATTGACCACGGCGGGCAGCTTGCAATCGTCGAGGCCCTTTGGCTTGAGGTCCATGAATTTCCGACAGGCCTTGGCGGTGGCGATCATTTCCTTGGCGGCACGCTTGCGAACGCCTTCCGGCTTGCCGTCGCCCCAGACGTAGTCGGGGATGATGGACTTGTGGCGCGCGTCGATGTTGTCGCAGACGGCCTGGCCGACGAGGTGGTTGGAAATGGCGAGGCAGGTCAGGCCGTTGTCGGCGAGGAGCTCCCACTTTTCCTTGAGGTAAGTTTTCTTACCGGCCTGGGAGACGTCAAAATGGTCGCCCCAGCAGGCGAGCTCGACGCCGTCGTAGCCCATTTCCTTGATCTTGGGCGCGAGAGCTTCGAGGGAGAGGTCGGCCCACTGGCCGGTGAACAGAGTGACGGGTCGAGACATAACAGTAGGAGTTAGCGGTTTTGCAGAGGAGTTCGGATGAACTGTCCCTGTTTCAACTGTTTTAGCCCTCTGATTCAATCGCAAACAGACAAAAGTCCCCCTAAATGCCCTCTCGAGCGGTGAATTTCACGCATTTGTCATGGGTTTGGTGGCTGGCAATGCGTCATCGGAACTTTTTTGACTGGCCAATTTAGTTTGCGGGCACTTAAGTGCGCGACTTTGGTTTTCTTATAATGAGTCTGCACATCGATATTGATAACGTAATTGCCGTGGCGTCTGAGAACGCCGAACAGCGTGAAGCCGCCCTGGCAGCGGTCAAGCAGCTTGCCGCCGAGGCCGGCGATAAAGTGCAGACCAGCGAAGACCGCGTATTCTTCCACTGTGAATGGGAGCCGCCTTTCAAGGCCCTCAAAAAGCTCTCCAAGGAAATGCCAGATGTAACCTTCTCGCTTTGGGCTGAAGCTTTTCAAGAGCACCACTGGATTTGCAAGGTCGAGTATGTCGCCGGTAAGGGCGATGAGCAGACACTGTCCCGCATTGACGACGAGTTCGGTGGCGTCTTCCAGGAAATCTTCGGTTGTGACGACGTATCCTGGGAAAAAACGCCACAGTCGGCCTTCCTGGGCTGGTTCCCGAACGAGCGCTAGTGCGCGTCGGAAATTACAGAGCACAAACTAAAATTTTGAGACTGGGCGTAGTTGATCAACAGCGCTCACGAATCGATTACCAATAAGCGTCAGATATCTGGCGCTTTTGTTTTGGGAAGGAATGCTGAAGGTTCCGTTTGGGAAATTTGCACCGTGTGCGGCAAATCCATCGGCGGCCTTTGAATTTGCTCACAATTTTTTGGAGGCGAAGAGCTGGACGACAATGCCGCCGCGATATGGAGTGCGCCAGTCCTCTGGCGCTTTCGAATGGAACAAAGCTCATACGAACCCTTTTCTGCTTTCGCAAAATGCTAAAGCGGCAGAGGACTGGCGCACTCCATATCCGAGGACAACGCTCGAACTATTTCCTTTAATCATTTTCCTTTTCCTCTCCCGCAGGGGGCCGGGGGGGGGGGGGGTAAATCCGCCTTTTTCAATTTCAAAGAACACTGCCCAACCCGCCCGCTCGCCGGAAACGAGGCGCAGGTGGGGCCAACGCGGCTCAGGGGCCGCGATGTGAACGTCGACACTGCGCTGGGCAGGCTGGCATAGAGGGTCCGGTATGGAACTGATTTGCGGTAGCATTGGGCGTCGATCACCGGGCATTTTACACCTACCCGGTGGCGAATGGGCCCGCTGTCGCAACGCTCACATGACGGCCGACTCGAAAGCCCCCGCTTGGCGTCGACTGGGATACCGTCGCGGCAATGGCTAAGGCGGATGGAGTTGGATGGGAGAGTTCATTGGTGTGTAAGGTTGGGAGTGTGTAGAGTGTGTAGAGTGTGTAGGGTGTGTAGGGTGTGTAGGGTGTGTAAAGTGTGTGGGAGTAGGAGGAGCGCGAAGCTTCAGCGAGTGCTACGTAGGATGAGCGTTCTGTGGAGTAGTCGCGTTAAGTAGCATAGGCGTCCCGCCTGTGCGCAGTCAGATGGGGGTAGGGCACAGGCGGGACGCCTATGCTACTTAATACGCCACTTAAGTGATCAATAGAATACTAATGCTTTCCGGCCTTTTGCCAATGGAAAAGTGCTCACTTGAGCATTTTAATAGTGAGTAGCTCTCACTATTAACCCGCGTTGGGCATCAAGGACTTAGGGCGCGGAAATTAGTGGAATGTGATAGATGTCCTCTGTGGGACGAAAATTAGAGATCGTAACCGCTCTGGCCTGTAGTGCGATACTGGTGGGGATTTTTGTACCGATTTCGTCCTCAGGTGGACGGGATATCTCCATGCCACGCACGCGGATTCAGTTTGAAAGCTATGTCGCTGTTTTGGAGGCGTTTAACCAAGAGTACGGGCGCTACCCAGCTTTTTTTCAAGGACGCGAAAGCGTGAATCTCGCCGAGCTGCCGGATATTAAGAGCTACGTTGCGGCCTTCAGTGGGGATTCAATCGATGGCGTGCGGAATCATAACGCAGCTCGGGCGGCTGGGAATCGAAAGTGCATCACCTTCTACAGCTTTCCAGAACATGAGTGGCAAACGCCGAAGGGCTGGGACTACCCGACCATAGTCGATGGCTTTGGCAACCCCAACATAGTCCTGGTCGTGGACCAGAATGGGGATGGCAAAATCACTTTACCGATCGACGGCGTGCCTACCGAGGTAAACGGTAGAGTCGTCGTCTATTCGATTGCGGACGACCCGAAGCAAGCGTTCTCGACGTATCGGCCTTGAGCCGCTGCTTCGTCCACTTTCAACCGCCCCTACCATTTGCGCACTGCGCAAATCCGGATGCGACGCATCCGACGGTGCAGCGGGACGCTGCAAAAAACCGCCCCCGGAAAGCCGGGAGCGGTTGTAAAGGAATGTTCCTTGGGTTTAGGGGACTGCTTAAAGCAGGCCAGCAACCTTTTGGATGAGCTCGACGCAACGGTTGGAGTAGCCCCACTCGTTGTCATACCAGCTAACGAGCTTGAAGAAGTCGTCGCTGAGGCCGATGCCGGAGCCGGCGTCGAAGATGGAGGAAAGCTCGCAGTGGATGAAGTCGCTGGAGACAACTTCGTCTGCGGTGTAGCCGAGGATACCCTTGAGGGAGCCTTCGGAAGCAGCCTTCATCTTTTCGCAGATTTCCTCGTAAGAGGTCTTCTTTTCGGTCTTCACGGTCAGGTCCACAACCGAAACGGTTGGGGTCGGAACGCGGAAAGCCATACCGGTGAGCTTGCCCTTAACTTCCGGCAGCACGAGGCCAACAGCCTTGGCGGCGCCAGTGGTGGAGGGGATGATGTTGATCGCTGCGCTGCGGCCGCCCTTCCAGTCCTTCATGCTCGGGCCGTCAACCGTCTTCTGGGTTGCGGTGTAGCTGTGGACCGTGGTCATGAGACCTTCAACGATGCCGAACTCTTCGAGGACCACCTTGGTCATCGGAGCCAAGCAGTTGGTGGTGCAGCTTGCGTTGGAAATGATGTTGTCGTCAGCGGTCAGGGACTCGCAGTTGACACCGAGAACGACGGTCTTGACGCCGTCACCCTTGCCGGGAGCGGAGATGATGACCTTCTTGGCGCCAGCGTCGAGGTGGCCCTTAGCCTTCTCGTCTTGAACGAAGAGGCCGGTGGACTCGATGACGATGTCTACGCCGAGCTCGCCCCAAGGGAGAGCTGCCGGGCCTTCGCGCACGGAGAGGCTCTTGATCGTGTGGCCGTTGACCACGAGCGTGTCGCCGTCAGGCGCTTCGACGGTGCCATTGAAGCGGCCCTGAATCGAGTCGTACTTGAGGAGGTAAGCCAAGTTGTCCGCGGGGACGAGGTCGTTGATTGCAACGACTTCAATTTCCGTGCCGAGGAGGCCCTTGTCTACAAGAGCGCGGAACACGAGGCGACCGATACGGCCGAAGCCGTTGATACCTACTTTTACTGCCATGATATCTGTGTTTGTTGGTTCTGGTTGAAAAACTCCGTGCAGAGTGGTGTGGAAGGTGGAAGCAAAGCCTGATTCCAACCCTTTGCAAGCGTTATTCTGCACCAAGCCGGTTTGCCGACCTTTTGCAGCTGAAACGCTGCTGAGAATCGGCAAATCCTAATTTAAGTCAAGCCTGGTATAAGAAAAAGTTTTGTTACGGTTGCGGCGTGGCTGACGTGTTGGGCAAGCTTTGAAGCAATTCCTTGGCGTGTTGGTGGTTGGGCGCCAGCTCCAGGGCTTTCTCCAAATGAACGCGCGCGGCGTCGGGCAGGCCCTGGCGGAGCAGGAGCTCAGCTTTAACCACCGACACTTCGGCATACCAGGGCGCGGCCTGGCCGCAGCGGATGATCAACGACTCGGCTTCCGCGGCCCGGCCGTCGACGCCGTATTGGCGGGCAATTTCCGTGGCGACGACGATTTCCGGCGAGTCGGTTTGCTGCGCAGTGATGCGCTGCTCCCAACTGCGGCCCATGATTGCGAACAGGTTGACGCTCATCAGGCCGACCCAGCCGATGGCGAGCACGCTCGTGGCCCGCCAACCGTGGCGGCGGATCATTGCCTGGCGGCCACGCTCGGTGTCGCGCCAGAATTTTACCCCGCGCACAAAGAGCGCCGCGACGGTGAGCGAGAGCCCCATGCCGCCGAGCAGCAGCGGAAAGTGGTCGAACGGCGTGACGAGCCCCGGCGCGATGCCGCTGAAGGGGATCATTTCGACAAAGGAAATGATAACCCCGTAGAAAATCCACGGCTCGATCTTTTTCAGCCGCCACGCAAAGCGGATGAACAGGACCAGGATCAGCCAGTAGAAGAGGCCCTCGCGCATGACCGCGCCCGGGGCGACGGTAAAGGTCAGCGGCTCGCGCGCCATCGGCCAGAGCCAGTAGCCGAGCTGCTCCAGGATCAAATGCGGCGCGAGGAGGATGCGTTGGCCGAGGGAAAGCGCGGGCAGCAAAGTCGTTTCGACCGGGCTGGCCTCCTGCCACAGCCAATAAAAGCTGGGCGAGATCAGCCAGATAAACGCCGCGACGGGCAGGATCGACTTTGCTGGGGTGAGTTTCACGGCGACAGCCAAGCGCGGCGCTATGGCCCGAGGCAAGGCCAATTACTGGTTGCGACCGGCGAAATGATAGCTCGCCAGCATCGCGCCGACGAGGAGCAGGCCCCAGAGCGGGGTGAGGAAGTCGTCCTCGGTGTTTTGGCGGATCAGCTTTTCGTTGCCGGCGGTGAGGTCGTATTCGGAGGCGGCGGCGGTGAAGTCGGCCTCGCGAATGTCGGCAAAGCGTGCGGCCCCGCGGAGCATGGGTTGGCCTTCGTGAGTGATGGTGAAGAGCGCGGGCTCGGCCGGGGCGTTCCACGAAGCAAGCGGAGTGCTGGCGCCGTCTTTACTTTGCATCGCAAAGTTTGTGGCGCCGCCGGGGAGTTGGAACGCTTGGTGCGTTTCGAAATTTTCCCGCCAGGGCGTGGTGCGTTGCTCGCGGGCGCGCGTGAAATAGCGGTTCATCAAAATGACGTAGGCGGGTAGGCGGTCGAGGTTGCTCTGCTCGGGGTCAAAGCGGAACACGAGCACGCGTCCGGCGACGCTTCTTTCTAAATAGATGAGTGGCTCGGCGCCGGACCACACGAGCACCTCGGCTTGATCGCTGGGGGGCAGGGGGAGCTCTTCGCCGCGCTGCATCACGAGGCCGTTGAAGGTAATGCCTTCGACGAGCGGGTGCTGCTCCACGAACGACTGCGGCGCGGAGAGCGTCGTGCCTTCGGCGGGGAGCTTGGCGAAGGCGATAGCGTTGGGCTCGGCGAGCGAGGTGAGGCGGTCGGCGGTCTCAAGCGAGTAAATACCGATGTCGGTCTGGCCGTCCACATTGCCATAGCGCAGCGCGGGCATGCGGTCGACGACTTTGCGAATCCACGTGGTGAACTCCTGCCCGCCAAAGAGCTTCACCGCGACAGGGCGCATCTGCGGGCTGACGATTGGCGCGCTGTTGTCGATAGTGAAGTCGTCGTTTTGGAGACGCAGTGTGATGGCGGATTGGTCGGCGGGGAAGGCGCCCCCGACACGACGCACGCCTTGCGCGGGAATGGTGATCGTTTGCGGCTCAGTTTGCTGTCCGTCGTCGCTGGCGATCCACCATTGGCGGGTCTGCTCAGTGTCGCCGTAGTTGCGAATCATCGCTTGCCAAATCATCTGTCCGTCGCGGCTGTTCGCGCGGACGCCGGTGAAGCCCACGTTGGGCAACGCTTGGCCAACGGTGACAACTTCTGCCAGCGAGGAAAACTCCAGGGCGGGCGCATCGGTCACGTAAATTACGCGGCCTTCGCGGCCCACGGCGACTTGCGCAGCGCGGAGGGCGTGCGTGGGATCGTGCGCGCTGCGGTTGGGGTGGTAGTCGGCCAAGCTTTGCGATGCAGAGTTTACATCGTCGCCTTGATAAAAACGCGAGCTCGTTGGGTGTGAATCACGGATAAGCCACGTCGTGCTGCCGGCGAGGCGACGCGTGTCGGCGAGTATGCGGTCGACGGTTTGCGCGGTTTCGCCCGTGAAGGCGCTCATCGAGGCCGAGGCGTCGAGGACGATGGCAACCTTGGCAGTGGATTCGTCTTTGATGATGCGCGGTTGCGTGAGCAAAAGCGTGAGGAGCAGCGCGGCAAGGATCTGCATCCAGAAGGCCCACGAGTGGCGCCAGAATTCCCAGCGTCGCCCGCTCCGGCTCTCGGACTTCGGCTTGGGCATCAGGAAGAGCGTCGAGACGAGCACAGGGCGCGCCTTGTGCTGAAAGCAGTGGATGGCGATGATCGCCGGGATCGCGAGCAGGCCAAGCAGCCCCCATTGGTTGGCGAGGAAGAGGTTCATGCGCCGAGCACCTCCACGGCTTGCGAGCCGAGGGCTTCGCGGGTGAGGGCGGGAACGAGCTCGCCGGTGGAGCGCACGCGGGCGAAGTCGATGGAGCGGCGGCGACAGGCATCACTCCACACCGCGAAGTGGTTGCGGTAACGCTGGCGATAGGCCTCGAGCTCGTTGACGTTGAGGTTGTGCGTTTGGCGGGCGTCGTGCTCGCAGTCAACCAGCTCTACGTTGCCAATCCAGTTCGGGTTGGCCTCCTCCTCGGCCCACGGGCAGAAGATCAGGCAGCGCATGCGGCCACCCGAGAGAATGTTGACGACCGCTTCCGGCGCGCTGGGAAACAGCAGGTCGCTGACGATGACGCGGAGCGATTGCGCGCGCCAGGGGACGCGGTCAAAGTGGGGGACGGCGGGCACCGAGCCTGCGGTGGCGATGAGGTCCAGCTTGCCGCTGTGGAGACTCTCGACTGCGATGGGCTTCACCTTGTCGCCCACGATTTGGTAGGCCTTGAGCTGGGCGTTGATTTGAAACGTGCTTTGCGATGCAAAGTAAAGCAGCTCCAGCGCGCGTTGCGCTTTCTCCGGCGTGACATACATGGAGCTGGAGGCGTCGAAGACAAGGTCCACCTGCGGGCTGACTTCCTCGCGGTAGAGCTTCATGGTGTAGTGACCGCTGCGGGCGTAGGCCTGCCAGTTGATGTGGCGCGGGTCGTCGCCGGGGACGTATTGGCGGTGGTCCTGAAAATCAATCGAGCTGCCGATGCCCATGCCCGCCCAATTGCCCGCCTGCCCGTGCCAGTTGTCGCGGCGGAATGACAGCTGGATGACGCGTGCCGCGGCTTCGGCATTTTTCAATGCTTTGCGATGCAAAGTTAAGTCGGGCAACTGGATGGCGTCGGCGCTCATGCTTCAATGGGTTCGGCATGCGCTGCGTCGGCAGTTGCTTGCTGCTCAGCTTTTTTACGTTCGTTGATCGCCTGAGCCTGTGCTTCCAGCGCTGATTGTTGAGCCTTCATGCGGGCGGAGCCAACTACGATGATGATGATGTAGCTGAAGATCGCGACGGCAGCGTTGCCAATCAGATAAAGGTCGAGTTGGGTGGAATTGTTTTTAATAAGCCCCAGGCAGAGCACGCCGGCTTGCGGCAGCCAGAAGAGTCCATCGGTGATGGGCCACTTCTTGACCTCCTCCGTGAGCATGGCCAGCACGCAAACGCAGATTAGAACGAGTTGCACGAGCATGAAGAGGCGCACGCCGCCATTGCGCATTCTGAAAATGACAAAGATCGCACGCGGCATGAGGAGCGAGCCGACTACGCCCAGAATCATGAGCATGAATTTCGGGGTGTTGCCGGGACTGCCGGAGCGGTCAAAATAAAATACGGTGGCGGTGTAAGCGGCAAACATCATGACGACGAAGCTGGCACCCGAGGGCCAACCCGGATATAAGAAAATGCGGCTCAACGCGCGTAATACACTGCCGCGGCGCAGGAATGGACAATAGATGCCAGGCAGGGCAACGGGCTCATTGACCATGCAACTGATGCTGACGGCAATCAGTGCGAGGCTCAGCGAAAACAAGGCTAGCGCCATCGTTGCCTCTTGCTGCGTGAGGTAGGCCAGGCACCACATGATGAATAAGCCGATCAGGTAAAAACGCTTGGGCGTTTCGTGGTTTTCCGCGAGGGGGCTGATGCGTGCGCTGGCGAACTCCAGGAGCAGACCACCACTAAGAATGGTGATGAGCAGAATGAGGGGGACGATGACATAGAAGTTGTCGCCGGTGATGATGTCCAGCGGGTTGCTCCTCAAGAGAGAAGTGTTGTCGAAGATGTTTACCAAAATGATCACACCGATGCACAATCCGATGGCCACGAGGACGCGGAGGATCTTGCCCTTCACTACCGAGACGCAGATGGCTAAGCCGGAAAAAATTAGCGAGAAGTAAAGCAGGATGCTAAGCGTGATCAGATCGTAGAGCGGATTCACGGCGCCAGTGAAATACCGCAGCACGATGTAAGGCAGCAGCGAGAGCACCACGAGCAATCCCTGGAAATTCAGCGAGAGCCATTTGCCAAACACAATGCCGCGCGAGCGCATGCAGGAGAGTTGAAGCAAGTCCAGGCGCGCATCATCAAATTCTCGGCCCAGCGCATTGAGCCCCGACAGCGGCAGAATGAACAGCAGATACACGCCGACAATGCTCCAGAAGAAGGCGTTGATTTCTTCCATGTTGCTGGCGCCGGTCGCGGCGGCCATCACGAAGATGACAAAGAGAATCATCGCGATCTGCACCGTGACGAACACACCAACAAATTGCTTGGAGCGCACGGCCTGCTTCAGTTCCTTGAGGAGAACCGGGTTGACGAGGTCGCTGGATTCGCGGTTGCCGAGAAGTCGTTTGAGCATGGTAGAGGTCAGAGTGCGGCCATTGGTGTGGTGTCAAAAACTGCGGCGGATGCGACCGCCTGTCGGTTGAGCATGCCGCTGGCCGACATGAAAAAGAGAAAGCTAAAAAACGATTGAAACATGATTAGGATAGCAATGCCGCCAATGGGGCCTGCCCCAGCCGCCGCCGTCCCCGCCATGCCGGAAAAGAGGAACAGCAGGAAGCCGCCGAAAAGAAAAAACACAACGCGGCCCCAGCGAGTCCGCGCCGCTGAGGAACTGACCGTTAGGGTGGTCGCAATGATGGATGCGTAGAGTATGCCCGCAACAGTCAGAAGCTCCTGTATGGGATTTATCGCGCCTGCAAAGTAACGCACAGTGAGGTAGGGCGCAAGTGAGAGGACGGTGAGCCAACCTTGAATGTTTAGAGCAAAGAGTTTGCCCAGCAGAATATGGTTTGTGTTGAGTTGAGTAATAACGAGCAGCTCATGACGGCCGTCGCGATACTCTTGGGCGATGGCGTTGAAGCCCATGAGAGGATTCAAGACTACCACGTAAATGCCGATGATCACCCAGAATATGGCGCTGATTGATTGGACCTGTCCGGTTGTTGTCGCGGTAGCCATACCGAAGGTGACGAAAAGGATCATGGCGAGTTGCACGAGCACAAAGGCGCCCACAAAAAAACGGGAGCGCACGGCCCGCTTAAGCTCGCGCAACAGGATTGGGTTAAAGAAATCGCTGAACTCGCGTTCGCCTGTGAATCGCTTCAGCACGTCAGTTTTTCTTGATGGTTAGCATGTCCACAAAGGCGTCTTCGAGGCGCTTGGGTTCGCGGTGGAAATCATACACTTCGATGCCGTGCGCGAGTAGTGTTTGGAGTAGTTCGTGGAGGCTATCTTCGACGTTGCCCCCGTCTTCAATGACGAAGTTAACGGACGCGCCTTTGGGCAAGTTTTCGCGCACGGCCATCTGCTCGTGCTGCTCGATAAACTGCTGCAGCTTCTCCGGCGCGCCCTTGGTGAGGATGCGCAGAACAAGGCCCTCGACGGAGCCGTTGGTTAGGCTGTCGGCGTCGCCATGATGGACAAGGCGTCCGGCGTCGATGAAGAGCAGGGAGTCGCACATCTCGCCGAGCTCGGAAAGAATGTGTGAGCTGATGAAGAGCGTCTTGCCCATCTGCTTGAGCTGGCGCACGAGGTTTTTAAACTCAAGGCGCGCCTTGGGGTCGAGGCCGGCTGCGGGCTCATCGAGGATCAAAACTTTGGGGTCGGAGAGCAAGGTGCGACCGAGGCAGAGGCGTTGCTTTTCGCCCTTGGAAAGTGTTTGGCAAGGGCGCTCGGCGAGGCGGTTGAGCTCGGTGAAGTCCATGACCTCATCAATGCGGGCGCGTCGCTTGGTGCCACGCAGGTGGTAGGCGCGGGCGAAGAAATCCATGTAGTCGAGCACGTCCATGTTGGGATACGCGCCGTAGTGGTCGGGCATCCAGCCCACGAGGTTGCGGACTTCGCGCGGGTGGGCGAGGGTGTCGTAGCCGGCCATTTCGATGAGGCCGTGGTCGGGGTTGTCGAGCGTGACCATCATGCGCATGGTGGTCGTTTTGCCCGCGCCGTTGGCCCCGATGAACCCCACGACACTGTTGGCGGCGCAGGAGAAACTCAGGCCGCCGACGGCCTGCACATTGCGGAAGCGGCGGTGGACGTTTTCAACTTTGATCATCGTTTCAGCCATGTTAGTTGCCCCCCTCTTTGACGATTGGGCCAGCGATCAGCGTTTGGTGATTTTGCCAGTCGATGTTCTTTAGCGTTTCGGGGTAGGAGTCCTGTACTGGCTCCGCTCGCGCGTAAAACCACCCCTTGCGCGCGGCGATTCTGCGGTTGGGGGCAAAGAGCTCGGAGGCTCCGCCCTGATTGGCGCGCTCAAGCCACCATTTTCGGAAAGCTTCCTTGGTACTGGGCGCTGCTTGCGCGCTGCGGCCGACGCCGAGATCGTGCACGAGCCAGAAGTCGCCATCGTCATCAATGTAATAAAGTTCGCGGCAATTAGCTTGCAGATTGGAGCTGATCGTCGCTTCGCCTTTGCCGGTTTTGACCAGCACGGCTTCGCGCGATGGTGTGACGTTCATCAGCCGGTTCCATTGGAGCCGGCGGCTTTGATAATAATCGCCCGAGTAGCGGTTACTTTGCATTGCAAAGTTACCGTCGCGGTCGAGTGTTGAGTTGGGCAGCTTGGACCCGATGTGGATGTAGGTTCCGGTGTCGGGAATCTCGAAAGTATCGTTCATCAGGATGCCCGTGACGGAGAGCTCGTCTTGCAGATTGATGCGGGTCTTGCGCGCGGAGTCGAGCAGGACGATGCGGCTGGTTTGACCTTCGCCACCAAAGCCATCGCTGAGGATGATGCTCATGACGATCAGTAGCGAAAAAATAATTGAGATGGCCGGGATCGTAATGAACACGCGCCAGCGGTTGCGGCCGCGCGCGAACATGAAGAAGTTCACGGGGCCGACGATCACGCCGAAGGCAATGACGCTGAGGATTACGATACTGTAGTTGACGCTCTCGATCTGGACCGTGTTTTCGAAAAACATTGCTTCGCCGGATACCTTATCCAGCTTTTGGCTAAGCTTGCTCTCCTGCTCGGTTGGGGGCGGTGCGAACTGAATGAACTGGCTGTCTTGCGGTTTGTAGGCGTAGTTGATGAAGTTATTTTTGCTGCGGCCAAAAACATCGGAGGGAAGGCGATTGTGGCGGTCGAAGCGCTTGGTGGTGGAGTCTGGAATGCTGGCAATCAAGGCGCTGATTGCTTCGACGCTGTCATCAAATACGATGACGCGGCCGAGGCCGAGGGTGCGCAAGTGGCCGCCTTCGGGGAGGTCGCTTAGGCTGGCGTTTAGGCCGTCTGCGGGGTCAGCCAAAATATGGAGCGTACCCTGGAGCATGAGCCAATCACCAATAGCGCGGCGGGCGCTGGGCTTGAGCTTTTCCCATTCCTCTTGGCTGAAATAAAGGCGGTCGAAGGCTTGGTAGGCGCGCCAGTCTTCGGGGGCAATGCTTGGCGTGAGCGATACGTAAAAAATGGCGTTGCCGTAGTTGTTGATCTTGTTGGTCAGTTGGAGCCCAAACTTGCTGTAGAGGTCGTCGGACATGCCGCCGAAGGCCTCGATATCGTCCGAGCGGTAGCCGCTAGAGTTCCGTGTGAAGGTGGTGGACTGTTTGATGCCAGTGCCGGAGAAATTAACGCGCAGGTTATTGCTGCGGTATTGGTTGGCCAGTGGGCAGAGGAATTCAAAGGTGCGCGTTTCGCCCGCAGGAACCTCTAGCGTCGCGTTGGCGTGCATGCTAACCATAGCCTGGTAGTACCCGGAATCGCAGAGACTGCTGACCTGCCAGCGTCCGTCGTTTTTCGACTTGTTCGTGACGCGAATATACATCGGGAAATAGCCTTCCCGGCCGTAGGGAATCTGGTCCCACGGTAGTTGGGCGTCGATCTGAATGCCAGCCGTCGGGCTGGAATAAATCGGGTAAAACCCGGAGGCGGCAAACGAAGATGTCGCGAAAGTCGCGGCCAGCAGAGTAAGCGCTAGAAGCAGGAGAGTGCGGAGACGGCGCATGATTACTTGATTTTGGCGGCGGACAGGCTCTTGGGCAGCTCGGCTTCCTCGGGGTTAATTTCTGCGATCAGCTTCGCAATGAAGCTCTCCGGTGTGACGCCCTCCATGCGGTCCTGGTAGTTGATAATGATGCGATGCCCGAGCACGTGGGGTGCTGCCATGCGCACGTCGTCCACGCTGGCGTGAATCCGGCCTTCGAGCAAGGCGCGGGCGCGGGCGGCGCTGGCCAGGCCGATTGCGGCGCGCGGGCTGGCGCCAAACTTAATCACCTTGGCGGCGGTGGATTCATTGGGATACGTGGCATGCACGAGGCGCGCGATGTAGCTTTTAACGATCTCTGGTAGGAAGACTTTATTCGTCAGCTGCGAGATGCGCGCGAGCTGTTCGCCAGTCATGGATTTGCGGACGACGGGCTCTTGGCCGAGCGTGCGGGCGGTGATGATTTTCTCCAGCGTTTCCTTGGACGCGCTGTAAACATTGAGCTTGAACAGAAAACGGTCGAGCTGCGCTTCGGGCAGCGGATAAGTCCCCTCCAGCTCAATCGGATTCTGCGTCGCAAACACAAAGAACGGAAACGGCAGCGCGTAGGTCGTGCCCATGACGGTGACGCGGCGCTCCTGCATTGCCTCGAGTAGCGCGGACTGCGTCTTCGGGCTGGCGCGGTTGATTTCGTCGGCGAGGAGGAGGTTCGTAAAGACTGGGCCTTCCTGAAAAACGAAGGTGCGCTGGCCGTCTTTTTCCTGAAGCATCGGGTTGCCGGTGATGTCGCCTGGGAGCAGGTCGGGCGTGAACTGCACGCGCTTGGTGTCGAGGTCGAGCGTCTTGGAAAAAGTGCGGACGAGCTCGGTTTTGCCGAGGCCGGGCAGGCCTTCGAGCAGCAGGTGCCCGCCAGCGAGCAGGGCGAGGATCACGGTCTCGATCAAGGTCTCCTGTCCGAACAGGATTTCGTTAACGGCGGCACTGAGGCCCTTGAGCGCTTGCGAGGCTTCGGCGGCGGTTTGTTCGGTCAGGGTGGTGTTATCCATTGGTTACTGAAAGTAGTTTTCGAGCAGTTGGCGCTCTTCCGGGCTGAGTTCGTTTTTCCAGACCACGTCGCCGCCCTCGCCGAGGGAGGCTGCGCCGCTGGTGTTCGTGATGGTAAAGGCTTCGCCGGCTTCGTTTTCGTCGGGCGCGCGATCCTGAATGGCGATGGTGTCGCCGAGCGATGCGTTGCGCAGGTCGTCATTGCTGACGGCTTCCAGCTTGCCCGGCTTGACGCGGGATTCCGTGGCGTTGGCGGTGAGGGGGGCGGCGCCGGGGCCACGGTCGATACCGCCATTGCCGGGCATCATGCATTGGCCAGCGATGAGCAGCATTTCTTCGAGGTCTTCGGGATCCAGCTTGGCCATCATCGCGACGAGCTTGCCGTTTTTATCGAGCTTGCCTTTGACGAGCTTGTACTTGGACGGATCAATGCCTGAGCAGGCCTGGCAGTCGCCCATCTTCTTGAGCATCTCCATGAGTTCGCCATCAATGGGCATGGTGCCGAGCTGCATCTTTTGAAGTGACTTGGCAAACTCAGCATCGAGGGCCTTGGCTTGCTCTGAGAAGGGCTCGTTGCCGACCTGGCGCATGGCATCCATCATGGCGGATGCGTTCATCATTTCCTGCGCAAGTTTTTGGAGATCTTGCTGGGTTTGGTCGCGTAAATTGTCACCCGCCTCGAGGCTGCTTTGGGTGAACCACTGCTCGGCGGGCTGCTGGCGGAGCTCGTTCAGCTTTTCCTTGAGCTCCTCCAGGGCGACTTCTTCGACGACGTCATTTTCCTCCAACTCTTCGACCCACGCTTCGAGCTCTTCCCAAGCTATGGGCTGCTCGGGGTTGGTGATGGCCACCTTGGCGTCGGCTTTGTCAACGGGAATGAGACAGCCAACGATCAGCAGGATTGCCGACGCCGAGATCGGAGTGGCGATGGGGCCCCAGTTGAAATTGAACGGAGCGCTGCGCTCGGCGGGCAAAGGTGGCCAGGCAATGATGCCCTCTCGGGCAGCGGACAGCGCGCTCTTCAGGCCGAGGTGTTCTTCGAGGCGGATTAGGCCGTCGCGCTGCGTTAAAAAGCGCTTCCAAGCCAGCCCCAGCGCAATCAGGGCCAAGACGACGGCCCCGCCAATGTAGCTCCAGATAATCACGTCCTGCGGCCAACGTTGCTGCCGCGCATAGATGACGCCGACAGCGGAAATCAAATTCCACGCCAGGAAAAGCGGCAGGTAGCGCTGCATCCACCAGAACAGGTTTGCCCCCCAAGCCGTCCAGCGGGCATGGCGCATCCAAATTTGTTCTGTCTCAGTAGAAGGCGGCATATTACAGAATCATGCTATCAGATAACACTTCAGCGCAAGAAGTTCCATCATTACTTGCAACGTCCCGTTGCATCGGAGGTTTTTCGCATTGCGAAAAAGCGGTGAGGCAGGTGGCGGCAGGGCTGGAGGTCGCCGCTTAGCGGGACGGGCGCGTCCTATTTTGACCAGCGTTTCTGCTCTTTGAGCATCAGCTTGGCCGTATTGTGGCCGCTGGCGCCCCAGACGCCGCCGCCGGGGTGGGTGCTGGCACCGGTCAGGTAGAGGCCCTTGATCGCGGGGATTTTGTAGCTGGACAGCTCGGGCATTGGGCGGAAGCAGAACATCTGGTCGAACGACATTTCCAGGTGCATGACGTTGGCGCGCAGCATGCCATGGAGGCGCTCGATTTCGAGCGGAGTCTGGATGTAGCGGTCGATGACTTTGGCTGACGTGCCCGGCGCGTATTCATCGACGGCGGCCAGGAGCTTGTCGGCTTCGCGGTCGGCAATGTCGTCCCAATGCTCGCCGTTGCGCAGCTCGTAGGGGTGGTATTGGCCCCACACAAACATGACGTGCTTGCCCGCCGGGGCGAGGGTGTCGTCGAGGCTGGAAAAGGTCATCACGAGCGGGATCGGCTTCTCCGGCGGACGGCCCGCCAGATAGTCGCCATAAGCGGCGTCAAGCGCCTCGCGCGATGGGCAAAGGAGCTGCAAACCGCGGTGCATTTCGCCCACGCCTTTGTTGTCGTAATTGAAGCCTGGGTAGTCGGGCAGACTCTCCATCGCGCAGCGAACAATCATGCCGAAGCCGTTGCCGACGCGGAGCGACTTCGAGCGCTGGCGAATCTCGTCGGGCAGGTCAGGGCAGTCGGCGAGGAAGTTATCCAGCGTCGTCTTAATGTGCGTTGCGGCAACGACGGCCTTGGCCTCGTGGCGGTCACCGTTTTCCAGCTCAATGCCGGTCGCGCGGCCATTGCTCGTGATGATGCGCTTCACGGGCGCATCTTCAAAGACTTCGCCGCCGTCGGCGATGATGCGCTTTTTGAGCGCCTGGGTGAGCGCGCCGCTGCCGCCCTTGGCCCGCTTCATACCCGACTGGTGATACATCGCGTGCCAGCCGGCGAAGTCGCCCGAGGCCGCCTCCGAGGGCGGGGGACCACTCTGCGCGGCGAGCCAAATAATGGCCGTGCGCAGCGCCTCGTGCTCGAAGGTTTCCAGGACAAGCTGGCCGTAGGGGCCCATGAGCTTGCGGACCATGTTCATGTGGTCGCTGCCCTTGAGCGAACGTCCGAACATCGTGCTGACGAGGTTCCACGGCGTCGGCGGTTTGAGAAAGGCGTCGAACACGCCCTCGTTGAGCTTGCCCCAGGCGTCGACAAACGTGCGGTAGGCCTCGGCGTCTTTGGGGCTGATCTCGGCAATGCTTTGGCAGGTCTTTTCGACGTCGCGATAAAAGGCGATGCCTTTGCCCGGCTGGCCGGGGAGGGGGTAGTAAGCCCAGGGGTCCATCTCCAGGTATTCGAGGCCGTATTTGGAGAGCTCGAGATCGGCGAGGACCGGCGTCTGGTGGATCATCACGTGGGCCGAGCTGCCGACGTCGATCTTGTAGCCGGGGATCTTCGTGGTGTCGGTACAAACCGCGCCGCCCACGGTCCCGCGCCGCTCAAACACGGCGACCTTCTTACCGGCCTGCGCGAGGTAGGCGGCGCAGATCATGCCGTTGTGCCCGGAACCAACGATGATGGCGTCATACGAAGACATGCCGCTAACGGTGAGGGCTGGCGCGGCGTTGGCAAGCACGATAGCTAGGCAAATGCTCTGTGAAATCTATCTACGGTTACCTGTTCGTTAATTCAGCGTTAGACAATCTGCCACGATGAAGCGCTTTCTTCTCGCACTTTCATTCATACTTGGCGCGTTGCCTGCCCAGGCGCTTGTCATCTCGCAAACCAGCACTCTTTTAGATGAGTTCGCGGTTGAACTGGGTCAGATTCTGCGAGCGCATGGCGACTTCAAATTGACTGAAACTGCAATGTTTTTGTCGAACCGCGCTATTTCCAAAAACGCGCGCATCGCGTAAAGTATTCGTCGAACCGCCAACCCTCAACATTCTCAGCCGCATGCCCCTCGTTCTTGGACTCGACGCTTCCACCCAAAGTTTTTCCGCACTGGTGATCGACACCGAGCGCGGCGCAATCGTGGCCGATGCATCGGTCAACTTCGGCCAGCGCCTGCCTGAATACAACGCGCCGTCCGGCTACATCCCTGATGGACCGGCGGGGGAGGTGCACGCTAACCCACTGATGTGGCTCGATGCCTTGGAGCTGCTCTTGGAGGATTTGTGCGGCTTGTGTGACCTCTCGCAAATCGCGGCGATCTCCGGCGCTGGGCAGCAGCATGGCTCGGTTTACCTGAACGGAAAATGGGTCGACCGCGTGAGCATGCTCGACGCAAACGGCAAACTCAGTGAACAGCTCGCGCAATGCCTGGCGCGCAAGACTTCGCCGATTTGGATGGATACATCCACGGGTGCCGAGTGTGCGGAAATCGCCGCTGCCGTCGGCGGCAATGAGGTCGTTTGCGCGAAGTCGGGCTCGGTCGCGATTGAGCGATTTACCGGCCCGCAGATTCGCCGTTTTTATAAAACCGATCCCGGCGCTTATGCGCGCACGGAGCGAATTCACTTGGTTAGCTCGTTCATCTGCTCGGTGCTTTGTGGGGCAGATGCGCCACTCGACACCGGCGATGGTGCTGGCATGAACCTGCTCAATGTCGCAACATGGAACTGGGATGTCGCGCTGCTTGAGGCGACGGCGCCCGGGCTTAAGGACAAGCTGCCGCCGGTCGTGCCGGGTGCGACGGAGGTTGGTTATTTGTCAGACTTTTTTGCGGAGAAATACGGGATGCCAGCAGGCATTCCGATCACCGTGTTTACGGGAGACAACCCGAGCAGCCTCGTCGGCATGGGCGCGAGCCAACCGGGCAAGGTGGTGGTTTCGCTGGGGACGTCGGACACCTTCTTCGCGGCGATGCCGGGCATCGTGACGGACCCCGCGGGCTGTGGTCATGTGTTTGGCAATCCGCTGGGCGGCCCGATGTCGCTCCAGTGTTTTATCAATGGCTCACTTGCGCGCGAGGAGGTCAAGGGCCGCTTTGGCTACGACTGGGCGCGCTTCACCGAGGCGCTGGAATCCACGCCTGCGGGCAACGAGGGCAAGCTGATGCTACCCTTCTTCCGCCCCGAAATCAGTCCACGGCTGGACTGGATACAGCCGGTGCTCGCTGGTGGCGAAGCCTTCGAAAATTGGCAGGAGCCGGCTGCCGCAATCCGCGCCTGCGTGGAAGGGCAGTTCATCAACCTCAAGCAACGCAGCGCATGGATGCAGCTCGCCCCTGAAGTGATTTTCCTAACCGGCGGTGCCTCGAAAAATGACGCCATCGCACAACTCGCCGCCGATGTCTTCCAAACGAAGATCCAACGCCTGGCGGTGAGTGGCTCCGTGGCTCTCGGCGCTGCCATGCGCGCCGCAAACAGCACACTCGGCCTCGACATCACATCGCTGGAAAACACCTTCTGCCAACCTGAAGCCGACAGCGAAATACGCCCACTGGCCTCCACCGAAACCTACGCTAGTCTGGACGCCCGTTTCGCGGAGTTAGTTACGCGTTAGCCTTCGCTTAATGGATTGGCGTGGATGACTCGCCCTGCGGATTTGCTTGCCGTTGTTTTTCGCATTGGCATAGTTTCCGCCTTTGTTTCGAATAAGAAGCAACAGTCGGTAAGTCTCTACCGGCCAACTTGGGGGAGTAGCTCAATGGATAGAGCAGCGGTTTTCTAAACCGTTGGTTCCGGGTTCGAATCCCGGCTTCCCTGCCACTATAATGTAAGACTTAAGGGGTTTTTGAAAGATTCCTGCCTCATTCCTGTATAAGCAGCTAGTGATAGCCGCTTTGGTGGATGATTTGCCCCGACTCGCTGACCTCGATACTGTTGACTCTACGTCATCTACAGTGCGATTTGCCGCGTGGTTTTGTCAGTCTGCGCTGGTGGATTTTGTTAAAAACTCCAGTGGGGCTTGCGGGAATACACTGGTGTTTCCGGGGGAATCGAATTTGAGCGCGCTGGATAGCGGCATGAAAATTGGCGACGCGGGCCCACTGCGGTTTAGTGACTACAAAAAACCCCGGCCATTGCTGACCGGGGTTTGGGGAAATCGGTTGGGCAACCGTGGGCTTAGCCCTTGGTGGCTTCGTCGAGGATGTCGCCGAGGCTGGTGAGCTGCTCGGAGCCTTGAATGCGGTCGAATGCAGCAACTTCGGCGGCCAGCTGATCCTGGTCGTAAGAAGCGGCCTTGATCGAGAGACCCACGCGACGCTCTTCGGCGTCGATCTTGATGACGCGGGCGTTGACTTCCTGGCCTTCGCTGAGGACGTCCTTGATCTTCTCCACGTGGTCTTCGGCGATCTGGCTGATGTGAACCAGGCCGTCGATGCCGTGCTCGAGCTCGATGAACGCGCCGTAGCCGGTGAGCTTGGAAACCTTGCCCTGCACGATGTCGCCGATCTTGAAGTATTGCTCGATGTTGTCCCATGGGTCTTCCATGAGCTGCTTCATGCCGAGGGAGATGCGCTGGTTGTCGCTGTCGACGTCGAGGACGATCGCATTGATTTCGTCGCCCTTCTTGACCACTTCACTCGGGTGGTTGACCTTGCGGGTCCAGGACATGTCGGAGACGTGAACCATACCGTCGATGCCTTCTTCCAGCTCGACGAATGCGCCGTAGTTGGTGAGGTTGCGCACCTTGCCGCGAACGCGGGCGCCGGCCGGGTAGTTGTGGCGAGCCATATCCCAGGGATTCGGCTCGAGCTGGCGGACGCCGAGGCTGATCTTCTGCTCGTCCTTCTGGATGCCCAGAACAACGGCTTCGATCTGATCGCCAACCTTGAGCACTTCGCTCGGCTTGTTGATGCGCTTGGTCCAGGACAGCTCGGTGACGTGCACGAGGCCTTCCACGCCTTCTTCCAGCTCAACGAATGCGCCGTAGGGGACGAGGTTAACGACCTTACCAGCAACCTTGGCGTTGACCGGGTACTTGTGCTCGATGTTGTCCCAAGGATTGGAAACGGTCTGCTTGAGGCCGAGGGAAACACGCTCGCGGTCGCGGTCCACTTCGATGATCATGACGTTGATCTCTTCACCCACCTTGAGCATTTCGCTCGGGTGGCTGATGCGACCCCAGCTCATGTCGGTGATGTGGAGGAGGCCGTCGAGACCGTCGAGGTCGATGAACGCACCGTAGTCGGTGATGTTCTTAACGGCGCCACGGCGGACGTCGCCCGGCTTCACTTCTTCGAGGAGCGTGCGGCGCTTTTCGAGGCGCTGCTCTTCGATCAGCTCGCGACGGGAAACAACGATGTTGCGGCGCTCGGTGTTGATCTTAACGATCTTAAAGTCGTAGGTTTGGTGCAGGTATTGATCCAGGTTTTTCGGGGGCTGGATGTCGATCTGCGATGCCGGCAGGAAGGAGTCGACGCCAATGTTGACGATCAGACCGCCCTTGACCTTAGCCTTCACGCGGCCAGGAACGATGGAGCCTTCTTCGCACTGGTTAACGATGTTTTCCCAGTTCTTCTTTTGCTCGGCCTTGTCGAACGAGAGGATGGGGTTGCCTTCCTTGTCTTCGACCTTTTCGACGTAAACTTCGATCTCGTCGCCGATGGACAATTCACCGATGTCCATGAATTCGTTGGCGTTGATCGAGCCTTCGCTCTTGCCGCCGATGTCAACAATGACTTCGTTGGCGCGAATTTCGGTGATGGACCCCTTGACGATGGCGTGGGGGAGGAGGTTTGCGAAGCTGCTTTCTGCCAGCAGCTCTTCCATTAATGAACTCATATGGTGGTTATTTGGATGTCGTGTCCGGCGTTAGCCAGCCACGGGTTGACGGTTATGTTGTTGGTTTATCTGTTCTTTTGTGATGCCGCCGTGGAAACCCACTTCGGCGCAAAGTATTGAAAACACAGTGTTTTGGGCCCGAAGGCAAGCGAATATTGAGTGGGGAATGCGGAGTGCGGAGTGCGGAATTTGAGAGGGGATGACGGATGGTGTGTGATTTTTATTGTTTAACTTCTTCACGCCAGGTTGGATGCCGCTATGCGGTATATATCAACACTGCTCCTCTGGGGACTATTTTTTACTCATGGGTTGCTATATGCAGACTCCCCGCCTGTGAGTGAAAGTGAGCTGGCTAAGCAATTGAATCAGCAGATTTTGGACGCCTACATGACGGTTGGCGAGAGGACCAAATTGGGCGATAGCGACTTGAAAACCGCCCAAGTACTAGTGGAAGTCATGGAATTAAAAATTAAGCTCAATGAGGCGCATCCTGCGACCATTGGGCTTGCTCGCTTAACGCTTGCATCAGCTCTCGATGGTGAAGGCGACTACCCGCAAGCTATTGAAATGGCGGATTTGGCAGTTGCTGGGATTGCCGAGAAGCTTGGGGAAGATCATCTCCTGTGTTTGCAAGCTATGCAAAGAAAGGGCGAGCTAATGGTAAGGCTACAGCCTAAAGATGCGCTGGCCGTTTTTGAGACGGCAAGAAATATGGAGCAGGCAAAGGCGGAACCGGATTTAGCTTTTGTCGGTGAAATACAGCTCTCCATTGCCCGGTTGTATATGCTGTATGGGCTTCTTGATGATGCTATTCGTGTGCTTCAAGCCATTGATAATAATGAGTCTATGAATGCATACTCTCGTGTTCAGGCGATTTATTTGATGGCATTGATGGCTAACCTGAAGACGAATTTTCAGGAATCGAACGTGTTAATCGATCGGGCTTTGGCGATAACCATTGAGGATCTACGCCGTGAGCGAACAATGAAGGCCAGACTTTTAAAGCTAAAGGGAGACAACTATTTTGCCATGGGGCAACGTGAAGATGCGATCAAGACATACAAGCTTGCGCTAACAAATGTCCCTGGCATTGGGGGATACAGGTTGCTGAAAAACATTAATCAAGCGCTCTCAGTCGCTCAAAAGGCAGATGCTAATTAGGTAGCGATTTTGAGTTGGCGAATTTGCTCGCCCCTCGCCCCTCACAACTCCCTCCCAAACATTCCGCATTCCGCACTCCGCATTCCGCACTCAAACCGCGCTTGTCATTGGCGGGGAAATTGCTGTCATTGGGGCTAGTATGCTACGGAAATCTCTGCTGGTTCGGGTGTTAAGCGCTGCGCTGTTGTCGGCGTTGTTGATGTTTGCCGGGTGCGCGGATTCCATCCTCTTTGGCGGCAAGACGAAGGACCACGTGGTCGAGGGGACGCGCGTCACGAGTATGCAACTGCGGCTCCGGGTCCAGTCGCTGGTCAACCCGATGACGGGCATCGTGGCCGATGCCGCGGATAAAGTCATTGACGAGTCGGACGACCCCGAGGTGCGCCGCGCAGCGCTACGCTGGAAGGTTGCCGCGGTGCCGGCGGTGCGGGAGTCTCTCTTTGAGCGCTACCCAATCGTGGCGCTGCTCGACACCTGGGCGCTCAGCTACCAGATGATGGATTATTTCGAGACTGGGCCCGGCAAAGCTGCGTTTAAGGACTACGCCTACGTGGGCTACGACGCCGCCAAGAAGATCAACGAGCGCATGAAATTCCTCTACGACGACATCAACGTGGATGATCCGATGAATGACGCCGCCACGATGCTTAAAAAATGGGCTGCGCATCATCCCGTGAAGGGCCAGTTTGACTCTCGCGAAAACATCACCAACCGCGCCACCGAGATGACGCTCCAGCTCGGGCTCTCGCTCGGCGGCGCCGTCGACGCTATGGTGACCAGCGTGGAAGATCTCAGCCGCAAGCTGGATGTTTACAGCGATCAATTGCCCTCGCAGGCGCGTTGGGAGGCCCAGCTTTTTGTCCACGAAGCCTCGGACGAATACGAGATTGAGGAGACCTTCGCCAGTATGGCGCCGTTTATGGAGGTGAGCACCGAGACGCTCACCCAGGCCAAGGCTTCCATGCAGGAAATGCCGTCCGTCATTGCCAAGGAGCGGGAGGCGGCGCTGGAGGAATTTCGCGCGACCACGGACAAGGCACTGGCGACCTTTTCCCAAGAGCGCAAGGCGATCATGGCGCAGTTTACCGATGAGCGCAAGGCCGTCATGGGCGAGCTTCACCAAGCCCGTGCACTCGTCATGGAAGACATCCACCGGGAAATGGACCGCTTTGTCACGGCGCTGGGAGACGAGCGCGCCCACCTCGTGAAGGATGTCGAGATCATGCGAAGTCGCCTGATCGAGGACGCCTTCCATCGCCTCCTGATTTTACTGGGTCTAATCGCGCTTTACCTGACCTTGCTGACTATCGGCATCCTGTGGTTCCTCGACCGCCGCCTCTGGCGCCCCAAGCGTCCCGCTTGACCGGTAGATGCTGCGCATCTGGATTGGCGCATTGCGCCAATGGCCTATCCATCTGAACGGGTAGGGTGCAGTCTCCAGACAAGCCGCCTCGTTGGAGTGGAAAAGATGGCGCGGATCGTCTCGATCCGCAGTTTCATCCGCTCGCGCTAGTAGGGCGCAACTTACCATTCGACTTCGCACATGGCAGGCATGCGAGCCGCCGCGCTGGAGTGGCCAGCGCCGACCAAAAGTTTGCTTTAGATTCCATGAATTGGACTTAAGCCTCTATCGAAAAGTGCATAAAAGTATTGGTTTGGGGAGTCGGATAAGGTGATTTTGTTCTGTAAGGTGTTTATTTGTAATGATATGCGAGATTTTTGAACAGAAGGCCGCAGAGAGAGCAAAGGCTTTGAGGCAAGTGATGATCCCTTGCGAAGACGCGTAGAACCATCCAACGAAAGGCATTTTGGTTTTCATAATTTAAATTAACCTTCGCGGCTTCGCGCCTTCGCGAGAAACAAAACAGTTGGATGGCTTTGCTCTCTTAGCTGCCTTCGGTTCAAAACCTACACCTTCACCACCCGCCGGCCTCTGTTAAAAAATCCCGGTTGCGAAGCCCGTATTTGACAAAACGGCGCCAATCCTAACTGTTTGCCGGATCATGGCAGTCCTTGATTACGAACCATTGGTCTTTAACCCGCGTCCCACGGGGGATGCGCCGCTGTCGGCTATCCAGGAGGAAATCCTGAAGCTGAAGCAGGAGCGCAACGCCGTCATCCTCGCGCACAATTACCAGATCGATCCCATTCAGCAGGTGGCTGACTACGTGGGCGATTCGTTGGGCTTGGCCTACCACGCCGAAGAGGCCGATGCCGATGTGATCGTGTTTTGCGGCGTGCACTTCATGGCGGAGACCGCGAAAATCGTCAACCCCGGCAAGACCGTGCTCCTGCCGGAGATGGACGCCGGTTGCTCGCTGTCGGACAGCTGCCCGCCCGAAAAACTCAAGGCCTACCAGGACGCCAATCCCAATCTTTACACCGTTGCCTACATCAACTGCTCGGCCGGCGTGAAGGCGCTGAGCGATGTCATTTGCACCAGCGGCAACGCCATGAAGATCGCCGAACGCATTCCGGCTGATCGCGAAATCCTTTTCGTGCCCGACCAAAACCTCGGCCAGTGGGTCAGCAAGCAGCTCGACCGCCCGATGCGTCTGTGGCCCGGGAGCTGTTACGCGCACGTGATGTTCACCACGCGCGCCATCGAGAAGGTGAAGCTGGAGTTCCCCGGCGCGCCGGTCGTCGCGCACCCCGAGTGCGTGGAAGCCGTCCGCGACATGGCCGACGAAGTTTGCTCGACCGAAAAAATGATCGGCTTCTGCAAGAATCACCCGGCGGACACGATCATCGTCGTGACCGAAACGGGCATGATTCACCGCCTCCAGCGCGAGATTCCGGAGAAGACTTTTGTAGCCGGCCCGACGGACACCTGTGCGTGCAACGACTGCCGCTACATGAAGATGAACACCGTCGAAAAGCTCCGCGATTGTCTGCGCGACATGTCGCCCGAAATTACGATGGACGAATCCGTCCGCCAAGCCGCCTACGCCCCCATTAAGCGCATGCTTGAGTGGTCGAAGTAGAGCGGGCGATATGCTGGCTCAAAATTAGTTGATTTAGGATGCCAGATATTTCTTCGCATGCCTGCTTCGAATGCAGGAAAGTCTTCAAGAAACCACACCATTATGGTTTGGGTGGCCCTGCTTACCCGTGCCCCGAATGCGGTAAAGAAATGACCTACATGGGATACAAGTTTCGAGCCCCTCAAAAGAATGATGTCAAGGAGTGGAATCGAATAAGGGAGTGTCAGGAAAAAGGCGAAGAATGGGGTGTCAAAACTACGAGGAAGGAAGACAAGCGTAATAAGCCCAAGCTATCGCCGGAATTGAAGAAAGCTCTAGGCATTACTAAGCGAACTCGCTAGAGCGGAGCGTTGGAATTTACAGAGAAGCTAGTCGCTACCGCTGATACTTGTCCGCGTAATAGGTTCCGGGGGCGGCGGTGGCGATTTCGTAGGCGTGGGTGACCATGGGGGCCTTCTCTTCAAGGATGACTTGCCAGCCTTGCGGGAGGAGGAAGAAGTCCACGAAGTCGGGGAAGGCGCAGGCGATTTCCCACAGGCTGCGGAGCTCGAGGTTTTCGACATTTTGCGTGTCGAGCTCGCTGTCGCGCGCGCCGAGGAACCAGCCTGAGGCATGCTCCTTGGGGGCGTCGAGGCGGTCGATGAAGAGCTGTTTGCGCTCGGCAAAGTCTTTGATGCAGATGATGGACGAGCCCAGGTGGCAGGACATCATTTGCACGCCGAAGCTGTCGCACATGTAGCGCTGGCGCAGGATGAGGTTTAGGGCGTCGGAGCAGTCGGGTTGAAATTGCAGGGGCGTGGCTTCGGGCTTGGGCGCGAGGATTTGCAAGCCGCCGTTGACCTCCTCGATCTTAAATTGCACCCAGCCGAACTGCAGGTATTGCTCGGCCTCGAACTTGGCCCCGTGTGCGAATTGGGTGTCGATGAAATGCGTCAACGACTGCGCGACGGTGCTGATCGCAGTGGGGGCGGAAAAGGTGGGTTTCTTCATTTGGGCTTTTAATTTACCATGAAGGACTTGAGGCGAACTTCGACCAGCAAGGCGCTAGTATCTCTCGCGAAGGCGCAAAGATTAACGAAATGTTGTGTGCGCTTCTGCTTTGCGCCTTCGCGCCTTTGCGAGAGGAAAAACGTTGTCCAAGAGGTTTCAATTTTGCGGCTACTTCGCCTTCTTCTTGGCTAGCTTGCAGATGTGGTCGAACTCGGCCTTGGTGACCGGGTTGATCGACAGGCGGTTGCCGCGCTGGACGACGCGCATCTCGGCCAGCTTGTCCTCGGACTTGAGCTCGTCGAGCGTCACCGTGCGCGGGAAGGTGTCGACGTATTTTACCGGCACGCGGACCCAGCGTGGGTTTTCGGGCGAGGCCTTTTCGTCGTAGTAATTGCTCTTCTTGTCCCAGGCGAGGGGATCGGGCTCCGGCTCGCCGGCTACCTCGGCAAGGCCCACAACGCCGGGGGGCGTAGTGTTGGAGTGGTAGAAGAGGATTTGGTCGCCGACCTGCCACTCGTCGCGCATGAAGTTGCGCGCCTGATAGTTGCGAATGCCGTCCCAGGGCTCGGTGCCGTTGGGGCAGTTTTTCAGGTCGTCGATGGAGAAGACGTCCGGTTCGGATTTGATGAGCCAGTATTTGCGAGGCATGGGTTTGGGAGATTAAAGGAAAAAGATTAAAAATTAAAGGAAGGCTGGTGGTCGCTAGGATTGCTTGTCGGGATTTTGGGCTTGGGCGGCGGTTACCTGCTGCTCGGCGGCGTGGAGGTATTCTTCCACGACGCGCTCAAGGTTTTCGGCGATGAGTTTGGGGAATTGCGGGTCGCCGGCGCACAGGCGGGTGAGGGCAGGGAACTGCTCGGCAGTGATCGTTACCTGCAGCGTGCCTTGATAGCCCCGATTGGATGTGGATTGGAGTTCCATGGGGGCGAGTTAAGGCGCCATGCGGATTTTTGCCAACGGTGGAATCGAATTTTTTCGTCTGGCCCGGATAATAGTCGGTGGAGGACAGTATGGTGCGTTGAGGATTTGCTATCTAAGCAGTTAGGGCGTCTCCTTTAAAAAGAAAATGGCCGTCCACCTCAGTGAGATGGACGGCGCTAGTTTCTACCCCAAAACGTCCCTCGCGGGACCTAACAAAAGAATATCACTACTCGGATAGAAACGACAGGGCGGGGTGAGAAAAGTTCCTGTAAAAAAAATGATTTAGAATAACTTAGTAGTACAGGCTGTTTTTTAGCAAGATCGGTAGTCCCGCTTATTTGAGGGGTGGTGATGATTTCCCGCTTTTTGGCCTTTGCATGTGGCGGGATTTGGGTTTTTCTCGCGAGTTCTTATGGGCAAAGCGAAAACAGCCATCACCCCGACCCGGGCGGACGATTACCCCGAATGGTATCAGCAAGTGATCAAGGCCGCCGACATGGCGGAAAATTCGCCGGTGCGCGGCTGCATGGTCATCAAGCCGTGGGGCTACACGCTGTGGGAGAACATCCAGCGCGCGCTGGACGACATGTTTAAGGCCACGGGCCACGTGAACGCCTACTTCCCGCTGTTCATCCCCAAGAGCTACCTTGAGCGAGAGGCTAAGCATGTGGATGGCTTTGCCAAGGAGTGCGCGGTGGTGACCCATTCGCGACTGGTGGACGACGGTCAAGGCGGCCTCAAGCCCGATGGCGCGCTCGAAGAGCCGCTTATCGTGCGCCCGACTTCGGAAACGATCATTGGCGCGAGCTACGCGAAGTGGGTCCAGAGCTACCGCGATTTGCCCATCATGATCAACCAGTGGGCCAACGTCGTTCGCTGGGAAATGCGCACGCGCCTCTTTTTGCGGACGGCTGAATTCCTCTGGCAGGAGGGCCACACCGCCCACGCCACCAGCGAGGAAGCCATGATTGAAACCCGCCAGATGCTCGACGTCTATGCGGACTTCGCGGAGAACTGGATGGCCATGCCGGTCATCAAGGGCGAGAAGACCGAAGGCGAACGTTTCCCCGGCGCCGACCACACCTACTCGATCGAGGCCATGATGCAGGACCGCAAGGCGCTGCAAGCCGGCACCAGCCACTTCCTCGGCCAAAACTTCGCCAAGGGCTGCGGCATTCAATTCCTTTCCGAGCAAGGTCAGCAGGAATACGCCTGGACGACCTCCTGGGGTGTTTCGACGCGCCTCGTGGGCGGCTTGATCATGACGCATTCCGACGACGATGGCCTCGTGCTGCCGCCGAAGCTGGCCCCCAAGCAAGTCGTGATTCTGCCGGTGTTGCACAAAGCGGAGAACCCAGGCGCAATCCTCGAATACTGCGACGGCATCAAGAAGGAGCTCGAAGGTCAGCTCTTTGCCGGCCGTGCCATTCAAGTGGAGATCGACAAGCGCGATATCCGTGGCGGTGACAAGCGCTGGGAATGGATCAAGAAGGGCGCGCCGATTATTCTTGAAGTCGGCCCGCGCGACATGGCCAACGACAGCGTTTTTGCGTTCCGCCGCGACACCAGCGAGAAGGCCGGCATTTCCCGCGCCGAGTTCTGCGCGACCGCCGTTGCCCGTCTCAACGAGATCCAGGGCAACCTGTTGGCCCGCGCCAAGGCTTACCGCGAAGAGAACACCAAGGAAATCAATTCCAAGGACGAGTTCGTCGACTTCTTCAAGCCGTCCAACAAGGACAAGCCCGAGATCCACGGCGGCTTCGCGCTGGCTCACTGGGGCGGTACGGCCGAAGAGGAAGACGCGCTGGCCAAGGAATTCAAGGTCACGATCCGCAACGTGCCACTGGAAGGCGATTTGACGCCCGGCGTTTGCCCCTTTACCGGCAACCCGAGCCCGCAGCGCGTGGTCTTCGCGAAGTCTTACTAGCGTTTAAAGAAAAACTCCCCACCGACGTGGTGGGGAGCCTCTTCTTGATTTGCATACTGGCTAAAAAAATTATGCTTCGTCTGGATCGTAGACGTTAATGGTGATGGTGTTGCCGCTTGAACGAATGAGGCCAGTAGCGATGTCGCCATCGTCTAGTTTTTCATCCATTTCAAGGGCTAGCTCAGCGTCGAGGGTGCCAGCGGAGGTAAATGTAACGGTGGCGTTGCTGCCACTACCTGCATAGGCATAGCTTCCTGCTATAGGTGGAGTGGCGCCCCAAGCTTCGGGCATCCAGGTTTCGAGGTCTTCTTCCATGGTGGCGGGGAGGCTGCCTTCTTCCATATCATAAAGGTAGAGTGCTTCACGGAAGGTGAGGAGGTTTTCCCCGAGTGTGGTGGTTTGGCTGCTGCTACGGACGCGCTGAAATGCCGGGATGGCGATCGCGGCGAGGATGCCAATGATCACCACGACAATCATGATTTCGACCAGAGTGAATCCTTGGTGGCGGGAGGTTGGTAGTCGGTGCATATTGTTGATAGCTTGTAATTAATATATAATATTCCGTCCTTGGAACGATGGGCATCAGAGCAACACATCTGGTCGATGTAAAGGTAAATATTATAAAAAAATACGCACAGGCTTTTATGATTCTCAAGTATCACGGGTGATCCTAATTGTGCTTGAATGAAGGTTAAGAATGCGATTTATTCATTCGCTACAGAAAAGACGCAGAATCTTATCATGGCATGTTGCTGAGAGTACGCCTTACTCCATTTCGCCAGTAGTTGCGCTTGGGTTTAATGCTGCAAATATGAAGATCGCGTTGCCCCTTTAATCCTTAACGGAAATTTTCTCAGAGCGTCCGAGAAGGCCGTTGGCTTCCGTCGGAGTACGTCTTCATTGGTCATGAGCTCATTTCTTCACCTCGACGAACTGGCTTTACATCAATTAAGGAGCCCAAATTTTGCCGCTCAAATACACACTACCAACCTGGTTGGGCTTTTTAGATACCCTATTTGCGCCTGCTTTAGTGGCGAATAAAGGCCTTGCCCGCAACGTGAAGCGGGTTTTGTAAACCATTTTTCAGGTAGGCATGCCCGGCTCGGACGGCTGAGGGCAAGCTAAGCCCACGGGCCAGGTGGGCTGCAATCGCTGCCGAGAGTGTGCAGCCGCTACCGTGAGTGTCTACTGCCGGTATACGCTGAGCGAGGATTTCGTGTTGCCCGCCGTCTGGAAGATGGAGAATATCAAGGAGAGCGTTGCCGGGGAGATGTCCTCCTTTGAGCAGTGTCGCTGCGCCAAAACGTGCGGTCAGCTCTTGCGCGGCCTGGCGCATCTCGTCCGCAGTATGTGGCCGATAGCCGAGCAAAACAGCGGCTTCGTCGAGATTGGGGGTGATGACAGTGGCCAAGGGGAGAAGCTGCTCCTTGAGGCAACTAATTGCGTTATCCTGCAAGAGGCGTGCGCCGCTGGTGGCGACCATAACAGGGTCGACAACAACCTTTAACTGTTTCTTGCGGATAAAATCCGCAGTTGCTTCGATGAGGGGTGCGGAGAAGAGCATGCCGGTTTTGGCGGCTTGTATTGGATAGTATTCCGCGAGCTGATTTAATTGATTAACTAAGAATTCCGGGGGAAGTTCGTGGATGGCCGAAACACCGTTTGGATTTTGGGCGGTGAGGGCGGCAAATGCCGTTATACCATAGGTTTGGCAGGCTGCGAAGGTGAGGAGATCAGCTTGGACGCCAGCTCCACAGCCAGAGTCACTGGTAGCTATGGATAGGGCGACTGGCAGGTTCATCATCAATTTTGATCTATTTTTAAATTTCGGGGGGCGCAAAGCGTTTGTGCGAGTGATAGTCAGATCGATTCAGTTTGAGTCAATTCTATGATCTATTTTTGGATTTTAGCTAGAGTTCTGTGTTAATTTTGCTCAACGCAGTGTATAGTGGGACCTTGAAAAAAGCTTGTCATTACGCATTAACTCTTTGTTCTTCAATCTTCCTAGCCCGTTAGCGGGCGCTAAACCTTAGTTTTCACCCCCTTTAACTTTATCGTGCGGAGATTCCTACATCGTTCTGCTCAGCTTGTCATTGTTTGCCTAGGCCTGTGCCTCGGCTCCCAAGCCGTAGCCCAAGACGCGGCGAACATGACTCTGTCCAACCTTCTCGAGGCGGCCGATACCATGGTCAGTCGCAAAGAGTTCATTGCAGCGCGCCCTTACTTGTTAGAACTGGTAAACCGATTTCAGGGAAGCGAGCAAAAGGATAACCTTGAGAGCGTTTACTTCTACATGGCGATTAGTTACTTGGTCGAGTATTCTCAGGACAATAGTAAGGACGCCCTGACGAATTCGATCGAGTGGCTACAGCGCATGCAGAAAGAGTTTCCTGTTGGCACTAACGCCATTAAGGGGTACCTTTACGAGGCTGACGCCTACCGCGGATTGCAGGACTTCCTGAAGGCAGCCGATATTTACGAGAAAATGCTGCGTCCGCCTCTGGAATCTCTAATGAACTATGAGCAGCGTATGGAAGTGCTGGAAAAGTTGTCCGAGTGCCTCTACATTAAGCGTGACTGGAAGCGCGGCCTGCCTTACTTCGAAATGTTCCTCAAGGAAACGCGAGATGCTGACAATCAAGCTATGGCTGCGGCCGCATTGTTAGAAGGTAACATCAAGGTCGGTAACTACGATACCGCTTTAAAGTTTCTCCGCTTCCTCGTTGGCGAATCACCAGCCCGCTACAATCTACAACTCAATGTGGCGCTGATTGATGCTGGTGACAAACTAGCCAAAGAAAAGCGTTACACCGAGGCGATGCTTATGTATCGCATGGTGCTAACGGTTGAAGATATCAAAGAATGGCAGAAGGAACGCCTAAAGGATCTCGAAACCCAGCTCACTCGTCTTCGTGTTATGGTTCAGGATACTAGTAACGATCGGGCAATTGAGTTGGAAACAGCCATTTTTAATTGTAAGGCTCAGATCGAGGCTCTGGAAAAACTCAAGTCTTATACCGCGGAGTTGCAGGTTCGTATTGCCCGCAATTACCTCCTCACCAATCGCGACTGGGAATCTTTCTACGCTTATCGTAACTTGATAGAGCAATACCCGGATAACCCAGCCCTTGAGCAATACCTCTACGCTGCCTTCACTGGCGCTACCAAAATCAATAAGCCCGCCGCGGTTGTTGAATTGGGCGAGGTATATCTTTCCGATAGCAAGAACGCCGAATACCGCGACGACGTGATCGTTAAGTTGCTCGAATACTACAAGAACAACGAAAACTACCTGGATTTCTTCGATTTGGCGAAATCTTTCGTGGAAAAGAGCCCAGACAAGGACTACGCGAAGTCGGTTATTTTCTTGATGGGCGATTCTTACACCCGTTTGGGCCAATACGATGAAATGACCCGCCAGTTCAAAGAGTGGGAAAGAGCTTATGCTGGCAAGGTCATCACTCCTGGCCTCTACTACTGGATCGGTTTGGCCCAGATCCTTGAGAGCAAATACGGCGACGCCTTTGAATATTACAACAAGATCCTGCTCGACTACCCGACCAGCACATACGCGGAAGACTCCCTCTACCGTCGCGGCATCTGCTCAATGGGCATCGAGGAATTCGACGCCGCCCGCCAGGACTTCAATCAATATATTCGCGAATACCCGCATACCTCCCAGCGCGGCGAAGTTGAATTTTTCCTCGGGGAAGTGGATTCAGCTACGGGTAACATCAAGTCGGCCCTCACGCACTACGGTAATGTTGAAAAATACACCGATAGCATTCAGTTCATCCAAAACGCCTATTTCCGGATGGCACAGCTTTTGGAAGCTAATGGTGAGTACCAGCAAATGGCTGCAGTTTTGCGCCAGTTCATCGAGAAGTATGAGGACCAGGGAGAGTTGACGGCCGCGATTTATCAGCTTGGCCGCGCCTATGAGCTCAACCAGCAGCCTCAGCTCATGCTGGAGGAATACCTTAATGCAATTCAGGAATTCGGCGACGATCCCTACACCTACGGGCTGGACGACATTCTCCGCGTGTATCCCGTGCAGTATTACCAGAACAAGGAACTCATCGCGCAGAATCTGACCTTGTTGCGTAAGCTCAATACTGACGCCGCCTACCGCAAGCACATCGCGGAAGACCGTCAGGCGATCTTTACGTTCCTTGGCGAAAATCCGCTCATACTTGAGCCGATCAAGCGCTCCCTTTACGAAAAGCAATTTCGTGATCGCTTGGTGGAAACTCAGGAAGACATCCAGCCTTGGTTGGCGCAGTTTGAAAACCTCAATGAGGAATACCCGAAGGAAACTCCGGAAGAATCGTTCACCCGCCTCTACAAACAAGCTCGAGAAGATGGGGAAGAAACCCTCGCACTACGCTTGCAATTCGCGCTCGACCAGTTGGGTGTAAAGGTGGATCCCGGCCGCGTGTTTACCGAAGACGACTTCCTCTATTCAAGTCCAGTAACGCTTATTTGGGTTGGCAATCAGATCAAGAAGTATGATGCCAATTCCGCGGGTGACGCCTTCCGCATGGTTGTGGAAGATCATGGCACTTCCGATCAGGTCTTCAATGCGCTCATCGCACTCGGCGAACTGGAAATGGAGGCAGGCAACTTCGAGGAAGCCAAGGCCTACTTCGAAAACGCTGAGGCGGAGTTTCCGCGTCACCCCAATTTGAAAGTCGCCATCATGAAGGAGGGAGATGTGGCCCGCAAGCTGGGTGACCATTCCACGGCGCGCGCCAAATATCGCAACATCAGCACGAATCGCGAATGGCGCGGTCCCATCCAAGCTGAAGCTCTCTTCAAAATGGGTGAAAGCCACAAGGAGGAGGGAGACTTGAAGCTCGCCCTGGCTTCTTTCCAACGTGTTTATATCGGCCACTCTTTCTATACTGATTGGGCTTCCAAGGCCTACTTGGAGAGTGGTCGCCTGCTCGTTCAAATGGGAGAAAAAGATAAGGCTCGCGAGGTCTATGACGAGTTTCTCAACGAGGAGAATTTTAAGACCACCGACGTTTACCCCACCATCCAGCAAGAACGGAAAGCCCTCTAATGAAGCGTTTATTTTCAGTTGCCTGCCTGTTCATACTGGGAGCGGCCGCCACTCAGGCCCAGGATTATTTCCGCCAGTATGGCAATGAAACCATACCGGTCATCAACCAGACCACCGATCCGAAAAGCACCGAAGTGCTGACCCTCGTGGGCTTGGACCGTGGTGACCTGATTCTCCGCATCCCAGGTCGCCAGGGTGAGGTTGGTATTCCACTCCAAAGCGCTAATCTGAAATTACAGATTCAATACCCGGATGACGTCGCGCTGGCTATGCGCAATCTCGAAAGCGACGAATACGAAGCAGCCATCCCGCTCATGCGTCCGACGGTTTATACGGTTTTCAGATATTTTGAAATTCCGCCCGAAAGCATGAACGTGCATGCGATCATAGACAGTTACTTGAAGGCTTTGACCAGTGCGCCCGGGCACGAGCAAGAAGCGGGTGAGTTATTGCGTCGCATCGACCTAAAGAAGGCACCAGCCGCTTTTTCCCAGCACGCATTGCGCTACGTCACCAGTATGGTCGATCTCGGCCAGCAGGACGCTGCGCTGACTATGCTCAATCGTATTCCGATGAATGCGGATAATGTTGAGATGCTCGATATGGTGATGGATTTTGCTGGTGAACTGCGCGATCAAGGCAACCTGGATGAAGCGCAATTTCTATACGACCGCCTACAGCAGACCGAGGGCACAGACCACGCGCAAGAGTCAATCCTCTGGAGCGCCTACTGTAACGTCGCCTTGGGCCGAGCTCAATTAGCAGGCATCTTCGTGGACAAAGCAGGAGACCTTGAACCCGAAGACCGCGTCTATTCGCTGGCGCAGCTGGTGAAGGCCAAGATCAAGCTCGATACGCTCAATTACACTGGCGCTATGGAAGAAGCCGCGCAAGGCGTGGTGGCGGTAGATGTCGGCTTCTCGTGGGCACCGGAGCTTATTTACACGACAGGCTTATGTTACGAAAATCTCGATTTCCCCGACACTGCGCGGGAAGTCTATCAGGAGATTGTTCTTTTTTGGCCGGAAAACAAGTGGGCGACGCTGTCTGAGCAGGGTCTGTTCCGTTTGCCGCCACCAGCCCCCAAGGAAGAGGCACCGTCAGGCGCTTAGTCCGGCTGCTTCCCCCTGCTAAACGCAGTATACCTTAAACGTCTTATCAAAACCAACATCGCAATGCATAGTATCCGTAAACTCCTCCTCTTTTTAACCTTGGGTTTTGCCCTCTTCGCGGGCACCGTTTCCGCGCAAGCGCAAGACGCAGAACCGCCCGCTGGCGAAGCTGCCGCTGAGGCCGAAGCCGAGCCAGAAAGCACGAATCTTTTTCAGATGTTTGCCGCTGGCGGCTGGGCCATGTATCCGCTGGGACTCCTCTCGGTTAGTATGTTCGGTCTGGTGATCTACAACTTCCTCATGATCCGTGAAAAGGCATTCCTTCGCCCGGATCTCATCGAGCAAATCAAGCCAGTCATGGGCAATCTCCAGTTCGACAAGGCCCGCCAGCTTTGCGATGAAAACCCGTCCGTTGTGACGAACATCATCTACTCTGGTCTCGACCGCGTGGACCCCGAAAACTTCGACCCGGAAATCATCAAGGAAGCGATGGAAGAATCCTCCACCGAGGAGCTTGCCGCGCCGTTCGTGATGATCAATTACCTGTCCCTGATCGCCACACTTTCGCCAATGGTTGGTCTGCTCGGAACGGTTTCTGGTATGGTTAAGGCCTTCCGCGGTATCGCAGCCGCCGGTATGGGTAACCCACAAGGCCTGGCAGACAACATTTCGGAAGCGCTCATCACTACGGCCTCCGGTCTTATCGTCGCCATCCCGGCCATGTTCTTCTTCTTCTTCTTCAAGAACAAATACGGTAAGATTGCCTCCAGCGTTTCCAAGCTTGTGGGCGATGTCTTCTTTGAAATGGTCCGTGGCCTGCGCCGTCACACTTCCTAAATATCATTACTAGGAAAAGCTTGTGAAAACGCACGCCCCACAGATGGATGACCAGGACTTCGACATCACGCCGATGATCGACGTGGTGTTCCTGCTCATCGTTTTCTTCATGGTGGTCGCCGCGGAAATAACTGAGAAGATCGAAGTCGAACTGCCACAGGCAGATAAAGCTGTTGTGCCAGAAGAGATCGGCCCCCGCATGGAGGTGTCTATCACCGAAGAAGGGAAGATCTATGTGGGCATGGTGCCAGTTGATCTCCAGCAGTTGGGCACACGCGTCGGCACTGGCAACAACGAGATTGCTGGCTTCAAGGTCTTTGTCCGCGCCGATGAACGCACGCCACATAAATATGTGAATGACGTCATGAAAGCCTGCGCCGAAAACGGCGTGCTCGACGTCATTTTCGCAACCTTCGAGCAGAAATAATGGCTAAGAAAAATCCATTCCTTGATACCAAGGACGGCGTCGACCTGACGCCGATGATTGACGTGGTCTTCCTGCTCCTGGCGTTCTTCATGGTCACCACCGACCTGACTCAGGAAGCGGACCTCGGCATCACGTTGCCCGCTATTGCTGAGCCAGATCCGAATGCGACTCCGCCCGACGAGCACATTGTGGAAATCGCTCCCAGCGGCGAAGTCCGCCTCAATGGCGCCGTCATGGACAATCCCGTAAGCGTAGAAATGCCGCAGTTGGTTTCGACATTGTCTCGCCTTCGGGGAGCTGCTCAAGGAGCCGGCCAACGTACGGCCGTGACCATCGTGGCTGACCCGGACTCGCTCCACCAGCGTTCGATTGCCGTGCTCAATGCCTGTGCCTCTGCGGGCGTTAAGTTCGTGATGTTCTCTCAGGAGTAAGGCACACCGCACCACCTTTCACTGGCCGCGAGTCTTAGGATTCGCGGCCTTTTTGTGCTTCACTTCTTCCGTGCACTGGAAAACAGAAACTGCTGCGCAAGGCCGGCATACTCGCCGAAGTGGACGCGGCCAAAGTGCGCGACCTGTTCAATCTTCCAATCCGCCAGCCCATAGGCGTCGCCCATGATGCGCTTAATCCACGTGTCGACGGGAAACGCCTCCAGCTTGCCGGCTCCGAACAACAATGCGCAGTCGGCTATCTTTGCGCCAACGCCGGGTAGGTGCATCAGCTGCTCCTTGGCTTGCTCGTAGGGGAGCTGTTCAACGACATCCAGCCAACCAGGCTGTCCGGCCAGAAAGTGACTCGCGGCGTGGATGTGCCGGGCGCGGTAGCCAAGGCCCGCGGCGCGCAGCTCGGTCTCGCTCACGTGGTGCAGCGCCGCCCAGTCGGGGAGCGCATGGATGCCGGGTATGATTTCCCGTCCAAACCGCGTGGCCAGTGTTTCGCAGATGAGCTTGATCGACGGAATCTGCTTCATCGAGCTGCACATGAAGCACAGAACCGTCTCGCCAAAAGGTTGCCGCATGATGCGCAGTCCCGGCCATTGATCCATCGGTTTACGGAGCGCCGGATCGCTGCGATGGGGCAAGGCATCCCAAATCGGCGCAAAGGTTTCGTCCGCGCCGACGTAGCCAGCAATGGCTTTGCCTACGCGCTCTTCGATCAACTCCGGTGCCCGCCATTCCACAACGCCATCCACGCAGCGAACTTCGGCGACGCAGTTTCCCCACACGCCACGGTAACCGCCCTCAAACGCGTTCCAACGAAAGGCTTGTCCGCCATCCACCAATTCGCCCAGCACAAACTCCGGGCAACGAATCGACGGGCTCACGGCCCGCCAATCGGACCACGTGCTCACGAGGCTTCCGCCGCGTCAGCAGGTTGTTCGGCTGGCGGCTTGCTCCACAAAAAGCTTTCCTTGGTCGCGACGACCTTGCCCTGCGGATCGAGCAGCTTGATGCGCCAAGCTACGGGAGCTTCTTCTTCGGCGGGGTGGTCCTCGCCAATGAAGCCTAGCCAGATTTCGCGGTGGGATTTTCGCTCGTCGGGCAGTTGGAAAGTGTTGGTCGTCGGCTCCTTCATGTCGGGGCGCAGCATGTCTACCTCGAAGGCGCAGCCATCGGGCAGTGCGTCAGCAAATTCCGAGATGCGCACGATGTAATAAAGGCCTTCGCGCGGGCTCTCCTGAGTGCGGAGCACGATCTTGCGGCCGAAGCGTTCCTCGCCGTCAAAATACTCGCCAATGCGCTTAAACACCTTCTCCGGCTTGTAATACCAGACCACATCCTCGATCTGGACTTCGGGCATTTCCTGCGCCTGCAGCAGGGGGGCGCACAGTAGTAAAAAGGCGATGAAAAGTCTCCGCATAGTGCGACATGCTGTTGTTCAGCCGCGCCTTAGCAATGTTATTTCGTTGCGCCGCTGGGGGCGGATGGCTTTATTTTCGTGGATGCTTTCAATGACCCGCTGCCATCTCCTTGGCGGAATTATTCTCTGCAGCGCCAGCCTCCTGTGGGCGCAAAATGAGCAACCTGGCGCGCACGCTGCGCTGCTCGAATGGGTGCGCACCGAGAAAGTGATTTCGCAGGAAGCAGCCGACTGGCAGTCTGAGCAAGCCGTGCTCGAAGACATGGTCAAGGTGCTGGAGATCGAGTCCGCGCAACTGGAAAAACAGATGGCCGCCGTCGAGGCCACTATCGCCAATTCCACTGCCAAGACCGAAGCCCTCGCTACGCGCGAAGCCGCCATTCAAACTGAAATTTCCGAGCTCGCCGCGGCATTCCCGGCATGGGAAACCGAAGCACTGGCCACGGTCAACAGCTGGCCCGCGCCGCTGCGCGCAGAGGTGGATTCGCTGACGACGCTTGAGGCTCCCGCCGACTCAAAATTGGATTGGCTAGCCCGCGCTCCGAGCTGGCTGCAAGTCCTCCAGCAGGCCGATCAATTAAATCGCCAGGTCACGCTCGGCGTCGATACCTTCACCACGGCGGATGGCAGCGAGTGGCAGGTCCGCGAAATCTTCTTCGGTTTTGCCGGTGGGTTCTGGACCACCGCCGACGGCGGGCAGGGCGGGGTGTTGATTCCCGCGCCCGAAGGCTGGACCCGCGAGTCCAACGCCGCTGCCGCCGAACTCGCGGCCGACATGATCGCCATCGCCGAGAGCCGCCGCCCGTCGGTTTACCTCGAAGGACCCGTTAAGGTTGATTAAGCCCGCCATGAGATTCACGCTTTTCATCCTCCTTGCGCTCTTGGCCCCCGCGCTTTGCCGGGCAGACGAAATTACCGACGCCGCCCGTGCCGACCTCAAAACCGCGCTCGATCGCCTGCGGGTGCAGCGCGTGGAAATCGCCGCCGAGAAGACTGCCTTGCTCAAGCGCTACAACGAGCTCGAAGCCCGCGTCCGCGAGCAGCGCCGCAACTACGAAATGCTTCAGCTGACCGCCGGCCAGCAAGGCGCCGACTACGAGCAACGCCGCCAGGAACTCGCCCGCCTCGAAGAGCAATTTGCCGCGCTGCAAGCCGCGCTAACCGACTACCGCCACTACCTTCAGGCCAATCTTCACCCCGCAGAGCTGGAGGCGTTTCAGGCGCAATTCAGCGAGCCCGCCACCGCGAGTGAAACCGCCGAGCAAGCCCAAGCGCTGGCCGCGTTTGGCATGGACCGGCTACGCGACGCTGCGGGCGGTCACGTTCTTGAAGGGCAAGCGGTGAGCCCTAGCGGGGCGATTGTCTCCGGGCAATTCGTCCAGTGGGGGCCGATGAGTTTCTTCGCCAACAACGAACTGGCCGGCTTCGCCACCAATGAAGATGGGATGACGCCCCATGTCGCTGCTTTCGGTGATCCCGCACAAGCCGCGCAACTCGCTCAGGCGATCAAGGGCCAAGCCGCCAAGCTGCCCCTCGACGCTTCAAATGGTCGCGCGCTGCGCCTCGCTCAGGAAACAGAAGAGCTCGCCGACCACCTGCGTTCCGGCGGTGTGTGGGTGTGGCCGATCCTTGGTCTCGCCGGCTTGGCGCTGCTGGTGATGTTCTACAAGATTGGCGAGATCGGCGTGGTGCGCCTGCCGGACGACGCCACGCTCGACGCCCTGACCAAAGACTTTTCGGCGAACAAGCTAGACGCCGTGCGCGAGCAAATCGACGGCCTGCGCGACCCTGCCAAGTCGCTGCTTGGCGAAGCGCTGAATCGCGTCGGCCAACCGCGCGAGGTGTTGGAAGATGTGTTGCTGGAACACGTGATCCGTTGGCAGATGCGTTGGGAGCGTGGCTTGGCCGTGCTCGCGGTCACGGCGGCGGTGTCGCCACTGCTGGGCCTCCTCGGCACGGTGACGGGCATGATCGCCACTTTCCGCATGATCGGCGTTTACGGCAGCGGCGAAGCGCGCCCGATGGCGGGCGGTATTTCCGAGGCGCTCGTCACGACGGAGCTCGGTCTGCTGGTCGCGATTCCCGCACTGATCGCGCACGCTATTTTATCCCGCCGTGCGCAGAGCCTGACCAGCTCGCTGGAAGGCGTCGCCACGCGTTTCCTCGATGTGCTGCCCGGCGGCGCGAAAAAGGAGCCCGCCGATGATTGACGCCGTTGTCCAGTGGTTCGACGCGCAGGTGTGGCCGGTCTGGGAAAAGGGTGGCTGGCTAATGCCGTGTCTGGGACTCTTGGCCGTCTCGATTTACTACACCGCGTTCGAGCTCTGGCGCGAGGCGTGCCGCTGGCCGCTGGGCAAACTACTCGCCTTGACGGAGCAGGACTTGTCCGAAGCCAAGTTACCCGCCGAACTTTCCCGCGCGCTCGCTGAGCCGACGCCCGCCGATAGCGCCCGTGGCTTTGACTCGCTGCGCCGACGGATTTTGCAACGCCTCGACCGCCGCATGAGCTTCCTGGCGATCCTCACGAGCGCCGCGCCACTGGCCGGTTTACTTGGCACGGTGACGGGGCTGCTGGCGACGTTTCGCGGACTCGCGGTCAACAGCAGCGGCATCGCCGAAGGCGCGGCATCCGGGCTTTACGAGGCACTGATCAGCACGCAGACGGGGCTCATCATCGCGATCCCGGCCTACATGGCGCTCTACGCGCTGCGCCGCCGCCGTGACGAATGGGCCGCCGCGATCACCCACGTCGAAAGCATTGGGCTGCGCCCGCTGCGAAAGGAGGCCGCATGAGCCTGCGCGCCCGCCGCCAAGCCCGCATCAAGCAGCCCTCGCTGACGGATATCAACCTGTCGCCGCTGATCGACATGGTGTTCATTCTGCTGATTTTCTTCGTGGTCACGACGGTCTTCGTCAAGGAAACCGGCGTCGAGGTCGACCGCCCGACCTCCAACAGTGCGCGCGAGCTGGACCCCGAAAACATCCTCTTCGCAATCAAGGACAACGGGCAGGTTTTCCATGACGAGCGCGTGGTGTCCGTGGCCGATGTTGGCCTGATCGTGCGCCGCCTCAACAGCCGTGCGCCGCGCCCGGTGGTGCTCATTGCCGACAAGGCCGTGACGACAGAGACGCTCATGCGCGTGCTCGACGCGGCCAAGCTGGCGGGCGCGCCATCGATTAGTATCGCCGCCAGCCGGGAGGACGCCCGATGAGCCAGACCCTCGATGCGCCGGACTTGCTGCCCAAAGCGGCGTCGTTCATCTGCGCTGTGTTGGTGACGGGCGCGTTGTTTACCTTTGTCGTTCCGCTGAGCCATTGGCTGGCCAAGGAGCCGCAGGTGATCGAGAACACGCAAGTTGAATTGTTCAGCTATGAGCCGCCACCCCCGCCGCCGCAGATTGCCCAAAGCGAGCCAATGCTGGCCCAGCAGGCGGCCGATGCCTCTGCCGCCGCGCCGCGTCCCTTGGGCGAGCCAATTGAGCTGCAAGCCTTGCCGACGAATTCACCAGCCTTGGCGGGCTTTGCGACGGGCCTCTTGGAAGTGGATGAATTCCCCGTTGAAATGACCGGCCTTGCTGAGATCCCCGTGTTTGAAGTGGTCGATTTGGATAGCATTCCGCAGATGGTGTCGAGCCCGCCCCGAGAGAAGCCTTACGAGCTGCAACGCGCCGGTGTGAGCGGCGCGGTCCGCCTGAAGGTATTGATCAGCCCAGCCGGTTTCGTGAGTGTGGTCGAGGTGCTGTCCTACGATGACGAGCGCCTGATCAAATACGCCAAGCGCTTCGCCGAAAAGTGCCGCTTCGAGCCGCCCATGCACAACAACCAACCCGTCACCGCGACGTATGTTTTCCCGATTGGATTTTAAGATGCGCCAAGAACCGACCACATCCAGCAAGACCGCATATGCCTCGCAGCAGGTAGCGCGGAGCGTCCCCGCTCCGCAAGCTGTGGCGAGCCGGCGCGTAGGTTCGGGGGTGGTGCATTGGCTCCGGGAGGGCTGGTTGCCGAGTGGCTGGCTTGGTCGTGCTGCTTGCGGAGCGGGGACGCTCCGCGCTACCTTTGCCACTCCGCTGAAGTTGGGCGTGATCCTTCTGTTGGGCGTCTGTTCGCAGTTCGCCCACGCTCTGGATTCGCTCTCGTGGTCGGATCCGGATTTTCAGGCGCGCTTTCTCGGGAGCTATGGCTTTGATGGGCCGCGCGAGCCGAGCGTGACGTCGGCTGAGCAGCAGGCTTTGAAGTCCATCGTGCCGCTGATGGAGCAGGGGCAGTTGACCGAGGCTGCGCGCCGTTTGCGCGATCAGACGACGCCGGATTCCAGCGCGGCGTTTGATTACACGCTGGGCAACCTCTACCTGCAGTCGGGCAATTTGGGCGCCGCCGAAAGCGCGTATCGCGAGGCGCTGCGCAAGATGCCGGGCTTCGTGCGCGCGTGGCGGAACCTGGGGCTGATGCTCGCACAAAGCGGACGTAGCGGGGAGGCGGTTTCCGCGCTGGGCGAGGCGATTTCGCGCGGCGACAACTCTGCCGAATGCTACGGGGCGCTGGCCTACTGTCATTTTCAAAACGGCGATTACGCCACGGCGTTGCCCGGCTATGAGCAGGCGTCGTTCCTCGCGCCACACAGCGCCGATTGGCAACTGGGCCGCGCGCAATGCCTGATCCAGCTTGAGCGCGCGAAAGAGGCCCTTGGCGTGGCGGAGCGTTATTTGAAGGAACACCCGAAGCACGCCGAGGCGCGTCGCGTGGCCGTCAATGCTTGCATTGCGATGCAGGATTGGGAGAACGCCGCCGTGCACCTGGAGCTGCTGCGTTTGCATGAGCTGGCCAACGCGCAGGCGCTGCTTCAGCTCGGGCGTGCTTACCTGGCGCTGGGGCTGCCGCACCGCGCGACACAGGCCTTCATGGACGCCTTGCGCTTGCAGGAAAAGCCGTCGCTGCTGCAGCTGTTGTCGTCGGCGGAGCTGCTCGCGCAGCAAGGCGCAGTGCAGGAGACGGAGTCGCTGCTCACGGTTGTTTATCAGCAATACGGCGACGGGCTTTCCGGCGAAGGCATGAACCAACTGTTGCGGCTTCAAGGCCGTCTCAAGCTGATGAATGAAGAGCCCGCTGCTGCGGCGCGTTTACTGGCGGAAGCCGCGTCGCGCGACCCGTTGAGCGGGCGGACTTTGCTGTTGCTCGGCGTGGCGCAGATCGAGCTGGAGCATTACGCCGAGGCGCAGGTCACGCTGGAGCGTGCAGTAAAGCTCGATGAAGTCGCGGCCGATGCTTACCTGGAGCTGGCCCGCGTCCACGTGAAGCAAGCCCACTGGCCGCAAGCCGCTGAGGCCCTGCGCAGCGCGCAACGCATCCGCCCGGAAGACCGTGTCGCTCAATACTTGGAGAACATCCAGCGCCTGGCCGAGCAGGGGAGCTAGAGGGCGAAGTAGGGCCGGTAAGGATATGGAGTGCGCCAGTTCCTCTGTCGCTTTTAACGCATGCCTCCCGGTTATGCGACGTTTTTTAGTCTAACGCCAAAGCGCCAGAGGGCTGGCGCACTCCATAGCGCTGCTCTGTTTTTGAGTGAAATCGAAGTTTCCACACTTGCCCTAGTTGGACGTTTCGGGCATACTTTCAGCATGAAAAGTTGGCCCGATCAAGGCAACCACCGCGCCTTTAGTATCGCCGACGCTTTTTTGCGTACCTGGTAAGGGCATGGTCCGAACCGTGGTAGTGTTTGGGGCACAACCATGAGTATGGTTGTGGCAGAGCTAAAGGGTAGGCCGCGCTTTGCAATGAAAACGCGATTCGGTATTATAGCCAGGCGCGGACACGTTGGCGGTAGGCGGTGAATTCGGGACCGCATTGTTGGGCGAGGATGCGCTCTTCAGGACGGATGAAGCCGAAGTGTAGGATTACTATCAGCAGCGGGATCGGCAAGAGCGTGAGCCAGGCGCCGTGGAGGGACGCGAGGCCGAGCAGCATGATGACTTGGCCGAGATAGATCGGGTTGCGCGAAATGCGAAAGACGCCGTCGGTAATGAGGTGGGTAGGCTGCTTGAAGGGGCAGATGGGTGTATCGTGAATCCGAAACGACATCCATGCGCCGAGGACGAGAAACATCCCTACAGCCAGCAGCGCATAGCCCGCAGCATACCACGCCCAGCCATCGGCGCCGCCGTCCGCCAGCCAACCAATGCCAAACTGCGCCAGCACGGCGAGTAGGAACCAAAAGGGCGGCAGCTTGAGCGGATTCATGAGTGGCTGTTATACGTGGTTTTTAGCCGCGGATGAACGCGGATTTTACGCGGATAAATTTCGACTTTAGCATAGGCAAGTGGTCTGCGAATGCGATGCGTATCTTTGAGAAGAACGCAGCTGGAAACTATTATGCGCTTAGCGCCCAGAGTCTACTTTGTGGCCGCGATAAAAAAAGTCCTCCGGATCGAGCATGATCAGGAGGACATTTGCGCTGCGGATGGATGGCATCCGTGTAAAATCCGCGTTCATCCGCGGATAAAAAAGCTGTGCTTAGCGGCGGCGGCGGTAGGCGACGAGGCCCAGGGTGGCGGCGGCGAGGAGCAGGGCGTAGGTCGAGGGCTCAGGGACGGCGGATACCTGCACATTGTCGATGCCTAGAGTGCTGGAAATGCTCAGCCAATCAGTTGTGCGGATGCGGATGTCGACATTGGACTGGCCATCGACGGCGCTGGGCAGCGCGATGCTGGCCAAGCTCCAGTCTGGTTGGAAGGTTTCGAGCTCGGCGAAGTCCACCCACGAGCCGCCGTTGATGCGGTAATCAACGTCGAGATTGGTGTCCCAGGTGAAGGTATTGAGGCTGTTGTAGGCGAAGCTGATCGTGACGTCGCTTAGCTCGCTGAAGTCGAAGCCGCTCATGCGGAAGGAGCCGCTGGCGTAGACCGTGCCAGCATGGTAAAACTCGAGGGCATTGTTGGGATCCCCAACGGGTAAGACCGCATTGACTGCGGTGCCTTCGATGCTGGAAACTTCGTCGATGAAGCCGACCGAAAGATCGTGAAGGCTGCCACTGAGTGTGCCCATTTGGTCGCCGTCATTGGGCGCGAGCTTACCGTTTACGGTCGACGCATCCATGTCCCAATAGCCAACGAGGATGGCTTGGGCCGACGTTGCGGCTAAGCAGGATGCTGCAAGTAATGTAGTAGTAGGAATGTTCATTGGCAGTAAAGAGTTGGGGCCAAGCGTACCTATTCCCAATTAAATGCCAAACTTAATTTTTTATGCGAAAAATGGGTTGCGGCGCAGCTCGTCGGCCACGGTGGTCATGGGGCCATGGCCGGGGCAGAGGATCGTCTCGGCAGGCAGGCTGAGCACGCGCTCGCGAATTTGGGTGAGGGCAAGGCGGTAGTTGGCGCGCACGCCACCGATGGAGCCCGCGAAAATGGCGTCGCCCACGATGGCGACCGGGCGGGCGAGGCCATCTATTATATACGTGACGCCGCCGGGTGAGTGGCCGCTGGTTTCGCGGGCGGTGACTTGGAGGCCGCCGAGGGCGAAGGTTTGGCCGTCGCGGATGTCGGTAGCGCCGGTCAGCGACTCGTTGCCGTGGACGTAGATTTTGCCGCCAGGCGCGAGCGCGTCCTTGAGCTTGGCGAGGTCTTTAATGTGGTCGCGGTGGGTGTGGGTGATGAAAATGGTTTCGAGCGTCCAGCCGTTTTCCTTCAGGGCGGCGAGCAGTGGGGCAGCGTCGGCTCCGGTGTCGAATGCGGCGGCTTTGCCGGTGGCGGGGTCGCCGACGAGGTAGGCGTTGACGGTCATTTCCTCGTAGCCGGGCACGGGGTGCGGGGTGTTGATCTGCACGAGGCCATCGAGCGCGAGCGGCTCCGGATACCAGGCTTGTTCGCCGAGGGCGACGAGGGCGTCGGCGCTGAGCCCGAGGACGGGGGCCACGGCGTGCGCGGTGTCGGCGGAGAACTCGCCCTTGCGCAGTTGGCGGATGGCGGTGCGCTCGGCGGCGCATTGTTCGGCCAGCTCGCCGTCGCTGAGGCCGAGGCCGGATTGGGCTTTGCTCACGACGTCTTCGACGAGGTCTTCGATGGGGATGCTCATGCGGAAATGATTTGCGGCGCGGGCGGGCTTGGCCAGTCTTTGTTCAAATTTGATGCATCTACGGCGAACATTTTTGGTGGTAATGGCGTGCTGGGCGCTGCTGAGCGGCTGTGGGTTGAGCGCGGGCCCGGGCAAGACGGTTTACTACGATGTGCCGCAACGCGGGGGCGTCGGCTTGGAGGCCATTGGCGAGCTGCCCGACGAGATTGACGAGTCGTCCGGGCTTGCGCGGGGGACGGCGCCCGGCGTTTTCTGGACGCTTAATGACAGTGGCGACCGCGCGCGGATTTTCGCCATCGACGCCTATGGCAAGGTGGTAGGCGCGGCTGGCGAAGCGGGCATTAAGATTGAAGGCGCGCGCAACCAGGACTGGGAGGATTTAGCGTCGGATTTTCGCGGCAATTTGATCATCCCCGATCTGGGTAATAACAACAACCGCCGGCGCAATTTAACAATCTATCAGGTGCCGGAGCCCGATTACGCGACGGCGACGACGGCAAGCGTCAGCGCGGCGTGGCAGGTGCATTATCCGGAGCAATACGAGTTCCCGCCCGTGTTGAACAACTACGACTGTGAGGCGCTCTTTGTGGCGAAGGGGAAGATTTATTTAGTGATGAAGCACCGCGCCGACCGCGAGGCCGCGCTTTATCGGCTGGATTCGGAGAGCGAAACGGAGTCCAACGCGATGACGCTTGTGGGCAAAGCGCACATGCGGGAAATGGTCACGGCAGCGGCGTCCTGGAACGACGGAGAGCAGATCGCGGTGCTGACTTACACCGGAATTTGGCTGTTCACGCCGCCAGACGGCGATGCGGACCGGATGTTTACCGGCGAGGTGCGTTGGTTGCCGATTCGCGCGGGGCAATGCGAGGCCATTGCGTTTCTCGATGCCGAGACGCTGCTGATTACCAACGAGCAGCAGGAGGTGTTTCACGTGCCCGTGGCGGACCTAAGCAACGTCCCGTTGCATCGATAGATTTTTGCAGTGCAAAAATGCAGAGGGGCAGCGTGCGTATGTGTATGGGGAGATTGACCACTCCGCTGTGGCGGCTCGCTTGTAAGCGTCGTCCTTCCTTTGGGCAGATGGCTTGGGGCGTAGGGGCAGTGTGCGGCTTGTCTGGAGACTGCGCCCTACCTCATTTAGTTGGAGTGGCCATTTTCGCAGTGCGAAAATCTATCGATGCAACAGGATGTTGCAGGCGAAGTTTTCGATGGCTTTGGCGTCCTGGCAGAGCCAGCGGGTGAGGATGCGCTCTTTTTCCTCCTCGGAGAGGCGCCAAGGGAGGTCGCTGTCGCGGAGGCGTTGGGTGAGTTCGTAGAGGCAGAGCGAGCTGAAGACGGAGAGGTTGTAGCTCTGGGTGAAGCCGTGCATGGGGAGCTTGAACCAGACGTCGGCGGCGTCGTGGGCGGCTTCGGAGAGGCCGCGTCGCTCGTGGCCGATGAGGACGGCGAGGGGTTTGTCGAGGGGGACTTCGTCGAGGGGGAGGGCGTCGTCACGGAGGGTGGCGGCGGCGCAGCGGTAGCCCTGTGCGCGGAGTTTATCGAGGCAGTCGGGGGTTTGGTCGTAGCGTTCGACGTCGATCCACTTGGCGCCGCCCATGGCCACCTGGTTGCTGATCTTGAACTTGCGCGACTTTTCGACCACGTGGACCGTCTGCACGCCAAAGCACTCGGCGGTGCGGAGGACGGCGGAGCTGTTGTGCGGTTGGAAGATGTCCTCCAGGACGATGGAGAGCCACTGGGTGCGTTCGCCGAGGACGCGGCGCATTTCCTTGAGGCGGCGGGGGTGGTTGCGCTCGGCAATGAGTTTTTCCCGCAGTTGGGCGAGCTCGTCGCGCGGCATGGATTCCAGCGCGTTGACGAGTTCGTCGGGTAATGGGTCGAATACGGGATTGGGCATTGCGTTCAATAAAGACCACGGGAAAATGAAAAATGACAAATGAAAAATAATCTGTGCCATTTAGGCCTTGACGGGGCGCCGGTATTGTCCATTTATCCTCTGCTTTTTCCCGAAATCCAATTTTAGAACACTTATGCCAGTTGATGTAAAAGTCCGCAAAGGCGAGCCCATGGAAAAGGCGCTCCGCCGCCTGAAGAAGAAGCTCGACCGCGAAGGCGTCATCCGTGACGTGCGCGCCAAGCGCTACTTCGAAAAGCCCTGTGAAGTCCGTCGCCGCAAGAAGAAGGTGGCCGCCTTCACCAACATGCTGCGCCAACGCTACGAAAACCAGTAATTGGGCTGCAGTTAGCTATTTTAGCCGGCGTGGACATTGTTCCCGCCGGTTTTTTGTGTCCCCAAATGGCGACTTGGTGGGTGTTTGAGTGGTGAGTAGCTAAGTGCTTGTCCCTGTAAAAACGATGTTTAGGTTGCCAAAGGCTCGTAAAAACCGCGCTGTAGGCGACAGTGTGCTTGCGTTTATCTTATTAAGACCTAAACACTTAACACCGAACCGCACCGGTTGCGCGGGCGACTACCAGCCCGAGTTATCTTTATTTAAATCAATCAATCTGCTGTCATGAATTCATTCAACGGGATTACTCTGGGAGTCTTGGCTGGCTCGCTTCTTTTTACCGGCTGTGCCTTGAACAACTACATGGAGAAGGAGCACGCGCTCAAGCCGCTCAAGGAGCAGCTGTTCAGCGGTGAGATTACCCGCCGAGAATATCGGGACAAGAAGGAGCTTCTCCTCCAGGATTATGAGCGCAAAAAAGACGCTATGGGTATGGCTGCCCGCCGTGATGCCCTCCGCCCGGTGGAAGATGTACACACGGTAGAGCCGATATTGGAAGAAAAGGCTGAAAAAGCCGATGACGCGGCGATCATGGCGGAAGACGAGAAAATTATCGAAGAGCCACCCATGGAAGCAGTCGAGCCGACGAAACCGATGGTGGAAGAGCCGACTAAGCCGACCGGCACCATTGATTACGGTTTGCTTTCACGGAGCATCAAAGCCAAGGACACCCCGGCAGCGTCCGCCACGACTGAGCCAGTCATGGTTGGGGGGGAAGAGCTGGTCACAGACAGCAAGGATGTAAAGTGGACCAAGGGCAGCGACGGAAAAGTCATTTATGAGGACCCCCGCGGCGCAGAGATGGTTGAACAACTCATTCAGGATGCCAAGTCGGAGACGCCACCTGCCGAAGTCGTGGCGGTCCCGGTAGCTGATCCGGCCAAGGCTGGCGAGACGCCCACGGTTGACGTGAAGGTAGACGCGCCGGACCCCGATGCCACTGCTGAAAAGGTCCAGGATAAGGTTGAAGAAGTTAAGGAAGAGGCTCCTAAGGTTCAGGAAGAGCCTGCGAAAGAAGAGGAAGAGCCGGTCATCATGGACTTCGGCGATCTCTAGTCTTCATAACCAAATCAATTTAGACTGCGCCTGCCCGGCTTTTGCTGGGCAGGTTTTTTTTGTCTCGACTTTTGTTCAGCGCAAGTGGTGGGCATCGGTTCTTTGCCTCTCCGTCATTTGCGCACTGCGCAAATCAACCGGTCAAGCAGGATGCTTGGTGAGGCCGAGGAGGTATTCGCGGTTGCCGTCGCCGCCGGAGACGGGGCACTCGATGTGGCCGATGACGGAGCAGTCGGGCAGGGCGGTGGCGGTTTCGATGACGCTGGCCAGGGTCTTGGCGCGGAGTTGGTCGTCGCGGAGGATGCCTTTGGTCTTGGCAATGACCTCCTTGGGTGCCTCGAACTGCGGTTTGACGAGCAGGACCGCCGTACCGCCGGGGGCGAGCCGCGACCAGATCGGCGTGATGACTTTCTTTAAAGAGATAAAGGACATATCGGCGACGATCAGCGGGTAAGTCGGGTGGGGGAGCTCCTCTTCGTCGAGCGCCTTGGCGTTGACGCCTTCTATATTAGTTACGCGCGTGTCGTCGAGGAGGCGGGGGTGGAGCTGGGCATGGCCGACATCCACGCAGGTCACGCTGGCGGCGTCGCGCTGGAGCAGGCAGTCGGTGAAGCCGCCGGTGGAGGCGCCGACGTCAAGCGCATCAAGCCCGGAAACGTCGATAGGGTACTGGGCGAACCACGACTCCAGCTTTTCGCCGCCCTGAGAGACGAAGCGGGGCGGGGCGGAAATCGTCAGCGGCTCGTCGGCTGGGATCTTGGTGCTGGGTTTTGGGATAATGGACCCGTCGGCCCGAAATGCCTGACCGGATTTGATGATTCGCTGAGCGATGGCCCGCGATTCCACCACCCCTTGGGCTACGAGGAGTTCGTCGGCGCGTGTGGGGCGCGGTGGGGGGGCGGAGTGGGACGTCATTTTTGGGTGAATTGGCCTTTTGGCAGAGTTATTCACCAAAATTACCAGGTTATTCACAAATTTCAGCCTCCAAATTCGCCAAAATCGTTACGTATGACGCGTTTATGGAAGAAAAAGTTTGACGAGGGGGGCAAAGTGGGGCTTTGTGGGATGTAGTGGGACTACTGAGACGCGCGCACTTATCTCCATGATCGATTTCAACCAGGGCTTTTACGCAGGGGAGTTCAGACACAATCTGGACGCCAAGCGGAGGCTCACGGTCCCGTCCAAGTGGCGTAGCGAAGGCGATGATCAGCAGACCTACCTCGCGTTCCCCGATCCAGCGGGTTGCGTGACGGTCTATCCGCCCGAGATGGTGGCCGAGCTGAAGGAAAAGATTTCCAAGATCAGCATTGGCGACAAGAAGGGCCGCAAGGCTATCACCAAGCTGCTGGGCTCGGCTGACAGTTTCTCTTTCGACAAGAATGGGCGCATCAACATCAACGATCGCCTCTTCCAGCACGCCGGCGTCTCCAAGGAGGTCGTCCTGGTGGGCACCGTCAATTTCTTCCAGCTCTGGGAGCCAGAGCGCTACGAAGCCTACATCTCCGACGAGGATGATGACGATGGAGATCTGAGCGACATCCTCGCCGATCTCGGCTTCTAAACCAACCGACTTATGAAAATTTCCAACCGAACATCTCACCATGAAAATCAGCAAACAACTCTACAACGCCGGCATTCTGGGCCGCCAACGTACGGGACCGACAGACTGGGAATTTGACCAGGTGCGTCGCCCGATTGGCCGCCAGGACCTGCCCTTTCTCCAAGGGGCAACCCGCGAAGAACCTTCCATCAAGGTTTCCGCCCGCGGCTGGAGGGTCCTCGCCCATGTGCTCCACCTTCGTTAATGGCCCGGCCGAAACCTTGACTCGGACTATGGGACACCTGCCAGTGCTGCTCCGCGAGGTGCTCGAATGCTTCTCGCCCATCCAGCCCGGAAGGTATCTCGACGGCACATTCGGCGGCGGTGGCCACACGACCGCTCTGCTCGAAGCCAACGAAGGAGTCCACGTCACCGGACTCGATTGCGACCCTGCCGCTGCTGAGCGGGCCGCCGCCCTAAGGGAGCGTTATCCCGAAAGATTTTCGTTCTTTGATCTTAATTTCCGCAAACTGGACAAACTGACGCAAACAGGTTTCACCGGGGTCCTCTTGGACCTCGGTGTTTCCTCTTTTCAGTTAGACCAGGCCGAACGGGGCTTCTCATTTCGAGAGGACGCGCCCGCAGACATGCGCTTGAACCCGCGTCAGGGCGTGTCTGCAGCCGAGTTTCTCGAAACCGCCAGTCGGGACGATGTCGTCCGCGCTATCCGCGACCAAGGGGAGGAAAAACAGTGGAGACGCGTGGTCGACGCCATCCTGGCGGCCCGGGGAACCGGTAAGCTGCAAACGACCGCCAAGCTCGCTGAGCTGATCGCCGCCAATGTTTCCCAACGCCGCGGCGAACGCATCCACCCGGCGACAAAGTCGTTCCAAGGCATCCGCATCGCCGTCAACGACGAGCTGGGTGCCATCGACGAGGTTCTACCCAAGGCTTTCGAGGCCCTCGCCCCCGGTGGTGTGTTGGCCGTTATTAGTTTCCACTCCCTGGAAGACCGCCCGGTGAAGCGATTCTTTAATCGCGTGACTGGACGTCCCGAGCACGGCCGCGATTCGCGCGCTCAAGATGAGCGCGTGCAGCTCGCGGAACGGCTCACCCGAAAACCGATCGTCGCCGATGAGGCGAAGATCGCCGCCAACCCGCGCAGCCGATCGGCCAAATTGCGGGCCGTTCGCAAGCTGACTACACCTCTACGCTGAGGACTGTATGAAGACCGCCATCAATTCAGATCACATCTGGGACATGCTCAAGCGTCGCTCTGATGCGCAATGGACAAACCCCCGGCGTCGCCGGTCCGTCCTGCGCCGTCTGCAAGACGCTTTGTCCGGCCAAGGCCGGAACCGCTAACACTCAACTCAATTTTGCCATGACTCACTACACGCATAACCTTAAAATCTGCCGATTCTCTGCTTTCGCTATGGGCGCGCTCGCGCTGCTCGTGGTCGCTGGCGGTTCGTTCGGCGTGGTCTATTTGCGCAAGAGCGTGGCGACGACTGCTCAGTCCACTCGCGCCATTCACGCGGAGATCACTCAGGCCGAACGCAAGTCCGCCGCCCAGGAAGCACGCATCGCCCGCGCCCACAGCCCGCAAGAGCTGATCGCTGAGGCCCCGGCTGGTCTGCGCCCGACGCAGGCCGACCAGATCGTGTGGATTCCTCGCGCCCAGCCGCTGACTCCAGTGGACTACGTGGACCCGGCCCTGCCGCTGCCCGCGCCCGCAGCGCCAATCAACCAAACGCCGACTGCCGTGGCCGACGCACCCGCGCCTGCCGCCCAGAACGAGCAACCGCTATCCATTTCTTTCGCCTTACCCTGAACTTTTCTGAATGAGGCCCGCGCCAGGCCTCGAACCCAATGAACCGCGCATACGTATCAGGAATTCGATTCGCTTTTGTAACCGTCGTCATTTTCACGTGCTTCGCCGTCCTGCTGGGACGTTTGATTCACCTGCATCTCGTCGAGGGCGAGAAGCTTGCGCGCATTGTTGAGCAGAACCGCGAACGCGTTCTGGAAATTAAAGCCCGCCGCGGCAACATCGTTGACCGCCGGGGTAACCTGATGGCTTCCACACAGGCGGTTTACGAAATCGGCGTCGACCCGCAGTCGATCACTGCCGAGGACTACGCCCGCGCGCCGGAAGTCGCCGCATTGCTTGGCTTGGACCCGGAGTTTGTCTGGGAAAAATTCGACCACAAGCTGCGCACGGTCGACACCGCGACTGGCCCCGAAATCCGTAACGTTCGTTGGAACGAACTGGCGGACACCGTGGACGAGCCGACCTACGAAGCCGTCAAGGCGCTGGGCATCCGCTCAGTTTACGGCAACCGCAAGTTTCAGCGTGTTTACCCGGCCGAAGGCCTGGCCGCGCACGTTCTGGGCTTTGTCAACAAGGAGGAAACGCCCGTCTCTGGCGTGGAGCGTTTTTGCGATTTCTACCTGGCCGGCCAGGATGGCTGGCGCAAGTCCGAGAAGGATGGCCGCCGCCACGAGTTGATCCAGTTTAGTACGCGTGAAGTGGAGCCGCGTGACGGCCTCAACGTGGAGCTGACGATCGACCTGAACATCCAGCACTACGTGGAGCAGCAGATCGCCAAGGTCGTCGAGGAATCCACGCCAAAGGGCGTGGCGGTGATCGTGAGCGAAGTTGCCACGGGCCAAATCCTCGCCATGGCGAATTACCCGACCTTTGATCCGAACGAGTTCTGGAAGAGCCCGATTGAAAACCTGCGCAACCGCGCGGTGACGGATATTTACGAACCTGGCTCGACGTTCAAAGTCGTGTCGGCCGCTGGCGCTTTGAACGAAGACCTCGTGACGCCGAGCACTGTTTTCGACTGCAGCGTGCCGGTGGTGGAATACAAGGGCCGCAAGCTTGGCTTGCCGAAGGATTCGCATCCGCTGGAAGAATTGACCGTGAGTGAAATCGTGGTGAAGTCCAGCAATCGTGGAGCCGCATTGCTCGGCTTAAAGCTCGAAGAACAACGCCTTTACGATTACGCGCACCGCTTTGGCTATGGGCAGAAAACCGGCTTTCCGCTGGACCTCGAAGAGAACGGCATCCTGCACCCGGTAAAGGCCTGGGACGGGTTGACGATTACGCGCTTGCCGATGGGCCACGCGATCAGCGCCACGCCGATTCAGGTGCATTACGCAATGAGCGCGATTGCCAACGGCGGCGTGCTCATGAAGCCGCAGATTGTTCGCCAAATCTTTGACAACAATGGCACGCCGGTCATGCAGTTTTCGCCCGAGGCGAAGTCTCGTGTCGTGTCGTCTTACACCGCGAATCAGTTGACCGACATGCTCGCGGATGTGGTCGGCGAAGAGGGCACTGCTCGACGTGCTGCGATTGAAAATTACGGAGTTGCCGGTAAGACGGGCACGACGCAAAAGATCGTGAACGGTCGCTATTCGCACCGACATCACGTAGGTTCCTTTGTGGGCTTTTTCCCGAAATCAAATCCCCGCCTGGTGATCACCGTGGTGGTGGATGAACCGGAACTCAAGGGCGTCGGCTACGGCGGCGTGGTGGCGGCTCCGGTGTTTAAAAACATTGCCGAGCACTGCATCCAGTATTTGGGGATCCCGCCTGAGCCGGAGAGCCCGCTGGTTGCCATTAGGGAGGGCGCACGATGATAGGTTTTGCTTCACTGGAAAATACACTGAGCTGGGGCATGGCGATGCGCAGCAATCCGGAGCTCGGTGGCGCCATGGCCGCTAAGCGCACCATGCGTGCGCTGACGCACGGCGTGGACCACATCAAGGCCACGGGCGATGATGATGTCCGCGTGACATGCCTCATTTCCGATAGCCGTCGGGTGGCTCCGGGCGCGTTGTTTTTCGCCATCGAAGGCGCCAATACCAGTGGTTCGTTTTACGTGGAAGAAGCCATCGACCGCGGCGCTATCGGCATCGTGGGCGAGCGTGAGCCCGGCCCCCGGATGAGCGTGCCTTACATCCAGGTGAAGGATGCACGCTTGGCGTTGGCGGAAATTGCTGGTCGTTTCTTTGATCATCCCGACCGCGCGATGGATTTGGTTGGCGTGACAGGCACCAATGGTAAGACCACCGTGACGATGCTCACCCAGCATTTGCTGGCGGACAAACCGTACAGCGTTGGCCTGCTCGGCACGGTCCGCTATGACCTCGGTCGCCGCACGTTGCCGAGCTACAAGACCACGCCCGAAAGCGTGGACATCTACTCGATGCTCGACCAAATGCGCATTGAAGGCTGCCACTCGGCGGTGCTCGAAGTCAGCTCCCACGCGATCGACCAGGAGCGCGTGCGCGGTATTCGTTTTCCGGTGGCTGCGTTCCTGAATCTGACCCAGGACCACATCGACTACCACCAGTCGATGGATGAATATTTTGAAGTCAAACGCCGCCTCTTTACCGGCGAAACTGGCAACCAACCAGAAGTCTGCGTCATCAACATCGACGATCCTTATGGTCTCCGGCTCGCGCAAGAGCTGGAGACCAAGGGACGCGTCTTGACCTTTGGCGTTCACGAGTCGGCAGAGCTGCGCGCAAGTGACATCAAGCTCTCGCCGAACGGCAGTGTGTTCAAGCTGACCTGGCCCGGTGGCGAAGTGGAAGTCGCCACCGAGCTCGCCGGAAAGTATAACGTGAGCAACCTCTTGGCCGCGCTCGCAATCTGCGTGGGCATGGGCCGCGAAATTTCCGAAGTGCTGCCGCGCGTGGCGACGTTCCCCGGCGTGCCCGGTCGCATGGAAAGAATCGACGTGGGCCAAACTTTTCCCGTGCTCGTGGACTACGCGCACACCGACGACGCCTTGCGCAACGCGCTGACGATGCTCCGCGAAATCACCCCCGGCCGCGTGCTGGTGGTCTTTGGCTGCGGTGGCAATCGCGACCGCGACAAGCGCCCGAAGATGACGGCCGCCGTGCAGGAAATGGCCGACTTTGCCTGGGCGACAGCAGACAACCCGCGCCGCGAAAATCTCTCCGATATTTTCGACGATATGCGCGCCGGAGTGACCAAGCCCGACGAGATAGAATTCATCGACGACCGCCGCCGCGCGATCAGCATTGCGCTGGAAACCGCGAAGGCCGGCGACTGCGTGCTCATCGCGGGGAAGGGCCACGAGACCTACCAGGAATTTGCCGACACTGTTGCCCCGTTTGACGACCGCCAGGTCGCGCGGGAACTGCTAAACTTGAAAAAACTACGACCGAACTGATGCCTGCCTTCGAGCCACAGCTACTTGCCGATTGGACCGCGGGAAAGTGGTTGGGCGCACCGCCAGAAAAGCCCATCACTGGCTTCTGCCAGGACACCCGGAAGATCAAGCCGGGTGACTGCTTTGTTGCGCTGAAAACGGAGCAACGCGACGGTCATGCATTCCTTGCTTCTGCGCGTGATGCCGGTGCGACAGCCGCCCTCGTAGATCAGCCGCGGGACGATATTTATTTGCCGCAATTGTTCGTGAAGGACTCCCTTTCGGCCTTCCAAACGATTGCCCACCAGCACCGCAAAACCTTTCCCGGTCCGGTGGTTGGAGTTACGGGCAGTTGCGGGAAAACTTCTACGAAGGATCTCATCGCGCGCCTCCTTGGAGACGAGTGTTTGAAGACCGAGAAGAACCTGAACAACACCCTCGGCGTGCCGCTAACACTGACGAAGCTGGACCCGGCGAAGCATCAGTATGCCGTGGTCGAAGCAGGCATCAACCAGCCGGGTGAGATGTCCGTGCTTGGTCGCATGATTGCGCCCAGTGTGGCCGTGGTGACGATGGTGGGACCCGCGCATTTAGAGCTGTTGAACGACGTTGAAACCGTGGCCCGTGAAAAGGCGGAGCTCGTGCGTTTGGGCGCACCAGGCGCATCGTTGGTTTGCTCGGAGGGTGTCTTGAAGTTCCCGGCGTTTCATCAATTTGGCGGCGAAATCTTCAGTGTGTGCCAAGCCTGCGGCGAAAAGCCGGAGCTTGACTTCACCGAATACCGCAGCTGCTTCACATTCTTCCGGGAGGGAGAGGGGACGCGCATTCAAGTCAAAAGCGCGCTGTTCGCCGGACAGTTTACAATCGATTCCCACCTGACCAAAGGCATGGTGTCCAACGCGGTGCTCGCGGTGCTGACGGCGATACTTTGCGGTGCAAAGTGGGAGAGTGTGCAAAAGCGTTTGCAGGGCTGGAAGCCCGGCGCTGACCGTGGCTCGATTTATCATTGGGAAAACAACCTTTATTACGTGGATTGCTATAACGCCAACCCTGCGTCGATGACCGACGCGCTGGAAACTTTTGCCTCTCTGGCGCCGGACGCAAGTCCACGCCTTTACGTGCTCGGCGGCATGAAAGAACTTGGCGAACAGTCGAAAGCTTTGCATCGCAAAGTTGGTGCCGCTGTGCCGCTCCGCCCGCAGGATCGCGCTTTGCTGATTGGCGAAGAAGGCGAAGGCTACGCAGCTGGATTACGGGATAATGGTGCGGAGAAATCTCAACTCGTGCAATACACAACTGCCGTTGCCGCACAGACGGCGTTGGATTTGTTTAGCGGTTCGATTTTTGTGAAAGGCAGCCGCTCTTATGCGCTGGAAACCCTGCTGCCACAAGGCTTGCTCAACCAGAAAGAGGCGCAGGCATGCTAACTTATCTAGCAGGTTTAGAAGATATCTGGGGGCCGTTCCGCTTGTTCGGTTCGATCACTTTCCGCATGATGATGGCAGCGGCGACTGCGCTCTGCGTTGGCTTCATCATCGCGCCGCCGATCTTTGATCGTTTACGCCGTTTGAAGGCAGAGCAAATTTTCCGCAACTCAAGCGAGGTCGGCAAACTGGCGGACTTGCATGCGAGTAAGAAGAGCACGCCGACTATGGGCGGGCTGATGATTTTTGCGGCTGTTACGGGTAGCTCTATTCTCTGGGCCAAGCCTAACGTTTACGTGATCACCGCGCTGGTGGTTTACGCCGGGCTGACCGCGATTGGCTTCTTCGACGACTACTTGAAAGTGACGAAGAAAAGCAGCGCCGGTTTGTCGAGCCGCTGGAAGCTCGCAGGGCAAGCCTTGCTGACCTTCCTCGCTTTGGGCCTCCTGTTGGGCAACTCCGAAACGCGCGATGCAATGCGGGAACTTTGGCTTCCGTTCGTCAAATTTGCGGTACTCGATCCGATGCCGCTGTGGTTCGCATTCATCTTCTTTTTCTTCGTGCTCGCGGGCTCAAGCAACGCGATCAACCTGACCGACGGCATCGACGGTCTCGCCATCGGCTGCACGGTTACGGTGGCCATCGTTTACGCAGTCATGGCCTATGCGGCGGGTAACTCGATCATCGCGGATTACTTCCTGCTCAGCTACATTCCGGGCACGGGTGAACTCGCCGTCGTTTGCACGGCGCTCATTGGCGGCAGCCTGGCATTTCTTTGGCACAATAGCCACCCGGCAACGGTCTTCATGGGCGACACCGGCTCGCTCGCGCTCGGCGGTTTGATCGGCTCGATCGCCTTCATGGTCCACCAACCGGTCACGCTGGTGATCGTGGGTGGCATCTTCGTGATGGAAGCCGTATCGGTCATTTTACAGGTCGGTTCGTTTAAGCTCACGGGCAAGCGCATCTTCCGCATGGCGCCGATTCACCACCACTTCGAACTCGCCGGCTGGCACGAATCTAAAGTCGTGATCCGCTTCTGGATCCTTTCGCTCATCTTCGCCTTCATTGGCCTCGCTTCGCTCAAACTTCGTTAACGCAATATGTCTCCTCTCGCCAACCAGATTCCCGATTTGCACGCAGGTCCCGCTGCGGTGCTCGGTGCTGGCGTGAGTGGACTCGGCGCGATGGCGCTGCTGCGCAGCCAGGGCGCGTGGGTGAATCTTTTTGACGAAAATGGAACCGCTGGCGCCAAGACGGAGTTTACCGACCGCGATGCCAAACAGCACAAGCTCGTGGTGCATAGCCCGGGCCTTTCGCCGGACCATCCTTGGCTGGCAAAAGCGCGTGACGCTGGTGCCTCAGTTTATGGCGAGCTGGATTTTGCGTCGGTTTACTGGCCGGGCGGATTGGTCGCCGTGACGGGCGTCAACGGCAAGACGACGTTGACTGAGTTTCTCGTGCACGCGCTGAAGAGTGTCGGCACGGATGCGATGGCCGCAGGCAATGTCGGCTTCCCGCTTTCGCGCTTTTTCGAAACCGGCGGTGCCGACAGCACGGTGGCCGTTTGCGAAGTGAGCTCCTTCCAATCCGAGGGCATGCGCGCGTTTCGTCCTCAGGCAGTGCTTTGGACGAACTTCGCCGAAGACCACTTGGAGCGCCACGGCACGATGGAGAAATATTTCGCGGCCAAGTGGCGCTTGGTCGAGCGCCTGGTCCGCCCGCGTTTGATCGTGGGCCCGAGCGTTGCGGAGTGGGCGAAGCTGCTGGGCTATAAGCTGCCTAGCTACACCATTGTCATCGATTCGGAGAGCGTGACGCCGCCTGCAGGAAGCCCGTTTGTGAATTATCCCCAGCGCGAAAACTACGCCTTGGCGCGCGCCTACTGGGAAATGGAAGGCAGTGATTTGGCCGAGTTGGATGCCGCGGCTTGTAGTTTCCACGTGCCCGCGCACCGCTTGGAGCTCATTGCCAAAGGCGACGATGGCGTGCAGTTTTGGAACGACTCGAAGGCGACAAATTTTCACGCTGCCGAAGCCGGCATTGCGGCGACGCACGGCCCGATTGTCTGGATCGGCGGAGGGCGTCGCAAAGGCGGGGATGTTGCGGCGTTTGCCCAGCGAATTTCTGGTAAAATTTCGCACGCTTGCTTGGTGGGGGAATCTGCACCGGAGTTAGCTGAGGCGTTTACCGCACTCGGCACGCCGCATCACTGCCACTCGAGCCTGTCGGAAGCGGTGCGCGAGGCCTGGAATCGCCGCGAAAGTGGGGGGTCTATCCTACTGAGCCCCGGCTTTTCCAGTCATGATCAATTTGCCAGTTATGCAGAACGCGGGGAATGCTTTAAACAAGCGGTTTTGAGTTTGAAGGGCGTCACTGCCGCATCTACCGTCACTGAATGCGTCAAACCGTAAAAAATATCACCATGAAACTTGCCCATATTTTCACCATCGTCCTTGGCTTGCATGCGGTCGTTATCGCCGCATTGTTCGTCGGTCCTGGATGCGCCTCCGACGCCGGTCAAACGACCACGGCGGCGGCTGAGCCTGCCGGCGATCCCGGCCACGTGGAAGAGCAACCCTACCGCCCGGCCACGACATCTGTCCGCCCCAACAGCGCCTCCGCGCAAACCGGCAGCCAGACCCGCTACCCGCCCACTCGCCCGGCCGACTGGAACATCAGCGACTCGTCCTCGCCGGATGTCGTGGTCCCTGCGACCACGAGCTACACCGCCACGAATACCAACACGGCTGATCCCGTTGATCCGGGTGAATTCGAAGACAGCAGCGTCCAGGGCTTTAACAAGATTCGCTCGGGCAGCACGGCAACCGTGACAACTGTCGCGCCGACGCCCACCACCACGGCTGCTCCTGCTGAGCCCTCCGGCGGCCGCACCTACATCGTTAAGAAGGGCGACGTGCTTTCAAAGATTGCTCGCAACAACGGTGTGACCCTCAGCGAAATAATGGCCGTGAATGGCTTCACCCGCGAGACGGCCAACCAGCTGAAAATCGGCCAGGTCATTTTGATTCCGTCGGATTCTTACAGCGAGCCCGTGGCTCCGGTCGATGCGCCTGCGCCGACTTACGCTCCGGTTCAAATCAGCGAAGAAGGCCAAAGCTATAAGGTGCAATCCGGCGACAATCTTTCCGGTATCGCCAAGCGCCATGACTCCTCCGTCAGCGCGATCATCAGCGCCAACGGTTTGGCCAGTGACCGCATTTACGTGGGGCAGGAACTGCTGATTCCCAAGGTCGCGCCGAAGCCTGAGCCGGTGGTCGGCGTACCGAATTCCGCTGGCGAAGTCACCTACGTGGTTGCCTCGGGCGACACCCTGGGCGGCATCGCGCGTCGCTATGGCGTTGATGTTAAAACCATCATGCAGACCAACGGTATTTCCGATCCGCGTCGCCTGCGCGTTGGCCAAGTGTTGACGATTCCTACTGGCTTGGAACCGGTCAGCTCGACGCCCGCACCCAAGCCGGTCACGGTCGTTACGCCGAAGCCCGCACCGGTGGCGCCCGCTGCTCCGGTCGTTCCCGTGACTCCGCCTCAGCCTGAGCCGATCATGGTCGAAGAGGTAAACGAGCTGGACGAAATCGACTTCGAAAACGCACCCATCGTCGAGCAGGTGCAGGAGTAAATTTTCATGAACACAATTGGCCAACACACGATCCGCTACTTGCGCCGCCCTGGCGCAGGGTGGGCGTTGCTGGCCTGTGTGTTCGTGCTGACGGCGCTGGGTTTGATCATGCTCACCAGCGCCGGCCAGTCTCACAATGAGATCATCAAGCAGGACGAGTTTTATCTGTTTCGCAAGCAAGCGATGTGGCTGGGGATTGCCCTGTGTGCTGGTATCTTCATGTCGATCATCAGCCTCGATTGGCTGGGCAAGATGAGCCACTACATCGCTATTGCGGTGTTGGGCTTGCTTGCGCTCGTGCTCGTGCCGCAGATCGGCGTGGAGGTCAATGGTGCCCGTCGCTGGTTGGATCTTGGCCTGATGCGTTTGCAAGTTTCGGACTTGGCCAAGATCGCCCTCATCATTTGGTTGGCGCGTTATTACGGGACGCGCCAGCGCGAGGTCGCGCAGTTTTGGAAAGGCTTTGTCTTCCCCGGTTTTGCCGTGGGCGTGTGCTTCATGATGATCATCATGGAGCCCGACTTCGGCACTGCAGCGCTTTGCGGCGCCGTGGGCTTCGCGATGATGTTCCTGGCTGGCGCGCGTTTGTGGTTCTTGATGCCGACTGCGCTCATGGGCGTGGCCGCGTTTAGCGTGGCCGTTTATTTCGATCCGGTGCGCATGCGCCGCATCACGTCGTTCCTGGACGTGGAAGCAAACAAGGCCGATAGCGGTTATCAACTTTGGCAGGGCATCCTGGCCTTTGGCGCTGGCGGCTTGCCCGGAGTTGGCCTGGGGCAGGGGCGCCAGCAATTGTTCTTTTTGCCCGAGGCGCACACGGACTTCATCTTCCCGGTTATCGGTGAAGAGCTGGGACTCGTGGCGACGATGGCGGTTGTGGCATTGTTCGCGACGATCTTTGCGGTCGGTGTGCTCGCATTGCGCCGCGCGCCAAATCTTTACCAGTTCCTGTTGGCCACCGGTGCCTTGCTTTTCCTGACGCTGCAAGCGCTGATCAACATGGGCGTGGTGACCGGCATGCTGCCGACCAAGGGAATGTCCCTTCCGTTCATCAGCTATGGTGGCACGAACCTGGTGACCATGTTTGTGCTCATCGGACTGCTCTTTAACTGCTTTGCGAATTGGTCCGCTAAACCCCTGTTGAAGCCGCGCGAACTATGAGTAACTTTGTCATCTCATGCGGCGGAACTGGCGGGCACCTGGCCCCGGGCATAGCAGTGGCCGAAGCTTTGATCGCCAACGGACACCAGTGCCGCCTGATCATCAGCAACAAGGACGTCGATTCGCGCCTCGTAAAAAATTACCCACAACTGCAATACGCGCGCTCGCCGGGCATGGGCTTTTCGTGGAAGCCGGTTCAGTTCATCCGCTTCAACTTAGAGCAGATTCGCGGGCTGATGTTTACGATCAAGCTCATGCGCGAGTTCAAGGCCGACGCCGTCATCGGCTTTGGCGGCTTCCTGACGGTGGGCGCCGTCTTCGCGGCGTTCTTCACCGGCGTGCCCGTGATGCTGCACGAGGCCAACCGTCGTGCGGGCCGCGCAATCCGCATGCTCGCTGGTTTTGCGCGCCGTATTTATCTACCGCCGGGTGTGAGCATTAAGGGGCTGCCGCGTTCAATGATACACCACTGCGGCTACCCGATTCGCCGCGAGATCCACCGTATGGCTCAAGACGAAGCCCGCGAGAAAATGGGACTCGAGATCACCGGCAAGCTGTTGCTTGTGCTCGGCGGCAGCCAAGGTGCCACGGCGCTGAACAACTGGGTGACGGATAATTTCGAAGCCTTGGCCAAGGACGGCATCAACGTTTATTGCATCACCGGCTTGAACAAAACGTCGGTTGGTTCGATCGAACGCAAGTCTGCCGACGGCCAAGTGGTGCATGCCATTTTCACGCCTTTCGTAGACGATATGGCGGCTGCCTTGAGTGCCGCGGATTTGGTGGTGGCGCGTTCCGGTGCTGGCAGCATCGCGGAGTTTGCCCGCTGTCGCTTGCCGTCGATCCTCGTGCCGTATCCTTTCTCCGCCGACGATCACCAACTCGCCAATGCGCAGTTCATCGAGCAGCAGGGCGGAGCCGTCGTGGTTGAAGAAAAAGAAATCGGCCGCCTTTTGGGCGAAGTGACCGACCTCATTTTTAACGACTGGTTGATTAAGCGTTTCCGCGAAAATTTAGAGCGGCTCGATCGCGCCAATCCCGTCGACAAAATTGTTAAAGACATGGCGACCATCGCCGAGACTCAAGATGATTGAAATGATGCCAGAACCCGCTTCCTCATCTCTGCCTGATGCCGTGTTTATGCTCGGTGTCGGTGGCATGGGCATGGCGCCGCTGGCTATCTACTTGGCCGAGGCCGGGGTATCGGTCTCGGGGTGGGACGACGGGTTGCGCCCGGAAGTAGCGGAGCTGTTGCAGCGTCACGGAGTGCAGCTGAGCGATGATTTGCCGGAGTCGCCCTCGCTGGTCGCGCGTTCCAGTGCGATTGGCGAAGACCACGAGTTGCTGGCGCAGGCGCGCAGTCGCGGCGCCCGTGTGGTGCGTCGTGGAGAGCTCTTGGCTGAGCTCGTGGCTGATAAAAAGCTGGTCGCAATCGTAGGCAGTCATGGTAAGTCCACGACCACTGGCATGCTGATCCACCTGCTGAATCAGGCGGGCTTTGATTGCAGCTATTTCCTGGGCGCGTTGTTCCGTAACGACGAGTCGCCGGCGCATTACTCACCGAGCAGTGAGTGGGTGATTGCCGAAGTCGACGAGAGTGATGGCACCGTGGAAGGTTTTGCCCCGGACATCACTGTGGCCGTGAACTTCGACTGGGACCACGCTGATCTTTATCCGCAGGAATCCGATTTGCGCGACGCGTTTCGTCGTTTGTTTCAGCGCACGAAAAGCTTCGTGATTATTCCCGAAGACTGCAATGTGCTCAACCAAATCGTGTCCGATCATAAGGCGCTACGCTGCCACTCGGCGGCGGGTTTCAATGCTTCAAACACCGCCCTGGCTTTGGCTGCGGGGCGCGAAATCGGTGCGTCGGTCACGCTCGATATGCTGCATGGATTTTCGGGCATTCGCCGTCGGCAGGACGTGATGCATCGCGCACATGGCGTGACGCTGGTGGCCGATTACGCGCATCATCCGACCGAGGTGACCGCGCTCTTACAGCATGCCCGCAGTGAATGGGCGGGTCGACAGATCGTCGTGTTCCAGCCGCATCGCTACACGCGCACGCGTCAATTCGCGAGCGAGTTTGCACAGGCTTTGGAGATTGCCGATGAAGTTCTTTTGCTGCCGGTATATGCTGCCAGCGAAGAGCCGCTCGATGACGGCCAAAGCGAAGCCATCATTGAGGCTTCTGCTAAAGACTGGCGCGTAATAGCGTCCGACGAATTGCCGCATGCCGTTGATGCCGCAGTGCGTGGTTCGCGTCCAGCTACGGTGTTGTTTGTGGGCGCTGGTGACATCGACGGCATGGCGCATCGTTTTGCGGAAGACTGGCGTATCGTCGACGAATGGCGCGAGTCGCTATCGCTTTACTCTAAGCTCACGCTCGCTGAGCCGTTGGCCAACAAGACGACGTTGCGCGTTGGCGGCTCGGCGCGTTTCTATGCGGAGCCAGATGGCGTGGATGACTTGGAGCGCTTACTTTACTTTGCGCGGCAAAGTGACCTGTCGTGGTTTACGCTGGGGCGCGGATCGAATTTGATCGTCGCCGACGAAGGGTTCCCGGGCGTGGTGATCAGCCTCAAGGGCAAAGGATTTCGCGACTTCAATGTGCTTGATGACGGACGCGTAAAGGTGGGTGCTGGCTTGGCCTTGAAGCGACTTTGTGGCCTCGCGGCGAAGGAAGGACTCGGTGGTTTTGAATTTTTAGAAGGCATTCCCGGTACGGTCGGCGGGGCGTTGCGCATGAACGCTGGTGCGATGGGTGGCTGGATGTTTGACGTCGTTGAAAGCGTCGAGTTCATGACGCCCGAAGGCGATATCTGCCGTTTACCCCGTGAAGAATTTCATGTGGAGTATCGCTGTTGCCATGAACTTTTGGAAGGCATGGCGCTGAGCGCGGTCTTGAAGTCTGGCGCGCAAGTAGAAGGCGGCGCTATCCGCGAGCAAATGGATGCCTACGCCGGCCGACGTAAGGAGTCGCAACCCCGTGAGCCCAGTGCCGGGTGCATCTTTAAGAATCCCGAAGGCAACGCTGCGGGCAAGCTGATCGATGAGTTGGGCTTGAAGGGCTTGCGCATCGGGGGCGCCGAGGTGTCGAGCGTTCATGGCAATTTTATCATCAACCGAAAAGACGCAACGGCGGCCGATGTGCTGGCCTTGATTCGTGAAATCCGCGCAGTCGTTAAGCGCGAGCGCGACATTGATTTGGAACCCGAAGCTCTGCTCGTTGGCCATGAATGGGAGGAAGTGCTATGAGTAACCGACCGCATGTAACCGTGCTCTGTGGCGGCGCTTCGCCCGAAGCCAAGGTTTCCCGCGTGACGGGGCCATCCGTGGCAGGCGCGTTGAAGGAATTCTACGACGTTGAGTTGATCGATTTGCACGAGGATAAACTACCGCTGCTGGACCCCGCAAAGACGGCGGTCTTCCCGGCGATGCATGGTCCCTTTGGCGAAGATGGTAAGCTGCAGGCATTGCTTGATGCCGCGGGCGTTGCTTATGCTGGCTGCGATGCAGAGGCCAGCGCGCTCTGCATGCACAAGATCAACACGAAGGCCGTCGTCAAGGACAGCGGCTTTAAGTTGGCTGGCGACATTACCTTTGCAGCGCAAAGTAAACCGAGCGCTGACATTCTGATTGCGTCGCTGGGCGAACACGTCGTGGTGAAGCCCATGGATAGCGGCAGCAGCGTTGGCGTGCACATCGCGCATAATCGTTTTGAACTCTGCGCGATCATGGAGCAAATCAAGACAGGCGACTGGATGGCGGAGCAGTTTGTGACTGGCCGCGAAATGACGGTGGGCCTGCTCGATGGCAAGGCGATGGGCATCGTGGAAATTTGCCCGAAGGAGGGTGTTTATGACTACGCTCATAAATACACAGCCGGCGCCACGGATTACCTTTTCCCGGCGTCAATTGAGGAAACTTTGTCTTGCAAAGTAAGGGAATATGCTGAGAATGCATTCGCATCGTGCGGATGCCGCGACTTTGCACGACTGGACTTTATTCTAACTAACGACGAGGAACCATACTTCTTGGAGATTAACACTCTGCCAGGCATGACGCCCACCAGCCTCCTGCCCAAAAGCGCAAGCTGCGTTGGGCTGGGTTTTCAACCCCTGGTGAGAAGAATGATGGAACCCGCAATCGCACGCGCCGCGCTTGCCCGCGCGGCAACCTGATCATGGCTAAGAAAAAAAGCAGCAAATCCAACGCGCCGAGCACCTGGCGAAGCATTCAGCAATCCTTTACCGGGCGGGCGGTGACGTCCCATGCGCGCAAGCGTCGGTGGATGATTAATCTGAAGTTTCTGGGCGCGGTGCTGGGATTGGCTGTGCTCGGCGGCGCGATTTGGGGCGGCGTTCAATATTTGCAAAGCGATTCGTTTGCCCGCTTGATGGCTGGCGGTTCCGCGCCAGTGCGCAATGTTTATCTGGAGAGCGATGGCGTGCTCGACGAGCAGTGGCTTAACGCCCGCATTGATATGCCGGAGCACATCGAGCTGATGGCCATCGACATTGAGTCGATTCAGCGCGACTTGAGCAGCGATGGCCAAGTACGCGCGGTGTTGGTTGAGCGTGTGTTTCCTGACGCCCTGCGCATTCGGGTGACCGAGCGACAGCCGGTGTTGCGCGTGGTGTTGCAAGACGCCTCGGGTCGCAAGTTCCTGCGACTGATTTCGAACGAAGGCGTGGTCTATGCGGGTAAGCGTTATCCGGCAGACACGATCCGCAGCTTGCCGTATGCATCGGGCGTTACTTTGCGTCGCAAAGCTAATGGTGAGTATTTCCCGGTTGATGGTATCCAGGATGTCTCGGCATTTCTGCAGCACGCGCGTTCGCTCATGCCCGAGCGCGTGGAAAATTGGAAAACTGTTTCGCTGGCGGACTTCGATCCTAAGGGTGCCTCGATGAGCTCGCGCTTGGCGGTGACCACGACTCAAGGCTACTCGATCATTTTCGCGCCCGATGAACTGGATGAACAGTTCGCGCGTTTGAACGTAATCCTTGAACGCCTGGAATCCCAACGTCAGCGCGTTGACCACATTGACCTTTCCATGCAAGACGCCGTGGTGAAGCTGGCCGACTCCGGCACCCGCGGACCCGTCCGCTTCCGTTAAATTAATCCATCTGAATGCTAAACTACTCTCCGCACCATGAGCCAAAGTAGAATCATCGGAGCCGTCGACATCGGCGCAGCATCCGTTACCGTGCTGGTTGGCGACATCGTCAACGGGCGCAGCCTGAACATTATTGGCAAACAGGACGCTACTTCCGAGGGCGTGAAAAAAGGTGAAATCGTCGACTTCAAGGCGGTCAGCAACGCGACGCACGCAGCCATCATGGGGGCTGAGAAAAGCGCCGGTGCACAGATCGACTCGATTTACCTGACTCAAACGGGCAGCCACCTCGAAGGCTTTTATAACAGCGCCGCAGTTAACGTGAGCTCAAGTGACAGCCGCGTGAGCGAGGCCGACATTGCCCGCGCAATGAGCGAGGCCAAGGCCAAGAAGTTGTCTGATGACCGACTTTATATCCACCACATTCGCAGTCACTTCCTGCTGGATAACCGCGTGAGCGCGGACCCGCTGGGCATGCAGGGCGAAAAGCTCGAGGTCGGCTATTGGTCGATTCACGGTGACGAGCGCAAGGTGCGCGACCACATCCACGTGATCAATGGCTTCGGCTTGAACGTTGAGGACATCATTTTGTCGAGCATCGCTTCGGGCACGGTCATCGCGACCGAGGAAGAGAAACGCGCGGGCGTCATGGTGATCGATATGGGCGCGGGTGTGACCGATTGGGCGATTTACCAGAACGGCATTGTTGCGCGCACGGGCGTGTTGCCGGTGGGCAGCGATCACATTACGAATGACTTGGCGCTCGGCCTCCGCGTCAACCGCAAATATGCCAAGAAGCTCAAGACGAGCTTTGGCAAGGCCGTCTTGGAGCAGGATGACCGGCAGGAAAAAGTTTGGATGGTTGGTGATCAGATGATCGGTGACCGCCGCATCCCTAAGCAGTCGCTGATTCAAATCGTCCGTGAGCGCGTGGAAGAAATTTACGACCTCGTCAAGCGACAGGCCGGCGAACTTTGCCATGAAAAGTTTTTGCCTGCCGGCGTTGTGTTGACGGGCGGTGGCTCGCATCTGGATCAGATCGATCTAGCCGGTGAAAAAATCCTCGGCGTTCCAATACGGCGTGGTGAGCTGCCCTCGTGGGTGCACGACAACTTGCAGCGGCACGAATACACCTCGGCGCTGGGACTGCTGCACTTTGCGTTGTCCGGGCAGTCGCTCGATGACTCTGCGTTGCAAAGGAAACAACGCGGCCTGCTGCGGCGGGTGACTCAACTTTTCGTCAACTAACGGAGGAATCAGAATGAGCGAACTCAGTGGAAAATCTTTTCGCAGCGATCTGAACTCCGAAGGCGTCCGGGTGAAAATCATCGGCGTCGGTGGCGCCGGGACGAATGCGGTCGACCGCATCCAGATGATGCCACAGGAGCAGATCAACCTTGCGGCGGTCAACACCGATGCGCAGGCGCTGGAAAGCTCGCCGATCGGTGAAAAACTCATGATCGGAAAGTCTGTCACGCGTGGCTTGAGTACTGGCGGCGATGTTGAGATCGGCCAGACTGCGGCGGAGAAGGACGAAACCAAACTCCGCCAGATGGTGGACGGGCAGGACTTGATTTTTATCGTCGCCGGTTTGGGTGGCGGCACAGGTAGCGGCGCTGCGCCGGTTATCTCGCGCTTGGCTTCGGAACAGGGCGCGCTGGTTATTGCGTTCGTTACCTTGCCCTTTACTTTCGAAGGCGCGCGGCATCATGAAGTCGCGGAGAACGCGCTCGTGGCAATGCGTTCGCATTGCGATGCGGTGATACCACTGCCGAACGATTTGCTGCTCCAGCAGATGGATGAATCCGCCACCGTGCTCGATGCGTTTGCCCAGGCCGACGCGTGGATTAGCCGTGGTATCCAGTCGATCTGCGCAATGCTGACGCAGACGGGCCTGATCAATCTGGATTTCGCAATGTTGCGTAAGGTGTTCGAGGGGCGCGGCGGCAAAACGCTGTTTGGCCTCGGCCGCGGCGAAGGCGATGACTTCATGCAGGAAGCTTTGAATGATTTGGCGCTCTGCCCGTTGTTGCACACGCCGGGTTTCGCCAAGCGCGCCGACAGCCTGCTGGTGAACATCATCGGCGGAACGGATTTGGGCATCTCGCACGTGAACCAAATCATGACGGCGATTGCCGAAAAATTTGGAAGCAAAGAGCAGATCGTGCTGGGCGCCGTGGTTGACGAAAGTTGCCAAAACACGGTTGAGATTTGTGTGATCGGCGCGACGCATGTGACGGGGTATCGTCCCGAGCGCAAGGTACGCCGAACGGCGCCGCGGATAGATATCGCTCCGGAGCCACGACCGAGCGTTACCAAGAAAACGCCCGACGATGAACTCTTCGATACCGTTGAAACGAAGCCGAAGCCCTTGGTCCACGAGAGCAAGCTTGGCAAAAAGCGGCAGCCGGAACTGGAGATCGACCAAGAAGAGTTCACCTTTGTGTCAGAAGACGAGCAGCGCGGATTCTTTGAGAATACCGAGCGCAACATTTTCGACGGGGAAGACCTTGACGTGCCGACTTACTTGCGACGTGGCGTGCGCATTACGCTGTAGCGATTAGCGGAACTTGCGTTTGCGGGTAGTGAAAGATTTTGCTTCCCCGCGGGTGGCTGCTTCGGCCATAGTGTGCCGCTTATGCTCCACGTGCGTAATGTATCCTTGGCCTTTGGCGGGCCGTCACTAGTCGACGGCGCATCTTTTGAGGTGCGCGAGGGCGAGCGTGTTTGCTTGGTTGGGCGAAACGGCGCTGGAAAGTCCTCGCTGCTCAAAGTGCTCGGCGGGCGGATTGCACCCGATGGCGGCGAGGTTTATACGCCTGCCGGTGTGCGCGTAGCGATGCTCGACCAGGAAGCGACCATTGACGAAGTGGGCTCGGTCCGCAGCGTGATCGACAGCGCGCTGGAGGGGGAGACGCTGGAGCAATGGGAACGCGATGCGCGGGTGGACCGCTTGCTGCGCGATATGGAGCTGGACGGCACGGTGGCGTTTGAATCACTCTCCGCTGGGATGAAGCGCCGTGTGATGCTGGCGCGCTGTTTGGTGCTGGAGCCGGGGGTGTTGCTGCTCGACGAGCCCACCAATCACATGGACGTCGATGCCATTGGTTGGATGGAAAATTTCCTACCGAAGTTTCGTGGCGCATTGCTATTCATTACGCATGACCGCGCGTTCTTGCAGAACCTGGCAACGCGGATTCTCGATCTTGAGCGCGGGGTGTTGATCAGCTGGGATTGCGATTACCACACCTACTTGGAGCGCAAGGAGGCGTGGCTCAAAGCCGAAGCGCGACAGCAAGCGGAGTTTGATAAAAAACTGGCGAAGGAAGAAGTGTGGATTCGCCGCGGAATTGAGGCGCGCCGCACGCGTAACGAAGGCCGGGTGCGTGCCTTGTTGAAAATGCGCGATGAACACCGTGGTCGGCGGGAGCGTCAGGGGCAGGTGAATCTTGCCATTGAAGAAGCGGACCGTTCCGGGCTGAAAGTTATTTCTACGGAAGCCGCGACGTTTGGCTATGGCGAGCGTCCTATCATTCGCGATTTTACGACTTTGATTCGACGCGGAGACAAGGTGGGTATCGTGGGTGGAAACGGCGCTGGGAAGTCCACGCTGGTGCGTTTGCTTCTCGGTAAACTGCAGCCGAAAAGTGGTTGGGTGAAGCACGGTTCGAATCTGGAAATTGCGTACTTCGATCAGTTGCGTGAAGCGCTGGACCCTGAGATGATGGTCGTCGATGCGATAGCCGGTGGTTTGGATACGGTGACGATCAATGGCCAGCGGCGCCACGTGATGGGGTATCTGGGCGATTTTCTTTTTGCACCGGATCGCGCGCGTGGGCAGGTGAAGGTGTTGTCTGGCGGCGAGCGTAATCGCTTGCTGCTGGCGCGATTATTCACCAAGCCGTTCAACGTGCTCGTGATGGACGAACCGACGAATGATTTGGATTTGGAAACGCTGGAGCTGCTGGAAGAGCGTTTGCTGGACTACGGTGGCACACTGTTGCTAGTGAGCCACGACCGTGCGTTTCTGGACAACGTAGTGACCGAGCTTTTTGTGCTCGAAGGTGATGGTGAAGTGCGCCAAACCGTAGGCGGCTATAGTGATTATTTGGCATCGCGTAAAAAGAAGTTGGCTGTCGAAGCCGCAGAGAAAGCCAAGGCGGCGCCTGCTCCAAAAGGCAAAACGCCGAAGCCGCGCAAGTTCCTCAACCGTGAACGCTGGGAGTGGGAAGCGCTGCCGGGCGAAATTGAAAAACTTGAGGAAGAGCAGTCGCAGCTTGCCGAACAATTAGGCGAGGCGTCGACTTATCAAGACCCCGACAAGCTGGCGAAAACTCAGGCGCGCCTAGAAGAGCTTGAAACCACGCTCTTGGAAAAATACGAGCGTTGGGAAGAGCTGGATACTTTGAAAGCCGAGCTCGAAGGTTGAGTTAGTCGCCGGTCGATCCCCGAAGCATCAGTGTCTGAGGGAAACGAGCTTTTTTCGCCGGTGGCAGAGCCGAGTCTTCGACATAGGAAGCAAGATACTCGCAGGAGCTCTGAACCATTTCCTCAATGGGAATACGAATAGTTGTTAAAGCTGGGGCAAGATCCAGACAGACTGGATCGTCGTTGTAGCCGACGACCATGAAGTCATCCGGTGAGCGGAGTCCGCGCGCCTGCATCGCTGAATGAATGCGCGCAGCACAGGCGTCAGACCAGCCAAATAGTGCAGGACGTTGCTTGGGCCGCTCACGAATGAACGCAGCTAACTGATCGTAGATTTCCTCGTTGCTCTGGGAATTTTCCTCGAGTGAGAGAACGTTCTTTTGCTTCAAAAATTCATCAGCGAATTTCGAGAATGTAGCCTCACGGTCCTCTGGATGGTTTCTGTGTTGGTAACTTGGGCTGATGTAGGCCATCCGTCGGCTCTTCTTTTCTGAGTAGAGATAGTTGAGCAACTGCAACATGCCGTTGGCATCGTCATTCAAAAGCTGAAAAAGGCCGGGTGTGCGCGGGTAATTTCGGCGAATGATGGCAGTGGCGATGCCGTTGCTGAGCAGGGGACGAAGGTATTGGCGATGAGCTTCCCAGGGACAAAAGATTAGGAGCCCCTTGCAGCCCACGGCACTGATGCCGCCGTTGGGACGCTCTTTCAGCCGCTTGAGAATATCGGCTTCGGTGAAGAGCTTGCAGTCGAGGTCGTGCTCACTTGCGGCATTGCGAAAACTGGAAACCGCGCGATTGTAAAAACCAGCTTGCAGGCATTCGATTTGTGGCAGCACTATCCCGATCGAGGTCGATGTCATGCGCTTGGCTGCAGTCACCGTGCCGAAAGTTCCGTAGTTGAGTTCACGCGCGACCGTCAGAATTTTATCGCTGGTCTCTTGGCTGATGTCGCCCTTGTTATTAAGAACTGAAGAAACGGTGTAGGTTGAGAAACCGGCTGCCCTTGCGACGTCTTTAATGGTGACTTTGCTACGTGTTCTCATAAATCGCGACTAAGCCCGAGACTGCATTAGACTCGGGCTCAGGCAATCTCAATGACAGATATTTTAGGCACGGCGACGTAGTAGGCAAAGCCCCAATGTCGCGAAGCCGAGAATGGCTGCATAAGTTGACGGTTCGGGAACGGCGATGAAATCAGCCGGATCATTCGTCAGGTATATTTCATCAGCATACATGTTTTCGCCGGCGTTGATGTAGCGATTGGCAATTGAGATTTCACTGGGTGCTACTATGGTTCCACCATTTAGCAGGCCGATTCCGATTCCCGTTGCATCGATCTCATCAGAGCTTAAGGCTCCATCTGTTAGGTCGGGGTTGATGTAGAGATTCCAATGCGAGTAGTAGTTCGGGTTCGAGACGCCAGTGGTGTCCGTTGTGTATTCTAAAACGAATAGATTCACGCCACTCGCGCTGACTCCCAGTGTGCCGATGTCAGTGGAAAAACCGCCGGTTGCGCTGCCTCCAGCAGGTGAGAATGTCAGGGTGGTGTTGTTGAGAAAAAGGTAGTTGTTGGAGCCAAAATCAGACGTCCAGGAAAAGCCGCCTTCGGCGTCATTGAAGTCTATTAGTAATGCCAGGTAAAGGCTGGTGGTAATCTGACTGCTGTCGATGCTGGTGGTGCGCCCAAGGGCTCCAGCCGAAGAAGATGACCCGGTGGTCAGGTAGGCGCTGGCGCGACCTTCGTCTCCCGCTATGTAGCCGTCGTAGGTTAAGTTGCCAGTGACTGACTCTACATTGTATTCTGTCGTGAGCGTGCCGGCTGTTTGAGCCCATGCACCGGTAAAGCCAGTGCGAGCTTTATCGATTCCCTGGAGTATGACGCCGTCGGCGTAATTGGCGCTACTGCCAGTTGCATCAGTGGAGAAGCCTTCATAAGCGAGTATCGTTGCTGAGACAGATGTGAGGCTTACATAGAGAGTGGAAGCGAGGGTTAGGGTAAGGGATAGTTGTTTCATGATTAATCGCCTAAACGTTAGGTTTGTGCTTGCTTTTACATAACGATTAGGCAATCGTGTCAATGAATTTCTGAGCGTTGTTAATCCTGAAATGATGAAAGACACACCCCACAGCTTTTCCTTGCTTACGCATGGAGTCATTGAACATGAACGCCGCTTGCGTGTGCGCGACGGATACGACGTGGTCGTGTGCGGTGGCGGGCCAGCGGGCGTTGGTGCAGCGTTGGCAGCGGCGCGGGAAGGCGCGCGGACTTTGTTGCTGGAACGTTTTGCCCAACTGGGCGGCATGTGGACTGCTGGTTTGCTGAATCCGTTTTTTGAGTGCTTTGACCGCGGCTATGTGGTGCAGGATTTAACGGATCGCCTCGACGCTGCGGACGCTTGGCGTAAGTGGTTTTTTGCCGCGACGTTTAACCCTGAGATCATGCGTCTGACGCTGGAGCAGATGATGCAGGAAGCCGGCGTGGACTTGCTTTACTACACGATGGCGGTGGACTCGATTCGCGAAGATAACCAGATGCGCGGCGTGGTGATCGAGAGTAAGGCCGGGCGCGAGGCTGTGCTCGCCAAGGTGGTCATCGACGCGACGGGCGACGGAGATTTAGCCGCGCGTAGTGGCTGCGGTTATGAAATCGGCCGTGATGCCGATGGCTTGGTCCAGCCAGCGACCTTGATGTTTGAAATCCGCGGCGCGAGCCACTTCGACCAGAAGTCTGCGCTACCGCTTTTCGACCAAATGCAGGCAGCGATCAATGAGCACAATCTTCCCTATCAAATGCCGATCCCGCGGACGAACGCGGCGCCGTGGATCGTGACGCTGCCCGGGCATGATACGTCGGCGGTGCAGGTGACGCACGTATTCCGAATCAACCCGATCGACCCAGCAGATTTAACGCGTGCCACGGTCGAAGGGCGTAAGCAGGCTCATGAGATGTTTGACGTGCTGCGCCACGTGCAGAGCTTTGAAAACATTGAAATGATTCATGCGGCGTCGACGGTAGGCGTGCGTGAATCTCGGCGCATCGACGGCATGTACCGAATGGAATATGATGACCTGATGAAGGGGCGTCGCTTCCAGGACGCGGTCACGACTTGCGGCTTCTGTGTGGACATCCACGACCCCGATCCCGACAGCAAAATACCCACGAACCACGAGGCGAAGATGCAGCCATACGAGATCCCATATCGTTCTCAGCTGCCGAAGGATATCGATGGCTTGCTGCTGGCCGGCCGCTGTATTTCGGGCAGCCATGTAGCGCATGCCAGCTACCGTGTAACGGGCACGGCGATGGCGCTGGGGCAAGCCGCGGGGCTGGCCGCAAGCCAGGCGGTGCAGGCGGGGAAGTCCGTGCACGAAATCGATGGCACGCAACTGCGTGGGGCGTTGGTTGAACGCGGTGTCGGCTTGCTGGACTAGGCATTGCGCTTGAGAGCGCTGGGAGACTACTTGTGTTCGGTCGAGGTGTAACTTCAAGGATATTGGCTGGACATTTGATTGGGCGGTAGTGATATTTTATGAGTGCCTAACTCGCCAACGAATCATCTGGACAATCACTGCTATTGCCCGCTCGACGGTTATGCGATGGCGCGTACGGATAATCCTCTGGTGCCGTATTTTATCTGTCGGCAGTGTCAGGGAGTTTGGGTGCCCGGCAGCACTAGCCGTCAGTTGTTTATTGATTCAAAATTCGAGCAATACGTTCAGTCGGAAACCACGGCCTCGGTCCGTCGATGTGCATCATGTGCAGACGACATGGCAGTCATTTACTATCGTGGCGTTGAGCTGGATTTCTGCCGTCAGTGCCGTGGCATTTGGTTTGACCGCGGGGAGTGGTCAAAGCTTGGCACCGAAATACGGCAGCAGCGGATTGTTGCGGATTCGAAGCGCGTGGCCAAAGACCGGGATTGGGGCGATGTCGTGTTGGACAGCTTAGATGCGCTGGACCTCTTGCAGGTCCTGGAATTTTTTGATTGGTGAGGCGGTGTTTACGCTGTCGGCGACGGGCTACATCAGCTTGCCGAAGTGGGCCTCGACGTTGGTTTGCCAGGAAAGTTCGGCGGCGCGGGTTTTTCCAGCGTTGGCCATTTCTTCGCGTAGCTGCGGGGATTCGATCAGCTTGGTGATGGCTTCGGTGAGGGCGGCGGTGTCGCCGGGCTGGATGACGAAACCGCTTTCGCCGTTGCGAACGGCTTCAGCGACGCCGCCGGTGTCGTGAGCGACGACGGGCAGACCACAGGCGGCGGCTTCTAGATAGACCAAACCGAAGCCTTCAATACTGATGCCGCTTTGGACGCTGGTCATCGCAAAGATATCGGCGTCGGCGTAAATTTGCGGCAGCTCGTCGTCGTCCACTTCGCCGACGAACTCGACGTGCACGCCGCATTCGTCGGCAGTTTTTCGGAGCTGCTCAACGTAACCCAAGCCGCCCTTAACCACAGGGCCGACGATGTGGTATTCCACCTCGGCGCGCAGGTTTTCGGGGAGTTGGGCGAGGGCTTCCATCACGTAGTGTTGGCCCTTCCGCGGGTGAATGCGGCCTACCGTAATGATGCGCACGCGGGCGTATAGGCGGTCGCGTTTGCGGGCCGGCGGGTTGGAGAAATCGTGACGCAGCGCGCCGGGCACGACACGGATTTTCTCCGGGTCGGTTGCGGGAAATTTTCCGAGCAGCAGCTCGCGGTTGTAGTTGGAAACGACGCCAATGCGGTCTGCGCGCTTGAGTAGGCGGTTAAAGAGAAATTTGCGATGCGGCGGGCGCGAGAACCGGAGTATTTCCGTGCCGTGGAGGGTGAGGGCGAGCGCTTTCGGCTTGGGCAAAAAGAGCAGCGGCGCATACATCATCGTGAAGATGGGACCGGGCTCAGGCAGGTAAACGAGGCTGCGCTCGACCTGCGCGCGGTGCGTGCGGAGCATGGTGGCCGTTGCGTGGCGACACGTCCAGCCGAGGCTACCGATGTTGGGGATCGGAAAAAGCGGGAAGGGCGTGCTGCGGTCCATCATGCCTTCGCGGTTCGATGCCCACACATTTATTTCGTAGCCGGCCTTTTGCGCAGCGAGTGTCATTTCCTCGGCGTACGTGGCGATTCCCCCGCGTTTTGGATAAAATTCGTGGGTGATCAGCAGTAGCGGAGTGGTAGCAGTGGACGACATCGCGATTGACCAAGGGCGAAAGTTTGGGAACATGAGCTGTTTATGCAACCTTTGTCGCAACGATATCGCACTGCGCTGGTTACGGGCGCCAGCTCGGGCCTGGGCCGCGCCTTTGCCGAGATGCTCTTGGCTGAGGGCGTGGAAGTCTGGGCGACGAGTCGTGACCCCGAGCGCCTGCCAATGCATGACCAACTGCATCCGCTGGCCCTGGACCTCTCCGACGGGCGGAGCATGGAGGCGTTTATGCGCGGGATGAACCCGTTGTTTCCGGAGATCGACATTCTCGTGAACAATGCGGGCAATGGCGTCTTTGGCGCGTTTGAGGACATCGAGCCCGGCGACATTGGGGATCAACTCCGGGTGTTGCTGCATGGGCCGATCGCGTTGTGCCACCAGGTCTATCCACACATGGTGGCGCGTGGAGCGGGGGTAATTGTCAACGTGGCCTCGCTGGCGCGGGATTTTCCGCTGCCGTATTTCAGCCTCTACAATGCGGCCAAGGCTGGGCTGTCCAACTTTACCCGAAGCCTGCAAACTGAGTGCGTCGGCAGCGGGGTGACGGTGATTGATTTCCAGCCGGGCGACTACAAAACTGCTTTTAACAACGCCTCCAAGCGCGCCGAAGATTTTGACAACGAACGCGTGGCTCAGGCTTGGGCCAGCCACGAAAAGCACCTCAACACCGCCCCGGACGCCAAGCGCGCCGCGAATGATCTCCGCGCTGCTTTGCAGCGCGAAAGAAGCGGCGTGGTGCGCAGCGGCGATTGCTTTCAAGCGACGATTGCGCCGTTCCTGGCTCGCTTTGGCAGCTGGAACTTGACCGAGCGCATCATGCGCGCGTATTACAAGCTGTGAAGATTGCAATCGTTCAGGACTGGCTCCGCACCGGCGGCACGGAAAAGCACACCGTGCACCTGGCCAACCGCTTTAAAGCGGCCGGGCATGACGCTGTGGTGGTGACCTGCCGCCCCGGTGGTCCGCTGAGCGAAAACCTCGATGCACGCCGCGTGTCCCTGCAGCCGTTTGACGCGCGTTGTAACATCTGGACGCCCGGGCTGACGACGACTTTGCGCCGCGAAGAGCCCGACATTATCCTGTTGATGGGTAAGGTGGCCAACTGCCGCGGCGTGCGCATCAAAGAGCGTGTGCCGGAGGCCGTTGTGGTCGGCACCTTGCGGACGGGCAACCCGATACCGCACCACTACGAGCGCAGCCTCTGCCTGGACGACGCCGTGGTCTGCAATGCGGAATGGACGGCTGAGCGCGCGCGCAAGATTGGCGTGGCCAAGGACCGCGTGCTTGTGGCACCCAATGCCGTTGGCCGCGACTGGGATTGGGAAAAACGTGCGTTCCACCGCGCAAAAATCCGTGAAGAGCAGGGCGTCGGCGAGGCGTCCGTGTTTGTGAAGGTGGCGGGCTTCCGCCCGGGCAAAGGGCAGAGCGAGTTAATCCATGCCCTGGCCCACTTTCGACCGCAGGAAGATTGGCGCCTGTGGCTGGCGGGTGATGGCTCGACACGCCGTGAATGCGAGGGCATGGCGCGGGATTTTGGCCTGTCGGATCGCGTCACATTTTGGGGCAATGTACCCGACCCGTATCCGCTGCTGGCGGGGGCCGATGTGGCGGTGTTTACCTCGCAGGCTGAGTCTCAGCCCAATGCATTGGTGGAGGCGCAGTGGTGTGGGCTCCCGGTGGTGGCCTATTGCACTGGCGGCGTCCGTGAGTGTTTCATGCCGGATATTAGTGGCTACGCCGCGCCGCTGAATGACTCCGAGGCTTTTTGCCAGAAGCTCAGCTTGCTGGTGGACGACTCCGCCTTGCGCAGCACGATGAGCGAGCGTGGGCGCGCGTTTGCGGTGGAGAAATTTCAGTCGGGCGACAACGCGGTGCGCTATCTGGATTTGTTTGAGCGTCTATTGCGCAAACGTCGCACGGAGATTTAGAGTGCTTTTCATATAAGTTGCCCGATCAGACCGTCGGCGTTGTTTTCGTTTGCCATAATTGGCGGTATCCTGTCATTCTGAATGGGTCAATGACGCCACTCGCATTGGCCTGAATCATTCACCTGCTACGATGAACAAGGATATCCAAATCTTTGCCTGCCTGTGCATCGGCAATGACGTGCTCGACGTCAAGGCGTGCCAAAAACTGAAAAAATTGCTGCCGGACGATGTCGAGCTGTTGGATTTTGCTCAGGCCATCCTCGACCACGAAATCTACGAGGATTTCGACGCCATGCAGGAGCTGCTGGACCAGGCCGTAGAGATGAGCGAGCAGGGCGATGAACCGCCCTTCAATCCTTTTGTCGATTTGAAGAAGAAGAAAGGCGGCAGCCGGCCCAGTATTTCTTTGCGCTCCATTGAGCCCGAGCCCGAGCCGGAACCTGAGCCCGAGCCGGGCAAGCCGTCTATCAGCCTGCGCAATCGGCCAGCGCCGACTCCGGCAGCAGAGCCTGAACCCGCTGCGGAAGAACCCGAGGAAGACATTAGCGATCTCGCCTCTGCGGTGAGCGCCATCTGGCAGGCGACCGGTGAAAAGCCACCGGAAGATGCGGTTGCGGGCGTGGATATGTCGAAGGTCAAGGCTGACCCGGCGATGTCCAGCGCCGAGGCCAAGCAGGCGATTGCCGCTATGGGCGCTCAGGCTGTCGAGATGCAGGAGCTACGGGCAATGGCCGAGCAGATCTTCGAGCAGATGAACAAGGCGCCGGAAGATATTCCCAAGCCGAAGGAGGCCCTCGTCAACACCAAGGGGGCCAAGCCTGCTTGGCCGGACCCCGCCCAGCTCGACCCGAAGAACCCCGCGCAGATGCGCCAGGCCTTGATCGGTCTATTGCTGCAAGCTTCGGAATACGGCGCTAGCGATATTCATCTTTCGGCCGACAGCCGGCTGTTCATCCGCCGTAGTCGCAACGTGGAGTACATTTCGCAGGGCGTGCTGTCGCGGGAGATGTCGAAGGCCTTGAATTTATCGCTACTCAGCGACGAGCAACGGACTTATTTTGAAGAAGAGCAGGACTACGACTTCGCCATGCCATTCGACACCGGGCAGCGCTTCCGTGTAAACCTGATGCTCCACAAGGACGGTGTTGCGGGCACTTATCGCGTCGTGCCGTCGCGGATTCCGGCCCTTGCCGACCTCGGTTTCGATCCGCAGGGGCAGGAAACGATCACTAAGCTGCTGGCTTATCATAATGGGCTAATTCTCGTGACGGGCCCCGTCGGCGCGGGCAAGACCACCACGCTCTCGGCGCTGGTGAACATCCTGAACCAGACTCGACAGGACCACGTGATCACCGTTGAGGAGCCGATTGAGGTCATCCAGCAGTCGATCCAGTGCCAGATCACGCAGCGCGGCGTAGGCCCACACACGAAGACTTTCAAGAGCGCGCTTAAGGGCGCGTTGCGCCAGGACCCGGACATCATTGTCATCGGCGAAATGCGCGACCTGGAAACGATCGAAATGGCGATCAGCGCGTCGGAAACCGGTCACTTGGTCATCGGCACCATGCACACCAGCGATTCTGCGACGACCTTGAACCGTCTGCTCGATGTTTTCCCGCCTGCCCAACAGCCGCAGATTCGCGCGATGGTGGCCGAGAGTTTGCGCGGCATTTTGTGTCAACGGCTGCTGCCCGCGGAAGATGGGGGTGTGGCGTTGTGCTATGAGCTTTTGCTGAAAAACACCGCGGTGTCGGCGCTGATTCGCGAGGGTAAATCGGAAGGCCTGGGCAACATCATCGAAACGGGTAAACGCGACGGCATGCTGCTGATGGATAACTCGATCATGAACCTCTGGGAAGCCGGACGTATCTCGGACGAAATCGCCATTGCCAATCTGCGCAGCGACCCGCTGAGAAACCGCATCCGCAATGGTGGAGCCGCCGCGCCAACGATGAACACGCCGCCGCCAGAACCTCCCAAGAAGAAAGGCCTCTTCGGACGCTAAGCCATGCTGCTCGCCACCGTGCCAGTCATCCGCGTTTCGGACGCTTCCGCCGCCGAGGCCTACTTCGGCGACCAACTGGGCTTCACCAAGCAGTGGGGTTACGCGCCTGGCAATGAGCCCAACCCGTGCTACATGGGGTTTCAGCGCGACGGCAAATGGATTTTCGTGTCATCGTTTCCCGGCGACGGCGTTTTCGGCTCCGTCACGAGCTTCATTGTGGAGAATGTGGATGAGCTTTTCGAGGAATTCAAATCACGAGGGGTGGCGATCAAGCTGGAGCCCTACGACCAGACTTGGGGCAACCGCGAGATGCACCTCGAAGACCCCGATGGCAACAAGCTGAACTTTATTCAGGAGAACTAATTTTATAACCGACTGCTTTATTATTCATGGCTGAAATCGACGCACTACTCGCCGGCATGCTGGAAAACGACGGCTCGGACCTTCACTTGACGGTTGGCTCGCCGCCTAAAATTCGCGCGTCCGGCGCCATTGTTCCGCTGACGGATGAGGTCATCACGGCCAAGAAGATGTCGACGCTGTTGAGCCAGATCACCAACGAGACTCGTTGGAATCATTACCTGGAAGCGCGCGACTTGGACTTGGCTTATGAAATTAAAGGCTTGGCGCGTTTTCGTGGCAGTTATTTCTACAATCACTGGGGGCAGGCGGCGGTCTTCCGTCAGATTCCGGCTGAGATTTTATCCTTCGACACCCTGAAGCTGCCCGAAGTCCTGCGCGATGTCTGCGCCTACAAGGAAGGGCTGGTGTTCGTAACGGGGCCGACGGGCTCCGGTAAGTCGACCACGCTCGCGGCGATGATCGACTACATCAACGACAATTACAACAAGCACATCATCACGATCGAAGACCCAGTTGAGTTTGTGCATCCGAACAAAAAGAGTGTGATCGTCCACCGCGAAGTCGGCGAGCACAGCCACTCGTTTGCCAACGCGCTGCGCGGCGCGATGCGCGCGGACCCGGACATCATTCTCGTCGGCGAAATGCGCGAGCTGGAAACGATCAAGCTTGCGCTGGGCTGCGCCTCGATGGGCATGCTCGTCTTTGGCACGCTGCACACAAACAACGCCCCGAAAACCGTCGACCGCATCATTGATGCCTTCCCGGCGGAAGAGCAGGGGCAGATCCGCATCATGCTCTCGGGTTGCTTGTCGTGCGTAGTCTCGCAGCTACTCTGTAAAAAGGTGCCGAAGGGCCGCGTGGCCGTGCACGAAATTTTGCTCAAGCACGATGCGTTGCCGAACACTATTCGCAGCGGTAAGACGAGCGCCATCCGCGGCATCATCGAAAGCAGCATGGCCTCGGGCATGCGCATGATGGACTTCTCCATCCGCGAGCAGCTTGAGGCGGGCAACATCACTGGCAACGAGGCCTACATGAAGGCCGCCGACAAGGAAGCCTTCAAGCAATACCTCGACTAGCCAACGTCCCGTTGGATCGGAAGATTTCGCATTGCGAAATGGGCTGAGGAACCGGGGTTATGTTTGCAGCTTTTTGTCTTTGCTAAACTAGTCCGGCAGGCCCTGGGATACGTCGACTTCTTCCACGTGGCCGTCGAAAAACAGCACTTGTCGGACATCGCCGTAGATCGGCTTTTCGGGAGTGTTGGACTTCCACACGCCAGCATTTGGGTGAAGCTGGTCGACATCCATCAGCGCCCAAGTTGTGGCGGGCGCGATGATGCGCGCCGTTGCTTGGGGAATTGATTCAGATTCATCGTCCGCCATATCAGGGTGGAGGCCCCATACGTTGATGAGCTCAGAGGAGTTGGGATTCTTTGCTTTGATGTTTAAAATGTAGGTGCGGGGCTCGTCGCTGGAAGATTGATAGAGCTCGTCGATGGGGTAGGCGGCGGGAACCATCGCTTCCACCAGGACGGGGGGCGTGGCGTTGGTTGGCACATCTAGATAGGGCGCGAGGTAGTAGGCCAGGCGGCCGTCTTCTTCGCCTCGATCGGGGTCGTAGAGCGGGACCTGCCCGGGCCAGAGTGGGCCGGGGTAGCGGCTGTCGTGCTCTTGCGTGTAGAGGTGTAAAGCCGAGCCCACTTCGCGCATCGAGGCCGCGCCGTTGCTCTTGCGCGCGGATTCTTGCACCGCGCCCACGGCGGGGATCAGGATGGCCGCAAGGACGCCAATAATGGCGATGACGGTCAGTAGTTCAATCAAGGTAAAGCCTGGTCGATTTCGATAACACATAGAGTTTGCGAATAGAGCATGTTCAATTTGCGTTTACTCGTCAGAGCTGGGCTGCAAGTTCTCACGCATCTGCTCCAGCAGTGCGTGGAGTTGCTGAGCGTCGGCTTGGCTCATGCCCTGAATGGCGCTTTGGGTTAGCTGATCAAGTTGCCCAATCAGGGATTCGTGGATGCGGATTCCTTCGGCGGTTAGATTTAGCTGCTGGCTTCGACGGTCCTGGGGATCGGGCTCACTGCTGAGCAAACCTTGCTCCTTGAGGTCTTTGATTGTGCGCGCGAGTTGACCCTTATCGCGGCCAGTGTGCTCGACCAGATCGCGCAGCGTGGCGCCGGGATGACGGCTGAAGAAGCCCAGCATTTTGCCCTCCATGTGAGTGAGCTCATACGGGCTGTCGCGCAACACTTTGTATTGCTCGGAACGAATCACATGCATGAGCGCGTGAATGCTCGCAAAAATTTTTTCCGAAATATTTTCACTCAGATTGTTGATTTTATCAACTTTATGCCGTTCCATTAGTTTATTAAGTCAACTAAATCGGCAATGCCGGTTTTGGCAAACACTGAAATCATCCATGAACACAACCACATCCAAGCAAATGTATTGCACCCTCAATGAATCTCCGGCCGCAGACGTGCTCAACGCGCTGTATGCCGATGCCGCCGCACAAAGGGCCAAACATGACCAAGGGTCGCACAAGCCGCGTCCGGACTTCGAAAACATGACGCCCTTAGAGCGTTTCACGCATGCGAAAGACGCCTACATGCCGATTGACCGGCCCTTTGGCAATTTCCTCTATTCGACGATTCGCGCCAGTCGCCCGCAATGCGTGGTCGAGTTTGGCACGTCGTTTGGCATCTCAACAATTTTTCAGGCGGCTGCCGTTCGCGACAACGGTGTCGGTCGCATCGTAACCACGGAATTTATCGAAACCAAGGCTGCGAAAGCGAAGCAGAATTTGACCGAAGCCGGCCTCGTCGATTTGATCGACTTCCGCGTGGGCGATGCGATGCAGACGCTGCTTGAGCCGCTGCCTGCGCCCGTGGATTACCTCTTCCTTGATGGTGAAAAGTCGATGTACATCGACATCGTGAAGCTGCTGGAGCCCTTCATGAAGTCAGGTTGCCTGATCGCATCTGATAACACCGACAGCCCTGGCGCCGCGACCTACTTGGACTACATGCGTGATCCGGCCAACGGCTACATTTCCACGCCCATGTTGACTCCCGGCGACCACAAAGGCCACAGCGGGCACGAGTTGTCGGTTCGGCTCTAAGCGCTTTACTTCTTCGACCGGTGCTTGCTGGAGCGGCGACGGTGGGAGTGGCGTTTGCGCGGCTTCAGCGACTGATGTTCGCCGGTTGCGCCATCGGTTTTGCGCTCGGGCATCGGGAAAACCGATGTGCGGGCGACAGGCGTCATTGGCTGATTTTGCTCTGCGGCGTCAGACCACTTGAAGGCGAGCGCGAGCCCCAACCAAATACAGATAAAATTCGCGGGCGTGGTCATCGGCTGGCTCACCAGCGCAAGCACGGCCAGCAGCGTTGAGGCACCCCACAGGTAGTGGCTCAGGCGACGGTGCGTTTTCAGGCACGCGAATTTGATCATCAGTGCGGCGGGGAAAATCAGCCACAGGGTCATGCCGACGATTCCGTATTCCACCAGGCCGAGCAGGGCGTCGGAATACGGGGTGCGGTAAAAGCCGATGCCGAGGTCCACCTGCTGATGGAAGGGGAAAATCTCGGTGAAGCTGCCAGCGCCCCAGCCAAAGAGCGGGCGCTGCTCGACCAGCAGCCAGGCGTCGCGCCAGAGCGCTGACTGGACGGACCACGGAATGCCAAACGGAGCGCGGGTCGGGTCGTTTTGGGCGAGGGTAAATTCCTGCGCAAAGTAGTAAATGCTGGCACCGGTCAGCGCAAAACCCGCCACTGTGAGCAACAGCCCAAACAGCACCGGCAGCGCTTTTTTGCGGAGTATATAGGCCACGCCGCTGCTGAGCATCAGCACGCCAATCCCCACGCCGAGTAGGAAGTGGTGGACGGGAGCCCCGGTCCAGTAAACGGACAATGCCAGGATCAGCCAGCCCGCGGTTAGCCAGAAGCCGCGTTGCGAGAGCAGCCCCTCACGCTTGCCCAGGTGGTAGAAAACGCCGAAGGATACGACCATCCAAAACAGCGCAAACGCCGCCCATTGTTCACCCGAGGGAAAGACCGAAAAGTAGTCGCCCTGCGCGGGTGTGAGGAACGTGAGGATTTTTTTCCAGCGGAAAATGAGACCTATCAGGCCGATCGCCGCCAGCAGCAGCACGCTGCGAGTGAGGAAGCGCAGAATCTCCGCGAGCGCGTGTTGGCTGTGCGTGAAGGCCACCAGCCCGACCATGGAGATCATCACCATCATCGGGTAGAGGAAACTAATGTAATTCACGAACGGCATGCCGCTCACGGGCCCGACGTTGTCCACGTCGGTAAATGTGATCATCGTCCGGTCGCCGATGAACACCTCGTGCACCGTGGGCGAAAATTGCCCCGTCACCCAGATGGCCATGACCAGGAAAGGCGGGATCAGCCAACGCTTGAAAAAGCGCCGGTTGCTGCGCGTGGTGTAGGCTGCCTCCTCGCGGTAAATGAAATAGAAAAACAGCGAAATCGCGCCGATGGCCGCGCAGATGGCAGGCCCGCCCAGGAAGTCCCCGCCGACCATCCAGCTGGAGAGGAGGCCCAAGCCAACGATCTGGGCGGTTACGTGGCGCTCAGTTTGGGTCTGATAGCCCGGCAGCGGATATTCTTCTTCCCACACAGTAGGTAAAAATCAGAGCGCGCTTATTGCGGCGCGCTTAGGCAAATGGACGCCGCCACGTCTTGCGCGGTCTGGGCGTCAGTTAGTTGGGCGAGCAGGCTCAGGGCAAACGCCGTTGCCGTGCCGGCACCTTGCGAAGTGGTGATGAGCCCGTCGGTGACCACGCTGCTCACCGCGTCGCGCTCGGGCAGCTCCTCGGCCGAGGCAAAGTGGCAGGTGTATTGAACGCCCTTGAGTAATTCGGCATCGAGGAGGGTGACGGGGGCGGCGCAGATCGCGGCGACGGGTTTGCCCAGCTCCACTTGGCGCTGGATCGCCTTGCGCACACGAGTGTCGTGGCGCAGCGTCTCGTAAACGCCGGGTCCGCCCGGGAGCACGATCATATCGTAGTCGTGCAGAAGCGCTTGGTCCAAGTCCACATCGGCCATGACGGAGATCTTGTTGCGGCCAAGCACGAGCTTTTCTTTCGGCAGGGACGCTACGGTTACAGAGACCTCGCCCCGACGCAAAATATCGATGGGGGCAATGGCTTCCATTTCCTCGAAGCCTTCGTGGAGGATGACCAGTGCGGTTTTACTCATTGGGATTATTTCAGGGATTCAGTAAATTGTCGGATTGCATCCCAATAGCGCGGGCCCGCGGCTTCAACCAAATTGTTGTGCCCGGCTTCGGCGATAAAAAGCGAGGATTTCGGGCCGTCGTAGGCCGTAAACAGCTCTTCGGCGTGGGCGAATGGCACCGTGCGGTCCTGCCCGCCGTGCATGAGCAGGATCGGGCACTGGACTTGGTCCACCAGCGCGAGGTTGTCAAACTTGTCCCACGGCACGATCTTCTTCTTGGTAACGACGCGAAACGTGCTGGAAAAACCGCCGTCGATGATCATGCCCGCGACCGGCTTTTTTGCCGCCAGCGCCCATGACGGGCCACTGCCCAGCGAGCGCCCAAACAGGATCACCTTGTCCGGATCGACATCGCGGATCATCGCCAGGTAGCTAAAGGCGTTGGCCGCCGCTTCTAGGGCCCCTTGCTCTGTGGGGCGCCCATCGCTGATCCCGTAGCCCGGGTAATCGTAGGCTAGCACGGAAAAACCCTGATCGCGTAGCTGCTCCAGAAACGGCCGAATCATACCGATGTCCTCGCCATTGCCGTGGCTGTAGAGAATGGTGTATTTCGCGTCCGGGTTTTCCAGATAGAGCGTGGCGATCTCATTGCCGTTGCGCAGGGGCAGCTTCACGATGTCCTTGGAGTCCGTGTAGCTGGGCTCCGGTGCCGGGAAGATCATGCGGTCGGAGAAAAACACCGCAAACAAGCACAGCCCCAGATAGCTGACCACTAGCCCAATCGCCAGCCCGTTAATGATTTGCCAAATCATGCGTCGTTTCTTGCGGGTCATGGCGGGAAGTCGAGCCTATACGGCATTATCGAGGTTGCATTCCTCCGGCTCGCCAACGTTGCTGGCGGACGGGCCGGTGGGGCCTTCGCGGCTCGGGCGCGCGATGAGGCCAGGGTAGGGCTCGGGTGAAAACGGCAGCTTGTCGCGCCCGCCTTCAACGAGGTGCTCGTCGCAAATCTTGAAATAATCCTCCGGCGTGCGCGCGCGGCGAACCGTCCGCAGGAACACCCCCTCGGGGTCGACACTTTGCCCCACAAAGTTCAGAAACTTCTTCATGTAGGCCACGTGGCGGCCTTCGTCGTGCCGCGTCTTGCGCGTTTCCACCCAGAGCAGGTCCACGTATTCGCGGACGTCGCCCAGCGTCGGCTGAAACACACTTTGCGATGCAAAGCTTTCGCGGAGCTGACGGAAAATCCAGGGGTTGCGAATCGCATGACGGCCGATCATCAGGCCGTGCGCGCCGGTGTGCTTGAGCACCCAGTGGCCTTTCTCAACGGACGATACATCGCCGTTGGCCAGCACTGGGCAGTTGGCGGAGTCGACCGCGAGCTTAATCGCATCGTAGTCAACCGCGCTGCGATACATGCCCCTGACCGTGCGCCCATGCACGCTGAGCAGGTCGACATCGTGCTTGTTTACGAGGCCGATAATCGTCTCGTAGTGCTCCATGTCGGCAAAGCCGATGCGCATCTTGACCGTGAAGCGGCCCGGGCAAACGTCGCGCAACGCGCCAAGGAGTAGGTCGACTTTTTGTGGATCACGCATGAGCCCGCCGCCGACGTTCTTCTTGTAAACCTTGGGCGCCGGGCAGCCCATATTTAGGTCGATGCCGGCGATGGGGTGCTCGATCAGCAGGCGCACCGTGCGCTGCATGTGCTCGATGTCCTCACCGATCAGCTGCGCAAAAACAGGGCGGTCGCTCGGGTTGTTGATGATCGAGTCGAGGATGTGCGTTTCCGGGCGTGAGTGATCATGCACACGGAAGTATTCGGTGAAAAAATAATCCGGCGCTCCAAACTGATTAACAATCGCCATGAACGGCCGCGTCGTCACGTCCTGCATCGGCGCAAGCGCGGTCGGCGGCTGGTTCGGGATGACCGTGTCGGGAAGAGGTTTCAAAATGGCTTATAATTAAAGCTTAAAAATTAATGAGCGGGGACCGCTTTCATCTTTAATTTTTAATCGGTTCTCTTCCAATCACTCGCCCTGTTGCTTCAGGATACGCTCGAGGATCTCGGTCATGTCCTCGACGGAATCAATGACGTTTTGCGCGGTGTAGATCGGCTTTTCAGCCTGGAGGGCGAGGACGATGGAATCGCTCGGGCGGGCATCGACTTCGACGATTTTTTTGCCGAGCTCGTTCTCCATGGAGAGGATAAGGCGCGCGAAGAACGTGCCTTCTTCGACATCGTTAATCACCACGCGCTCGACGGATACGCCGAAGCCCTGGAAGATGCTGTCGACCAAGTCGTGCGTGAGCGGACGCTCTTTTTTAACGTGGTTAATCGTCATGGAAATGGCGTTGCCAATGCCTTGATCGACATAGATCACGAAGGTCTTTTCCTCGCTGCCGAGGAATACCGCGCATCCATTGGAGGTGGGCATGACGCCCTTGATTTCGACTTCAACCACGTCGTTTAGCATTATCTAAGGGAACACCAAATCCGCCGCTTCCGCAAGCGCAACCTGTGGGGGAAAGGATAGAAATTGGATGAGTAAGTGTTCTTTTGTTTACGGTGTTTCGACGGCTATGGGTTTATTAAACGCCTTGCAAAAGGTAGCGAGGAGCTTTCCTGATAATCGATGATTTTATGTTTATGCTAGCGTCGCATTTCGCTGCCTGTCATCAGAGAAGTCGAATGTTGAGGATAGACTACCTGACACATTTGGCTGGTTTTTGCCATGCACCTGAGATTTTGGGGGACGGTTGCGAAAATAAACGCTTAGCCAGGGGGCCATTGAAGGGAGCGACCAGCGAGGACGTGAATGTGCAGGTGGGGGACGGCTTCCCCGCCGTCAGGGCCGTTATTGATAACGAGACGGAAGCCGTTCTCACCTCCGAACTGGTTCCCCAATTGACGAGCGATGAGCATCAGGTGACCGAGGAGGCCTGCGTCTGCGTCGGCAGATTCACCGATGCGCACAATGAGCTTTTTCGGGATGACTAGCAGGTGCGTTGGTGCCTGCGGAGCGATATCGCGAAAGGCAAGGCACTGATCGTCCTCGTATTCGATAGTCGCGGGGATTTCCCGGTCGATGATTTTTTGGAAAATGGTTTTCTCGGACATAGCGGTTGTGTATTGGAATTCGGCGTAGAGCTTAAGTCGCGTCGCCAACTTCATCGATCAAATTCCGCAATTCTCTGTTCATTGGCATACTCCTATCGGGGCTGGAGCGTCCACTCTGGCGTGAGCCAATAGCGCACTCCTCAATAGGGTGGCCTGCGGGTGCGAGTATCGCTTTCTCGGAGTGTGCATATTCAACGTTGGCAAACTTGATCAGTGCGTCGAGGCCTTCGTCGTTTGGGACTTCGAAAAAGGCGACTGCTGCTTTGAGCTCGTTGATCAACTGGGCCTCCCAATACTCGGAAAGATCAAGTTTGAGGTAACTGCCGTGTATCTCTTCCAAATCGCCTAGGAACTCATCGACAGCGTCTACACAGTTTTCAAAATACACTTCGATGACTTCTAGATTCTGGGTGAGGCGGTCAATGCATTGTTCGCGGTCGTCGCAAAGCAGAGGGATATCGGTGTCGTCGCTGGCATCGGAGTAGGTCGAGAGGTTCGCGGAACCAAAGAGTGCAAGCCAGCCGATTGGCAGTCGGTCGTCGGCACTGCGGACAGTGACGTCGGTTTCTTCGGTAATCTCGTCGAGCGGATTCTTACGGTTGGGACTTTGCTTAAGCATGCTTTGAGCCATAAACGTAAGGTATTGTCTGTCCACTGTGGAGGCCAAGCTCAAAGAGGGCCGCGCATTACTCTAAATGCACAGGCTTGGGCTATCTTGAGCTATCGGAGTGGGAGATAGATGCCCTGCGAGATTAGTTGAGGGGGTATAGCTCATACACCGCAAATGGCGCGGTGTGGCGTTCGTCTTTCCAGGTGATGCCATCGCTCTCCAAACCAAGTGGCTTGTGGATACTTTGCACGGCAAAGTTACTTTGCGTGAGAAAGTTAACGTAGCTTTTTTCGTCCCAGTAGTAATCCGTCACCACGTAGTCTTCGGGCAGCAAACGCGCCTTCACGACTTGACCGTCCTTCAGTCGTGTTTGGTTCTCGGGAAAGTCGACATCGATCGACACCCAGCCGCCCGTGTAGAACTCCGCCGTGTTGACAATGAACACCGCGCGCCCGTCGTCTTTCAATACGCGGCGACACTCCTTGAGCAGTTGGATGATGTCGCGTGGGTTGCCCATTTCGAGGAGCATCCAGCTGGAGAAAATCAGGTCGTAGCTGCTATCATTGCCGGGGAGGCGTCCGCCGCCCGCGATCACGTCATACTTCGGCTCATAACGGGCCAAGGCGCGGGCCTGCTCGATCATGGCCGGGTTGTGATCGACGCCGTAGTCAATCGCGCCCAAGCGCCCTAGGAACTCAGTCGACCTTCCGGCGCCGCAACCAACATCCAGCGCGCGCTTGTCCTTAATCCACGGCGAGAGAATTTCCGCCGCACACCGAAATGCAATCACGTCCGTGGTCTGCATGCCACGCAGCGCAAACTTCTTCGCATACTCGGACTGCAGATCATCGCTCATTTATCAACCTCCAATGACAACTGACAATTGAAAATTGATTAATGAAAAATCATCAACTGCCCTTGGCGTGCTCTTTGAGGAACTCGGCGACAGCGGCTCCGTCGGCGGGGAGCAGATAGTTGACTATGGGCTCGGTCTTGATGGCCTCCAGCGCCGGGGCAGTGGGTGTGCGGCCGAGGGCCTGCTCGATCACTTCCGGGAACTTCGCCGGGTGCGCGGTGGAGAGCACCACGTTGGTCTTCGACTCGTCGAGATCCTTGAACGCGCAAGCGGTGTGGGGATCGGAAACGTATTTGTATTGGTTGAAAATGCGCTCGATGGTCTGGGTGATTTCGGCGTCGTCCATGCGGGAAGCCGAGAAGACATCGCGGTCGAAATTGTCGAACTGGAATTTGCCGGTGGCCTTGAAGGCCTGCATGACTTCGCGCACCTTGGCCGGGTCCTGGCCGACGTTGTAGTAGAGGAAGCGCTCGAAGTTCGAGGCGACCTGGATGTCCATCGACGGCGCGCAGCTGGGTGACACATCACTGACTTCATACAGGCCGGTGTTGAACAGCTTGCAGAGGATGTCGTTCTGGTTCGTGGCCACGCGGAATCCTTCCACGGGCAAGCCCATCTTGCTGGACAGCCAGCCGGCGAGCACGTTGCCAAAGTTGCCCGTGGGCACGACGAACTGCACGCCGCGCTCGCGGTCGGCTTCGCTCAGTTGCAGCCACGCCCAAATGTAGTAAACGCACTGCGCGAGGATGCGCGCGAGGTTGATCGAATTGATCGCGGACAGGTTATACTTGGCCTTGAGATCGGCGTCGCCAAAGGCGTCTTTCACCATAGCCTGCGCGTCGTCGAAGGTGCCTTCGATGGCAATCGGGTAAACGTTGCGCGCGGTGGTGGTGGTCATCTGCCGCTCTTGCAGCATGGAGACGCGGCCTTGCGGATACAGGATGAAAATGCGGACGCCCTTCTTGCCGAGCAGGCCGTGGATGGCCGCCGAACCGGTGTCGCCGGATGTGGCGCCGAGGACGTTGATCGGGTCGCCGGTGCGCTGGATTTGCTCTTCGTAAAGATTGCCGAGGAGCTGGAGCGCGAAGTCCTTAAAGGCGAGGGTGGGGCCGTGGAAAAGCTCCAGCACCTGCAGGTGGTCGTCGAGCTTGACGAGCGGGGCGATCTCCTTGCGCGAGAAGGTCTTGTAGGATTCCTTGACGATGGCGCGCAGCTTGTCCTCAAGCATGTCGGTGGCGAAGAGCTTGAGGAACTCGAAGCAGAGGTCCGGGTAGCTGAGGCCGGCCCAGCCCTTGAGCTTAGTGGAGATGTCGGGCAGTGTCTTGGGCAGGTAAAGGCCGCCATCGGGCGCCAGTCCGGTCGCCACGGCTTCAGTAAAAGTCGTCTCGTCGCTTTGTCCGCGCGTGCTGAGGAATTTCATGGCCCGAAGTTGAATCTGTATTGGCGGACTTTTAAAGGGTAAAATTTCGGTGGAATTTTAGCTTGGTTTGGTTTGCGTCGGCCAGAGCTGTCGTAAAAAGTATCCGGCAGTGAGCGAAACGTTCGTCATCATGCCTAGTTCCAACTTCATCCCGACCGGTGTGCAGGTGCTGGATGGAGCAGGGAGGCTGCGGTATCAGATGCGTAATAAGCGATTCGTGATCTCAAGAATGCTCTACTATTTTGAGGACGCCGAGGGCCAGGAAGTCATGCGCTTACAGCAAACGGGCGGCTTGACTGCCTACCGGTATGAGCTGCAGCGCGGCGAACAGCAGATTGGCAAACTGGTGCAAAACGATCACGCTATGCGTTTAACTCGCATCCGCTATAAATTGATGCTCGGCGAAGATGAGCCCTTTAAACACGAGCTTTCGCCTCGTATGAAAGAACAGACCATCGATTTTCCAGACGCTCAGGTGGAGATCACTATGGCGCGGGAAAAATGGTATAGTCATCATCACTGGCGGGTAAGGATTGCTACCGAGCGCGACGTGATTCCGTATCTGCTGCTCTTGTCGTTCGGCTATTTGTGCACGATTTTGGGTGCGGGTTCGTAACGGACACTTTGCACGCGAGGCATTGCTTTCTGCGACGTTGCAGTCATAGTTTTACTTATGGGCAAAGTTTACGACGCCATCGATGACAAAATCCGCCAGTGGGTGGAGCACCAGAAACTATTCTTTGTGGCCACGGCGCCGCTTTCGGGCGACGGCTTGGTCAACTGTTCGCCGAAGGGGATGGACAGCTTTCGCATCCTCGGGCCAACGACAGTTGCCTACCTCGACCTGACCGGCAGCGGCGTGGAGACCATTGCTCATCTCAAGGAAAACGGCCGCATCGTGGTGATGTTTTGCGCGTTCGACGGCGGGCCCAAGATCATGCGTTTCCACGGCAAAGGCGTGGTTCACGAGCTGGGCAGCGAAGGCTATGCAGCGCTGCTCCCGCAGTTTGAGGAAATTGCCGGTGCCCGCTCGATCATCGTCGTCGAGGTGTCGCGAATCAGCGATTCCTGCGGCTGGGGCGTCCCGCTCTACGACTACAAGGAAGACCGCCAGACCCTGCGCATCGCCAGCGAAAAAGAAGGCCCCGACGGCATGATCGCTTACCGCGAGAAGAATAATCGTCAGTCGCTGGACGGCCTGATCGGCTTTCAGTCGGACTGACCCAGTGTTAGTGCATTTCGGCAACGGTTGAGTGTATGCATTCGCTATTGATTTCCGGAGAGGGATGATTTTTAGTCGTCCAATGCGATTATCAAGCGTTGTATTTGGCCTTTTACTCGCCGCTGCGGCCCCCCTTATTGCCGAGCAAAAACTGAATCTGCCACTGCCCGAAAGTGGCGTGCGCTACACCTCGGCCGAGGAAACAAAGCCGCAGTGGCCAGCTGAGCCGGGTGAAGGCACGGTCTGCCTGTGGGGCGACGGCAAGATGGGTGCAATTTCCATCACTATCGACGACAACAATTACCCGGACGTTGAGTTCTGGCAGCGGATGAGCGAGAAGTTTGGCTGGAAGTTTACCTGGTTCCTCATCGTCTACCCTGGGATGTATGACATCTACAACCAGCAGCCCGGCAACAACCTTGGCTACAACGGCACGCCTGAAAAATGGAAAGTCCTTTACGACCAGGGGCACGAAATAGAGCTCCACGGCTCCTGCAAGCAGATGAACCACCTGAGCCAAGAGGATTACCGCGAGCACATCGCGCTCTCCCAAAAGTATCTCGAGGACAACATCGGTAATCGCATCCTGAGCTATGCCTATCCCTGCGGTGCCTCCGGCACGAAGGACGAGCCTGGCATTTACCAAGAGGTCATCGGTGAAACGATGATCGCCGCGCGCGGCACGCAAGGTGGCTCCACGCCACCACACTTGATCGACTACCTCAATACGCGCAGCCTGGGTGCCGTTGGCTTCCACAAGCCCGAAGTGACTCAAAAGCGCTTTGACCAGATGCTCGACCCTAAGCGCCCATGGAAATACAGCTACTATCGCGGATGGGGTATCGTGCTATACCACGGCTTGCTTAAGGACGAAAAAAAAGCCACTGCCGAAGCCGGCCTACAGTTTATCAAAGATCGTGAGGACCACCTTTGGATCGCGCCATTCACTGTCGTTGCCCGCTACGCACAGGAACGTGAAACCGCCAAGCTCGACATTGCCTCCGCCTCCGTCAACGAGATCCGCTTCAATGTGTCCGACGATATGGACGACAGCATTTACAACATTCCGCTCACGGTGAAGTTCCGCGTCGACGGTTGGTCCGGGGCAGTTGCCCAGCAAAACGGCGAACCCGCTAAGGCTTGGGTCATCGAGCACGAAGGCGCACAGTACGCTATGGTTTACGCCATCCCGGACGCCGGCGAAGTCGTGCTGCGGAAGCAGTAGGAATGGTGGTTAACTCGGGCTATCGTTTCTGGCGTTGTAAGCTCATGCCGTCGTTAGATTGCTTGGTATTAGCACGATAGTGTCACTGCATTCTGGCCAAAAGATCACCATCCCCTTCCAAACATAGGTCTGGCTAGCCACCCTTAGCGAGCTATTACGTTTTCAGAGATGAAATCGCGCCTCGCCAAAAATATAATCCAGAATGCTTGATTTCGCCAAGCTCATTAGATGCCTACATGGAAGCCGGTTGTAACATAGTAATTTATGCATGGTTTGAATCATTGAATGCTGGTGGTGGAAATGATTCTGATTCGTCAATTGAAATTTACATATTAGCGTCGCAAGAAATGGGTCCGATTATTCCTTAGCTATTGGAATTCGCACTGCGTTGAATAGGCGTTTGGCGGTATCCAATGAAGCGGTTGAGGCGCATAAGACTGCCTATATTGCATCATATGGAGTGAATGGTATGTTTCGCCACTTCAATTGATGAATTAGATTCATGGAAGTGTTGAAAATTATTACGCTGATTTATGGTCGCGGGATGGTCGTGATTCCATGATAATAAGTTTGTACAAAGGCTCATTTGACTAAGACTCGACTATGACTCAGCACCAGAAAACAATCGTCGTTATCGGCCACGGGATGGTCGGGCACCGCTTCTGCGAGCGTATGGCGCAGTTTGATGAATCGCAGACTTACCGCATCGTCACCTTTTGCGAGGAGCCGCGAGCGGCCTATGACCGTGTCGGGCTGACCTCGTTTTTCGCCCACCGCGACGCCGAGCAACTGATGCTCGCCCGATTGGATTGGTACCACGAGCAAGGCTTTGAGCTCCACATCGGCGACCGCGCGACGGAGATCGACCGGGAGCGCAAGGTGGTGAAGTCCGAGAAGGGCCTGGCGATTGCTTACGACGCCGTGGTGCTGGCGACTGGCTCTTACCCCTTCGTGCCGCCGATCCCCGGCGTCGAGAAGAGCGGGGTGTTTGTTTACCGCACCATCGAAGACCTCGAAAAAATCATCGAATACGGCGGCAAAGTTAAAAAGGCGGCCGTGATTGGCGGTGGTCTGCTCGGGCTGGAAGCGGCGAAGGCGGCGTTCGACCTCGGCTTGGAAACGCACGTCATCGAATTTGCGCCGCGCCTGATGCCGCGTCAGGTCGACGAGGCCGGTTCGCGCATCTTGAAGGACAAGATCGAGGAGCTCGGCGTGCAGGTTCACCTCGGCACGGCCACGGATGAAATTCTCGGCAACGGCTCCGTCGAAGGCATGAAGTTCAAGGACGGCGGCGAGCTGGACGTGGGCATGATCATTGTCTCGGCTGGCATTCGCCCGCGCGACGAGCTCGCCAAGGAATGTGGCATCGAGCTCGGGCCCCGCGGCGGCATCCTGATCGACGACGAGCTGCGCACGAGTGATCCGTCCATTTTCGCCATTGGCGAAGTCGCGCTGCACCAAAACATGATCTACGGCCTCGTCGCGCCCGGCTACGAAATGGCTGAAAAGCTCGCAGCTAATCTTTGCGGCGACACGCAGACTTTCAACGGCGCTGATATGTCCACCAAGCTCAAGCTGATGGGCGTCGATGTAGCCAGCTTTGGCGACTACGAGGCGGGCCCGGAGGCGGCGACATCACTCGTGGCGGAAGACCCCTTCAGCGGCAAATACAAGCGCTTGTTTTTCTCCAAGGACGGCAAAAAGCTCGTGGGCGGCATCCTCGTGGGCGACGCTTCCGAGTATGGCACGCTGTCCGCGTTTGCCAAGGCCGGCGAAGACCTCCCTGCCGCGCCAACGGACATTATGGGCCTCAATGGCGGAGGCGGCGCAGCGTTAGGCGGCGTCGAAGCCATGCCCGATTCCGCGCAGATCTGCTCCTGCAACAATGTGAGCAAGGCGCAGATCTGCTCGGCGATCGAAGATCAGGAATGCGACTCCCCGGCAGCGGTCAAGGCCTGCACGAGCGCGGGCTCCGGCTGCGGTGGTTGCATGCCGCTGGTGACCGATCTTTTCAACGCCGAGATGAAGCGTCTCGGTCGCACGGTCAACAAGGACCTCTGCGAGCACTTTGCCTACACGCGTCAGGAGCTGTTCGACATCTGCCGCGTCAAAAAGATCAACAATTTTGAGGATCTGCTGAAGGAAGCCGGCCACGGTGAGGGTTGCGAAATTTGCAAGCCGACCGCCGCGTCGATTTTCGCCAGTTTGTTCAATGATGTAATCGTCGACCCGAAGCACGCTACCCTGCAGGACACCAACGACCGCTTCCTCGCCAACATGCAGCGAGGTGGCCTCTATTCGGTTGTTCCGCGCGTGCCGGGCGGCGAAATTTTGCCCGACCAATTGATCGTGCTTGGCCAGGTGGCGAAGAAATACGGTCTGTATTCCAAGATCACCGGTGGCCAGCGCGTGGACCTCTTTGGCGCTAAAATGCAGGACCTGCCAAACATCTGGGAAGAGCTGATCGCGGCGGGCTTTGAGTCCGGCCACGCCTACGGCAAGGCGCTGCGCACAGTCAAGAGCTGTGTCGGCTCGAGCTGGTGCCGCTACGGGGTGCAGGACTCGGTGAAGTTCGCGATCCAAGTCGAGGAGCGCTACCGCGGTATCCGCGCACCGCACAAAATGAAGATGGCCGTCTCCGGCTGCACCCGCGAATGCGCCGAAGCGCAAAGCAAGGACTTCGGCCTGATCGCGACCGAGACCGGCTACAATCTTTACGTCTGCGGCAACGGCGGGCAGAAGCCGCGTCACGCTGACTTGATTGCGACCGACCTCAGCGAGGAAGAAACGATCAAGCTGATGGACCGCGTGATGATGTTCTACATCCAGACCGCCGACCGCTTGACGCGCACCAGCGTGTGGCTCGAAAAAATGGAAGGCGGGCTCGACTATTTGAAGTCCGTTGTGATCGATGACAAGCTCGGCATCTGCGATGAGCTGGAGCGCCAGATGCAGTTCCTCGTCGACACCTACCAGTGCGAGTGGAAGGCTGTCGTGGACGACCCCAAAAAGCGCAAATTCTTCCAGCAGTTCGTCAACACCGACGAGAGCGAGCCGATCATCGAGATGGTCGATGAGCGTGGCCAACAGCGCCCCGAATACTGGAGCAAGGTGGGCGGCGACGTGCTTGGCCTCAAGGTTGGCGAGGTCGATTTTGCCGAGGCCCGCAAGTCCGCGAACACACGCTTGGTGACGGTTGGCAAGGTGTGGGACTTCCCGCAAAACGGCGGCGCCGCAGTCAAGGTTGGCAAGGTCCAGCTGGCAGTTTTCCACTTCGACAGCCGCGGCGAATGGTATGCCACGCAAAACATGTGCCCGCACAAGAAGGCCTTCGTGTTGTCGCGCGGGATCATTGGCGACAAGCAAAACACGCCCAAGGTTTCCTGCCCGCTGCACAAGAATAACTTCAGCCTGCAAACGGGTGAGTGCATTAGCGGCGAAGATTATCGGATCGAGACGTTCCCGGTGCACATTCTGGAAGACGATGTGATGCTGGAGTTGCCGTCGCAGGACATTCTGGACGCGGCGCTTTCCACGGAAAACTTCTGTAAGACCGGTTGCAGTAGCACCTGCGCAACCGCATAGCTAGAAGAGAGTAAAAAGTCAAAATGAGCTAAGCTCCGGCGTCGACAGGCGTCGGAGCTTCTTTTTTAATGCCGCTCATGTTTGATATTTCTATTCCCGACAGCGACATCGCCAACCGCGAACGCTTTGACCAAGCCGTCGCGCGCTTCGATGCGATTAACCAGGAGGATCCGGCCGAAATCACCTTTGAAGGGACGATCTATGCGGCCGAGTATTTGCTGGCGCAGGCGCTCTGCTATCGGGTCGTGCAGTTGGCACCCGAGGCGTCGGAGCCGTTGTTGCTCGCGAGCCGTTCGCAGCATTTGCGGCGTTGGGAGCGTCCTCGCAGCGAATATCCGGAAGGCCGTGCGGCTTACTTGAAGTGGCGCGCCGATCTGAAGGTGTTCCACGCCGACGAGTCGGCCAAGGTGTTGGGGGAGCTCGGCTACGAGCAGGAGACGATTGACGCCGTCCGCGAGCTGAACCTGAAGAAGAACATCAAGGGCAACGCTGATTGCCAGACGCTGGAAGACGGTCTGTGCCTGGTTTTCCTTCAATTTCAATACGACGGCATCGTTGAGAAATACGACGAGGCAAAGGTCATCAGCATCCTGCAGAAGACGGCGAAAAAAATGAGCCCTGTGGGCCTGGAAGCCGCGACGAAGCTGGACTATTCTCCGCGCGGCAAGGAACTCTTGCTGAAGGCATTAGCGGGCTGATTACCTAATGGCGGCGCGGTCATTGGCCAGCGCTTTGCTGCAAATGAGCCCGGGTATGAAGCTATCAGCCACAGTTAAATGGGGTGCGCTTTTCGGCGCGGCGTTGCTCTTGAGCGCTTGCGGGAAAGACACAGCGACAACGAATTCCATCACCGTGTTTGCCGCGGCGAGCTTGAACGACGCCGTCACGGAAATCGCGCAGGCTTACACGGCTGAGACGGGCACGGAGGTCGTCTTGAACTTCGCGGGCTCGGGCTCGCTGGCCAAGCAAATCATGGCCTCGCCCCAAGCCGATGTCTACCTGAGCGCAAACGCGCGCTGGATGGACGAGGTGGAAGAAGCGGGCTTGATCATCGACGGATCACGCGCGGACTTGCTGTCGAATCAACTTGTAGTGGTCTGCATGCAGAGTGCGCCGTTTCAGTTGAGTAGCCCGGCGGAATTGGCGTCGCTTGATTTTCAATACCTGGTCATCGGCGATCCGGCTTACGTGCCCGCCGGCCAATACGCGAAGGGTTGGCTAGAGAAACTTTCCGCGCCCGACGGCGCGTCGGTTTGGTCGCAGTTGGATGGCCGCCTCTCGCCGATGCCGGATGTGCGTGCAGCCTTGAAGCAGGTGAGTAACAATGGCAAGCTCGTGGGCATTGTTTACCGCACCGACTATTTGACTGAGAAAGACCAGCTGCGCGAGCTCTACTCCGTGCCGCTGGGCGATGCTGCGCCGATCCGCTACTGCGTGGCCGAGATCGCGGGTGCCGACGAAACCAGCGGCGCAGACTTCCTGAAGTTCCTGAGCACACCGGCCGCGAAAAGCGTGTTTGAGCGCTATGGGTTTTTACCGGTAAACAACGACTGATATGGAGCCGATCATCAACGTCATCCTTTCCACGCTGGCTTGGGCGAGCTTGGCGTCGTTGATTGTATTTTTGCTCGGCACGCCGCTGGCGTATTGGATGGCGCGGTATGACTTCATAGGCAAGCGCGCGCTGATCGCGATCTCCAGCTTGCCGCTGGTGTTGCCGCCGACGGCGGTGGGCTACCTGTTGCTCCTGCTGCTGGCCGACCGCGGTTTGCTGGGGCGCGAAACGCTGGGCTTCAGCCTCGATATTTTGCTGACTTGGAAGGGCGTGGTGTTGGCCTATTGCGTGATGTCGTTCCCGCTGTATTTGCGGACCGCGCGCGTGAGCTTTGAGGCGGTCGACCCTGGCTTGGAGTCGATCAACCGCACACTAGGCAATAGCCGTTTAGCGACGTTTTTTGCGGTCACTTTGCCGCTGGCCAAGCGCGGTTTGGCGGCGGGGATTATTCTGTCGTTTACGCGTGCGATGGGCGAGTTTGGCGCGACAATCATGGTTGCGGCCAACATCCCCGGCAAGACGCAGACGCTGGCCTCAGCGATCTACAGCGCGCAGCAATCGGGCGACGACACGCGGGCGAATATCCTGCTGATGGTCGCCATCGCGCTGGGCTTCATTTTGGTTTACCTGACGGAGTGGCTCGCGCAGCCGAAGCGCTTCACCAACTCACACGCATCGAACTATGCCACTGTCCATCCACATTGAGAGCGACGCGGGCGTGGGGCTGGCCTCGTTTCAGCATGAGTTCGCGGCGCCGGTCGCGGGCGTGTTCGGGCCGTCGGGTTGCGGCAAAACGACTTTGCTCGAAACGATATGCGGCATGCGGCGTCCGTCGATGACAACCGGGCGCATTGTCTTCAACGACACGGTGTGGCTCGACCAGGCGCAGGGCATTTGTCTGCCGCCGGAAGCACGCAACGTGGGCTATGTGCCGCAGCAGCATTTGCTGTTCCCGCATTGGCTGGTGCGGCAAAATCTGCTCGCCGGTCAGAAGCGCGCCTTGGCGCAGGGGAGCGATGTGAAGTCGCTGATGCAGCAGGCGGTCGATGCGCTGGAGCTGGGCGATTTGCTGGAGCGGTATCCGCATCAATTGTCCGGCGGGCAGCGTCAACGCGTGGCGCTGGGGCGGGCGTTGATCTCGGGCGCGAAGCTGCTCCTGCTCGACGAGCCGCTGGCGTCGCTTGACCACAAATTGCGCTACCGCATCATCCCGTTTTTGCAGCAGATTCGGGAGACGTTTCAGGTCCCGATGTTGATCGTTTCCCACCAGCCGGCGGAGCTGCAGGCGCTGTGTGATGAAGTGGTGGTGATGGAGCAGGGGAGGCTGGCCGACAAAGGCTCGCCGCGCGATGTGTTCCTGAAGTCCGAGATTTATTCGGCGCTGGAAGACGGCTTTGAAAACATACTCTACGGCCACGTGGTGAGCTACACTGAAACGCTGACCACGCTGAAGCTTTGCGATGCAAAGCTTGGCCCAGAAGTGCAGGTGTCGCGCATTGATTTACCTGCTGGTTCGCGGGCGTTGCTGCGACTCAACGCGCACGAGATCATGCTCGCGAAGCAGCCGGTGGCAAAGATCTCGGCGCGCAACCGCCTGCCGTCGCGCATTGTCGAGCTGCGCATGTTGCCGAACAAAGTGATCGTGGTGACGCAGGTCGGCGACTGCGCGGAGGCGATCATTGCGGCGGAAGTGACGCCAGATGCAGTGGACAGTTTGGACCTGAAAGTGGGCGATGGCGTATTCCTCGTCATCAAGTCAAACAGCTTCCAGGTCTGTCGTTAAGCGGGTGTGAATAATCTTCGTCAACGAGGGGTTGCAGCAGGCATGAAAGGCGCTCAACTTTTCGGACAATGTTTCGACGGCTGTTTCAAGTAATCCTGATTTGGTACGCGATTTGGTTCCTGGTGGGGCTGGTCGCGGTGGCGATTCCCTATGAGTCGCCGGTGGGCCACTGGGAGGATTTGCTGTTCATGATTCTGGCTTCGGCGGTGATCTTTTTTGACGCCGGTCGGCGCATCGGCTGGGGGGCGACGATTGCCTACTTTGTCTGGATCGCGGCGGTGTCGGGCGGCATGGAAATGCTGGGCGCGATGACGGGGCTGCCGTTCGGCAACTACGTCTACACGGACAATTTCGGGCCGCGCATCGCGGGGATTTTGCCTTGGGCGATTCCGCTGGCGTGGTGGGTGGTGCTTTACCCGCTGCTGCTCCTGATGAACAGCATGGTCCGCAACAAGCGGGAACCGCGACCCGGGCTGATCGCGCTGGGGGTGGCGATTTGCGCGACCGGGGTGGACCTCGCCTTGGAGCCGGTGGCGACCATCGTGCGCGAGTATTGGATCTGGGAAAGCACGGGCGCCTACTACGGGGTGCCGCTGCTGAATTTCTTTGGCTGGTTCATCACGGCGTGGATCATTGTGTTCCCGATTCAGTATTTCATGGGCCGTATTTTGATCGAGGGCTACATCGCACCGGGGGCTATGTTTTTGCCGTTTGCCGCGCTGGGTAGTGTGTTGGCGAGCTTCCTGATCGCGGGCATGGTGCACGGGCTTTGGCTGGCCAGCGCGTGGACCGCATTCCTGACATTGCTGGTCACCGTGATCGTGGTGCGCTTTGCCTGGCCGCGCCGCGAGGTGTTCATGATGAATCACCAGGGGCGCTACCAGCCGGGCTATCGTCCGCGGCGTTATTAGCTCCGCGACGATGTTAAACCTTAGCAGCGTCGATGCTAAGTAATGACACAGGCGATGCTAAGGCTTAGCACAGGCGGTGTTAAGGTTTAGCACAGTCTGTGCTATGGAATGACGCAGGTGCTGCGGAATCCGGCTTTTCTGCGGCATGCGCGGGGTGGGGAGAAGGGTGACCTGTATTAGCTGTCTAAATGTTAGATTGGCGCAAATTTCAATTTTCTGATGAATAAAAGCGTCTCGGCGCCGGTTTTTGCTTCCCTCCGGGGCGCAGATTGATTGGATGGACGCGCTATGGGAGCACCTAAAAAAGTCGGAATCCTTACTGCAGGCGGCCTCGCCCCCTGCTTATCCTCCGCCATTGGCGGCCTGATTGAACGCTACACGGAGATCGCGCCGGACATCGAGATCATCTGCTACGTGGGCGGTTATAAGGGCCTCTTGCTCGGCGAGAGCATTGTCGTGACGCCGGAGATGCGCAAGGACGCGCACATCCTCCACCGCCACGGCGGCAGCCCGATCGGCAACAGCCGCGTGAAGCTGACCAACGTGAAGGACTGCGTGAAGCGCGGCCTCGTGCAGGAAGGCGAAGACCCGCAGAAGGTCGCCGCGGACCAACTCGTCAAGGACGGCGTGGACGTGCTCCACACCATCGGTGGCGACGACACCAACACCGCTGCTGCCGATCTCGCTGCGTTCCTGAAGCGCAACGACTACGATCTGCAGGTTATCGGCTTGCCGAAGACGATCGACAACGACGTCTTCCCAATCGCCCAGAGCCTCGGCGCCTGGACGGCTGCCGAAGAAGGCGCGAAGTATTTCCGCAACATCGTGGCTGAGCACAACGCCAACCCGCGCATGTTGATCGTCCACGAAGTCATGGGCCGCTCCTGCGGTTGGTTGACGGCTGCGACCGCCAAATACTACCGCGACGAAATCCTCGGCGACCGTGGTTTCGTGCCTGGTCTGGGCCTCAACGAAAAGCGCGTTGACGTGCACGCGATCTACATCCCCGAGATGGAAATCGACCTCGAAGCCGAAGCCGCTCGCCTGAAGAAGATCATGGACGAAGTCGACTGCGTGAACATCTTCGTTTCCGAAGGCGCAGGCGTGGAATCCATCGTGAAGCAGATGGAAGCCGCCGGCCAGGAAGTGCCGCGTGACGCCTTTGGCCACGTGAAGCTGGACGCCGTGAACCCCGGAAAATACTTTGGTAGCAAGTTCGCGGAAGCTCTTGGCGCCGAGAAGAACATGGTGCAAAAGAGTGGCTACTTCAGCCGCGCCGCTCCGGCCAACGTTGACGACCTTCGCCTGATCAAAAGCTGCACGGACCTCGCGGTTCAGTGTGCGCACGAAGGCAAGACCGGCGTTATCGGCCACGACGAAGACCAGAGCAACATCCTGCGTGCCATCGAGTTCGAGCGCATCAAGGGTGGCAAGCCGTTCAATATCGACGAGCCTTGGTTCGACGAGTTGCTCGCCGCGATTGGTCAGCCCAAGGGCAAGAAGGTCGAAGTCGCCCACTAGGCAGCGTCCCGCTGCACCGGAGAGTCGGCCGTAGGCCGGGGCTAGGAGGCAGACGAAGATTCTGAATTCTTTTTCATAGTCCGAAGTTTCTGAGATTAGTCTTGGGAACTTCGGGCCTTTTTATTGTCATAATTGGCATGATACCCGAAGAGAAAGCCAAGCAGTTGGTCCGTGAGTGGGGCCGCCGGTTCGACGAGCATTTGGGGCTGTCGGGTTTTCTCGACATCCTGGCCGAGGACGGATTGCTGATGAAATTCGGCGAAAACGCGTGGCGTGGACTGGCGGGGTTCGAAGATCACCTGAAGCTTAAGACGAAGTTTTTCGACGAGGCGCATGTCTATGACGAGAGCGGCTGGGACATCGAGGTCGGCGAGACCGAAACCAAGGTTCGTTCCAAGATGATGTGGGCTTGCCGCACGCGTGAGGACTTTGCGCCGCGCAGCCAAGAATTATGTGCGGATCTAGAGCATCGCTGGGTGATGGTCACTTGTCCACGGCGTGGGATACCCGTGATTCAATACCACGAATGCGTGTCGCTGAAGTATCGTCCGGGGCAGGGGCCAGATGGTGACCACGTCGGCGACGTGCATTTGGACCACTAAGTGGGGTCGCAGCAGCTACTGTTCGGCAGTCTCGCTCTCGGTGGATGGAGCGGATTCCTCCAGCGTGGTAGCGGCGGCATCAACCGATTCCTCGGCGGAGGCAGCGGCGTGTTCAGCCTCAGCCTTCAGTTTTACATCCTCAGGAACGGGAGTAATCAAAATCGGCACGATCATGGCCAAGCAAATGGCGACCACGGAACCCATGACAGCCTTACCGGCGTCGCCAAACACCATGTTGCGCAATTTCTTCTTGCTGCGGTGACGCATGACGAGTGCGAGACCGATTTCGCGACCTGCCAACAAGCCAAGGAAAACCCAGGTTGTGCTCATCGGCATCTTGGGCGGCCACGGCACGGCTAGGTCCATTGCGGCAAACAATTTGGGAATGTAGTCGACCTTGAAGAAGAGCAGAACCAGTCCGTAAAGCAGGTCGATAAAGGTCGCCGAGCGGACGTCGATGGTGTTCGTTTTCTTGGTGACGATGTTTTGAATTTTGCCGCCTCGCTGGCGAATCAGATAGCCCTGGAGCAGCGCCATGCCAAGCAGTGATATTACCAACCCGCCTACATGCAGTTGTCGTGGTAGGTAGACAAAAATATTCGCCAAATCCTGCACCAGCCACATTGACCAGAGGAAGCCGGTGGAGAGCCATTGAAAAACGGTCCAAAATGGGTGCGGTTTATCTTCACCATAGGTCGCCACAAAGTGTTTTTCCAGTTTGCCAGTTACGAGGACGACAATCACGAGACCTAGGATGAAAGCGATAGCGTAGCCGACTAGCGACTTCTCCATCATGGATTTAAAGAGGTCCACAGCTTCCGTGTAGCTGCCGCCTTCCTGCGCGGCGACGATGCCCTTGAAGCCGGTGAGGACCAACAGCGATGTGCTGACCGGGATGCCCCAACGCGTCAGAATAACCAAGGCTAACGGTGGTAGAATGAACACCCAAGTGAAAACGCCGCCATAGTCGGATGGGAAAGGGATTTCCTTTGCTGCCAAGCGTCCGAAAGCGGGGTCGCCACCGTTGCGAATCCAGCCCCAGGTGACTGTGAGGATCATGATGCCGGAGATCCAAGCCCAGAGTATCCACCAAGGGCGCTTTGAATTGGAACTGAGGAAGGTGCCCAGCGTTTGAATCGAATCGTTGGCGACAATTGCATAGGCCGCCATAGCGAACCCGATTATCATGAATAGTTCAGACATAACTGATGGAAGACCTTGCTCAGTTGACAAAGCCTACTTACCAGGCGCAGGTCAATCTTCGTTGGAGCAGTTTCATACTCGTAACACTTCTGCTACTCTGGCTCATGCACTGCCATTTTAGCTTCGGGATCGAGTTCATTACCCCAAATCATCAGGCCCATTAAGCCGGCAAGCAAAATGAGTAACAGCACTGTAAGGGTCCGCGCTTCCTGCGGAGTGAGGCGAAACGGACCCATCACGTGAACTGGTTAATCAAATAGCCCTTTGATGGCCTGGCCTGCTTTGTCGACTGCGTCTCCGGCATTGTCCAGTGATTTGGTTGCAGTGTCGAGGACAGCATTTGGATCATTGGCGATTTCCTGGACCATTTCTGCAGCAACGACGACGACCTTTTCGAGCACAATGCTCAAAATGTAGTCTGTGGCCTCTGCTGGGGTAACGCCCTTACCGCCGAAGTCCTCATTGATCTCCGGTAGCGCTAGTACCTGATTGGCCTTGACCAGAGCCAGATTGACCGAGAGGTCGACTTCTCCATCGGAAACGATGAGCTTGTGTAAGATGAGCGTTTTGCTGGGTTGCTCAGCGTCCGCCGGTTCCTGAGGCGTTTCAGCCGGTGTTTCGTCAGCGGTCTTGTATTTCTTCATGTTGGAGTCGACCTGAGACTTCAACTTGGAAAGGTTATTGGTTGCGAGGTTTTGGTCGTAGGTAAATTTAGGAGCGACGATTTTAATTTCATTTACCTCAATGCGGTCAGAAAGCAGGGAGCTAGGCTCGATGTCGATGTAAATTTCGCCACACTCCATTGCACTGGGCTTCTCGAAACCTTCGGGATTGCCGATGAATAATCCATTGATGCTAATCGTGCCATCGAATACATTGACGCCGGTGCTTTTGATGTAAGTTTGGGTTCCGGTGATTTCCGGACCAAACTTATTGAAAGCCTTTGTGACGCTGCCACCAACAATCGAATTGATGCTGAAATACAGCGCAATTAAGCCGACGACGATCAGAACAAGGAAAGCAATAAGGATTTTTTTGATCATAATGTCTTGTAAACTCTTAGCATTTTTAGGCTGGGGGCGAGATTAAAAAAGAGGCGTAATTTAGGGTTGCTCGCTGTCACTGCTGTCGTCTGATTTGGGCAAGAAACGCCAGAATTCCTTCGTTGGAATCGACTTCAAATAGCTAAAGCCGGATTTCTTAAAAAAGAAGGCGATGCGGGAGTTTTGGGTGTCCAGCGGCTCTACCCAAAAGCATTCATAGCGCTGCGCGCCCAGATCGTTGAGCAACTCTTCAATGGCCGCCGGATTCTGGCGTAGTGTTTCTTGCTCGATGACGACTACCCGGTAGTTCCAGGAGCCTGCTTTCTTAATGTCATCCTGCGTCCAGTCTCGGGCGTCTTCGTACCAGCCACTGGTGGTGTCTTTGGCTTTGCCGTAGTATTCGCCGGTCTTGCCTTTGGCCTTGTCGTAATAGTCGCCGGTAGCGTCTTTGGCGGATTCGTATTTGGCGCGAACTCGCTCCCAGTAACTGTCTTTTTCGGCTTCCGTCGCGTCTTCGGCGGGGGGCGCTTCGTTGAGGATAATGACTTCCTCAGTGGGTTGGGGTGATGCGGGGACGATATTTTCGGTGTTAGCTAGCAGTGGCGCAGTCGAGCCGAGGACCAACACAGTGACGAGGTAGCGGAGAGTCATGGCACCAGTGTAGAACTTCGCTGCCGAAGAGCAAGTCGCTACTCGGGCTCACTTAACGCGCGGATGACTGCCGGATGGATATTCGGATGCGCGGCGATGGCCGACCCAGAGTGCTCGATGTTCGGCGCGCGCCCTTGCCAGTCCGTGATCACGGCGCCGGCCCCACGAACTACGGGCACGAGTGGCAAGAGGTCCCACGGCGCCAGAATCGGGTCGATCATGATGTCCGCGCGGCCGGTCGCCAGCAGCAGGTAACCGTAGCAATCGCCCCAGGTGCGGCGTAGGTAAACGGTTTGCAAGAGATCTTTGAGACCGGGGATTTCGTCGGTCATCTCCATCAAATTCGGGTCCGTGGTCAGCAGGAGGGAGCGCTCGAGCTGAGTTTGCGGGCGGGCTTGGACGACTTTACCGTTCAGCGTGGTCGTCTCGTTGTCGCCGATCAGGCATTGGCGCAGGATGGGCTGGTTGATCACGCCCACGGTTGGCTCGCCTCGGTGGAGCAGGCCAATCAACGTGCCAAACAGTGGGACGTGCGCGACGAAGGACTTCGTGCCGTCGATCGGATCGAGAATCCAGACCCATTCGGCGTCTTCGTTTTCGCTGCCGAATTCTTCGGCTATGATGCCGTGATGCGGGAACTGCTTCTTGATCATGGCGCGCATGATTTCCTCGGCATCGCGGTCGGCGCGGGTCACGGGGGTGTCGTCCTCCTTGTATTCCAAGCCGAGATCATCCTCGTCCCACACTTCACGAATGCGTTGGGCGCTGGCGTCGGCGAGTTGTTGAGCGAAATCTTTGAAAGGCGCGAGGTCCATGGGGAGGGAGTTTGGGCGCTGGTGGAAAGATTTCAGCAAAATTCTTCAATCAGTCAAAATTCACGCGCGGCCGCGTCTTGACTCACCAACCTGCGATAGGCTCTATGGTTGGCATGATCACCTCGAATATCCACTGATGCCGCACTGGGCGGACATCCCGATCTACGTGATCGACTTCGAAGGCGCGGCCAAAAGCGGCGTCGTCGAATACGGTGTGGTCAAGTTACTGCATGGGGTAATCCAATCCGTGCATACACGGCTTTGTGCGCCTTTGGAGGAGCTGACATTGCAAGATACGCGACTGCACGGCATTGCGCAAAAGGATGTCAGCGACTGCGCGCCTTTTGCGGATGAGTGGGAGGAGTTTCGTGACTGGCGAGGGCAGGGGGTCTTTGCTGCGCATCATGCATCGGTGGAGCAGCGGTTACTCAAGCAGCAGTGGAGTTACCCTCCGGCGTCGGTGGATTACCTCCAGGGCGGCAAGGTTGCGGACTGGGGACCGTGGATCGATACCCGGCGACTATACGAGGTCATTTACCCGGATCTTGAGAGCTACAAGTTGGGCGCGTTGATTGAGAGCTTTGCGCTGGAAAGCAAATTGGTCGAACTCGGCGAAGAACTTTGCCCGGACAAACGCCGCCGGGCACACTGTGCGCTGTATGACGCCATCGCTTCGGCTCTACTTTTGTTGCGTATGGCAAAGGAGCCAGGCTTTGACGCGATGAGCATCGCATGGCTTTTAGAGCATAGTCTGCCCTCGCAGGAAAAGCGGGAGGAAGTCAGGCAAAGAGAGCTGTTTGAGTGATGCGGTCTTTATTCTGGATGGGAAAGTTAAGAACAGAGATGTTGGGCTTAGTTGTTTGACTGGCTGCGTGGCTGTCGGGCACGAAAAACGGCCATGAACCGCGAAAGTTGATGGCCGTTGGTGGGATAATCGGAACCACGTGGGTTCAGCGCTGGACTGTCAATTACCCAAGGAATGCGGCAGCCAAAGCGCCACCAAGTAGGAGCAAGAGGATGATCAGCAGCACCCACACGACGGGCGAAGTCTTATATTTGATGTCGGGAGTGGCTTCGATGATCAGCTTGTATTCGTCGGAGAAGACCATCTTCCCCTTGGCGGACCAGATGAGATACAGAATGTAGCCGTTGATCAGCGTGCCGATTGGAAAGCTCAGTAGGCCCAAGGCAGCAATAATTGTTGATGGGATGCGCACCCAGCGCTTGAGTTTTCGGAAGCCAACGGCCAAGAAGATCATCAGAGTGCCCATGACCAAATAAAAGATTGCAATGCCAAGCATGAAACCAACGCCTTCGGGTCCCATTTCACCGCCAGAGCTGGCGAAGCCGCCTACCAGCATGCCTAGGCTGCCAAGAATCATGAGCACTCCGCCGAGCAGGTAAAGGATACCGATTGATTTTAGCGAAGCTTCGTGCTTGATGTGGGTTTGGCGAATTTCCTCATCCATGCCAGTTGTGGTCGGAGTGCCGGTTTCCTTGAGGCGCTGAATGTAGTCGTCGCGACAGCTCGGACAGACTTGCGTATCGCCCATTGGAATGAGCACATTGGTGGCAACGACTGCTCCGCAATTGGGGCAGGTCGTCATTTGGTCAGAAGGATTTGTTGGAATTTCCACGCATGATATCATTAAAGTTAAAAATCCGTAGGCAAGCGGTAATTTCTTATGAATTGATATTTCAGTCAGGTCGTCATGGCATTTTGGTGTGTTAAATTCGTGAATCTCATGTTGTTGGAGAGTTAGTGGAGCTAAACTGATTATAATGGATTATTAGTTGTCGACACCGAATTGATTAGCTATTCTCTTTTTATTGATGCGATTTTGATCATGTTTTTCAGTGAATCCGCTTTGTTCTGGCTGCTACCTTCTGATCAGAGCCCCCAAGCCATCTTCGTGGGCTTAGTCCCCTAATGAATTTCTGACGCCTCTTCTCAGACTCACCTGAATCCCGCGTCCTCGATTGACAAGCAGCCCGCTTTCGCGTTGTTAAGCCCCATGTCCGCCCTACAGGCCTACACATCACAGCCCGCCATTCTCGCCGTCAGCGATGAAGATGCGGCTGCCTATCTGCAAAGTCAGTTCTCCAACGACTTGCGCCGCAGTGAGTCCTGCCCTGCCACTTATGGCCTCTTCCTCGACCGTAAGGGCAAGGTGCTCCACGACGCATTCATCCTTCAGCGCGGGCCCGAAGATTTCCTCCTTATTAGCTACCACAGTGACGCGGAAACTTTGCAATGCAAAGTAGAGGAAAATATCATTGCCGACGAAGTGGAGATCGAAGACGTCTCCGCGCAATTCCGACTAGTCACCCTCTTTGGCGATGACCTGTCCAGCGAACTTTTGCCGCCGGATAAATGCTTCATAGAGCAAGATGGTGTATTGATTTTTCGTGGACGCCTCGCGGGCACCGACAGCCTGGACTGCCTCGTCCCGCAAAGTGCTGAATGGCCTCCAGCCCACTTGAATGCTACGTTTGTAGACGCCGAGTCCGCCCTTGCGGCACGCATTTCTTGTGGGACCCCCAGCATTCCACAAGACATCGGCGAGAAAGATTTGCCTCACGAAGGGGCTGATTTATCGAAGGCAGCCGTGAGCTACACCAAGGGCTGTTACCTCGGCCAGGAAGTCATGGCGCGATTGCACGCGATGGGCCACGCACAGCGCGCAATTTACCGCATTCACTTTGCATCGCAAAGTAATCACAGCACGCCGATACCAGTCTTTGCGGGCGAGAAGGAAATCGGCTCCGTCACCTCGCATGTCGGCGGCAATGGCCTGGCCCTGCTCAAACGTCGTTATACCACGGGGGATGCCGCACTTTGCATCGCAAAACCAGGCGGGCCGACGCTAGAAATAATTTCTGAAATCACGGCTTGAAATGGACGAAAACGAAGTCCAGAACGAAGAAAGTTTAACGCAGCTATGCCAGCGTTTAGGCGCGCCCGAAGTACAGGCGCGGACGATGGCTCGTCAACTCCTAAAGCGATCCGAACAAATCGCCCAAGAACGCGGTATCATGCGGGTTGAGGCGATGGACCATCTCTTACGCCTTTTGATAAGCGGGAGTCAAGGGATTAATCCTCTAGACCTCCCACCAGAAAAAGGCTAGAGCCTGTCCCTTATTTCGAAAAAAAGTAATTTACGGTGCTAATTTCATTGACGAGATGAGGCTGAAAGCGTCATAAGGGCATCGGTTAACACCAACTAACTAACGCAAATCCTAATCTATATCATATGAATAAAGCAGAACTCGTAGTTGAAGTGCAAAAGAATCTCGGCAAGGACGCCACCAAGGCATCCGCAGAGCGCGCAGTAGAAGCTGTCCTCGACGCCGTGAAGAAGGGCCTCAAGAAGGACAAGGCCGGTGTTCAGCTGATCGGTTTCGGCACCTTCTCGGTTGCTAAGCGTGCAGCTCGCATGGGCGTCAACCCGAAGACCAAGGAAAAGATCAAGATCAAGGCTTCGAAGACGGTAAAGTTCAAGCCGGGCGCAGGCCTCAAGGCTTTGGTCGGCTAAGCCCCACATCCGATTCAATACCCAGAAAACCCGTTCCGGTTTCGGCGCGGGTTTTCTTATACTCTGTGTGTGCCTGGTCGGCCTACGGGGATAGATTTACTAACCGCTTCGCAGAATTTTCGTAATTTGTATATCTGATCGTTTACAAACGTGTTTAGTGGGAAGGCTATTCGAAGTCGCCCAGATTGTCACGGAAAGCGTGATCATAAATTTGGATATTTCTGATATTTCCGTTGAAGCGGCCATTATTGATGGCGCGTGAATTGCCACCGATCATCAGGCTTGGCGCGTTGGTGACTGGGCGGATGACCAGATCGTTGCGCTCATCGATCAGTTGGTCGTCCAGAATGATGTATAGCTGGTCCTGGGCGCCAGGACCTGTGTCATTCCAACCGAGGATAAGCCGGTGCCAGGTATTGGGCTCAATGAGTCCTGTGGTTTCGACCATCAGTTTTGACCAGCCTTCATCCGGGGCGTCGAACGGTGGGTTGCCGCGCGTCCGATACAGGTAGAACTTGCCTTGACTGAAGCGGGCGATCATCCAATCGGGACTTTTGCTGCCGAAGCTGAATAGGACGGAATCTTTAATTGTTGCCGGGTCTTCGTTGAGATAGAATTCACATTGCAGCGCGCCGGATTTACCTATTTGCACAGGCACGCCATCAAGAGATATGGGAATGTCGCCGTTTTGGTATGATATGTCCTTGGTTTGAATTTCACTGATAGGGGTCTGGCTAGGATTGGCCTCGTTCTGCTTTACCGCTGTTTTGGCGCGGTTTTTGTTCGCGCCGAGTAACTTGTCACTTTCCCGTCCACGAATGATTTCGTAGCGATGTTCTAACGTAAGCGACTCGCCGGGAAGCAAGTTCTTGTAAGCGCCGAAAAGCTCGAGGTTAAAGCTCTCGCTGTTGGGGTCGAGGTGCAGATGCGCTTTTTCGATCTGGTCATATTGAAAGCTATTTAGGACGGCTATCTCTTTCATTGGCGAATAAACTCCCCACTGTTCGATTTCATCCGGTGTATCCAAGGCGTCGGAATGATACAATGAGAAGTCCTCGAACGGCTTGCCGTTGCGCTTGATGAGCAAGCGTGTTTCATCCAGATGCTCGTCGAGTTTGAATTCCGGGTGCACACGGATGCGGGTTGGGCGGGCTTCTGTAGTTTCGTTCCTCAGTTGGGTATTGATGGTCAGCTTTGTTGGTATGCTCTTGCTTAGACTATAGTTACGCTTGATTGTGAGGCCATCGACGTAGCCGGTGAGCGTTAGGCTGTAGTTGTTGTGGCTGACTATACGCATGGGTGTTTCCCAACCGGGGGATGCGAATGCGTTGCCTGTATATTCCTCATAGCCTCCGTAGCGGAAATAGGGTGCGCCGGGATTCTCTAGTGAATCCTGTTTCGGTTCGTGTAAAAGATTTTGTCCCGTAGATCGGTCGATAATGCGAATCATACGGCCGCCGATGCCGGGTATGACACCGACCTTGATGTCACGGTTTTCCAGCCAAAGAATCGGTTCTTCACGCTTTTTCGCGCGGAACATTAGGTGGCTAAGCGTGCGTTCAGTGGAATGGTCGCTGCTCATGGAATCCATCAACAGCTGTTGGTCGAGATGGTCCGCTCCGTCAGCATTTAAAGTGTAGCTGTTTTCGCCACGAGTGATTTTCCACACCCCATGTTTGCCAAAGATTTTGGCTGGCGCCACGGCATTTTCAGCGAAAGTAATGGAAGTCTGCATTCGCTCGGCCAAGTCTTGGCCGAGATGATTGTGAGGAGAGAGATTTTGCTTGAGCTCGCTCAGGTTTTCCTGGGCTGAAGAGAGGAAGGCCTCGTCAAAAATAAGTGGAGAGGGCACGTTGATTTCGCGCCAAATCTTAACGCCCCATTCATCGTTGTCGTAAGCCGTTTCGAGTAAGTTCAGGTAGCGATAGCCAGGCTCCCATGCTTTGCCAAACGCGGCCTGCGCCCATTCGCGGGCCAGTGATTCGACACTCTGGTCGGGGTTCCACGTAAGGCGCGCTACAGCCCAATATAGGAATGCATTGTACTGCCAATGTTCATTGCCAGCCTGGGTGAAGTAAACTTTGTATGCGGGCTTGAGGGCCTTGAGGTAGCCGATCATATCGCGAGTTATATTAGCGAATCCTAAGGGGGTTTTCGGTGAGCCCGCGCGATCTGGAACGTGCAGGATGAAGTAATCCCAGATGCCAATGCCTCCAGCGCCAGAGTTGGCCCAGCCCTCGAATATTTTTCGCGCCTCTGCATTGCGGTCATGGTAGATTGAGTGAACGAAGGAGCCTTGCCCGGCGTAGCCATGGGCTACCTGCGCAATCACATTGCTGGGCAAAGTCAGGCCGGGGTAGGGCTCAACATAGTTTGAGTAGGCTAGATTCAAAATGTAGCGATTGGGATAATCTTCGATGAGTTGTTCAGCCACTGCTGCTGAGAATTCCGCCATACGTCGGCTCATGCTGCCCTCGGAGCCCTGAACGAAGTTCTTGCCGCCCAGCTTCATGGCTTCCGGAGATTCATCCCATTTAATCGCGCCATCTGGCGGAACCATGGGCACGACGGTGCCTTGGGGGTGCTGGTCAAACCAGTTCGCGGCAAACTCGGCTGCCACGCGACGCACTTCTGGATGCGTCAGTGCAAGGTTGCCCATCTCGGGCCCCACAGGAATGCGGCGTCCTTTGTAAGAAGCGAAGTATTCTGGATGTTCTTCAAAGTAAACTTCATTCGGAATGATCATAGGGAAGTTGTGCACGATGTGCTGCCATTCAACCATGCCGCCACGGATATCCCACAGGTTGCGTTCACCGGGAGGCATTTGCCGGTAGAGCACTTGGGGGCGAAGCGCGAAGCTGAAGTTCAGGCGATTCTTCACCATCCAGTCTACGGTTTCGCGGATTGCTTTGGGTTGCTTATTGGCAGGTTCGGCAAATTGACCGGATGTGCCCAAGTGGCGAATTGTCATGGCCGGACGTTCGATGCGCTCTGAGTTTTGCAGACCGATGGTGGTTCGCTGGGGAATGAATTCTCCTTGCGGGCCGGGCTCCAGCCATCGGCATCCTAAGTCCTCCAAAAAAGCATAGACCGAGTATAGTGTGCCGCGATCACCGCCACCGGCCAGGACTGTTTGCGAGGAATCCGTGGCAATCACGAATACCTCTTGTGCTGTCTCCGGAATTTTATCCGTCAACTTTGGCATCCATTCATCCGCCATGAATGTATTACCTACGTAAAGCTGATAAGCGTAATCGGAGTGATAGCCGAATTGCACGGGCGTGCCGCGTATCGCCTCCAAATAGCGGGCCAACTCATTAGCGGCAAAGGTTTCCGTCTGACTGGGGGTATCGGGTAGGATTATTTCAATGTTCCTGTCTAGCCCCAGTATGAAGCTCTCACCGTCAGCTAGAGAAGTAATCGGTAGTAAAATCAGCAATGCGCAGGCATAAAATGATGCTATCTTTATCTGTAGGGTTGACATGGTGAAGGAACCATTCACAACGTTATGAATATATGCAAGCCCATACAAAAAAGATCCCTGAAAATTTTTACCGTCTGACGGGTAATACTACCTTTTCAGCTTGGCGACAGGAGGGTGACACTGAGCTGAAGCTACTGCTTGATTTGGGGTTTTATGGCGTCTACCCGCAGGACCTATTTTGCACAATCGAAGCGAATGACGCTTCGGGAGACATCATTTTCGATAGTCCGGAAGAGCAACTGTTTGCAGTAAAGCGTCGAGAGGTTGAAGAGTTCCACACTGCCGTGAGAGCGCACAGTTTGACTATGGATTCCGCACATTTTGGGCAGACATTGCCTCCGCCTAATGAAGAGGTGGAGTGGATCCTACCCCGACACAAGGCCTTGGTCGAAACGGCAGCTATCGCTGGCTTAAAGCGTTTTACCACACATATGGGTTGGATGTATGGGCTGACGTCCATTCAATATATGGGCGATGTTGCCAGTAGATTCAATGCGGGTGAACTTTCGCTTGTTGAATTACATCGATTGGGGCGTGAAGCCTATGGTGGCATTGGCGCAATGGTTGAAGACTCAGTCCCGATTTACCAGAGTCTTTGCGACGAAGCTGCCAAGCACGGCATCATGGTGACCATTGAAACCAGTTGTATCGAGGCATTGGAAATTAATGCCAGGAGTGATGAAATAAGGCGATTTATTAAAAAAATCGACCGTGATAATCTAGGCGTTTGTCTGGATCCCGGGCATTGCTTCTGTCAGGGCGTTGATCCCGTTTCGCTAACCCGCGAGCTTGGCAGCCTGATCGTAGAAACGCATTTTCATGACAACTTTGGTGATCGCGACGCTCATCTGCCCTTGGGCGCTGGCAAGATTGATTGGCCGGGTCTCTTGGACGCCATGATCGACATCGGTTACTCGGGTGAAATCACATTCGAGCAAAGTAATCACGAAAGTAATCAACGCTACTGGAAACACCTCATCAGCGCCCAATGATTATCAATCTGAATTCTGAAATTAAGGCGGTATGCTTTGATTTGGATGGCACGCTTGTTGAGGAGTGCTATCCAAACGCGCAAATCGACAGACGGTATCTGGCCGGTAACTTCATTCTGAATCTGTTATCCAACATGATTCAAGCGAATGGTTATGAGCGCGCGGAAGAACTGCTGTTGGAGTATCTTGATATCAATATCTATTGGGATTACAGCGACATTATCAAGCACTTTAAGTTAGACGAAAAGCTGGCGCTGCTCTGGCTACGGCTTTGGCATAAGAAGAATTTAATCGTCATGCAGCGCAATGTTGATTTGGCGTATGAGTTGCATCAGGCAGGCTACGGCATTTATGTGATCAGCAATAATCCTCACTTGGGGTGCCTTCTTAAAATGGAGCGCGCGGGCTTGGCTGGCGAGACAGGAAAAGGAATTGTAGAGGGAGTATTTGGTTCAAACTTTGGCCTTGGGCAGAAAATGCAACGATCTTTCTGGACCCGGGTTTTGGATGATATTCCTTGCGCTCCGCATCGACTTGCGATGGTAGGCGACAATCCATTGGAGGATGCAGAAGTGCCCATGTCTGTTGGTGTAGGGCAGTGCTTTCTGGTCAAGGCAGATGGATGTCTGACCGAAGTCGGGCAGCCCGTTTAGACCGCTGGACTTGCCTGGTCTCAGTTGTATAGAGTAGTCATGAAGACTGGTTCGCTATCAGAGGCGCCATCGTTTCGTTCATTTCTATGGGCCTGTCGTCGGTCGTTTAGGAATTACCTGAATTGGCGCATATGCAGCGTACTTTGCGTAGCGCCGTATCCGGCAATCACCAACGCGATTATCGAGCACGGTTTGAAATACAAGGACGCATTTCTCTGTGTTCAATTGACAGCCGTGTCGTTGTTGCTTCTGGCGGTGCACGCGCTGACCATGATCAAATGTGCTAAGGAAATGGCCAACGCTACGCAGGTGATGGTGGTAAGCATGCGCCGAGAAATTTTTACCAAGCTGCAGATGATGCACTTTGGCTACATTGATAAAATGCAGGCGGGGCGATTGCTTTCCAAATATGCGATTGACTCACAAAATATTGAAATGGCAGTGATGCCGCTGATGAGCATGGTAGCCCCAGAACTCGTGCGCACGACTTTGCTGATCACGGTCCTGGGGGTTCTCAATCCATGGTTGTTAATCTTTGTGGTGATCGCTCTGCCACTTGTGGTATTGGTGCGCGTACTCTTTTGGAATCGCTTACAGCGCATCAATGAGCGCGTGCGACGCGACCGTGAGCAATTGACGGGATTCGCCAGTGAATTTATCGGTGCAATTAAGCTGACAAGAAGCTATGGGCAGGAACACCGCGTTGTACGGGATATGGAAACTGTCAGCCAGGTTTATGGTGATTCCCGGTGCGCGCAAATCCATCTTGATCAGACCTTTGGTTGGACGATGTTCGTCATCCTTGTTGCCATCGAAGTACTCGCAATAGGCTTTGGCTCGCTACTGGTGCTTAAAGATTTATTAACGCTTGGTGCGCTGGTTGCGTTGGTCGGGACGTTGCCTATCATTGTGGCACCGGTGAATATACTCAGTCAATTTGGCGTTCAGTATCTGCAAGCCAAGGAAAGCTTTCGCTCGATCAAAGAGCTGGTCGATTCTGACTACACAGAGCAATGGAATGGGGAAACAAAGCCTTTGATTTTCGAGGGGAAGATTGAACTGCGGAATGTCTCCTTCCGCTATGAGGAAACTACGCCATGCGTAATTAATCATGTGAGTTTAGCGATTGAGCCCGGGCAGCATATTGCACTGGTTGGTGCCAGTGGATCAGGAAAAAGCACGCTCGTTAACCTGGTGCTCGGTTTGTATTCCACTACCGAGGGAGAGATTGCCATTGATGGTGTTTCCATCGAAGATTTAGATCTGCGAGCTTTCCGAAGACGTTGTTCAGTCGTCATGCAGGACAATTTACTCATCAGTGGATCGATTGCGGAGAATATGCGTTTTGGCAAACCTGAGGCGACTGATGAAGAACTTGTTTTAGCTGCAAAAGCCGCGAATGCTTGGGAGTTCATCAAAGAGTTGCCCGAAGGTCTCCAGTATCAGGTAGGGGAACGCGGATCATCGCTTTCAGGAGGGCAAAGACAGCGCATTGCTATCAGCCGTGCGATACTACGTGACCCGATATTACTCGTACTGGATGAAGCGACCAGCGCTTTGGATAATGAGAGCGAAGCACTTGTCCAGGAAGCGGTGAAGGAGCTTTCACGCAATCGAACCACGATCACCATCGCACACCGATTGAGCACGATCCGCGACGCTGATATGATCTTGGTGATGGAAGGCGGGCAGATTGTAGAAGCCGGAAGTTATGACGACCTTGCGGCTGCCCCTGGAAGTTTTTCAAAGCTGCTTGCGGCTTCGCGAAGCGAGTGCTGACATCCATTTTAAAGTGTAAGCCGCCTTGTTTTTAGCCTTTGAAAGAGTCAGCTATCGCCTCGAATAAGGCTTTCTTGAAACAATTGGTCAAGAGATCGTTACTTTAAATACGTTGCGTGTTTGGTTAGTTTTCACAACGTTATGATAATCTTTTAACCATAACATCTAAATATGAAGGCACTACCAACAATCGCCACCTTGTTTACAACCGCAAGCCTTGCACTTGCACAAAATATCGACGACCCATCGCCAGACGTCATTTCCGGTGATGTCGTCTTGCAGTCATTCGTAGAGGAGAACGGTAACTACACCGCAGCGCAGTTCAATAGTGACTCGAATACTATTCTGACGAATTTTGATTCACCTGACACTGTTCTGGGGGGATCAGGTACGGGCTTCACAAGCGGCAACACGCTTGCTGGTGTCCTCTACAACAGTGCGAACTCCGGAGTCAATTTCCGCATGAATTTCCAGAAAAACGGTGGCTTTGGAGCGATTCTAACCAACGGATCAACCTTTGTCAGCAGCCCTTCGCTTGGCCTTACCTTCGGTAATGGTTCTGGCATGAGCATTATCCTGCCGGAGTTTGTTTTTGGCTCGGTGGAGAGCGAGGAAATTTATGGTATCGGCTTTACGCTGGCTCGTTTACAGACCGACGCCACCATCACGCTGTATAGTGATACAGATGGCACAAATCAGATTGGCAGTTCGGTGACTTTTTCGGAAAACATATCCGGCTCCGGCTATTCGTTTTTTGGTTATGCTGGCGATACTGTGATTCGTCGAATCGATGTGGATGTCGATACAAACCAGTTCAGCATCGATGATGTGATTGTTACTACGAGCGCCATTCCTGAGCCTTCCGCCTATGCCGGGATGGTCGGAGTCCTAGCCTTGCTTTCCACCGTTTACTACCGTCGCCGTAACCGTAAGTAAATTCACGGCGCTAGATTCGAAAAACTCCCTGAGCTCAGGGAGTTTTTTTTGTACCGATTCGATCCAGCGATGTATTCTCAGACACGTCACTTAAATAGAGGTGCGATGAGCAAACGGCTAGAGATAACATGAAGTTGCCGGGTTGAGCAAGTGCTGGACCCGGCAACTTCATGTTATCTCTATTCTACAAAACCGTCGTCACGCGCATCTTGTTTGGCCCTGCGCAGATCGAGCAATAAAGCCCGAATGTCTCTCACGCCGCCAAATAAAAACCAAATGGTTACGATCAGCGCTTTAACGGAGGCAAACAGCAAGAACCACTTCCAGAAGCTCGCCCACCAGCCCTCATCAGTGCCGACGGTTAAGTGAACTACCAAGGCGAAAATAAATAGTGAAAAAAAGCTGACGCCAACCACAGCTGTTATCAGATAAATCATTTTATCCCCATTGGAGAACTCTGAATCCACGCCGAATTGCTTGAAGCGTTCGATCCGGGTTTCGACCGCGGCAGGTTTGGATTCGCCGTCTGCGTAGTCGCCGCGATGCAACATCTTATCAAGGTTGAAGCGCTCTTTGCCACAAAGGGAAACGATTATATAGGAACAAACAGCGGAGGAAGTTGCAGCAAACCAGATTTGCTGTCCGTTGAGGAAGAAGTCAGGGTCAAGCATTCGGCTTATCATGCCAGTTGTTGGGACGAGGGCGCCAACAATCATTGCTGCCCAAGCGGCTTGAGTCGTTCCGCGTTTCCAGTACAGTCCTCCAATGATAACCGAGCCAGCACCTCCCATAAAGATTGCCGCCGTCATCGACATAAACATGAAGATGAAATCATTTTGTTGGTAAAGCAGGCTGAAGCAGAACCCAAATACAGCGACCCCGGCAATTGATAGCCGCAGCGCCAGCAAATGTGTTTTAGGCGAAAGCGGTTTCCCGTACATGGGGATGATTACGTCCTGCACAAGAATACTGCCCCAGGAATGCAGATAGGTGTTGTCGGTGGAGATGGCGGCAGCCCACATTGACGCCACAAACAACCCCAGCAGGCCAGGCGGTAGCAAATAAATCAGGACGGTGGGTGTTAGCAACTGTTGCTGACTTTGCCCATCGGGCATACTGTCGAGGTGGTTGGTGACGGTGCTCGCTAAATCTTTAAAATTGGGGTGGGTAAGTGCAACGAAAGCACAAATTGGCAGAAACATTGGCAATACGTTAATTACTGCTGTTCGCCAGTTGCCGAGTACCTTGGCCATACGAGCTTCGTGAGGAGTCTTTGCCGAGGCGTAATAGGCTTGGCTTCCTTGCCACGCCATGACGCCATAGAAAGCGCTAAACACAGAAATGGCGTAATACCAGAAATTGAAGTCCGTCACCTTTTGAGTTTGAAATGGATGGAGCAGTGACGCTTCCTCGGGCGCAGTTTCAAGGGCCTCAACGATATCGCCCCAAGCAAAGTAGTAGAGGAGAAATCCCAACAGCAAGAGCATGACGATATTGATGAGCTGCCCCTGGATAAAGTCGGTGATCATGATCGTTATCTGTCCACCGCTGAGCGTGAAGAAGAGGGCAATGCCCAGCATGGTCGCCATGACTACAGGGTAAGTGGGAAGGGCAATTCCAAGAAGGGAAAATGCACTGGGGAATTCCAACACGTGTATAAAAAAACGTGCGGTGACGGCAGGAAAAATCCCGTAGTTGATGATGCCGGAAAGGAAGCATATGCTGGCGGCGAAGATGCGAAACTTCCGACTGTAGCGCACCTCCAGAAACTGCGCGAGCGTTAGGGCTCTTGTCTGACGGAAACGGTAGATGACCCAGCCCGATAGCGATATGATCAGGCCTATGGGCAGAAGCATCAGTTGCCAGTACTCGGGCACGAATCCTGATGAGTAATGAAGCTCAAATGTTGCAATGACGGTGATGGCACCGACACCGGAAACTCCATCAGCAACCGTTAGTAAATAACGCCCGGCGCACCGGTTTGCGGCTAGAAAGTCGGCGACGCTTCGGGTGTAAGATTTGAGAATGATGACCACCGCCATCAGGCAGGCAGCGATTAGGGTAAAAAGCGTCCAGTCGAGAGTTCCCACGGCGTTGTGCTATACAATGTTGGCCTGATATCATTGAGCCCGCGGATCTAGAAGGTTGCGGCCGCGTTCAATGACTTCCGCTTTGGAAACCAGCCCAACGCTGCCATCGAAGTATAGAACGTTGGCTTGTCCGTTATGTGGATATTCGAGGCCTAAAGCGTTGTAGGGGTTGTAGTAGTAGCTGTTTGTGGCAGTAATCAGCCATGCCTTTTTTGCTGGATCGATAACCTGTGTCGTCTTGAGGACATTGATGGCGGGACGGGCCGAGGGGTTGGGCGCGCAGCTAATGCTTGGCGCGAAGTTGATAATCTTGTTTTCCTCCTCAGAAGCTGGGTTGTATAAAATGTTTTCCACACCTTCCTGAAAGGCGATTTTACTGCCTGGTTTCGGAATGGCTCCGATATATTCAGCCAGTCCCATATACCAGGGTGGGTCCGCGTAGTTATTACCGGAATTGCTGACCATCGGTAGATCGTATTGATGGTCTATTGCGTAAAGGTTCGTTGCATTGCCTAACTGACGTAAGTTGCTTGTAGACCGCGCTGTATTTGCCTTCTGTTTTGCGATTCCAGCAACGGAGTAGAATATAGCCGACAAAAGGGCAATAATCCCAATGACGACTATTAATTCTACGAGAGTGAAACCAGGTCGATGGTAGAAGTCTACTTTTCTTGTCATGAAGCTCCTTATCAAATGAACAGGGAAAGGAGTCAATGACGCTATCATAACGTTGTGAAAATTGACCTTGGCGTAACAAAAGTGTGCTCCAAGTTCAATTCTCAGTTAGCGTTGGGGGCAGTTAATCGGGCAAGGGCCTACAGTTCCTTCGTAGTTAACAATGAAATCCAGCTTCTCAGACCTGGACTGCTTCTGCGGGGTGGCTATCTGCCTCAAAAGCATATCAGCTGCCCTATCGCCCATACTCTTCAGAGGGACCAGAATAGAGCTTATGTCAATGCCGCCGAGGTTAGTTCGATCATCGGTAAATGTAATTAATGACAGGTCTTTTGGAAGTTCCAAGCCAGTTGTCTGGGCGGCGATTTGAACCGGAAGCGCATTGGAGTAGGAAACCGCGATAACGGCGGTTGCTCGATTCTCCTTCGATAGCTCTGCGCGGCACAGGTTAATGCGTTCAGCCCTTGAAACATAGCCTTCCTGGCGCCAGACCGATTGTTGAATGCCCAGGTCGCGACATTTTTCCACGAAAGCGTCGTACCGCGTTCTCATCAAGTTGTTCGTTTGTAAGCTCGATCCGGTGTAGTCGACAATTGCGATGTGCTGATGGCCTAAATCGTGTAGATGAGCAACGACTAATTTCACTGCATTGGCGTCATCCGAGCTGACGCAGTTGTACCTTGAGTCCTTATTGAGCCAGACGGATGGGATATTCTGTTTGGTTAATAACTCCTCCAACTGTTTGGGAATCTGGTTGAAGTAGGCAATCAGAACGCCATCCACCATCCAGTTCCTCATGATGCTTGGGAAGAAACTGGGATCAGTCAGTTTTTCATCTGGAAGCATGCTAAGAATTAAGTGGTATCGCGATTTCTCCAAGCGCTCACAGATGCTGGTAGCTATTGCTTGTTGAAGCATGCTCTTTTGCGGGTCATTTGACATGATCAATGCGATCGCTCCAGATCGACCTGTTCGCATTGCTTGGGCAGAGGTATTCGGTGTATAGCCCAATTCTTCAGCGGTTTCGATGATGCGCTTGCGTGTGGCTTCGCTATAATTGGCTCCGTTCCCGTTGAGAACGTGACTGACCGTAGCAGGGGAAAGGCCGACTTTTTCGGCTATTGCTTTTAATGTGATTCGCATTGCAGAGAAAGATTCAGAAAGCAACGAGTAGTAGCCACCAAGGCATACTCCGGTCAATCAGAACTTCATCTGCATTCAGCCTGGCCGGCTGCCGATGTCCGAATACAGATGCTCGAAGCCCTTTCCAGCGTAGCCCAGTCGATCCGATTGGCGGCCTGATAAAGGGCCTGACGCTGATCCAGCATATGCTCCAAATCCTGCTGAAATAATTGAGGCTCCTCTTTAAGGCGCTTTTTCGGCTTCATCAAATGACCAGTTTTTATGGGTTTAACTCGTTTTACTGGTCATAATAATGCCCACATCAGAGAGGTAGGTCACTGATAATCAGATAGATGTCACCTTTTTCAGGGGCGACTAATTGGTAGGGACGGTTGTCCTCAACCGTCCGGTTTCACCCGATGGGCGACTCATGCGTGGCGGACGGTTGTGGGCAACCGTCCCTACCTTTCGAGATGAATTAAACCGGCGATGATCCCGCTCAGCGGGATCGCCCTCCAGTCGCAAAATCAACCTTATCACGCGTCGCTAGCTGCCGGTGGACGACTGGATGCGGGTTGCGCGCGGAATGCCTTGGATGGGCGAGGAGTGCTCCTGGATGATTTTCCAGCCGTCGCCGTCGCGGCGGAGCGTCATTGTGGTGCGGATGTGGATATTCCAGCGGGACTTATCCGGGCGCACGTAATACTTAAAGAAATGCTCGAACGAGACGAGCGCGGTGTCGCCCTCAGTCCAGACCTGAAGCTCCTTCGCGTAGGAATCATAAAATTCGACGACTTGCATGTCGCTGCGATACAGCTCGGCAATGGCCTGGTAGCCGCGGAAGGTTTGGCCAACGGACACCATCACCGTGACCCTCGGATCCTCCGCGTAAAACCCCGCCATCAACGCCGGATCGTTCCGGTTGTAGGCCGCAACCCAATCCAACACGAATGCCCGCGCGCTGTCATCGGTCTCACTCGCGCTCCACGCATGAGGGGCCAGGAGGAAGATCAGCAAGGGGAGCGCGGCTTTCATGGATGTTTGAAGTTTGCGTGCGAGCCCTCTTGAGGTGCTAGCAATATACGCTATGCAGGCAAACTACTACAAAGAGTAGACCAGTGAATGAAGCCTGAAATGCGAAGAAGGTCATTAAGCGGTTTAGATACTGAAACTTTTTACTCATGATTACACCTACGGCATAAACTTGGTCTTCATATTCTTCCACCACCTTATCTTCTGTTTTAGTGGGGTCTTTTGTTTCGTTATAGAGTGATTTTATTGAAACTGCACTTTTTATGTTAATAGGGAACAGTATTAGTTCCTTATTTGATGATGGCCCTCTTGCTTTTAAGCATGAGTAAAGCGAGGTCGTGCATAGAGTGGTAAATCCGAATGCAATAATCAAAAATGTCCCTGATACGACCGACCATGGAGTAACGGAGAGCTTTATTGAGGTGGACCCTGGTGATACGGGGAGCAGGTATTGGTTTTTATACATCAGGAGAGATGCACCCAGTACGAAAACAACTAAACCAAATATAATACTAGCTTTTTGATCTATAAATCTAATCGTTTCCTGGATGTTGCTATGCGAAGCTTTTAAGTGTGTTATGTAATCTTCCATTTGCGTTCGTAGAATTCTTTAATACCCTCTTGATCATGGTTATAACAAAGCCACTCGCTTGGCCATGCTACTAGATTGCGAATTTTCCCCAAGTGATGATAGTAGATTAATCTCGAAATTGAATCCATCGCCCAATTTGCCATCAGTTCTGAAACAACTAATTGTGGATGACTTACACTCCACGATTCGTAGTGGTAAATCCACTCATGCAGTAGAGCGTAGCATAAAGATTTATCTTCGAAACAATGCCAGTCGTTTGTCGCTAAGTGTATGTATTTTTGTGGAATCTCTACCCGAGGAAGTAAATCATTCCACCGGGTTATGTTGAACGAAAGGGTAATTGGGCGTATGAGCCCTGAGCCTTTTAATTCTCGGTGGTCGATTGGCAATTGTCCATTAATGGTCACTTGGCCTCTAGCCCATGACTCACTTATTCCGTCCAATCGATCTATTATCGATGATAGGAATGTCAGATCGATTTTCGATTGCCCAACCATCTCAATAGTGGCTGCAATATGGTGATATGGCAGGGCGGTCTTGGGTTACAGTTTGTACGGAGGCTCCCAATATTAATGCTTTACTAACTTTATCTGCGGTTAGTTCAGATGATTTGTAATGGCGGTGCTTGTCAAATGTGTCTTTTTTGCATGGGGTAAACAATTTCTGCAGTGAAGAGTTTAGCGTAGAGTAATCGCAATCAGGTATCACAGTGTCGTACTCATTGGCATCATTATTTTCTTGGGCTTTGAGAGAGTGTGCTATGCCCCAGCCAGCGACCACAGTAAAGCTTCTTCCGTCAGCATCTACATTCCCAATTAGAATGTAGCCGTTTGCTTCATTGATAGCACCACCTCCTGCACAGCCGATTGTCCATGACACTTCGTCATGATGTGATTTACGGGTTGTCATGTTTTCATGCCAATAGGCTCCATAGTCCGCTGATATCGATGATCTATCGTATTCATAGCCTTCGTCAGAAGCTAAGAGAATGGCGTTCATGCAGTCACCAGCCCAAGGAAACTGAATAACCTTGGACTGGAAATTTGAATTAGTTTCGGATGCTTTTTGCATCAAGCCCTTAAACTCGATTGCAAGTTTTCTTATTTCTTGTTCAGTCCCTTGTTCAAACGCTTCTTTTACTCTCCGGGTGAAGTTGTGCATGTCGGCACGCGCAATGTGTGCCTGTAGCGTAGCTGGTTGTTGAAAGCCAGTTTCTAGGTAGCCTGGGATACTTTCTTGGGACAGATGGATGACATCTGGACTTTGTGTGCTGACTTGCTCTGCAATCAAATGTGCAAGCTTGTATATTCCCTCATGTTCATTCACTTCTTTGAACATGCTGATAAGCCGTACTTTGCGCCATTCTCCGTGGCTTTGTCGTAGATGGAATTCACCTGACGGAACACCATTCTTACTGTCCTTGCTATGGATACGTTTAGCAGGATTATTGGCGCATGGTCCCAGCGAAACTAACGAATCATTTTCTCCTGCGACTAGAATGGCGCGTCCGTGATCCGATGCCATTGCATAGCCGTTCCATGCATCTTGACAAATTGGGCGTACGTGGGCGTTTATTGCAGTACTCAAAACTTGTCCAAACTCTATGAGTCGGTTTTGTGATTCTTGATCGTTTGAATCGCCACTAAAGAAGCAATGAATCAGATTTCCTTGGGCCTCTAAAAGGTCTCCACCAAATCTAGTAGTAATTGCTGAAGTTATTTTAGTGAATGAAGATATCACTTGGTAGTATTTTGCCGCGTCGCCACCGTTATCGGGCGCATAGAGTTTTAGGGTTGGCCGTATTTGAATGTATACATGATGGCCTGTTTCGTCAGTAAATGTTGCGTATTCTTTCGCCGAGAGCGTGTAGAATTGTTCGGCTTGTTTTCTAAGATTGCGCTTTTGATTGATTAAGTCGCGGACTGATACCTTCATTTTTTTCTCCTTGTTTGTGGTCTTGGCTAAGCGCATATCGAGGCTGCCGCGACGGGTTAATTTTCTAGCCTTGTTTTCATTTTATATGCCAACTCTCTTAAACGAGGTGCTATATATAGTGTCAAAGTCGTAAATTGATGCTATATATAGGGTTGGGGTGGGTTAAAACTCTACTAGTGTTTTATATCTAAATATCTTGATAAAAGGATGTATTGTGGTTTAGGGCCAAGATGTCTCGCGACTGTGTCAAATTGTCTATCATTTGGCACAGTGTGTCACCGGTATTGAGTTAATTTATCTGATATTGTTTTATCGTTAGTTCTGGCTCCTAGACGCATGGGAGTGCGGGGCTTAATCAAGCTTTAGCAGTCTATGTAATCTGTCTGCCTATCGGTGCTATCCAGTATCACCGCCGCTGCTAAGGTTTAGCACAGGCAGTGCTAAGTAATGACAGCGCCTGTGCTAAGTAATGACACAGGCTGTGCTAAGGCTTAGCAGCGGCGCTGCGCTGGCGCGGTCGTGGGGGCGGGGCACAAAAAAAAACGGCCACGAACTGCGGGAGTTCGTGACCGTTGGTAGCGGTGGTGGTGGCTGGATGGGAGGCGGTTGCTGCGGTTGGGTTACGTGGTGAGGACGGCTTCCAGCTCGCCGGTGCGGAGCTGGTCAGAGCCGCGCATGCGGGCGCGGACCTCGATGCGGTAGGTTTGGCCGAGGGGCAGGTCGGGCGGGATGCGGAAGATCAGCTCTTTGGGCAGGTTCCGCTTGATCTGGGCCAGGCGCGTTTCGGAGTTGTCGGCGGTATTGATGAAGAACAGGCCCTCGTCGGGGGAGTCGGGGTTGAACTTCAGCTTGCTGCCGACGATCGAGCCGATGTCGCCCGGCGTGATCTGTTGGTTGAGCGTGCCGCTGCCGTCGTCGATGAAGTCGAAGACGAGTGGGGCCGGCGGCATGCCGTCGATGCGCGCGGGGTCGGACTTCTCCCGCATGGTTTTGAGCAGCCGGCGACCGGCGGAGGCGTGGAGGGAGACGCGGTGGCGCGCGGAGTCGAAGGCGTCGTTTTTGCCGTCGAAGCTGCCGGTGATGCCGGGCCAGAGCTGGACGAGCCCGCCCATGTTGACCCGGTTGCCGTCGATGAGGAGACTTTCGACGGCGCGGATGGCTTCGGTGAGGACCGCACGGATGTCCGCCTCGGTGATGGTGGAGCCGAGCAGGATCATGCGGTCAATGACGGCTTCGAGGTCCTTGCTGCCGCTGATCTGGGTGATGGCCCGGTATTGGTTGCCCCCGTTGGTCAGGGGATTTGGGAATAGTGCGTATTTCATGGATGGCGTAGTGGTAAGGTTCAGGCGGCCGAGTGGTGTTGGTCGCCTGAGGATTGGTTGTTCTTTAGTTCATTGATTATGGGTTGTTGTTTATCTTTTGGTGGTATTCGGGGCGTTTTTGCCGCGAATATGTGTTAAATAATTCACTTAAATGGCGTATTTGGCAAGCGCAAATTGCGAAAAATAAGCAGTAATAGTAAATATATAGAGTGTAGAAGGGGGCGAAGAAGGAGGCGAGGGGAATTAGCCGCGGATGAACGCGGATTGAACACGGATGCCAGCGAGGCGTGGGGTTTAACCGCAGAGAACGCGGAGGACGCAGAGAGCGGGGAGAAGGCCAGCGAGGCGTAGGGAGTTGAACAGAAGGTAGGAAAGAGAGGGAAGCCCGCTGGGCGTGTTTTTAACAGGAAGATCGGGAAGAGCGGAAAGCCGGTGAGACGCGGGGTTTAGGCGCAGAGAGCGTGGAGGACGCGGAGAGTAGGGAGGGGTTTAAACAGAAGGCAAGCCGACGAGGTGTGGGGAGGTTGGGGGGTGGCAATGCCAATACTATTGCAGACTTATTTGCTCCCCATGAAGTTGGGCGGCTCTGGTTAGCGCTACTTGTTGAGGTAGGGGTCAGCCGGTGATTTTTACGTCGCGGATGGCGCCGCACTCGGGGAGGGCGCGGATGCGCTTGAGGATCTGGCGCTCCGTAAAAAGCAGCTCCTGCTTGATTACGGAATTGGAGGCGAGGATCACGAGCTGCTTGCCGTTGACGATCTTCATCGGGCGGGCGCGGTGGGCGGTTTTTTCGCCAACGATGTCTTTCCAATTCTTGACGATGATTTCTTCCGCGGTCGGTTTGCCGATCTTGTAGCGCTCGATGATGACCTCGACGAGGCTGTCGATCGGCTTGGCTTGACGGGACACCGAGCGACCGCGATCTTCGGGAACTCCCCGCAGATTGGCGATCAGGTTATTGACTTCTCGGTTAAAGTGCATCGTCGTGGCTTATCTATGCAAAGCGTTCTGGAAATCCTGCAAAAAACGACCGCCTTTTTCGAACAAAAAGACGTGCCGGAGGCCAGATTGCAGGCTGAGCGGCTCATGGCGCACGTTCTGGAGTGCTCGCGCCTCGACCTGTATTTGCAGTTTGAGCGCCCGCTGACGGACGAAGTGCTCGACAAGCTGCGCCCGCTGGTGGGCCGCCGCGCCCGTCGCGAACCACTGCAATACATCTTGGGCGAAACGGAATTTCTCGACGTGAAGCTCAAGTGCGACGCCCGCGCATTGATCCCCCGCCAAGAAACGGAGGAACTGGCGGATTTGCTTGTGCAGAATTTTGGCAAAACGCCGCCGGCGAGCGTGCTTGATCTCGGCACGGGGACAGGAGCGCTGGCGTTGTCCCTGGCTCAAGCCTGGCCGGATGCAGCCGTGATAGCGGTGGACTTGAGCGCCGATGCGTTGGCGTTGGCCCAAGAAAACGCCGAGGCCAATGGGCTCTCGGCGCGCGTGCAATTCGTGCAGGGCAGTTGGTTTACTGGCGTGAACGGACGGTTCGATCTAATCGTTAGCAATCCGCCATACCTGACGGAAGAGGAGATGACTACGGCGGAGCCGGAGGTCGTCAAATTTGAGCCGACGGGCGCCTTGGTTTCAGGCGCTGACGGGCTGGATGATTTGCGGAAGATCTTTGCGGAGGCCCCGAAGTTTTTGAACCCGGGTGGCATGCTGGCGGTTGAGACAGGTATTGCGCAGCATGAAATTTTGGCGGATTTGGCGAATCAGGTAGGTTTTGCCCGGGTTGAATCAATTAAGGACCTCGATGGGCGTCCGCGCTTTGTGTGGTCTACACTAGCGTAGCCAGATCTGGCGCGTGCGCGGGTTGCCGGAAGAGGCAAAATCCAGCTCTTCTTCGGCGAGCACATCATCGAGCTCGGTAGCGGTGAAATCGTAGCCGTCTTTGTTGGCTTCGGTCACGAATTCAGCCTTCGTTTCGATGACGTTGTATTTGTGGCGGAGGTTTTTATCTGAGCCACCTGCAAACAGCAGTTTTTCGACGTTCTCCTTGGACATGATGATCTAATTTATGACGTTGATAGGTAGGAATTCGAACCGCCGAATTCCGTGTGCCGTGTGCAGCATACGCGGTGCCCGGGCAGGTGATTGGCTGATTTTTGCTGCGAGTATGGCAGGGCGTAATGCGCGCCATTAGCCGCAGTTTGAAATCTTGCTTAGATTTGGGCGGCGAGGGCGGTTCGCGCTTGCTCCATGCTATTTCTCTGACTGATTAGACTTATGCTAAACGCTGATCAGCCATCTCCCGATAAAATGTTCGATATGCTGCTGGCGCCTCTGGTTTGCCAGGCCATTGGCGCGATGGCGCGCTTGGGGATTGCGGACCTTTATGCGAATCAGCCGTTGAGCACGGGCTTCATCGCGGAGTCGGTCGGCGCCAACGAAGGGCATTTGCGGCGCATCCTGCGCTTGTTGGCGGAGCATGGTTTGCTGGCCGCAGAGCCGGGTGACGCCTGGACGCTGACCGCGACTGGCGCCTTGCTCAAAAGCGATGTCCCCGGCTCGATGCGCCACATGGCGATTCTGCAAACGGATGATGCGCATTGGAAAACTGTTGGCCGGATGACCCAGTGCGTGCGCTCGGGCGAACCGCAGGACGTGGCGGCGCTTGGTTCGTCGGTCTGGGAATTCTACCAAAAACATCCCGAAGACGCCGACAGCTTTAGCAAGGCGATGGCGAATGTTTCGGCGATGGCCATTGATCACGTGTTGGCGAATTACGACTTTTCCGGCAAGCGCACGATAGTGGATGTCGGCGGCGCCTACGGGGCAATGTTGGCAGCGGTGCTCCGGCAAAATCCGGCGGCGAGCGGCGTCTTGTTTGACCAACCGCACGTGCTGGAAGGGGCGGATCAGATCCTGGGCGATGTCAGTCCGCGGGTAACGAAAGCGCCGGGAAGCTTCTTCACGGACGAGATTCCGGCGGGGGATCTCTACATCCTCAAGCACATCCTCCATGACTGGAACGACGCGCAATGCCTGAAGATTCTTCAAACTGTTCGGCGCTCAATGAAGCCGGGCGCGAAGCTGCTCGTCGTGGAATTCAATGTGCCGGAGGAGGGCGCGACCGGCCCGGTGCTGCGGCTGGATTTGCTGATGATGGTCGTGCTCGATGGCAAGGAGCGCACGAGCGGCCAATTGGCGGAGTTGTTTGCTCAGGCCGGCCTGAAGCACACGCGGACCATACCCACGGAAAGCCCGTTTGCTCTGGTCGAGGCTGAGGCGGTTTTCTAAAGACGTCACATCTTCACATTCGGGACGAAAAAAACCTTGCCAAACAGCGGAAAACTCGGTGTTTTCTTCGGCTTTTCCACAATTCTTATGTCACAGAAAACACGCAAAGCAATTGCCAAGCGCATCAAGGTTACCGGCACAGGCAAGGTTCGCCGTTGGAAGGCAAACCACCGCCACCTGCTGCGTAACAAGACGCAAAAGACAAAGCGCGCTATGCGTCAGGACCATGGTCTCGGTGAGGGTCAAGCCCGCCAGATGCTCAATGGTGTCCCGCACGCGTAACCCAAAATAAATAATCCGGGCGCGTTCGAGGTGACAACACTAGGCGACCTCGCCGCCCACGAAACTAAGGAAATTACACAACATGCCACGAGCAACCAATGCACCCGCCACCCGCGCCCGCCGTAAGCGTAAGCTGAAGCAGGCCAAGGGATACTTCGGCAATAAGTCGCGTCTCTACCGTTACGCGAAGGACGCTGTATCGCGCTCCGGTAAGTTCGCTTACCGCGACCGTCGCAAAAAGAAGTCCGAGTTCCGTCAACTCTGGATCGTTCGCATCAACGCTGCCTGCCGTCCGATGGACATCTCCTACAGCCGCCTCATGGAAGGCCTCAAGGCTGCTGAGATCGGTCTCGACCGCAAGGCGATCAGCGAAATGGCGATCCACGACGAAGCCGCGTTTGCTTCTCTCGTCGAAAAGGCTAAGGCCGCTCTTGCGGACAAGGCTTCCAAGGCTGAGTAAAGAAACACACCAAGGCAGGCCTGTCCCTGCTTGACGAATTTACGGAGGCGGCCAACGATGGCCGCCTTTTTTATTGCAGCGAAACTTGCGACAACCGCAAACCCCCTCATGAAGGAACAACTCCAGGCAATTCTCTCTGAAGTCGAAAGCGCTATTCCGGGCATCGTCAAACGACCGGATTTCGAGGCGTTTAAGGCCACTATTTCAGGTCCCAAAGGCAAGCTGACGGACATTCTTAAAGGCATGAAAGACGTGCCCAAGGAAGAACGTCCCGCGATGGGCAAGGTCATCAACGAGTACAAGGTGCAGATCGAGGCCCTCTACACGCAGGCCCTCGAAAAGCTGGAAGAGCTCGAGCTCGCCGCCCGCATCGGCCCAGCCATCGATCCCACGCTGCCCAGCCCGGATCCGGAAGCCGGCCTCTTGCATCCGCTCACGCAGACCCGCCGCCTGATGGACGACGTGTTCCGCAAGATCGGCTTCACCGTCGCCGAAGGCCCGGAAGTCGAGACCGAGTGGTTCTGCTTCGATGCGCTCAATACGCCCGAAGATCACCCGGCCCGCGACGAGCAGGACACACTCTTCATGCCCGAAGACGCCAAGCTCAGCAACGTCTCCAAGAAGGGCGACGAGCGCTACATCCTGCGATCGCACACTTCCACGGTGCAGATCCGCACGATGCTCGCCGAGAAGCCGCCGCTGCGCATTATCTCGCCCGGCCGCGTATTCCGCCGCGATACCACCGACGCAACTCACAGCGCCAATTTTCACCAGTGCGAAGGCCTCTACATCGACCGCGAGGTGACGATCAAGGACCTCAAGGCCGTGCTCGATTACTTCGTTGCCGAGATCTTCGGCAAGGGCTCCAAGGTCCGCCTGCGTCCGAGCTTTTTCCCGTTCACCGAGCCGAGCTTTGAGCTCGATATGATGACGCCGAACCTCGGCAAGCTTTCGAACCAGTGGATCGAGCTTGGCGGCTGTGGCATGGTCGACCCGAAGGTTTTCGAAAACGTCGGCATCAACCCGAACAAGTGGACCGGCTTTGCCTTCGGCATGGGCGTGGAGCGCATCGCGATGATCATCCACGGCATCGACGACATCCGCCATTTCTACAACAACGACCTCCGCTTCCTGCGTCAGTTCGCGTAACCCAAACGCTTTATTGAACAGAAGGTAGCAAAGAGAGCAAAGCCATGCATCCGTCATTCATGAAAGCTTTTCGATGGAGTGACTTGGTCGGTTTCAAACTTTTGGACCTCTTTGCTTCCTTTGCTGCCTTCTGTTCAAACTCTTTTTGCCTTTAAGAAAAATGTCTGACTTGCCTAAAGTTCTGATTATCGGTGATTCCATTTCGATAGGCTACACGCCTTTCGTTGAGCAAGCCTTCGAAGGTCGCGCCATCATTGAGCGCAACGAGGGCAACGCCAGTTCGACGGAGGTTGGCTTGGAGAAGCTGGACCAATGGCTCGGGGACACCCAATGGGACGTCATCCACTTTAACTGGGGCCTCCACGACATGAAATACATCAACGCCGATCGCGAAATGGTAGGCGTGTCCGATGGTCGCCAGTGGGTTAAGGTCGAACGCTATGCCGACAATCTCTTCAAGCTCGTGACGCGCTTGAAGAAGACCGGCGCACAGCTGATTTTCGCCACGACCACACCGGTGCCGATTGGCGTCAATGGCCGCGTGCCCGGCGACCACGTGCGCTACAACGAAGCCGCGCTAGCCGTTATGATGGGCGGCGGTGTGCGCGTCAATGACCTGTGCGCCCACATCGAGGACGACCGCCGCGCCAAGGGCGGCAAGGTGGCCGATGTCCACTACACGGGCGAGGGCTACGAATACCTCAGCCGCGCCGTCATTCACCACATTAAGAACGCGCTTCACGACGTTCCAGCCCGCTAATTTTTGAGCAGAAGGCAGCAAAGAGAGCAAAGGCCATGCATCCGAAGTATCAAAGGGCGAATCAATTAAGCAAGGAAGCCATTGGCGCGGGCATTGAAGTGCATCGCGACAAGGGGCCAGGTTTGATCGAGTCCATTTATGAAAAATGCTATGGCCATGAACTTACGTTGCGGAGAATTCGTTGGGACTCTCAGCAGCAGGTTCAAATTTCCTATAAAGACCTCACCTTTGAAGAGCCTTTGCGCTACGACGTTTTAATCGAAAACTGCCTCCTGATTGAATTAAAAGCCGTCGAAAAAATTCTCCCTATTCACAAAGCCCAACTCATGAGCTACATGAAGTTATTGGATGTTCCTTTGGGCCTGATCATGAATTTTAACTCAGTTAAGCTCACCGATGACATCCATCGTATGTTGCTGCCTGGCTCAGCAGATTGATGGCCTTTGCTCTCTTTGCTACCTTCTGTTCAATAACACGCCTGCCTCACGCACCTAATTAATTTCCCATGAAAGTATCTTTAAACTGGCTAAAAAACTACGTCGATCTCGACGCCTCAGTGGATGAAATCTGCGAGGCCCTGCCGATGATCGGCCTCGAAGTAGAGTCCGTTCAAACCACGGGCATGCCCCAGATCGACAACCTCGTCGTGGGCGAAGTCCTGAGCCGCGAGCAGCACCCGGATGCGGACAAGCTCGGCGTTTGCCAAGTGAAGTTTGCGCTCGATCAGGAGCCGACGCAGATCGTCTGTGGCGCCAGCAACTACCAGGTCGGCGACCGTGTGCCGGTGGCCCTCATCGGCGCGAAGCTCCCCGGCGACTTCAAGATCAAGAAGAGCAAGCTGCGCGGCGTTGAGTCCAACGGCATGATGTGCTCTGCGAAAGAGCTTGGCCTGGGCGATGACCACAGCGGCCTGATGATCCTCACGGACCGCCCGGAAATCGGCACGCCGATGAACGACATTTTCAAGGACAGCGACACCGTTATCGAGCTGGAGCTGACCGCCAACCGCGGCGACTGCCTGAGCCACATTGGCGTGGCGCGCGAGCTCGCGGCTTACTTTGGCAAAGAGCTGAAGACGCCCGCGGTCAAGGCGGCAGCAGGGCAGGGAACAGGCCTGCTTTCCACGGTCGAAGTCACGACCGACGCTTGCCCGCTTTACACCGCGTGGAGCATCAAGGGCGTGAAGATCGGCCCGAGCCCCGAGTGGCTCAAGAAGGCTTTGACCGCCATTGGTCAGCGCTCGATCAACAACGTGGTCGACGTGACGAACTACGTGCTGATGGAAACCGGCCAGCCGCTCCACGCGTTTGACGCGGGCAAGATCAAGGGCGGCAAACTCGTCGTCCGCCAAGCTGCCGAAGGCGAGCCGATCACCACGCTCGACGAAAAAGAGCGCACGCTTTCTGACAAAATGATGGTCATTGCCGACGCCGAGCGCCCGCTTGTCGTGGCCGGCGTCATGGGCAGCCTCGATGCCGAAGTCGACGACAACTCGGTGGACATCGTGCTCGAAAGCGCGTGGTTCCAGCCGGGCGCCGTTCGCTGGGCAACGCGTCGCCTCAACCTTTTCTCGGACAGCTCGCACCGCTTCACGCGCGACGTCGATCCGGCGGGCGTGGACTACGCTGCGAAGCGCGCGATTGACCTGATCATCGAAGTCGCAGGCGGCGAAGTCGTCGGAGCGCCGATCGTCGTGGGCGAGGCTCCGCGTGGCGACCGCACCATCGAAATTTCCGGCGACTACGTGCGCAAGGTTTGCGGCTTCGACGTGAAGGACGCCGAGATCGAATCCTCCTTCCAGCGCCTCGGCTTCATTGTCGCAGGCAGCGCTGAAGGCTGGCAGGTCACGGTGCCGAGCTTCCGCCCGGAAGTTGACCGCCCGATCGACCTTGTCGAAGAATTCATCCGCCTCTACGGCACGGCGAAGATCCCGGAAGGCGCAGTCAAGGCGACCGGTCTGCCGCGCGACGACGCGCCTCTGGCAAAATACAATCGCCTCGCCGCCAACCTGCTGGCGTCGAACGGTTTTGCCGAGTGCTCGCACTACACGCTGGTCGATGGCGATCAGCTGGCGCCTTACGAATTCGAAGATCAATACCCGGCGCTCAAGCTGGCGAACCCGCTCACGTCCGAGATGGGGCACCTGCGCGCGTCGCTGATCCCGGGCCTCGTCAAGGCGGCTTCGCTCAACCAAAGCCGTGGCAATGCGCCGACGCGTTTCTTCGAAACCGGTCGCGTGTTCCGCAATGGCGGCAAGGACATTTCCGAAATTGCTTCTATCGCCTTCGTGTGGCGCGCCGATGCGGAAGGCCGCAAGTGGCGTGAGCGCGGCGCTCCGGATTTCTACTCGGCCAAGGCCCTCGTGGAGAATCTGCTGAGCCTCGGCGGCTTCAAGTGCCCGAAGTGGGACACGACCGACCACCCCGCATGGCAAGATGGCCAAAGCGGCGGCGCCGGTTGCTGGGTGAAGGCACAGGTGATGGTCCGCGCCGGTCTTTTGGACATGAAGATGCTCAAGGACATGGAAGTCGACGGCCTCTGGTTGGCAGGCGAAATTTTGTTCCTCGCTGCACGTCAGCCGAAGAACGACAAGGCCGCGCGCTTCCAGGCATTCAGTGATTTCCCCGGCAGTGAGAAGGACCTCGCGCTCGTGGTTGACGCCGAACTGCCCGCCGAGAGTGTCCGTAAGGAGCTCGCCAAGGCAGCGGAGAAATCCACGGCCGGCGCGTTTGGCGTGGACTCCGTGGAGGTGTTCGACGTTTACACCGGCACTGGGCTGCCCGAGGGCAAGAAGAGCCTCGCCTTCAGCATCAAATACCGCAGTCCCGAGCGCACGCTCAAGGACAAGGAGGTCAATTCGGCCTTCGCTGCGGTGCAAAATGCGATGAAGGAAGCAGGCTACGAAGTCCGCGGTTAATCCAACCCGATCCGCTAGGAAATGCCGCCCGAAGTTCAAGTGAGCTATCGCATGGATGCCGAGGGCGCGTTTCCGGCTTTTTCGGAGCTGGTGCGCAGCAATCCGCGCTACCGCAGGCTGACTGCGTGGCTGAAATACGGCTGCGTCATCGGCTTTTTCATTTTTGCCGGCTTTCAGAATAACTGGGGACACCTCTCTTATAATACGCAGGGCGAGCGCTACGGAATCATCGGCCAGAGCATTGGCCTCGTGGTGCTGTTCGGGTTCTCCGTGTTGATCACCTACGTCGGCGGGCGGATATGGTCTTCACGTATGGACAAGAATATCCGCCAGCAAATCGAGGCGATGCCCGAGGAATTCTTTGGCGAGATTACGCTTCGTTTTGATGCGGAAAAAATCGAGGTCAGCCGCCAGGACAGCACGTTCAGCGTGCCGTGGTCGGATGTTGGCGAGGCGCGCAAGTCCGCGCATTACTTTCACCTGACCCGCGAGGATGGCGCCTTGATCGCGTGCATTCCGTCGGGTTCGTTTCAGAGCCTCGAAGATATGGACCGCATTCAAACCTTCGCAGCGCAGGTGCGCGCTTAAATCTTGCGCCTGGTCCGCTTTAAACCTTTCGTTTTCACCTGATTCCCATGGCCCACACCGAAATTGACATCGACAAAGTCGCCAAGCTTGCGCGACTCGACCTCACCGACGAAGAAAAGCAGACCTACTCCGCGCAGCTGGGGCAGGTGCTTGAGCACATGGAAAAGCTCAATGCGCTGGACTTGGACGACGTCGAGCCGACCGCGCACTCCTTCCCGTTGAGCAACGTGCTCGACGAAGACGTGGACGAGCCGGGCTTCACGCCGGAAGAGGCACTGCGCAATGCGCCCGCCCAGCGCGAAAACCAAGTCGTCGTGCCGAAGGTCGTCGAATAATTATTTTGAACAGAAGAAAGGAAAGAGAGCAAAGGAGTGAGATGATTTTTATTCGATAGCTGGCTTAGCTTTCTTTGCTGCCTTCTGTTCAATTTCCTTACCATTCAGTTTTTCATCATGCCTGAACTTTACGAACAAACCGCTGCTGAGTTGAGCGCCCTGCTGGATGCCGGCGAGGTCAGCTCGAAGGAAATCATGTCTGCGTTTCTGTCGCGCATCGATAGCGTGGAAAGCAAGGTCCGCTCCTTCAATTCCTTCGATCGCGAAGACGCGCTCAAGCAGGCGGAAGCCGCCGACGCGCGCCGCAGCCAAGGCGCCGTGAAGGGCCCGCTGGATGGCATTCCGGTGGCGCTGAAGGATGTGATCGCGGTAAAGGATCAGCCGCTGACGGCGTCCAGTAAGATCCTCAAGGATTTCGTTTCGCCCTACGACGCGCACGTGACCGAGCTTCTGAAAGAGCAGGGTGCGGTGCTGTTTGGCCGCCTGAATCTGGACGAGTTCGCCATGGGCTCTTCGACGGAAAACAGCGGTTTTCAGCGCACCTGCAATCCGTGGGACCTGGAGCGCATTCCGGGCGGTAGCTCCGGTGGCAGCGCCGCCGCGATCTCTGCCTTGGAAGCGCCGCTCACGCTGGGCAGCGACACCGGCGGCTCGATTCGCCAGCCTGCCTCGCTCTGTGGTTGCGTGGGCATGAAGCCGACCTACGGCCTCGTTTCCCGCTATGGCCTGATTGCTTTTGCTTCATCGCTGGACCAGATCGGCCCGTTTGCGAAGTCGGTCGAAGACGCCGCGATTCTGCTGCAAGGCATCGTGGGTCACGACCGCCGCGACTCGACCTCGATCAAGATGGAGATCCCGGATTACCGCGCCGCGCTGACGACCGACAAGAAGTGGCGTCTCGGCGTGCCGAAGGAATACTTTGGCGAAGGCCTCGACCCGGAAGTTCGCGCCGCCATCGACGCCGCGATCAAAAGCTACGAGGCGATGGGCCACGAGATTGTGGAAGTCAGCCTGCCGACGACTGACCTCGCCGTGCCGGTTTACTACATCCTCGCGCCGGCCGAAGCGTCGTCGAACCTCTCGCGCTACGACGGCATCCGCTACGGTCACCGTAGCGCCGAGGCCAAGGACGCGATCGATGTTTACTACAAGAGCCGCGCCGAAGGCTTTGGTCCGGAGGTGAAGCGTCGCATTATCCTCGGCTCGTATGTGCTCTCCAGTGGCTACTACGACGCCTATTACCTGAAGGCGCAGAAGGCCCGCACGATCATCCGCAACGACTTCAACGCCGCCTTTGAACAATGCGACGCGTTGCTGACGCCCACCTCGCCGACGGCCGCGTTTAAGGCCGGCGAAAAGGCCGATGACCCGCTGTCGATGTATCTTTCAGACATCTTTACGATCAACGTAAATCTCGCCGGTCTGCCGGGCATCAGTGTGCCTTGCGGCTTTACGAGCGGCGGTTTGCCGATCGGCTTGCAGATCATTGGCAAGGCTTTCCAGGAAGCCGAAATGATGGCCATCGCGCATGCTTATGAAAAGCAGCACGACTGGTCGAAGCGCACGCCTGCGCTTTAAATTAACTTTCAAAGAACGGAGAAAATGAATTTACCGGCACTTCAACTCAAACCCGGTAAGGGACCTCGCGCGCTGCAAGGACACCCGTGGGCTTACCTCAGCGATGTCCGCGAAATGCTGCCGGACAAAATGAACGGCAAGGCCGTGGAGCTTAAAGACTCGCGGGGCAAGAGCCTTGGCGCGGGTCTTTACAACGGTCATTCGCAGATCGTCTGGCGCCGCTATTCGCGCGAGGCTGTGCCGTTTAACCGCGCGTATCTGCTGTCTGCGATTGGCGCTGCGATGGGCCGCCGCGCCGATGAGCCCAACCGCCGCATCGTGTGGTCGGAGGCCGATGGCTTGCCGGGCCTGATCGTGGATCAATTCAGCGACGTGCTCGTGGTGCAGCTGCAAACCCTGGGCATGGACGACCACTGCGCAGACATCGAGTCCGTGCTCGTTGAGCTGCTCTCGCCGAAGGAAATTGTTTACCGCAACGACGCGCCGAGCCGCCAGAAGGAAGGCATGAAGCTGGAGTCGTCCACGATGACGGGCAACCGCCTGCCTGCGCAGTGGTTTGAGATCGATGGCGTGCAGTATTTCCTCGATCACCTGTCGGGGCAGAAAACCGGCTTTTACTTGGACCAACGCCAAGAGCATCTGCGCATCGCGTCGATGGCCAAGGGCCGCCGCGTGCTGGACGCTTTCTGCAACCAGGGCGCGTTCGGCTTACAGTGTGCGAAGGCGGGCGCGGCGTCGGTTTTGGCGCTCGATATCTCCGAAGATTGCATCAAGGCGACCAAGAAGAACGCGGCTCAAAATCAGCTGGCTGTCGAGGCCGAAGAAGCGAACGTGTTCGATTGGTTCACCAAGAACCGCAAAGGCGAATACGACCTGATCGTGCTCGATCCGCCGAGCTTTGCCCGCAATAAAAAGGCCGTGGGCGGCGCGTTGCGCGGCTACAAGGAGCTGAACTTACGCGCGCTGAATCTGCTCGCGCCGGGTGGCATTTTGGCGACGTATTCCTGTTCGGCGAGTGTCGGACTGGAGCAGTTCATGGAGGTTGCCCAACAGGCTACCAGCGACGCCAAGCGCGATGTGCGTTTGGTGGAGATCACTGGCCAGCCGGCGGATCACCCTGCGCTGCTGAACATGCCCGAGAGCCACTACCTGAAGGGACTGGTGCTCGAAGTTCGTTAATGCTTTTTTGCGCTTGGAGGGGCGGCGCTCGCTCCCTAACTTGCACTGATGGAAACTGAACCCGTCGTCTCTCCGCAAATGTGGACCGCGCTGGCAATCATGCTTTTGCTTTTGCTGGGCGGCGCGGTGGTCTCGATCATGTATAGCTTCAAGCTGCATGGGCGCATTGTGCATCAGTTTCGTTTGCTGGGGGAAAAGTTCGGCATCGAGCTGGAGATCCCCAAGGCGACGATGGGTGGGCTCTATCGCCGCAACCCCACGCTTTACGGACGTTGCCGCGGGCATGAGATGTCGATCTATCCGCATGGCTACGGCCTGGATAATACGCGTCAAACCGATGTCGCGGTGCGCATCACCACGCGGGCCAGTGCCAAGCTTCACCTGACCTTGGCCAAGCGCAACTTGTCCGGCAAGTTGGGGCAAGTTGGCCGGCTCAAGGAGATCAAAACGGGCGATGTAAAGTTCGACGAGGTGTTCTCGCTCAAGAGCAATGACCCAGAGGCGGCGCTGGCGATTTTTAACGAAGAGTGGCGCGGCAAAGTGATGGCTGAATGGCCGGCCGAGGACTCCTTTTTATCGCTGGATAAAAGCATCCTCACTCACCTGAAGTCGGGTCTGCCCTACGAGGACAAGGCGCGCTTAGAGTTGGAAGCGATGGCGGAGTTCTGCCTCGATTTTTCGGACAATATTTAGCGCTAGAAATCCCGGGCAAGAATGCTGGGCCCAATCCAGCTGAAAGCGACGAGGATGAAGATTGCTGTGTCGCGTACTAAGTGGATTTGTGGAATTTCGTAACCGGCAAAATGCATGTAGGCCGAGATAAGCAGCAGCGCCATGCAAACGAAAGAAATGGTCAAGCAGATGCCCAGCTTTTTGCCTTTAAAACGGCCCGCGTAGGCAAGTGGTAAACTTGTCAGTAGGAAGCCGATGCCGGTGAGAAAGAGTGGGTTCGGTTCATACAGCGCAAAGTACAGCAGCGTGATGCTGAAGCCCAGGTAGCAGGTGAAGGCGACGGCGGCCGAGATCCATTTTTGGGAAGTCGTCAGGATGCGGCGTCCCCGGCGCGAGAGCATGAGCAGCAGGTTGAAAATCGCGTCGCCAGCCCAAGTCAGGAGCACGAGGCACATCCACAGACTGATGATTATGCCTGCCTCCATTAAGTGGCCACGCGCCACGAGGGTGCGCCAAGAAACCTGATAGACGAGGTAGGCCCCGATGAGGACGCCAACCCGGCTAATCGGCCTGAGACCGGTCATGAAAAATGAATACGCGAGCAGGGCGCCGTAGATGCTGCTTTTCGCCTTCATAGCGGCGATCAGGCCATCGCGCGCATACGAGTAGTTGGGCTCGCGGCGGAGTGCTTCGGTAAAGTGGTTCAGCGCGGATTCGCGGTCGCCGGCCTGTAGTTTTGCCCAACCGGCGTTGGTGTGGGTATAGACGTCTTCCGGGTCGTTGGCGAGGGCGTGCTCGATGGTCTCGAAGGCCTCGCTGTTTTTGTTGAGGAAGAGCAGGGCGCGGGCCCGCGCGTTGATGCAGTTGCTGTCTTCGGGGTCGACCTTGAGGCCGTCGTTGGCAAATTGGAGGGCTTTCAGCCAGTCGCCGTCGGCACCGTAGGTCCACGCAAGCACGCCGTAAACGGCGGCGTTATCGGGGCTCATGCGGAGGGCGAGTTCGCCGTCGGAGCGCGCTTGTTTGATGCGCTTGAGGTCTATATAAATCCGGGCGCGGGTGATGAAGCACTCAGGCTCGTCAGGGGCCATGCCGATGGCGCGGTTGATGGACTCCAGGGCTTCCATGGGCTGGTCCTGCTGGATTGCAGCCTGAGCGATGATGATGTGTGCGCCGACGGAATGCGGGTCCGTCGACAAAGCTTCTTGCGCGGCGGCTCGAGCGTCCTTGAACCGCCGGATGTTGAGCAGTTCCCACGCGCGGTTGAGAGTCTCCGTCATCTAGCGTTTCACTTTTAGATGGTCCAGAATGTCGTCGTATAGCCCGCTCTGGTTGGCGTAGAGCGCATAATTTTTTGCCGTGGCAAACCACTCGCGGGTGCTGGGCTTGATGCGTTTGGCGGCCTTGATCAAGTCCTTGGTGGTGAGGGGAACGAGGTCGCCCTTTTTCATCGCCTCTTCCAGCTTGGCTTCGATGGCTTCATCGACGAGGCCCTTGATGTCTGCGCCGGAGAAGCCGTCGGTTTTCTTGGCCACGGCTTGGTAGTCGATGCGGTCCACCGGCTTGTTGAGCAGCATGACTTCCAAAATTGCGGCGCGGGCCGGCATGTCGGGCGGCGGCACGAAGATGATGCGGTCGAAGCGGCCGGGGCGGCGGAACGCGGAGTCCAGGTGCCACGGGGCATTGGTAGCGGCGAGCACCAGCAGGCCTTCGTTGTCGGAGTCGACCCCATCGAGCTCGGATAGAAACTGGTTAATGGTGTTGCGGCCGGCGCTTTGCTTGAGGTCCGAACGGCTGGCACCGAGGGCGTCCACTTCGTCGAAAAAGAGCACGCTGGGCGTGTGGCTACGGGCTTGGTTGAAAATCTCGTGGAGGTTCTTTTCGCTCTGGCCGATCCACATGTCGAGCACGTCGTGCAGGCCGACAGCCATGAAACTAGCCTTGACCTCGCCAGCGGTCGCGCGGGCCAGAAGGGTTTTGCCGCAGCCGGGAGGGCCGTAGAGCAGAATGCCGCCGCCTACCGATTTGCCATAGGCCTTGAACAGTTCGGCATTGGCCAGCGGGTGGATGACCTTCATGCGAATCTGATCCTTGACGTAGTCCATACCGCCGACGTGGTCGAAGGTCATATCCGGCTCCTCGGTCTCCAAGAACCCGGCGCCGGGGATATCTCCAGCGGGCAGGCGCATTGGGCCGTCGCTGTCGTCATCGGTGTCTTCCATGAGGAAGGGGGCGAGCTCTTCGTCGAGTGACTCGTCCTGGTAATCCGGGTAGTCGTCAAGGAGGCCGCGGTAAATTTTGGCCGCTTTCATGAGCTCGGTCGTTTGGGAAAGCACGCGGGCGTAGAGGAGTTGGCCCGCGGGCGTCAGGCGCTTGGCGCGCTCCATGGACTCGAGGACGACGAGCGCTTCGGACTGCTTGCGCTGTTGGAAGTAGGCTTCGGCGAGTTGCACGTTGAGCTCGTTATTGTTGGCCTCAAGCTTGAGGGCTTCGCGGAATTCTTCTTCCGCTGCAGTGAATCGACCGAGTTTCATCAGGCGTGAGCCTAAATGCTGCCGCAGCGCGACGTTCTCCGGTGAGAATGAGAGCGCCTGTCGTAGCGCCTGAATTTCCTCAGGTTCATCAGTAGCCATAGTAAAATTCTATCCTCCTAAATTATGACTTAGGGTCAATTCTGTAGTTTCTATTAGTGAAACTGCTCGCGCCTAAGCCAGCAATAGACCTGAACAGTTTGAATGCCCCGCATTTTTGACCGCGAAAAAAAAAACGAGCCGGCGGACCGACTCGTTTCTGAAAAATCTTTGAAGTTGCGAGTTAGGCGCCGGCTTCGGTGAACTGGCCCATGGCGCGGAACTTCGCGTAGCGGCCGTCGAGGAGTGCCTTGGTGCTCTTTTTTTTGAGCTTGGCCAGGTTGGCTTCGAGCGCGAGCTTGAGGTTGGCTGCGGCGAGCTTGGGATCCACGTGCGCACCGCCCAAGGGTTCATCGACGACTTCATCGACCACGCCGAGCTCGATGAGCTTGTCGGCGGTGATCTTCAACGCCTCGGCGGCGCGGGGGGCGTGGACGCGGTCCTTCCAGAGGATCGCGGCGCAGCCTTCCGGCGAAATGACCGAGTAGTAGGCGTTGTCCATGATCAAAATGCGATCCGCCACGGCAATGCCGAGCGCGCCACCGGAGCCTCCTTCACCGATAACGGTGGCGATGATCGGCACGGTCAGGGCGCTCATTTCGCGGATGTTGACCGCGATGGCCTCGGCCACGTGGCGCTCTTCCGCGCCAATGCCGGGGTAGGCCCCGGGGGTGTCGATCAGGGCGATGATCGGCATCTTGAACTTTTCCGCCATTTCCATCAGGCGCAGGGCCTTGCGGTAGCCTTCCGGGTTGGGGCAGCCGAAGTTGCGGGCCAGGTTTTCCTTGGTGGAGCGGCCTTTTTGCTGGGCGATGATCATCACGGGCTCGCCATTGAGGAAGGCCGGGCCGCCAATGATGGCCTGGTCGTCCATGAAGCGGCGGTCGCCGTGGAGCTCCTGAAAGTCGTCAAAAATCGCGTCGATGTAGTCGAGCGAGTAGGGGCGCTGCGGGTGGCGCGCCAGCTGGATCTTTTGCCAGGGCGTGAGGTTGGCGTGGATGCGCTTGCGGGTTTCCTCGATCTTTGCGTTGATCGCTTTGATCTCTGCGGACACGTCGAGCTGAGACTCCTCGGACATGCGCTGGAGGTTCTCGAGCTGTAGCTGGAGCTCGTGGATGGGCTTTTCAAAATCGAGGGTGTGCTTCGGTTTTTCCATAGCGTTAAGCGGGGGACTATTTCGAGGGAGGAGCTTCAGGTCAAATCCAAAGGCAACTGTTTGAAACGTCTTGGAAACGATTTTTCTTATGAGAATGATGTTTTCACAAGCGTTGTTTTCCACAGAAGGATACAAAGAGAACGAAGCCCCAAGACGGTTACGGCTTTGTTTGCTTCGTTAACTTCTGTTCAATAAATGTTCTCCAGCGTCTTTTCGGAGGGTCGAAACTCCCTTCTGGACTACCCGGCGAAACTTTCAATCCGGGCTTGATCTTATTGGCGGCATTCGTTTGGCTGAACGGCTTTTCCACCGCGGAATTCCGCACAGTATACCTTTGGGCCGTTTCTTGAGAGCGGCCAGTTAATCAACACCGAAACCACCCAATCCACGTGAAAGTTACCGTCGAAGACGTCAACGATACGCGCAAGAAAGTCCACGTCAGCATCGATGCAGACGAAATTGCTGCCGAGTCCAAGAGCATCCTTAGCCAGTTCGCCAAGAGCGCCAAGCTTCCAGGCTTCCGCCCTGGTAAGGCTCCGGTTAACCTGATCCAGGGCAAATACAAGAACGAGATCAAGAGTGAGCTCAACCGCAAGCTCACCGGCGATGCCTATCAAGAGGCTGTGAAGGAATCCGGGCTTGATGTATATGGTGTTGTAGCAATGGACGGTGGCGACATCGAAGCCGGCGCTCCTGGCGCAGAAATGTCCTTCACTTTTGACATCCGCCCCACCTTCGAACTGCCCGAATACAAGGGGGTCGCCGTTACCGTGCCCAAGGCCGAGGTGACCGAAGACGAATTCCTCCAGACCAAGGACTATATCCTCAACCAACGCGCCGAATACAACGTGTGCGAAAAGGCTGCCGAAAAGGGCGACTATGTTAAGGTGTCCTATGAAGGCAAGATCGGCGAAGAACGCATTGCCGACCTCGTGGAAGACAAGAAGATTTACGGCACCCAGACCAACACTTGGGAACAGGCTGGTGATGAGCATTCCCCGGGCGTGCGCGCCGTGGTGGACGCCCTCTTAGGCATGTCCGCTGGCGACAAGAAGGACGTGGAGCAAGTGTTCGCTGACGACTTCGAAGTCGAAGCCCTCCAGGGCAAGACCGCTACTTACGCGATCGAAGTGCACGAAGTACGCGAAAAGAAGCTTCCCGAAATGGACGAAGAGTTCCTCAAGGGCTTCCAAGTCGAGACCGTTGAGCAGTGGGAAGAGCGCATTAAGGAAGACATCAAGGGCCAGAAGCTTCAGCACGCCAACGGACAGAAGCGCCAGCAGCTTATTGACCACCTGATCGGCCTCATCGACATCGCGGTGCCGGAAAGCGCGATCGACAACGAGCGCGAAGTCATCCTCCGCCAGCACGTTGAGCAAGCCATCCAGCAGGGCGCAACCGAGGAGCAGCTTGAAGAGCACAAGGAGTCTCTCTTTGGCCAAGCCGGCGAAGCCGCCGTCAAGCGTGTAAAGACCCAGTTCGTCCTCGGCCGCATTGCCGAAGCGGAAGAAATCAAGGTCGAGAACGAAGACATGCAGCGCGCGATCATGAACCAGGCGATGCAGACCCGCACCGCCCCGGACAAGATCGTGAAAGAACTTCAGAAGAGCCAAGACCAGCTCCGCGAGCTCCAGCGCGCCGTTCTTTTCGAGAAGACGCTTGATTTTCTGATCGAACAGGCGAGCGTTACGGAAGTCGAACCTGAGGCCGAAGCAGCCACTGCTGAAGCCTAGGAAGCATCTGGGTTCTTTTACAGGTTGATGGCGGAAAATTACCTTCCGTCTTGCGATGCGATGAAAATGAGGGTTCACTGCGTAGTGATCCGCTTGTGAGCCATGCGCTTATGGGCGATCTGGCTACGTTTCGCAGCTTTCATTTTCATACGCACCATCAACATTTTAGATTTCCTGACACTTCCAAAGTGATAGATTCCCAATCATGAGCTATATTATTCCATTTGTTACAGAGCGCGACGGGCGTGGAGAACGTCGTGATGATATCTACAGCCGCCTGCTGCGCGACCGCATTATTTTCCTTGGCACGCCGATTTATGATGAGGTTGCCAACGCTGTCGTCGCCCAACTGCTCTTCTTGCAAATGGAAGATCCTAAGAAGGATATCCATCTTTATATCAACTCACCGGGTGGCAGCGTTACCGCAGGCATGGCGATCTACGACACGATCAACTTCATGCACTGCGACGTGGTGACCTACTGTGTGGGCATGGCCGCAAGCATGGGCACTGTGCTCCTGGCAGCTGGCTCCAAGGGCAAGCGTTATGCGCTGCCGAATAGCCGTGTGATGATCCACCAGCCGACCGGCGGTGCCACGGGCCAAACGTCGGACATCTCTATTGCCGCCAAGGAAATCATACGCTGGCGCAATACGCTCAACGATGTTCTGGCCAACCACACCAACAAGTCTGCTGAACAAATCATGCAGGACAGCGATCGCGATTACTACATGACCGCGGACGAAGCCTGTGAGTATGGTATTGTTGATCAGGTGATTAAGCAAAAGCCGAAGGGCTAATTGGGCTTTTTGCCGTATCAGGCTTTGTTACTTGCCTGTTCTGTCGATAAATAGTAACGTTTGTCCCTTTCGTTATGGCTAAATCCACCAAAATGACCTTCTGCTCTTTCTGCGGCAAATCGCAGAACGAAGTCCGCAAGATGATTGCTGGGCCGGCGGGAGTCTACATTTGCGACTCCTGTGTTAATGTCTGCAAGACCATCATTGACAGGGAATTGCGGGATGAGCCTGCGAAAGGAACACCTCCGCCGAGCAACGATTTTGCCGTCAAATTGGTCAAGCCCTCTGAAATTAAGGCTCGGCTGGATGAGCATATCGTTGGGCAAGAGCACGCGAAGAAGGTTTTGTCCGTCGCGGTTTATAACCACTACAAGCGACTGCAAAACGAGGAAATTTCCGAAGACCTCGCCATCGCTGAGTTCAGCGAAGTTTCCATCGAGAAGAGCAATGTGCTGCTCGTCGGCCCGACTGGTTCGGGCAAGACGCTGCTCGCGCGCACGCTCGCGGAGATGCTGGAAGTGCCGTTTGCCATCGCCGACGCCACCACGCTGACCGAAGCCGGTTACGTGGGCGAAGACGTGGAAAACATCGTTTTACGCCTCCTGCAGTCCGCCAATTTCGACGTCAAAAGCGCCGAGCGCGGCATCATCTACGTCGACGAAATCGACAAGATCGGCCGTAAGACGGACAATGTTTCCATCACCCGCGACGTGTCGGGCGAAGGCGTTCAGCAGGCGCTGCTCAAGATTATCGAAGGCACGGTGTGTAATGTTCCGCCGCAGGGTGGCCGCAAGCATCCAAATCAGGAATACATCCAGGTCAACACCGCGAACATCCTCTTCGTCTGCGGCGGCGCATTCGTCGGCCTCGACAAGCTCATTTCCGACCGCGCAGGTAAGAAGGTGCTTGGTTTCGACATTACTGGCGAAAAGGCCTATGTGCCGCAGCGTGACGAGATCATGCGCGAAGTTCAGCCAGAAGACCTCGTGAAGTTTGGCATGATTCCCGAGTTCATCGGCCGCTTGCCGATAGTCTCCGTGCTCAACGAGCTAACCCTCGAAGACCTCGAATACATTTTGACCGAGCCCAAGAATGCAATGGTCAAGCAATACTCCAAGCTATTGGCCATGGAGGGCGTCAAACTGCGCTTCTCGCGCGACGCCATCAGTGCGCTTGCCGAAAAAGCATTGGAGCTCAAGACCGGTGCCCGCGCGCTGCGTTCGATCATGGAAAAGCTCATGCTCGACGTCATGTATGAGATCCCTCAGGACTCAACGATCGAAGAGTGCCTCGTGACCGCAGCCACCGTTCGCCACGGCCACCGCCCGCAACTCAAGCGCGGCGAACAAACCGCCGAATCGCCGTCCGAGCCCAGCTCCACCCCCACCAGCCAAGACAACGACGCCGCCTAGGCAACGTGCCGTTGCATCCATAGATTTGCGCATTGCGCAAATGGCTTATTGATCTGTCTGAAGCTAGGGCGACGCTTACAAGCGAGCCGGAGTTACATTCGATTAAGAAAGGTAGGGCGCAGTCTCCAGACAAGCCGCCACCTCCGAGCCAACGGATATTCAACCGTCTTCATTTTAGGCTATACAAACTTTCTGTTATTTGTCTTAAAGTCTTGATGGCCAAGAGATACGAGCTGACCGAGGAACAATACGACTTAATCAAGGACCTGCTGCTAGGTAATACTAATTCTCACATAAATCGAGAGTTATGAAATTTCATGAAGCGTTTGCTGAAGCGCGTGCCCATCCGTTACCAACGAGCTTGTTGACCCGCCTCTTGTCTGCCCACCAGTCTTCTAGGTGTGCTGCGACGACTTGGTCTAGGGTTTCGATGCTTGGCCACAGTTTGTTGGCGGTGTGATCTTGGATGAGATCCCAGAGTTTCTCGATCGGATTGAGCTCTGGGCTATACGCTGGCAGCATGATCGTGTGGACTCCCTCGGGGATGCTTGGGTGGCTGTCTTCGCTCGGATGGAAGCCCGCACCGTCCCAGACAACGACGTGCTCGTGCTCGGAAAATTCAGCTTTGATTTGTTCCAGGAAGGCCTGTGTCCATTCGAGATTGACGCTCGGGGTTTGGATAAAAACAGCTTCGCCATCGACGATGTCGAGCGCCCCGTAACAGTAGCTCCACGTGTATTTGCTCTGCCACAGTTTGTGCGGACGATGCCCTTTGAACGTCCAGACCCGACGCAGGTTTGGTAGCAGTCCATAGCGACTCTCATCGGCGAACCACACCTTGACCGGCAACGACTTACGAAGCGGCAACGCCTTCAGTTTGCCATAAAACGAGCGCTTAAACTTTTCCGCTTTGATCGGGTTCCTCTTCTCGTGGACGGGGCGCGGTTCCGAGCGAAGTGACAAGACCGACGCGTTGGCGGACCGGACCACCCGCAGCACCCCAGCCACTTTTTTTTAACCAACGCCAAACCGTTTTGTAGCTAAAGCGACGGCCAAAATGACTTTCAAGCTGCTGCTGAGCTTGCACGGCGGTGTTCCAGCGAGACGCTGCCAGGCCTTTCTTCAGAAACGCCTGCACATCCTCGTTGTAGTTAACTGATTTGGTGCCTTTGTAGCCACGATTTAAGACAGCCTCTAGACCGCCTTCGCGATAAGTCGCAAACCAACGATAAATCGTTGCCTTGCTCTTACCTACCGCTTCCGAGATGTCATCATCGCTCTTGCAAGGGTCGAACCCTAAACGCAACGCCACCAAGCGCTGCGTTCGCCATCCCGTTGCTTCTGTCTTCAACAGAGCCTGAATACGCTCACGATCTATATCGTTGCCTAAATGTCGTTTCCTCACGAAAAAACACTAAAGCAAGTATCGTGCTCAATATCTCAATTTAAACGAGAAAAGGTATAACATAAAGAGCCGACGCCACGCTAGTCGTAGCTTACTCGCATAAATCGAGGAGAGCCCTCGGTGACGGCGGTTGCGTCCCGCAGGGTGAGTGTCCACGTGTTGTCGCCGTTGTCCGTAGCGCTGGAAATGACCGCAACGCTACTGTTGCCGACTGACCAGCCACTGTTATAGCGAAGTGTGGTGGAAGCCAAACTCGACAAGTCGGCGCCCGAGTAAATCAGGTAGTTTAGATCGTTGTCGTTTTGCTGCAAAGTGACGGTTAACTGACCGTAATGGCTGCCTGAAAGGTCCGCGGTGGAGAATTCGCTGGGGGCGTAATAATCAGGTGTGGTGGGATCATAGGCCAAGGCATACTCGTCATAATTCGTGCGGCCGTCGCCGTCGTTGTCCGCATTTGGCGGGTATTCGGTGATGTCGGTGGAGCCAAATTGTGTGCTAGCCCAGTCGCCATAGCCGCTGGGGACGCTGAGACCATCATAGGCATCGATAATGGCTTGGATTTCCGCTGCATAATTACCCACGTAGGTTGCGCCACTAATGTTATTCGTGCCATCAGAGCCCACGAACCAATTGACGCCTACTATCGTCAGCTCTCCGTTAATGACCCGCAGCATCGGCGCGCCCGAGTCGTAGTTTTGCAACTGCGCTTCATAGGTGACATAGGCGCTGTCGCCAGATGAGTTTTGAGTTGTGTAAATCGCGGTCCCGGTCGCGACGACATCATCAGTGCCAGTAACACTTTGGTTGAAAAGCACGCTCGTAATTCTGTTTTTACCGACGCCGGTGTCCAGCGCGACATCATCGGTGTTGGGGGAGCGCCCCAAGAGAAAAACTTCAGCGTTGGACAACCCGGATTGGATGAAATAAATCGCGTTAGTGATCGAACTGTTCATGAACGGCAGCGGTTCATAGGTGCCTGGTAGTGGCTCGTTGAGCACGCCGACCCAGAGGTCGGATTCGCCAATACGCTCCCCCGCGACAACTGTGCGCTGCTGACTGTCGCCATTGGGGTCGTTGGTGGCATAGAAGGTCATGGTTTGGCCGACCAACGGATGATAGTGGTTGGCGCACAAAACAACGTTGCTGCTCACGAGGGTGCCCCAGCGGAGGGATACTTTACCGATGGCCGAAAGACTATAGCTGGCTGCAATGAATGACGCGTCGTTCGTAAATCGGTCGTTCGTGGCGTCAGTATAATCGTCAATCGTGATATCTGCGTACGCAGCAGAGCTGCTGATTGCCCAAGCAAACATGCCGAGAATTATGGGGTTTTTCACGCGAATCATCTTAAGACTGGCCGATCAATAAGCAAGGCTGACTGTCTGGCTACATCGGCTGTATTCTGCCTCACATTAACCCCGCTCCAAAGCGATGGTTGCAGATTTACGCAGTCTTTACGCCTTGCGCGTGACCTTGGCGCGCTTGCGGTCGGGGTAGACGGTTTGGCAGATTTCGCAGACGGTTCCATCGCAGCCTCGGGCGGTGCAGTGCTCTCTGCCATAGTAGATGATTTGCAGGTGCAGCTTATTCCAACGCTCGACGGCGAAGATGCGCTTCAGATCCTTCTCGGTCTGGGCAACGCTCTTACCGCTGGTCAACCCCCAGCGTTGGGCGAGGCGGTGAATGTGGGTGTCCACCGGGAAACTCGGCACGCCAAAAGCCTGCGCCATAACGACTTGTGCAGTCTTGTGGCCGACGCCGGGTAGGGCTTCCAGCGCCTCCATGTCGGCCGGAACTTCGCCTCCGTGCTGGTTGATCAATATTTCCGACAGGCCGTGAATCGCCTTGGCCTTGCGCGGGGCAAGGCCGCAGGGGCGGACGATGGCATTGATCGCATCAACGCTTTGCTGTGCCATGTCAGCCGGGTTATCGGCCAGCTCCCAGAGGGCAGGGGTCGTCAGATTGACGCGCTTGTCCGTGCACTGCGCCGAGAGCAGCACGGCCACGAGCAAGGTGTAGGGATCCTTGTGGTCGAGGGGGACGGGCGTCACGGGGTAGAGTTCCTCGAGACGTTGGTCAACGTAGGCTGCGCGCTCGGTCTTGGTCATGGGCCTAGGCAGCGGAAAAGCTGCGCTGATGGCAATGCCGATTTCGCCTGCTAGAAATTCCAGCCGCCTTGCAGGCCGATAGCGATGCCGGGATCGGTCTTGATCGTGCGGTAATTGTTGCGGCTGTAGCGAAACTCGAATTCGCGGTAGACAATGCCTTCCACGTAGGCGCGCACGTAAAGTGACTTCAGGAAGCGCTGGGTCACGCCGGCGGCAATGATGACCGAGTCTTTATTGACGATTGGATCGCCGGTCAGGCCGGGGCGGATGGTTTGATTTTTCAAGCGGAAGGTGTCGCTCTCGTATTGGGTGGTGAAGTCGACATTCGTCTGGTTGTTGCCAAAAACGTCGTAGGTCAGGGTGAAACCATTGAAGGTACGCAGGTTGAGCTGGTCCGTGATCTGCCAGTTCAGGATGGGCAGGGGGAGGACCTTGAGGTCGTATTCGGTTTGGCCAATGAGCATGATGCCGAGGCTGAAGGAGCTGCGCTGGCCCCAGTGGTAGGTGCCGCCAAAGCCAAAGCGGTAGGAGTAGCCGTCGCCCAGGTCGGCGCCGCTGGTTTCCGCGCCCAGTGAGCTGCCCACGAGGCCGAAGACCCCCCAGTCGGACTGGTCAAAGCGGTAGCCGCCGATGGTTTGCAGGGAGAGCTTTTGCGTGTCACTCAGGTACGTTGGGCCGCTCCAATCCCAGTCGGAGTATTCGTAGCCGAACCCCGCGCGGACGAAGCCTTGTTTCCAGAAATTGGCGTAATCCAAGCCGGTTGTGTAGACATCGGCCGCCAAGTCGCCGTTGAAGCCACCCTTGAGATCGCTGGAGAATTGATGCTCGTAGTTCTGGCTCAGCGTGATGCCCAGCTCTTGCTGCGGCGAAATGATGTCCAGGAAAGTCGTGCCGCCAGTGGGGCTTTGGCCGAATGCACCGGTGGTGGTGAGTGTGCCGAAAATGGCAAAGGCGAGGAATTTCCTAATATTATGCATAGCGCTCTTAAGATTGGACTTTCGACTCTGTTGTGCAAGCGGATCCCAATGTTTTTGCTCAAGCGTAACCTCTGGGCAGGAATCTGTTTGCAATGACTCGCCGAGTCTGACTACTTAGCGGGCTTTTCACATGAAACGGACCCATACATGCAGCCAGTTGAACAAGGCCAACGCGGACGAATCAGTCACCCTCATCGGGTGGGTTGAGTCGGTGCGCGACCACGGCGGCGTTCTCTTCGTTGACCTGCGCGACCGCGCCGGGTTGACCCAGATTGTGTTCCACCCCGATTACCCGGAAATCCATGAAATCGCCGGCCGTCTCAAGGACGAGTCCGTCATTCAGGTCACGGGTATCGTCAAACTGCGTGAGCCGTCGACCGTTAATCCGAATTTGCCGACCGGCGAGATCGAAGTCTCCGCGCGCGAAGTCATCGTCCACAACATGTGTGAGACGCTGCCTTTTCCGCTGGAAGACGCCAAGGCCGAGAAGGTTAATGAAGACCTCCGCCTGCAGTATCGCTACCTCGACTTGCGCCGCCCGAAGATGCGCGAGATGATGACCATCCGCTCCAAGGCGACCAAGTCCTGCCGCGACTATTTGGCCGACAACGAGTTTCTCGAAATCGAGACGCCGGCCATGTTTAAGTCGACTCCGGAAGGCGCGCGCGAGTTCCTCGTGCCGAGCCGCCTGAACCCGGGCGACTTCTACGCGCTGTCCCAGAGCCCGCAGCAATACAAGCAGATGCTGATGGTGGCCGGTATGGAGCGCTACTACCAGGTGGCCCGCTGCTTCCGCGACGAAGACCTGCGCGCCGACCGTCAACCCGAGTTTACCCAGATCGATATCGAGATGAGCTTCATCGAGCGCGAAGACATGTATGCGCTGATCGAAGGCATGCTCCAGAAGATGTGGAAGGACGTGCTCGACGTCGATGTGCCCACGCCGTTCCCGCGCCTGACCTACGTCGACGCGATGAACCGCTACGGTGTCGACAAGCCCGACACCCGTTTCGACATGGAGCTCGTTGACCTCTCCGAAGACCTCAAGGACACTGGCTTCAAGGTATTCTCGTCCGTCATCAAGGGCGGTGGCGTGGTCAAGGCGGTCAACGCCAAGGGCCTCGGCGACATTTCCCAGGGTGAAGTCAAGGCAATGGAAGACGTGGCCAAGAGCCTTGGCGCCAAGGGCCTCGCCTACATCGTGGTCCGTGGTGACGACGTCAAGGAATGGCGCTCGCCGATCATCAAGTTCTTCAGCGAAGACGAGCTCAACGCGCTCAAGACCAAGATGAACATCGAAGACGGCGACCTCATCCTCTTCGCTGCCTCGAAGTGGGAGCAGGCATGCGCGATCCTTGGCCGCATCCGCCTTGAGTCCGCTCAGCTCCTCAAGAAGCGCGGCAAGCTCGAGATTTCGGACAGCCAATACAACTTCCTCTGGGTCGTGGACTTCCCGCTCATGCTCTTTGATGAAGACGAGGGCCGCTACGTCGCCGCGCACCACCCGTTCACGGCGCCGCATCCGGAAGACATCGACAAGCTGGACACGGACACCAAAAACTGCCGCTCCCAAGCTTACGACGTTGTGCTCAACGGCTCGGAAATCGGCGGTGGCTCGATTCGTATTCACCAGCCCGAGCTGCAAGACCGCGTTTTCAAGAACGTGCTCCAAATGCCGCAGGAAGTCATCGAGTCGCGTTTCGGCTACATGATCAAGGCCTTCAAGTTCGGTGCCCCACCTCACGGTGGCATCGCACTGGGCCTCGACCGCCTTGCCGCGATCCTCGGCAACGCCAAGTCCATCCGCGAAGTCATTGCGTTCCCCAAGACCCAGCGTGGTCAGGACCTGATGACCATGGCCCCCGGACCGGCAACCGACAAGCAGCTCCGCGACCTCCACATCGCCGTCACCAAGCTAGACCAGGACTAGTCCTGGACCTTCGATGCTTCGCATCGTGATTGCCGCCCTGCGGCAATGAGCGAGGAGGCAAATTTTTCAAAACGCATGTCCAGAGTGGGCATGCGTTTTTTTAGTGCTGTTGAGCGGGGGGCAATGTCGGCTTATGAGCTTTTTGCGGGGCGTCTGACGTGTCTGTTTTTTTCTCGGTAGTGGCCTCGTCCGAGCTATCATCGTCTTCCTCGGCCATGTTCGCTAGGTCATCTGTAGCCATGCCAGCATTAAAGCTGCCGTACTGGTCGCCATCGCTTACTCCAACCGCGATGTTGGCGACGTCTAGCGCTGCCTCCAAGTCTTGTTCGCCGTTTTTGCAGCCCGTGGACAGGATGCACGTGAAAATGGTTAGGATCGAGAGCAGTCTTTTCTTTGTGAGCATACCGCTACTGCTATTTATCAAGCCCATTTGAGCAATGCTCAAATTTCTGGATGCAACGGCACGTTGCTGCTTACTTGAGTTTCTCGGCGAGGCGCACGGCGTTGGCGAAGCTGGAGATGCCGGCTTTGCCCTGGCCTGCGATGCCGAAGGCGGTGCCGTGGTCGGGGCTGGTGCGAATGAAGGGCAGTCCGAGCGTGATGTTGACCGCCTGGTCGAAATCGATGGCTTTCAGCGGGGCGAGGCCTTGGTCGTGATACATGGCAACGATCACATCGAACTCACCCTGGAGCTGACGCCAAAACAGTGTGTCGCCGGGCTGGCAGCTGGAGAGACCGGGATATTCGCTGCGCAGGTTGTCGAGAATCGGATCGATCACGCCTTGTTCTTCAAAGCCGAGGATGCCGCCTTCGCCTGCGTGGGGATTGAGCCCGCATGCGCCAATGCGCGGCTCGCGGGCGCCGAGGCGCTCAGCGAGGAAGGCCGCATTTTTCACGGCGCGGGAAATGGACTCGTCATTCAGGTGATTGGGCACATCCACCAGCGGTACATGCCACGTCGCGAGGAGGACGGTTAGCTTGCCCCCGGCAAAGGCCATTGACGGCTGACCATACCAACGCTCGGCAAAGAACTCAGTTTGCCCGGGATGCGACCAGCCTGCTTGCTCCATCCAGTGCTTGCTGACGGGCGCCGTGACCACGCCACGGTAGCGCTGTTGACGGCAGCCGTAGGCCGACTCTTCCAACGCCTCCAATGCGATGCGGGCACCTTCAACGCTGGGTTGGCCGGGCGTGGCAATAAAGTCCTTGTCGCCGACGGGAACCGGATTCACACACTGTAAATTGTCCAACCAGCTCTGCGGTCCGATGATGGCGACGTCCTGCTGGCGGTCGGGATTCTGTTCAAGCCAGCGTTCGATGATTTCGGGGCCGACTCCGGCTGGATCGCCGCAGGTGATGGCAAGGGGGAGCATGGGTGGAGGTTTAAAGTGAGCAGATTTAAAATTATAGGGGAGGTGGCTTTATTTGTGGCGGGCGCGGAGGAATTTGCGGCCGGTTTCGAGCGTGAAGAACTCGAGGAACTGCGTGCCCTTGGTGGTGGTGGGCAGGCCGTCGGCGATGGCTTCGGCAGCTTTGGTGACGGGCGAGCCGTAGGGCTTGCTTAGGTAAACAGCGCGGTAGCAGCGCTTGAGGTCGCTGATTTCTTCGGAGGTGAAGCCGCGGCGCTTGAGGCCGATTAAGTTCAGACCGACGACGTCGTTTTCGTAGCCAGTCATCACGAAGGGCGGCACGTCCATAGAGATGCGCGCGAGGCCAGCCACCATTGCGCCTTCGCCGATGCGCGTGCGCTGCTGGACGGCCGTGTTGCCACCGATGAAGACATTGTCGCCGACGGTTACGTGGCCCGCGAGGAGCACGCCATTGGCCAGGATGACGTTGTTGCCGACAAGGCAATCGTGCGCGACGTGGCTGTTGGCCATGAAGAAGCACTTCTCGCCGATCAGGGTGTATTCGCCGGCGTGGGTCGAGCGGTTGACGGTGACGCCTTCGCGGAAAACGGTGCCCGCGCCGACCTTCACGCCGGTGTCGAGCGAGGCGTCGAAGCCCAGAAATTGCGGCAGGCCGCTGATCACGCAGAAGTGGTCAACCTTCACTCCATCGCCCAGCACGCTACCGGTTTTCACGAGCGCGAACTGCGCGATCTCCACTCCTTCGCCCAGTTGCACATTTGCTTCTACGCCCGGCTGTTCCATATTACTGCCACTCATTGCTTAAAGGGTTATCTCGCGTTCGATCGAGAATCAAGCGAGCAATGCGAGCTTCGCGATGCGCAGCATCGAAGGTCAAGGGCGGCGCCCTGGTTAGCCCTTGTTAAAGAGGTCCATCTGCGGGCTCTTGACCATGTCGTAGTTTTTCAAGATGCGCAGGGTTTGGAGAAAATCGTCCTTGGAGTAGTTGTGGTTAATCTCGATCTTGCCAACGATGTCCTGAAGCATGGAGCGGAAGGAGATAATGGCGTCGAGGCCGACGTCTTTGAGCAGCTTGATCGACTCACTCTTGTGCGGCTCGTGGGTGGGGAGGCCGGGCAGGACGAGGATCTTCATGAAGTTGTCCAGGTCGCCAACTTGGTCTTTCTCGATCGCAAACAACTCTTCGGCGCGCTTGTAAACGTCCTTCTCGAGGAACTTGAAAATGTCGGCGCTGCCACGAAGGGTGGCGGGGGTGAACTTCTGGCTGTGCCAGCCTTTGACGAAGACCACGGCGCGGTGAATGAGCGGTAGTTCGTTCGAGAAAAGCATGAAGTTCGGCTTGCGGCTTTGGGCGCGGTAGCCGGGATTCCAGACAATGAGGTCGATCTCTTCTTCGCTGCGCTTGGCGCGGCTTTGGACTTGGTATTTCCGCATTTGCCGAACGAGAAAGCCATTCAGCTCGAAGTATTCGCGGACTATAGTTTCGTCGATGCCTGCCATGATGGGAGTCGGTTGCAGCGATAGCGCCTTAACGGAGTCAATCTGTATGATTCAATTTGTGTTTTGGCAAGTCGTTAAAAATGAACCTCTTGCGCGTGCGAATCTACGCGGAGGCGCCTGCGGCCAGCCAGAGTTCGCGCACGAGCGACTGATCGACTTCGCCCACGGTCACGGCGTTGCCGATGGATTCCATTGCGACGAAACGAAGCTTGCCTGCCTTGACCTTCTTGTCGCGCATCATCGCGGCCATGAGCTTTTCAACGGAAAGTGTGGTCGGTTCGGCGTTGGCTGGGCAGTCTTCCGCAGTGGCGTTCGTGCCTTCGGCGGTCTGCCACTGGTAGTCATCGGCACGGCTGCGACGCAGGAGCGGCGAGCGCAGATCGGTTGGCAAATGGTAGCGCTGGATGAGCTCGGTTACGCGCGTGACATCGGCTTCGGTCACATTCATTTCGGGTAGCTCGACGGACAGCTGGGCCGCGAGTACAAGGCCGACGGCGACGGCTTCGCCGTGGAGATAGGAGCCGTAGCCGGCCACGTTTTCGATGGCGTGCGCAAAGGTGTGGCCTAAATTGAGCAGCGCACGGCCACCGCTGGCGGCGGTTTCCTTTTCGTCGGCCTTGACGATCTCGGCCTTGATGGCGCAGCAGCGGCGGATGACGGCGGGGAGCTCTGGGTGGTCCCAACTGAGCGGCTTTTCGAGCTGCATGAGCTGCTCAAAGAGCGCCGGATCGTAGAGCATGCCATACTTGATAACTTCGGCCATGCCGGCCGAGAATTCCCAGGCGGGGAGGGTGCGAAGGAGGTCCGTGGAGATGCAGACGGCCTTAGGCTGCCAGAAGGCGCCAACCAGGTTTTTCCCCGCGGCGATGTTGATGCCTGTCTTGCCGCCGACTGAGCTGTCGACCATAGCCAGGAGGGTGGTGGGCACTTGGTAGAAATCAATGCCGCGCAGGTAGCTGGCGGCGGCGAAGCCTCCGAGGTCGCCGGTGACGCCGCCACCGACGGCAATGAGGCAGCCGTCGCGGGCAACGTGGTTTTCGGACAGGCTATCGAAGATCGCGCCGAGCATGGCCATCGACTTGGCGGTCTCGCCCTTGGGGTGCTGGTCGATGGTGTAGGCCAGCTCGGAAAGGGCGGGCATCGCGCCGACTAGCGCTTGGTCCACCAACTGAGCGGACTTGCCCTTGCGCTGCTGCAACGCTTCGAGGAGAGGCGTGCTGGCGTCACTGGCAATCCAGATCGAATAGCTGCGGTCGCCCAACTCTACGGTTAGGTGTTGTTGGTTGGATTCGGCGGTGGTGGAGGTTTCGCTCATGGTGGAAAGGTGTCAGCAAAAGCCAAATGGGGAAATCAGGAAAGCAAAAACCCGCGCTGGAATTCCAGCGCGGGTTCGAAAGTGATTTGTGTTTGCTCAACTAGGCTTAGTAAGCGAAGCCGAGGGTAGCACCGAACCAAACTTGGGACTCGGAACCGATATTAACACCAGCGCTGTCGCCGTCGTTGTTAACGGACCAGCGAACACCGATCGAGCTGGATACGTTCTCGTTGAGAGCGTAAACGAGGTCAGCAGTGATGCCACCGTAGGTGTAACCGTTCTTTACCTTTGGAGTGGTGAGGCCAGCGGAACCGTCTTCAGTGTCGACGAAACCGAGGTATGCACCGGTGTCAAAGGAAAGGCCTTCTGCACCAACGTATTCGCCGAGGTCGAGGCTGTAGCCGATGGAGAGCTCAACAACAACCTGCTCGAGGTCGAAGTCGTAGTATACGTAAAGAGCCGGGCTCAAAAGAACGTCAGCGGAACCGCCGAGGAAAATTTCACGGGTTTGGCCGGGAAGACCGCTACCGGCAATAGTTTCCGGGTACCAGTAGTAGGTGAAGCCAGCGTCAACGGTGAAGATATCGGTCACCGGGTAAGCATAACCCAGGTAGAAGTCGATTTCATTGGCGAAACCGTTACCTGCGTGCGAAAGGCCAGTGATCGGTTGGTTGGTCCAAATGCCGAAGTAAGCGTCACCGCCGAGGACGGAGTAGCCAAAGTCAACGCTCGGTTGGAAAGACTCGTAAGCGAGCTTCGCAGAGCGGAAGACGTATTGTGATTCGTAATCGAAGGTGCCTGCGATGGACAGGTCGCTGAGGAAATCAGCGGAAGCTGCGGTTGCTGCACCAGCGATAGCGATAGTCGCGATTGCTTTTTTCATTATGTGTGTCAGTTAGGTTTGGTTTGCTAGTTTTATGAGCTGGTTAGGCTCAACAGGACGAACAATTTCAAAATATGTTCAAAAAAACAAGATTTTTTTCTGAATTAGTTTGAGCACGTAATGTACCGTTTTCATTGAATTAGTTGCCTAATCGTCATAATTAGCTTCTTAACTTTCATTTTAAAGGTCACTTGACGTAAAACCCAAGGGTTTTTTGTATGGCTGAACACAATCGAACAGTTCATTTTTTTCATCCACGCATGGTAGTTACCGCGTCTGTGCTGGCATTTCTGGCCGTGGCGCTGGGTGCCTTTGGGGCTCATGGGCTCAAAGAAACGCTGGAAGCAAGCGGAAAGGCGGACACTTGGCAGACTGCGGCCGACTACCAGTTCTGGCATGCGCTCGCGCTGCTGGCTCTGGCAATGGCTCCAGCGAAGGGGCGTGCGCTCACGGTGGCGGCTTGGTTTTGGACGGTGGGCGTCATTCTTTTCAGTGGTTCGCTTTACTGGCTTTGCCTAAGTGGACTGCGTTGGTTGGGGCCGATTACTCCGCTGGGCGGGTCGTGTTTCCTCGTAGGGTGGGGGATATTGGCGGTAATTGCCGCTAAATCTGCGCTTAAAGATTGAAGTAGCTGGCGCTTTGGTGTCATTTAGTGGCCTCACGCTGGCTAACTCTAATAACTACAATCCCGATTGGCCACACTGCCGTATCTATATTAATACCACAACATGAGTACTCAAGCAGCCTCGAACCAACTCGAATCCCTGAAGCAATACACCAAGGTGGTTGCCGACACTGGCGACTTCGAGTCGATGAAGGAATACCAACCCCAAGACGCGACCACCAATCCGTCTCTCATTTACTCCGCCGTCGAGATGCCGGAGTACAACGCACTTTTCGAAAAAGCCATTGCTGACAACAAGGGCTCGAGCCTCTCCGGCGCCGCCCTGAGTCGTCAGGTGATGATCGATCTCCTCGTGGCCTTTGGGTCCGAGATCCTCAAGATCGTTCCCGGTCGCGTGTCGACTGAGGTGGACGCCCGCTTGTCCTTTGACGTAAAAGGCAGCGTGGATCTCGCCCATGAGATCATTGCCCTCTATGAAAAGAACGGCATCTCCCGTGAACGTATCCTGATCAAGCTCGCCACGACTTGGGAAGGCATCAAGGCCGCCGAAATCCTCAAGAAGGACGGCATCAACTGCAATATGACGCTCCTCTTCTCGATGGCCCAAGCCATTGGCGCCGCTGAAGTGGGCGCTCAGCTGATCTCGCCGTTCGTGGGTCGTATTCTCGACTGGTACAAGGCCTCCACTGGCAAGGACTACGTGGGCGCAGAAGATCCGGGCGTGCAGTCGGTGCAGGCGATCTACACGTATTATAAGAAGTTCGGCTACGCAACCGAGGTTATGGGCGCGAGCTTCCGCAACACCGGTGAAATCATTGAACTTGCAGGCTGCGACTTGCTCACGATTAGCCCGAAGCTCCTTGGCGAACTGGCTGCAACCGAAGGCGTGCTCGAAAAGAAACTCGATCCGGCAAGCTCCAAGGAGGCCGACATTGAAAAGATCGCCATGGACGAAAATACCTTCCGCTGGATGCTCAACGAAGACCAGATGGCTACGGAAAAACTCTCGGACGGCATCCGTCGTTTCGGCGTCGACATCGTCAAGCTCGAGAAAAAGATCGAGGCGGCGTTGTAGGGGCAGACTCGATCATTTTTATGCGAACCCGGGCCGCAGTGTGGTCCGGGTTTTTCGCGCTTTATTTCTGGGGGAGAGACTTAAGAGCGAGCTGGTTGTTGATCGCGCATTCGAACTCATTGTTCGTTTATGAGAAAAATGCCTTCTCTGTAGCAGCGTTTCCCCCTAACGCCAGAGCGCCAGAGAGCTGACGCACTCCAAAGACTTAAACCGTAATGCCTAAAACTCCAGCTGCTTACTTTGGTGGGTCGAGGTAGATGCCTTGCCAGGGGTGTTGGTCGAGGATGTTTGGATACCAGCCTTGGACCGCGGGGTTGACCAGGTAGGCACTGACGTAGAAATAAATTGGGGCGACGGGCATTTCGTCGATCAGGATTTTTCCGGCCTGTTGGAAGACTTCCAGGCGGGCGTCGGCGTCACCGGTTTCGGCGGCCTGGCGAATGAGGGCGTCGTATTGCGGGCTGTCGAACTTGGCGTTGTTGTTGCCCGACCAACTGGCGAGCAGATCGAGGAACGTGCTCGGGTCGTTGTAATCGCCAATCCAGCCCGCGCGCAGAACGTCGAAATTGCCATCTCGGCGGTTGATCAAATAGACCTTCCAATCTTGGTTCACGAGGCGGACTTTGACGCCGAGCGTTTCCTGCCAGAAATACTGGATTGCCTCAGCAATGGCCTTGTGGCTTTCCGAGGTGTTGTAGAGCAATTCGAGCTCGCGGAGGCCTTCCCCGTTGGGGAAGCCGGCCTCGGCGAGGAGACGCTTGGCCTCGGCGATGTTGGCTTCCAAATCGAGGCTGAATTTGGCCTCGGACGTGTAGCCCGCAGTGTTGGGCGGGGTAAAGTGGTTGGCGGGAATTTGGCCGGCCTGCGTGATGTTTCTCGTGATGCCTTCGCGGTCGATGGCCAGCGAGAGGGCGCGGCGGACCCGGGCGTCGTCCAGCGGCGGCTTCTCGGTGTTAAACGCGTAGTAATACGTGCCGAGGTAGGGCGAGATGCGGAGGGCCTCGTTCCCCGCCTCCTCGTAGGGCTCGATTTTATGCGTGGGAATGGCGTAGGATATGTGGATCTGACCAGAACGGAACGCGCGCTCCTCGGCATTGAGATTAGCAAAGGGCAGGAAGTGCACGCCGTTGAGTAGGATGTGCTCGCGGTCCCAATAATACGGGTTTTTCTTCACGACGATACGGTCGTGGACGCGCCACTCTTCGAGGGTAAACGGGCCGTTGCCGACAAAGTTGCCCGGGCGGGTCCAGCGGGAGTCGCGTTGATCAATGGCGCCGTGCTGGAAGATCGTCGGCGGGTGGACCGGATACCAGGTGTAGTGCGTGAGAAGGGAGAGGAAATACGGGGTCGCTTCATTAAGCGTTATTTCGAGCGTGCGCGGGTCGAGCGCCTTCACGCCGACTTGCGAAAAATCAGTCAGCTCGCCGGTGTTGAACTGCTCGGCGTTGACCATCGGGTAGAGCAGGGAGGCGTATTCCGCAGCGAGTTTGGGCGAAAGCATGCGCTCGTAGGCAAAGACGAAATCGCTGGCTTGGATGGGCTCGCCGTTCGACCACAGGGCGTCCTCGCGCAGGTGAAAAGTGTAGACGCGGCCGTCGGCAGAAATGTCCCACGACTCGGCGACGCCGGGCAGCGGCTTGAGCGTTTCGGGGTCGGGGCGTACAAGCCCTTCGAGCAGCGCGGTGAGGATGTTGTGCTCGGTGACGCCGGTGACGAGGTGCGGGTCAAGCGCGGCGGGCTCAGAGCCATTGGCGCGCAGGAGGATTTGCTCTTTGTTGGCGCGCTCGACGGGCGTTTCGCGATCGCCGCATCCGAGCAAAAGCAGTGCGCAGAGGCAGAATAGGACGCTTAGCGAACGGGCAAACATAGTCCCGAGAGGCTTCCATGCGCGGCGTAGTTTGTCAGGCCTTTTTCTGCGCGACAGTTGGATTTCAGGAATGCGTCGGCACCGCGACTTGGGCGGGGATTAGCTTCACAAAGCGTTCCCAGTAATCCGACTGCTTCACGAGGTCAAAGACCTCACTTGGCCGCATCCCCAAGAATAGGCCACAGACCGCAAATCCCAAAAATCCGTATTGACGTTGCTCCCAGGCAACCTTGAGCGCTCTCTTCGATTCTTCCAATTGCAGGATTTTTGGCGTTTTGCGTTGGCTGCTGGTGGTCTTGAGGGACTTTGCCCCGTTGGATTTCTGGTAGTGGACATACACACCATCCATCGGATTTTTGTCGATGAAACGGTGGTCGTCCTTCGGCTTGGAGGCATCATTAAAAAACGTGTTGGCGCTCGTGATGTAGTTTCGACGCGTTCTAAGACTGACATCCAGACTATCAAAGAAGCGAATCAGCATCTTGGCGGTCACGTCTCCAATTTTAAGCCGCACATCTGAGCTATTTAAATGCCCCACAATTGGGTTTAGATGCTTCTTAAGGGGCTTGTAGGTCTCGTTGCTTAAATGATCATTCTCAACGGCCTCCTGCTTTCTGGCTAGGAAGATGTTAACGCAGTCCTCCAGATAAGGGCTGTCTTGAGCTAATTTCAGATGCTCGCGGTAGAGAATCACCGCATCAACGAGGCTTTTATTGCGGTCGGGGATCTGGTCAAAGATAGCGAAAGCGGCCTTCGCTTCTAGAAGTTGTCGCGCAGTCAAATAGGTCTGATCTCGTTCACGCCGAATTAAACGCTCTCGCTCCTTCTGTTCCTTCAAGACCGCTTCTTGCATCGCAAGTGAAGCTGAGCGTTGCTCGGTCAAGGTGGCCTCCTTACCCTCGCGCTTTAAGTCGCGGACGAATGATTTGCGCCTAGCCTTGGGCTTCCCCTTTGTCGTCAAATTCGTAGTATTCGCACACCCATTGGCCGGTGGTGGCGTTCTTTAAAACGGAAGGCTTGGGGAGAGACGGACGTTTCGGTTTTGCCAGCATTTGCAGACAAATTTTTACTGAAAATTACTGACGGTCAACTCCTAAAGCCCTGATAGAATGGCGGATGGGGAGGGATTCGAACCCCCGGAGGCTTGCGCCTCAAAAGTTTTCAAGACTTCCGCATTCGGCCACTCTGCCACCCATCCAGTTCAGAATGGCGATCTTTTCCCATGTGATTCGCAAAAGGGCAAGGCGTTTTTCATGATTCATCGTCATTTACCGGCGAATGCTTGCTTAATCTTGAAGAAGAAGAATTCTGTATCTGTATATCCATATGCCATCCTATTGATGAGCGTAATCATATTATTGATGACTTCGAGGACGCTGGCGTTCAGTGGGTAGCGCACGCAAATGTCTCGGTAGGTCGCAGGCTCAATTCGGCGAGAACCAATTAGGCCGTGGCGTAGCTGCAAATCAGCAGCAGCATACACGGCGGATAGCTGTTGGAAATCGCTGTTCACAAAACCGTTTTGATAAAAGCAATAACGATTTCTTGAACCCGGGTGTTCAATTAAATTCCATATGTAAACGGCCCTTTGAAAATCCTCCGAAGCGCAGGCTTGCATGATGCGGCGAGTTCTGTTCCCTTGGCCGTCCCATGCGAATTCGTGCATTTCAAGGACTCCGACCCAAACCAGAAAACGCCGCAACCGTCGCGTCGCTTCCGTATGACGTTGTCAATACCGAGGAGGCGCGCGAGCTAGCGTCCGGCAACCCGCACTCGTTCCTGCGCGTCGTCCGCGCCGAGATCGACCTGCCCGCTGGCACCGATCCCTACGACGCGTCCGTTTACGCGCAGGCGAAGCAGAACCTCGCCTCCCTCGAGGCCGATGGCGTGATCGAGCGCGAGAGCGAGCCCTGTATCTACATTTACCAGCAGAAGATGGGTGATCACGTGCAGCGCGGCGTTGTCGCCGTGTGCCACATTGAGGATTACGAAAACAACCTCATCAAGAAGCACGAGAAGACCCGCCAGGCCAAGGAAGACGACCGCACCCGCCTCAACGCGACCCTACGCGCGCATCCGGGCCCGGTTTTTCTGACCTATAAGAACGACGCCAAGATCACCGCACTCATGGACGCCGTGACGGCGGGCGAACCGCTGAGCGATTTCATCGCTCCCGACGGCGTAGGCCACACCGTGTGGCGCATCCCCGGCGGTGCCGACTTCGTGAAAGCCTTTGAGTCTGTACCCGTATTCTACGTGGCCGACGGTCACCACCGTAGTGCTTCCGCCGCCCGCGTCGGTAAAGAGCTCCGCGAAGCCAACCCGAACCACACCGGCAACGAGGATTACAACTGGTTCCTCAACGTCATCTTCCCGGATAACGAGCTAAAGGTGCTGCCTTACAACCGCCTTGTGCTCAACCTCAACGGCAAGACCAACGAGGAATTCCTGTCCGAGCTGAAGAACGTCGTGCCCGTGACCGAAGGCAACGTTGACCCTTCACCGGACGCCATTGGCAAGGTGTCGATGTATTTCGACGGCAAATGGTATGGCCTCGACCTGACCGGCCTCGCCGCCAGCGACCCAATTTCCGAACTCGATGTCTCCAAGCTGCAGGACTACATTCTCCAGCCGCTTCTGGGCATCGACGACCCACGCACTAGCAATGACATCGAGTTCATTGGCGGCATCCGCGGCACTGGCGAGCTGACCAAGCGCGTGGACAAAGGTGACGGCCCCGTAGCTTTCTCCATGTATCACGTGACCTGCGACCAACTGATGGCCATCGCGGATGCCGACCAGATCATGCCCCCCAAGAGCACCTGGTTTGAGCCAAAGCTCCGCAGCGGTCTGTTCGTCAACACCTTCTAAGCAGCGTGCCACAGCACCCAAAGATTGCCACATTGTGGCAGTGGCGATGAGGCAAAGTTTTTTACAGCGCCCGATGATGGAATTCGTCGGGCGCTTTTTTTGGGGCATCGTCATTCCCGGTAGATGAGGATGAACCCATTTTTGGGGTTATTCTAGTCGTTGGATAGTTATCCGCACTGGGCGATGACGCGCAGTCGGTAGTTGTTAAAGTTTCTGAACCCGTATGCGATTCGTTGTACGAGTTTCATTTTTCGATGGAATCCTTCGGTGATTGAGTTGTTCCTTGAGAATCGCCACATCGCCCCGATGGGTTCTGCCCAAGTATAGAGATAACATGAAGTTGCCGGGTTGAGCAAGGGCTGGACCCGGCAACTTCATGTTATCTTTAGAGTGTTTTTTGGCGGCTCTAGCTGGAAATTGGTTCTTTGGGTCTCACTGTTACATTCTGCCACTGTAATTTCATTGAATTCCTTTGGTGCGCTGCCGATGCTTTGGCCAATGAACATATCCAGTGAAGGCAGTCGGTTGGGATCATGGGAGGCGATTTCGCCTGTCCTTTTTTATAATCTGGCTAGTCGCACGGTATTGGAGCGAGGTATCCGTTATTTTGAACAAGAACGAGTTGTTTCACTGCGGATAAAGGGCAAAAACTCCTTTGATGCGCAGGTCCTGGGTTCTTCCACGTATCGGGTTTCCGTTGTCGTATCGACAGCTCATTTCAGGCATCATTGTAATTGTCCGGCCTACGACCGAGATCGGGTTTGTAAGCACGTTGTCGCCGTAGTTGCTTTGCTATATTACCTTGGTAGTGACCGGTTGTTTGGCCACTATAAGCCCAGTGGTCGATACCTGCGCTCCGTCGTAGAGCATTTTGATGATCCTGGATCGATTCTGAGCTCGAAAGAGAAGGCAGGGCCTTCTTCATCTACTGAAATTGTCGTTTTGCATGACGATTACCATGAACTTTATGCGCAAATCAACGGACGGATTTCAGTAGCATTAATTCGCAAATTGGGTTTCTATAGGGATGCTTGGCAACGCAGAGCTGGTTGGTTGAGGTCATTTTGTGGCGAAAATATCGCTGGCGAATTGAGTGATTTAGTTGGGATCGCACAATCACTAAAAATCCCCGTTTACGTTGCGAATCTGAAGGGAAAGCGGGTAGAGTTGAATGGAAAAGTTCACCGTGGGTCAATTCGCTACCGAATCAACGTCGACCAGAAATCTGAGCAGGTTGAGTTGGTTCAGGATTTGCCGGAAATTTTGGGCAGCGATGCCTGGAGATTAGCTGAATCAGTTTTTATCCACTCCAGTGGAGAGCTCATCGATTTGTCTGATGACGAGCGAAACCTGCTGGTGAATATGGCCGATCCAGAAAAGTATTTCAGTCCATCTGACCGCTACATTCGGTATCATTACCTGAGTTTTGGCCGAGGGGCAAAGAGTCGTGAGAAGGATGATTTCAATGCGATCTCGCTGGCCGTTGCGCATTCGGAATACGTAGACGACTTGAAGGCGACTCAACTGGAATGCAATGGGCAGTCCGTTGATTTATCTAATGTAGATGCCCCACGTCCAGTGAAGGCTGCGGTTGTGATCAAAGGTGAGGAAAAGTCCCAGTCCGTTTTCGCGCACATTGAACTGAGCACAGACGGCGCGAATTTACCCGTCGAAAGCATGTTGTTGGAATGTCTACGATCGGATTTAATTGGCAATTCCATCAATCCGCAACTGACCAGAGCCAAGGGGCGTTTGGGTGTTTTGATCGATGCCATTCAAGCGCTTTCTTTTACGAATGATAAGCGCCAGCGCTCGGAGATCATCAAAGAGGCCACTGGTCATCAGTCTTTTCAAAAGCTTCGTTTAAAATCAAAAGCACAAAAATGGTTGCGCATGATCGTGTCAGCCTGGATTACGACGAACGATAAGCACCTGCTGGCGAGCTCTGAACACAAAGATGGCTGGATCATGGTCGAATCACCCCACCGACTGCTTTTGCAATTGGTGTTGGGGCTCTGCCGCACAGCAACGCCTGCCGAAATCCGTGAGCTGAGCAGTAAGATCATGATTCCTAGAGTAGAGTTGCCCCGCTTCATACAGCGCGCTAACTTGGTTTGCTCAGCTACAGGCACTTCACTTCGATACAATGAGCAAGCGGTGAGATCGATTGGGGTTGCCGTCACGCTTGAGGCCAATCAAGGCAGGGAGATCGATTGGTTTGAGTTGAAGGCTGAGGTGCGTTGTGGCACACTAACTATTCCTGCGGATCAATGGGAGGCGTTAATTCGCGGTGATTTGCTGCTGGAGCAGGATGGCGAATTGATCATCCCGGACCTATCGCAGGCAGAGGCGATCAAGCGACTACAGGCGTTGTTCGGGACGTCCAAACGGCGAAGATCACGCGGCATGAAAGAAGAAACTGTCGCCCAAGCTCCACGTTTGCAAATGCTCGATTGGCTGGAACTACGGCAGGCAGGTGTTCAAGTTACGTTAGCGCCTGCAATTGAGAAAATTTGGCAAAGCCTGTTAAGTTTTTCTGAAATCCCAAGCATGCCACTGCCGAGTGGCGTTTCGGCGAAATTACGTGACTATCAGCAGCAGGGGTTCGAATGGATGGCTTTTCTTTATGAGCATCGGTTTGGCGCATGTTTGGCAGACGACATGGGGCTTGGTAAAACACTTCAATCCATCGCTTTTTTAGCCTGGGTTAAGAAGCAGCAGAAAAGCGCAGTTGGCTCGTTCCTAATCGTTTTGCCGCCATCGTTGATTTTCAATTGGCGACATGAAATAGAGCGCTTTTGTCCATCGCTCTCCGTTAGCGAATATCTTGGCGGAAATCGCAATCTCAGCGGGGCGCTTCAATCGGATGTCACCTTGACGACTTATGATCTTGTTCGACGGGATATCGAATTACTTCAAAAACACACATTCGAGGTCGTCATTTTTGATGAGGCTCAGGCGCTCAAAAATATCACCGCTGTTCGTACGAAAGCAGCGCTCAAGCTGAAACGCCGTTTCACTCTCTGTTTGACCGGGACGCCGATGGAAAATCACGCTGGCGAATATTATTCGATCATGAATCTGGCGACCCCTGGAATCTTCGGCGATTATCGAGAGTTCAAGGAAAGCCTTCGAAACGGTGATGAACACATCTTGCGCCGCAGTCGTCCCTTTACTTTGCGCCGTACGAAAGATCAAATTCTCAAGGAGTTACCCCCAAAAGTAGAGAGCGAGTTCTACCTCGAAATGACAGAGGAGCAGAAAGAAATTTATACGCGCACGGTGGGGGAAGTACGCGAAGAGGTTCTGACGGCGTACAAAGATAAAACACGTTCGCAAGCCGGCATCATAGCCTTGGCGGCCTTGACCAGATTGCGCCAGGTTTGCATTTCTCCAGAGTTGTTGGGCAAGCCCATTAAGCACCCAGCTCCCAAACTGGATTACTTAACTTCCAAAATGCATGAGCTGTTGGACGAAGGGCACTGCGGTCTATTCTTTTCCCAGTTTGCTCGAACGCTGGATTTGCTCGAAGATGCCGCAACCAAAGAGGGGCTCAATATTCTGCGTCTTGATGGCAAGACGCCCGTTGGGAAGCGGAAAAAATTGGTGAAAGCTTTTCAGGAGTCAACCGCACCCCAACTTTTCCTGATCAGCCTGAAAGCCGGAGGTGTTGGCTTAAATCTCACGCGAGCTCAATATGTCTTCCACATAGACCCATGGTGGAATCCGGCAGTGGAGAATCAAGCTTCAGACCGAGCTCACCGCATTGGGCAAACGAAGACGGTATTTATCCAGCGCCTTTTGATGCGTCATAGCGTAGAAGAAAAAATCATGGAGCTAAAGAAGCGCAAGCAGAAGCTCTTTGAAGCCATCGTTGAAAGCTCTTCCATCAAAGCTTCTGCCGGTTCGCTGGTTTCCCGTGATGATTTTGAATTTCTGTTGTCTGATACCTTTTCCCAAAAAGGTTGAGACCTAAATTGGAAGGCGGATACTGAGTGGCTTCTGCAATGTTGGATAGGTTGCTATCACAAGTTATAGTTTAGCAACCAATGAAGAAGAGACGTAAACCGCTTCGATATTTCAAAGAGATATTTTTCTTTGCTCGTAGTCTTGTAACTAGATAATAGATCTAATGAAATGCTCTAACTTGCAGCTCAAATTTGAGCTATTCGACCAATTCAAAGGCTCCTGTGGTGGTGTCGATTCGAACCAGTTTTGAATTCATTGAACCTTGCTCAAACAGTACTTCCGCGATAAGCGTGGAACCATCCGCTTCACAAGCTTTCAGGCTAAAAATGAGATAAATCGAGCTATCCATTGGTATCGCTGTTCTTTGAATTTCTTTGTCGTCAAAATCCTTCAGTGGAAGGTCGATACGAAAGATTTGCGTCGAGGTTAGTGAAGGCGGAAAACCGCTTTCGGTTGCTTCAAGCAGATAGACGAAGGATTCGTCCTTAGGGGATATCGAATCAAGAAACATCTTAGCTGAATCTGTATTCGGAATGAGATGTTCCACTTTGCCATCATAGATCCAGAGTTCTTTCCGTAATGCATATATAGCATAGCCTGTCTTCAGGTTTTTAGTAGCGGTATCCAGTTTTGCCTCAAGTGATTGCTCCTTAAAACTATCTTCGAATGATTTGATAAAGAGAGATTCTACGCGGTAGAATTGTCCGAGGATGTATCCCAGGGATACTAAAGCGAGACAGGCGAGGGCTTTGAGCATGTTAGCAAGTGTGGATGCAAAAATTTATTATAATCTCACGTCTCCCACTGCTCCACTTCTTCCAGCCAGAGCTTGCTGACGGCGTCGCTGGGCATGCGCCAGTCGCCGCGGGGGGAGAGGGAGACGGTGCCGACCTTGGGGCCGTCGGGGACGCAACTGCGCTTGAATTGCTGAGAGAAGAAACGCCAGTAGAAGGTGCGCAGCCAGTGCTTAATCGTGGCTAAGTCGTAGGCCCCGTCGAAGGCGTGTGTGGCCAGAAAGAGCACCTTGCTCGGGCGGTAGCCGAAGCGCGTGATGTAATACAGGAAGAAGTCGTGGAGTTCGTAGGGGCCGACGCTTTCCTCGGTCTTTTGGGCGAGCTGGCCTTCGTTGTCGAGCGGCAGAAGCTCGGGCGTGATCGGCGTGTCGGCGATGTCGTGGAGCAGGTCCTGCGCGACGTCGGCGTAGCGCTGGGCCGCGCACCAATCGACGATGTAGCGTACGAGGGTCTTGGGCACGCCGATGTTCACGTGATACATTGAAATGTGGTCGCCGGCGTAGGTGCACCAGCCGAGCGCGGCCTCGGAGAGATCGCCCGTGCCGAGGACGAAGCCGCCGACCTGGTTCGCCACGTCCATCAGGATTTGCGTGCGCTCGCGGGCCTGCGTGTTTTCGTAAACGACGTTGTGCTCGGACTCGTCGTGGCCGATGTCGGCAAAGTGCTGGCGGCAGGCGGCGTCGATGGAAATAGTGCGGAGCTCGGCGCCGAGGAATTCGATCAGCTGGGTGGCGTTGTTCTTGGTGCGCGAAGTGGTGCCGAAGCCCGGCATGGTGATCGAGACAATGCCGCTGCGGTCGAGGCCGAGCTTGTCAAAGGCGTCAACGGCCACGAGGAGCGCGAGCGTCGAGTCGAGCCCGCCGGAGATGCCGACCACGAGCTTTTTCGCGCCAGTGTGGCGGAGGCGTTTGGCGAGGCCGGTGGACTGGATGGCGAAGATTTCCTGGCAGCGGTCGGCGCGGCGCGCGAGGTCGCTGGGGACGAAGGGGTGGCGCTTCACGCGGCGCTGGAGGGGCAGGGGGCTGTCGCCTTCAAACGGCGCGGCGCGGATCACGCGGTATTCGCTGCCAACGAGGCTCTCGGTGAAGCTGCTGTTGCGCAGGCGGTCCTGGTTGAGGTGGTCGAGGTCGATGTCTGCGACCAAGCTTTGCGTTGCAAAGCTAAAGCGCTCGGTTTCGCCGAGCAGGTGGCCGCCTTCGGCAATGAGGCAGTGGCCGCTGTAAACGACGTCGGTGCTCGACTCGCCGGGGCCGGCGCTCGAATAAAGGTAGGCGCTGTAGGTGCGCGCGGATTGCTGCGCCACGAGACTGCGGCGGTAGTCGGCCTTGCCGAGCAGCTCGTTGCTCGCTGAGGGGTTGACGATTACGTTGGCACCCGCGAGGGCGAGCTTGCTACTGGGCGGCTGAACGCTCCAGAGGTCTTCGCAAATTTCGACGCCGATCACGCAGGGCGTTTCGCCGCCGAGGTCGAAGAGGAGGTCGACGCCGAAGGGCACGTCGTCGCCATCGATTTCCACGATGTCGGCCAGCGTTTCGGTGGCCGAGGCAAACCAGCGCTGCTCGTAGAACTCGCCGTAGTTCGGCAAATGGGTCTTGGGCACGAGGCCGAGGATTTCCCCGCCGGCAATGACGGCCGCCACGTTGTAGAGACGGTTCTGGCTGGCGATGGGCAGGCCGACGATGATCGCAGTGGGCAGCTTGACGCTTTCGGCGCGGAGGTCGCTCAGGGCCTTAAGCGCGGCGGCGCGGAGGGCGGAGTCGTAGAACAGATCAGCGCAGGTGTAGCCCGTGAGGCAGAGCTCGGGGAACACGGCGAGGCGCACGCCGGAGTCGGCGAGTTGACGCCATTCGGCGATGATGGCGTCGCGGTTGAAGGTGACGTCGGCCACGCGCAGCTCCGTCGAGGCGGTGGCGACGCGTAGAAATCCATGCTTTTCTAGTTTGGTGGGCACTGTTATACCTAGCTGGAATTTAATTGATGAAGCTACTTAAAAAACACGAAAATACGGTGTTTGTCCATAGTCTCTGGCGCTGCGGCAATTCGTATTTTCTCGGCAAATTTGCGGGTTTGGAGAACGCTACTGTATTCGCTGAACCCTTTAATGATCAACTATCTATTGTCGATAAAGCAGTCTGCGCCACCGCGCCTGCGGCGGACAGTGGTTTCAGCGCGTATCGCGGCTTGGTGGACCCGAAGCCGAAAGTCGGCGGCGCGGGCATCCAGCACTACGACGTGCGTTTTGCGCTCAATTACTGGTTTGCCGAGAAGGAGCACGGCCAACTGCGCTACCTGCAACACTTGATCGATGAGGCGGAGCAGACCGAAGGCGGTTTCGCGGTGCTGGGCTTTGTGCGCTCGCTGGGGCGCGTGAGTATGCTGCGCGAGCTGCGCGGGTTTCACCTGGTTTTGCTGCGTGATCCGTTTGACTTGTATTGGTCGAACTGGCTCAAGCTGCGCGACGAGGATACGGCGTATTTTGCGCTGCAATACGTGATGCTGGCTGCACTTTGCCGCGACGTGCCAGCGCTCGATGCCCTGGCGCTGAAATACCACCTGCCGAAGCCAAAGATCAAGGGCGGGCATTATGCGTTTACCGATGCGTATAATCAGCTGCATGGCCGTTTTTCGGAAGATGAAGACCTCCTGCGCGAGGCGTTTATTCTGGTGTTTTTGCTGTCCTACGGCGCAGCTCTGACGCAGGCGGATTTGGTCGTTTCGGTGGATCGGCTGACGCAAGACGCCGGTTACCAAACGAACATAGCCGGCCTGATCGGCGACCGCACCGGGCACGAGCTAGACTTCAGCGACTGTGCCGCCACACAATATGACGAGCCCGCGGAGCGCGCGGCGTTCTATGAAATCTACCGTGCCGAGCAGTGCACGCTGGAGGACTCCAAGCACCCGCGCTGGGTGTCGGGCGGACGGTTGATTGACTCGTTGTTGGCGTAGGGGCAGGCGAATTCTTTAACCACGAAGAGCACTAAGGACGCGAAGTTGGATACTGGTTTTCTCCCGCAGAGGCGCGGAGACGCAGAGAGGTAATATTTTAGCTGAGAAGAAACATATGAAGCTGTATGTCCTGTTGCTTTTTGCCGCCTTGGCATTTGTCGGGTGCAAAGAGCAGGCGAAAAGAGCGCTAACGCCTGAAGAGTTGGCTGCGACGCCGCTGGTTTATGTTCCACTGAAGGCAGCGACGCAAAATTACTCTTTTGAAGGCGATGATATCCAGAGTGTCTTGGAGTCAGTCGCATCTGAGAATCATATTGAAGTGCTCTACAGTGACGCTCCGCCTGAGGGAAAGGTGTCAGTTGAGTTGGAGGGGGTGACTTGGCGGGAACTCTTCAGGATTACTCTTGAGCCGCTTGGCTACACTCACTGGGAAGATGCTGATGGCGTGCATGTCATGCTGCTTCCGACTTTTGCGAATGAGGAAATGTATACGTTCGCAGTGCCAGTCGAAGGGGACCTTCAGGCTGCTGCTGAAACCATGTCTCCTTTGGTGGATATTGATTCTGGTGGTTCAATTCAACTCGACCATCAACGAAATGCGTTGGTGATTACTGAGCGCCAGTCCAGGCGTGAGGATATTCTGGTGGTTGTTCATCGAATTGGGACCAAGAAAGTAGAGCCTGATCGGCAGGAGTAACTCCAGCACTCCGCGACTCTGCGCCTCTGCGGGAATCAAATTTCGTCCTGTAGGCTTCGCGTCCTTCGTGCTCTTCGTGGTTAAACAGCATTCTACTGGAAAATTGGATTTTTGCTCATTGGAGAGGTTTTCCTTGGCCTTGGGGCGGGGATGCCTGAGACTGCGCGGCTGATGATCTCCTTTCGGGAAAACGCAGAGGCGCCGGGCGCCGCAGATTACGCAGGGGCGCTGGTGAAGGCTAGCGACCACGTGTTTGCGCCCGATGGCTGGCTGGCTGAGAACCTGGGGCTGGAGCATCGTCCGCAGCAGGAGGCGATGGCGCAGGCCGTGATCCGCAACTTCATCAGCGACCGGCCGCTGTTGTTTGAGGCGGGGACGGGCGTCGGCAAGTCGATGGCTTACCTGGCACCGGGGATCATGCGCGCGGTGCTGGCGAAGCGACCGTTTATCGTGTCGACGCACACTATCGCGCTGCAGCAGCAGTTGCTGAACAGCGATATCCCGCTGGTGCGTATGCTTTTCCAACGGACGCCTGAGCTGGCGGATTACCGGAATTTCAAGGCCACGCTGATGGTCGGCCGCGGCAATTACCTGTGCGGACATCGCTTGGCGCGCGCCATTGCCACGAAGAGCGATCTCTTTGGCGGGCCGCAGGTGGAAGACCTCCAGCGCATCGCCGAGTGGTCCACGCTGACCAAGGCCGGGCTGCGCGACGAGTTGACGCCGACGCCGGACCCCGAAGTCTGGGAGTGGGTGAATGCGGATTCCTCCTCGTGCAACAAGAAGAACTGCACGCCGGAGACGTGCTTTTATCGCCGCGCATTGAAGGCGCGTCAGGAGTCTCAGCTCGTGGTAATGAACCACAGCCTGCTGTTCAGCTTGATTGCGGCTGGGCTGGCCCCGGGCAACAGCGCGGGCGTGCTTTACCCGGAGGATTACCTGGTGCTCGACGAGGCGCACACCGTGCCCGCGATTGCGACGGATCATTACGGGCTGGGGATCAGCAGTTATGGCGTCGATCGTGCGCTCAAGCTGCTTTACAACCCGACCCGAAAGAAGGGCAAGGGCCTGCTGTCCAAGGTGGGCAGCACGCAGGAGCATCGCGCGGTGACCGAGGCGCTGGCGGCGAGCGAAGGCTTTTTCAATGACCTGCGTTCTCGACTGCTGCGGCGTCAGGATGTGGTGCGTTTGCTGGAGCCCGACTGGGCCGAGCCGGTGCTGCATCGTCCGTTGGGGCGCGTGGTGGACCGCCTCGGCATGCTCCGCACCAACGTAAAAGACGACAACCTCAAGGACGAACTGGGCGATCACCGTCGGCGCCTGCACGAGATGCTGACCGGGATGCAGCACGCGCTGGAGCTCAAGCACAGCGAGCATCATGTTTACTGGTTGGAGCTGATTGGGCGGAAGCGAAACATCGTGCAGATTCGCTCGGCACCGCTCGACGTGGCTGAAGCGCTACGCAAGACGCTATTTGATCGCGGGACATCGGTGGTCATGACGAGCGCCACGCTGGCCAGCGGCGGCGATATGAGCCCGTTTGCGCGGCGGGCGGGCGCCGACACCGAAGACTTTGCGGTGGAAAGTTCGCCGTTCGACTTCGAGAACAACCTGCAAATCTACATTGCCGAAGACGCCCCGACGCCGAGTCGTGGCGAAGGCGCGCTGGACCGCAAGTTCATGCAGCAAAACATCGCGGCGTGCGTCGACAAAGTCGAAGGCGGCACGCTGGTGCTGTTTACGAGCTACGCGGACTTGCGGGCGGTGGGCGACGCGCTGGGGCCACATTTCCACAAGGCCGGACGGGAACTCCTCATGCAAGGGCAGGGGCTTTCGCGGGCGGAGATTAAAGAGCGCTTCATGGAGGCGGGCAACGCCGTGCTCTTCGGCACGGAGAGTTTCTGGACGGGCTTTGATGCGCCCGGTGAAGCGTTGTCGCAGGTGATCATTACCCGCTTGCCGTTCGATGTGCCGACGCATCCGGTGCTGGAAGCCCGCGCCGAGTGGATTCGCACACGCGGCGGCAGCCCGTTCGCGGAGATGACCTTGCCCGATGCGATCATGCGCTTTCGGCAAGGGGTGGGGCGCCTATTGCGTAAAAAGACGGATCGCGGCCGGCTCATCATTCTCGACAGCCGTATTTTGCGTAAGGAATATGGCCGTTATTTTCTAGGCGCCTTACCGAAGCGTGATTACATCCGTTTTTCGCGGGAAACCCGGGAGCAACTACTAGACTTGGAGTAAGGCTTTTATGAAAAGGCTTTAATTCAAGGATTAGAAACTACAGCGGCTTTACATTTGGACGATAACCATCTATAAGATTGATTTTAAACACATTGTGCGTCCACTGCTGCCCGTGTTTTAACTATGTCTATACCTGTATCCAGCTTTTCTATTCGTGCGTTTGGGCAGACCGATCAAGGTCTCATGCGTAGCGAAAACGAGGACAGTTATTTTGTTTCTGACGCGCATCAGTTGTTCGCAGTGGCCGATGGCTTGGGCGGGTTGCCCGAGGGATCTGTGGCCTCTGGCTTGGCGACCAATGTGATCGACGAATATTTGGCGGACTTGGCCCCCGGAGAGCCGGTTGACTTCGCCCGCATGTTTGAGAAGGTCAACATGCGCGTTTTCGAGAAGGGTCGTTCGATCAGCGCCGACATGGGCATCGGCACGACTTTGACCGTGGCTCAGTTTTTGCAGGACCGCTTCCATATTGGCCATGTCGGCGACACCGGTTTGGTGGTCTTCGGGCCTGATTCATGGCGCCAGGTCACGCGTGACCACACCATGGCTCAGGACATGCTCGACCGTCTGCGCCCCGGCGAACACGCCTACATCCCGGAATATTTCTCGCACACCCTCACGCGCTGCATTGGCCAATTGGCGACGATCAAGGTGGATACCTACGAAGACGTCATTACGCCCGGCGAACGCGCGCTGATGTTCTCTGACGGCGTGACCAAGACCATGGAGATGGACGAGATTCACGAAAAGATTTTGACGATGAATTCGCCGAAGGACTTGGTGAACGAGATTATCGAAACGGCCAACCACCGCGGCGGCCCGGATAACGTGACGGCCATCGCGATCTACTTTGATGAGTAATTGGTGGGGGCCAGGTCGAGGTTACATAAATGAGATTTGGTTGGCCTGCGGGGATGTATTTCATAACTATCTCATAAAATCAGTTTTGGGCCGTTTTGTCTCTGATTACAGTTTTATCGCATTAATCAGTAATCTTAGCCTCGCTATACCTGTTTCTGCTGTTGACTGAAATATTGGGTGGCTTCCAATTTAAATGGAGATAGTGTGAATGTCCGCGCCTCTATCGATTTTGAACTGAGAGCCTTGAGTTGAAAGATGCAGCGGGCATGACTGGTTAAGCGGGACAACGCTTCGTGGAGCGCTAGAGCATTTTCATCTAACTTGGCCTAATCCCAAGCCTTTAACCGAGCGCTTTTCCGCGTCAGCTTCGTTGGCTTTTCACTCACGCACTTCCAGTGCGCTACGCTCAAGCCGCCTTGCGGGACACGAAAAATCACTGCGGCCTGATCGGCCAAGTTAGATGAAAATACTCTAGGTGTTGGTCGTTCAATTTCATGTAGCCGAGAAGCTGTTCATGGCGCATCGTTTGCTTTTTACTATGGTCCGGCGGGCGGTTGGTATGTTCTTGGCGATGCTTGGCCTGTAGGTCCATTTTTTCAATAAGACTTGCGGGGACGATGTTTTTTCTGCTATATCAGTTAATATCTTCTGGAAAGTCATTCTAAGTACAGATCATTCTTATGCCCACCAAGCCCAAAAGCAAATCGTCATTCTCAAATCGTTCACGCGATTCATTGGCAAGCAAGGCCTATAATATGCTCGCCGCACAACTTCTTGATCATAGGTTAGTTCCGGGCATGCTTCTAAATCGCAGGGAAATTGCTAATCAATTTGACATGAGTGTAGCGCCCGTACTTGAAGCGATGGTTCAATTAGAATCAGAGGGATTTTTAGAGTCTGTGCCAAGAAAGGGAACTCTGGTTAGCTCTGTTCGCTTAGAGGATCTACGAGGTCACCTAATACTGCGTGAAGCTCTTGAATGTGAAGCTGCGCGATATTATTGCGGCGAACCAATTGTTCGCGCTGAGGATGAACTTATCAAACTTGCCGAAACGATAGATTCAATGGATTCACAAGCGCGAACTGAACAATGGCACGCTGAATTTGAATTTCATTTCGCCCTGGTCAAATTAGCGGATGTCTCCGCCATTGAAGCTACTTTCAAAAAAATCATGCAGAAAAAACTATTCATGGCATTAAATCTATACATGTCAGCCCATGGTGTTAACAATCCGAGGGATAGCCATGTGCAACTTATTTCTAAACTGAAAACAAGCGATCCCGATGAGGCTGAGCGGATTATACGAACACACTTAAGGGGTGATAAGGAGGAGCTTTATCGGCGATAAACATCTGGTGAGCTCGATTTTGGCGAAGTGGGCAGGCTCACGTCTTGCCATAGAACATAGTAAATCGGTTGAGTTTGTAGGGAAGGTGGGCTATAGCGATCTCGAAACGGTTATCGTCGTTTCCTGAAACAGCGGAAGCTGTCGCCGCTAGAGCGGAAAAGCACTCGGCTCAAGGCTTGGGGCCAGATTGGAAGGTCGCGGCGTTGGCATTTCAATCACGGGCTTCCAGCCCGCTCAATCAATGCCGCCTTGCGCTGCATCCAATCTTTTCCCCACCTGATCGGCCAAGTTAGATGAAAAATGCTGCTATGAAGTTTTTTGAGTCAAGCATGCTGTTTATTATTTTTTCTGGTTGAAGTCCTCCCTCGGTTGCTCGCTTGTTTTCAAGCGGCTTATACTGCTTTGCGCGCGCGACTTGTCGGCGCTTAATGACGTATTCAATGTCGTTTGAGGGTGGCAGGCGAGCTGCCATCAACTTGACGAACCACGACGTAGCTGTCAGCGTGAACATCGATGCCGAGCTTAACGGCCAAGTATTGTTTTTGATCTATCATCGGTTGCCGGATTGAGCAAGTGCTGGACCCGGCAACTTCATGTTATCTCTATAAATGAACAATGTGACCCAAGCTGTGTTCGACGCGGCTGCGGATGTGGCTCTCTTCTTGTTTTTAGAATTTTACTGACATGTTATATATAAGAGGTGAGGCGATGTTGCCTTATTGTTGTGTTGCTTCACAGCGAATCATCAGCAATTAGCATGTTAAAAATCTTATTTTGAATGAATCGATTAAAGCCGACAGGCTGCTAGCCGCATTTTTGCATGGACCAGAATAAGTCCAACTCACAGTCATGGTGGCGTCGCGCCCAGAACGAAGTTAACGCGTTGCCTGGCTTGGTGCGTGATGAGATCTGGCACACGGGGCACCTCGAAGATCGTTCGCTAAAAGCCAAGCTATTCGCCTTTTTGCGTGTTTTTGCGCTGACTTGGGATGGTATTCTCAACAACCGCATTCCCAGCCAAGCTGCTGCACTCAGCTATTACACGCTGATTGCTCTGGGGCCTCTGATCGCCATTGCGATCATGATTTCGGCTTTCATCATGCCGGAGGGAGGGCGCGATCGCATTGCCGACAAACTGACTGAGGCTGTTTATTTCGTGGTGCCATCCGCGGTCGAAGCTGCCAAGGACGACCATGTGGTTCTCGTGGAACCAGCAACTGTGGATGACGCTGCTGACCCAGCTGAGCAGCGGGAAACCGAAGACAAAATTGAGGAGGTCATTGACTACCTTGTGGAAAATTCGCGCTCCAGCACGATTGGCATCCTTGGCTCATTGGTGCTTATTTTTATCAGTATCCAGCTACTATCGACGATTGAAAAAACCTTCAACACGATCTGGGGCGTCAAGCAGGGTAGGAGCCTGGTGCAGCAATTCGTGTTCTACTGGGCGGTCATTTCCCTGGGCGCTGTGGTGGCGGTGGCGCTGACTTTTGGCCTCTATGGAAAGATCGCCTCGAAATTCAGCGCGGTGCCGTTCAGTGACTTTTTTCATGACTCATTCCTGGCAATGACGCCGGTTTTCGTGTTTGGCGTCACGATCTTCCTGCTCACGTGCTTCATTCGCTTTATGCCGAACGCCACAGTCAACTGGACGCCCGCGATGCTCGGCTCGCTGGTCGTGGCCAGCCTCTTGTACATGAACCAGTATTTCGGCTTCATTTACATCGGCTTCGTGGTGCGACAAAAGAGCCTCTTCGGCGCAGTGGGGGTTCTGCCTGTGCTTTTGTTTGGGCTGTTCGTTTTCTGGCTGTTTTTGCTTTTGGGCGGGCAAATAACCTACGCCATCCAAAACGCCAACCGGCTCACGCATCAGCGCGCTTGGGAAAATACCAGCAAACGCACGCAGGAACTCTTGGCCGTCGCAGCCTACACCCTGATCGCCCGACGCTTCGAAAACTGCGAGCAACCGCTGTCGGCGGACGAGCTTAGCGAGCGTATTCGCGTGCCGATCAACACGCTCAACCACACGATTAGCTCGCTGATCGAAATTGGGCTGCTGAGCGTTGTTGAGCCGGATGAGGTCAACGACTGTCTGCGCTATCAGCCGGGCAGGCCGGTGGACTCCGTGACGCTGGCAGCTTTGAAGGACCGCCTTGAGCTCAAGGGGAACAACGAGGCCCTGCGCCTACTGATCGACGCCGACCCCATTGTCCAACACTACCGCGAGCTCCTGCTCGACATGCCGGAGGACCACCCGGGACGCGTTTCGCTCAAAGATCTTATTGCCGAGCGCCGACCACCGACATCCAGCAAGCATCAAGCCACATAACCCGCTCAGGGAATGAACAAATATGCGGATTTTTTCCTTGCCAGCAGGCCCGTAAACTTAAATATCAGCCGTTTTTTCAAATTCCAACTTTAGAGAATCATGTCTCAGCATCCAAGTTTTAAGAAAGGCGCCGCAGCAGCGCTTAAGAAGCGTAGCGTTCTCAAGCGTTTTGAGCGTGTTGACGTGCTCAAGGCCCGTGGTGAGTGGTCCGAAGGCGACCGTGTGACCGGTCTGCGTAAGACCAAGTCGGTAGACTAAATTTTCCATCCTCCCCCTAGATGAGGCCCTCTGCAGTAATGCGAGGGCCTCGTTCTGTTGTGGCTTGTCACGGTGCCCTGGAATGATTTCCAATCTCACGCATGGAACCAGATTTTAACCCTCTCGAACTTCGCGTGCTCGGCTGCCTCCTTGAAAAAGAGCGCACTACGCCCGAGCAATACCCACTTTCTCTCAACGCCTTGCGTCTGGCCTGCAACCAAAAGACTAGCCGCGACCCCGTCGTTGATTTCGATGAAGACGAGGTCACCCTGGCTCTGGAGTCTCTCCGTGACCGCGGCCTCGTTTACTACGTTCGGCAGAGTGGCGCTCGCGTCACCAAGTACCGCCACGATGTCACGGAGCGCCTCAGCCTGCGTGCCGATGAAATCTCCATCCTCGCGCTGCTCCTGCTCCGTGGTCCGCAAACCGTTGGCGAGCTCCGTACCCGTAGTGACCGTATGCATGGCTTTGGCTCGCTGGAGCAGGTTGAAGAGACCCTACAACGACTCATTGACTACGAAGACGGCTCGCTGGTCCAAATACTTCCCCGTGAGTCTGGCCGCAAAGAATGCCGCTACGTGCACACCCTGGCACCCCTCAACGAAGCGACACATGCGCCCGCAGCGCCTGAGCCAGCCATCTCCACTGCCGATGTTCCCGCAACTCCAGCTGCGCGTGCACCAGAGCCGAACGAGGTCGCCGAGCTCCGCGCTCAAGTCGAAACCCTCACGGCTCGCATCAATGAGCTCGAATCCCAATTCGCTGACTTCCGACAACAATTCGAATAGGCAGCGTGCCTTTGCATCTATTAGAGGGGGCTAGCAGCCTGTCGGCTTTAAGAGTTTCCTAAAAAAGCTTTGTCTGTCGAGGAGTTGGTCGCTGCGTGGTCTATTGG
>JAVDPD010000007.1 GCA_031296935.1 Cerasicoccus maritimus
GGTCGTCCTTTTGGCATGAGCGAAGATAAGCAGGAAGGAAGCCAATTATTTAGCGAATTTAACTCGCGGGACACTAGCAGCCTGTCGAGGTTAATCGAAGTGCTCTTTACTGGTAAAATATCAAAAGGCTTCATCCGTTCGTCAGTTAGCTCAATTGTATCTACTATAAATTTACGTTTTGAGAGATATAGATAGCCTACCTAATATCGTCTGGATAATGACGGACCAGCAATGCGCAGATCACATTGGTTGTTTGCATGGGTGCTCGTTACACACGCCGACAATGGACCATTTGGTTGAGTCTGGCATTCGCTTCGATCAGGCTTACTGTGGAAATCCAATTTGCGTTCCTTCCCGCACTTCGATGATTACTGGTCTGCACTCTCACCAAACAGGCATTACCTATAACGTGGATGATGCAGAATTCTACGGGGACAGCATTGGCAGCCTCCTAAAGCAAGGTGGCTACCGAACTGGCTATGTGGGTAAGTGGCATATACCCAGGTCGACAGAGGATGCTGATTGGCATGGCTTTGACTTTATGGCGGAGAGCGATCGTGTGTTTCAGGATGAAAAGGTTAGTGAGGTTTGTCTCGCATTTTTACGCCAACCCTCTACGAAGCCGTATTTCCTTGTGGCTTCCTACAATAACCCTCATGATATCTGTGAGTGGGCTAGAAAGTTGGATGGTGGTTTTGAGGGGGAAGCCATCGATCTTTGGAACGGTCTGATACTCGATCCACCGAGTTCGAGGAAATGCCCAGATGTGCCTGTGAATTTCTCAATTGAGCCTCACGAGCCAGCTATAGTGCGCAAGCACAAGCGTTCGATGCGAGGTACATATCCGAGCGAGAATTGGACTGAGGAGCGTTGGCGTCAGTATCTCTGGGGATATGATCGTTTGGTGGAATTGGTTGATCGTGAAATGGCGAAGCTACTGGAAGCTTTGTCTGGTGTTGATAACGCACGCAGAACAGTCATTATTTTTACCAGCGACCACGGAGATGGCCGTGCTTCGCATCAGTGGAATCAGAAGACGCTTCATTACGAAGAGACGGCCAAAGTGCCACTAATTCTAGTTGATCCAGAGCTTAAAGCATCGCAAGTATGCAGTCAACTGGCGCAAACTGCGACAGATGTTTTTGCCACGATTGCCGATTATGCAGAAGTTCCACTTTCAGATTGTCATGATGGATTGAGCCTTCGTGATCTTTATCTGGGTGAAGTTGATCGCGATGCCATTTTTTCGCAAACGGACTTACATTCTAAATATGGGCAGAGCGATGGAGTCTATGGAAGAATGTGCCGATTTAGGAATTACAAGTACATAGTCTATTCTCACGGCGATGCGAGGGAACAGCTCTTTGACCTCGATCTTGATCCTGGAGAAATGAACAATTTGGCATTCGATAGTTCTTCACTCAGAGAATTGTATGAAGCGCGTCAACGCATGCAAAATTGGTGCGAGAGACAGCGGGACTTCTTTCTGCCATACTGTGTTGGGCTTGAAGAGGCCTTACCAATGAACTTCTAAAGATAATATGAAGTTACCGAGTTGAGCAAAGGCTGGACCCGGCAACTTCATGTGATCTCTGGGGCGAGTTCGCTCGCATCACGACACCACTACTTGGCAGCACAGAACGATGGCCGTTGTGGATTTGCTTTGGCTATTTCAGGCAGTAAAAAAGCCTCAGTTGTTTTTCTGAGGCTTCGTTGTGAATCGGATATCGGTACCGCTATTTCCGTGTATTCTTTCGTCGGATGATGCCCACAACTGCGAAGCTGAAGAGCGAAACGATCATGGCATACTGGCCCGGTTCGGGAACGGTCGCTAGTGTTAGGGTATCGTAATAGGTGCTGATTCCAGTGCCACCATTATATCCAAGTGAGAAAAGTCCACGTCCGATAGACCAGGTGACGGTAGGGTCGGAAATGTTTAGGATCTCAGTGCCATTCAGTGTGACAATTCCCGAGCCACTGGCATCGTCGACTTGAATATTGAAGTGGTTCCAGGTATTGGTGGCATAGCTAGTGGAGGAAGCTGCAATGGATCCTGCCTCTGATGTGTCTTGGCGCTGTATTCGGATGTTTCCACTGCCGCCTTGAGCAAGGATGCTGAAGTTAAATGATCCGCCGCCTGAGTTAGTGAAATCAATGCGCCAAAGGTTATTGCTGGTAGGGAAAACGTAGAAGTCGAAGGAGCCATTGTTTACATCAGTGCCAAAATCACTGATGGCAGAGGGGCGATTGGTGGCGTCATCATCCAACATGAAGAGAGATTGTGAGCCACTCTGCGCTTCGGTATTTGAGACGTCGGCGGCAGAGGTTCCGTTTAAATTAATGACGCTCCAGCCGTCTTGTCCGTCAATACTCCCCAGTGACAGCGAATCGAAATTTTCTGAGTAGACGATTGCTGCTTGCAGACCGAGTGAGCTGGTGAAGAAGCAGCTCAAGGATAGGAGGAATAGATGTGATTTCATGAGTATATTGGGTTTGGAGGTATTGGTACTGTGAGTATGCTAATATTGTTAATTAACACTGTTGAATCAACGCCCTGCGGGATTTACCAGTAAAGGTCTTTGATGGGCTACTGCCGACGTGCGATAGTGTTGCCATCCATCCAGTGCCCCTCCAGCAAAATTCTTAATGGGGATTCTGGCACGCCAACTTCGTCTCGATGAATCATGCCAACCAGCGCGTCGACAGCACTTTGACCTATGCCTAAGCTGTTCTGAGTAACACCCGCAAATCTCTGATCCGGCTCGACGCCGACTCCAGTCAGGCTGATGTCGCCGGGAACCTTGTAGCCCTCTTCATTTAGCCAGCGGACTACCAGCTCAGGTGCGTGCGATATCAGTGAATCTGGTTGGTTCTTATCTAACCATTTAAGGAAGTCCTCTTTGTAAATTCGATCCTTAGTGAGTATGCGAAACTTGGTTCCTGGAAACATCCGGTGCATGGATTGGTAGTAACTACCGATCCAATCTTCCATAACTTTTTCGTGCGCGACGGCGGAGAGTGTCATGCCGATTTTTTTATGGCCGCTCTCCTTTAGTTTACGCAAGGCGATATTAACTGCGAATCCCGAGTCATCATTGATCGCATGAAATTGCGGTTCAGAGAGCGTGTAGCCCAAACCAACGCATGAGAATTGACTCCAGTTCATGTCGAGCTTCTTGCCCGGTCCCGGTGTGCTAAGAAAGATTAGGCCTCTTATGTTGCGCGCCTTTAGAATCGAACTGAATCGTTGGGCGGTCATCTCATCTTTGTTAAACCAAAACTCATCCAGTTTATAGCCGAGTTTATTGGCTCGTTCGTAGGCGCCTTGGTGCATCCGGAGTTTTCCAGACCAGCCATGTTTCCACTCGTCCTTGTTGGACTCCATGGTAATCCAGCCTAGGGTGCCAGTGTATGCTGGTGGCTTAATGACGCGTCTGTAAGCTGATAGTGACGCCAGCATCGCGTCTGGATGATAATCTAGCTTCAGCGCTATTTTTCGGATGCGCTTGCGTGTTTCTTCGGATACGCCGGATTGATTGCGAAGGGCAAGTGAAACCGTCATGCGGGAGACTCCTGCCATGTCGGCAATGTCTTGCATGGTAGCACGCTTCTGCATAGATTATATTCTGATTTATTGAACATGGCCAGTCAACCCAGAACTCAGGTTGACTGGCTTGTGCCCCCGGATCCTATGGATGCCAAATACGTATGTTGTCAAAAAACGTAGTATTGTCGTTTGGTGGTGCCCAAGTCGAATTGTTGCCTCCGTAAAACATAACAAAGTAGAACTGATCAATCATCCAAGTGGCTCCACTTTTGCGAAAGCGCATGGCTAGATTTTCGTGGCAGAGCTTACCATTTATCCACGTCTGTATGGCGCCATCATATAGGCCAGGTGTATTCATCTTGACGCGCTGAACAATCTCATAGCGTTTGTCTGCTTCAAAGGCGAAGTCCATGTCGATGTTTTCACCATAATGCATTCCATCTATTTGCGTTCCATTCTGATCGATCCAATATGCGTATAAGATCATGCTCCCACCGTAGGTCCACATGTAGCGTGACGAGAAGCCATCCTCGCTATAGTTGCCGCCGCTTGGATGGGAGCCTCCAGCGAAGCCGGGCAGCTTGCCGCCCTTTATCCAATCAAAGAACCCCATGCCGTTGTCTTTAAATTCGATATTGTATGCAAAGTAGTATTCCATTCTTTCAGGTAGGGCTACCTCGAAACTGATGCCTGCGTTTCCGTTTAAGCCGACACCGTCGGTGGGATGCGAAACCTCGAGCACTCGACTGTCTCCCTGGTCGACTATCGACGCACGGGAAGCAACGCTTTCTGAGGGGGCTAGACCATTGAGATTGGTAAAGGTTGTGTTGGGGAAGTCCTCACTGACATTGGTCAGCGTGTAATTGCCGAGCGTCTGTGATTCAAAATCCACTTGGTAATCATAATTGAGCACCCAGATGCTGTCCCAAGTTGCGCCGTGGCCCATGCCTGATCCGTAGCCAGTGGAGAACGTTGCCTCGCCAAAACTCCAGTTTGCCGAAGCATTGGTCGATTGAAGAATGGGCTGTGGATTGCCATTCAAATATATTGCGATTGTGCCGCTAACTTCGTTTACGGTAACGTCGATATAATTTGTGCCATTGACGTAGTAGCCGGTATTTTCCAAAGCGTTGATGCTATCGAGCGTCCCAAGACTAGGGGTGGATATAGTCATCGCGCCATTTCCTTGGCCAATGAGGCTAAAGTTAAACGAGCCGCTGGAAGGGGGATGGAAATCTATGCGCCACACGTCACTGAAGGAGCTGCTGCTGGATTCGGTTACAGCGAAAGAGAGTCGGCCATTCGCAATCGTGGTTCCAAAGTCATACAAGGCGCGGGGGCGGGTGCTTGAACTATTGTCTTCAATTTGTAAGTTGATACCTGATGAGTTGGGGGAAGGGGTGATGGTTGCTGTTGATCCACTGTCCAAATCATAGTAGCTCCAGTTGCCTGAGCTGAAGTCTAGTAGATAATTTTTCAACTCCTCTGGAAAGAGCGACTGTCCCATGCCCTCGCTCGTGAGTTCTTCTGTGGATTGAATGCTGATGTCATCGAAGTAGACTTCCTGTCCTTTTCCGCTGTTATAGCCGACCGAGCAAATTAATTTTCCAATGGAGAGATTTGCGGTGGAGTTGCTTAGACTCAGCAAGGCAGTTGGCGAATCATTCAAGTATAGTGAAGCGTCACCCGAAACCTGGTCGAAGTGTAAAGTGAAACGATTCCAATTGTAAGGGTCATAGCCTGCTGTCGATGTGCTGATTGAATCTAGTGTTTGACCGTTGCCATCGTTTATTTGTATTCCCAGTGTGGGATTGCCTTGGCCAATTATGCTGAAGTTGAATGAACTTGAGTTACTGTCCATGCAGTCAACCCGCCACAGGTCTGAGCCAGTTGGCTGAACCGAAAATTGCAGCACGCCTTGGTAGATGTTGTAGCCGGCGTCTATGCTGGCTATCGGCCGATTTGTTTTGCTTCCATCGTAGAGTTGAAGTGACTGTTGCCCTAAGTCTGCTGTGTCGCTAGATACGTCGGCTGCTGAGGAGCCATTTGTTTGTTGGGTGCTCCAGTTTCCTTGTCCATCCAATGCACCAATGTCCAACGTTTCAAAGCTTTCGAGTAATTCACCATCTTCGCTGAAGTTGAGAGAAACGTCATCATAATAGACAGATTGGCCAGTTCCGCTATTGTAGCCTACGGAGAAATTTACTCGTCCAATGACCCAATCGACGCTATTGTCGCTGCTTGTCAGTATTGGCGTCGATGCCCCGTTGAGATAGACGGCGATCTTCTTTGCTGCATTATCAAATACAACGCTGAAGTCGTTCCAGGTGATGTCGCTATAGCCAGCGGTATTGTTGTTGATTGACGTCAGCAGGTTGCTATTTCCATCAAGGATTTTGATTAATCCACTTGAGCCACCTTGCCCAGTTAATGAGAAGTTAAATGTAGAGGAGCTCTTATTTGAAACGTCTAAGCGCCACAGTACATTGCTCGCAGCTTTAACCGAGAAATCTAATCGTCCACTCTGAGGTGAATGTGCTGAGTCGAAAAAGGCAACAGGGCGATCATCGGTGCTGCCGTCATAGAGATGAAGTGACTGTGAGCCAGTACGCGATTCCGCTGTTGAGATACTGGCGGTGGAGGACTGGTTGATGTATTGAACAATCCAGGAGCCTTGGCTAACAAATTCTCCAACGCTATAATTCTCGAAAGAATCGTTCTTTTGCGCGGCTATAGTTTGATTTGCGCATAGCGCAATGATATGCACTGCGATGAGGTATTTTTTAAGCACGGGATTTTGAGGTTGATAGGGTTACAGATCATAGAACTCGGGGGTGCGCTTTTTCTATTATTTTGGAACTCGATCAACAAGGCGTGTGCCTTTTTATCAGTAAAGCTTTGGCGGTCTTAGCGCTCGAACTTCTACTTTTCTGGCGCTTCCTGGCTAAGGCGCTTTTCCAATTGCGCTTGGTGCAAATCTACTGGTTGTAAATTGTCTGGCCATATTGTTTCAACCCAACGACTGCCGGGGTCTTTTTGTGTGGGGTCTGATGAATGAAAACCCACGAAGGCAAGGGTGGCAGGGCCAAAGCCAGGGGCGGGCATATTGACTGGGAAATCTGACTTCAAATTCCAGAAGACGCTATTGCCAGCGGTGTGTTTGCCCAAGCCCAAGCCGCCTCCTGACAGCCATGGGTTGGTTCCTGCTCCGAGATCTAGATTCGTAAACAAATTGTGGTTTGGGCCACGGCGATGGTGGTCGAGCGTCAGGTCGATGCCCTTGCCACCTTTTATTACGTTGCCCGCAGCAAATGCACTCATCGTGATGTCATGTATAAAGCGTGTTTGGATATCGAAGTTTTGCACTAAGCAATCTCTGCCAACGGTTATTGCGTGATGGCCCGTGAAACCAAGGTGACTGTCTCGATCAGATGTAAAAAGCACGCCTTCAATGGTCACATTATACCCACCTATGAAAATTCCACTATCGGCGTTTATAATTGCTACGTCCTTTACCCAACAGTTCATCGCCGCGGCGATTTCAATTGCGTTCCAGCCTTGTTCAGAGAAGTGGCCAAGGTATGGAGTGTTGGGAAACTCGCAGGTGAGTGATTCAATGCCGCTGTTGTATAATGATGAGGAAAAGATGAGGATACGGGGAGACCATTGAGGCTGAATGTCGTAGCGAAGATTGCGGTCGAGCGTTACTTGATTGCCGTCAATTGAAGCGATTCTTGCCAGCATTGGAACTCTGACTTTTTTAATCGCCTTCACATTACCGGTGTCTCCTGAGTATACATGCTTGAGCAGGGAAGATGGATTCAATTCACGCTGCTCGATCATGATGACCTGCCCTGGCTTTAGGGCGTTGCCATTTTCGACTGTTAGGGTACGCTCGCCTCGTTTTGAGGACTGGGAAATATTGGTGATGAAAGTTTCCAAATAGCGACCTTTCATCCACAAAAAGCCCCCCGACCAGGAGTATTCGGAAACGGGTTCTCCATTTGCCCGTTTGCTGGCATGGGGTTTTATTTCTTGTAGAGGCTTGTTTAAGAAAAGAGTAGTTTTGTCCGGACCTTCACCACGCATTACGAAGTTAGGCTTTTTGATCCAAAGAATATCTGAGATTACATAGCGTCCTTCAGGTACGAATAGTGCGCCGTTTTCAGTGGATTCAATGGCGTCGATAAAAGCCTTGGTGTCGTCGGTTTGGCCATCACCAGTCGCGCCAAAGTCTTTTACGTTGGCTACGACTTCGAAATCAGGAATTGGCGCTTCGCCGAATGCATAGCCGGCATAAGAGAAGTCTGGCAGTCGGTCATGCGTGGCCCATTTCTCGCCATCGACTCCCCAAAGGTCTGAGTATTCTTGTGCGTTGATTGAGGTTAGGGATAGGCATAATACCGATAGCGGTAGGCATACGAATATGGATTTCATGGTTTTAATGGAGGTATAGGGTTGCCCGATTACGCCTAATGCTAAAAAGCGTTCTCGTCTCGCTCATGGGAGGTTTTTCGAAGTGTTCTCGAGTTTTAAGCGATGGATTGGCATGGTAAAAGGTGTGCATAGCCTTACCAGTAAAGTCACGGTAAGTTAGCCCTTTCACTTTACTGGTAAATGCCTTGGTGGCTTCTCAAACCGCAAATTTTCTTATTCCGTATACTTTTTAAATCACGCGTTAACCCCTAACTCCAGATGACTATGTTCATATCAAAGTTAACTCTCTCGCTTATTGCTGCATTTTCACTCGCGCTCACCTTGTCCGCAGAAACAAACTTGCTTCAAAACCCTGGTTTTGAAGATGGCATGTCTTTTTGGACAGAAAAGGATGATGGTCTAAGCAAAATTAGCAAGGAGGCTGCGTATGCAGGAAAAAATGGGATTAGAGTTACTGATAACACGAAGGATACTGGCTCTTCTCTCTACTCGCAAGAGTTTCCGGCGAAGCAAGGTGACGAATTTTATGTATCGTTTTGGGCGAGTATTGTTGATGGGCCACGTGAAAGTGTCGGCGTATATATTCAATATCTCGACGATTACGGTACTTTGCTTACTACCCGCGAAACTGGATTGACTTTCGTTGCTGTGGTGAAGGGCACAATCGGTTCTTGGGAGCAGTATGATTTATCCGCAATCGCCCCAGAAAATACGGCCTTCGTACGCTTGTGGGTGCATTCGTGGAATGCTGTGGAGGTCGTTGCAGACTTTGACGAGTTTGAGTTCTACCAGAAGTAGGACTGTAATACATGCCGTAGCGGTCTAGCCGTTATTGGCTCCTGAGTATTACCCGAATAATTCACAATTCTGGGAGGGTGTCTTATGGACATCGAATACGTATCACTGGGTGCATATATGCTGGCTTTGCTTTGTCTTGGCGGTGTGTTTGCCAAGTACAATCGCAACTTGAGTGACTTCGTTGTCAGCGGGGCGAAGGGGACGTGGTGGCTGGTGGGTATGAGCACGCTGATGTCCGGCATCAGCGCGTTTACCTTTACTGGGAATGCCTCGGCGGCCTTTCTTGGCGGTCCTTCTCTGCTGGTGATTTACGCATCGAACTGCGTAGCTTATCTCATTTGCGGTTTATTTCTGGCAGCCTGGTTTCGGCAAACGCGAGCACGCACCGTGGCGGACGTCATTCGTCAACGTTTCGGAGTCGCAGTGGAACAATTTACCGTTTACTCAGGGGTCTTCCTAAATCCCATAGCTGCGGCAATCCAGCTATGGGCACTGGCTATATTTACGAGTACGGTATTTGGCTTTCCGCTAACGCCAACGATCGTGGTCATCGGGATGATCGTCATGTTTTACTCTACGACTGGAGGGAAGTGGGCGGTCATGGCGACAGACTTCGTCCAGGGCGTTATGATGCTTGCAATCACGTCACTGGTGGCGTTTTTATCCTGGAGGGAGTTAGGCGGCATTGATGGCTTTAGGGAAGGGTTACAAGATCCTCAGATCAAGGCAGATTTCGCGTTATTCAATCCCATTGGGCATTTCGAGAACAATCGATTCACGATCAAATGGGCCGTTGCTATTTTTTTCATGCAGATTTACGTCCAATTGAGCTTGTCTGCTGCGGGTCGTTTTATCGTTGCTAAAGATGGGAGGGAGGCAAGGCGCTCTGCATGGTTTAGTTTTTGGCTCATGGCGCTTGGTAGCTGTATTTGGTTTTTGCCACCAATGGCGGCGCGAATCTTGTATGGTCAGGAAATTATGGGCGATGGAAGTGGCTATGGGGCCGATAGTAGTTATGCCTTCATCGCTCAGCGATTATTGCCGAATGGTCTAATGGGCATTATGTTGGCTGGAATGTTTGCCGCAACCATGAGCAGTATGGACACTGGTTTGAATGGCCAGGTGGGCATTGTCGCAAATAATTTAATTCCACGATTGCGGAAGCTTCTGGGGCACACCGCTCCACTATCTGATCAGACCGAAATGCGAATGTGTCACCTGCTATCGATTCTATTTGGTCTACTCATCGTTGGCTATTCGCTGCTATTTTCGTGGCAAAGAGATTTCCCTTTGTTTGACGCATATTTAATCATCGGCTCGATCATCGGTATTCCGCTAGGATTGCCGATGCTTATGGGGCTCTGGTTTAAGCGTCTTCCCAAGTGGTCGTATTTTGTTATATTTGGATTCTCTGTTGCTCCGTCGATCTGGTCAGTTCTCGATGAGCGCATCTGGGATAACGTGTGGTTAATTCAAGACCGCGCGTTGTGGATCTTCCTGTTTGGCCTATTAGGCACGATAGTCAGTTTGCTGTTTTCTCGCTATGTTTCTTCAGGCGAGCAGCAGGAGATCGATGCGTTTTTTAAACTCATGAAAAAGCCCGTCGACTTTGAGCAGGAGGTTGGTCGATCCGACATTGATTACAGGCAGTATGTGATACTTTCCAGGTTTATCGCAGCTATTGGGGTTGGTGCGCTTCTGTTGCTCCTGTTGCCCAACAGTTTGGCTGGGCACCTCGCGATCTTCTACATCAGTCTATTTATCTTTGTTGTTGCGGGTATTTTGCATTGGGGAGGTGTTCGATATAAACGGTGTGACCTATCCCGTTCTAATGAGGCGCCTAAAAAAGGCTGATCAAGTTGGCGATACGTATTCGAGAGGTTAAATTTTGGCTTCTGAATCGAGGCTAAATGAGTTTCGTCGAGCCGAGTGCTTTTCCGCACCAGCGGCGTTGGTTTTTCGCTCAATCGGCTCAACTTCAAGGCGGCTGCTAAAAATTTGACCCTAACTCTACCTAGTCAGCTTTGGTTTTCTTCTGGACCAAGCAGGTTTCTCGCTGGATCGCTCAAGTTTTGTCCTGGAACGCTTAGGTTCGGAGCTGGACCGTTGCGGTCTGGTGATGAAACGCTTAGATCCAGCACCGGAACGCTTAGGTTTCGACCTTGATTTTGAGCTGGTCCCGCTATGTTGGACAGGTTGCTATCACCAGTTAAAGTCTAGCAACCCATGAAGAAGAGACGTAAATTTACCTCGGAGTTTAAGAGCATAGTAGCGCTTGAGACGCTGCGTGAACAGGAGCCTTTGCATGAGATCGCGAAGCGCTATCCGATCCACCCGACTCAGGTGACTGAGTGGAGAAGGCGCTGCTAAGTAACGCGAGCAGCGAGTTTGCGCTTCTACGATCACGAACGCACCCACCAAGGCAAAATGTGTTGAGGTCGAACGCCTTGGCGGACATGGATCGATGCAATCCCCTTGTGGAAACATAAAGTCGATGACCTCAACAAAAAGGACAAGCAAACAAAAATAGCCTGACAATTTAATCGACTAGGCGGCACGATCTGTCAGATCAGATAGTGGCTACTACACATTATCTGATTCGTGTTTCATGGAAAAGTGCTTGGACTGCTCGTGATTACTTTTCTTTTTGATCCAGGCTCATTGGGCCAACGTGCATATCTAGGAATAAGGCGTTTCGATGGCTCTTGTGGACAGGTTCTGTTGCTATCTCACTCCTCCATCCAGTTGTAACCACATCTGCGAAGAAATCAGCATCCAGATCCACCATAAGGTATGTGTCGGCTGGGGCGTTTGTCAGCCTGAAGGCAGTCGATGGCGTTTTATCAATTGAGCCGCTGGAATTACGGTATCCCCACGGGTTAACATGTATTCCATCAATGATGATTTTCTGGTTCATCCAGTAGTTTTTGCCATCGCGGGATTCTGGGTCGGGTAGAGCTTCCATGCAAGCCGGGCAGCTGAAGATTTCCGCGTAATTCCAGCCTAGCGGCTGCGTTTGCACGTCCAAATACGACTGTAGCAGGACTGGTAAATAGCGAGCGTCATAGGAATTAAACCAAGGCCCCTGGCCCGACCAAAGAGGGCCAGGAAGCTCATTTTCGTTATCCGACATGTAGAGAGATATGCCGACGCCAATCTGCCGTAAATTTGATACACATGCGCTATTTTTCGCTGAGGTGCGAACGCTCCCAACCGCTAGCACGAGAAGGGAAAGGAGTATGCCCGAAATTGCTACGCAGACCAGAAGCTCGATGAGACTAAATCCTTTTCGAGACCATTCTTTGAGGTAAGGAGTCATGGGGGGTAATTTCATTTAGGTTATCATGTCGTTTTATTGACCAGTGATCAAAACCACTGGCACTTTACCTGTATAGGCATGGAGAGACAATACCCATTACGTCGATCAGTTCGAAAAATGAACCTACAGGCCACTTCGATTAACCTCGACTCCTCTACTGTGTCCTAATATTTTTGGATATGCGTGTAAAAACTGGGAGTGTTCAAAGTAATTTGTTCGATATTTTGTCGCATGTGGACACCGCTTCGCAGCGTAAGAGCAGCTTGGATCGGTTGGCGGTGATCGACTGGGATTTGTTTCGTCCGGTGCTCGAAGAGCATTTGGCTTACGGGGATCAGAAGAAGGGCGGGAGGCCGCCGTGGTGTCCGGTGTTGATGCTCAAGGTGCTTGTCTTGCAACGCTTTTTCGACCTGTCCGACGAGGAAACGGAGTTCCAGATCATAGATCGTTTCAGCTTTTTGCGCTTCCTGGGTTTGCGTCCCGGCGACGGCGCGCCCGACCACGCGACGATCTGGTCATTCAAGGAACGCTTGGGTGCCGACGGCATGCTGGCGGTGTTCGAACTCTTCAATGCAAAGCTTCGCGAGTTGGGGCTGATTGCCAGCTGCGGCAAGATCATCGATGCCAGTTTCGTCGAAGCTCCGAAGCAGCGCAACGGCCGTCACGAGAACGAACAGATCAAGCGCGGTGAGGTGCCTGAGCGTATTGCCAAGAATCCGCGACGCCAGTGTCAGAAAGACCTCGACGCGCGTTGGACTAAGAAGAACAACCAGTCCTATTACGGCTACAAGAACCACGTGAAGGTCGATGCAGCCAGTAAGTTTATCGAGACCTTCACCGTGACCGATGCCGCCGTGCACGACTCGCAGCCCGTTGAAGAACTGCTGCGCGAAAGCGACCGCGACGCGGTATTGTGGGCTGACAGCGCTTACGTTGGACCAGCTATCCGCGCCATCCTGAAGCGCTTCGCCATGCTCGCCAGTATCTGCGAAAAAGGCAACGCAGACTATCCACTGACACAGACTCAGAAAGGCAACAACAAGAAAAAGAGCCGCATCCGCGCCCGTGTCGAACACACCTTTGGGCGCATCGCTCAGCTCGGCGGCGACCGCTTCAGGCGCATCGGTAAACAACGATGTCGATTCGAAACCGCGCTCACCAACCTCACCTACAACCTCGACCGCTTCGCGATGTTTCATCGCCCAGCATGAGCCTACCTCAATACCACTAAATGACTCAAAAGCATCATCGCGGAGCCCTCACAGTCCTATACGCGCGCTCTGCGAACATCGAAAAACAACAAAGATGATCTGCTGTGCGGGAAACAGTCTGTTAATCGAAGTGGCCTACAGGCCAACGATAGACTACGGCATGCCAATTGCCTGTCGGGCCAAAGTAGAATACGCCATGAACAGCTTCTCCGCTCTCCAACCTTCCATATTCGGGACAAAACGACTCAGAGATAGTCAATTGAGCACTTATGCGGGCATCGAATCTGAAAGTTGAGTGGGTGCGTTTCTCATTAAACTTGGAGCAGTGGTCTAGCTTAACGATAGCCGAATACCATTTCGATCATCCAAGTTCTTCGACCGTTGAACAATATATTGAAATTCATTTCCCAGCGGATAATTACCGGGTAATGCAATATTGAGCAGCGAGCCAGCAGGTGCGAAGGGCAGTGACTGATTAATCCATGAAAACGGCCTTGGTGGCGAGTGTGCAGCTCGCTGCATGGCTAAATGGTTGTAGAGTGCTCAACTTTTAAATAAAACATGCGCCGAAACACGTAATCTGTTAACCAATAAACACCCCCATGAAAAAGTTCGTTTCATCAAAACTATCGATTAATGTGAATAATAACCTACCAGAGAAGTTGCTACCGGCGACTAGTGCTTTTTGCCTCGTGACGTTGCTTCTTGCTCCGCAGCTTGATGCTCAGCTTACGGTATTCAGCGATAATATGGACTACGTGGATACAGCTGCCCTACAGTCTGCCTATTCCAATGGCTTTGATGCTACACCAACCCTCGCGACTCAACTAACGTTTAGTCCCACTCCTTTGTCAGGATTCACTCCGACGCCAGCGAGCGGAAGTTCTATGTCTTTAGGCAATGGCGTTAGATATCGCGACTTGAGCCAAACGGTGACTGGCGACTGGACATTAAGTTTTTTGGTGCTCTCCACCAGCTACTCTCGAGGTCAGTCCATCTTCTTACTTAACGCTTCAGGCACTGAGGGATATGGAGTCGGCTATCAAACCGCTCTTGTTAATCAGTTTGGAGGCGAGGGCTTCGTTTCCATTAGGAAATTCGACAACAACTCAGCGACCAATTGGAGTTCTTTTGGAAATGGCACTCAACTTGCCAGCGGAGGAAATAGCGGAAATCCTGTTACTGGATATGAGGTCACAAATGCGCCAGACAACAATCAAAACAATGCCACCTACGACACCGCCAATTGGCAAGATATGTTAGAAGTGACACTCACTTGGGATAGCTCCAGCGGCGCACTCACAGCATTTGCTGATGGAGTGGAACAGACGACGATCACAGACACCGACTTCAATAGCTTTAGTCGGATCTACATTCGGGGCAATACTTCGGCTTACTTCGACAGCATCAGCGTAACCACGGTCCCTGAGCCTTCGACAACAGCTTTGATTGTCGGCATCTCCTGCATCGGCCTCCTTGGATTGGTCAACTGGAAAAAACGCCGCGGCTAAGCTGGTTGTTAAGACCTGAGTCCTTTCTCATCCTTAAACAGTAACTCGCTTTTTTGCGATCGGGCGCGCCTGGTTCTTGCTGAACCAGGCCGTTCCTTTTTTTGATCACTGCGTGGCGGTATGCTCTTTGCATCGACCCAGGCACCCTCATTTAATAGCATCTTAGGGACTTCAGGAACTCCGCGTTCATTCTGTAGCAGCTGTGTCGCGACGAGATCGACTGCATTTGCGCCGATGACGTCCGGCTGCTGATTAACCCCTCCAATTTCCGGCCACTCCTTCGACCAGTATGGCGAGACAAACGCGACATCCTCGGGAATGCGCCAACCCAGATCCTGTAGTGCTTCCCAGACGATGCCCTGTCCGAGGATGACCTCTGGTTTATTGCGTAAAATCCATTCTGCAATGCGCTTACGCTGGGGAGCGTTGTCGATGCTGGTCGAGGAATAGCGATAGGACCGCATCCATATATCTGGGGGACTGTGCTTCTCCACGTAGAAAAAAGTCTGGTAGAATGCGTTCTCCGCCCACCGATCTGTTTCCTCGGAGAGCATCATCGCAATTCGCTTGTAGCCGAATTCAAACAATTTCTCAAGCGCCAGCCGGATGCCATGAGCATGATGATATGATGCGAGGTGTAAATGTGGCTGATGCATTTTGACGGCCCAGGTCGCAATCGCAAATGCTTCCCAGTCAAAGGTAGCAAATGTCTTTTCGGCTCCACCCCGGTTATTGAAAATCAGCCCTGGAATTCCCCGCGCTTTTAGCACCTGATGCAGTCGTTTACCATTAAAGTCTATATCTCGTAGCCATATTTTCTCAAGCGAATAACCCAACGCAGAGGCGCGCTTCGTAGCTCCATGTATTCCAAGCTCGTGAAACCGGTTCATGTCGGATGTGTGTTCATAAGGTATAATCCAGGCAATTATAGCCCGAAACGAAGGTTCACGGGTTGCATATCGATGAGCTAGGTAAGCTGAAGCCATTGGATTTGGCCGCCACCCCATTTCTTTTGCTACTTTCAGGATTTGAATCTTCGTTGCCTCAGGGATGTTTGGCTTATTTCTTAGTGCGCGAGACACTGTTGTATTATGGTAACCGCAAGCGACCGCAATTTCTCGAATGCTAGGTATTTTAGACATGCACGCAGCTTGCTGCATACTGATTTAATTGTCAACATTCCGAAATGAGACATATTGAATCTATAAATATAGTTTTTATATCCCAACCCCCTTTGTCTTTTTGCAATCAATTTTGGCTCACTATCGCCTCATGATGCACTCTTGACCCTCCACCGAGAGAAAACATGAAAACACCCCTTAATTCCAGACTGAACAAGAGCAGGAAAGCACTACATGGATTCACTTTAATTGAACTTCTTGCGGTGATTACGATCGTTGCAATCTTAGGTGCCATTCTTATGACTGTTGTCACGAGGGTGAGACAGTATGCTCATACTGCACAGTGCACGAGTAACATGCGTCAACTTGGCCTAGCCACGATGTCATACGTGCAAGGTAACGGCGGTGCTTACCCTCTGAGCAATGATGAGGCGTCTTGGGATGCAAGGTTGATTCCTTTTTTGGATCATCAAGGCAAAGAAACACCAGCAGCATGCCTGAAGTGCCCCGCTGACCCACGCGATCTTAAGTTAGGTGAAAATAGTTTTGCTCGTTCATACGCTGCAAGTGCGCCGCACCGAGATGGAGCAAACGGGGAGCTAGACGGGCGAGGGATGATTCGTAACGATTTTTCTCGCCGGTTGAACGAGTTGAGTAATCCCACTAACACAGTTCTATTCACTGAGTGGTTTACGACTAAAAGCGGAGAGACGATTCTTGGGCAGCAACAATTTAAGCCAAGCTATGCATGGATCACTGGGTGGTATGGTGGTGTCGACGCTCAGAACTGGCCAAGATTCGAGAATGGCGATGCCTATCACGGGCAAGTTATGAATTTCTGCTTCGCAGATGGACACGTTGAATCGCTCGAACCCTGGGAAGTAAACGGAACTCCCAATCGTTGGCGCGCGGTAAGCGTAGACTAATGTCATTTCCATTTATAAAGTTTATCCCTCTAATCGAATATCAATGCACTCAAGAAATTATATAATTTGTTTTGCTGCGCTCAGCACATGCTTGCTCAGCGCAAATAGAATTATTTTTGAAGATTCTATGGACTACGCGGACGACCTCGAAATCCGGGATGCTTGGCATCAAGAAATTGGAGGGCGGCCTATGGTTCAAGAAGAGATACTCCTTACACCAGCACCATTGGAAGATATCCGACCTGATTACGATCACGCGCCCTTTATGGCATTGAACAACAGCGTTATAACACGTGAGCTTAAGCGCTCTCCCAATAAAGGGTGGACCTTAACGTTTAATGTTCTCTCAACGGAGTATTCTCGGGGGCAAACTATTTTCCTTTTAAATTCCGACGCTAATAAGGGCTATGGAATCAATATAAACGCGGCATTGGTCAATCAGTTTGGCGGTGAGGGTCTCGTTTTGATTCAGAAACTGGATATTTCAGATGTCACCGATCCCAAATGGAGCGATTATCAGCAAGGTGAGAAATTATCGCGATCTGATGAGTCCGGGCATCCTGTAACTGGCTATGCGGTTGTCGCAGAAAATAGAAATCAGGACGATGCGAGGTATGACACTAGTGAGTGGTTGGGGTTTGCCAAAGTTGAATTTCGATGGAAAAAGTCATCTGGTGAGCTGTCGGCATATGTTAACGGAGAACTTTTGACGAGTGCTATAGATAAGGACTTTGATCAGTTTGATCTCATATGCATTCAAGGCAACAAGACAGGATACTTCGACGAAATCGTGGTGACCTCAGAATAAGTGGCCGGTTTTGGCCAGAGAGTTTTTTTAATTTCAAGCCAATGATTACGCTTCGCGTTGGCCGCAGATCAATCGCGAAACGAATAATCCCTTAGTCGGCAGCATTGGGTGTACAACGACCATAGATGCCATTAGCCCCTCAGATTTCAGAAATGATCATGCCTTTTTCTCAACACTTCCGAGTGCTTTTCTTTTTCAGGCTTCCTTATTTTCAGTTAGGCAAACATGTAAGGGATATTGCAACCTCAACAGCTATGGTAATCTTGCTGCTGGCTGGATTGGTGCCTGAGGTCCAAGCTAGCGACGAGATTGCGAACCAAGTCCGAACACCGACTGTTCCACAGATTATTTCGAGCTTCACGGTTCCTGAAGGTCAAGGCGGCTTTTATGAGATTGTTGACAGTGTTTTGGGGGTCGAGCAGGCCATTGCTGCACCGATTGACTTTGAACTAATCGTCCATCGAAAAGGCGGTTATGCAAGAAGCCAGGATACCGTAGTGATGACTCAGCTTGATCGCGGCGATGAGATTGAGTTCGACGTCTTTCTTGGCTATCTCGACAGCGGCGATCATATTGACTTATTGCTCATCACGAAGAGCGGCCAAGTCACTCCCAATGTCCTACAAATCGACTATAACGTACGGACCACTACGCAGATTCCAGTTTCTGTATTTCCATTCAACGAAACTGCTGAAAACACAGTGAACGTGATCGAAAACTGGACCGTAGATCGCCATTCGAAACTATCATTCCAAGTGCCGAACAGCGGCTATTACGCATTGCATGACGGCTGGGTCAATAGCATCGGAGAGCCTATGGACGTGGCCATATCCATTGATGATAATGAGCCGCTTCGTCTCATCCGATTGGCTGATCAACCAGAGGGCCGTGCGAGCCTGTCGACTAATCTTGGTTACGTGGCCAAAGGATCATCGATCAATATTTCCTTCAATCTTGGCGAAGAAGCCTCGCCTCCGGACTTAGGCTTTACTGTCATTGAGTGGGCTCCGCGCCGCGCTCCGTTACGGGTTCATCGAGGGGCTGACGGTTACCTTGATGTCATTGAGCCTGAGAATCCGTTGCAGGTTGTGGACGTTCCAGTGGAAAATTGGGTCGATGTTCCAGTGACAGACGGCGATTCCTTAAGCGCAATTCGGCAATCATTCAAAACTGCCCAACTGATGCAAAGCGGAGAGGATTACGTTGGCGTGCGGTTGAAAGCGGGCGCGACTTATAAGATTGGCTCCGAAACTGACGGCCGGGATTCTGAAGCATTCAAGCTAGTCAACGCCAAACGTATAATCTTCGATGGGAACGGAGCTACCATGCTCACAGAATTTCCCGAGCAGCAGCGACAAGATACGATTCTTTTCTCTACTAACGATTGCCAGAATATCGTTTTCGCCGATTTGACCGTTGATGATGTAGCCCCTCCTTACGCCATTGGAGAAATCAGCCATGTGGGTCCGCAAACCAATGGCAATCAGACAGTCACTTTTCGGATGGATGAAAACTCAGCGCATCCTCTTAACGACATTCGGCCGAACGGCAAAGCAAATGGCTACTCCTATAATCCCCAGATTCCAGGTCGACTGGCGGAAGGCTCTTGGCCACATTACCCTGGCGCAAGGAGCAGTTCCCCGCAGCTCAGAGCAACCGATGATCCAAAAGTATTCGAACATACGGTTACCCGTACCAATAACTCAATCAAAGCTGGCAACAAATGGCTAGTGAAGAACAAGCTGGCGGGCGTCATCTATTTAATCACGAGAGGCTCGTCGGAAAACATTACCCTGAGCGGTATAAACGCGCTTGCCTGCGGTGGCGGTGCATTACGCAACTGGAATACCTCTGCGATTAATATCCTCAACTGTCGCTTTGAGCCCAAAGACAGGGAATGGCTTGGCGCAACCTCAGATGCCGTTCATGGCCGGGGGCGTGAAGGCGTCTGGATCGAAGACACCAGGCTGGTCGGAGTTTGTGAGGACATCATGAATACCTACGGATTAACGATGCTCGTTATACCAGACAAAGACAACGACGACAATACATTCGCGATCAGATTGGGCAAGCGCCAGAAAGACAGAAAATTTCAACCGAGTGCAATTCCGCCGCAAGATTATATCAAAGCAGGAGACCGTCTCGTGTTTTTCAATCCAAAGACTGGTGCAATCCTCGGTGATGCAATCGTCAAAAGCTACCAGAGAGGACGCGCCACGCTTTCTCGGCCGATTGATGGAATCGACACTTGGGAGAAAGGCGATGACGCAACATCAACCGTAGTCTACAATCAAGATCTGGCCGCGCGTTTTTTCGTTCGCGATTCTTACTTTGCCGACAGCATGCGCTTTGGAATCTATATCAAAGCGCAGGGCGGTGTGATTTTTAACAACCACTTTGAGGGGCTCGCTTCGTCGCCAATTTTCGCTGCTAACGAGCCGTCCTGGCCCGAAGGTCCACCCGCCAATCATCTATGGATTCAAGGTAACACTTTCATCCATAACAATTTTGATTACTGCACTCGGAACCGCGAGCATCTGATCGTCGATCCCGCAAATATCAGTATCTATACGCGTCGGCTAAAGGACGTATCTGCGGGCAACGATTTCCGCGCCTTCACTGTTAACGATCAATATTCTAATAACCACATCAAAATTATTGGCAACACCTTCAAGCAATGGCGGGGCATGGGGATCTCCGTTCGAAACGCAAGAAATGTTTTTATAGCAGATAACCTGTTCCTGAATCCGATCGAAGATGCAGAGTTGCGATCCACTTTGAGGAAGGATTCGGATCTACGAACCGAAAATGGCGCTGGGGCCTATGCCGCCATTTACCTCAACTGCGTCAACGGCGCTCAGCTCGTCGGCAATCAATTTCAAGATCTTCCCGCCACCGATAGGCCAATTGTTACTTCATCGAATGTGGTCTACGTTGAGAAATCAGGCAATGTTTCCGGGCCGATTAAGTCCGCAAGCCAATAGAGGGGAAGTGAAGGCTAGAGCGTCGACGAAGCTTGCCGTACGACCAAACCGGCCTCGGCGAACATCCGTTGGTAGCTTTGGACCGCACTGTTGCTCTATATGCTGCTGCGCTTTCAGGCATGGGTAAGCCGCTGGCCACACAACCTCACGAGGCTGTTCATACTGATCCGAGGCGTGCTCTGGGATCGCTTTGCCCTGGAGGCCCCCCCCCTGCGATGGGACAGCACATGGCCAATAACACCCGAAGCATCTAAATCCTTTAACTGACATCAGACAATAAGCACGTAAGCGCCTGCCGAGCGTCCTCCTTCCGTAGATCAGTTGACGGTGCTATATTGGTAGTCGATGGAAATTCCCGAAGTAGAAGTGGTCGCAGACGGAGTAGTGCGCGACAGCCGTGGTCGTCGTCATCGTCCGAAATCTGAGCGTGAACGGCTGGCTCGTGAGAGTTTTGAAACGAGCCTGAGCTTGGTGGAGTTCGCCCGTCGTGAGGGCTTGAACTACCATACGCTGATCGGCTGGCGTTATGATCTCAAGCGCCGTGCTGAATCACCGGAGCCACGCAGTAAGGCAGCTAAATCTGAGTCGTTGCAGTTTGCCGAGTTTCGCTTGCCAGTTCCTTCGAGCAAGCTGGAAGTCTATCTTCCCGATGGCACGCTGCTGCGTGGCGACACCGCAGCGGAGTTATCGGCCTTGGCCAAGGCGCTGCGATGCTGACGTTGCCCAATCAGGTTCGGGTGTTTGTGGCGGTGGAGCCGGTGGACATGCGCAAGCAGTTCGATGGACTGTGGGCGGTGGCTCGTGACCGCTTGAAAGAAAACCCGAAAGAAGGGGCGATCTTCGCCTTCAGTAACAAGGCGCGGACTCGCCTGAAGCTGCTTTACTGGGATGGTTCAGGCGTGTGGATTTTTGCCAAACGGATCGAGCAAGGAAAACTATCGTGGCCGCTGGGCAGCGATGGGAAGAAGCTGTCGATCAAGCCGACAGCTCTGATGATGCTGATGAACGGGATTGATCTGAAGGACGGCATGCAAAAAGCGTGGTATGAGGGTTGAGTTAACTTTGCCCTGCAAAGTGAGTTGACATAGCTTCGTCAATGATTGCCATGGGCTGCATGCCTGCCGCCGAGGTCATATGGGAAGAAAATCAGCAACTGAAGTTGGAAAACAATCTTCTGAAGGAACAGATCGCCTGGCTCAAGCAGCGTCTGTTTGGCTCGGGTCAGAGTGAAAAGCTCGATGCGGCTCAACTACGGTTGAAGCTGGAAGATGTGGAGCGCCAGTTGGATGGCTCTGCATCGCAAAGCATCGCTTACGAACGTCGGGCCTCCAAAGCGGGTAAGCACGAATTACCCGCCGAGCGCTTCAAGGATCTCCCGGTGGAAGAAACCGTGGTGATCGAACCCGAGGAAGTTGCCGCTGAACCGGAGTCTTTTGAAAAGATCGCCGAGGAGGAAACCTTCGAGGTAGATATCCATCCGCCCAAGCTCTTTAAGCGCCGTATCGTGCGGCTCAAGTATCGCCGTAAGGCAAATCGCTCGCAGCCGCCGGTGATCGCCCCGGCTCCATCACGGGTCATCGAGGGCGGTTACGCTTCGGCGGGGCTGCTGGCGTGGGTCACTCTTGGCAAATACGTCCAGCACATGCCGCTTTACCGTCAGGAAAAAGCTTCGGCGATGTGGGGCGCGACGATCTCGCGCAAAACGATGGCCGACTGGGTCGAAACCGTCGCCGAATGGCTTAAGCCGATCTATCATTACATGCGCGCCGACCTGCTTAGCGGCGGTTATGTGCAGGCCGACGAGACGCCAGTGCGTTACTGCGACCCCGATCAGAAGAAAGGCAAAACCGAGCAAGGCTGGCTCTGGGCGATCAGTCGCCCGGGAGGCGATGTCGTGTTCGACTGGCGGCTGTCGCGGCGCTATGGCGAGCTGACTAGCCTGCTCGACGGTTATCAGGGCCTGCTGCAATCCGACGCCTATGGGGCCTATGAAAGCTTTGCATCGCAAAGTAATACGGCAGAGCAAACCAACGTGACGCTACTCGGCTGCATGGCCCATGCTCGCCGCAAGTTTTACGAGGCCCTTAAATCCCATCGTCGTGAAGCCGAACTGGTCCTTAAGCTCATCGGCAAGCTCTACGCCTGCGAAGCCGACTACCGCAAAGAAGGACTCGATCCCGATGACCGCCAAGCCCGCCGTCAGGACGAGCAAGCCCGCATCCTCAAGTGGCTCAAGGTGACGATCCGCATTTGCCAGACTCGTTCATTGCCTCAATCTGCCCTGGGCAAAGCTTGCGCCTATGCGCTCGGACAGTGGTCCAAGCTAATCGCCTACCTCGAACACGGCGTTGCCGAAATCGACAACAACCTCCAGGAAAACGCCATACGCCCCTCGGCTCTGGGCAAAAAGAACTTCCTCTTTATCGGACATCCCGATGCCGGTCAACGATCCGCCATCATTTACTCCATCGTGGTCTCCTGCCAGCGCCACGGCGTCAACCCCTTCGATTACCTCCGGGATGTCCTGACCCGCCTACCCAATATGACCAACCAGGACGACATCAGCCCACTGGCTCCATCCAAATGGTCGTTACCAACCACGTGACCTCACGGCATCAATCATGGGTAAATGACGTCACGTCATGGATCCATGTGAAGTCACGTCATTGCCCAATAGGGTCATACCTGCCAGACTACACTCCACGTCAATAGGGCCAAGCGCCGGACGTTTACATAAGCACCCGCAATCCGCTTAAACACCCAGCCTTGCCATTCTTAAAGCGGTGCGATGGGAGATTGTGGGTTAAAATCAGTATTCAAGTAGGTTTCGAGCCCTATTGGCTGAGCTTCGATATACAAGGTTATCCGGTTTTTGGCTTGTGTCGGGGGCTTGGTTGCGCGTTATTGAACGTTTTTTCCAAGCCCAATTTCGGCCCTCGTCAACATGCAAGTTCAGCCAGTGATTAACACGACCGACATCAATATCGAATCTTTCCGTGAGTTGCCAACCCCGGAAGAGCTGCTCGCGTCCATCCCCAAGACCGACGCGGAGGCAGAGTTCATCACCGAGGCGCGCCAGACCATCCACCGCATTATTTTCGGCGATGATCCACGCCTGCTCGTGGTGGTGGGCCCGTGCTCGATTCACGATTTGGAAGCCGGTCGCGAATACGCACGCCGTTTGGTCAAGCTCGCCAAAGAGCTGGAGGACCGCGTTTACATCGTCATGCGTGTGTATTTTGAGAAGCCGCGCACCACGGTGGGCTGGAAGGGGCTGATCATGGACCCGCAGCTCGACGGCCAGTGCGACATCCCTGAGGGCCTCAAGGTTGCCCGTAACTTCCTGCGCGAAGTCGTGGACCTCGGCTTGCCGACCGCCACGGAACTGCTCGACCCGATCACCCCGCAATACATCGCAGACCTTATTTGCTGGACCGCTATTGGCGCACGTACGACCGAGAGCCAAACCCACCGCCAGATGGCGTCGGGCCTCTCCATGCCCCTCGGCTTCAAGAACAGCACCGATGGCACGATCGACGCCGCGATCAACGCAATCAAGGCAGCGAGCCAGCAACAAACTTTCCTCGGTATCGGGGCCAATGGCCGCGCATCGGCCGTGACCACCCGCGGCAACCCGAACTGCCACCTCGTCCTGCGTGGCGGCAAGGCGGGCCCGAATTACTCCGCTGACCAAGTCAAGGACTACGCTGCCCAACTTAAGGGCAAGGGCCTGATCCCAGCGGTGATGGTGGACTGTGCGCACGACAACAGCGGCAAGGACCCGGCCAAGAGCCCTGAGATCCTTGACGAAGCCGTCCAGCAGATCCTCGATGGCAACACCGCGATGATCGGCGCTATGGTCGAGAGCAACCTCAAGCACGGCAGCCAGAAGTTCCCGCAGCCGATTGAAGACCTCGAATATGGCGTGTCCATCACCGACCCTTGCTTGGGCTGGGAAGACACCGAAGAGGCCCTGCGCGCCGCTTACGAAAAGCTCGCGCCGCGCTTTAAGTAATCGCAAAAAAACTGTTTGGAGTTTCCCCGCTATGACAGTGCAAGATGTTTACACGATTAATCAAAGCGCCGAGTGTCCGGGCGTTGTTTTAACGCGCGAGGTTGCAGTTCGCGAAATCGATGGCTGGTCGCAGCATTTGTATGTTTACCAGCCAGCGAAGAAGCCAGCCAGTCTGTTGCCCGCGCTGATGTTGGTGCACGGTGGCGGTTTTCAAGAGGGCGACGCGGCGAGCAATTTTTGCATCGCACGCTATCTGGCGCTTGAGCTGGGGATGGCGGTTTTCTCACCGAATTACCGACTAGCTTCACCCGGCTCGCCGACCTACCCGAAGCCAGTGGAAGACATCGCCTTTGCCTGGAACTGGGTGCGCGACAACGCTGCCCAGTGGGGCGTCGATGCGGATAAAGTCTTTGTCGGCGGTACGTCGGCTGGTGGCGCTTTGACCGCCATGGCGTTGACGAAGGGTCTCTTGCCCAATTGCCAGGGACTAGTCGAATGCTGGGGACCGATTGACTTCATTGCCCGCTGGTTTGACAATGGTGGGGCGCCTGGCGCCGAAGGCGTGCTGTTTGGCTCGAATTACCCGCTCAACCCAACGCTTTATCACGAGGCCAGCGCGCTGACCCACGTGAAATCAGGGCTGCCGCCAGCGGTGTTTATTTACGGCAATCAGGACCCCGTTGTCCACAAGCGCCAGGGCGAGCTTGGCCTAGCTGCTTGGCAGAGTGTGGGGAGTCATGCGGAGTTGTCCACCTTCGACAACATCGGCCACGGCATCGTGGGCGACAACACCGCCCAGGAGTGCCAAGTTACATTGCGCATCGCGGAGTTTCTGCGTGGGTTGATTTAGGCTTGAGGCGATTGCGTTCGACTTCTGGTCGCGGGGTAGACTTTGTAGGGCGATTCCATGAAGTGGCCAACTTGAGCAAGGGTTGGACTCGGCAACTTCATGTTATCTCTAATGGTTGGATAGTCGCTGCGCGAAGTTTACCTGTCTTCCATTGCGTTCCCATGTCGCGGTGACTTCATCTGGGATTTGTATGTTGTAGATTTCTTCATGCCCCTGGCGGGACCAATCAAAGCAAATCTCTCCCCTTGGATGTGGCATCGTTAGCTTGATACGGTTTAGCTTTCCGGGCATGGGGGCGATGTGGATGTGCTTGAAGCCTACGGCGCCAGGGCGAATACCAGCCATACTCGCGAAGGCGTGATGGATCGGGTGGGCTCCCCAGCCGTGACAGTCGGATCGGGAGGGTTCCGGTCTTTCCGGGGTGGTACAGAATCCTAGTGAAGGCAGCTGCTCCCAGAATGTGAGCCGCTCGTAAAAGGTGTCACTGGCACCCATATGATAGAGCGCGTCTAGTCCGTAATAGGAGAAGTAAATCGACATGGCCGCCAGTTGATCTTTCCGCTCTAGCCAAGATTGAAGGCAGCTCTTCTTTTCAGTTGTTGTGAGTATGCCTGATAAGATCGCCAAAGCTTGCGCATGCTCGCTAAAGTGTTCGGATAAGGTATCGTCGGCTAAGAGGCTTAATGACGTTCGCCAATACTTAGCCTTTGTTTGCCGACCCAATTCATGCGCCAGCTTCTGAGCGTGGCGCGCCAGCGAACGTTCGCCAAAGGCATTTTCGATATCTGCATAAAAGCGAAGGGCAAAGACCAAGTGGAGATTCACGAGTGAAGAGTCGCCATCACGAACACCGGGTCCGCAGCCTTCATCCCAAGTATCTACCCAATCGATGAAGGACCAGCCGGGAACGCGACCAAGAAGCCCGTTCGGTTGACGCCAGTGCAAACATTCACTGATCAGCGATCGCAGGCCGGGAAGCCGCTCTTGAATGAAATTGGCGTCGTCTCGCCAGTAGGCATGTTCGCGCAGCAGGCGTGGGTAGAGGAGGGCATAGGTGAAAGAATCTTGGCGATGCTTTGAAGGGTATCGCTCAGCTACCCAGCCCCCATCCTGACGCGACCAATCGAACAGCTCAAGGCAACGACGACTCAGTGAAGCGTCCTTGGTTAGGCAATAGAATGACAGTTCCGAAATGCTGTCACCCACATAGGAAAGCTGCTCATAGTAGGGGCAATCTACCCACTGTTCATGAGCGCAATTTAAAAGGCCTGCCTCAAGGGTTGGCCAGACATTGAGGAAGGCTTCGTTGTCGCAGTCGAATTGGCTGTCTCTTTGGTAGGGAATGCCTGTTCTACGTATGGCGAGGTGGCAAATGCGAACGGGCGTGTCCTTGGTTTTAATGCGTAGGCGGAGGTAGCGTCCTGAGCGCCACCAGAGGGTCGGTAGTCGCCACTCGTGGCCATCGAGAATCCAGCGGTCACCGATACCAACAAAGCTTTTACCAGAAATATTGCTGCGATTGCCTTTAGGGGAATGCTCGTTGATGTGGGAGGCGTGAGATTCCTCGAATAGGCTTTCCGCCCAGTGCAATTCGATCTGAGCGTCGGCGCCACCTTGAATTGCGATATCCGGGTAGCCGCAGCGATAATTGCCGAGATCGATTATCGCTTCGTAGTTTGACGCTTTAGGTATCTCTAGAGACGCCTGATTATTTAGTAGGTCATTCCATTCGTCCGTTGCTTGTTTAGTGTTTGTATTGCTAGTGCTGAAGGGACAGTCGCTGATTTCGTTTCGAATCGCGACAAGTCGACCTCCTCTGATCAATTTGAAGTCTTGTTCGGGCAGCGTATTAGGCTGTAAGCGCCAACCGGGCGCGCGCGTACCATATCTTTCTGCTTGCAGCGGGGCCCGTATGATTTGGGTCGGCAACGAGTGCTTCAGGCTCCATTGATTTAGATCAAAATGGAATTCAGGGCCGACCACATGATATCCCGGCACTTTAGGTGGCTGACAGTGAAGGGCTGGGCTTAGATTATAGGCCCGCCATGACGCCAAGCCGGTGCTCAATTTGGTAGACCAATTGCCTTCTCCCGCGAGCAAAAAAGCTGGGCGATGGCTTTCCTGAGCCATCGGGGATAGCTTAGGATTGAGCCACCAGACTAAGGCTTCAAAGCAATGGTTTCCCGCTTCCAGATCTGCTTGATAGCAGGCTACTGCCCAATGATGAATGTCTGATCTGTCTGGCCCCAGCGCAACGTGTTGTTCATTTAATTTGAGCTGAAAACGTTGATCCGCAGTGACATGGAAACGCAATGATTCCGGTTGATCGAGTGTGAACTCTAACTGAAAAGAAACCAGTGCCCAAGGGCTGGTTAAATCGTCAGTAATCCAAACCCAAGCCGCTTGCTCCGCTGGATGATCGGCGCTCATATTGGCCCAGGCTGGATGCCTGGGATGGTCGGGAACGAGGCGTGTTACGCGCATGAAAGACAAGGCGGTTAAGCGTGTCTTGGCTCAGCTTGCATAGTCACTGCTGGTCATTTGACGACGGCCTCGGTTTCTTCGTCAAAAAGCGCCGCACGTTCCTGATTGAATCGTAAATGGACGCTTTGGCCGATGTTGAACACATGGTTTGCCTCGACTTTTGCAATGAAGGATTTTCCAGTAGGCGTATTTAAATACAAATAGGATTCGGCGCCCATTGGTTCGGCGACATCAATCGTCGCTTCAATGGTTTCATCGCCGGCAACCTCGGATATCTGAATGTTTTCCGGGCGAACGCCAAATACGGTTGGCCGATTGTTTTGCTTGCGTGCGGCTTGGGCTAGCCGATGTATCAAACGAACTTTAAATGGGGCCCCCTGCTTCGAACCTGATTCCACGAAGTAGTGCGCACTGTTTTCCTCAATACAATGACCACTAAAGAAGTTCATGGGAGGTGAGCCAATGAAGCTGGCTACGAACATGTTCTGAGGATCATTGTAAAGTTTTAAGGGCTCGTCGACCTGCATGATATTGCCATCTTTCATGACACAGATTCGATCTCCCATTGTCATGGCCTCTACTTGGTCATGAGTGACATAGATCATGGTCGCGTTTAAGCGATTGTGCAGCCTCGAAATTTCCGTGCGCATTTGAACGCGCATTTTGGCGTCAAGATTCGAGAGAGGCTCATCGAACAAGAAGACATCTGGTTTGCGTACGATGGCGCGCCCCACGGCCACACGTTGGCGTTGCCCGCCCGAAAGAGCCTTGGGTTTGCGTTCGAGCATCGTGGTTAGGCCCAGGATATCCGCTGCTTCGTCAACACGGCGCTTAATCTCGTCACGCGGTGTTTTGTTGAGCTTTAAGCCGAAGGCCATGTTGTCGAACACCGTCATGTGTGGATAAAGCGCGTAATTTTGGAAAACCATGGCGATCCCCCGACTTTTAGGCTCTACGTCATTCATGATTTGTTCGCCGATCTTGAGAGCGCCCCCGGTAATATCCTCTAATCCTGCAATCATGCGCAAGGTAGTGGATTTACCACAGCCAGAAGGGCCGACAAAGACCATGAATTCTTTATCGCGAATTTCCAGGTTGATTCCTTTGACCGCGTGGAATGAATCTTTCTTCTCGGGGTTGTAGGTTTTATCGAATTGGTTCAGGGTTACAGTTGCCATTTTCGTAAAGGTCGTTGCTTAAAGTTAGGCCATGACGAGGCTTTGTTCGCGGCTTATCGCCACATGGGGGACATCGCCATTGAGGAATCTGTGGCACTCTTCAACTGCCGCTTCGCCCATGCGCAGGCACTCATTGCCCGTTGAGCCAGCAATGTGAGGAGTGATAAATACATTTGGTAGTTGGTTAAAAGGCGACTGGTGGTAGCTCTTTTCATCCGTGAGCACATCGATAATTGCATACAGGTCGGAGCGCTTGGTTAGTAATTCCAATAAGTCGGATTCGTTGACGACGGCGCCTCGCGATGTGTTGATGAAGCAGGCGTCCTCTGGCATGCGCTCCAGTAGATTGCGGTTAATCATGCCGCGTGTTTCTTTGAGTAATGGCGTATGGATGCTGACGACATTGCAGGTTTCGAAGAGTTCTTCGATGGAGGGGACGCAAGTAGCGCCGCACTTTTCAAAGACACTGTCGTGGACGTATGGATCGTAGGCTAGTATATCGACTTCCAGTTGAGTGAGCGTGCGGCAGACTAGCTGCCCGATGGCACCCAGCGAAACGATGCCAACTTTGGATCCCTTGTAGGCACCTGGCGCTGCATCGATGTTGAAACCATTGACGCCTTTTTTGAGCTGTTGGTGGAACTTCCAGGCCTTCTTGAGGGCGTAGATAATGCTAGCCAATGTATATTGCGCCACCGGGACTGCGTTTTGTCGATAGGCGCTCGTGATCAGAATATTCCGTTTCCAGAATGCTTCTGTAACAATGTAATTGATTGAGCCCGCGCCGTAGAAGAGTGCTTTAAGGGCGGGAAGCTTTTCCATCAATGTCTCATTGAGCACCGGCGTGCCCCAGCCGCCAAAAATAATTTCAACATCCTCGAATTCGGATGGAGTCTGTAGGATTTCCTTCTCGCTATAGAGTCTCCCCTTATTGTGAGTTATTGCGCAGACTTCGTTTATGGATGCCTTGCTGTAAATTTTCTGAAATGCGCTCTCGCTTAGCAGAAAGATGGATCTGGGTTTAGACATGCTTGTCGTTCAGTTGCGATGTTTGAATCTTTAGATTGTTTAAAATAAAATTTTCCGCCGATAGTTGCGGATGAATCGGGGCCAATCCATAATTGGAATTCACCTGGTTCGGTTCGCTGTTGGTTATCGGCACCGTAAAATGCAAGATCACTTTCCGAGAACGAAAATTGAACGGTCTTCGATTCACCTGATTTTAAATGAATACGTTGAAACCCTTTTAGCTCACGGACCGGGCGAATTGTACTTGCGACAACATCGCGCAAGTAGCATTGCACCACCTCGAATCCCGAGGCTTTGCCGGTGTTCTTGATTTGAATGCTGGCAGTGATGCATTCATCAGTCAGCATTTGCGAGCGGTCCAAAGTGAAGTTGGAATATTCAAAATGTGTGTAGCTCAGACCAAAGCCAAAGCGGTACATTGGCTTACCGACCTGGTCCTGATAGCGGGAGTCTTCGCCGTAATAATCGTCCACTGGGCGGCAGGTGTTTTTGTAGTTATAGTATATGGGGATTTGGCCGGTGGCGCGGGGGAAGGTGATTGGTAGTTTCCCGCTGGGGTTGACGTTTCCGGATAGGATGTCCGCGATTGCGTTGCCACCTTCGGAGCCTGGGTGCCATGCCCAGAGAATTGCGTCGACTTTGGGCTCAATGTCGGTGAGGACAAGTGGTCGACCAGAGCAAACGACTAGAATGATTGGCTTACCGATGGCGTGAATGGCGTCGATTAGCTGAGCTTGGCCAGCAGGCAGAGTGATGTCGGCGATATTGGCGTTTTCGCCATTGCGAAAATGATCTTCACCAACGACTAGAATGACTTGGTCGGACTTACGTGCCAAGCGAATCTGCGCGTCGACTGCGGCATCTGCGGGCGCTATTTTCAAGTCAGGCCGGAGCTGCGCTAGCCCTTCGGCGATGGTGACCGTGTCTTCCGGGCGGCCGTCGAGCGTCCAATTTCCCAGCAATTCACGACGCGCATGGATTAGAGGGCCGATGAGGCATATGGTGCAATTGTCATCATTGGCAAGTGGTAGAGCATCCTCATTATTTTTCAATAACACCATGCTTTCGGCGGCCAACTTTCGAGCAAGTTGACGATGCTCTGACTTCAGGCCTTTGGGTTGCTGCTTGCGCACTTTGACGAAAGGCTCTTCGAAAAGCCCAGCCATGAATTTGATGCGTAAAATTCGACGAACTGCTTGATCTACCGTTGCTTCACTGACCGTGCCTTCAGCGACCTGTTGGCGGAGGTGAGTGGCGAAGCAGTGCCCTGGCATTTCCATGTCAACGCCGGCTTGAATCGCATGTTGGCCAGCTACAGCTGCATCTTCTACCGAGCCATGCTCGACCATGCCTTTGATAGAGTCCCAGTCGCTGATAACATAGCCATCAAACCCCCATTCGTTGCGCAGAATGGTGTTTAGTAAGTAGCCATTGGCAGAGCAGGGGATGCCGTTCCAGTCGTTGAAAGCGCACATGATTGTGCCTACGCCTGCATCAACTGCTGCTTTGAACGGAGGCAGATAGGTGTTGCGCAGCGTGTTTTCCGTGACCTCAATCGTGTTGTAATCGCGTCCGCCTTCAACGGCACCATAGCCAACGAAATGTTTGGCGCAGGCGACCATGCTGCCGGGAGCGCTTGTGTCTTCGCCTTGAAATCCGCGGATTTGGGCCTTGGCCATTTGGGAGCAGAGATACGGGTCTTCGCCGGAGCCTTCGATGACTCGGCCCCATCTGGGGTCGCGCGCGATGTCGAGCATTGGTGCAAACGTCCAGTGAACAAAATCCGACACCGCTTCGCTGGCTGTAGCTTTTGCTGCTGCTTCAACTAATTCAATATCCCAACTGGCTGCTTGGGCGAGTGGTATGGGATAAACCGTCAAGTGCCCATGAATGACGTCGCGTCCGAAAATGAGTGGGATGCCTAGTCGGGATTCTTCAACTGCAATGCGCTGAAACTCCCATAGCGGAGTGTAGGCGTCGGCCTCTGTCTCGTCGTTTCCTGCGTGTGCGGAAAAGGCCAGAATACGTGAACCGACTTGGCCCTGTCGTATCATTTCTTTGTCGCGTTCTTCGCTTTCTGGCGTAGCGAAGATTTGATTCAACTGGCCGATCTTTTCATCTAGCGTCATGCGCTCCACCAAGTCATCGATGCGCTGTTGGGTGGGGAGGCTGGGATTAAGATACGGGAGGATCATTTGCAGTGTTTTCTGTAAGTGCGCCTAGGCCATGGCTTTGAACCATTGGGGGGCGTAGGGCGTGAGAGGCTCTGGATTTATTAAGCAATGGCGCCCTGGTTCAGTATTGCCTTCGCTACGCAATCGGAAAAGTCGGATAGCTTCGTCGGCAATTCCATCCCAAGGGATACCGATGCCATTAATACCAGCTTGAGCCAGCGACTGGCCGTCGCCGAAGGCTACAATCGGCAAGCTAGCACCAAACTTGGTTTGTAAGGCGTTTACACCTACGTTGTTTACGCTGAATGCTGCGTCTATTTCGTCTGTTTCCAACTCACGAATAGAGTCAAGAGCGGCAGTGAGTGACCAATCGGACTGGTGGAAGACTTTGCAGTCTGGGAGTATGCTGCGGAAACCCTCTAGCTGTTGTTGGTAATGCCCATTGTTTTCTTGGCCGGCCAAGACGACGACGTTTTGAGCTTGGTGCTGCCGACGCAGGATGTTTGCGCAGGTTTGCCCGGCCATGTGGTTATCGACAGAGATCGAGTCGGTGAAGGTGGCATTCACGCCATCCTTTGGCTCACCATCGATCATTAGGCTATACTGGAGATACTGTGGGATCTTTCGCAGGTCATAGTCCTGGCCCCAGAGAATGTTGTATTTGCCTTCGATGTAGTGGTCGAAGGAAACGCTTTGAACCACCTCGAAATCGATTTGCTCTTGGGCAAGTCTCGTTTCGAGCTGCTTGAGCAATATGCCCCCAAAATTGTTTTTACTGCAGTTGGGGTGGAAGACGAGGGCTACGCTGGTCGGAGGGGGGACAGCGCCTGCAATGTAGGTTCCAGATGAGGGGACGCGATGGAGATACCCTTCGGCGACGAGTTCGCTAATGAGCCGATGAGCGGTCTGGTAGGAGACGCCATAGCGCATGGCAAGTTCTCGGTTGGAGACAAAGTGGTTGCCTGGTCGACAGAAACCACCGTTGAGGCGTTCTTTTAAGTCGGCGAGAATGTTCTTGATGCGGTTGCTGCGTGTGCGGGCCATGGGGAATCTGTTGATTGAGGTGGGGTTTTTATGGGCAAAATCCAAAATGGGAACGTTACCAATAAAATGGCGTGCTCCCTATCGGTGTCAAATTCAATATTCACAAATATATTGAGCTGATGCGATCGGAGATGGTGTGAATGAGGCGTTTATGGCTCTTTTGTCGCAAAAAATTCGTTTTGAGTGCGTAGTTGATTTTGAGAATATTGCCATTTTTTTGAGTTGGTAGACACAAAATGGCCTTCCTGCGAGGGGAAGGCCATTAAAGATAGTGGATTGTTCGGACCGATTATCGGAGGAACTTGACTGCGCCCCAATAGCGTGGTTGCCGGGTGAGCTGGTCACTCTTCACACTTGGCCAGAAGACTTCTCGATCCCCGTTAAGGCCCTTTACATTGAGGTTGAAGTTAAGTCCCCAAACCGTATCGGTCGTTGGTTTGGCGCCTTGGATTTCCTCCCAAGGAATGACGAATTCCATCCTGTAGCCGTTCTCAGTTAGTGAAGAGCTGCTGTGCTTGAGTGGAATGTCTTGTCGGGTCTCGTCGATTTCCTCGCCGCGCTTCCATTGGCCAAGGTAGACTTCGTTACTGTCAGGCTGGGGAACGAGCCAGAACTGGTGATCACCCTTCCCATAGCTGTCCGCATTTTTGTCATTTTGAGTGTCAATGAATAGCTCCAGTGCATCCATACGCCAAAAGTAGGTGGGGTCGGTTACGCGGACTTTACAGTCATTGACTTCAAGTGCGCACCATAGACCATCTGGCGTCCAGCCAAGCCATACATCGGCATCCGCTTGTCCATGAGTGGAGCCGAGTATCCAATTTGGTAGGTGATTAGACTTTGGCCATTGGGAGGATTGACCTCCAAACCAACCTTTGCCCGGGACTTGATGGATAGCGATCACGGGCGGTGGAATGGGTGCCTGAATTGATACCCCTGGCGAGCTGACGACCACGTTTGCGCTTTGGCCCTCCGGAATGTTTTCACTCCAGACCAAGTCGAGACTCACCGTTTCTTGTGCTTCAGGCTCCAAGTTTTGAATCTGCACTGGCTGAGAAATTGCTTTCCATGTTTCTGGCAGTTTAAGACTTACGATTGGATTGTGCGTTACGGATCCTAAGTTCGTGACCGTGGCGCTAATTCGGGTCGTTTTCTCCGTCGCTTGTAGTGATCCAACTTCCAGGTAGTAGGGCTCAAGAACGTTCGCTTGCATGCGTAATGTTTTGATGACTTCACCATCTTCTTTGATCACGATTTCGATGGGGCGCACTCCGGTAGGCTCGCTTTCGGGAGGCTGGAATTTCAAAGTGAATTTTTTCTCCGAGCCTGTTGGAATGTTGACCTGAACGGGGTTGCCCGCTTCGGCAGTCCAGCTATCAGGCAGCTTTAGCTCAATCGAGGCGCTGATAGGTTTGGCCCGGTTATTGCAAACTTTCAAGACTGTGGAGGCGGGTTCTCCAGCGGTGACTGATTGATAGTGATGGGAATCAATCGCGTAGGCGGTTTGCAGCATGATGGGAGAGTCTGCGGCAATGCCCTTTGCATAGATTGGTGCAATATTTAGTTCCGCGGATGATCCTTGTATGGCGTTCCCGTAAAGATCCTGGAGTTTGGCACCCGAGCCAAAGTCAACTCGTTGAGCCTCATCGCTCACCTTCAGGTTCCATGCTGAGGCAATGTATTTACCGTTCTGCTGGAAAACGTAGCCTTGAGTGTTGGGACCGAAATTAAATTCGCCGACATAATCGAGGTCGGGTAATATGTGGGTTAGACCGGCCATTGCGCAGAGAGATGGTTTGGGTTCCCGGCGATCTGTCATGAGGCCGCAGCCATCGAAGAAGAGGCTTGGGGTGGGGCTGTCAAAGTGCCAATACCAGAAGGCGCGATCAACGCCGCAGGAGGCCAGCATCATGTAGGCGCGCGCCAGATATGCGGCTTGTTCATCCTCCGACACAATATAGCCCGCTAGAGTATCCCAGCCGAATTCGGTGATGAAAACCTCGCGCTCCTTGCCATCTTTGTTGGCGACCTTGACGAGATCGCGAACCTTGTCACCGAAGAGTCCGGCTTTGCGGCCGCCGCCACCGGTGTTGTAGTTGCGCACGTTTAGTTCTGGTGCTTCAACACCACAATAGTGATGGAAATTGATAACATCGATATTTGCGAACGAGCCATTGTCGATAGCGTCCTCAACCAAATCGGGCCGTACGCCGTGGCGCCCGTTTTCAACGGCCTTTAATTCGCCGTGGCCAAGGTAGGCTATGCCGTCGCCAAAGGTCTGATGATATTTCTGATAGTGCGCCCATTTGATTTTATCTTCAGCGTGTTTCACTTCTGGTTTGAGCGCATATTCATTATCTAATTCCCAGTGGGTTAGATGTGGAAAACCGCTTAGGACATCTGCAAGGTGAGCAGTCCACTCGCGGTCAGGAGGCGTGGCGCCTGTGACCTCCCCATTGACGATTGCTGTTTTGGGGATTGAGCGAACCAGAACCGGCATCACCAGGGCGCCAACGCCATTATAGGTATCAATGATGCCTGGATAGCCTGGCCATCCAGTAAAATTATGGTTTTTCCCTTTGGCTCTCTTTAGCCAGCTCCAAGTGAAAGCATAGTCGCGAAACCAAACAATGCCAGCTTCACGAAAAGGTGTCAGAAACAAGCCATGACCCGCGTGGTAGTTCATGCCGTAGGGGGACATGAGCTTTTCCTCCGGGCTTAGCTTTCGTGGCTTGGGTGCGAGCGCGAATCGAAGGTCAAGGTCCATTGGTTCGCCGTTGGTGCGATCAAGGTGAAGTTGGGCCCGGTATGGACCATACGAGTCTATTGTTGGGCGCCATCTAAGCTCGGTAGAGGAAACAACTTCTGTTTGCTTAGTCTCCTCGAAGAGTTGGTTGCCGGATTCATCGATTACAGTAACGTGAGCTTTTACGGTTGCTGTTTGCGGATACCAATTGCGTAGTGTGAGAATGAGTTCAGGCTCGGTCCCCGCGAAGAAATGACCGATGGCGCTTGAGCCAAAGTTCGCCTCGAATAATGGAGTCTGCGGCACCTCCTTGTAGCCGTCTTTGGGCTTTGCAGCAGGTTTCCATAATAAGTATTCGCCGGTTTGGGAATCAACGTTGGCTAAGTCGGTTGTTGCCGAAATGTTGTCCATGGCAACAAGCACATCGGTCTTTTTCGTACGTGTGCCATAGTTGTGAAAAAGGAAACCTCTCAGTGAAATTGGGAACACGGTTTCAGCCGGAATCTTGAGGGTCACGTCTTCCCAGGATTCAGCCGGGAAGCGTGGAATGTCGATTTCTTTCCATTGGCCATGACCGTCTTCGTAGGCCAGCTTCATCCCGGCTCCAGGATCACTCATGAATAAGCGGATAGTTACCGTCTTCACTTCACCAGGGATGCCGATCGGTTTGATCGGCTCCATGCGGTAGTATTCAAAACCTTTGCCGGAATAGGGGATGTGCACGCCCATGCCATTTTCGGCTGGTTTCAAATCCGCAGTGACGCGAGTATCACGGCCAGTCTTCCAGTTCTGTGGGGCGAATTGTACAATTTTCTTGGTCGAGAGCTTGCTTGCGTGTTCACTGATGTCGGCGACTGCGTATTTACATGCCGCTGCCGCAAGACAGAGAACTAAGAATTTGAGTAAGTGTGGAAGTCTATTCATAAAAAGATTGGGAATGTTCCCGTTTCTGAAATTGAGAAAGCATCGATTTAACAAGCACTCGAATGGTGCTAATTGCTTATCGGGTAGTCAGCCAATACCTTGAACTGTATTGGACTGACGTCTCGGGAACCGGATTCTGAGACAAAAATCAGGTATCGGAAATTTTCCGAATGGCGCCACTTGTTTGTGTATAGCGGTTTAACGCCATCTGGGTCTCGAAGGACAAAGGCTACGGGATACTCCTTACTGGTGTTGAAAGGCTGCTCCAAAAAAATGGTTTTCTTTGGCTTCAGGTTGATGGTCTGTTCACCGAATTTAGCCAGAAGGTCTTTTTCCGTAAAATTATAAAAGCGGTAACTGCCGTTGGGGTACTGGGCAAAACTGTCTTCGAGGGCGATGATTTGATATTGGTCTTCATTCTCTACGAAGAAAAGCAATGGCTTTTCGATGCCGATGGGAATGCTTGCTTCTGCGATTGGCTTGTAGATGGTTTCTCCGTGATCATTTTTGGTTTTGGTGTGGAAGACGACTGGGTTGAGACCAGAATATTCCATGGATTGAGAACGCTGCATGTTGTGTATGCGAAGTGGCACCATCTCTTCTCCGTTACGTACATACAGGGCGCTGGAGATCGGTTTATTCCAACTGACACAAGTGAACTCTGTCTGGATGCTCCGACCGTGTTCGGCATTTTGCGCGTTTAGAAGAGCAGGGCTGAGTATTAACCAAATCAGCGTGATAAATGCATTGAATATAACGTTGCTGTGTAGGAGTGAGTCGCTGTTTTTTCTAAATATCATCTTGGTCTAACCATCTAAAACTAACCACGACGAAGCGTCGCCCAAAGTTCTTGTTTTGTTCTGAATACTCGTTGGGACTATCCCAAGGGTCATTCGTGTCTTCCACAAATTCTGGCAATCGTTGAACCGTTGCTTCACACCAGGCACGCGCGGTAATCTCATTGGTCAGCGGATTGGTTACTTCGCCATAGGAGCGAACGGTAAAGGTATCTGAGCGCACTGACATGTAGGGTGCCAAGGGGGTCAAGAGATCCGCTTGGGTTAGCCAACCAGGTATGCCGGCCGCCGTATTGCCCAGCGTATTCGCACCTTTATAAGCACTATTAACGTCAGAGCCGGTGTAGGCGTCATCGCCTTGCGCGCGGATCGTGTCATTGATGCCAGATTGCTCAATCGCTCTGCTTAGAGCGCCGTTAAGCTGGTGTTCCGCTTGGGTGGATCCCGGACGACGATTGATGAAATCGCCGATGCTTAAAAACGGCCCCCGGTTCTTCACTTCCGTAACGATTGCATTTGCGAGCGCATCTATCGCTTGGTCGTCTAGTTGTAGTGGTTCGCTCCAATCGTCCGGCCCGGATGAATCATCGCCCCCCTTGCTGATCGGGAGCGCAAATCTTGAGTACAGTGCGCCGACAGCGGTTTCTGTTATAATGTCATCACCGTCGTAATAGCTGAATTCACGATCTAGATTTGAGGATAGAAACGCCTTCCAGGCATCGACTGAGGTCGAATTAACATTGAAGCCACCCTTGGGCGCAAAGTAGGCAGCGGTTTTAAGGTAGCCGTCAGTCTTCGATAAATCCTGAACCATACCACCGTAGTCTTTCAGCGAATCGATGTATGTGAAGCGCTCATTTGGCGTTCGCGGTGGGCGGCTTTCGCTGATAGCTTCGTTGTATTCAAGCTGTAGGTGTTCCGGCACAGTGTCCTGATCTGTATCGGGCGCTATGCTTGAGAAAAAGAACGAGTCAAACAGCGATTCGTTACTCAGGAAGGAAATGTCATAGAGCGATGGAGTGAACCCTGAAGTGCCAATCTGCTTTTGTAGCGTGGTGTCGGATGTTTCAAAATATGGTGAGGCCTGTGAATTGCCAATTGCGTTGCGTGGCAGGTAAGCACTCAGGCTGATATTGGCGTGTTGCAGGCTGCCGAGTGACCATAACGGCGTGGTGGGAATTTCCTGCAGTACTGCGCGAGTTGATCCATCGCTTGCAGAGTAATTGTAGCCGAAGTATACATTACCGTCGCTGTTAAGTGTCGATTCCGGACGTATGGTATTATACGACGGGCTTCCGGACATCGGATGAACAAATACCTGGTTGCGGTCCGGCGTCAGGCTTCCTCCTTGGAACGCAGGCCCGAGTGGGGCGAATGGATTGGTGTTTCCCAGCATTTCCATTGGTGAGCCATCAGTGGAGTTAGCGGGATTGAGCCGCACTTCCACCGCCATAAAAGGGTAGACCCCGCCGGAAAATGCTATGGCAGTTGGCGAAATTTGAAGACCATTGATTCCGGAATCAAAAACCTCCTGAACGCCATCTGGGTCACTGAATGATGCCCCAATTGAGCGTAGCTCGTAGTCGTCGTTTTCGCGATTGCCACCTTCAGCAATGCTCTCGGTATCGGTAAGTAAGTAGTCGCCGAAGCCAATGTTCTCAATGCTGCTGCTAAAGTTCATTGTTTTGGTGCTATTGTTTAGCTTAGCGCCATTTTGATTGGTCCAGTAGACACGCTCGATGGTGATTGGGTAGCTGGAGGGAATGTTGTCGATTTGGCTATACTGATCCACTCCGGTATCCGGATTTTTGTATTTATCAGCCCGAGTAGTTTCTGCGGTTCGGTAGATCAGAAGCCCACCACTTTCGTGCCAACCTTCCTCGAGAAACAGTGCTCCCCCCTGCTTCATTACATAGCCAAGATGATGCTGGTCTTGAGGGCTGAAGATTTTTAACTCGCCTGGTTTTAAAACCGTTGGCTCGGAGCCGTCTGGACCATTACCGATGAGAAATTCCAAATAACTGTAGAAGTCGTTTACTTGGTTGCCGTGATTGTCATAGGCCGGGTTGCTGGCCCCCAACATGAATTCGAGCGGAGCCAAAAAACTTCGATAGGCGCTTCCATTGGGGAGAGGCTCAGGCCAAGATAGTTCAAAGGACATGGTAGGCTTTTCCCAGGAAACCTTGTATGCATTAAACGAGATGCTGGTGTTGTATGGATTCCATACAACGGCGATAGGTTGAATAATTAAGGCATTTATCTCTTCCGGTCCAGTAACATCCAATTCGTAGTTCCATGAGTTTGCGGTCACGGGATTGCCGTATTTATCACGTTTTATTCTCACCTGTTCACTCGGTGTTGTCTGAGCAAAACCGAAAACCAGAAATAATCTCACCGCTATGGGGGCTACTTCGTGTTGAGTTAATCTAGGTACGTCGACTTCATCTTCATCAGGCGGATCGACGCGGGTGTTTACGTTGTTATTACCACTTTTGACGTCCCCGTTGTAGCGATAGTTCATAACATTGACCAGGCCTGAGAAGCGACCTTCTTTGCCTTCTTCGTTCACTGCATTGAAATCCACGGTGTTGGGGCGGTAAGGTTGCGCCGGAATCGTAGGATTTTCTTCCACGTCATCGACTTTTTTGTAAAGGTTGTAATAGCTCCTCAGGAAATGCCAAGTAGGACCCCGGATGAAGGCATTGCTAGCGACTGCCGGGGCAGGGTGTTTGAAGAGATAGCTTACCTGAGTGCCGGTGAACGCATCGATGTAGCTGGAACCGTCTGTGGGCGGCTTATCTTCACGGGTTGACTCATCGCCGCCATAAGGGGTGGTCTCAAAGTCGTCGTCATCAAGCTCAAACAAAAGGTTCAAATCCTTTTTCAGTCCGCCATTGAGCACATCCGTTTGCAGAATGATAGAGCCCATGTTCAGGTCGTGGAAATTTTCCTGGAGCAAATCATGCCATGCATCGGGAGTGTTGGGTAAATATTCACCATCGACATGGCTGATGTCTTGATAGGACATTAGGCGTGCAAAGTCTTTTGCGAGATCGGGGACGGTGAGATCGTATCCTTGCCAATTATCTAATGCGTTGACGCCAACGCGCTCGGGTGCCGTAAGGGAATAACGTGAGGTCATTGAGTCAGAGGGATCCGCTTGTGTTGGATCGCTATACCTGTCGTCTACTAGGTTTAGCGGTGCCTTTTGCCCTTCATCTGCGATCCAATACGCGTAGTTTCCATTGGAGGTCGTTCCCGACTGTCCATCTGCAATGATGGGCACTTTCGGTGCCATGACAAACCGGTCTTCGTGATCTGCGCCGACCGAATTACCGCCAACTAGAAGCGCGACATCTTCATCAATTGGTTCACCTTGGGCAAGGTTGAGGTTGATATCTGGCACCTGCTGTGCGTCGCTATCCAAACCAGATACGAGCCAAGAAAGGTGGCGCTCATTTGGATTATTCATCCATGTCATTTTATCCTGCCAGAGTGGATCACTCGGATCGGTTGCATTCAGGTTTTCTGTGTCCCAAACACCAATCCAAAAGCGCCGAGGATCGTCGTCTGCGAGTTGTAGGGTAGTGCTATCGTTTTCCTTCTTAAACACTGAGGCCGGTGCGCTCACTCGTTGGTCGGGCCCCATCTCTTTCTGAAGACTGCCCAAGGCGACTTGGAAGCCAAATAGTGCGTTCTGCCGGGCTTTCGTGAGTTGCGTATGGTTTATGGCGGTTTGGGTTTCGATGCGAACCACGGTAGCCATCGAGAGCAAAAGGAGAACGATGAGCCCCATGAAAGATAGGGCGATAACCAGTGCAAACCCACTGGAGTGTGAGCATGAGGAGGGCGTATTATTTGAGGGTGGCCTGCTTTTCTTTATTAACATGGGGGTATATAGACTTTTGCTGGTTACAGCGCAGAGCTTTTTCGCGAGGCTAGCTATCAGCGAATAATTGAGCAACCATCATCTGATTGAGGACCGTTTTAACCGATATGATAATGATTGTCTGCTTGGGCGTTAATTTTCGCGCAATCTATGGACTACGGCATTTTGCTGATATTTTGAAAGTTGCGATCCGTGAAATATAGGTCAACTTGACTGAACGAGTCGGTGTTGCCGCTACACCAGAAGGCGTAAAAGTCTTCGTTAGAGTTTGATGGTCGGCGCACATAGGACTGATTGTGGACACTGTTCTGAGTCAATTGGGCTGTTTTCACCCACGAATTTCCGGGGAATATGCTTTCCCAGACGGCGATTTCTCCGCCTTGTCCCCAATGCTGTGGCCCGGCCTCGGTAGGGCCGATCACTCGCCATAGTTGGCCCTCCACATAGAGGGAGCCTGAGTCATAGTTATGAGAAGATTGGGTAATGAGATTAAACTGCCATTCTTCGCCATCCCAGTGTGCTATTTCCCATTGTCGAGGGTCACCTTTGGGACCGGCGTGGCAATGCGCACTCGTTAGGCATAGGATGATTGGGTTACCCAAGTGGTCGAAATTAATGTCTTTGACATAAACTAGCCGACCTTCAGCACTGAAGTTTTTTATTCTGCTTGGGTGGTCCTCTGCGGTAATCGGCAATTCAATATTCTTCCCATCCACCGTTTGCCAAGTGGCACCAAAGTCGTGGCTTTCGATGTAGTATAAATCGGTGCGCAGATCACAATCTCCGCCCGGGTGGCGATTGAACGCCGTCGCGATCCGAGAGCCTCGCTGTTCACTGATTTGGTAATGGCCGCCTATGCCAGCCAGTTTTGTTGGTGGGGTCCATTCGCGGCCATTACGGCTGGTACTGAAGTAAAGTTCCCTCAGGCCGGTATACATGGTGTAAAGATGAAGGAATCCCTTTCCCTCGATCCACCAGGGCTGTGGATAGGTGAACTCTGAGGTGTGGATGTGCTCAAAGTCATCGATCGACTCTGGTATTGTACTGCGATAAATTTGACCTAACCGTCCACCAGCGCCACGGCCTGATATGAAGACCCAGATGTGCCCAGATTCATCCAATGATATCGATGGGTTGTCATGGGGGTCGTCGACGCCATCTTTATCGTGGACTACTTTTGGTGTAAGCAATTGACGAGAATCATGATCGTAGGCACCAATCATACAGAGCAAATGGCGCTCATTTGGAGCCCGTGTTCCGCCATAAACGAAAAAGGTTTTGTTGGCATTTCGGCAATAGACGGCAAGTGGTCGGTGCTTCATCGTGTATGTTGCCAACCCTCCCGAATATTTAGAGCCGTACTCGTTGCGTTGCCCGAGATCGAACCAGATGCCATGATAGCCGGATGGTTGAGCCGATGGTGACGGTTGATGGCTCCCTTGTCGTTTTTGATTTATTTCCATGATGGTAGGGGCAATTGATGCGTTCACAAAATTAGTTAACCTTTCACAGCCCCGGCAGAGAGGCCTTTGACGAAAAATTTCATCGAGAAAACAAAGATAATCAGCAGTGGGACCGAACTGATTGCGTAGCCAGCCATCAGTTGTCCATATTGCTTTACATACTCGCCGTCCAAACGGAACAAGCCCACTGGAATCGTCAGTAGCTGGTCATCACGTAAGAGCAGAAGGGGAAGGATGGTGTTATTCCACGAATGTAGAAAATCCATAATACAGGTCACCGATATGATTGACGCAGACAGCGGCAGGATGATGTGTCGAATTTGCTGTAGATGGCCGGCACCGTCTAACTGAGCGGATTCAAACAGTTCTTTAGGGATGTCTTCGATGAAATTTCGCAGAATGAAGACTCCGGCGACTTGTCCACTCACTGACGCCATCAGGACCAGTGCCCAAAGGCTGTTCACTAGTCCCATCCTGCGCAGTAAGTCAAAGAGAGTGACGAGTGCCGCTACGGTGCCGGGAAGAAACATTGTGGCCATCACCAAGTAGAAGATGATGTTCTTCCCCGGGAAATTGTAGCGTGCTATGGCGTAAGCGCACATCAGCACAATGATCAGTGTGATCCCGGTTCCCAGGAAGGAGACGAAAATCGAATTGCAAATATAGCCGCTAACATTGTTCCAGCCTACTGCCCAGTTTTCCCAGCGCCAATCCGCGAGACTGTCGAAGAACCATGGATTTGCGAGGAACTGCTCATTGCTTTTGAAACTAACGACGAGCATGACATAGAGTGGGAAGAACGCGAAGATAAGAATGAACGCGAGATACCCCAGCTTTACAACTTCGCCGAGTGCATGTTGAATTTGTGTACGCATGAGTGAGTCTGAAAAGTCGTTTATTTATCTACCTTGACGTATTTCTGGTAGACGATGGTGAGGAGCAAAATGATCACGAAAAGAACCATGCCCAAGGCGCATGCGTAGCCAAAGCGACCTTCGCTGAATGCAGAGCTAAACATATACAAGCCAGGCACCATCCCTTTGCCCCCTGGGCCACCATCTGGGCCTAGGAGGATGAGGAAAATCTCATACATCGTCAGTGTGCCAATGGTCATGAAGATGAGGTTGATCCGCACCTGCGTCATGATCAACGGCAACTCGATCTTGAAGATCATGCCAATAGGGCTGACGCCATCGAGTCTGGCTGCCTCGTAAACATCCTGAGAGATGTTTTGCAAGCCGGACAGGTAGATGAGGACGCCGACAGTGCCCACCCACGGGAAGCCCCAAAATAGTATTGCAGGAATGACGAGGTCTTTGTTGCCAAGCCAAGCTGGTGTTCCTTCCTTAAACTGTTCGATTGGCTGAGTCCAAATGTTACCGAGAAAGATGATAAATATTCCGGTTCCAATTAGAAAGAGCGATAGGATGCGGAAGTAGGGGCGGGCTTCATACTCGTCTTTTCGCGAGCGGATTACTTCAACTAGCACTAAGGTTGCCAGTAAGCATACAGGTAGTCGCCAGAGCTCCGCGTGAAAGACTGCGACCCCTGCTAAGAGCAAAAATGGCCAGGCGATCCAAGCGCTACCCATGCGTTTGGCGCACCAAAGCATCCATGCGACGACTAGTCCAATAATGCTTAACACATATAGTGTGTTTGGCGAAGGATTGATCAACTGGGCAAGCGGTAAGATTAAGGCACCCGCCATGAGTGTGGCGTAGTCTCCCCAACGGTTTCTATCGAGTTCTTTGCGGCGACTGGCGGCAAAAATGAATGCACCAAGTAGAATCAAACCACCAACGCTTCCGAAAACTGGATCGACGAATTGAGTCTGTAGTGGGGCTAACTTTAGGGAAAGCGCTGGCATGGCGGTGTCCATCCAGTTTAAGAATTCCATGCCTCCACTTGCATTGAGAAACCGGTTTACCAAACCAAAATCCGGATCATAGAAGCTCTTCCAAATGAGTAGAAAGATCATTGATGGAATGATCATTGGCACGACAAAGCAAACCTGAGTGAAGTATCTGAGTCTATCGCTTTTTATTCTGTTCAGTGCTATGGCTGCCAAAATCCCAGGCCACAACTTGATGAGGTTGGCTACCAGTAGGATGCCGACTAGCTGAAAGGACTGCCAGAACACCGGATCGCTAAAGGCCTCAACAAAGTTTCTCAGTCCGATAAATTCGCGTACGGACGGAGGCTGCCAGCGGAAAAACGACATTAGGAATACGTCAATTTTCGGATAGTAGCTAAAAATCAATAATGATATCGAGGTGGGAAGAACCAAGCCATACAGCGCCAGGAGTAGTTTACCCTTTTGGATAAACTTGGTGCGCATCCGTCTTCGGTTATCGAGAGATGAAGGCATCGACGAATTTTCGTTGATTTGAGACATGTGAGTGAATCGATTCGTATGTGGCTACGGGGCTAGTAAGATGGGTAGGGCTCGTCCGGATGATTGATGTTCCACCAACGTTTCAGGTGGACTCCTTCGTCCTCAGTTAGGCCTAGATAAAGCAGCGAGATCTCGCGGTCGGCTGCCTGGCTCGAACCCCTTAGGGCGTTCAGGCGTTCGACTGAAATCGCACGGTTATTGTCGCGCGATTTATCCACCTCGCTTTGAAGAGTAACGATCCATGCCTTTTTAATACCGAGTTGTGGGTTCTCGAGCACTTCGGTCATTGTCTCCTTCACTTCTTCGTAGTCGATGTCCCCGGATACGTAAGATTTTTGGGCTGCCGACCACACTGTTTTAATCGAGGCAGGCAGTTCGCTTTTACCCAAGTCAAGCGCGAGGTGTTCGGGAATGCCTTGTACTGATGGAGTAAACGCGCGGACGATTTCTGGTGGCTCCGCACCAATGATGACCGGAAGCCTGCCAGCTTCCTCGTTATACGCTTCGTTGATCCGATGGGATGTTAGGAATTTCAGGAAGTCCAGGCACCAGTCAAAGTGTGGCGTTTGTTTATTGATGGCGAATGGGACTTGTCCTTTTACATCTGCCTCGGATATGCGGAATGTCAGGAATTCGCCCCAACGCTCATCGTCGGTGGGTAGCGGTCGTAGGGAAATTTTTACTTCGAATCGATCGGCGGGATCGTCTCTTTTCTTTACGCCGGAATAGACGCTTTGAGCATCCCATGCGCCGGATCCCATCATTGCTGCCTGTCCGAGAACGAAGCGGCGTTGTGCCTGTTCGCGATCCATACCGAGAAATCCATTCGGGTAATACCGGACTAGCTCTTTCATGAACTCGAAGTAAGCCTTTAGTGCAGGTGAATCAAAATCCCACTGACCCTCGCTATATCCTGAAATCGTTTCCATGGCGTGGAGTTTCGAGCCTGGCTCAAAATCGAGTTCCTCCCAATATGATGAGAGGAAGTCGTGCTGATACTGCCTCATCAGATTGTTTCCATAGTAGCGGCTTCCAGCAATCGGGACTAAGTTCTCGTAGCCATTGGCGGCGGCGTATGCCTGAACAGCCCGGCAATAAAAAAGAAACTCCCCCAGGGTCTCAGGAAGCCGATCTTCCTCCAGCCATCTGATGCCGCTTGCGCGTGCTAAATAACCGTTTGGATTTTCTGAGGTTCGCCATACCTCATGAAGCCATGATGGTTCCGGTTTGAGTTTAGTCTCTTCCAAGGTAAACGCGACAACGTCGTGAAGCATATCGACATTGTAAAAGATACGGCTACCTCCCCAGGTGGAAATCGGTATGGCGTAGTAATCGCTGAGTAACTCCTCATAGCCACCCTGAAGTCCATCGAAGAAGGTATTCTTCCACGAAGCCTCTGCGAGAAACTCGGACAGCTCCGGGTTGAGGCCTTGTGCCTGGTACTCCAGCGCATTGTATGGGTTTGGTTCATTGATGTATGAACTGATCGGCGCATAGAACTTGGCTAGCGCATTACCCTTAATCAGAGTAGTGCCACCTTTAATCGCAATGTCGGGCGCTGTGCCGCTGATTAGGTGGACGTTCATGAATTGCTCAAAGAATCGCTGGGAGATGGGCACTTGCAGTACGTGAACGTCGGCTGCTTTTACATGGGGCAGAGATTCATATTCGTCGATTGCCGCCTGGAGGCTTTCGCGGACGCCGGGTTCGAGCAGCCAGTGTGCGATGCGAATGTTAATTTTACCTTCTCCTTCGCTGTCAGCGGAAGAAAGCTCTTGTGAGACAATGGCAAAACGCACGGCGCTGATGACAAATGCACTGACCAGAATGCCTATGGCTATCCAACTGGTGTTGAACTTAAATTTTCTATCACTCATTGGTCTGGCTCCTCGTTAACAACTCCTTCATTAGGGTGGCTAAAAGCCGTGCGACCGACGCCACTGGTAACTTGTTCGGGTACGTGGATGTTTTCATCGGGATGACGTTTGGCGATATCAATGGCTCGTTGGTATGCAAGTGTGCCGTAGATGCTCCGTGGATGTTCGCGTAAGATTTCGCTGTAGATTTCCACAGCTTCTAGTTCGTGCCCTGCCTTCTCTGCTAAAAGGCCAAACTGCCAAAGGGATACGTCTATGTCGGCCGGCCGGGGTAGGCCTGAGTCTACGGCCATGCGATATGCGTCGTATGCCTTTTCAGGTTGATCTAGGTAGAACGCATAAAGTTGCGCGGTATATTGTGCCGCAAGTCCTTTCCATTTCTCTGGCGGGTTGGATGCCATGAGTTGGTCCAGCAATTCAATGCCGATTTCGACTTGTTCAGGGTCAAATGTTTGGGCGTAGGTTTGAGCGAGAAACAACGTTGCGCGAAAGGACATCTCGGATTGTGGAAAATCCATTCGAACACGTTGGTAGTATTCGCGCGCCGATGGGATGTTTTCAACGTCGCCCAAGTAGTCGGATGCTTCTTCTATTCGGCCTAAATCGACCAAGGCGCTTGCCGCAAATTCCGAGCTTGGCGCTTGCTCTACGACTTGAAGGAGCAACGCTTTGGCTTTGGCTACGTTTTCTGCATTTGGCGGTGTGCTGTGCCATGTTGCAAGGGCTAGGCTATAGGTGGCTAATGGCCAGTTAGTTGATCCCACCTCATATTGTGGTTGGGCTAGGGACAAAAACTTTTGGGCTTCGTTGAAGTTGAAGATGCTGAGCGCCTCGAGTCCACGATCTAACTGTTTCTCTGGGGGGAGGTCTGAGTGTCGGTCATTCGTGCAACCATACATAATGAGCCCTAGCAAAATAAGAAGGCATCGAAATAGGTCTCTAGTAATAAAGGGGCGCATGAATTCGGAAATGCAATTTTTGGTATGCATAGGTATTCGTTGTGTCTATTATTTAAGCCTCTGGTTCTGATGACTGCCAAGTAAAGAGCGCTCTATAGTAGATCACATTTTAAATCTGCCTGCCATCAGGAAGTCAGGCCTGTAATAATCATATCAGTATCTGCGGAGGCATCTACACTGCGGCTTGCGCGAACGGATATCCGGATGATAGATCGCTATTTATTTACAATTCTAAACAGCACAGAAACCTACCATGAATATGCGTTCGCCATACGGCTATTTTAGTTCCAATAATACTTTTATTACAACGAGACCGGATACCCCGCGCGCTTTTGATAATTTTCTCTGGAATGACGCGGCGTTTGCCTGTGTGCAACAGACCGGCGTTGGTTATTTCGATTACCAAGTTGATGGCAAAGAAGCGACCAAGCTGATGACGGGAGAGGGGCGTATCTGCGATTTCGATATCTTCGGACGTGACGCGATGATGAGCCGACTTATCTATATTCGCGACAATGATACTGGTGAATTTTGGAACTTGAACTGGGAACCGGTTTGTCATGCCTACGATCGCTATGAGTGCGAACATGGTATTGGCTATACTGATATCACCAGCTCGACTCATGGCATTGCCTCACGGTTACGTATTTTTATCCCTGATGGAAAAGACCCCGTCGAAATGTGGACGGTCAGTTTGCGCAATGAGTCAGATCGGCTACGTAACGTATCCATATTTTTCTATAACCAGATAAGCTTTGCTTACAAGTGGGGGTTCAACAGTTACGGAGATATGATCTTCCGCAACTCTTATTTTGATGCGGGCAACAATGCAGTGGTGGCCACGAAGCACCCTCATGTGTCGCCGCACTCGTACCAGACTGGATTCCTCACGTCAGAACTGTCCTTCGATTACTTTGATGGAACGCGCGATGCATTTGTTGGCGTCTATGGTGGTTTGCATCGTCCGCAAGCAGTGGTAAATGGGCAATGTAGCAATACGCCCGGTTCGTCAGATTCGACGGTATTGGTCGGGCAGATAAACCGAACTCTTGCTCCGAGCGAGAAGCTGACTTTTGATGCATTGCTTGGGGTTACTGATTCCTCTGGCGGCATTGCCGAGCTCAAAGAAAAATACTTGGGTCGCGCTGATGAACATTTTGCTAAAATGTTGGAAGCCCGCTCGGCACCGTTGCTGAAGGAGAGTATCCAAACGCCAGATGAACAGCTAAACAGAATAATCAATCATTGGGCTAAGCATCAGACTCATTATGGCGCAACTTGGTGTCGTTGGGGTTGGATGGGTTATCGCGACATTGTTCAGCATGGTTTTGGCGTTAGCTCTTTTGATTCGGATCGTACACGTTGCATCATCATGGACGCTTTGCGCTACCAGTATCGAAGTGGACTTGCCATACGAGGATGGAATCCAATCGATGAAAAATCGTATTCGGATAGCGCGCTTTGGCTGATTTTTACGATCACCGCTTACTTGAAAGAGACGGGCGATTTCAAGCTAATGGACGAGACTATACCCTTTTATGATGAAGGGGAGGGTTCTGTTTGGGAGCACTTCGACGCCGTGCTGGATTTTCTCGAAACCAATAAGGGCGCGCACGGGCTATGCCTGATCAAATATGGAGATTGGAATGACTCTCTGACAGGGGTTGGCAAACAAGGGCACGGCGAAAGTGTTTGGTTAAGCATGGCCTATGCACGTGCGTTGACGGATGTTGCCGAACTCTATGCCTACCTTGGCAATGAGCGGAAAGAGCAGGCATACATGGAACGTTACGAGTCAATGAAGAAAGCGCTCAATCAAGAGGCATGGGACGGTGAATGGTATGTTCGCTGTTTTGATGATGATGGTCGCGCAATTGGCTCTGCTGCCGATGTGCAAGGGCGCATCTTCGCCAATGCGCAAAGCTGGGCATTAATTTCTGGCATCGTGGATGAACAACGTTCAGAGCAACTGCTCAAATCCTGTGATGATCATCTTTTGACTGAGCTAGGATACCTTTTGCTGGACCCGACTTTTACGGAGCCAGATGACCGCATTGGGCGCATCAGTTATCTTGAGCCTGGCATTTGCGAGAACGGCACCATTTACACCCATGTGAATGCCTTCATGATCTGGGCGCTGCTTCTGGATCGACGGGCAGAGCGAGCCTATGATTTGTTCAAGCGAATAACGCCGGGCTATGACTCTGAAAATCATTACAAGGAGGAGTCGCCACCATACATTTATGCGAATTGTTACTTTGGCCCGGAGCATCGAAACCGTGCATTCCAAATGGAATTTACCTGGATGACGGGCAGTGTCGCGTGGATGTATCAAGTCGTTGTAAGGTACTTGGTTGGGGTGCGTGCTGACTACGAAGGACTGATTATCGATCCGCAATTGCCTGCGGAATGGGATGAAGTCCATGTGAGCAAAACCTATCGTGGCGTCAAATATGAAATAACGGTTAAGCAGGGGGACGAATACGAGTCGCGACAAATCCAAATAGATGGTGAGCTGCACACTGATTCAAGTGGGCTGATCCCGTTGATGGAGGTTGGCCAGAGCTGCCGTATCGAAGTGACTCAACCGGCAATGGCCGAATGTGCCCTTCGTTCGTGAATCCTGTTAATCAAAACGTAGAATTCATGAAGTCTGACCAACCTATCCGCATGGCAATTATTGGCGTTGGTCGCAATCTCATGGGGATGCATGCGCCTTGTCTGATCAAGCACCCACGGTTTACTATCACAGCAGTCTGCGATACTGATCCTGATGCCCTTAGGGCGGGCCGCTCTTATTTCGACTGTCTGGGGTACGTGACTGCTGACGCGATGCTGGCGGCTGGAAATTTTGACTTCGTATTAGTCATGGTGCGCAGTAACGATCACTGTCATATTGCGCTGAAGTCTCTTGAAGCAGGATACCATACCTTGGTGACCAAGCCATGGGGAATCAATGCAGATGAGATTGGTCGAATGATCGAAACAGCCGATCGAGTGAAGCGTCGCATTCTTTTTTGGGCTCCTGTTCGTTGGGCTGCCGATTTGGAATTCCTTAAAAACGAGAAAGCAGTTATCGGAGAGCTACAGATAATTCGCCGTATGCATACGACATGCTCTTTGCGGGATGACTGGCAAATTTGGAAGCGCTATGGTGGTGGGTATCTGCTAAACTGGGGACCGCATTTGTTGGACCAAGTCATGGTTTTAGCCGATAGTCCGGTGAAATCCGTTAATGCGGATTTGCGGCAATTTTGGAATCCTGGCGACACGGAAGATGCCTTTAAGGCGACGTTGGAGTTTGAGAACGGCATTCTTGCTGAAGTCGAATTGACGCAGTCGCCCATCGCATTCCCGAATTGGATGCTTCAGGGAAAATCAGGAGCAATCTGTGTACGCGATGCTCGCGAAGCTGAAGTCCGAAAGCTGAAAGCTCCCAGCGCTGAGCGCGAGGACGAGTACCGGCAGAATTTTGAGATTGAAACGAGTCGCCACTCCATCAAGGGCGATCCCTACGGAGATGCGAAAGACGTCTATGATGCAATTGCTGATGAACTGAATGGATCTAGTGCGTATCGGATGGATTCGGCGCAGGCTCTGGAGGTTGCTATAGTGCTCGACGCAATAAGAGAGTCGGCTGAAAACGGCCTCAAAGTAACTCTTTGAAAATTTTGAACCAAGCCATGAATTATTTGAAAAAACCATCATATAATTTTGCTGGAATCGGAGATGAGGCGGGAGATCCTATCGAAAAACAGATACAGGCAATTCGCGAGTTAGGCTGGTCTCACATTGAGCTGCGCAGTGTGAATCAAAAGGATATCACTGCTCTGGGCGATGCGGATTTTGAGCACGTATGTCGAGTTCTTGAAGGGGCTGAAATCAAAGTATGTGGAGTCGGTTCAGGTATCGCAAACTGGTCCCGTGATGCGGCCTTGGATCTACAAAAAGATTTAAAGGATGCAGAGGTTTTAATTCCCCGAATGCAGCGATTGAAGGCGCCCTATGTTCGCCTGATGAGTTACAAAATTGATGGCGATGCAACGAGTCTTGAGTCACTCAATGCGAAGCTACGTATCGAAAACCTCAAGGTCGTTTGCCAACTTTTTCTCGATGCAGGCATCACGCCGTTGCATGAGAACTGCTTTAATTATGGAGGCCTCGGTGTCGCGCAGACGCTTGAGCTACTGGAAGCGATCCCGGGTCTGGGACTGATCTTTGATACGGGAAATCCCTTGCTATCGCCGGACCTGACACAGCTTGGGCCGCCCTATCCACGTCAAGAAGCCTGGAAGGTTTGGGAGCAGGTCCGTGATTATGTACGCCATGTGCACATCAAGGATTCAGTTTGCTATGGCGAACTGCCAACGAACTTTCATTTCATGGCGACGCAGTATGCCTATCCAGGGGCCGGAGACGCAGATGTGGCGCGTATTCTAAATGATTTGGCACGGCGCGGATACGATGGGATTGTTTCGATCGAGCCGCATATTGCTGATGTTTTCCACGCCGACGTTACTGACTGTGAAGCTGCTTGGGAGCATAAATATCAAGTGTTCCTGAACTATGGTCGGCGTTTGATGGACTTGGTTCAAGGGGCGTATCCTTGATCTAGAGCAGACTCCACCGATGATCGGGTTTTATAGTGGACTGGCGCTGCTCAGTGGTCTGCTGCATGCAATGTCCGCGCTATGCTTGAAGCACGCCTTGATGCATGACCCTGCACAGCAAACTGAAGTAAGCCGTTCTTTTATTTTACTGAGCAGTTTATGCGGTCTTCCGGTCGTGCTTTGGCAAATCGGGAACTTGCCATATCGCTGCCTCTGGCAACCGATATTTGCGGGTGCTCTATTTTATCTGGCGTTGCGCTTCATAAACCTGGCGATTGCCAAGGGAGCTGCATCGTTGGTGGTGCCTGTGTTGGGCAGTAAGGTGTTGTTTGCTGCATTGCTCGCTGCTTTAATGCTTGGACGCAGCATCACGTTGACTCTGTTGATGGCCGGAGGGCTGATCTTTACTGGCATATTCCTGCTGACCCGAGGCGGTGAGAAGCAAGCACATATCCTGACAATATCCTGGCAATCTCGCGCTGCAGTGATCGTTCTGGCATTAGCCGCTACAGCGTTGTTGGCTTTGGTCGATACGTTGATCGTTTATTTTCGCGATGACTGGGGGCTGTACACTTTCCTGTCGATGTTGTTCCTGGTGACTGGTGCCTGTGCGTTGGTCGAAGATCGACGGAGATCGCCATTCAAAAAACTGACAGATTTATTTCGTGAGCCAAAGCCAATGCTTTGGTCTGCTGCGCTTTTAAACATCCTGCAAACGTTGGGGCTCGCCATTGCAATCTATTATTCGACCCGTGTGGCGGAGATGAATGTGCTCTACGCTTCGCGCAGTTTATGGGTGGTGGTGATCGGCTATGCTTTGTCGCGCTTTGCGCAATTTGGCGAAGGCGACTTGCATGGGCGAGTGCTCTGGCTACGCCTACTTGGCGCGCTCAGTATCTGCTGCGCGATTACAATACTTTGCGCCTAAGTCGGCGCGTCGAAAACTACCTTTCGACGACGCTTACGCAGCTAATGATGGAGCGTGGCGGCAACTCCAGCACTGCCTCTGTTTGAGCAGTGTAAAGTTGGAGCCTGCGCTTGCGACTGGTGCGGTTCAGCACCACGACAGCGATACTGCCATCGGGGTTTTTGGCTGCAGTTGCCTCTAGGTCGTCGTGCGTCGTTGCGCAAAGAATACGCTGTGCGCCGGGTTGAATGAAGCGAGAAAAGTGGCCGAGGTAATACCAAGAAAACTGTCTATGGATTTCTTTAGTTCGGGTATCAATGATGATCGGCGCACTGCAGAAATTACTGACGTGGTTCGGGCCGCCCGTTTCGTCCAAGAGTAAGTTCCAATCGAACCAACCTTCGGTCCAGTTGTTGAGGTCGGCAATGATCGAGCGTGCGTAGCGCTCGGCAGGATCATAGGAGCGAAAGTGGGTGCCGTATTCCTGACAGCCTTCGGTGAATATGAGGTGCTTGTCCGGCCAGGTGTCATGGTGGAGGCGAATGTTGTCGAACTTGTCCTGCATATACCAGTGGAAGCCGGTTCCCCAAATGTAGCGGCTTGCTTCGGGGTCGGAGTAGGCTATGCTGGCGCGGTGGACCACTTGGTCGCGGTTGTGATCCCAGATGATGATTTTGACGTCACTTAGACCGGCTTGCTCCATTGCTGGGCCAAGGTGGTCGCGGACGAAATCGCGCTCCTCCTCTGCTGAGTAGATGCAGGAGTCCCAACTTTGCACAGCGTCCGGTTCGTTTTGCACGGTGATCGCCCAGATGGGCAGACCGAGCTCTGCATACTCCTGAATGAAGCGCACGTAGTAGTTTGCCCATGCCTGTCGATACTCGGCTTTTAACTTCCCGCCTTCGTTCATGCGGCCAGTCGTTTTCATCCACGCTGGAGGGCTCCAGGGGGAGGCCATGATCTTGAGTTTACCGCCGCTGTACTCGTAAGCCTTTTTCAGGAATGGTATGACCAATTGCTTATCGCGGTCCAGGTTGAACGACTTGAGTTCAACGTCGCCGGCTTCCTCCACGCAGGCGTAATTGCCGAGTGAAAAATCGCAACTGTTCAGCGAGATGCGGCACAGGGAGTATCCATGTCCGTCAGGGCTGAAATATTCTTTGAGGATGGCATCCTGTTCGCCCTCTGGAAGCTGGGCCAAAGTCACGGCCGCAGCTTCGGTCAAGGCGCCGCCAAAGCCGTGGATGGGCTGGAAGGTTTGGTTCGGATCGATGAAAACCGATTCGCCGGAAAATCCCGATCGTTCACTGGTCAAGACTGAAGGCTTTTGCTCCAGATAGGTTTTCCAGTCGTTGCTTGTTTGGTGGATATCCCAGGAAGTAATTTTCTCGTTCATTGCTATGAGTCGCGTTTTCAGGTGTTGAACGCTGACTCTTGGAGGGCGCTTATCAGATGCCAAGTTCCCATCAGCCAATAGTAGATCACATTCTTGAATGGTTTGATGGGTTGGCTTATTCTTCGCTGACCTGTAGCCGGACGAAGCAAGGCGTTGCGTCGTCAATGGGCGCGATGACCCGAACTGTGATGTTCGTGCTCCCGTCTTCGTTGATTGTCGATTCTCCAATTTGTTCGAGTAGAGTTTCGCCGGTGGTCCAACTGTCTGGTGCCAGGCTTTGGCTAACCAACACCAAGTATTGCAATCCGCCAGCCGTGTAGCCGCTTGCAATGGAGCCAGTGCCGTCAGCAATACAGCGGAATTGAAACTGGAGATACTTGGATAAACCGTCTTCCACGATTTCGGTGCTGGGCAGTTCCGTCATGTCCGGAAGGAGCGGGTCCATCTGCAAGGCGTATTCCATCAGATTGGTTATGCTGTCGCCGTCGGGGTCGGCGTCCGCACTTTGATCGGCGACCGAAAGGTCGGTTAACTTATCTGCGGCCCATTCGGAAAAGCTCGCTGGTAGCTCACTGTTATTGGTCGGCTCATTGCCGTAGAGGTATTCAACTTCGCTAGCTAGCAGCGCGCGACCATAGATGCGCACTTCATCGATATCGCCATTGAAGGAATCTCCATAGTTGGTGTTGAGGATGCCGATGGTGATTGGTGCGTTGATGGAGGGAATGGCTGTCGCGGCAATCGTGCCGGTGTAAACAGCGGCTCCGTCGATGTAGAGGATCACGTTATCCGCCGCGCTATTGCCATCGAACACGACGGCAATGTGCTTCCAGGCATCGGCTTCGTTGAGGAAGTAATTCGTCATAACACGGTCAGCGCCGATATCGATGTAGAGGCGGCCAGCAGCATAGCTAAACAAACTGAATGCTCGCTGAGAGGAGCCAGTGCCGGAGCGCTTCGAAATGAGACCTCGCGGTTGAGAATCTATTGCCGACGGTCTCACCCACATGGAGATGCTTAATGCTGTTGTCGAGTATGCTTCTTTATGCGGCGCCTCGACCCAGTCATCGGTTCCGTCAAAAGTGAGGGCGTGTTCGGAAATGCCATCATCGAGGCGGGTGATGTCGCCGTTCAAGGCACCGTCATTCAAGCCAGCGGTGTCGTACGCCGTGCTACCAGTTGTTTCATCGAACTTCCAATGTGAGAGCAAATCAACACCGAGGCTTCCGCTGGGTTCGAGCGTGGTTGCGCTGGTGCTCGCAGCGGCGGATGCGCCTTCGGAATTAACGGCTTCGACCCAAAAGTAATAGGTCGTTTCGGCATTCAAGTCGGAGACAAAAACACTGCTTGAATCCGCATCGATGGTAGCGGACGGGCTACCGGGCTGCGTATCGGTTTCGCTCCAGAATATATGGTAAGCGGTCTCGTTGTCGGCCTCGTCGATCCAGGATAGGGTGAGCCCGTTGGCGCTGATGCCGCTGGCGTTTAAGCTCGTTGGAGCTGCCGGAGGCAACAGTTCCAAGGTAGTCGCGGAAGTGGTCGCTGCAGATGACTCACCGCCGGAATTGTTCGCGCTGACCCAGAAATTATAAGTCGTGTTCGAGGATAACCCAGTGGCGGTATAGGTTGTTTCAGAACCACTGATACTGGCTTGAGGCGTGTCTGGTTGTGTGCTGTCCTGGCTCCAGTAAATCAGGTAATCATTCACGACGCCCGTTGCGGCTGACCATTGCAGATCTACGCCGCCAGAAGTTACATTGGTTGCCAGCAGGGAAGTGGGGGCGCTCGGCGGATCGACTGCTTCAACGGTTTCCAGCACCTTAAACTCGTAGACCTTGGAGATGTGCTCGAATTCCGGGAGATCCATGCGATTAGCGCGCTCGATCTTCAGGCGGACATAACGCATCGCCGTGGGCTCAAATTTGTGTTGCCGGTTGTATTCGTAGTTTTCGTCGATGTCTGCGAGGAGAGTCCAGTCGCTGCCGTTCTCGCTGCCTTCCAGTTGATAGTCGACGACGGTTTCATTGAGGCAATACCAGGTGCCGGTGCTGTCGGCCGTAAACTCGCCTTCAATTTCAAACCAGCCATCCGGATTGGTGGAGCTGGAGCTATTGACACGGACGATTTCGAAGGAGCCGCCATCATAGCCATCGGAGTCTTTGATCCAAATACGGTGCCCGGGTATGCCGGTGGATGCAGCCCGGCGTGCGTGGTCGGGCGCGTAGATGCGCAGTCGCCCGCTGGTGGGTGAGGCCTCGATCGAAGCAATTTCGCCATGAGGCGCCGTGGGCTGGAGGGATGCGCTGGTGGACGATGCGAATCGCAGGTAAACTTGGTCGACGACTTCAATTTGCCCAAGGTCGAGCATCACCCACTTGTTGTCGTAGTTGTCGGTATCTGAGCCCCAGAAGGTGTTGGTGTTATTCTTCACGCGGCCAGCGCCATATGAGCCTTGGACGTCGCCTGCAGTGGCCGTTGTTTCCGAGCGATCAGCCAAGTTCGTGCGCGGTGTTAGGCCGGGCGTCTGCAGGCTTTGTTGTAGAAACCATTGGTAGAGGTTTGGATCATGAAAGGTGTTGCCGAGATTGTAAGAGCGGTTGTTGGAATGGCCGACGCCGGGGTAGAGCGTGACGAAGTGGTCCACTTCGGGAAGGTGTTTGCGCAACTCCCGGTTGGAAATCAAGACGCGCTCAGGCGTGTGTTCGGTTGGATCGCTGAGACCACTCATGGACCAAAGGGCGACTTTGTTTTCCGCAATGGTACCGTGCTTGCTTGAGACATTGGACCAACCGCAAATCGGGGCGGCGGCAGCAAAGCGGTTGGGTTCGTTGGCGGATTCGGTTAATACGCGCCACACGCCGGTGCCGCCAAAGCTAAAACCAGTCAGATACACGCGGTCTGGATCGACGCGCACATTGGCCGAGACTTCGTCGAGTAATGCCACGACATCGGCGGCATTCCAGTGGCCTCGGCTCGAGCGAATCTGCGGAGAAATTACTATAAAGTATTCGGTGACGCCATCGACTTCAGCCGCCATCGTGTAGCCATCCCGAATGAGACGAGCGGGCGTGCCACTGGCGTTTTCCAGATCGGCGAGCTCATCGGTGGTGCCATAGCTGGCAGGGGCGCAGCGTTCACCGTAGCCGTGGAGGTAAATGATGGTCGGGTAAGATTTATCGGGGTTGTCATCATACTCATCGGGCACGTGCAGCAGGTAGGGCATGCCGCCATCAACTTCTGAGACGAGGTATTGATTTTCGGCCATCAGTGTTTGCTGGCTGAGGTAGGCGATCAGCAAGCTAGAGAGCGTTAGGAATTTCTTGAAGTGGTTTTTCATGGGCGTTGAGGAAATTGAAATAGCGGAGCCGCAGTTGATGAACGTTGGCTCCGCTATGCTTAACTCATGGTTTTGCGTTAGCCTTACTTACCGTAGATGACTATCTCATTAAAGTTGGCACCGCCGGTGCGGGTGATGCGGAGATACTGGGTTTGCGTGGTGTCTACATTGTAGACGTATTCCCACCAGGAATTGTATCCCGTCATCTGACTTTCGGTGAGTGTGCTCCAGTTTCCGGGCGTGCCGATTTCAATGGTCAACGGGCCGGAGTTCGAGGTATCATAGAGATAGATACGGTCGATGTTGCGCACCTGGCCCAGATCAATGTAGGCGCTGTGAGCGCCGCCGCCGGGAGACCAACTGGTGGTTGGCGAGCCGCCATTATCGTCACGTGGATCGCCGGATAGAGTTTGCTCGTCAACCATCATGGTCGCATCGCCGAGGCCGGACTCGTTGGTAACCATAGACGGAGTCAGCGTAAGCTTTTGCGTCAACTCGAAGTCGGGCTCGGTGTGGTCGATCATGACGAAGACCGGACGTTCGCTAACGTCGATGCTGACAGCGCCGCTATTGATCGTAAGCGGTGTTTTTACGCCGTCCGGGTCGCCAACGGTTAGCTCGACCAAATCAGCCGTAGTCGGGCTGCCTTGCAGTTGGAGCGAATAGCCATTGACTTCGGTTTGGTTAACCGTGGGGCACCAGACCGCGTAGGCCTTGATGACGCCATTACCATCCATGAAGCGATAGATGCGCACGTCCTCATCTCCGGAATCCTGAACGTCTTCGAAGTAGAGGCCCTTGAGACGATTTTTCAGCGTGTAAACATACCACCATGCCGGCTTGGGCTGGTAGCCGCTCCATTCGTCGGAGGTGAGGCCGCAGGTATTGTAGAGACCGGTACCGCTGGAAACGTCGTCAGCCAAGCTGTAAACCATGGCGCGATCAACGCCACCTGCCGCCATCGCCAGGAAGCTACGGACATTCCATTGGGCTTGGACTTCTTCTGCGCTAAACGTGCCGATCGCGGGTGCATGCTGTGGCGAAGTGCTGGCGGTGTCATAGCCAAACTCAGACACCCATAGTTCAACGCCGGGCATGTAACGGTCGCAATAATCGCGGAACACGAGTAGGCGCTCACGGAGGTTATCTTCCTCAGGGCTGATGCCTTGGGCATTCACGTATTGTTCGCCGTCGCGGTCGTTGGCGTAGTGGTGCAGGTTAATGACGTCCCACGGTAGTTCGCCGTCGATGCGGTTGTGCAGCGCCCAGAAGCGCATGGCCTTGATGTAATCGAGGTCCATCTTCACGATGCCGCCCATTGCCAGGCGTGTATTCGGATCAGCGTTCCAGATGCCCTTGTCCGAGCCAAGGACGCCTTGGTGACCGTCGGCGTCAGCGCTGGACATCGCGGCATATTCATACGGCGTGAAGTATTCATCGCGGCCGTCCCACCAGCGGTTTTGCTCATTCCAATTTTCATAATATTGGACGAGGCCCATGCCGCTGTAGCGCGGGTTGTTGCTGTTCAGCTTGAGCAGGTTGTCCGCAACTGGCTGGCTGCCGTAGCGTGCCGCAGTTTGGAACAGGTGGTCTGCGTGCTCAATGTAAGATGCGGGTTCATCCGATGGGCGTCCGGCGTTAGGTTTGATCGAACCGCCGATGCCATCGAGCCACTTGACCGAGTCCTGAATGGTCATTACCAAATCGAGACCGACGGTGTCGTAGCGGGTGTAGATATTGTCGTAGTTGCCATTCGTGTAAGCCGGAGCAAAGCCGTTTAAGTTGTTGGGATAACCGGGATAAGTTGCCCAGTTGTTGTGTCCTTCGCAGTAAGCCCAGCTGCGGTATTGGCGAATGAATCCGACGGCTTCCAGGCGATGCAGTGGATTGCGGCCCTGAGCGTTGACTCCAAGAAACTGATCGAAGGGCGGCGGCGAGTAGTGAACCGGCTCTGGCTCGGGTTCCACGGTGCCGAGCGACGTGCCGTAAATCAGGATTTCGGGCGGTGAAATGCCGTTGTAGTCCGTGTAGCGAATGTAGCGGGTATTTACATCAACCGGATATACTTTCCACTGCTGGTAGGCCGTCAGGTTGTCCGTGATGAGCGAAGTCCAGTTGAACGGTTCACCGGAGGAGATTTCAATTTCGCCATTGTTGTTGCTATCAAAGAAGGCGATGTAGCTGATCTCGTGCTCAGCCCCAAGGTCGATGATGGCGTGCAGCGGGTAATACCAGCTAGCGGCGTTGCCATAGTTCGAGGTAGGGGAGTTCGCGTTGGGCAGATCGAAGACGGGGTCGCCGCAATGGTCTTGCTCATCGACGAGTGCTTCCATGTTGGAGGCAGCGGTTTCGTCAATGATCATGCTGGCGGTCAGGTGTAGCTTGGTGTGCTCCATGCCACTATCCAGTACATTGTTGATTTCGACGCTGTCCAAGGCGCGCTCGTAAAAGCGGACATCGTCAATGAAACCATCGAAGGTTGTGCCGTAGTTGGCATTCAGCGAACCGATAAACAGATTGGCGCTGGTGTCGGCAATTGCTGTGGCGTTCGGTTGCGCTTCAAACTCCAACTCGCCATCGACGTATAGCTTGAGGCGACCTTGTGAAAGCGCTCCGTCAAAGACTACGGACAGGTGATGCCAACGATGTTGATCCGTTACCACGTAGCCGGTGGCAAAACGCTCAGAACCGATGTCAATATACAGTTGGTTGCTGTGCCAGGTGAAGATGCTGAAAGCGCGTTGCTGGGTATACGTTTGGCGTTTCGATACAATGCCGCGCGGATTTGCATCCAAGGTGCGTGGGCTGAACCAGCAGGAAATCGTAACGGCGTCGCCATCAAAAGCGTCGCTGTCCATGACCTCGATCCAGTCATTGTCTCCATCAAATTCCGCTGCGCCCAGGTGCTTACCGTTGCGTGTCCAACTAACGTCGCCATACAGGTCGCCGTCGTGGAGATTGGCGGAATCGAAGGCTACCAGGCCGGTGGTTTCGTTCAATTGCCACTGTGCGGCCAGTCCTTCCGGTGCGGGCACGCTGGTCAGGAGGCGAACCGCATCTGCGATAACGTAACCGCTGGTGCCGGTTGTTTCGATCAGAACGTTACCGGTGTCGTTGGCATCAAATGAGTAGACGCCCAGCGGGACCCATTGGCCGCCGGCAACGGTTTGGTCGATCAGGAAGTTTTCGGTTCCATCCGCGTGAGTCACCGTCACGGGAACGTTCGTGGCTCGGTTGGAGTAGGAGCACCAGCGGAGAAACACTTCGTAGTAGTCGGTAGTAGGGATATCCGGCGTGAAGGTAAAGGTGTTCTGGCCTTTGTTGGTGTTGTTGTCGTGCGCATAATCGCTTCCGTAGTACCCAGCGGTAGAGCTGGAAGTCGACCACGCGCCGGTGGATGACGTTTGGCTGCTGTCGGTGTTATCGACTATTATTTCGATAGCGTCCAGAGACGGGCTGAATAGCAGCAATCCAGCCGTCAGTAGTGGAGCCGAACATATAGGTATTTTTGGCATCGTAGGGGTTGGGTTTGGGGAATCGAGACGCGCAAAAGACAGCGTGTCCAGGGGGCGCGTTCAATTCTAGGGTTATGTTGGAGAAGGTGGAATGGTGATTATTCTCTGATTATAAATGAGAATGTTCACATTTCGGGGCGCGAGAGTTGAGATGGGGGAGTATGTTTGGGTTGTTGTTCTTCTTGCGGCCGATTGCTAATCTTAATTCAGTTAAACCTGGGTAAGGCGCAAGGCTTCATCGCAGTAAGCTTTGTTTCCCAAAACGATAATTTTCAAGAAGAAAGTTTTGGAGATCGGTTTTTTATGAGAATGTTCACAAGGGTGTTGACCGTTCTTCGATGTAAGGTTCATTTGGAGTGCAATTGCATCGAAATTTATCTCAACTAACCCAAACATCTCTATGAGTTACCTAATTAGTATGCTGCGAAAACGGCTGGTGTTTACGGCTGTCTGCGCCTTCATTGCGGCTGCGCATGTAGTCGCAAATATATCTACATTGCCCTCGGATAGCTTGTTGGCTTCACCGAGCGGAAAACAGCAGCTCCTAATGCTGTCGGCGATCGAGCCGGGTGATGTCGCGGAAAGGAATTCATTGAATATGAGCGTTCAGTATCCTGAGGCAAATCGCGATTTGGAGGCGAAGGTGGGCGACACTGCATTACAGTTTTCAGGCGAAGCCGAGGGAGCGGGTGCGAAGGGTGACTTTCGCATTCATGCACGATTAGAGGGGGATATTGTGGCCCTGGGTTCGTGGATCTACCTAGCAGATAATGCGAATGTGAAGCAGGTCGGCTTTCAAGTCCGTGATAGCGAGGGCGAGGCAATGGAAGCACTTGTTGATGCTGACTGGACTGGCTGGCAGTGGGTCGAGTTTAACGTCGATGCATCGACGTTTGCTACAGCCTATTCGCAGGATGCTAAAAATGGCGAAGTGGATCAGCCGATTAAGTCGGTGCAGGTTGTATGGTATGCCAGGAGTCGGGGGCTTAGTGAAATAACCGTGGACGGTTTGTTTGCTCTCTCCGAGATGGAGACGACTGAGGTCTCAATTCGCGTTGAATTACTTGCCGCCGATTGGGGCGAGCCAGGAGATGCGTTTCGGGGAAGGGTCCTGGTGCACAATTATCAAGATGTCGATTTGAGCCTTCCCTTGAGTGGCTCTTTGCAAACAAATCCTCGTTACTTGACGCCGGAGTTGCCACGACCGGGCATGGGCAGTGATCATGCGCAGGGGCAAACGAGTTGGTTTGTGATCGATGGTGAACGATTGGAAGATAATAGCTTAACCGATGGCGCTGATGATACTTGCCTGACTCCTTCGTTGGCGAAAGGGCAGAAGCACACCGTCTACGAAATGCTCGATCTAGGCCAAGTGCGCGAAATCCAGATGATCGAAGTTAAACCAGGCGATGGAAACTGGATTCGCAAAATTGATATCGAAACATCGGTGGATGGGAAAAACTTTGAGCCGGTAGCTGGGCTGCAGGGCATAGACCTACAGAAGAGCTGGGGGTACGTAGAGGTTAAAGCAGATGCGCCTTTTAAGGCTCGTTTGCTGCGAATTCGTCATCATGATGGTGATCAGGAATTACCAGGCTTTTTCCGTTCGTTGGCATCGATTCACGTTTATGATGGGGCTGAGGATGAGGTCATTGGTGCTCCTCAGGTAGGTGACACCGTCTTTCAGGAGACGCTGTCAGTCGAAGTGCCGGCGCGGAGTTTTCAACTGGTTGAATTTTCTCCGTCAGAAGGATTGGGGTCGAACGCATACCAATATGCGCTCTCGTATCAGAACGATGGTTTAACTTACGTAAAAAACAAAGACTATTTCGTGATGCCTGAAGGAGAGGTCGCGATACGGCCGGATTCGCGATTCGGCATCAATGTAAATAGTCCGCGCTACGTGCCTGAAATTAAGCGCTTGGGCTTTGGTTGGGTGCGTTTCGAAAATCTCAAATGGCCATTCTACAACCCCGCGCCCAAAGACTTTCGATTTGATGGGTCGGTCGCCCCTTGGAATGTGCCTATGGATGAATACTTTGCAGCCTTCAACGAAGCTGGGCTGTCGATCTTGCCCTATATTTTTGAAACTCCCAAGTGGGCTACGTCAGCAGGCCCTGACATCAAGAAAAACCGTAAACGCTATCCGCCAATTGACTATGCCGATTATGGTGAGGCGATCTATCAGGCAGTGGCGCGCTATGGGCAGGCAGAGGCTGATGTAGAAAGTCTGTACACCAACGATAAGCGGACCGGTTTGAATTACATGCAGGCCTTTGAAATTTGGAATGAGCCCAACTTAACGGCGCCTTCATGGGGGTTTTTTATCGGGACCTTGGAGGAGTTTTATGAGCTTTTCCGTGTGGGTGCCGAAGCCGTTAAAAAAGCTGACTCGCAAGCGCTTCGCGTGAACGGGGGCTGGGCTGGCATTACGATGGACTGGATCGATACCATGCAGAGCTTTACTTACGAAGATGGTAAGACGCCGCTGGACTTTACCGATGTCCTCAGTGTGCACTACTACACCGGCAAGCAGGACCCTGAAACGGCCACGCGCGACCCGAATGCGAACCGAACGGGGAAGGGGGACGCGAGTTCGAAAATCATTGAAGAGTATTTGATCGATCTCGCGGATTGGCGTGACAAATACAAGGCGGATATGCCGATTTGGGTGACGGAAATGGGCTATGATGTGGGCGGTCCGATTGGCCGGACTGAGCGTCACCAGGCCGCTAAGTTACCTCGCGGATGTATGCTTGGCTTGGCTAATGGTGTGCAGAAAATGATGCTTTATCGAATCGCGGGCTCGACGCCGACACATCATGGTGGCGCAGGGCTAATTCGTAACGATGGATCGCTACGCGCATCCTTCTTTACGATGGCTACGCTGATCCGGCAGATGGATGGCGTCACCGCGCCGCGCTCGTATCGTTTGCTTACGGATGATCCTGACGTGTGGATTTATCTCTGGCGTGAGCCGAACGGCTATTTCTTGTCGGCTCATGTGCCGAAGGGGGTTGCTCCGTTGGGGCTGGATCTCGGCGAGTGTGAGGTCACAAACGCCTTTGGCGGAGTTGCTAAGGTTGACCTGACTGCCGATTATCAGCTTAGCGATTTTCCGATTTATATTCGATCTATTGAAAAGCAAGGCGTGGTCGACCAACTGCTTGACCGAGCCATTGCCCGAGAAGTTGCCCGCCGTGAAAAGATTGCCTTTATGGAAAACGCACGCGCCTACCTGATTGATTTTGGGACGCACGAGCACGTCGGGCAGATGAAAGTCGGTAGCATCCGTCCATTCGTGACGGTTGTCAAAGAGGATGCTTACGATGAGGTCAAGGGGTACGGTTTCACCAGCAAAGTTTCAGGGAAGAATATGAATGCTGGCTGGTTAAAGGACCCTTTGGAGAAAGATTTCGTCCAGCTGCATCGTCCTGCTACATTCAGAATCAATTTAGATCCCGGAACCTATACTTTTCAATTCAAGGCCATCAAGTATCGCAATGGTGGTGAGTTGATCCTCAGTGGCGGGCGCGAGGGCGAGATTTCGGTTCCTTTGCCAATGGATAATGATGCGGCTCCAACTCAGGCAGTTCGTGTTACGGTCCTTGAAGGTCAGCCAATTAATATGCAGCTTCCACCATGTCAGATGCAGTGGCTAAGTTTCATTTCCGATTACACCAAATGATTCTAATGGGAGTTTATATAAGGAAAACATCACACCATTGAAGAGAGCTCCGAAAATCGAAGGAAGCCAAAGCACATTGGTTTCTGTGGCTTTTTTTAGGATTTTCGGGTCTGCAGGACATAGCCGTTTTGACGCACATGCTGCAAATGAAGCAGATAAAACGGCTTGGCGAACGGAAGGTGAGCCATCGGGCACTGCGCTGATGGCTGGCCTGCTCAGCCTTGGTTTCCTCTGCCTCCAGCGACTCAAGCGGTAACGCCCTGATTGGCCTACGGGATGTATTTACTAACCGCTTCGCCTTGAATGAATAACCCAGCATACGGAGGATTTAACCGGAAGGCCGGAAAGGAATTATAGCAAGTGATACTGCGAAACTCTCAAATCTTTCGAGAAACGGTATTGTTCGGAAACCACATGCGGCAGTCTTAGGATTCCTTGGGTTTGGCTCTTGGCCCACTGGGCAAGCGACCAATGCAACGGGGCGTTTGCCTAAGTGGCGGCAGGTTGGTCGTTGGTTTGGGCGACGAGGAGGCGGATTATGTTGGAGTTGTTGGGGGGTGTCCAACCGGAGGCCAGGAGGTCATAGTATTCCTTGGCAATGGCTTTTTGCTCGAGACGGAGGCTGGCCATTTGGGCCTCAATTTTCATGCGTTTGCGTTGCGCAGATTTGAAAGACGATGGGGGTAGGCCGTTGCGTGGGCGTTCGTTGTATTCTGCGACTTCCTGTGCGACAATGGTTGCCTTTTCGCGGTAGTCGCCGATGCGGCTTTGCAGATCGTTGGGTAGGGCGTTGAAAAACTCCTGCAACTGGGCATTGGGATCATAATCCAGGGCAGCGTCGTCACCGGTGGCGGGCGCGTGGATTGACCCAGTTTCGGCGAACGCGTAAGCCGCGAAACCAAGAGCCAGCATGCTGAGGATTACTTTTTTCATCTTCTAAATTTCAACTATAGCCTGAATGCCTCATTTTATTCAAGTCGAGAATGGCTGGCGATGCATGAATTCTTTCGTTAGTGACCTTTATTCAAAGTGAAAAGGCACTAGACAAAGCCGAAGGGAACAGCTATCGAGTTTCGTTTTGCGATGAAAGTTTACATGAACGGCGATTTTGTAGACCAGGCGGACGCCAAGGTCTCGGTTTTTGACCATGGCTTCCTCTATGGGGACGGCATCTTTGAAGGCATTCGCCTGTATAACGGTAACGTCTACAAGCTGGATGAGCATTTGGAGCGTTTGGAGTTCTCCGCGCGCGCCATCATGCTGGAAATGCCTTGGACCCGTGCGGAGATCGCGGAAGCAGTTTGTGCATCGTGTCGTGAAAACGGTCTGCAAAACGGCTACATCCGCCTGATTGTTTCGCGTGGCGTGGGTTCGCTGGGCCTTTCGCCCAAGAGCTGTAAGGAGCCGCAATTGATCATCATTGCGGACCAGATTCAGTTGTACCCCAAGGAGTTCTACACTGACGGCCTGAAGGTCATCACGGTGGCGACCCGTCGCAACAGCCCGGCGGCGCTGCCTCCAATGGTCAAGAGCCTGAACTACCTGAACAACATTCTCGCCAAGATTGAGGCGGGTAATTTGGGCTACGTTGAGGCCTTTATGCTCAACGATCAGGGCTACGTGGCCGAGTGCACCGGGGACAATGCATTCATCGTGCAAGGTGGCAAAATTTTCACTCCACCAGTGAATGCGGGTTCGCTGACAGGCATTACGCGCCAGGCCGTGGTAGAGATTGCCAAGGATCTCGGCATCGAGTTGGTGGAGACGAATTTGACCCGCTATGACCTCTGGATCGCGCAGGAGTGCTTCCTTTCTGGAACCGCTGCGGAGGTGGTGCCCGTGGTCGAAATTGACGGCCGCCCAATCGGCGACGGTAAGCCCGGAGAGATCACGAAACGTGTGCTGGAGGCCTTCCATGCGCGTGTTTCGGAAGACGGTACGCGGATTTAAGGTCGTAAGACCCGTCACCCGTGCAAAATCCCCTGCCGGGTGATACTCAACATATGGCTCTGTCTTTATTTGACAGACGCCTGCTCAAGCCGCAAATTTATAGTTTCAGCTATGCTTTATCACCACCCCGATTATCAGCATCCTTCCGTCAAGCGTCGCCAAGGGTTCACTTTGGTTGAGCTCCTGATCGTCATTGCCATCATTGCGATCCTTTCGTCGATTGTGTTTGGTTTGACGCGTGGCATTGCGGTCAAGCAGGCGCGCTCGAAGGCTCAGGCAGAGATGCAGGCCATTGCAACCGCTCTGGAAAGCTATAAACTGAAATATGGCGACTACCCCTGGCTGGGTGAGGACGACACCGAAAATTTGGTGAAGCACCTTACCGGGGAGTATAAGATGACGCCAACGACAGATGGAAATGGCGATACTACGGTGAACCCTAATGATACAGTTCCTACCGCTAATCGTCGCCCGTTCATTGATGAGGAGGATTTCACTATCGATTCCAATGGTCGCTTCCAAGACCCTTGGGGGAATAATTACATTTATTACTACAAACGCAACAACACCTCCACTTGGAATTTTCCAGCATTTATTTTGGTCTGCGAAGGGGGCGATAGCGATAGTGACAGCACAGATTTGTCAACTGGCAACCTGCCTCCCGACTACTTTGACGACGACAAAAATGTTGATAACTTTATCTACGGACAAGAATTCTAAAAACATGAAGAAGCACACCCCAAACAAAAGCCGCGGCTTTACCCTCGTTGAACTGCTAACCGTTGTGGCCATCATTGGCATTCTGGCTGGCATCCTGATTCCGGTAGTGGGTGGCGCAAAGAAAAATGCGCTCAAGGCCAAGACCAAGGCTCAGTTTAGCGGTTGGGCCACTGCGTTGGAGGCCTACAAGAATGAGTACGGCCACTATCCGAAGATTGGCAGTTTGGCGACTGAAGGTGAGTTGGTGCTCGATGGCGGCAGCAAAAGCCAAGACTTCATGAAGGCGTTGAGTGGCCGTGATCCCAGCACTGGTGAGCGTGACACGTCTGAGAACCGCAAAGCAATCGGTTTTTACTCGTTTGGAGATTCTGAGCTGCAGGAAGGCACGGACTATGTCTTGGTGGATGCTTTCGGAAATCCGAATATTCACATCAAGGTTGACGCCAATGGTGATGGTATAGTTGATATTTCAAACGCCCCCGATGACGTGGACGGAGACGATCTGAAAACTCGGGTCGCAATTTGGGTGGATGAGGCTGATGGCGAAGATTATGAAACCGTAACGAACTGGTAAGATGAGAGCCACAACCACGAACAGTCGTAAAACAGGTTTCTCCCTGGTCGAGTTGTTGGCCGTGATTGCGATTATTTCCGTGATGGCGGCGGTGATCGGTCTGAGCCTGCCAGATAACACCAGTGCGAATTTAAAGTCCGGCCAAAGCGCCGCGATTGGAATGTTTCAGGCTGCCCGGACGGTGGCCTCCATGCGTCGCACAGATGCGGCGGTGATTATCTATGCCGATAACAGCGGCGGGCTCGATGCTGAAAAAAAATACCTCCGCTACATGGGCGTGGTCTACTGGGCAGATACCAATGATGATGGTGAAGGCGATACTTGGTTGCCCGCTAACTCAGGTGTTTATTTGCCAGCTGGTGTGTTTTATGTTCCGGAGAATGGTGATGGTGGCAGAGTTAGCGTCGAAGACAGTGAGACCAGCCTCATTTCCAGCAGCAATAGCCAGACAGATTCTTTTACTTATCCCGTCACGGCTGCTGGTGCGAATCCGAACCAGTGGTATTACTATGCTTTTAACAGCGACGGTTCGGCGAAATCGCCTGGTGACATCGTAGTGTTTGGCGCTGGCCGTTCAGAATCAGACGATGGCGAGGTGAGTGATGTGATCATTAAGCCCTATCAAACCAATGGTTTTGCGGTTCGTCGTTTTGGTGGGGTCATCAATCTTGATGAAGCGGGGCACGTAGAATCCGCGTTGGCTAACCAATAATCTTTTCTATGAAATCAACTATCCCTAGTTCTTCTCAATTGCGCGCGCAGGCTGGCTTCTCTCTCACTGAGGTGATTTTGGCCGTTGGTGTCATCGCGGTATCGATTTTGGCCTTGTTGGGGTTGTTTGGTCCCACGATGTCTTCGGTTCGTGATGTGGTAGACAGTAACGAAGCCAATGGTGTGCGCACGCGCCTGAACGCCGCCCTGATGAGTGACGAAATCTACGAGAAAACGGTGAATGAAACTTCCACCAGCAAGTTCGAAGATTTGGGGATGATGATGGAAAATGTAGTCGTCTTGTATTTCTGGACCGAGCGTACGGGATTTGGTCAAGATTCGCCAGTTGTTCTGAAATACAGCAGCGACTTCACCGATTTTCAAGAGGCTTTCGACGGTACCAGTGGAGCGGAGCTGGATGGAGGATCGGTTTTCGTCGTCTTTTTGGAAGAGGGTATGCAAGATGGTGCCAATACCTATGATTTCGAGCCGGACAACCTCGCAGTCCAAGGCTATTTCCCCATCCTTGTATCGATTTACGCCATCGACGTTGGCCAAGCCATTGCCCGGGGGAGTGGCGGTCTTGATGATCTCAACACGACTATTGACCCTCTTTTCAGCTACACCACGGCTAAGCTTCGTTGATCTGTCATGCATAAAGACACCAAAGCAAAAGGTTTTACCCTTATCGAGATCCTGGCTGCGACCGGGATCATGACCATCATTATTTTGATCGTCCTCAGCCTGACCACGAACGTGCTCACAGTTTGGAATCGATCAACTGGTCAGCTGACTGCGAATTACGAGGCGCGCGTGGCGCTGGACATCATGGCGACGGACTTGGAGACGATGGTGCTGCGCAATCGAGATTTTTGCTGGCTGGATGTCATATATGATGAACCTTCCACTTCGACTCAGATCGAAAGTTTTGATGGCGCTTTGCCTGAAATGCCTGAGATTTACTTTATGGCGCGCGTGGAGGACCGACCACGCGAGACCAGTGGGGGCTTGCCAATTTACGGAGACATTTGTACGGTAGGCTACGCACTAAAGTATCAGGATCCGGTTACTGGCGGCACTGCGAGTAGCAGTTCGACTTTTCCGATGTTTGGCCTCTATCGCCTGTTAATCGATTCAGAGCATACTTTCGAGGATGTGATGGGCAGCGATCAGGCTCTCTTGAGGGATGCGATCATGGACTCCGGGTATTATGATCAACATGGCAATGTTGGCACTGTTAATATTAATACAATCAGCAGGATGGAAAACTTTCTGGCTGCAAACATCGTAGATTTCAGCTTGGTGTTCTGGTATACTGATGAGAATGGGGAGTTACGCTCAATTACCTCTGGAGGTGATGGAACAGGCGATGGACAGAACTTCCAGTATACCAACAAGCTTAACATAGTGGATGATCCTACTGTGACCGGGACCTTGGAGTTTGTGGACATCACGGTGACGGTCATGTCGAATGAAGGTATGCAGCTGATCCAGAATAACGATGCGAGCGTTCTGAAGGGCTCGGATGGGGATACGGATCTGTGGTTTAAGCTGGTGGATGAATACGGGCAGACCTTCTCGCGCCGTATTCAGATCATGGCGAAACCGCTGTAGGCGACCAGTCAAGCTTGCATGAAGATTGGCGCCTGGATACTTGCGGCGCGGCCGAAAACGCTGCCCGCCGCCATTGCGCCAGTCTTGGTTGGCACAGCGTTGGCGGCGCATGATGGCGTGCTCTCGGTGACGCCCGCTTTGATTTGCCTGGCCTTTGCATTATTGATCCAGGTCGGGACGAATTTTGCCAACGATTACTTCGACTTCGTGCAGGGTGCCGATACTCAGGAGCGCATTGGGCCGACACGCGCCGTTGCTGCTGGTCTGATTACTCCGGCCACGATGAAACGAGCCACGATTATGGTCCTCGGACTTGCGTTTATCGTTGGCTTGTCACTGGTTTACTGGGGCGGCTGGTGGCTGGTGCTGGTAGGCGTGTTGAGCATCATCTGTGCGGTGGCTTACACCGGTGGGCCTTATCCGCTCGGCTACAACGGCCTGGGCGACGTCTTTGTGTTTATCTTTTTCGGCCTCGTGGCGGTTGGTTTCACCTATTACGTTCAGGCTGGTGTGTTTTCCAACATTGCCTGGCTTCTGGGGGCGGGAGTAGGGGCGCTTTCGGTGAATCTGCTGGTGGTGAATAATTACCGTGATCTGGAAACCGACCGCGTGGCTGGCAAGCGAACCCTGGTGGTGCGTTTGGGCAGAGCAGCGGCTTGGCGTCAATATGTCGGCAGCGTTGTGCTGGCCCTGGGCATTCCAGTTGGCTTGGCCCTGCGCGGCTATGGCTGGACTATGCTGCTGCCACTGGGAATGGTTCCGCTAGGCATCTTTCTTTGCATCCTGCTGCGGCGTGCTAAATCGCGAGACGACTTTCAACTGGTGCTCGCGCAGACGGCCAAACTCTTACTGTTCTACAGCGGTTTGCTCGCGGTTGGGCTTGTTCTCTGAGTGGTGTGCTTTTCAGGCTACCAGGGTGCAAAAATCGCTAAAAAGATGATAGTGTTAGCGTTAATGCGCTTTCCGAGCGCTTGACATACACCGATCAGTTTGAAATCTTTTTGCTATGAGTGACACCAACCCGGACAAGCCTACCCCTCCCTCCGATGCTGACAAGGAACGTCTAGCCAAGATCGCTGCGAGCCTTCCCGGTGAAGTGGTGTCTCGCGATGCAGCTTTCCCCAAAAAGCGTCAGCGTCCTAAGGCGCGTCTTCCCGAGCCCGTTCGTAAGAAGATTGAATCGGACGCCACCGAAGAGGCTGCCAAGGATACAGTGGCTGACGGCCCCAAAGCGCCGATCGAAAAACCAAAGTTTAAGGTGACCCGCTCACCCTTCGCGCCGCGCATCGATCAAACGACCAAGCCAGCAGACACTTGGGGTGACGAAGAAGAAACACCCAAGGCCGAATCCAAGCCTGAAGTGAAGCCCGCTCCAGAAGTGGCGAAGAAAGCTGAGCCCGAAGTAAAGAAGTCGGAGCCGGAAGCCGCCAAGCCCGAAGCAAAGAAATTTGAGCCCAAGCCCATCCCGCGCCCGACGCCCACCAAGTTGGACATCTCGCGTGCGCCATTTAAGGAAGAGGTCAAGGCTGAAGAAAAGAAGGAAGAGCCCGCTACTCCCGAAATCAAGCCGGTTGCCAAGGAAACAGCCAAGCCGGAGATCAAGCCTGCCGCAAAGGAAGAGCCCAAGGTCGTTCCGATGCCCAAGCCGACCCCAGTTGCAGCAAAGAAGCCTGTCGAAGCCAAGCCGGCCGCCAAGCAACCTTTGCCCACTCCTGTTGCTAAGGCCAGCCCGACCAAGCTGCCTGTCCCGGCTGCCAAGGCCGAAGGCACCTCGGCTGCCAAGCCTGCGACTTCCAAGCTGCCTAAGCCCGCAGCTGCAGCGCCGCGCTCTGCTCCCCGCCCGAAGGCAGCACCTGCTCCAGGCCGCCACGCACAACAGCAGCCTGAGGAAGAAGAAAATACAGGTATGAGCATTGTGTGGGTTGCGTTTGACGCAATCGCCGCCGTGGCTACCTTGGCTTTCGCTGCCCTCACATTCATGAATATGGGCGGGTAAGGAATCCGGACAAACTCCGACCAAGATCACATGGCAACATCTGAAAAAATCAAAGAACTCACTTCCAGCGACTTCGATAGCGAAGTATTAGTAGCCGGCACCCCGGTCCTCGTGGACTTTTGGGCTCCTTGGTGTGGACCCTGCAAAATGCTGGCGCCTATCCTCGACGAGCTCGCCGAAGAGCTCGATGGCACGATCAAAATCTGCAAGGTCGACGTCGAAGAAAACACCGAACTGGCCTCAAAGTATGGCGTGAATCGCCTGCCCACGATGCTCGTCTACAAGGGCGGCGAAGTGGTTGACCAGATCATCGGCATGACCAGCAAGGCCGAGCTCAGCGCTCGCTTGACCAAGCTTGCCTAAGCGGTCGAAGCGAACAACCTTTCAAATCCCGTTTCGCCCTGCGAAGCGGGATTTTTTTGCAGACTTATACCGATTCTCAACCTTATTGAGACTTAAAAAGAACCCAGGATGCGGTGGATTTAACAGGAAGCTCGGAAAGAGCGGGAAGCAGCAAGAAACTTCCCGCTCTTTCCGATCTTCCTGTTTGAAATTAGTTTTATTACAACAAGTGATACTGCGAAACTCTCAAATCTTTTGACAAACGGTATAAGTCGTTGATCCCCAACGTGTGTTAATTGCGAGAGATGCTCACTAGAGCACTTTTCACCTAACTTTGCCGATCAGGCCGCAGTGATTTTTCGTGTCCAGCAGGGCAGCTTGATCGTAGCGCACTGGAAGTGCGTGAGTGAAAGGCCAACGAAGCTGACGCGGAAAAGCGCTCGGTTAAAGGCTTGGGGCCAGATTGGAAGGTCGCGGCGTTGGCATATTAATCACGGGCTTCCAGCCCGCTCAATCAATGCCGCCTTGCGCTGCCTCCAATCTCATCCCCATCTGATTCGGCCAAGTTAGATGAAGAATGCTCTAATAAAATGCTCACGCGTTCACTTTTTGCTTGGCGCTGAACGGGGTGTCGTTTAGTGTCTAATTGATCACTTTAAAGCGCCTTTCTGCGTTGCCTCCCGCCTATGCTACGTCAGCGCCTCACTCCCGGAACGTGAACCTTCGGCAAGTGTTTACGCTGGCTCTCAGCATAGCGCCGTTCAATGCAGTGCTCGCTGAAATTTCGCGCTCCTCCAATTCGCCACTGACTACTCGTAATTTACCGAACTGACACACAGATGAACTTCCTCCAACAGCATCCGCCTTAGCAACTCCACTGAGGTATCCCAGTCGACGCCATGCGGGCCTTTCGGTCGCGCGCGGCGCAGCAACGTTTTTGGCGGGCTTATTCGCGGGCTGACTTGGTGACAGCAACCAATCCGCGACGCCCAAGGCCACTAGCGTGCTGCCCGCCGACGCCCTATGCCAGCCAAGTCAACGCAGCGTCGACGTGTGAGCTTTGCCCTGCCGTAGTTTCGCGCGCGTCAATTGGCGTTGCCCGGGCATCTTGGGGGCAACTCCAACCGGTGGCCTCTAAGTCGCCTGTGTCCCACCTGCGCCCCGTCCCGGCGATCGGGCGAGTTGTGCAGTGTTCTTTGAAATCAATTTAAGGTGGATTTACCCCCCCCCTCGGCCCCCCTACAGCGCGAGTTTACATATTTTGAAGGTAGGGGCGGTTGCCCTCAACCGTCCGCGCTTCAATTGGTGTCCAGCGATCTATGACGGACGGTTGAGGGCAACCGTCTCTACCTAAAAATTGCCACCACTCACCGCGTGGCCGCGAGGACTTGGAACTTCGATCCGAAGCCGCTGGGGTGGATCAGGGATTGCAGTTGGCGGCGGCTTTCGAAGTCGGCGCTGAGACGCTCGATCTCGGCCCAGCCGCGTTTGACTAAGAATGCTTCCTGCCGCTCGTAGGGCAGGGGTGCGAAGTCCGATGCTTTGAGCACCGCCTCGATGCGGTCCCAGCAGACATGGGTCGTGAGGTCCTGTTGGCCGGGTAGAGTGAGGAGCTCGTTGTGCTGCTGATGCTGAAAATATGCGCGGGCCGTGCCTTGCGGGGTGACGGTGGTCAGCTCGGGCCAGTCCTTGCCGTAGTCGATCAGGATCATCGCGCCCGACCAGTTGCCCGCCGCCCATTGTTGGACGAGCGTTTCGGCTTCCAGCGCGATGTCGAGCCGGTAACCAGGGAGCGATTCCGCGGGCAAGGCGTCGGCGAGGTGTTTCTGAACGGGCTCGCTCAATTTATCCAGCGGAACTTCGATCAGGGAGTCGCCATCGACCGCCACACCCCATTCGCGCCACGCTCCCTCGTAGAATTCGAGGCGGTGAAAGGGCTGGGCGTCGAGGATTTCGTTGGCCACGAGCACGGTATGCGGATCGGGTTGGAATTCATGGCCAAGCGGAAAAGTTTTCACCGCGCCAAAGCCGGTTTCGACGCCCGCAAACATACCCCCCTCGGGCTCGGCACCGATCTCGGCCAAGGTGAAGTCCGACGGGTTTTGAGGCGCAATGAGCTGGCGTGCGGCCTCGGCGATCATGCGGCCAAAGACGTTGCCTACGGAGACGGAGGTGTAGAAGTCCGTGCCCTGTTTTTTGCCCACGCGTTGACGGTCGCGCCGGTAGTAGCCCTCGGTCTCGTGGTAGAGCGCGAGGCGCGAGAAGTCGGCGTAGGTCAGGCACCCCTCGGCGTCGGCCGCGTCGCGGAAGGCGGAAAGGAGTGGGGCGGGGATGGTTTCACGGGTTGCCACGGCGCAAAAGATTGTTCCTCATGGAGGTTCGCGCAAGCATTGGCGCGGAAGTTTTTTTGCGATGAGATACCTGGCGATAGAAAGTTCGTGTGACGAGTCGGCCCTGGCGTTGTTTGACAGCGAGGCGGGGATGCTGGGCGAGTGGGTGCACTCGCAGATCGCGCTGCATGGCGAATACGGCGGCGTGGTGCCCGACCTGGCGAGCCGCGAGCACGTGCATAATTTCGGGCCGCTGCTGGCCAAGGCGCAGGCTGATGTCGCGCTGGAGCCGGTGGATGAGATCGCGGTCACGACCGGGCCCGGGCTCGCGGGCTGCCTCGCAGTCGGGATCGCGGTGGCCAAGTCGCTCTCGACCGCCTGGGGCGCGCCTTTGGTGTCGGTCAACCACTTGCGCGGGCACGCGTTTTCGCCGTTCATCGCCCTGCATGCGGAGGCCCCCCAAGACTTCGAAGCGAACTTTCAAAAGCTACTGCCGCATCTTGGATTGCTCGTTTCGGGCGGGAACACGGTGCTGTTTTTAATCGATGAACAGCGCCGCATCCGCCTGCTTGCCCAGACGGTCGACGACGCCGCTGGCGAAGCCATCGACAAGGGGGCCAAGCTCCTTGGCATGCCATACCCGGGCGGGATTCAGATCGAAAAGACCGCCGCCAAGGGCAAGACCGGACGCTTTGAGTTTCCCACCGGCATCGCCAAAAGCACCGACTTTCGGTTTAGCTTTTCCGGGCTGAAGACCAGTTTGCGCTACCAGCTCGAAGCGATGACCGATGACGAGCTTGCCGGCGCGTTGCCCGACATTTGCGCGGATTACCAGGCGGCCATTGTGCGCCAGCTCGTTAACAAAACGCGCCACGTGCTGGCCAAAACCAAGGTTGCGAGCATTGGGCTCTCGGGTGGCGTTGCGAACAACACCCTGCTCCGCGAGGAGATGGAAACGCTCGCCCGCAGAAAGCGCCTGCCAGTGCTCATGGCCCAACGCAAGCACACCGGGGACAACGCCGCGATGATCGCTTTTGCCGGTTGGCTCGACCCGGAGTCGCAGGAGCAGCCTATTGGCAGCATGACGTTTGATCCGTCTGTGCCGCTGACTTTAGCGTAGAAAAAGCTGTCACGAATGAACATCCTGGCCATAGGTGAGTTTTTACTAGAAAGCGCTTTGATGATGTTTGTTGGCGACAGACCCTGGTGGAACTTTTCCTTGGACGGGGGCGTTTACGGCATTGGCGAAATCGGTAATAAAGTGCTCATCTACCTTGGCGACGCGTATTGGATATCGCCGTTTCCCTCGGGCAAGGTCTGGCTACTCGGCTACGGGCTGATGTCCTTGGCTATAGTATACTGGCGTGCTTTTGGGGGTTGCGTGGCAGAGGTGCAGACTGAGTGAAGCTGCTTTATGTGACGTGGGGGATACGTAAATTTTCTTTGAGTTAAAATAGCTGCCGAATAAGCGTAGCTAAAGACGCTGGCCATTAACTTGACTATATTGCCTAAGATACTTAATTTTGTTGTCAGGAAGCGAAAACTCGCCCAACTTTCTAATGATTATGGCCGAAACCACCGCAAAGAAGTTGTCGAAGAACGAAACGATTAAGGAGAACAGTAACTTTCTCCGGGGTACGATCCTGGAAGGATTGGCCGATGTTAGCACGGGAGCGTTGTCCGACGACGATGGCCAGCTGACGAAGTTTCACGGCATCTACCAGCAAGACGACCGCGACGTGCGCAACGAGCGTCGCAAGCAAAAGCTTGATAAGGCATACAGCTTCATGGCGCGTGTGCGCGTGCCGGGCGGCGTCTGCACCGCGCAGCAGTGGCTTGAGATGGACCGCATCTCTGATCAATTTGCCAACGGCACGTTGAAGCTCACCACGCGCCAGGCATTCCAGTTTCACGGCATCATCAAGAGCAACCTCAAGCGCTCGATCAAGGAGATCAACGACGCTTGCCTCGACACCATTGCGGCTTGCGGCGACGTGAACCGCAACGTCATGTGCAACCCGAATCCTTACCAGAGCGCTGTCCATGCTGAGGTGCAGAAGCTGGCTGAGGACATCAACACGCACCTGACCCCCGCCACCCGCGCCTACCACGAAATCTGGCTCGACGGCGAGAAGCTGGAGTCCAGCGAAGAGGACGTGGAGCCGATCTACGGCAAGACTTACCTGCCGCGCAAATTTAAGACCGTAATCGCGGTTCCGCCAAGCAACGATGTGGACATCTACGCGCACGACCTCGGCTACATCGCGATTGTGGAAGACGACAAGCTCATCGGCTACAACGTGACTGTCGGCGGTGGCATGGGCATGACTCACAACAACAAGGTGACTTATCCGCGCGTCGCTCAGATGCTCGGCTTCATCAAGACCGAAGACGCAATCAAGATTGCTGAAGCCGTCGTGACCACTCAGCGCGACAATGGCGACCGCAGCGACCGCAAGCATGCCCGTCTGAAATACACCGTCGAAGACATGGGCCTCGACGCCTTCCGTGCCGAAGTCGCTAAGCGTTCCGGCGTGACCATTGAAGAAGCCCGCGACTTTACCTTCGAACACACTGGCGATCGTTATGGCTGGGTGAAAGGCATCGACGACAAGTGGCACCTGACGCTGTTCATCCAGAACGGTCGCGTGCTCGACACCGCTGATTTCCCGATGAAGACCGCGCTTCGCGAAGTGGCTAAGATTCACACCGGCGACTTCCGCCTGAGTGCGAATCAAAATCTCGTCATCGGCGCGATCTCGGAAGAGTCGAAGCCGGCGATTGAAAAGATTTTGCAGGAAGCCGGCATCATGGATCGCTTGAACACCAGCGGCCTGCGCCTCAACTCGATGGCCTGCGTGGCCCTGCCGACTTGCGGCCTCGCGTTGGCCGAGTCCGAGCGCTACCTGCCCGACCTGATTACGGATATCGAAAATATACTCGACGAAGCAGGCCTGCGTGAAGACGAAATCGTCATCCGCATGACGGGTTGCCCAAATGGTTGCGCTCGTCCGTTCCTTGCGGAAATCGGTTTCGTTGGCCGCAGCCCGGGTAAGTATAACCTCTACCTCGGCGCCAGCTTTACCGGTAACCGTGTGAACAAGCTTTACCGCGATAGCATCACCCATCAGCAGGTGCTCGACGAGCTTAAGCCGATACTCCTTCGTTACGCCAAGGAGCGCAAGGAAGGCGAGAAGTTCGGCGACTTCACCATCCGCGCCGGTTACGTGAAAGCAGTCAACGATTCCAAGACCGAATTCTGGATTGAAAACTAGCAGCGTCCCGCTGCACCGTTAGATTTGCGCAGTGCGCAAATGACCTTTTAAAAACGAATCAGCCCGTTCGATGTGAACGGGCTGTTTTTGTGAAAGGGTAGGGCGCAGTCTCCTGACAAGCCGCTGTGTAAGAGTGGATGGCTAGCTTTTTTGTTTTTGCTCAGCTCTTACCATTCGGCTGATCTCATTGAAATAGCTGGCCTTGAGCAAAGCCCATTGGACGCCGCGTTTGCCGTCACGCCAGCCACCCATACCGAAGAGGCAGCCAAAGAAAAATACGGGGCCCAGCAGTGGAGTGCCCATTAGTCGGTATTTGATTTTCTGGAAAGTGCTCCACTTACTTTGCAACGCAGAGTTGTCTTTGATCGCTAAGTAGCGATGAGCTTCCCAAGCGGCATAATCTGCATGTTTCTTTTTCCAATGGTCGAGTCCCCGTAGGTCACGATGATCAATTTTTGCTTCTATTTCGCCGGTGGTTCCATCGAGCACTGGATGCTCGTGAATCTCCATGTCGAGTTGGCTCCAGCGATCTTCATCGATACGTTCATATTCGCCTGCGCCCACTCGAAACAGCGCGAGTTTCTTCAGTGGATAGCCACCCTCGAGCGGCCTGCCTTCAAAGTAGATTGTGTAGTTCAGCCAGAAGCCGACGTGCTCGGTGTTAGCGAGCGCTGCGCGAACCTCGGCCTTGAAGTCATCGGTAAGCCATTCATCGGCGTCGAGGAAGAGCACCCACTCGGTTGTCGGCGTGTGATTGCGCAGCAGCCAATTGCGCTTTTTGGGAAACTTGCCGTCCCATTCGAAATTGATGACTTCAGCGCCATGTTCTTTCGCGATGGCTACGGTGCGGTCTGTGCTATTGGAATCGACGACAATACTTTGCATCGCAAAGTCTTTACCTAATGCCTTGAGTGCTTCGCCAAGGTTGCGCTCTTCATTGCGCACCGGCAGCACGACTGTCAGGTCTAGCGGGCTCATGGTGTGATGATGCCGATGAGTTCGTCAATCGAACGCTCAAGCTCGAAGCGAGACTCGAAGGATCTTTTTGCTGCAAGGCGCATAGCTTGCTTTTTCTCGACAGGTATATCCAGAAATGAAGCGAGCAATTGCTTGGTTCCGGCTAAGTTATCGTGAGCCACGAAGCCAGCGCCATCGCTATCGATTTCTCTCCAGATGTTTACCTTGTTGCTAACCAAGACTGGTGTGCCCATCGCCAAAGATTCAGCGACGACGATACCGAAGTTTTCCTGATGTGATGGCAGGATCAATGCGTCGGCGTTTGCGAGAGCGGCCCATTTATCATTGCCCGATAGCATGCCGATAAAGTGAATTTGCGGGTCGTCGGCTGCTTGCTTCTTGATCTCTTTGGCAAAAGTGGGATCTTGCTCCGGGCCAGCAATGACCAAGTCGGGTAGTTGGCAGCCGCTTGCTTTTAAATCTCGATAAGCTGAAATAAGTAAATCGAGGCCCTTCTTGATGTGTAGGCGTCCAAGGAAGAGTAAATAGGGGCCCGTTAACTTTGCAGGGCAAAGTTTCGACCAGATCGTCTTGATGTCTTCTTCGGAAATTGCTGGCGCCAGCGTCCCATAGCTGACGACTTGCTCGTTAGCGCGATAGAGCCAGAAGGATTCGCGAGCCAGGAGTTTCTCTTCTTCGGAGGTGAAGAGAACTGCCCTTGCATCACGCAGAACACGATACTCTCCCCAAGGCCAGTAGAGCCATTTCTTAAGGTGTTTGAGGGGGTAGGCACGCTTGAACCACGGGTCGAGCATGCCGTGGGTGAAAACGAAGTAGGGAGGCGCTTCTTTGCCCAAGCATCGGGTTGCGCGCCATGTTGCGAAGCCATGATACTGCCATGTGCCGTGGATGATGACGGTATCGAAGTGCTTCAAATTTTCTGAGAGCCAGCGATCTAAGTTTGGGCAATAGCCAAAGCTGCTTTTACCGGGGCCGATTGGAATGAAGTCACCCGGGATCTTGTAATCTCGTGCTTTAGCTGGATCATCCAAGCTGACAAGCGTGACTTCATGCCCGCGTTCGATGAAGAGGCGGGTGGATAGAGTGATGCCCATGATCGGCCCGCCACCTTGTGGATTTGCCGAATGTATGAGTCGCAATATCTTCATGCGGCATGGGAGCGAACTGCTTGTTCGTAAAGCGAAATGTAGGCATCAATCATCGCCTTTGGCTTGAAGCGTTCTGCATTTTTAAGCCCATCGAGACTTAGTTTCCTTAGCCGACTGGAATCGTTTAATAGTCCAACTAGGTGCTGTGCAGAATCAGAGGTGTTGAGGGGATCGATGAAAAGCGCAGATTTACAATTGGAGCGTAGAGGTTCGATGTTGGAAACAACTACTGGGCAACCACAGGCCTGTGCCTCGAGTGGAGGCCAGCCGAATCCCTCGGCTAGCGACGGGAAAAGAAAACAAGTTGCTTTGCAATACAAAGCTTGAAGGACCGAGTTAGAAGGCCGTTCCAAGATTGATATGCGGTCTTCGAGCCCAACCATTGCATGGCGAAGCTCCTCGTTTACTGGTTGTCCAGCAAGCACCAGGCCGATGTCTGAAACAGAGCCGAAAGCCTTCTTGGCTATCTCGATAACGCCAATACGGTTTTTATACCAACTGTTGTTGCCAACATGCAGAATGAACTTTCGCGGCATGGGCTCACCGGAAATCGTTACAAGCTCTGCGCCTGAAATAATCTTGTCTGCTTGCTCAGGGGGAAGAGGTTCATATGGATATGGTAGGCCCGAGAGGATGACATTGGTACGACTTTTGGTTTCGGGTGCGAGTGTGTTGAGGTCATCTCGAGTGGCGTGTGAGACGCAGGCAATTGAGGGCGATTTTATTAGGTGGTTGAAGATCCACTTTTGCTGGAGTGCGCCGATGGCAGATTTTGACTGACCGGCAATTTTCCCCAGCCATGTTTTAATCGCGAAGAGATCGTGACAGGTGACGATTGTCTTCGGTCCTTTTATATGCGGTAGGTAAACTGCGTTGGCGTGGTCGCAAATGTGAACAATATCCGGGCTCGAATTCTTAATGACGCGTTTTAGGTTTCGAGGTCCAATGATGTATTTATCGTAATAACCTAGCCACTTGCCAATCCCCTGATGAGTGTTGCGACCCTTACCAAAATTTACTCGTGGTTGGAACATGGTAACCTCATGCCCAGTCTGTTCCAAACCAGCTTTCATCATTCCAGCAAAGCCCAGCATACTGAATTGATTGTCTTGCTCGTAGTTTGCTAGCAGGAGAATCTTCATGCGCGACTGACTGCGGACACGATGCCGGATCGATAGTTAGCCCAAGTGACAGACGCTGCTTTGAGTGGTGCTGCGGCCTGCATCGATTTGAGTAAGTCGCGGTCATGGTGCAGGATTTCCAGCTTTTCGGCGATGACTTGTGGGGAACGGATCGGGACAAGGAATCCGGCCTTGCCGTCTTCGACTAAATCCTGGGCGCCCGCGTTCGCAGTGACGATTATTGGTAGACCGCAAGAGAGTGCCTCTTGTTGAACCAAAGCTCGTCCTTCAACTAGCGAAGGCAGGGCAAAAATATCGCAGCTTTGCATGAGCTTAAGAACCTCAGTATGTGGTCGAGGCGCATGATGGATAAATCCAGGACATTGCTCATGGTAAAATGAAATTGGTGCCACTGGACTGCCGAGAACATGCAGTTCAAACTTCTCAGGACTGAGCATTTGCATTGCCGCCATGAGATCGCCCAAGCCTTTACGCTGAGTCATGGAACCCGCGAATAGCACGCGTAGCTTCCCATTGTGCTGCTTTCGTGGCTGGGGAGCCGGAATGTTTTCGGGCGATCCGAAAGGAATGACATGCACAGGCTTCTCTAGGCGGACGGATTTAGGGATGGAATCCGCAACGAACTGGCTCGGGCATATAATGGAATCGGCAAGTGCAAGTTCTTCATCTTTTCGTTGGCGCTTTGCATCGGAGTCCATCGCACCAGTCATGGTTTGGCACCACGCAGGTAGGCGCTCGGATTCCTCTTCCAGAATCTGTCTGCTCAGTTGCCAGTGGGCAATGGGTAAATCGTATATACAGCGAGCTCCTTTGGCCTTGGCTGCGGCAAAGCTTTGAAGAGCGCCATCTTCGTAGGCGTAAACTGAATCGAGTGCCTTTTGACGTGCAATGTGACTCGCCACTTTCTGGTCGAAGTAGTGGTAGCAGGAATCGACGCATGCCCAGCCAGTCTCGTGTTGAATCAGTGATTGCATGCCTAGTCTTTGCGCGAGCAAGCGAACCATTTCGCGTGATGGATGTAGTGATAACACTGGCGACAGTTCGTTGGGGTATTCGCGCCGACTGATCTCGCTCATCCCCGGTAGTTTTGCGATTTGCTGGAAAAAATTTGTTCCGCAGGCTGCGATACTTAAATGCAGCGAGGTTAGTTGGCCAGCTGTATGCAGTGCGATGGCAGCTTCGCGCACAAAATTGTTACCCGTGGGGTGCGCTAGCACTACACTCATGCTTTGAGTAACTGTTGGTAGAGCTCGGGATAGATGCTCATTGGTTTTAGGTGAGTCTTGAGCGACTCGAATGCTCCGTGTGAGCGCTTTTCATATTCTGCTGATGGCATTGCTGCGGCTTTTTCGATAAGAGCTCGTAATTCGCTGACATTGCCTGGTGTACAGATAAGGGCATCGGCTCCCGCAGATTCAGCAAGCCCGCCATCGCGTGTTGCAATAACTGGAATACCATTTGCGCGTGCTTCGAGCGGAGTGAGGCCCATGTCTTCGCGAGTATTGGGCGGAGCAATCAGCCAACGTGCATGGCGTAGCGTTTTTTGCTTTTCTGCTTCACTGATGAAGCCTGCAAAATGAATACTGCTTGGACCTTGAGCTGCGATGGCTTCGAGTTCCTGGCGCAAGGGGCCATCCCCGAGTATATGCAAGGGCCAATCCTGATGGGGGATGTCGGCTGCGCTGTAGGCTTGGATCAGCGTGTCGGCCCCTTTGTTTGGAATGAGTCTGGAAAGAAACACAAAACCGCGTCTTGTCTCGAATGGCGCGAAATTCTGTGTGAATTCCGATACAGTAGGGATCACCAGATCTCGAGGTGTCTGGTGGCGTGTCCAAGAGTCTTGGACAAAGTTTGAATTATAGATGCGAAGATCTGCTAACGCTGCGCCAAACTTCCAAGTGCAGGTGCGTAGGAAGCCCCGATCGTGCAAATGATTATGGATTGTTTGAACTAGCTTTGCACCGCAAAGTCTGCTTAGCATCGCGACATCGGGCGATGCGTTTTGCATGTGCACTATGTCAGCAGATCGAATCTCGTGATAGAGTTCGCGTGAGCATTTTTGAACCACCGTATAGTTGAGTGGAGATTCGGTAAGAATTTGCTCTAGTCGGACATCAATTTTGTAGCCAGAAACGAGTTTAAAGCATAGCTTGACGGCGTAGGAATTGCATTGGTTCAAATAGCGTCCTAGCTCTAGGACGAATGCTTCGATTCCGCCGTAAGCGCCCATCGTTGGAGAGACTATTAGCACACGTGTCATGCTTTAAAAATCGATTGGACGCGTCGGCAAGCGCGTTGGAATTCTTCGACCAAACTCATGTGTGGAGCTGGAGTTGTTTTTAGTAAGGCGGAGGGCTGTGTCGATGGGGCGGGGACTGACGCTTTACTGAGAAGCCCACGGTAGTCGGACGCGAAATGCCAACCTATTGTCGATGCGTCTACCTGGAGATCCGATGGAGGGAAGGCAATGGCGCGTGGCTCCCAATATTGTGGTGTGCTGGTTTGTGCGGCCATTAGGGCCCAGGCGGTTTGCTCGACGAGTGCTGGGAATACCAAGTGATTGTCATTGCTGAAAAAATACTCCAGGCGCTCTAAGTCGATAATCTTTGGATCGATCAGTAAAAAGCCGGCATTGGCATGACTGATGAGCGGGCTGCCCTGTGTGCGTAATTTGAGCCGGGTAATGAGTTTGGGAGAATACGCACTTTGTTGGTCTCGCATGCAAACAAAGCTGTATTTTTCTGCGGCGTCAGTGATGCCATGAAAAGCTCTTAAGAAGAGCATATCTGTGTCGAGGAGTAGCTTGGGGGCATCGTCAATAAGCGGGATATCCAACAGCTTGCGGCACATGACGAAGCGGGTGCGAGCTTTTTGCAAATAAGGATAGGGCGTCAGCTGTGGTATGTCCTGAATGTGATGGATGTCACTGGTGGATAGGCTTAGTTGGTCGCAGAGAAGGTGAGTGTCTTTTTCAGTCAGGCTGCCATCGTCGAAAAGCTGAAGTTGGATATCGTCATCGCACATAGCTTGAAATGAGCCCAAGCAAAGCAAGGCTTGGGATACATCTCGATGGCATATTAGCGAATAGGCTTTCATTGTATGCCAAGGGAGGTCCGCAACTTTTGCGCGACCAGCGGAAGTTGATCCTGAGGGCAATAGGTTAGCGGTGTTTTCAACCTCTCTGGTTGTAGATATCTATAGTCGATGACTTGCCCCTTGGCAAATTGGTTAGGGCACAAGCCCAACGTTTGCTTTTGAAGAAAGTGCCCGAGCATCGGCTTGCCGCGTTCGAGAATTGCCATGCTGGAGCCGCTCTTGCCGATGCCTTCGAGTGGGGTGGTGGCGATGCCAAAGTCAACGGCCTGAATTACGCGATCTACTTCGTCTTCTGACATCTCTCCGGCGCGGACAAATGAAAGATTGCTGTATGGTGATTTGGCTAGTGATTGCCAAGCTGCTTCACCGCGATCAATACGACCAATGGAAACAATACAGCCTTGTCTGCCCGCACGCTCTAATTGTTGGTCCAAGAATTGTAAGAACGCTTGTGCTGGAAAGTCGGGTGCGATTCGTCCAAAAATCAGAAAAATCAGCGCGTTGTCATTTTCGAGTGGGAGTATTTGGTCACGGACTGCTTTACATTCGGCGGCGCTCAAGGCGTGGCTACAAGGAATGTTGCCAAACAGTGGAAGCAGTTGGACGGGGAGAGTCGTTATCGTAGACAGCCTTTGCTGGTAGTCCGGATTGCTGGTTGAGATTGATGATGCATGGCGTAGGTATTTCCTCAGAATGCGACGCTGTAGTGCGCCTAGTAGGCGCTCCTTTATGCCGCTTTGCGTGCTGAGACCGCACCAAATCTCGTGACACATCCAATGGATTGGCAAACCGTTAAGCTCGTGGTAAAGCGCCTTTAGCAGTGAGTCTGCCAATCCCTTCGGGTGAAAGGAAAACGGTACGTATTGCAACACTACATGCTCAGGCTGCTCCCTTTGGATGAGCTTGGCTAACTGTTCCATCTTCTGCTTTAGCGATGCGCTATAGGGCAAGCGGATCGCAGGAACGTCGGCCTGGACTTCTTCCGCCGGCGTCTCGGCTTGTTTATCCGCCAGAGCGAGCATGGTCGTTTTTACCCCAGACAGATTCAACGCCTTCGCCAGGCGGCGGGTGTAGTCGCCTACGCCATCGCGTCCGGGTTCCAATGAACCACATAGCATGAGAATGCTGGTTGTTGAATCAGACTTCATCGCAGCAGCTTTGACCGTAAATAGGGGAGTAGTGCGAGAGAAGGTGAGCGCATGCCGAGCAGCAAATGTTTCAGTTGATCTCCAAACGACTTTTTTGATGGGTTTATTACTGGGAATTCAGTTTTAAATATTTCCCGCCAGCATTGCCTGCTCTCGGTTTGGCAGACATCGCTCAAAGTTTCGGACTTTGATTCAGGATGAAAACGATAGAAGCCAAGGAATTCATTGATCAGCAAAACAGGATGCCGCGTGTAGATACGGCAGAAGAAATCGAGGTCGAGGGCAAAGCGCAGAGATTCATTGAAGCCGCCAATTTCCTCGAATACTTCGCGCCGCCAAAATGCGGTTTCAGAATTGATTGTGTATATGGTGTGCTGAGGGTTAAAGGGGGTGCAGGAAGTCCACCCAGCCACGTGGTCATGGGAGTCGATTAAAATGCGATGCCCGTGCACGAGTCGGACCTCGGGATTCCGCTCGAAGGCTTCGACAATTTTTTGGATGGCTCCGGGGACCAGCAGGTCGTCACTGTTGAGAAAAGAAACATACTTACCACGCGCTTTGGATGCCCCTTCGTTGACAGCAGCCGCCTGTCCGTTGTCAGGGTGAGATCGTGAAAAGGCTAGTGCTGACTCATAATGTTTAATTATTTCGCAGGAGCCATCCTTGCTGCCTCCGTCCAGCACCAAACATTCGATGGCAGGGTAGTCTTGGCATAGAACGGAACGAATTGCGGCTTCGAGGTATGCTGCTTGGTTAAAGCTGGGAATAATGACTGACACCTCTGGCTTGTCGTTCAGACGTTGTCCAACAGCGCAATTAAAGGGCCATGATTGCGATGACTTAAGTGGCTGGATGTCAGTTAGCGGTGAAGTCATTTATGGCCTTGGTATATTGGGCGAGTGTATGCTCGACATGGCGAGCAAGATCGAAGTTCGCGACGGCGAATTCGCGTGCTTGCAGCGCGAGTGTATTGCGCTTGTTGGTTGGCAGCTTCAGAAATGATGCGATAGCAAGTTGGAAAGACTCGGGCGATAACTGCTCAGTGAGTAAGCCAGTTTGCCCGGGAATGACCATTTCCACTGCTCCGCCAACACGGTTCGCAATTACCGGTGTGCCGCAGGCTAACGCTTCTTGAATGGTCAACGGCAAATTATCGCCACGTGATGCAAATAACAGCACGTCAGCCGCCTGATAGGCTTGTACTTTTGCTGTGTCGTCTGTTAAGCGTCCGAGCGCTGTGATTGTGATGTGTGGATTTAGTTTTTTACGGAGGTCACCACCGCCAAAGGTTAGGACTTGGAAGGTGTTTGGGTGTGAATTCGCGAGCATATTTAATGCTTCGCATAGGATGCCTTGTGGTTTGCGCGGGTCATCGAGATTTGCGCTAGTGAGTAGGAGCGTAATGCGATCACCTTTAAGGCCGAGCTTGGATTGTGCATGCCGCCGATCTCCTGGGGTATAGCGTTGCGTATTTAGACCATAAGGTATTACTGCTTGTGGAAGAGAACTGGCGATGCTCGTACTGGCGCAGTCGGCTAACCAACGGCTTGGAGTTAATAAGTGTGCATGTGTTCGTTTAAGTGCCCAACGTTTGAGCCTCCATTCGAGAGCGGTGCCATCGTGGCGAAGGCCTGGGTAGACTCCAAGGTAGGGGCATTGGCCGCAGCCGACTTGCCAACGTTCACAGTCTTGGCTGAAAGCACAGTGACCGGTAAGCGCCCACATATCATGCAGAGTCCATACTATTGGCTTGTTGCGGCTGAGCCTTGGTAGCGCGAGAAAGTTGAAGTAGCTGGGGTGAAGGTTATGCAAATGAATAAGATCTGCTTGCTCGACGAATGGATGCTTGAGGAGTGCAAATGTTTGCCTACGACCAGCACCAAGTGTGAGAAATTGCTTCAGGGGCCATTCTAGGATTCGATCAATTGCGCCTTGTGGAATGACATCGTAGTCATTGGGGGCATCATTATTATGAAGGTCTTTGACGAGCCAATTTACATGATGTCCGGCTTCCTTCAGCCCTTCAACTAAGCGTTCTGCGGCGATGGTGGCTCCACCTCCTCCAGAGCGTGTGTGATTGATAAAGACGATCTTCACAATCGATGAGTCGTTGCTAAGCAGCGCACTTGTGTTATCAAGTCAATGTAAGCTTGGATAGTCACATCAATAGTGTGCGGGCTGTCTTTTAAGGAGTCATAGACTTTGCGTTGCAAAGCTTGTCGGGTTGTTTCGCTAGTTGTAGCAAGCTTGTCCAGAATGCGTGCTGCACGTTCGGTGTCCGCTGGTGCGAATAAATGTTCTGGGCATACTGATTCGATTAACGGAAGTGCTCCCCCACAACCTGTCGACGAAACGGGAATGCAGCCGCGCGACATGGATTCTAGTAAGGCCATGGGCGTTCCTTCGTATGCCGATAAAAGCAAAAAAACATCGATTTGTTTCATGGATTTTAGCAGCTCTTTGTGGTTGAGCTTACCAAGAAACTGAACACGGGCCTCGGGGGCTTCGGCTTGAATGCCTGCCTGCAATCGCGCAAGCTCTTCACCTTCTCCAGCAATGATGAATTCATATTGATCGAGTTTTTTCATTTTTGCTAAGAGCGGCGGTAGATCCAGGACTCTCTTTTGGCTTTGCTCAATGCGCCCGGCAACCAAAACGCGCAGGGGTGCAGTTCTACGTTTGGGTATGGATGTGGGAACGTCGACACCGTTGAGGATGACGGTCGTGCGCTGTATTATTGACGGGCATTTTTCAGCAACCATGTCGTAAGCCTCTTGGCTCACAGCGACACATGCATCCCAATTTTTGTGATGCTGAACTAATGTTTTACAGTTGCCAGAGTCGGCTGCGTGTATGACACCGAGTTGGGTTAACCCTTGAGTTGGCTGCATCCATAGGCTGCTCAAGTGGCCTGCAATGAGTGTTGCAGGCAAGCGTTCACGAATTGCAGCATGTGCTTTACGCTGCATTACATTTTGAAAGTGGCGTGTCCAATGCCGTCTACGCGGTCGTATGATACGTTGCCAGACTGACGGCCCGGATATGTCGATGCATTCACAGTTCGAGCAGACTGGTAATTCGTCATTAGAATTTCGTCCGAAAAGAAGTAGAGTGACGGCGTAGCCATTCCTGGAAAACGCTTGGGCCAGTGTACAGTGCAGCGTGTCGACGCCAGATAGGGCATTCGCATCGACACCGAAAATAATTCTCTGGGGAGGCTGGCTCATGCAGAGCGAGGTTGTCGCTCAAGTGCTGTTTGCAGCGCTTGAATTTGCTTGGTCTGATATTGGCCAGCGTATTCTGCGGCAGCTTGACTCATTGCGCTCAAGCGTTGTGGGGTCGATAAGAGTTGTTCGATTGCCTGTGCCATTTCTTTGAATGTAGTTGCCAGCATCGCACACTTTCCATCTGCGTCTTCCAGGCCTTCGAGGCCAATAGGCGTGGTTAACAGAGCTCGACCATAGGAGATGGCTTCCAGGCTTTTTATCTTAAGCCCAGTTCCTGTGAGCAAAGGATTAATGACTAAGTCGGAGTCGGCATACGTTTGCTCGATTTTTTCGACAAATCCAAGTAATTCTACCCCAGGTGTTCTCTTTAAATTCTGGCAAACACTGCCGACTATTTTGAGCCTAAGCTCGGGATGCTTGGAGAAAATTGGGTTCCAGCAATTATCAATAAATTCTTGAAAATAGCGTATGTTGAGTGAGTTGCCAGAGCCAATTATCATGAGAGTTTTTAGCTGACTGGGAGGGGCTTGAGGTGAGGGTGGCAGAAAATGACCTACAGTGAAAACGGGGCGAGAGTGCTTTAGTATTTGTCGTAGCTTTCTGTTCTCTTCATCTTGAATCGCAAGAACGGTGTGTGCGCGTTTGAGGCCTTTGCGTTCCTCTGATTCAATGGTGAAGAACCATTCTACGCGCATGTTGTTTTGGCTGAGCATGAGATGCCTATCGGTATAGACATCGTGCGTGTCGATGAGTTTATGAACTGTCTCTGGAAATACGTTTAAAGCGGCAGAAAAGAACACATATTCGACCATGACTGCATCGAATGAATGTTCTTCCTGTAGTGCGAGCAGATGGTCGTCCAGACCGTGATCATACATTTGGTCGATTCGTTGATGGAGCCAGCCGAAGTTCAATATTTTGCGTGAAATGCGGTCCGGTATAGGGATACCATGCCAATGATATTTTTGCCAGGGCTTGCGGTAATGATACTCGTGGAAATTTTTACCCCAACATGCACGCATTGCATCTGGCTCCCCTTGGGTGTAAGTAACATGCAGGAAATGCACATCATGCCCGAGCTCTTGTAATGCATGGATCAGATTGACAATCCGCATACAATTACCAGCGGAGACAGGATGTGTTGGTGTCGGGCTGATGATTAGAAATCGCATCGGTCAAGCAGCTTTTCCGGAAGTATATTGGAAAAGTTTCTTTAGCCTGAGCAGAGGACGTTCAAAGCAATGCCATGATATCGCTGCTGTTGCTATCGTCATGGAAGTCCAGGTTAAGGCGTAAATATAGTCGTTTTTTAAGATTGTGGGATGGCCGAGTATAGAAACGAGTTTATAGAGCGGAAACAGAGTCAGGAACTGGTAGAGGTATATGCCGTAGCTGATTTTACCAATATACTGGACGCAACGATTCGTGAGAAAACGATCAAAGAGTGTGTCGTAGTTGAGCGTTGAATAATGAACTGCCGACATGCCGCAGATTGCCGTGCCGAAAAGACCTATCCAGAGATGCGAAATACTCAGTGCAGTGTTAAAATGAGTTGCGAAGTACAGCAAGAGTCCAAGTGCAAAAAGCCACCCGTAGTATCTTTGCCACCATTGCATGAGGCGAGGTGCATAGCCATGATGCATGAGCGCTAATAATGCGCCGCCGCCTAAAGAGTCCAAGGCGCTGGTAGGCAAGTTGCGAATGCTTAAGTATGGCAAGCCGGCAAGATCAAGTAACACGCGACTGGTGGGTGCAAATAACATCGCGAGAATTGTAAAGATGAGTAGTTTTGAACGCGGTAAAAATATAATCACCCAAGGCCAGACTAGGTAGAATTGTTCTTCGATGCACAGCGTCCAGAAATGACCAATGTAAGGATACTCGCCGGGAAAGGCACTTTCGAAAATATTCAAGTAGTATAAGGCGGAGGCAAGTAGCGTTCCTGAAGCAAAGCTGACTCCCAATATGGAATAGATGGCGAGTAATAAATAATACGGTGGAATGATGCGAAGAAAGCGACGCATATAAAATGCTTTGAGGACATCTGAATTTTTTGCCTTCCCCCGCGCATCTAACAGAATGCCAGTGATGAGGAATCCGCTGATTACGAAAAATAGCTGTACGCCTAGTAAACCCCAAGGCATGAACTGAATGACATTGTCCGTTGGCAGGTAATGCGCCACCAGTACGCCTGCAACCGCAATTGCGCGAAGGCCGTCCACTTTGGGGAGGTGTTTCAAGATGGTCGGATGGTTAATTGATCAGTCGATTAGCGCTCATTTAGCATGCGTTCGTAGAACTGCTCTGCTTGATCAGCCATTCGGCTAAGACTGTATTGCTCAGCGTCTATCTGAGCCTGTTTCGCTAGGGCGCGCATGCTGTTTGGATCTGCGATTGCTGAACGCAGGTTTTCCATTAGGTCGCAGGTATCTTGACTGCGGAACAACCTTGCGTTGTGACCAGCACTTAGCAGATCTGAAACACCATTGCAGTCGGCGGCGACAATTGGCAGCCCAATCTGCATCGCTTCGATGATGGAAATAGGTAGGCCCTCATACCTTGATGGGAAGAGCAAAAGATCGGCACTTTGTAGTGCTGGTAGCGGTTCGCTTAGCCAACCTGTGATGGTGAATCGCTCCTTAAGTTTATAGTTTTCGAGCTGCGTTTCGAGTTTACTGCGGTCTGGACCGTCACCCACCCAAACGAAATGCACCTTTGGATTTATTCGAGTGATGTGATACGCGGCAGGCGCTACTAGATCATAGCCTTTTTGATCTGAGATGCGACCAATGCACAGCACGATTATGGAATTTGGTGGGATATGATGATTGTGCGTAAAAGTCTGAATTGCTTGGGCATCACTTTGGCTTTCAGCCTGGCTGACCGCAGCATTTTCGATAACTTGAATTTGCTCAGTATCGAGTCTTAGCGAATGTGCTAGAACCTCAGCGTTACTATTGCTAACTGCAGCTAACTGTAGGCCGCGTTCGTGCATCCAGTGATAGAGCTTTTGGGTCTGCTGACTGTAGGCTTGATCCGGGGGCACTAGTTGATGCAGCATCAGCACTGGTAGTTTTAGCATCGCTGCGGCAATGAGTAAGTCCAGTGCAAGATTGGGCCACGGGGTATTTACGTGAATTATATCAACATCCACTTGGCGAAGCAGCCGCAGCCACTTGAAAACATTCAGTGAAAGTTGGCCTAGATCGCGTAGTTTTTGTCCTGGGGTTGAAGGCCATGCGTGGATGGGAATCTTACAGCCATGCAGTTCTGCATTTAGGCTTGGATTATCTGCATGCACAGGCGACGTTAATTGAAGCCGATGTCCGCGTTCAACCAACTGAGTGATCAAGCAAATTGCCATGCGCTCGGCGCCGCCAAAAGCCATAGAAGGCAGCGCAAATAGAACTTTACGCTGTTTGGGCATGACTGAAATTGCGGGCTGGGAAATCACTGGATTTTTTGCGTCTTAAAATACTACGCAGGATTATTTTTGGCAAAAATAGGTGTGCAAGGTCGTGGGGTCGGTTTCACCGTCAAGTTGTTGTGATTTGCATTCTTTAACGGTCTTGAAACCTTGTGCGAGCAGCAGCTCTTTAAACTGATCTGCGGGCATTTTCTGACTATTCCATGAATGCCACTCGATGATTAATGTTTTAGTGTGCTGAAGAACTGTTGGGTAATTTTGGAGGAAATCTGCTTCGGCGCCTTCGATGTCCACTTTGACCAGGTCGTAGGGTGGGGCTAGCTGATTCATGATGTTTTTTTCCGACAGTATAGGGACTGCCAGGTTTGAGCAGTTGTCATTTAATTCACTCTCAATTCGGGAGACCATGCCGCCATGCAATGCAAAATTGGCTTCCGGCACCTTAGGCCCAATAAGGCCCTGCTCAAAGCGTAGGTTTTGCGCCAGCTTTAGGCTATCGTTTATCGATTCAATCGCTTTGGAGAACCTAGGGTCTCCATCGACCAGGAGAGCCTCGCACTCGGAACGCTTTTCACGCGCCTGACGAAACAGCATCAGTAGGCTGAAGTAGCCATTGTTGCAGCCTAAGTCTAGCCAGCGTTTAGGTGTGGATTCTGCGGGTAGCCAATCATATTCTCCTTCGATGAATATTTCGCCCAAAGATGTCGCTGAATCGCAAAAGCTAATGGGGATGTATTCGCGATTGCTCAAAAAGCACTTCATGCCAAATTCGTTGAAGTGCTGATCTTTAATTACCTGCATGAAGTGCACGCGTAGCCGTGGGTGCTTCAGGAGTTTGGTTGCAAGGAATCTGGAAAACTTATCTTTCAACTTCATGTTGGGAAACCTTCCAAGGGAGTGTGGGCCGCAGGACTCCAACCCAGTCACCATTAAAGTTAATGGGGCGCAGACTCGGATTCTCGGTTGCGGTAAAGGTGCAGGCATTATCCCAGCTGTCCACTGTCAGACCATTGGGGCTAAGAAAATAAGCAGAGATTTTATATTTCTCTGCATTGAGTAGGCCTCCGGGAATTTCACAGTCGGCGGTGTAATGCACACTGCGTTTTTTTTCATCGCAGTGTTCACTGCAAAGGTGAGGGGAAACTGAGGAAAACGCGATTTGCTGCGTCGAAGTGCGTAGTTGGAAATTGGGGAATACTTTAGGCCAGGTGTTGGGAATCTGAAATGACATGCGAATGGTCATCGGCTGTGCAATGTCAGGCTGAAAGCAAGGGGTGTTGTTCTGCCACACTTCGACTTTTAAGCTGGTGTCTCCGTGATCTTCAGTGCCGACTTGAGCATGTCTGTTCCGACAAATGTCTTCGTAGCGGTCTAACGTTTCACGTGGCGTGCCCGAGAAAACCAACTGTCCTTGCTCTAGCAGAATGCAGCGGTGACACAGTAGCTCGATGGAAATCGGGTTATGGCTGACAAATAGAATCGTACGACCGCTAGAGCGGATTTGATTCATTTTCTCCATACATTTCTCTTGAAAGTTTACATCACCGACAGCTAGCACTTCATCGACAATCAAGATGTCTGAACTTAAGTGTGCCGCAACGGCAAAACCGAGTCGTACCGACATCCCAGAGGAGTAGCGTTTGATTGGAGAATCAATAAACTTCTCAATCTCGGCGAAACGGACAATGTCATCAAACTTTTCACTTATTTCTTTACGGCTCATGCCGAGCACGGCGCCGCTAAGAAATATGTTTTCACGCCCGGATAGCTCAGGGTGGAAGCCAGTGCCAACTTCAAGTAAAGAAGCAACGCGCCCACGAAGCCTAATTTCGCCAGCTGTTGGTTCGGTGATTCGGGATAGTATTTTGAGAAGGGTGGATTTACCTGCTCCATTTCGGCCAATTATGCCCAGGATTTCTCCTTTTGATACTGAAAAGTTGACGTCGTTGAGTGCATTGAAAATCGATTGGCTCTTTTCTTGTGAGGAGCCACGCATCTGCTGCCAGCGCGCGTTGATTTCATCGCGTAATGAGCTGGCGCCGATACCGCCAATGCGGTATTCCTTGGAGAGCCCTTTAACTTGGATTACTGGTGAGTCCATGGTTAGACGGTATCGACGAATGTCCGTTGAATGCGGTGAAAGAAGCGCATGGATAAAGGGAGCAAAATGATGGCGAAGGCCATAGAGGAAAGCAATGGGATGAGAGGTAGAGCGCCTGCGTCGAGGAAGATCCATTTGCAGGTGGTAATTGGCGCAGCCATAGGATTCAGCCAGACCAACCAGCGCCAGTTTTCACTCACTTGAGACACCGGGTAAATTACTGGGGTTACGTATAATCCTAGCTGAATAAGAAAGCCAAGTGCATGATTCAGATCCCTGTACTTTGCGGTTAGCGCCGAGTAGGTTAGGCTAATGCCGAGTGCTAGAGTGAATACCAGCAGCAGCAAAACCGGTAGCCAGATTAGGCGTAGAGCGTGCAACTGCGCCACATCACTCATGAGTAAATACCAAATGTAGAAACCAGTGAAGATACCGAACTGAATTGAGAATGGAATCAACTGAGACGCCAAAGTCGCCAAAGAGGGGATAATGCGTGGGAAATAGACTTTGGTAAACAACGTGGCATTGGCTTGTAGTGAGTTACCCGCCGCACTGACGGAGCCAGCAAATAACTGCCAGAAAAGCATGCCGGAAAGGTAAAATAAAAAAGGTGGCGCTTCGTCGGTTGGTATTTTCGCTACTTTGCCGAATACGACGGTAAATACGATAGCGGTCATGACAGGTTGTAAAATCGCCCATAATGGTCCCAGAATAGTCTGCTTGTATCGTGCGACGAAATCTCGACGTATGAGTAGCAGGAGTAAATCCCGATACTGCATTAGTTCACGCAAATCAAAAGTCTTTGGCCCAGATGAGGGGCGTATGATGGTTTCGTTTGGTAGTGAGCTCATGGTCGTCGAGCGCGATAGTTATTCATGGTTTCCTCGGGCTTTGAAACGATGGATGTAGACAATACAAAGCCGGCCGAAAGTATCGCAAATCCTAGCGTAGTTTGCTGCCCCCACTGACCATTCAGCACGAGGAACAGGCAAGAGGCAAAGAGTAACCAAGGCAGGAGATTGCCCTTTTTTAAGCTCCAGAATGCTCGGATCAGCAGCATCGCTGTGAGTGCGCAGCGTAGTGCAATATAGGTGATGCCAATGATTGGCCCCATTTCAACCAGAACTCGACCCCATTCGCTTTCGCCACCAAGAAAGGCACGGCTGCCCGTTGCGAATTTTGCACCGACGTTCGTACCGAGGCCGATCCCTTCACCGATAATGCTATCGTATTGATAGATGAAAAAAGGGGCCATGATATTATCCAATGTGCGGTCCACAACGGCTTCTTTCGTTGAGCCGTCTTCGCCACCTTTCGCTTGCTCCCAGCGTGCCATAAAAGTTTCCATGCCGTCCGCGAAATAGGTAAATTGGGATGCGATTGCGAAGAAAACTATTAGTGCGATAAGCACCTTGATTGTGTTATGCAGTTTGCGTCCATTGAGCACTAGGCCGAGCACGCCGAAGGCAAATACCATTACGATAGACAAGGCGAGCAGTCGGCTTATCGAGCCGTAAATTGCCATTGTGAACGCGGCCCCAGTCGGGAGGAGAAACCATAGTGGCAAACTGCGTTTATTGATGAACTCGTTGAGGAAAAACGCAAATGCCAACGTATAAAACTGGGCAACGCCGGAGATAAAACTAAACGTACCAGGTGGTCGAAAGCGACCTAGTGCTCCAGTAAATCCTGCACCTTCGACCCCGCCTACACTTCGGTTGACCCAGGCGCTTTGTGGCGCGTAAAATTGCAGGCTAATTAAGGCCGTCATGGGAATGACCATGATGAGTAGCGCTTTCCCAATCTGTAATGTTTCATCGTAATCGAGAACTTTGGGAATGACGAAGATTAATGGAATTGCGTAGAAGTTGGCGAGCAGACCATAGATTGCGGTGGGGATGCTGCCATGTCCGAGCAATGCCAGTGGCAAGGTGACCAAACTCAAGAATCCGGCCATCGCCACAAAGCCGTTGACGGTGAAAGCTCGGGCGGGAATGGCTAATATGTAGATGAGTGCAATTACAGGAACGCGCGAAACGAGTAACACGTCTGAGAGGCCAGGTAGAAACCACTTACGAAATGCGCCATCGAACAGGAGCAAAAACACATAAAGCCAAATCAAGTATTTTAACTGTCGGTTGAGTCCGGAATTATTTTTTGTTTGTAGTGGTGCTTTGGCTGAGGCCTGCTGATGCGCGCCTTCACTTGTGTATGTGTTGGGCCGATTCGCCGGATGGTTCTTTATTAACGACATCTCAGGCTTGGATCACTGGCGCTCGTTCGCCATATTTTCGGACATGACGCCACAGCCGTATGGCGCGCCAGTAGCGGCCAAAGTAGCGCTTGGGGTCAGAGAGTATTCGTAAGAACCATCCCAGAAACAGGCGATCGCCCCAAGTTGGGATATTTGCCTGTTCTCCTGTTTTAAAGGCAATTGCTGCGCCAGTGCAGATCACGGCTGGTCGGTAGTCGAGCTGTTGTAGTAGCCAGTGCCCAAGTACTTCCTGTTTACCACCTGCAACATTTACCATGATCAGTGCAGGGCGCATCGCACTTACTTTGTCCCGCAAAGCAATGTCTTCAAGTGCTCCACTGTCGTAGTGTGGTGCGATGTAAAAGTTTTTGAGTGAAAGCTTAATACCGCAGGCATTGAGGTATGTGCGCGTGCGCTCCGCAGATTCTGCCGTGGGCATTACCCAGACTTGTTCCATGTCGCGCAGGGGCTCTACGTTGGCAAGTATGGTTTCGAGTAGTAGAAGTCCGGAAAGACGGCTGAGTTTTTTTTTGCGAAAAAACTTCCAGCAAAGCACTAGGAAGCCGCTGTCGACTACCGCTAGATCTGCGGATTGGACTGCGCGGCTGTAGGCTGGCATGATGTCCATGTCGGCTAAGTTCGGCCCGGATGGGGCCACAGTTAGTCCGCCGCTTAATGCGCGCTTCACCGCCTCCTCGGGGGAGCCTTGAAAGAAATTGATTCCCAGTACGCGTGTCATCGTGCGCTGAGTCCTAAGGCTTGAGTATGCTGCCGCCCTTGGCCGGATGCGTGGGTGCGCAAAGCCAATGTGTGCTTTAAGGGACTGTGGGCTTCGCCCATGTGGGCGGATCACCGCGGTAGGCGGCAGTGTAGGGTTACTCGTCGTTGAAAGGGTTTTCGAATATGCGCTCGATTTCTTCGAGTGGTAGGCTGATTTCTTGTTCGCGCCCGAGGATTTCCAATAGCACTTTGACGCGTTCAGCGGAGGGTGCCAAGCTGACGACTTCCGCCTCGTTGCCAGAGAAAATACCTTGAATCAGGCGCACGCGTTCTCCGGGCACAATTGGCTTGGGCTCGAGGTCGAGTACGCCTTCTGGCGCTAGCTCGCGAATCTCCTCGATTAATTCTTCGCGCAGCGAGACAAGCTTGTCGCCGCGCTTGATGATGTAGGCCACACCCTGCGAATACTGAACGCTGCGGCTGGAGTCAACCGGTGAGAAATAGCAAAACAGATACCCCGGAAATATGGCCTCACTCGTATTGCGTTTTCCTTTGCTGGTTTGCTTGGGGTAGCGCGCCATTGGCAGTAGGGGGAGGACGCCGGGCAGGGTTTGCAGAGTCTTGTAGGCTGCTCTTTCGCGACGCGGTTGCGTCTTGATGCAGAACCATAACGGCGTTTCGCAACTGGGTGGGATGAGCGGCATTTTTTAGAAATTGATAAACTTGGCGAGTGCAGGCGTTGCGCTGCCCGCTATGGTGTGCAGGCGGCGTAGCTTGTCAATTCGGGCGCGGTAGTGAGCGGCTTCGGGCTCGGGCGCTTCTATCGTTAATTTTTCCATGTGGTCAATCGCTGCCTGGCCGACTTCGATATGCGGGCGCACTTGGTCTTCTATGAAGTTGGAGATGAGTTTGCGAAACTCGGTTTCTGGTAGGTAGTGGTCCTTGCGCTGACCGGGAATGAAGGTGACGCGAATTGCCTTGAGCGAGCGCAGTTGGCGTAGTCCTTGGCTGGCTGAGCCCAAGCTGATGCCTAGCCGCAAGGTTATGTCCTCCATGGAAACAGGTTTTGGCGAAATGTAAATCAGCCCGTAGATTTGCCCAATCGACTTCGGTAGGCCGAGCACCTGCACGAGTCTAACAAATAGTGCAACCGCTTCAGCCTCCAGTTCGGACAGCGCGGTAACTGTCGGGTTATCATCCATTTAAGGTAATATTCTGTTCTCAAATCCGCTATTTTCAAGTTTTTTTGAAATAAATGATAGTCCAGTCTTCACTGTAGTAATGACCACTTTTGTGGGGCTGATTGCCCGGCTGATCGACTTGCCTGTGAGCGAAAAGCCAACGCCGCTGGCGCGGAAAAGCACTCGGCTCAAGGCTTGGAGCCAGATTGGAAGATCACTGCGTTGGCATTTCAATCTTTTCCCCACCTGATTCGGCCAAGTCAGATGAAAACTCCCTAGCTTGAAAGAGTTTACCAGTTGGTCGCGATTCCTGGTTTTGGCATGGCGATAGCCGCCAATATCGCACAGTTGTGGCTGCTAGGAAGCGTTGGCATCTCCAAATCGGTCAATCGAAGTGTCCCTATGATCGCAAGCCGTAGTGTGAACAGTTTTTAGGGTTAGTATGATTCTTATTCATCCCAAATGGGCTTTACGGCTGTGGTGACTAATGTATTCTGGGGTGGATGGTTTATGTATATTTCGAGAGTAATACCCCTCAGTTTTTTGGTGAACTACAAGGCCTGACCCAGCGCCTGCTGCATATTTTAAAAATCGATCCGGATTTTCGTCTGGTGTTGCGTGGGCACTGTATGTTGCTACGCGAAAAATATCCCGTAGAACATTATGGTCTCTACAGTTTTCTGGAATCGGGCGTAATGCCTGAAGCATTTCGATTCTTTGATTTCCCGGGAGATGATTCCTTAATGAAATTTATCAAGGAATACACGCCGAGTAACTGCTACTCAGATATGCTACCAGGCTAAGAGGGCGTCTAAAAAGTCTGATCGAGTCGGCGAGATGTATTTGGGAGGCAAGATTTCGGCTTCTGAATCGAGGCGAAACCAGTTTCGTCGAAATGAAGAAATGATATTTTGACCCCGAAGACGCTCTCCGGCGTAGACCAATTGAGTTTTTAGACGCCCTCTAAGGGCTTGTTATCTCTAGCCGACCATCATCCACAGACGCTTGGCGCTGTCCTTATCGAGCTGATTGAGCGCGGGCAGGCGATAGAGGTCGCCAAAAACGTCCTCAATCAGGTAGCCGCCATCATCGACGTTACGGGGCCAGGCGTCGAGCGCAGTTTGGAACTGCCGGGGGCCGGCGGCGGTGTCGACCTTCCACGCGCGTAGCTCAAAGTCCGTCTTGATCTCTTCAATCGCGGTGACGTTGAACGTAAAGCTGCCCGCCGCGAGGGCTTCAATCAGCGCTGCCTGTGAGCTCGCATCGAGCTCTGTAGGGTCGGCGATGAAGGCCAGCTCCTCGTTCTTGTCGTTGCGCAGGGAGAGGTGATGCCCGGGATCGCTGAGCGGGAAGCACTTGACTGGGCGCACGAGCGCGGCGTCTTCACCTTCGCGCCAAGCGGTCAGGCGCCCGGCCCCGCATGAGGTGAGTTGGAGTGGTTCGGTGGAATTCATGGTCGTTGGCTATTGAGATTGTTCGTGGCTAGATCGCGAACTGCTCGTGCAGCTCGCTTTGCATGTCGTGGAGTTTGCGGTAAACGCCGTCTTCGATTTCGAGCAGCGCCTGATGCGTGCCTTCTTCGACGAGTTGGCCGTTCTTCATGACGAGCAGGCGGTCGGCCTGCTTGAGCGTCGATAGGCGGTGGGCAATGGCAATCACCGTGCGCCCGCGGACGAGGTGGTTCAGCGCGTCCTGAATCTTCCGCTCCGTCTCGGTGTCGACGTTGCTCGTGGCCTCGTCGAGGATGAGGATCTTCGGGTTGTGCAGAATCGCACGCGCAATGGATATTCGCTGACGCTCACCGCCGGACAGCGTGTGCCCGCGCTCGCCGACCACGGTGTCGTAGCCGAGCGGCAGCTTGCAGATGAAGTCGTGGGCGTTCGCCGCTCGGGCTGCCTCGATGACGTCCGCGAGACTGGCGTCGCGCTGGCCATAACGGATGTTTTCCAATAACGAGCCGTGGAACAGGAAGGGCTCTTGCAAAACCATACCGAGGTGCTGACGGTAGCTCGAAACATCCACTTCGGACAAGTCGCGCCCATCGACCACGATGCGGCCGCCCGTTGCCTGATAGAAACCGGCGATGAGGTTCGTGATCGTGCTTTTGCCCGCGCCCGAAGGGCCGACGAGGCCAATCATTTCGCCTGGCTTGATGTGGAAATCCACGTTGCGCAGCGTCTCATGCACGCCGTCATAAGAGAACGTCAGGTTTTCCACGCGGATGTCGCCTGCGAGGTCGTCGACTAAAGCGCGTTCGCCGGAGAGGGCGGGATCGGGCTCGGTGTCGATGATTTCAAAAACACGGTGCGCGGAGCTGACGGCGCGGTTGAGCATGCGCGTGAGTTGCCCCAGCGTGTTGAGCGGCTGGAAGAAGAGCCCCATGTACATCAGGTAGGCAACAAAGGTGCCAACCGACAGTGGCGCGCCCCATTCGCCAAATACGCGGGGTAGCGCGATGGCCCAGACAATGAGCGTCACAAATTGCACGGTGCCCATGAGCATGGGCCAGAATTTGGTCCACACATCGTGCACGCTCTTGAAGCTCTCAAAGGCTTTCTGGTTGCGCTCGCCAAAGCGGCCGACTTCGCGCTTTTCCTGGCTAAAGGCCTTCACGACGCGCATGCCGGGAATGGTGTCCGAGAGCACGGCGGTCACGTCTGACCACTTGCGCCAGGCTTTGAGGAAGTAGGTATTGATGTGCTTGCTGTGCCGGTAAAACGCATACAGGTAGCCGGGGATCGGGAGCACGAGGATGAGCCCGAGTTGCCAGTCTAACCCGATGAGCATCGCGCCCAAGCCGATGAGCATGATCACGGCCAGCGTCGATTCGACGACGCCGAAGGCAATGAAGTCCCACAGGCGGTCGGTGTCCGAGCTGACGCGGCTGATGATGCTGCCGGTCTGCTTCTTGGAGAAGAAATTCAGGCTGAGCTTTTGCAGGTGGCCGTAGAGGTCGCGCCGCAAATCGTGCGCTACATATTCGCCAAGATAGGCAAGCCATTTAAGGCGAAGCCACACGCAGATCTCGCGCACCAAATAGAGCACGGCCAGACCGCCGAGAATGACAAAGCTGATCTTCGTGGCCATCTCGCTGGTGAGCTCTCCGTTTTCCATCGGCGTGAGCACTTGGTCGATCAGGTACTTCGTCGCGTAGGGAACGACGAGGTTGATTGCCGTGTAAACCAGGGCGCAGGCAAAGCCGATGATCACCTCCTTGCGGTAGGGCAGCACGTATTTGAGCAGCCGCTTCATGATCTGAAACTGGTCCGACATGAGCGAGGACTGCGCGTCTTTAATCTTCGCGCTGACGGACTCCGCATACGCGCGGTCTGAGTCTTCGGGCGACACGGTGTGCCCCTTCAACTGCTGGTCCACGACGAAGCGGATGTTCTCCATAGCCTGCTTTTGCCGGCGCGAGTAATTGACCTGCATCAGCGGTAAACGCGAGTCATGGCGCAGGAAGAGTAGGGCGCTGGAGCTCAGGCCGGGCAGCTCGGTGACGGCCTCGATTTCGCTGCGCGCGACACGCTCGGGGGAGGTGTCTTCGGCCGAGGCAAAGTAAAACAACTCGTCGTGGCCGAGCACGAGCCAGCCTTGTTGGAGCTTACCCTCGGCATTGAGGTCGACCAAAGCATACAGCATGGGCCCGCGCCCGTTGTTGAGCGTTTTCACGCGGTCGATCAGCTCGGCGGGAATTCTGGAGGGTTGCCCGGCGTAGCGTTCGATGATCTGGCGGTCCAATTGGTGGCGGTCTGTAGTTTCGGTGGACATTGCTGGTGGTCAGTTAATAGAGAGTTCGAGGTAGCGCAATTGGGTGAATAAACAAAAAGCCCGGGCTTTCGAGGTCCCGGGTGTGCGTTTTTGCGGCAAATGCGCAATCGTCAGGCAGTGACGTGGGGACCCGGAGAGGCGAGAGTGGCCATGACCGCGATGAGGAAAATCCCTGCGCAGCGGGCTGTCTGTGAGCCGGATTTTATATGTGCTGCGTGATTCATCATGGTTGGTGGGTCCTTTCGTGGAAGAGTTAAGATGATAAATATGCCCAGCGCGTCAACCCTTCATTTTGTCACAGATTGATGACGGGCAAAATAAGAGGCGGGCAATTTTCCCATCGCCTAAAATCAAGCCGTGGTTTATTGATCTGCGCATGATTGATGCCTTACCCAAAACCATGCCTGCTACCGGCGAACAATACTTGAGCGTTGCCTTGCGCGGCCTGTCGCTGCTGCATCATCCATTTTTAAATAAAGGCCTGGCCTTCAGCGCGGAAGAACGCTTCCAGCTCGGCTTGAAAGGGCTGCTCCCTTCGGCGGAGCGCTCGATCGACATTCAACTGACGGAGGTCTTGGACGAGCTGGAACGCCAGCCGACCGAACTCGATAAAAACATTTTCCTCAACAGCCTGCTCGACCGCAACGAGACGCTGTTCTACCGCATCATTCAGGATCACGTCAGCGAGATGGTGCCGCTGATTTATACGCCGGTCGTCGGCGAAGCCATTGCGAACTACAGCCATAATTTTAATCAACCGCGCGGCATTTACCTGAGTTATCCGGACCGCGACCGCATGGAGGAAATCCTCGAACACCGCGCCTTTAAGGACGTCGATGTGATCTGCGTGACCGACGGCGAGCGCATCCTCGGCCTGGGCGACGAAGGTGCCGGCGGTATCGGGATCACGGTGGGCAAACTCGCGCTCTACACGATCTGCGCGGGCGTCAACCCGAGCACCTGCCTGCCGATCGGCCTCGACGTGGGCACGAACAACGAGTCACTGCTCAATGATCCGGAATACATTGGCTGGCGTCATGAGCGCGTGCGCGGCAAGGATTACGACGACTTCATCGCGCAGTTTGTCGACACCGTGAAGCGCAAGTTTCCCAAGGTTTACCTGCACTGGGAAGACTTCGGGAAGGCGAACGCGACCCGCATTTTGCAAACCTATCGTCCGCAGCTTTGCACGTTTAACGACGATATCCAAGGCACTGGAGCCGTCGCGCTCGCGACTCTGCTGGCTGCACTCAAGACGACGGGGCAGTCGCTCAAAGATCAGCGTGTGGCCTTCCTTGGCGGTGGCACGGCGGGCGTGGGCATCGCTGATAAAATTCGCCTCATGATGATGCGCGAAGGTCTGTCGGAAGAGGAGGCCTACAGCCGCTTTTACCTGGTGGACATCAACGGCGTTTTGCAGGAAGGCCAAGACCTCGCAGATTTCCAGAAGCCCTACGCGAAGTCGCCCGACGCATTTGCCGACTGGCATGTGCAGGACGCGCAAAACATCACATTGGCCGAGGTCGTGAAACATGCTGCGCCATCGGTGCTCTTCGGTGTCTCGTCGCAAACGGGCGCCTTCACGGAGGCGATTATCCGCGCGATGGCCGACCGCGTGGAGCGGCCCATCGTCATGCCGCTCAGCAATCCGACCTCGAAATGCGAAGCGGTTCCGCAAGACGTGATTAACTGGACGGAAGGCCGCGCGGTTGTCGCGACGGGTAGCCCGTTTGGCGATGCCGTTTATCAGGGCAAAACCATTCCCGTGACGCAGTGTAACAACGCGTTCATTTTCCCCGGCATTGGCTTGGGCGTGGTGGCGACGAAGCCCAGTGTTGTCAGTGACGACATGATCTTCGCCGCCGTCGAGTGCCTCGCCAGCCATGCGCCTTCGCTTGAAGATCCAGCCGCGCCTCTGTTGCCGCTCTTGGAAGACGCGCGCGAAGTTTGCCAGGCGATTGCCTTGGCGGTGGGCGCACAGGCTTACGACGAAGGCGTCGCGACAGTGGGCACGAAAGATGACCTGGAAAGCCTCGTGCGCGGTAAAGTCTGGCAGGCGGATTACCTGCCGTATCGCCCGGACTAATCCGGAGAAACCAATTTAATCTAACTGGAAGAGAGTGCCGGCGAGGCCTCGGGCCTCGGCTTTGTCGTCTGACTCATCGGAGGCACCAGTCGCGTTGTTTTGCGTGAAGGCGCCAACGAATGACTTGTAGAAAGTCTCGAGCTCTACTTTGGAGGAGACACGAAACTCAATTGTCTTGGCATGCGTGGTGACCGGGTAGTCTTTAATGACGGGGGGATTGGTGGTATTGGCGCGTTGCGCGCCTTTTTCGGCTAACTTGGTGACTTGGCTTGGCACGTTGGGCTTGTAGCCATTGGGGCCGCTGGGTGCGGCGTCTTTCAGGTCCTGCAGGGTGCCCAACTCAGTATGGTAAAGGCGGAGCTGACAGGGGCTGGAGGCCATGTCGATCACGACTTCGGTCACCGCGTAAGGCCCGGCCTGGTATTCCTGCAAAGAAACGGAATTTATGCGGTCGTGCCGCCCGTAGAAGGACTGCAGGTTTTCCGGCAGTTCGATCCCGAACAGGCGCTTGTTACGCAGGGCGTTTTCTTTGACTTGGATCGCTTCTAGCGGGGTGAGGGCCAGCAGGAGTCCGAGGGTGAGATAAATTGGGAGTTTTTTTCGCATTGCCACAACTTGAGTCAATCAATCCTGTTAAACCACGCAAATGCTTTTTTGATTCATGCTACGTTGCAAAAATATGATTGTCCGCGCCGGCGGCCAGGGCCCCATGATTTTACGGGGGGCCTCGGCTGAGTTCCTCGAAGGCGGGCTGAACGCCGTCATTGGCCCCTCCGGCTGCGGAAAAACTACCCTGATGAAAGCCATCCTCGGCATCTTGCCGTCCGAGGGAGAAGCCTATTGTGGCGACCAATTAATCCGCCGATCGGAGGACTTGGTCGGCTTGGTGGGCTTTGCGCCGCAGTTCAGCATCGCCCAGCCGAAGCTGACGGTGGAGGAGTCAATCCGCTTCACGCTCCAGCTCAATGTGGCCGATACGGCTAAGCGCAAGCAGCGGTTGGAGGATATTTTGGAAACCATTGGCCTGGCGCAGCACCGCGAGAAGCGCGTGGAGTCGCTTTCGGGCGGGCAACTGCGTCGCCTTGGTCTGGGCCTCGAAATGACGCTCGATCCGCAATGCCTGGTTTGCGACGAAGTGACCTCCGGCCTCGACCCCTTGTCCGAAGACCAGATCCTCGCGCTCCTGCGCAGCCTGAGCGAACGCGACGGCAAGACCTTCCTGTGCATCATTCACAACCTGGCCAAGCTGGAGCTCTTCGACCGCATTACGGTGGTTTACGAGGGCGATGTGGTCTTCCAGGGGAACAACGAAGAACTCTGCGCATACTTTGGCATCCCTGACGCCCTGCACCTTTACGACCTGCTCAACCAGCATGAGCTGAGCCATTGGCAGGAGCGTTGGGCCGAGGCCAAGGCAGCACTTGAAACACCTCCACCGCAGCCAGCGCAATCCGTGACTGAGGCGCGTCCCGGCATGGCGGCGCAGTTTATGACGCTGCTCAGTCGTCGGTTGCTGCTTTTTTTCCGCGACAGCGGCTACCTGTGGCTCACGCTGGCCATTACCTTTGGCTTCCCGTGCCTGGTGGTGATTTTCGCGCTCGATGGCCTGCCGCAGATCGAAAGCCTGGCCTTAGAGCGTGAGGGGACGCTCCAGCAGATGCAGGAGGAGATCCAGATCCGCATCGAGAAAATGGAAACCGCCTCGCTCGTTACGGGGCTGATCATGTTCCAAGTGATCTTGCTCACCTTGATGGGCTCCAACAACGGCGCGCGCGAGATCGCGGGTGAGCGAACGCTCTACGAAAAGGAGCGCTTGTCGGGGCTGAGCGTCGGCTCCTATGCGCTGTCGAAACTGGTCTTCGTGGGCGTGCTGGCGGCGTTGCAAGGCGCGTGGATGACGGGCTTTGTTAAAGTGATCTGCCAATTTCCGGGCCCCTGGCTTTCGCAGATTGCGGTCTTGGCCGGCGTTTGTGTGTCGATGACCTTGGTCTGCCTGGGCTTCAGCGCGCTGTTTCGCTCGGCGGAAAAAGCATCGCTCTTGTCGATTTACTTGGTCGGATTTCAGCTGCCGCTCTCGGGCGTGGTGCTGGCTTTGCCGAGTTATCTAATCTGGGTTTGCCGGCCTTTTATCAATGCCTACTGGGGGTGGGGCGGCTACATGAGCTCGATGGTCGACAGCCGAGTTTTCGACGCCTACCGTGATTCCAACAGCGAATGGATTACCTCGCCCTGGCTCGCATTAACGGTGCTCGGGCTCCAAGGCACCGCAGGCATTGTAATGGTTGCGATTGGTTGTTCAAAGAAGCAATGGTGATTGTTCGGATAAGGTTTAAAATAATTTTATATATTACTTGAATTGGCGGGAGATCGGGCAATGATTTATCCCAATGTTTGCTGTTCGCTATTTTATTTTCCTGCTGCTTTTTGTCGTGCTTGGCAGCGAGGCCTTTTCCAAGGAGAAGCTGCTGACCCTGAGTAATAAAGAGGGGCAGGAGATTAAGTGCACGATAACCGGTTTCTATAATGGGAAGCTCACGCTCAAGCGAGATGACGGCCGCGTGTTTAAATACGATTATGATTTGCTGGATGACGCCAGTAAGGATGTTGCGCGAAATGCAGTGATCGGCATTTTCCCGGCGAGCATTGACGTGCGTTCGTTGTTTACTTCCAGTCGTGAGTCGAAGAGCTACGATATGTTCGGCACCGAGTACCGTAAGGGGACCAAAGAGCGTCGTTTCGGCGTGAAGGTGAAGACGTTTTGCCCGTTTGAAGTCGATGTGGTGGCAGACTGCTTCTTTTACAATGGTTCCAGCTGGGGACGTAAGAAAATCAAAGGCGTCTGCAAGGACGACAGTATTTGGGAATTCGAAGTCGGTGACAAAACATCCTGGATGGCCATTCAATACAACAGCTTCAGGACGATGGGGCGCTCGACGGATTCAAAGAGCGGTAGTAGCCGGATTGACTTGGTGATTTTCTTACGATCTTCCGATGGCGAGATACTGGACCAGTATGCGACCAGTCGCTATGCGGAGCAGCAGATTGAGGAGAATATCATTTTGAAGAATCTTTAGAGATAAACTTTAATTCAAGGGCTGAAAGCACGGCTATGTCAGGCAAGCTTGGCCAAGGGTTAGTGAATTGCGGCGAACAGATCGGTTAGCTCGGCCCATTCGGATTCTGGGTCAGCGGCGATGCGGGAGATTCTGCGCTCAAAGTCGGTCCACATTGCGTCATCGAGCAGCTCGAATGAATGCCCCCAGAAGTAGAAGACGCCGCTGGTTTTCGCGGCCTCGTACTTGGTGTCAAAATCCTCAGCCAGGAAGTGGCAATGCGGGTGAAAAGCCATTGGGTCGGCTGGTGGAAAGGCGACGTCTGTTGGCACAATCGTGCGTGCGTAGGCATGGCCAGCTTCGCGCACGAGCTCCATGATGCGCGCGTCATAGTGGCCGATTGGGTAGGCAAAGCCGTCAACTGGCTGCTGAAAATGCTGCTGCAGGAAGTCGCGCCCATCCACGATTTCGCGGCGCGCCTCGGCGTCGGGTAGCGTGGGTAAAGAGGGATGGCTGACGGTGTGATTACCGATAGTGAAGCCCTCGTAAACGCCGCGCAGCTCGGACATTGCCAGGCGCAGCACCTCGGTCCCCTTGAAGGTGGTCAGGTAGGAACGCTCCTGCTGATAAACGCTGGTGTTCAGGTTAAACGTCGCCTTGGCTTGGTGGCGGCGGAGGATTTCGATCAGTGGGATATCGGTGGTCACACCGTCATCCCAGCATTGGACAACTCGCATTGGTTTTTGCATGAGTGGCCGCATTTTGAACGGGTAGGGGGCGGCAACGCCAGCTAAATATAACGCATTATGGGCGCAAGTGGGTTTGTAACCCATTGATCCCCAGCGCGAGTTAATAGTCAGAGCCACTCACTAATAAAATGCTCAGGTGAGCACTTTATATTTGGCAAATTGGGGTGGATGGAATAGTATTCAAGTGATCATCGTTAATTCATTCTAGCCATCACTCTGAGGTAGCGCAGGCGCGTCCCCGCCCCACACCCCATCGGAGTGGGTTTATTCAATCTACTTTGGGGGATGATGGTTTGGAAAACTGTCAGCATGGGGTGCGGCTCGGGAACGCGCCTGCGCTACCTCAGTCAGTTTAATAGGAACACCCAACTCTAAACTCCCGAACTTACCCACCTACATACTTATGAACTTACCCATCCAACATCATCCGCCTTAGCGATCACCACTCAGGTATCCCAGTCGACGCCATGCGGGGGCTTTCGAGTCGCCGTCGTGTGAGAGTTACGTCAGCGGGCCCATTCGCCGCCAGGTAGGTGTAAAATGCCCGGCGCCCGACGCCCAATGTTGCCGTAAACCAACTCCACGCCGGACGCTCTATGCCAGCCTGCCCAGCGCAGCGTCAGACGTGTGAGCAGACGTATTTGCGTCGCTCCTGCCGGTGGCCCCTGAGCTGCCTGCGCCCCACCTGCGCCTCGTTGACGGCGAGCGGGCGGGAATTTTGTTCTTTGATAGATTGATGCGAGACGGTTTTACCCCCCCCCCCCCTGGGCACCCCTTGGGGGAGGAAAAAGGAAAAAGATTAAAGGAAAAAGTGACTGTGCGCGAATTTGCGATGTGGAGTGCGCCAGCCCTCTGGCGCTTTGGAACGGAGCAAAGCCGCTTCGGACCTTCTCGGTTTGCGCAAAATGCTAAAAGCGCCAGAGGGCTGGCGCACTCCACAAAGGAATCCGTGTGCGTTGGGATTCTCCAATGCGCCTCGCTGGACTTTAATCTTTTTCCTTTAATCTTTTTCCTCACTTCCCACTCCTCATCCGCGAAATCGCCACCGCCACCTCGCGGAAATTTCCGGCGATGGGGGCGTTGGGCTTTTTGATCTCCACGTCGACTTGCTGGACGGGCGGGAACGCTTCCATGACCTGCGCTGCAATGTGCTCGGCCACGCGCTCGATTAAATTATGCGTCTCTTCTTCGACGACTTTGCGGACGGTTTCAAAGACCAAGGCGTAGTTGACGGAGTCGTTGAGGTCGTCGCTGAGGCCTGCTTTGCGGAGGTTGAGCCCGAGCGCGAGGTCGACGTAAAACATCTGGCCGTCGCGGCGCTCAAATTCGAGGCAGCCGTGGTGGCCGCGGAAGGCCATGTCGCGCAGGTGGATTTTATCCATGACGGTAAATCGCATCGGCCATGCGGATGGCGCGTTGGTTGGCTTGCAGGTCGTGTACGCGAATGATGTCCGCGCCTTGTTGGACGCCGACCACGCTGGTCGCCAGGGTGCCTTCGAGGCGTTGGTCGACATCGAGGTCGAGTGTTTTGCCGATCACGGATTTGCGCGATGCGCCGAGGAGAATCGGAAAGCCGAGGCTACGCAACTCGCCAAGGCGGCGCATGAGCGTGAGGTTTTGCTCGACGCTTTTGCCAAAGCCGATGCCGGGGTCGAGCACGATTCGGCTTTTATCCACGCCCGCGTGAAGCGCGAGGTTGATGGAGTGCTCGAGGAAACGCTTCACCTCATCGACGATGTCGCCGGTGTATTCCGCGCCGCGGCCGTTGTGCATCAGCACGGCGCCAGCGCCAAATTCGGCCACAGTCGCGGCCATGTCGGGATCGTGTTGGAAGCCCCAAATGTCGTTGATGATGTGGGCACCGGCTTCGAGCGCCTTGCGGGCCACGGAGGCCTTATAGGTGTCGACCGAAATGGGTGTTTCGAGGACTTCCTCTAGCGCTTCGAGCACGGGCAGCAGGCGGTCAATTTCCTCCTCGGCGGAGATGGTTTCCGCGCCCGGTCGAGTGGACTCGGCACCGACGTCGATTAGGTCCGCGCCTTCGCGCACCATTGCTTGCGCCTGGCCGAGCGCGTTGAGCGGCGTGGCGAATTGGCCGCCGTCGGAAAAGGAGTCAGGCGTGACGTTGAGGATACCCATCAGGTAGGTGCGTTGGCCCCAGAGCGGCGGCGTCCAGCGTTGCTTAAGCGTGTCCATGTTCGTTGTCGTGCCAGTGCATGAGGGTCCAGTAGGAAATCGCGTGAACCGTGCCCGCCATGACGACGCCAGTCAGCGCCGCAAGTATGCAGAGAGCGGTGACGCCAGCGTAGTTTTGCGCGTCGATGTATTGGCCCAGCAGTTGGCCAAGGCCGGGTTTTTTCATCATCAGTCCCGCCAGGTAATCTGTCACAATGGCGGCCATCGGCGCGTAAATTGCCGCGCGCTTAATTGCTGTGAGGAGCTGGGGCAGGGCATGCGGCAGGCGCAGCATGGTGATCTCCTGCCAGTAGCTCGCGCGGTAGGTCGTGAAGAGGTCGAGTAGGGGTTTGTCCGTTGCCATCAGCGCCGGAGTCGCCACGTAAACGACTGGAAAAAAGCACGCTAGCATCGTGACGATGAGGACCGAAACAAAGCTCGAAACCGGTGCAATGATCGCGATCGGAGCAAGGGTAATGATGGGCGCCATGCGGAGGATCGTCACCCACGGTGCGAAGGCGAGGCGGAGTCCCTGGTAAGTCATGAGTGCAATGGAGGTCAGCACGCCCAGCGTCACGGCGAGAAAGAAACCAAGCAGCATCGCCGCAGTGTCCACGCCCAGCGCGGCAAAGAGCGCGCCGCGGTCGGCCCAAAGCGCTTTCCAAGTGGCGATCGGCCCGGGCAGGACGTTGAGATCGGTGTTGATGAACGCCAGACAGCCCCAAACGCCAAAGAAAATCACCGCGACGATGATCGGTAGGATGAATTTCAGGTTCATGCTTTTTTCGCGTCCTCCTGCACGCGGCTCAGGGCATTGCGCACCTGGTTGACGGCCTCTTGGAAGGCGTCGGTTTCACGCCACTCCAGCTTGCGAGGATAACTTTCGGGCACGTCAATGATCTCCGCAATGCGGCCGGGATTCGCCGCCAGCACGACCACGCGGTTGGCCAGGAAAACAGCCTCTGCCGCCGAGTGAGTCACGAGACACGCCGTAAAGTGGCGCTTCTGGCGGACTTTCATCAGGTCGGCGCTGAGCTTGTTGCGGGCAATGGCGTCAAGGGCAGCAAAGGGTTCATCGAGCAGCAAGGTGCGGGGTTGGGTGATTAACCCACGGGCCAGCGAGGTGCGGACCTTCATGCCAGGGGTCAGTTGCAGCGGAAAGCGGTTGCTGACGTGGTTGATGTCCCAGAGCTTGAGCACGTCGCGGATGCGTTCGCTAATGGCGGCTGCTTTTAGGCCGCGCAGTCTCAGCGGCAGTCCGACATTACTCTCGACATTGCGCCAGGGCAGGAGGGCGGATTCCTGGAAAATGTAGGACGTGCGTTGATTGATGTCCCCGCCGCCAGCATGCTGAATTTGACCAGAGGTGATGGGCGTGAGCCCGGCGATGAGGCGCAGTATCGTCGATTTGCCGCAGCCTCGGGGCCCAATGAAGGCCACAAACTCCTCATTTTGAATGTCTAAAGAGAAATTTTCGAGGACAGCCTTCCCGTTGGCATATCGTTTGCTAACTCCCTCAATCCGCAGTTGTGGCTCAGTCGTCATTCGCGAACAGGATGCATAAGTTTCTGGGTAGCAGTCGGCAAGGCATAACGGCGCGAACCTTAGCATGTGTTGTTTTCAATGCAACGCTTAGGTGAAGATTCCTGAAATCACTTGATTTTAAGGGAAAAGTAAATTGTCTGCATCAACCTTTTATGAACACCGCAACCATACAGTCCACCACCACCGTCAGAAACGCTGGCGCTGCGAAGCGCTTTTTCAGCGCGGGATGGCAGGTGACCCGTCGTCTGGGTATCTTGTGTTGGGCAATCGCCGTTGCGCTGATTAATCTGGGTGACGCCTAAGCTTGAGGGGGCATTTTGCTCGATGCGATAATCCGCTGTTGACTCGGGCGTAGTATTGATTTCTATCAGTAACTTTCACGAACAATGATCACGCGACTCAAAGTCCAATTTTGTCTAGAGGGCCAGCATGGGGATTTATCAAAGAATCCGCAATGGATTGGCTATAGTTCCTTGGGCCAAGGGCCGCGTGTGTGCGATAAACGACTAAAGCATTTTTGCGATCGATAGAAGTTTACTACGAACACATTCGCCTGGCCCGGTTAGCTCAATCTGCTTCCGGGCTTTTTTGTGCGCTGCTATTGGCGCTGACCTGCCGCAACCGGTGAGTTAGCTGTCCGGGCGGAGCTTACGTAAGTGATATATAAAAATAAAAAATAAAATAAATTAATATTTTTATTTGACAGAGCAACTAGCTTCAGAAATATTCCGGACATCAACCAACTAAACGACATGCACCTGATTAACCACATACCAAACTGCTCTGAGCGGCTCGGTGACTTAGGCATTAATACCGCCTATGGCTCACAGTCGAGCTGGGCAGATTTTCGCCAAAAGGCGAGAGGGTGCGCTTCACCCAAACCGCGAAAGAGCGGTTGTCGGTTTACCAAGGAATAACCGAAATGAGTTATCGAATAACCAGTGAAGCCCGAGTCGCCCTCCAACCAAGCGCTCGGGCCTTTTTGTTTTTACAGCATTTAAAGCAACAGTTGAACGGCGTCCTGGCCGCCCTATGCCAGGTAGAACGTCTCGTAAATGGCGTCCAAACCGCGAAACCGGCCACTCCCGGAAATCGCGAGAGGGGCGAAACAGCAGTGCTTTATCTATATTTATAAATCAAAGCTGGGTATCGCCCCAGCATTCTGACGCGAAACTGCGTCTTTTAAATTCAACCGTCGGCGCTCAATGCCCGGCGGTTCACTTTTTTCGGCAATAGGAAGGTGGTGTAACGGCAACCAAGGCTTTGCCTTGGAACCGAGAAACTGCGTTTCTCATGTTGGCCATACTGATGGCTTTTTTGTTCGGCGGTAGTTCAATTGGCAGAACCCCTCCCTGTTAAGGAGGCAGTTACAGGTTCGAAGCCTGTCCACCGAGCCAATTTCACAAAGGCCCGAGCGCATGATAATCGCGCCGCGTTTCTATAATTAACGAATGGCTGCTGCTGAGATACAATGATCTCCGAAGCCATCACTATTACCTTAAAGGGAAGATGCCGCCGTCTGTGTTGGAACACCAGGAAATGGCCCTCTGCTAGGATGCGGAGAAAACCAGACGGCGGCGCAATTTTTCAAGGCAAGCCTTGGAACCGAGATGCTGCGCATCTCACACTTTTAGAGGACGCTGCGTAGTGGGTTACGACGCCGCTTGCTAAGCCGCCGATTCCCCAAGGGGAGTGTGGTTCGATTCCATGCGGGGGCACCACTTTCTTCAAAGCTTTGCAATGCAAAGCTTTTGTTGGGCTCATGGTGAAAGCGAAGATCATACAAGGGCGCGAACCTTGTGTTGGAGGTTTGAGTCCTCCTGAGCCTACCAGCAGGGCAATGCCCTGCACTCGAGATACTGGCGTATCTCATATTCTTTCTTAAATACAGGTGCGTGGCCCAAGGGGCAGGGGCATCAGGTTGTGAGCCTGGGGAAGTGGGTTCGAATCCCACCCACCTGACCACCAAGGCGCAGCCTTGGAACCGAAATGCTGCCGCATCTCATGGCTTCGCGATTAGTCATCGGCTCTTCGTGACTCCCTTTCATCGCAGAGTAGCTCAACGGATAGAGCTCCGGTCTCATACGTCGGCGGTACGGGTTCGATTCCCGTCTCTGCAACCATTTCGGGTGCATCGTCCAGCGGCTAGGACAATGCATTGTCTATGCGAAAACGTCGGTTCGATTCCGGCTGTGCCCGCCATTTTTGCGCGCATCGTCCAACGGTAAGACGACGCTCTTCCAAAGCGAGAATGCTGGTTCAAGTCCAGCTGCGCGCACCATTTTGATTACGGGATAGTGTAGTCGGTAACACCGCAGATTTTGAATCTGCTATCGGAGGTTCAAACCCTCCTCCCGTAGCCAGGGCGCTGATCCCCAATGGCGAGGGCGCGGGCCTGCAAAGTCCGCTCTATCGGGTTCGAATCCCGGCGGCGCCTCCAAATTTCAAAGCGCATGATAAACTTTGCGCGATTCTGTAATTAACCCCTCAGTGACGTGATATTATACTGTAAGCATGAAATAACTCCACTCAGCTAAGATGGCCAAGACTTGTATGCGTGATTTTTCACGTAGTCGAAAAACAGAAACATATTCGAGATATGATTCGTCTCCAGCGGGCTCAGACATGATCAGAATCGGGACCAGTCCATCTCTCAAACCCATCTCGTAGTAAGTTCCAAATTTCGGCTCCTGCACAAACTTGGCATTTCGCCACACACATCAATTTCTGCGCGCTTACCGAACGCTCGGTTTGCGCGCCAATAAACCTTTCCGCGTCGGTCGACGGCGGCGTCTTGCGTCCATTTTGATGGTCTTGCGATTCTCCGTTCCGTTTCAGGCAGTCTAAGCGACGTGAGAAACATAGACATCTGAGGATATAGCTCAGTTGGTAGAGCAGTGGATCGAAAATCCATTTGTCTCGGGTTCGATTCCCGAACAGAAATCGGAATAGTAGTGCAGTCAGGTTAGCACACTGGTCTTGTAAACCAGAGGTCGAGGGTTCGAATCCCTCCTTATCCCACCAAGGAAGTCACGGCAAAGACTTAAAAATCAGCCACTAGCATAGGGTGCTAGCAATGCCAGTACGAGAGGAACGCAAAGCAAAAACAAAAGCCCAAGGGGAGCCTTGGCATTTCGTGAAAGCCCGGCGCGGATTGTTTAGCGATAATCAATTCCGCGCCAGCGCCGCGGCCGCTTGAGTCGGCGTGGATACCGGTTGCTACTTGACTGGGCAAGACAGCGGCGCATGCCGCGCACGCTGGGTATGGATGCGATTGAGGCGAACCTGAGGGTGCTTTTTTCGCGGAAATACTCTGCGTTGCAAAGTATGCGCCAAAGTCGCGCCCAGCCAACTGGCCTCCTGAAGCGCGGACCCGCGAGTCCGCCGCGTGGCTGATCGATTGGCCCAACTCCCCGCGGGCCCATTTTATTCTAATGGCGAATCGCTAGAGCACTTTTCATCTAACTTGGCCGATCAGGCCGCAGTGATTTTTCGTGTCCAGCAAGGCTGGCTTGAGTGTAGCGCACTGGAAGTGCGTGAGTGAAAAGCCAACGAAGCTGGCGCGGAAAAGCGCTCGGTTAAAGGCTTGGGGCCAGATTGGAAGGTCGCGGCGTTGGCATTTCAATCACGGGCTTCCAGCCCGCTCAATCAATACCGCCTTGCGCTGCTTCCAATCTCATCCCCACCTGATTCGGCCAATTTAGATGAAAAATGCTCTAATCGCCCATGACGAAAGGGACACAACATTCCGCATTCGTCATTCGCTCTTCGCCATCAACTAAACCTCAACCCAACACGAACATGATCCCGATCAAATATGTGAACATTCCGTATGAGCACTTTGGTCTCGTTTACCGTGACGGACGTTTCGTGAAACTGCTGAAGCCGGGTCGCACCTGGTACTTCGATCCACTCATGCGAGTGTCTATCGGCAAGCTCTGGCAGGGCAAGCCTTGGATCGAAATGCCGGCGACGCAGCTGCGTCAGCTTCGCGAATCTCCCGCCATTCAAGAGCACGCAGCGTTCATCGACCTGAAGGACACGCAGCGTGCGCTCGTTTGGCTGGACGGCCGTTTCCACGGTATCCTCGAGCCGGGGCTCTACGCCTACTGGAAGACCGTTGTTGAAGTCCGCGTGGAAATCATGGATGTGCGCAACATCCTGTTCCGCCACGACGAAGCCGACATCATCCTCAAGACCGCCGCGGCCAAGCGCCACCTCGACGTATACGAAACTGCCGAAAACCTCGGCAGCGTAGTTTACGTGGACGGGCGCTTTCACGGCGTTTACGGCCCGGGAACCATTGGCTACTGGAAGAACGGTCTGACCGTTCGCCGTGAGTCCTTTGCGCTCCCGTGGCTGCCGATGAATGACAACGAACTCGAAAAGCTTCGTGAAGACGGTCAGCTCGACGCGTTCGCATCCTTCGTCGACGTTCAGGACAACCAGCGCGCACTGGTGTGGTTTAACGGCCGCTTCCATTGCATTCTGGGGCCGGGCCTCTACGCCTACCTAAAGGAAGGGCATGAGGCCCGCGTCAACCTGATCGACGCGACGATGCCGCAGTTCATCTACGATGAGCTCGACGTCATCTTCAAGCACGCCGAGGCGCTTCGCCAGCTCGCGGTCTACGAAATCGCAGACAACGAGCAGGGCGTGCTTTACCAGGATGGGAAGTTCTCTGAGCTTCTTTCTCCGGGCCGCTACGCGTTCTGGAAGGATGTAGGCAACGTCCGCGTCCGCCAGTACGATCTGCGTGAGCAAGTCCTCGACGTGAGCGGGCAGGAAATCATGACGGCAGACAAAGTAACCCTGCGTCTGAACGCCGTGCTGAGCTACCGCATCGTCGATGTCCGCAAGGCGGCTGAAACCGTGAAGGACGCCGAACAGGCGCTCTACCGTGAGCTTCAGCTGATCATCCGCGCGGAAGTCGGCGGCCGCACCCTCGACCAACTGCTCACGGACAAGACTGCGGTGGCGCACGACGCCCTGAAGTCTATCCAGCAAAAGGCTGAAGATTACGGCCTCGAAGTCAAGGGGCTGGGGATCCGCGATGTCATCCTGCCGGGTGATATGAAGGAGCTCCTGAACCAAGTCATCGAAGCCGAAAAGGCCGCCCAGGCCAACGTCATCAAACGCCGCGAAGAAACGGCCGCCATGCGCAGCCAGCTCAACACGGCCAAGATGATCGAAGACAACCCGACGCTCCTGCGCCTGCGCGAGCTCGAAACGGTCGAAAAGATCGCTGAAAAGTCGAACCTGCAAATCTTCGTTGGGGATGGGCAGGGGCTCACCAAGAGCATCGTCAAACTAGTCTAACTCAGTCCCGGAGGGCCAACGACTCCGGGGCTTTATTTTTTCATTAAACGCCATGCTTGAAATGTACACCGCAAAAATTAACTTTGTGGGGCAAAGCAATCGCTCCACTATGTCGAAGAAAAACGTTGAAGAGATCGCCTGCTCACTTTGCGGGCGCGCCACTCCGGCCAAGCATGTCGAGAAACATCACCTCGTGCCGCGATCCAAGGGCGGGACGGACACCATTGATGTTTGCCGAAACTGCGGCGACCAGGTCCATAAGCTATTTTCGAACAACGAACTTCGCGACGAATACAATACGCTGGAGAAGCTGCGAACCGCGCCGGGAATGGAGAAATGGATCCGCTGGGTGCGTAAGCAGGATAGCTTCACCTTCTCGATGAAGTCGCCCAAGGGCCGACGCCCGGACAAGTAATCCCGGGCATTCATTTTTTATCAATGCAGGCAGTCCGTTCGCGGGCTGCTTGTTTTACTTTGCCGTGCAAAGCTTAACTGCGCTGGGAGGCGCACATAGTCATGAATACCGAAGAATTGCGCCTGATTCGGGATTGTTTACCCGAGGGGCGCACCAAGTATTATTACTTCAAAGACGCATATGTATTCCAGATCCTCAAGTGGAAGCTAGGTGAGGCGCAGGCCACTGCTTCTTCGCTCAAGCAGCATGCGCAATGGCAACGCTTCGCCAAGAAGGAAGCCTTCGCGCGTTACCTGTCGAAGTGGCCCGATGGCTTGGTCGATGGCGAGCGCTTGGGCTACTATTGGCCGAGTGATCAGCAGGTGCATGCGTTCCGTTTAACGTTGGGCGAGTGGGGGCAGGAGCCGAGCAATCAGAACGATTCCTGGTTTCAGACTTCGCGTTCCGGCTGGAACCTCGTGCTCCAGCTGAACTTTCCGGCCGAGCATGATCGCGAATACCGAAACCTGGTTGGGCCGGATGGAGGCAGCTACTTCGCGTGGACGTTTCACCCGGTGCGTGTGGGCCAGTATAATACGCTGGCTTGGGCGCGTCTGGATATCGACCTTGATCGCGGCGTGGCCTTGATTGAGGAAATTCAAACCGACTGGCTGCGCGAAGCCGCGAGTCAGCGCAGTCACTTGGCCAAGGAACTGAAGCAGGGCAGGCTGAAGCTCGATGACCGCTGGTGGCAGTCCACCGTGGGCAACGTGATCAGCTACTTCGACCGCAACCTCGAACCCTTGCTCGATGTGTGGGACGAGGCCATGCTGTCGGCGGCTCTGTGGTTCCTCTATAAGGAGCTCGGCGTTTCGCGGGTGTATTATCACACGTGGGAGTCTGGGCTGCTATACAAGCAACTGCCGGAGGATAGCGCGCCGCCACGCTCACTCTACACCAAGTTGCCGAAGCGATTCGGTTTTGAAAAGGTGGAGATGGGCCCGAGCTTCCTCGACGAGTCGCAGAAGTCTCGTCGCTTCTGGAAGCGACGCAAGGACAAGCGAACCACCGCAGCTTGGTGGCGCCTGGACCTGGAGTCCGCCGTTCAATTCGCCAAATAGGCATAGTGAAAAGGGGAAAAGGGCGGCCCGGCCTTTTTGGTTGGCCGGGTCGCCTATCAATTTTTTGTGCGAGTCATCCTCTCGCATCCACCGCCGTTCGACTGTTGCTGGCTTTATTGCCGGGAGTAGAAAAGCTGCTTGTGTGGGTTGCCTCGCCGGCGAAACGCATTATATCTTTGCGTCGACATACGGTGGTGTGTCATGGATTATACTCTCTCCCAGTCTTGTTATGCATTATCGTCGATTTGGCCGAACCGAAATTCAAATGCCCGTCATCACTGCGGGTGGCATGCGCTACCAGCAGTCGTGGGAGGACCTCTCCGCTGACAAAATAAAAAAGGAGGAGCAGGAGCGCATCACGAGCTGTATTCATCGCGCCTTAGAGTTGGGGATTAACCACATCGAGACCGCGCGGGGTTATGGCAGCTCCGAAGTGCAACTGAAGCGTGTGTTGAAAGACATTCCGCGCGAGAAATACGTTTTGCAGAGTAAGGTTGCGCCGCAAGTGGACCCCAAGAAGTTTGAGGCAATCCTGAACGACACCTTCGACCGTTTGGGCTGCGACTACCTCGATTTGTTTGGTTTTCACGGTATTAACCTTGATACTATCTTAGATTGGACTGTTCGCAAAGGCGGCTGCATGGAGGTCGCGCGACGCTGGCAAAAAGACGGCCGCATTAAGCACATCGGTTTTTCTACGCACGCGCCGTGCGATGTCATCGTCCGTGCCGCTGAGACCGGCGAGTTCGACTACGTGAACCTGCACTGGTATTTTATCAACCAAACGAACTGGGCCGCGGTTGAAGCTGCAACCAAGCAAGATATGGGCGTCTTCATCATTAGCCCGAATGACAAAGGCGGGCAGCTCTTTAACCCACCACAGAAGCTGGTGGACCTGTGCGATCCACTGACGCCGATGGGCTTCAACACGCTCTTCTGTTTGCGTCGACCCGAGGTGCACACGCTGAGTGTCGGCGTGGCGCAGCCGGATCAATTCGACCCGCAGATCGACGCACTCGAACACTACGACAACATCGACGCGACTATTGCGCCGATTGAGAAGCGCATCAATGACGCCATTGTCGCGGAGCTGGGCACCGATTGGTGGCCAAGCTACGTTGAGGGATTGCCGAGCTATTTGAACGCTCCTGGCGAAGTGAATCTGCAATACATTCTGCGGCTTTGGACTCTGGCCAAGGGCCTCGACATGGATGGCTATGGCAAATACCGCTATGGCATGCTGGGTAATGGCGACCACTGGATGGGCGGCCAGAAAGCAGTAGACTTTAAGGACGAGGACATCATTAAGGCGGTCAACGGGCATCCCTTTGCTAAGAAAATTCCGGACATCCTGCGCGAAGCACACGAAATATTTAAGGGCGAAGAGCGTAAGCGTCTTTCCAGCGCGTAGTTTAGTGGCGGCTCAATATTGGTATTGAGTAGCTCTTTTCCGGAAAAGCCTACGTAGGCTTTTTGAAAACAACCGCATAGGAAACTCCGCAACAACCGCATAGGAAACTCGAAAAAGCCTTAGTAGGAAACTCCGAAAGAACCGATGCTATCATGCCTCAACAACCGATGCTGTACCGCCTCGATAACCGCTCGGTTGTTGGGGCAACACACGGGCGGTTGTTTGCGAAACAATAGAGTAGGAAACTTGAAAAAGTCTTAGAGGGCGTCTAAAAAGTCTGATCGAGTCGGCGAGATGTATTCGAGAGGCAAAATTTCGGCTTCTGAATCGAGGCGAAACAAGTTTCGTCGAGATGAAGAAATGATATTTTGGCCTCGGAGGCGCTCTCCGACGAAGACCACTTGAGTTTTTAGACGCCCTCTTAGTAGGAAACTGCGCAATAACCGTGTAGGCTTTTGCGCAACAACTGTGGTGTTGTTTGGAAGTGGGCAGGGGAGGGATGTTTAAAATCTACGATTGGGGACCAAATCTTGGCACCATTTATAGATAGTCACTTTTTGTTCATTGGAATTGTATTGGAATTATTATGGTTTGTTAATGAAGTATTAACTATTCAAGTATTATTATAGTGTGCGCGAAAGATTTTGAGGAATTTAAGGGGTATGCTGGAATGGTTGTTTGCTATTGTTAACATACTCCCGCAACAGTTAATAATTTGTATGAAAAAACTGATACATATCTACTTCTTTGTTCTTCTACAATGCCTGCATGCACAAGTATCCATTGTTGAGGTATCTGAAAGCGAACTTTTACTTGAGTGGGATGATCACGGCACTCCCTATCTGTTGCAACAGAGTAGTGACCTCAGCCTCTGGTCTGATTTAATTGCTTTGCCTCAATCGTATACCAGTTTCGATGCGCCTTACGATTCTCTGCCAGTATTCTTTAGAATTCTCGATGTGGATTCTTCAGTGTTGCGTGAGTCAAAAGGAGCAAGCCCATATACTGTCGGCGCTTATCAGCAGGTATTGGATTCATTGCCATTTGGTGAGCAAACCGACGACTACACTGATGCTCAGCTTGGCTTTATATCGCGAATAGACGATCTGGTAATAACAAGTGATGACGGTGATGTTATTTGGGATTTGGGAGATTTTGAGTTCCTTCAGGAAGAAACTGCACCTCTGACGGTCAATCCGAGTTTATGGCGTCAAGCCAAGCTCAACTACGAGTATGGCCTATACGAAGTTACTGACGGAATATACCAAGTAAGGGGATATGATTTAGCGGTCGTTAGCTTTATCCGTGGAGATACTGGATGGATTGTCGTTGACCCGTTATCTTCTGTTCAAACGGCAGCAGCGGCTCTGGATCTGGTAAATACAGAGTTCCCTGGAGTGCCCGTTACAGTTGTCATTCATACGCACTCTCATATCGACCATTTTGGTGGGGTGGCTGGCGTTGTAACGGAGGAACAATATGACAACGGAGAAGTAGAAATTGTAGCTCCAGTTGATTTTATCGATGACGCAATTACAGAAAATGTAATGGTATCGGCTCTGCGCAGGCGTGGAACTTATATGTACGGCATTAATTTACCAGTGTCAGCAACTGGGAGGGTCGACGCCGGTCTCGGGAAAGGGGTTGCTTTTGTTGATGGCGCAACGATCTCGTTATATGATCCAACAATTACCATTTCTGAAGATACAACGATGACGCTTGATGGAGTCGATTTTGAATTCGTTTACACGCCAGATGCCGAGGCGCCTACCGAGATGTATTTTTACTTACCAGATTTCCGTGCGCTCTGCATGGCTGAGTTGGCAACTCGAACCATGCATAACGTATATTCTCTGAGAGGAGCTAAGGTTCGTGATGCATTGGAATGGTCAAAATATTTGAACACCGCTTTACAAACATACGGTGATGAATCTGACTACTTGTTCAACGTTCACAACTGGCCTTTTTTTGGTAGTGAAGCCATCATAGAGCACCTGACTCAACAACGTGATTTAATGAGGTTTCTTCACGATCAGACGCTTTTTTGGATGAATCAGGGTTACACCATGACGGAAATAAGCGAGTTGGTTGAGTTGCCCTCGGGATTAAGTGAGATATTTGCGGATCGTGGCTATTATGGCACGGTGAGCCATAATGTCAGAGCGGTTTATCAGAGGTATCTTGGCTTTTACGATTCCAATCCAGCAAATTTGAACCCCCACGAGCCTGAAGTTGCTGGTCCTTTGTATGTTGAGGCCTTTGGGGGAACGGAGAGCACGCTTCAAATAGCTCGTAAGGCTTATGCGAGTGGAGATTATCGATGGGCCGCTGAAGTCCTTAACCACTTAATCTTTGCTGACCCGGACAACGTCGAAGCTACGAACCTTCAAGCAGATACTCTGGAACAGCTCGGCTATCAATCTGAGTCTGCTCCTTGGCGGAATGAGTATCTTACTGGAGCATACGAATTGCGTGGGAACGAGGTATCCTATCCTGACACTGACAATAGCATCCTTTTCACTGCAATGGAAAATGATCAGTATCTGGATATGATGGCTACGTTTGTTAGCGCTGAAAAAGCTGATGGTAAAAGCTATAAGATTAATATGATAATGATACAATCTGATGTTGAAGATGATTTTGCCGTGGAACTCTCAAATTCCGCCATTTCATACACGGAGGGAGTGTTATTTGAGGACGCTGACGCAACACTTACAATCAATCGTGATACGATTGAAGACATTCGTAATGGGGTCGCCACGATAGTTGAAATCTTTGAAGATGGTTTAATTGAGGTTTCTGGAAGCTTTGAAGATCTCGTTGCATTTTTTGAAGTCTTCCAATTTTCAATTGATGGGGACTTTAATATCGTAACACCCTGACGCTCTGTCAGTTGGCGCGGCAACGTGTCCGGGGGTTCGAATCCCTCCTTCTCCGCCACTAGGGCTGAAACTCGAACTCTCACTCCCACTTCTGGAAAATGTTGGCATTAGGTCACTTGCGATAAATTCCAGTTGGACCAAATAGAGAGAAGTTCGTATTTTGAGCGTGGTGCATGGTTTTCCGCTGGGTAGGCGGTCATTTTCGGGGTCGAACTTTTTGATGCAAATGCCCTTCAGGATGAGCCGCAGGGCTTCCTTCTGGTCCTCATAGGGTAATGCGTCAAAAGTGTCTTTAAAGTGGCTTAGACGCGCTGCAATGACCTCGTGATCGGTCACGACGCGCTCCTTGTAATCAATGTCGATCCTGACCTTATCGCGCTCGATTTCGACGGCGTGTTTGTCGGCGGCGAGCTTTTCAGCCTCGGCGCGAATCTCGAAGCTGAAATGACGGTCGCCTTTTCCCGCAAGTTCAAGGTAGTGGCGTAGCTGGGCGCTGATTTCGCCGTGACGCTTGTTGAGCTCGGCGAGCTTCTTCTTGAGCGGGCGCAAAGACTTCTGTTTCTGGCTGTTGGATGCGGCAATCGCCTTCTTGATGATCGCGGGATTCTGACCCAATTCGCCAATCAGTTCGACGACAATCTTTTCCAGCGGGCGGGCTGGTACGCTACGTAGTGGACAATCGGCGTGCCGTCCGTCCCGGTTGACGCAACCACACTTGTAATAAAGGTATTGCTTGCCGTTGGCGTCCTTTTTGCCGCTGGGATGCGGAATTAGCGCATTGCCACAATGCCCGCAGTGGGCAAGGCCCTTGAGCGCGGCTTGATGCTTGTCACTCTGCCGAACGGCGGGCGCCGGTTTGAGTTCGCGCTTGTTCAATGACTCATTGGCCTTTTCCCAAAGCTTGGGCGAAACGATGCCCGCATGTTCGCCGGGGTATTCCTGATCGCGGTGGCGAACCACGCCCTTGTAGAGCGGATTGGCGACCAGTTGCTTAATCTTATCGGAGCGGAAACGCTTGCCGCCAACTTGCTTTTCGCCGCCCCGAGACTGATAAACACGTTGGCGGGTGCGGGCTCCCTCGTCGTTGATCTGCTGGGCAATCATGGTGGCGTCGCCCCATTCGGCGGCTAGCGTGTAGATTCGCTTAACCAGCGCGGCCTCGTCTTGATTTGCGCTTAGCTTCTTGGTTTGCGGGTCGTAGTCGTAGCCGAGGGGGATGGTTCCCCCGGCCCATTTGCCGCGCTTGGCGCGTTCGGCCAGTTTGTCCGAGATACGCTCGGCGGTCAACTCCCGCTCATATTGCCCGAAGCCTAGAAGCATATTGAGCATGAGCCGTCCGGCAGGCGTGCCGGTGTCGCCACTAATCTATAACCAGTAAACTGACGGGACTCCCGAATTGGTTAACTTTGATCTTCGAGGTAGGGAGGCCTGTTTCGGGGGATAGCTCATGCGCAACAATCGCATTGGATGTCTGGCAAGCAACGAGTAGCCAATCGCCACTTGGGTGAATCATTAAATCGCGTGGACCGGCTCCACCGGTAGAGTAGTAAGATTGTCGCTGTATCTCACCGCTTGGGTTTTTGCTAAAGATGGATAGCGTTTCCGTTGCTCGATCTACTGCATAGATTAGCGGTAATTTCGGGTGCATACGAATTGCGCTGCAATGGGGAGCTTGCTTGGTTTCGGGTGGTAAAACAGATTGGGCACTCGCCCAATGGCAGCTTGCATACTCTTCATCCCACCTCCCATGGTAGAGTCGGCCGTCCAGCTCTGCTATGCAGTATATGTCTTTGCCATCCTCGGAGAAAAGAGAATGTCGCGGTCCGGCTCCAGCGGGTAATTCAATCGCACTGTAAGGTGCCAGATTTTCTGGTTTATTGCAGTCATGAATCCAGATTTTATCGCAACCAAGATCGTTTATGAGCATCCATTTTCCAGATGGTGAAAATAAGACCTGATGTGGATGAGGTGATTGTTGGCGCTTTAAATTCGGACCTTTGCCAGAGTAGCGGTAGGTTGCGATTTCTTTGCCATTGGAAGCACATAGTAACATGGCTGTGCCCTCAAGGTAGTTGGTTATGCCGATCAAATCTCTCGAAGGGTGAGTTGCCAGATGGCATGTGGCTCGGCCATTGGAATTTGCGGTCCACACGGGCGTCAAGGTCTGGTCTTTATCTATGAATGCTGTCACTGTGCCAGGGCCGTCGATTACCTCCGATACAGTATAAATAATGCCATCGGAGCCAACTGCACTATACGATGGATTTATCAGGTTGGAGTTTGCGAATGCGCATTGTAAGTCGCCGGTCCTTGAGTCAAACTCTGCGATGCAAAGTCCGATGCCAGTTGAATTGGGCGTATGGTTGTAAGTGCCTATTAGTAATCTGGTTAGCTTAATCACGTCTAATTGATTCCGTTGTAGATGAGTTCATTGTTGGTGGGCTGTGCATTATCGGCGTGGGATATCTTTAGACTCACGGAAGATCTACTGTAAACGTCCGGTGACCGGCCCTATTGAAGCGGAGTGTCGTTGGGCAGTGACCTGCTCCCAATCTTCATACTAGAGGCAGTGCTAGGATTTTCCGCTTCGATTGGGTTATTGTTGCCTTGGATGTAGCTTGCTGGGCGTATTCGGCCGGATGCCGATAGCCCAGCGAACTGTGTGGTCTATACGTATTATAATCGAGGCGATATTCTTCAAGCTTTTCCCTGGCCTCGGACAGGGAAAAGAAGGTCTCAGTGTTCAACAGCTCATTGTGGAGCTTGCCATTAAAGGATTCTATGTAGTAGTTTTCGGTTGGTATGTCTGGTCGGATAAAATCAAGCTGAACCTCTTTGGCATAAGCCCAGGCATCGAGCACTTTGCCAGCAAACTCAGGTCCCATTGTCCACGGTGATTGCCTGTGTGCGCACCGGCGGTGCGAGTAGCCACCGAGGAATCCACCAGCAACCCATAACCCAACCAACATAAACAATCCGCCGAAGTCTCAATTGAACCGATACGAAAAGTGAGGGCCGATCAATGATGTAGAGCGCGATGGCAACTGCGTTGAGAAAAAGCGAATCTGAACGCTGTTCATTGAAAATTCCGGGAACGGGGTGACGTCTGCTTTGATCATCATAAAATCGAGGGTCTCAGAGAAGACGCTGTTACCTCAGAATTTATAGGCGAAGATGCCGCCACCCGAGAGCGAGCAGCCCGCGAGAATCGCGGTCCAGGCGCCGCTGTCGTTCCCTTTTTCCAATAGAGTCCGCCAATGATAGCGGCTCCGGCTCCTCCGACGTAGATCGCATAGGTGACCATGAACCACATGACGATGTATTCGTAGACCTAAAGAATGCTCCAAAGAAAAAGGCGAAGAACTGTTCGCAATCGATCGCTTACGGCCTACATCTCTGCGGGTACCTTTCTGGTCGCCGTGTTCATGGACCGGTTCTGGAAAAAACTCCTTATGTTCGTGGCGGTCTGTGTCCTGGCCATTGTGATGAATACTTTCCGTTACCTGTTCCTGATGGGCTGGGCCTACCACTATGGCGTGGTGCCATCGATGAAAAGCCGCCTCCTGCGCCGGTGCATTGAACGCGTGGTTTGCGACGCCCTTGTTGAATAACTCAAGCTGGACAATAAACTAGTCGGAATGTTGGTTGTCGATTCCGACGTTGGTAATCTACTATTGCAGACTGAAACTCGTCCCGCCTAGCAGTTCACCAGGCGGGGCAGGTGGCTTTTCAGCAAAGCCCATTCTCATTGGATGAATAGTATCCGATTCCTTTTGGATCGGATTTTGGATCACCACAAATGATGTGGTCGAGCAAGGGAATCTGCATCAATTTAGCGCACTCTCCGAGACTGCGAGTCATGCTAATATCTTGCTTTGATGGGTATGGATCGCCACTGGGGTGATTGTGTGCAACTGCGATGTTGGCGGCGTTCGTCAGAATCGCCACCCGGAATACTTCCGCCGGGCTGACTAGCGCTCCGCTGATCGTTCCGAGTGCAATCATGGTTCGGCTTGTCGGTTGATTTTTGCGGTTCATACAGATGACCCAAAAGCTTTCCTGCATGAGATAATTATCGAATGCCCCCTGCATGTATTGATAGATCATCGCCGGGCTGTCGAGTGGTGTGCTCTGGCATTCCGAGACCAGTGAATACTTAATCGAAGCTTCGTAGATTTTCATTTCATACCTTTCATTTTGAAAGGCTTCCGGCCCCTCAAAACCAATGAGGGTTTGAACTGGAAACCGTTCGCGCTTCGCGCTCACGCGAGCTCAAGGTGGAGGCGCAGCACTACCTTGAACCGTGTGACACCATTGGAAAAAACGGGAACAGTTTCTTTTCCGGCGCGGCCTAATGCGCCGCAATTTTCGCCCGATTTTTCTGAGCGATTTGAGCGCAATTTATGAACCGGAAACTTCGGCGGTGACTGGCGCAATAATTGGGGAATCCGCGATTGGACAACTTCCCTATTAAGCGGGCGAATCCTACGATAATATAGCCTTAGCTCGTAAGGGGTAAGGCGTCCCCCACCTAAAGAAACGCCCCAATGCGTTTCAGAACATAAATAACACCGCGCCAAGTAGCGTCAAAACATGCTCAGTCCCAAGCCACAATACAACCTGCGGAATGCCAAGGAATACTTCCGTGAACACTTGCAGGTAGGCGACTACTACGCCCAAGAGAATGAGGTACAGGGCGAGTGGTTTGGGCAAGGAGCGGAAAAATTGGGACTGCAAGGAGCCGTAAAAGAGCAACAATTTGTGGCCTTATGTGAAGGGAATAATCCCGTCACTAACGAGCGCCTAACTGCGCGTAAAAATACGACGCGAACCAAGGACGGCAAGGAAGTCGCCAACCGCCGCATCTTCTACGACTTCACGATAAGCCCGCCCAAAAGCGTGTCGATTGCCGGGCTCTATCAGGACGTGCGCATCGTCCACATTCACAATAAAGCAGTCCAAACAGCGATGCAGGAAATGGAGAAATTCGCCATGACCCGCGTCCGTAAAAATCGGCGCTCCGATGACCGAACAACCGGCAACGTGATCGGTGCGGCCTTCCGTCACGATACGAGCCGGGCGCTTGATCCGCATTTGCACACGCATTGCATCGTCATGAATGCGACCTATGATCCGGTCGAAAATCGGTGGAAAGCATTGCAGAATTACGAGATGCTAAAGGCGCAAAAATTTGTCGAAAACTTGTATTACCACGAGCTTGCCAAGGGACTCAAGCAATTGGGCTACGTGATCGAGAACAATGCGCGTGATTTTGAAATCAGAAGCATATCGCCCGAATTGATTGAAAGATTCTCGAAGCGTCACCAGCAAATTGATGCGGGCGTGCGGGAGCATTTATCGAAGGGAAATCGGCCCAAGAATTTGAAGGAATTGCGGGCGCAAATTGCGCACGAAAAACGGGACCGCAAAATCAAGGAATCGTCGGCGTCAAATTTGCACGCTCATTGGAGTGGCCAAATGACGCCTGCCGACATCGCGTCATTGGCGCCAGAAAACGCGCCCAATTCCGTCGATAAAATCACGCCGGATATACAAGCCATTGTCACTTGGGCCGATGAACGGGTGTTCGAGCGCAAGTCCGTGGTGGAATATTACCAGCTCAAAGCGGCGGCATTGATCCGGGGCCGGGGCGAGGATTTCACCCTCCAAAATCTGGACGCCGAAATCGCCCGCCGAAATTACCTCAAAAATGAGCGCGATCACAACATTACCACCCACGTTGCAATCGACCGCGAACTCGCAATCGTGGACACCGCCCAAAAAGGGCGTAATCAGCACGCGCCATTCTGCGAAAATTATCAGCCGTCAATTGCGACGATAACCGACGAACAAAAATCCGCGGTTGAGCGGATCCTTGGGAGCCAAGATTATGTGACGCTTTTCCGGGGCGGAGCCGGGACCGGCAAAACCTTCGCGCTCCAAGAAGTGAATCGAGGATTACAGGATGCGGGTTATTCGGTGGTCGTTTTGGCACCGCAGCGCCAGCAGGTCATTGACCTGCAAAACGACGGATTTGAAGCGCAAACCGTCGCCCGGTTTCTGGCGAAAAGCGAACTGCCCGGTAACGCGGTCGTCGTCATTGACGAAGCCGGGCAGATTGGCGGCAAGCAAATGTCGGACCTTTTCACGACGCTGAAAGCGAGTGAAACGCGCATCATTTTGTCGGGCGACACGCGCCAGCATGGCGCCGTGGAAGCCTCGGACGCGCTCCGGGCCATAGAGAAATACGCGCATCTTCATCCCGCTGAACTGACCGCGATTCGTCGGCAAGACCCGGCCAAGGGTCGTGACGAAAATGAGCGCGTTTTCATCGGCGAATACCGCGAAGCGGTGAAAGCCGCTTCCAAGGGTGAAGTCGTCGAGTCGTTTGAACGACTCGACTCCCTTGACAGCGTAGTGGAAGTCGATGAGGCCAATCGACAGGCGACTTTAGCCGATGATTATTTGCAGGCGCGTCAGGCCGGAGAAACCACGCTGATTGTCGCCCAAACTTGGGATGAAATTCACGCCGTCAATGCGGCGGTGCGTCAGCGGCTCAAGGACGAGGGCCAGTTGGGGAAGGATACGAAGCTGGCTTTCTACGAAAGTCGCGACCTGGATAATGCGCAAAAGCGCGATGCGCGTTATTACCAACAAGGCGACTATGTTTACTTCATCAAAAAGTACGGCCGATTCGGCAAAGGCGAACTTGCGAAAGTCGAGGGCGCCAGTGAGCAAGGCTTGTCCCTGCTCAAAAATGGCAAGGTAACGACGGTCAGCTTTAAGCAGTCCAAGCACTTCGTTGTCGCTCGCCAGCGTGAGCTTGAACTGGCGCCGGGTGATCGCCTCCAAATGAATTTCAACGGCAAGTCCGTTGATAGCAAACCTATCGTTAATGGCGAACTGGTGACGGTTTCCCGTATAGCTAAGAACGGCAAAATTGCCGTCGTCGATGATCGGGGCCAGCGCAAAACATTGGCGCCAACGCAGCGCCTAGCCAATCTCGGTTACGCCGTAACCTCTTACGCCTCTCAGGGCAAAACCGTGGATACGGTTTTATTTTCGGACTCGCAAAATCGCGCGGCGACGAATCGCAATCAGTGGTACGTGTCGATTTCGCGGGCGCGGCGAAAGATCAAGATTTACACTTCAGACAAGGAAGCCCTGCGCGAAAATCTGCTGCGCCTCGGCGAGCGCGCCTTGGCGCTGGATTTGGCGGCGAAGGCCAAGCTGTCCGACGCTTTAGCGAAAGAATCCATTAAGTTGGCTCAACGCTCCCGCATGATCGCCGAGCATATTGCCAAAGGGCAATTGCTGAAACAATTGCGCGAACCGTCGCCTTCGCCCCTACAGCGTATCCAGCCGCCCCGCCGCACACTCAGCCGGAGCCAAAGCCGGGGTATGCGACAATCAATGTAAGGCTAGCTAATATGGAAATTTAGAATAAAGGTAAAGGCAGTTGAACAGGTATGAGTTGTCGCTATCCATTTTGAGGTTATATGAACTGAAAGCTAGCGAATCACACGGAATCCTAAGGCTTCCAATACACCAAGAACATAGCGATGTGGGATACGCTCTTGTTCAAGTCTAAGGTTGTGGCTTGCAATGTAGGAATGGAGAGCCAGTTCTTCGGCGTTCAGGCTATCAGATGGGATGGGAGATGAATCTACCCCTTTGCCAACTAACTCATGAAACTCATTCAAAAGTGTTCGCTCCATTAGCACGCCACGAGTGGATGATGAATGCTCCTTAAACCTTCCATAGATGCATAGACCATGGCAATCGAGATCTCCCCAGTAAAAAACTTCTCGCTGATTTACCCAATCTTGCTGTGCCAATAGCGATGCTGCGCCACCGCCTCCCCAGACTCCTAGTGTGTTCTTATATTGTGGAAGCGAGAGCAAAGGAGTTCTATTCTCACTGATGAGCAGCTTGGACGGTAAGTTCATCTTCGCCAGCGTATGGAGGGGAAGCGCAATCCAATCACCAGGTATACCATTTGGAATGTAGTTGGGGTCGAGGAAACGTACCCAGCAGGTATATGGCTGCTTTCTGAAGCCATACCTCAGGTCGAAGTCAATCGAGCCGTCAAGAACGTGTTGGGGCGCAACAAGCTCAAAAATTTCAGACAGTAGCCTCTCGTGTTCCTCAAGATATTTGGAATGTGGTGCTGCGGCGAATTCGCGCCTATAGATGTCTGGGCGTGGATTGTTGAGATATTCCTTTACGATGTTGAGTATGTTGTGAAACTCGCTCGATGAGCTAATGAGTTGAGATACATTTCGGAAACACCATTCTGTTAGTACTGGGTAGGATTGGCTGAGCAGGGCAAACGATTCCCTGGCCTTATCTACCTCGTCCAGGCGACCAGCGCTACGATACACATCATTCGAAGTGTCAAAGATAATCCGTTGTGGAATCTGATTGTTTACAAAGGTACGGCGTGACTGGAATTCAATTCTGTAGCCATAGCCAATTTGTTCTTTGGATTTTCTAACTAGACCTCTAATCCATTCATCCATCTGAGTGAAAGACATTTCACTCTCTTTGGGAGTCTTGAATGGAACAAGCCAAGGCACAAATTCTTCACCCCTAAGCTCAGCAATTAAAAATCTTTTTACCTGTCTCGCGGCCTTGGCAGAAATTTGTTCTGAAGTTATCATCGCATGGGGGGAGGATTCACTGTGCAGCTACTGGCTTCTCAGCAAGGCGAACTTTTTCCTCAATGAGCTCCTTGGTCATTGTTAAGATTCGTGAGCGGTCTTTCTTATCCTCTCCAGTGCTTTTTACCGTCATTATGTAATAGTCCATATATGGAACTACAATGAGCGATTTGGGGTCAAGGGGTGCAACTACCATCGTCTGAAAGCCAAAGCTTTCAAAGAGTTCCAGGACATATTGAGCATAGATATCATCAACCTTGGCGAATGCTTCATCAATGACCACGAAACGGAAACGTGACTCAATCGGGTTTTGTGGATCGAGATTGTATTGGTAGGTTAGCGCTGCTACCAGAATCGTGAATGCAAGTTTGGCTTTCTCACCGCCTGATGAAGTTTCAGTCGATCTGAATGTTCGAATTTCAGAGCCATCTGCTATGCTTAGTTCATCTGCCGCAAAGTCATACCAATTGCGGACGTCACAAGCGGTTTTAGCCCATCCATCTTCTGCTGATAGATCATCAATGAATGGCTTAATGGTTGTGAAGAAGGCCTCAGCTTCCTCGTAGGTGCGCTCTCCACCCAATTTATTGCTGAGTGACTTGTTGAGGTATTCCCGAAGCTTGTCACGCTGATGGAAATTTGCCCTGACGTAGCGCAGGCGGGTGTATGTGCCTTGGTTATATTCGATTTCGCGCAAGGCGTCACTGATTTCATCAATCCGCCTTTTCATCTCAATATCAGCATTGCGAAGTTCATGGTTTAATTGTCCCAGCTCATTATATAAGCGATCACGAGCCATTTTGCGGAATCGTTCCTTGTGTTGAGGAAGCCCCTCACTACTGATTCTTAGATACTCTTTTCGGAATTCCTTGAGATAGCCAATCTGGGGAACAAGCCTTTGCCAGAATCCATCCTCACGGAATGCTTCTAAGAAGCTAGCCATTGCAGCGACAATGTCTTCCGTAAGCTTATTTAGTTTTTGCTCTGCACCCCTTATTTCTGATTCCAGCATCTCACGAGTTTTATTGTCATCATCGAGGATGGTATCAATTTTCAACAAGCATGATTTGTTGTATTTATTCTCTGCTTCTTTCAATTCATCCGGTTTGGGAGTAGAAAGTCGCATTTTAGCATTTCTGGCAATAAGCAGGCTATTACGCCATCCTTCCATGCGAGATTCAAACTTGGATTTGGCAGTGTTTAAATCTCGCATATATTGAGAGATTTCTCGTTGTTTGCATACGGCTTCCGAGATGCGATCATCGAGTTCTGCAATATCTGTGTTCTCCTTCTTGAACTTATCGATATCCAGCTCTATTTCTGCTATCCGGCGTTCGAAAGCTGCGGCATCTAGTTCTGACCAGAGAGTAACTTTCAGCACTGTATTGCCATGATGCGTGACATCCCGCCAGTAGGTTTCTCGAATGTTAAGGTTTTCCTCGACTTTCTCTAGGCGATTAATGTCTTGGCTGAAATTGTTGATTGATTGTGCAAGTTCGTCCTGCTTTTGCTTATTGTCCCAACCAAGTACAAAATTCTTTGGATCACGGCTATTCTCGCGGTCGTCCTTTCGGATTCTGCCATTGTCATAGCGTATCTGCCCTTGAATGGTCACGGCTCGTCCACGATAGTCTTTAAACGCATCGGTATTCCTGATGCATTTGATTGGGAATCGTTGCCGAACTTCGCGGCGAACCCATCCTCCAAATTCATGTTGCAGGTTATAGGACAATTTTTGGGCTAGGGAATCTGGACCGCTTTGTTTGTCGCTCCGAAAGCCCAGATTGTCATTGGGATCTACCTTTTCATACTCAAGAAGCATCCCTCTTCCAGCCTTATTACGCAGTTTATTGCGTTCAGCGTACTCAACAACTTTACCATGCAATTCAGGCGGGATAAGAAGCGTTTTGCCAAATCCATTGAGGACTAGCTCAATCGCGAGTTGCCAATCAGACTCTTCCTTGGAGACCTGAATTAGCTCTGCTGCAAAGGGAAGTCGATTGAGTGCTATACCAAGAGCCTCGCACATGAGTTCGCGTAGTTCCTTTAGAGGCAATGGGATATTGGATTTTGATCCCTGCAGCTCTCGAAGTTCTGCTATTTCGGTTTCGCGTTGTTCTCGGATAGCGTTGAGACGAGTTCTGCATTTTAACGCATCATTGCGGGCCTCTTGGAACTCATGGGGTGCCTTGCTGTGGAGTTTTCTTACAGTCTTAATCGTATCCTTGAATGTGTTGTAGTCTGTTGGCTTAACAGGAATCTCCAATGCTGCCAACGCAGAGTTAAATTCCCTCAGTCTAGATTTGCAGTCTGTAAGAGAGCGAGTTTGCTGCTTTAAGTCTTCCTCAAGAGCCTTAAGTGCTGAGCCCTTAGTTTCCTTCTCCAGATTCAACTTTAGAATTAGATTATCGAGGGTTTCCTTTTCCTTTTCTTTCTCAGCATATTCCTCATCCTTTACTACGATTTCGTATCTTGCTTCCTCTACAGCTTCTTGGAAGATTAGTTCTTGGCGGTTCTTAAAGAAATAATTCCTGACTACCTCGCATCTTTCTAGTTCAAGTTTGTGTTCGCTGGCTTTAATGTATTGGTCGCCCTTGTTCTCGATTGGCGTAAGTTTTTTTAAGTGATCCTCGCTGCGGAGGATTTGCTTATAGGCCTTTTCAAGATCAACATAGTGGCGAGTGATTTCCTGGACCTGAGCTTCATAGTCTTTTGCATCGAGCATGTAACGTCGAATGAAAGAATTCAGATTTTCGATCTCTTTAACGGCCACAGTTTGATTGAAGACGTCAAGGGCCTTGGACCTCATGTTGCACCATGAGCGAATTTTTTCAAAATATGCGCGAACGGCATCTGGCACGGTGAAACCTCGCCGCTTGAGTTCCGCTTTGATTGAGCGAAGTTCTTTGAAACTGGATAGATCAACCTTGATGGATGACGATTCTTCTCGATAAAAATAACAACGTTTACGATCACCACCACTCATGTACATGATCTGCCCAATGGAAAAATACTTGCCGTTGGAGTGGTTCCTGAAAACTGCTAGTAGCGTGGATAGAGTACCTTCTTGGGGGCGAAGATATTCGGGTGACGCCTGAATTTGCCCCTCTTGGCTGACTTCCTTGAAGGCACCTTTGATGTATGAGTTTTCGTTGCGTCCCTTGCGCTTCCCGTAGGAGCTTGCAGATACATTATAATTGCGGTTGCTCTCAACCAAGAGCGTCAGTAGCGCATCACTAATAGTTGTCTTTCCGGTAGCGTTATTGCCGATGAGTAATGCGGGTTGCCCAGCGAAATCTAAAACGAAAATATCCTTATCAAAAGTGCCCCAGTTTTGGATCTCCAGACGCTCTAAACGAATGCCCGATTCCGAGAGTGGAGAATGATCTTCAAAAAGTTCCATGCATTAATCCAATTCGATTTCGTCTCCAGCCGTTTTCGCACCTTTTCCAAGTTTCAGATGCTCCCATTGACTGATAAATTCAGGAGTTACTAAGCTGTTGATTGATGGCAGTATTCTATACATGCCTTCGTCCGCTTTTGCGTCACGAATCACGCGCAATTCTGATATTAGTTTGTTAATTTGAGTTTCAAACTGTTGACGCCCCCGCCATTCATCATTGCGAGCGACTTGGGGTATTGCTTGATACTCTTCGAACAGTTCGTGCAATAGTATTGTGGGTGGCTCAAACGATCCAACGTTCTCTTGATGCTGTACATAGTGCTTCTTAAGAAGGATGCATATTGCCGTGACTGGGAAAGAAAGGCGGCGAGCTTTGGTCAGCTTCGGCAGGTCTCTGAAGCCGTCAGGTGCATCATCTCGCGGAATATTGCTTAGATATGCGAATTCATCGTGCTCCACCACAACTAGCAACATACCAATTTTGATGAAGTACTGTTCGATTTCCTGGCGATAGCTAAGGATCAAGCTCCAACTCTTCTCATCATCTGAATAGATGGTGTCTTGTAGAAGCTTTATAAGTACCGGAAAATATGGCTCGTATCGTGGCCAGTTCATGGATTGGTCTGGTTAAAATTAGAGAGATTTATTATAACTCGCGGAAACGTTAAGTGCATGGCATTGGCATCGCTTCCAGGAATCACAACGGAATCCTCTTCTCCCTGAATGAAACGACATTTATTGTCGTCAGCGATCTGTAGATATACGGCTAGCTCAATAAGTCCGTGCTTGAGAGGCTTTTGCTTGATGATTTCAGGAAGCGTCAAAGTGTCCTTTTTTAGAATCTTGAAACACTGATGAATATTCGTAACAAGGGCTTCATAGTCGATGCGCTCCATTGCTGCAACCGACTTAGCAGCAGCATCTTGTTCCGCTTTTGTTTGCTCAAATACGTTGGCTTCTTGCTTCTGTAATTTAGCGGTTGGACGGAAAGGTCTATAGTCATCTATCATCCTGAATGTCGGCAAGTCATCCACTACGGCGAATTTTTCAGGATTCTGGACAACGAAGTCCTCATCCATAAAGTGAGAGAGAATAGACTGAATCTGGGCGAGTAGCTTCTGGCGTTGAGCGTTGGCTTTATCGTCAAGGACACGTCGCAGTTGCCTGCTAAGTCTCTGGACAGTCTTATTGACGCGCTGAGCTTCTTGGAGAAGGCGTCGCTCAAAAGACATGATTTCGGACATGTCAAAGGAAGACAGCTCCGGGATTTCCGTTAGATTTTCCCGGAGAGAATCTAGTTTCATTAACTGCTCGGGGGAGTTCAAGAGGGCCAGAAAGCCAAAGAAAGACTGTCCTTGATCTGAATTGCGAATGTGCTCGTCATGATCGAGCATATATTCAAGGACATCTCCACGACTAGTCGTGTTGCCTATACTTGAGCTTTGGATGTCTTTGGCAACTTCTCGGAAGTCTTCCTCTACTTTTCGAAAATCACTACCAAGGGCTCTGATGTCATCCGTTAAATTACGAAAATGTTCACGAATCGTGTGCGGATTTTTATCAAAAATACCGTCTTGCGATATTCGGTCAATGTCACGCTGTATGGCATCTCGTCTAGCTTCTAGCCTGGATATGTAAGTTTCTACATCGCCGTGCCCCATTAAGACCACCTCTTCGAGAATCGCAAAAATGCGCTTCAGACTGGTTTCGGCGGCTACTGGGCGCCGTGCTTCCTGTAAGCCGATGACAAATTGAATGGCTTCTTCGGTAGATGCTCGAAGGGTGAAAACGTAGGTATCTGTTTCATTGTCATGGCTACGCCATAAAATCTGCTCTGCTTCGGAGGCCCACGAGGATAAAATGCTCTCGGTAGGGCCTTTTAAGGCATCAAAACCCTGATCTACTAGATATTCCTGAAATGTCGTTAGCTCAACGACGAGCTGATCAGATACGATTTCTGTCCTTGAGCGCGTTTTGAAAGATTCAATTAAAAACGAAAGAATAAAGGCTGCATTGGTTTTCTTCAACAATCCCCATGCTGCATTGTTTTCACGTAAATCCTCTAGCGTTTGAACATCCAAGATTTCTTTATCTAAAGAGTAATATTGACAGACCAAGGTGAAACTTAGCCCTACGTAGCAAGTGTAAACTTCGTTCAACGGTTGCTAATTGCTGTATTTGTAATAGACTATAGTTCGGTGTAGCCATATAGAAATAAACTCAACTGTGTCGCTTATTATCCTGCCATCCGTTGGGCGATTGTCGCGATTTCAGGTTCGCTTAGGCGTTCTAAGGTCCATCCTTTTGCAAACTTAGCTGTCTCGGATTTCGGAAGCTGATCATCATTTAGGTCGCGGATACGAACTCGTGCTGGCATTGCAGCGCCTTCACCTACGAAAATCGCTTCTTGTTGAGCGAGATTTGGTAAAGCCTTCGTCATACCTGATAAACCATCTGGTAAAAAACGAGATACATGCTGTTGGTCTGCTGCATTGGTTAATCTCAAAACGAGCCAAGTGCCACATTGTGAAATCACTGTGCTTTCAACGTCAGCAGGCCTCTGACTAACAAGCATCAATCCGATACCGTATTTCCGGCCCTCACGAGCGATTCTTCGGATTGCAGTTTGCGCTGCTGCGTACTCGGCTTCGCCTCTGTCTGGAACATATCGGTGAGCTTCTTCGCAAACAAGAACAACTGGATCGCGTTTTCTTTCTTCCGTAGTTTGATGAACTTTATACTGAAATAATAAACGGGCAAGCATGGCGGCAAGCGGACCAGCGACCTCGTTCGGAAGGCCAGAAATGTCCAGAATCCGAATGTCTTGATCAACGCCACCATCTCCCTGAATCTGGCCGACTAATTGGGCGATGATGTGTTCAAGGGATGGGCTCTGCTGATCCCATTCCTGCATCATGAAACGAATCCTAGGATCACGCCTCAAGACTGAGAGTTTATCCAAAATTGATTTGAACTTAGTCGCAAATTCGGAAGCTGCAACACTCTGAAGTGTGTCCTTCTGCACGCGTGCCGCCTGCAAATAAAAAACATGATTGTAAAACTCTTGGAGGCTAAAAGGACGAGGCTTGTCGTGGTCAAACTCAATCAGTTCTTCGATTTTTACCCCTGCCTTGGGACGTGGTGCATCATGGTCTAGGCCATCCTTAGGTGCTGCCCCACCGTGTGCAGTGGGAGAAGGATCAACAAGTCCGGCGGCAACCATACGGGCATAAGTGATGGCTTTATAGATGATGTTGTTCTGAGAGGTTGCTTCTTGTTCGGTTTTTCCGATCACTAAAGACCTGAACTCATCTGCCGACATGAGCCAGTAAGGAAGGCTTATTGGAAAGCCGATAGTTTCCTCGTTTCCAAGCGGATCATAAGCACGATAAACGATCGCACGTTCTTTGAATGCGTGACCATACTCTCCGTGGGGATCTATAATCACGATTCTTGGGTGGCAAACTGTTTTAGGCTCTGGAACGTGCTCCAACATGCTGTGCAGCAAGGCGGCAACGGCTCCAGACTTTCCAGAACCAGTTGAACCAAGTACCGCGCAGTGCATACCTAGCATTTTATCTATGTTTGCACGACAAATAGCATTGTCTGCGCCGACATAATCGGCGAATGGAAAGAGTGGGCTGTATTCACCGTCATTTTGTTGCCCCTCAGCTGCTGAATATATTTGAGTCGTTTCTTCGCGAGTGAGTAGATGCACGCTCTGACGTGGGAGCGGGTATGTAGTTACGCCTCGAACAAATCGTAACTTATTATCTGCTGCATTCCATACGCCTTCGGCAAACAATTCGACTTCCATTAACCGCTGATCTGCATCCGGCGGAATTGGTTTAGCAATCTCAGGAATTTCCTCTGATCGCATTCTCAGGAGCGTTACGAAACCAAATATCAGACGCCTTCCAAAATGGACTTTTACGATGCTACCAATTTGCCCGATCGGATAAACCCTACCTTCATAAGTTCGGGTGAGCTCCGTGACATCTCCGGATAACTCAACTCGGATAGTATTTCCTGACACCTCGACTATGTGCCCAATCTTTAAGTCAGAAATTAGGTCAAATGTGTTCATAATACACAGGCTTCCGCCCCACTGTTTAGCATCTTAGTGACTCCGGCAAACTTCCACCAATCTCGTTCGACTCCATTAGTTGGAGGCGCATGGGGGGCGCTTGGACCAACGTATAAGCCATCTTTTGAAATAATATACACTCGCTTCCCCCACGACCGACTCCTCCACCTTTCAATGGTAGGATTGAGGTTTGCTGCGAAGGCAAGAATCGTCGTTTTGTTCTTAGGCCTTTGAAGCGCCAGTTCTATTTCTTGGTTAATGTGTTCGTCGCCAAAGCTATATCCGCATATTGCGAGAACGTTCTCACCTGGAGCACCTAGTGCTCGCCTAAATAGATCGAATTGGGCTGCGAAGGGGTCTTGTTGGGTCGCGAAATATTTGGTTGATTGCGGGTAAATAAGAACCCGAGATAACTTCTTCGGATATAAATCACCATCCCTTACTCGCCAAACTTGGTCATCCTCCCCCCAATGCCAGTCAATCGATCCATGAAGTTTAATCACATGAGCCCTTTCACGAAGATTCGGTTCTTCATCTCCATATCGATGACTCCGGTAGGCGACTGCTCCGCCGGAGAATCCGTCCCAATATGAGAAACCACCAAGCGCAAGAGCATCTTCAAGCAGAGTATCATAATTGGTGGTAAAGAGCCGAACAGCTCTCCGGCGTTCTGCCACTCCTGCCTGGCTCCGATTAAAGAGCGCTGATACAAACTCCAAATGATCGTCTATTTTTACGATTCGGTTTTGAAGGGTTCCTATCTCCTCTGGTGTCCCATCATTTTTCTGAGGCTTGTATCCCCAACGAATTGTTTCAGCAATCCAAGTTAGAAGTCGCTGATGAAGTTCATCCAATTCATCAACTGAAAGAGTGATGCCATCAAATGTGATGCTTTTATTTTTGGAACGACCAGCGATTGCTCGGTGGTCGCTGAGTTGACTCAAAATATGCTCAATATGCGAATTTTCGGAAAGCTGACTTTGGATGTATTCAATTACTTTAATGTCGCTTGTCTCTCCGTCCTCTTTCGCTCTGACAAAAACTCGATTGGTAAGGGGCCACATGAGTGGTATTCCTGCGTCCAGACTGATTCCGGCTCCGAATAACCATGACTGACTACTCGCGGCTAATAGATTGTCGAGTTGAGCCAGACTGTCTTTTGCGTTTGGGTCCATGAAGTATGTAATGCTACCAATACCTGCTAATGTAAATTGCTAGTAAAAACCAATGGCTATTTTACTTACATTCTTGATTGGAGAAATCCAATAATATCCGCCGTATGGCGGGAATTTTTTTCAAATTCGCCGAGCGGATGGTAGATTTTTAATTCAAGCACAGTATTTATCTAGGCCAAATATTACTGATTATCAATGTCTTAGGTTATTCGATTCATACTTAAATCAAATTGTGCAACCGAAATTGCGGGTCATTCAGCCGCTTATTGCCTCAATATCACCGCTCTATTTGATTCATGGCGTGCTTATCCTCTGCTTTGCGCCTCCCATCGCTGCTGTAGTTTGGCGAATCCAGCGCGTTGCTCCTTGGCGCTAAGATAGACGAGGCCCCGCAACCGCCGCTCGCTGTAAAAGGCGATTTCAGTGGGATTGGTGAGGCTGCTTAGAGCTTTCTGCACGCCAGTGGGAAGCCGTACCAAACGTAGAATGCCCCGAATATGAGTGCGTGAAAATCCCTCGCGTTCAGCGATTTGCGTAATCGTGAAGCCCGGCGTATTGGCAAGCTCCTGCGTCCATCCTTGGGCAAGGTGGATCGGGTGTTGATAAGTAGCGCCTTTTGGTTGGCAATCCGTATCCGGCCCCATGATTTTATCAAGGTATCCGGCGGGCAGTTGGAACGGTTCGACGGCGAAAGCCTCCCCGAGCCAGCGAGCGCCCGGCAACCCGACAACACAATTCAACTCAAAGTTAGTTCGACTTACGACACCGCGCACTCCGCCACCTGCATCGAAATACGAACCATCTTTCGATTTTTCGACGAATTTGGAACTGCTTCTGAATAAGGAAGTTATGAAGAAGTCAAATTCGATGCGGTACCAGTCGGTTCGTATTTGGGTCTCGAAGGCATCGTGGTCCTTGGGCAATTCGTCTTTTTCTGGAACAATTCGGCGGATGGTGATCTTGCGAATGAGTTTGCCCATCAGTTCGATACGTTCCTCGAATGGGAGGACTTGAAATAGCTCTTCAAAGTTGCAGAGCGCTTCAGCGATGAGGGTTTCATCAGTTGTTGCCCGTTCGCGCAGTTCGATTTCGCTTTTGAGTTTTTCGACTGAGACTTCAGCCTGTTGGCGGTCTTGCGATAACTCATCGGCTTCCTTGAGGAGTTGGCTGGTGAAGCTGCCAGCGCCTTTCTTTTTAGCGAGACTGAGGCAGTTCGCGAGTTGGCGATCAATTTCTTTGATGTGTTTCTTGGTCTCAGCGAGTTCACTTTTTAGAGGTTTTAGCGCTTTACGCTGGCGGGTGACGGTTCCCTTGATCGTCGATTTAATGATTTCGGGATGACGCCCAAGCTCCCCGATTGCATTCACAATGAAGGTATCGAACTTTTTACCAGGGAGATTGCGGATATCGCATTTGCTGGCCTTCTTGTAGCGGATGACGTCTTGACAGGTGTAATAAGGCCGCTGCTCCCCAGTTTTGGTTCGCTTGCCACCGGGTTTGGGTGACATGGCGCAGCCACAGCATCCGCACTGAATTAGTCCTTTGAGGGCGAGTTCGTGTTTATTGCGGGTACGCTACTACCCGGCTAATGGTAACCGAACTGCTCAATGTCAAATATCTCGCATAGTGTGATGTTTTTACGGGTTTTGCTACCTAGCGCCAAATTTCCATTTCCGATAGACTGGGTTATGCAGATGTCGCCATCACGATCCTGTCCCCATCAACTGGAAACTTCTTCTGAGCTAATTGATGAACTCAAGTCATTGGCCGATCAGAATGAACGCCGATCCCTGATCGCCACAGGAGCCATCGCTGTGGTGACGGCGATATTGCTACCCATGGTTGCGCTGCAGTTGGGAGTGAAAGTAACCGACCGCTCGTTTAGCTTTTGGTTTGGCGGCCTGATCGCGGAACTGCTGATTGTTTTCGCGGTGTGGTATGGCGCGGTTCTTTGGATCGCTCCACCGCGATCGAACATGCAAAAAATGCTGGAGGCGATCAAGTTTGCGGCCTCAAACCCAATTTCCGTGAGCTTAAGTCAGAGCGGTCAACAAGTGACCATTTATTTGCCTGAGGAGCATGTTGTGCTGACAGGGGCAGCGGCAATCACGACCAGATCATCACGGTGGTTTTCCATTTCGGTCAGGATGCAGGCGATGGCTTCCTGAGCGTACAGATCGTCATCGCGTCCGGCCAACATGTAAGCTTCATCAATGAATAACACACCGCCGAGCGCCTCCTGAATGCGTTCTTTGACAATACCGGGCGTTTGCCCAAGGTAGCCGCCAACCAGACCGGATTTATCCACTTCAATCGTGTGGCCCGAACTGAGGTAACCGGCGGCATGCAGAATTTTCCCCACCAGTCGTGCCACAGTCGTTTTACCCGTCCCGGGACTGCCATTAAATACCATGTGCAGTGAGGGAGATCGCAGGCGCGTGATCTGGATTGCTCAGACGGATGAACTTTGCGAGCAAGCAGTGCAGGCTTTTCGACAGGTATGGTTGAATGTAGGCGCGGAACGGACGGATCTCCGAATTATTCGCTTGTGGGGTGGCAATCGTAACCCTGCAGTGTACGAACCGTCCAAGCCAGTTGTGGTGGTGGCGTCGATTCAGACCCTGAATAGTCGAATGGGTGCAGAGCAGTTGGAATGGTTGAAGGAACCGGGTCTGACAGTAATTGATGAGTGTCACCACGCCATTACACCTAGCTACACGGGGCTACTTCGGTGGCTGGATGCGGAAACAACCCTTAACAAGGAATATGGGTCAATCGAGCCAGTGATTATCGGCTTGAGTGCAACTCCTTTTAGAAGTGATGACGACGAGAGCCAACGGTTAGCTCGACGATTTGATAATCAGTGGCTTCCCGTTGAACAAGCGGATCTGCACGCACGGCTGCGCCGCCAAGGAGTATTGTCCGAAGTAGATTATCAATGTATTGATTCAGGAGTAGGGATTCGGCCCGAGGAGGAAGAACGATTGCTAGAGCTTTGGGATCAACGTGACGGTTTGGATTTTGAGCGATTGGTAGAAGAAATCAATCAGCGACTAGCAAAAAATCCGAAGCGCAATCAGGCGATTGTGGACTACATTCAGCAAGCAAGAGCACATTCGACCTTGTTTTTTGCAAATTCAGTAGAGCATGCGGAAGAAGTCGCAGCCCGTCTGAATTTGCAGGGCGTGCCAGCGGCTGCAATCAGTGGCAGAACTCCTCGGTCATCGCGTCGATATTTCCTCGATCAGTTTCAGGCAGGGGAGATTCGAGTTCTCTGTAATCACAGTGTTCTGACGACCGGATTTGATGCCCCTAAAACAGATATAGTAATTATTTCCCGTCAGGTATTTAGCCCTGTTCGCTACATGCAGATGGTCGGGCGTGGCTTACGCGGGGAAGCGAATGGAGGTACAGCCCGTTGCCTGATCGTCACTGTATTGGATAATTTGGGCCGCTTTCAGGATCGTCACCCCTACCATTACTGTGCAAAATACTTTACCATTTAATTCGGAGAGCACCCAAAATTTGAGAATGTGAGTCAATTCGAAGAACTCCTGAAGCTTAATCCTGTTTTTGGCTCTGCATGAATCAATTGCTTTTGGGGTGAAAGTGGAGTCAACTGACGGAGGAGTTTCTCTGGGAAACGCTTTCTGGCTTTCTGTGGGGGCAGGGAAAGTATTTCCGCTTGAATGTTTTCGTGAAGTTTCGCCAACCGCAGTATTTGCCGGACTCGGCCACCTGAAACTTGTGCGCACTCGGATATGTAAGCTGTTTACACTTCGACCTTGATTGCCAGCGCGGATGTGTGGTCGCGCTCTGCCGCCAATTACCAAGTCTATAGTACCAAGGACGCGCATCAGGATACCGTTGCCTATTTTCGACAGTGCTTCCCGTAGCAGAATCCGCAGTATGATCCCAGTTATTTCGCTTTCCCCATTGCGGTGAAGTAAGGCAAACGATTTGGGCAATTCCAACTATTCCTGGTGCCTGAGGATTGAAAATTTTCAATCTTTAAAATTCTTTGTTTGAGATATCTAGGCCAATTTTTCGCTCTTCTCATCGGCAGTCACCTGTCTTTTGAATGAAATAAAAGCACTCGAATTTGAGTGCTTTAACGGCTCGGCAATCGGGCGATTTTGAAAAGGTCATTTGTCAATTAGTTGATCAGGCGCTTGCTGCGCGAGTATTCCTGCATGCCCTCTGGATTGGGGTGTTTCCAGTAATGGATAATCTAAGTAAATAGCATGAATTTTACGGTTAGCTAAACACTAATTGTGAATAACTTTCGCTTGGCATCCCAGTGACTATTCCTCTTTCTGCATGGCTCCGCATCACACTATCTACTATAAGCCATGAGATTTTTAATTACTCTAATCGTGTCCTTTCTTGCGCTATCTTCGATGGTGCAGGCAAAGAGCAAGCATCAGTCCCGTGATGGCGGTGGCGATCTCTGGTTCTGGAGCAACGCGTTCAGCAAGGGCAATGGCCCGGATAACTGCGTGGAGCATTACTCCGGAAGTTACTACGGTAAGAAAAAGGGGCACTCTTGTTGGGACTGGTGGTGTGACGACGACGATGACGAGCCAACTGACGAAGCGCCAGAGGCCGTCATTTACGCCGATCCGCTGGAGGGATATCAGCCGCTGAAAGTCTGGTTATCGGCCAAATTGTCCGAGGATGATTATGGAGTCGCCAGCGTCTCATGGGACTTCGGCGATGGGGCCAGTTCCAATCAGGAGGCGCTTTGGCATGAATTTGCCCAGCCGGGTGATTACACCGTGACGCTGACGGTATGGGATTCAGCGGGCCAGTCGGATACGGAAACAACAACAGTGACCGTGTTGCCTTTGCCGGATGAACGCGTGGTCAAGGGCCTACTGGCCTATTATGAGTTTTCTGCTGGAGCAGGCGATACGATCTTTGACCGCTCTGAGGTCGGTGAGCCAATTGATCTGATCATCAATGAGCTGGACAACGCAGCCTGGCTTGAATGCGGGGGCTTTGCTCTGCTTGAGCCCACATTCGCGCAAAGTTTTGGCTCAGCGGATAAAATTATCAGCGCCGTGAAGCATTCGCACGAAATCACCGTAGAGCTATGGGTGAATCCGGCCAATGCGCAGCCGGGCGAAGAAGGCGTTTTATTCCAGATAGCCACGATTGGGCCGAACAACGTCAAGCTGGATGTTGTCCGACAGGACGACCTTTACCGCGTACGCTATCGCTCAAAGAGTCATGGTAATCAGGATGTCATCTACAGTCCGGCGGAAGCAGCGGATTCGCAATTGACCCATATTGTCTTCATGCGTGAGCACCAGCACCACAAGGGACGTCTATATATCAACGGCGATTTGGTGGCGACTGCGAAGATGACCGGAACCATTTTTGCACGGAATGATCCCTACCAAGTCCGTCTAGGATCGGATGCTGAAGATGGCGCGAAGCCTTGGTTGGGCGATTACTTCCTTAGCGCGGTTTACGAACGGGCGCTCTCAGCGGATGAAGTGGCTCAAAACTATTTGGCGGGCCTGCCCACAGCCAACAGTGTGCAAGCGATCATTGCCGCTGAGCCGGTTTCGGGAGACGCCCCGCTAACGGTGGCTTTCAGCGCGACGGATTCGTCAAGCTGCCGAGGCTCGCTGATCGACTACGCCTGGAACTTTGGTGACGGCGCGACGGGTTCCGGCGTGAGCGTTTCTCATGAATATCTTCAAGGGGGGCTTTATGAGGCCGTCTTGACGGTCACGGCAACCGACGGCGCCAAAGCTAGCTCGACGGTGCTAATCGATGTGGCGGTGCCCAATCTTCCGCCTGCTATCTCTATTCAATCACCGGTCAGTAGCCAGACCTACACGGACGCTGAGTTGCCCACCTTTGCAGCCTTGGCCACCGACAGTGACGGCTCTGTGTCTTCAGTCGAGTTCTTCCTCGATGGCGGCTCCATTGGTAACGGGACCTTCAATGCCACTACTGGCTTTTACGAATTTACCCTGACTTCGCCGCTGAGCGCACAGGAGGATGTCTACCTATTGGCCGCCATGGCGACGGATGATGATGGCGCGACGGGCCTGAGTCAGGATGTTGGTTTCCGGGTTGAGTCCGCCAATGAAGCGCCGACAGTCGAAGATGTCACGTTTACCATGCTAGAGGACGGCATCCTGAACTGGAGCCTGACTGGACAGGACGCCAATGGGGATGTGTTGACCCTGGCCATCGTTGATGCGCCCGCGAGCGGCGAACTCCTGAACATCAATCAGGAACCCGGCCAGAATATCCTCACCGGCCAGTATGTGCCACCCGCGAATGCTTTTGGCGCAGTCACGTTCTCTTACGAAGCCAGTGACGGACAGCTAAGCTCCAATCTGGGAACCGTTACGGTGCAGGTGCAGCCAGTCAACGATGCGCCGACCGGCTCTCTATCGCCGGTTACGGTCACCGAAGACAGTGATCCCACCGTTATTGATTTGCTGCTGGCGTTTTCGGATGTCGATGATGGCGTTGGCGCCCTAAATTTTTCCGTTCAGTCCAATTCAAATCCGAGTTTGGTGACGCCTTCTATTACCGGTTCTTCTCTGTCGCTGGCCTATGCTGCTGACGCTGAAGGCGTATCGAGCCTTGTCATACGAGCAACTGACACAGTCGGAGATTACATCGATGCAGCCTTCGCGTTGACGGTCAGTAATGTGAATGATGCGCCGGTCATCACCAGCAGCCCGGTCACTAGCGTCGATGAGGACACACCCTATGTCTACGCGGTTACCGCAGAGGATATTGATGCGGGCGACGCAGTGACCCTGACCACGGGTAGTTTGCCTGCATGGTTAAGCTTTGACGGTGTAACCTTGAGCGGCACGCCGGATAACGACGATGTTGCCGACTACAGCATTAGCATTACGGCAACCGACATCGCAGGCGCTACGGATACCCAAAGCTTCACTTTGACGGTCAACAATGTCAACGACGCGCCAACGGCATTGGCGGCAAGCTTTGAAACGGATGAAGATACTGCCTTGAATGGAATCCTCAGTGGGATCGATGACGACGGTGATCCTTTGACTTTCGCTGTGGCAGCTTTGCCGACCAACGGCGTGCTCACGCTCAATGCCGATGGAACATTCACTTACACCCCCAATACGGATTTTAACAGCAGCGATAGTTTCACGTTCACTGTTTCCGATGCTCTCGAAACTTCAGATCCCTCTCTGGTCACGATTACGGTCAATCCCATCAACGACCTTCCGGTCGCCGCCATTGAGCCATTCACCGTCAATGAAGACACGACGACGCCGATCACGATCAACGCTAGCGATGTGGACGGTGATACTCTGACCGCGACCATCAATTCTGTCAGTGGAGGAGTGCTGACAGGTGACTTGGATGCGGGGTATGTCTTCACGCCCGATGAAAACTATCATGGTCCAGCCTCGTTCGAGCTTGTTTTAAGCGATGGCAATGGCGGGGATGTGACGCTCGTTGAGAATTTTATGATCAATGCCGTAAACGATGTGCCAGTAGCGCACTCTCTTTCCGCTGAAACGGATGAAGATACGTCGGTTGCAATTACGCTCACGGGTTCGGACATCGACGGGGATTCCTTGACCTACGCCATCGCCACTGCTCCGGTCAACGGTGTTCTAAGCGGCTCCGCGCCCAATCTGACCTACACACCAGGCGAGAACTATAATGGCAGCGACGTCTTCACCTTTACGGTGAGCGATGGGACGGATGGCTCAGCAGCCGCCACTGTTAGCATCACCATTATTCCGGTCAACGACGCACCGACCATAACCAGCGCACCACTCTTGGAAATCGATGAAGATACGCTCTACCGCTACGATGTTACTGCGAACGATGTGGATACGGACGATGTGGTGACTGTAACGGCGGATGTTCTGCCGAGCTGGCTGAGCTTTAATGGAACCACGCTGTCGGGCACGCCTGCAAATGAGCACGTTGGCGAGCACGCCATCGTGCTGACGGCAACGGACATTGCCGGTGAACCTGCGACGCAAAGCTTCACCATCACCGTAATCAACGTCAATGATGCTCCTGTGGGCATTGCGGCGAACTTTTCCACCGATGAAGATGTGGCGCTGAGTGGCAATCTTACTGGCTCTGATGAGGACGGCGATTCCTTGACTTTTATTGAGGCGAATCAACCCAGCCATGGCGCTCTGGCGATCAACACAGATGGTTCGTTCACTTACACGCCGGTGGGAGACTATCACGGGCCGGATTCCTTTTCGTTTACCGTGTCAGATGACACGGAGACGTCGAGCGCGGCGATAGTCAATTTGACCGTAAATCCCATCAACGATTTGCCGGTCGCTATTGTTGAACCTTTCACCGTCGATGAGGACACGGCGACGCAGATAACAATCAACGCCAGTGATGTGGATGGTGATACGCTTACCGCGACCATTAATTCGGTGAGTGGCGGCACGCTGACCGGCAACCTGCTTTTGGGTTATACCTTCACGCCCGATGAAAATTACTTTGGTCCTGCTACGTTTGAGTTTGTTTTCAGCGATGGCAATGGCGGTTCGGTTACCCTAGTTGAGAATTTCACCATCAACGCCGTAAACGATGCGCCAGTAGCGGATGCCCTCTCGGTTGCAACCGACGAGGATATGCAGGTCGCCATCACGCTCACTGGTTCGGACATTGACGGTGATTCCTTGACTTACGCCATCGTCACTGCTCCAGCCAACGGAATTCTGAGCGGCACCGCGCCAAATCTGACCTACACGCCAGGCGAAAACTATAATGGCAGCGACGTATTCACCTTTACAGTGAGCGATAGTACGGAAGTATCTGCCCACGCATCGATATCCATTACCGTCAATCCGGTCAACGACGCACCGACCTTCACCAGCAGTCCTGTTTTCAGCGTTGATGAAGATACATTATACAGCTACGCGCCAGTTGCTGATGATGTGGATGCTGGCGACATCGTAACGCTCACTGCGACTGCTACGCTACCTTCTTGGTTGAGCTTTGACGGAACAACGTTAAGCGGCACGCCAACCAACGCTGAAGTTGGCGAACACAGCGTTGAGTTGATCGCTACGGACATTGACGGGGACTCAGCATCACAGAGCTTCATCATTACGGTGATTAATGTTAATGACGCGCCTGTGGCTATTGCTACGAGCTTTACCACCGATGAAGATGTGGCGCTTGAGGGCAATCTCACCGGCTCGGATGACGACGGCGATTCATTGACTTTTGCTGCTGTAGCTCAACCCAGTCATGGCGCTCTGGCGATCAACCCGGATGGTTCGTTTACTTACACGCCGGTGACGGACTATCACGGGCCGGATTCCTTTGCTTTCACCGTGTCAGATGCCACGGAAACGTCGAGCGCGACGATAGTCACATTGACCATCAATTCCACCAATGACCTGCCGGTTGCCACTGTTGAACCATTCGCAGTTGATGAGGACACGGCGACGCCGATCACGATCAACGCCAGTGATGTGGATGGCGACACGCTTGCCGGGACCATCAATACCGTGAGCGGCGGCACGCTGACCGGCGATCTGCTGTCGGGCTATACGTTCACGTCCGATGAAAATTACTTTGGTCCCGCTTCGTTCGAGCTTGTAATCAGCGATGGCAATGGCGGGAATGTGGCGCTCGTTGAGAATTTCACCATCAATGCCGTGAACGATGCGCCAATTGCGGACGCCCTCTCAGTTGTAACCGACGAGGATACACCGGTTGCCATCACACTCACTGGTTCGGACATTGATGGCGATTCCCTGACTTACGCAATTTTCACTACCCCGGCCAACGGAAGTCTTAGTGGCTCGGCGCCATATCTGACCTACACACCAGGTGAAAACTATAGTGGCAGCGATGTCTTTACTTTTACGGTGAGTGATGGAGCGGAAGCATCCACTTCCGCCACTGTGAACATCACCATCAATCCGGTCAATGACGCGCCGGTTGCCGCCTCTGATAGCTTTGATGTGGATGAGGATTCGACCTACTCCGGACAATTGGCCGGAACTGATGTTGAAAACGACGCCCTCATATATGCCATTGTAGCGCCGCCCAGCCATGGAAGCGTGACTCTGGGCGTTGCGGGGAGCTTCGAATACACCCCTGAGCCCAACTATGATGGGCCGGACAGCTTTCAGTTCACCGCGTCGGACGCATCCAGTGAGTCACTACCAGCGGAAGTGACTGTATTGGTGCGAGGCGTCAATGACGCTCCTTCCATTACGAGCATTCCAGTGACCAGCGTAGACGAAGACACTGCATATAACTATACAGTAACAGCGATTGACGAAGACGTTAGTGATACAGTGACGGTGACGGCAGGCGATTTACCCTCTTGGCTAAGCTTTGACGGAGTCACCTTGAGCGGAACACCCGCGAACGCTGATGTAGCAGCCTATAACATTACGCTAACGGCGACGGACTTGGCGGGGGAAACCGACGTACAGAGCTTTGTGCTAACAGTGAATAATGTGAATGATAAGCCGGTAGCGCAAGCTGGAGCGTTTACGACCTCGGAAGACACCGTATTATCCGATCTACTCATTGGCAGTGATGAAGACCCTGATGACGCACTGCTTACTTTCACCGTCACGACTGAGCCAAGCCTGGGCGTGATTACAGTGGAAAGTGATGGTAGCTTTACCTACACGCCGAATGAGAATGAGCATGGCTACGACAGTTTTGAATTTGTAGTTTATGATGGTGAGGTGAATTCTGATCCTGCGCTGGTCGAAATAACCATCACTCCAGTTAACGATGCGCCGAAAATTATATCGACTGCTCAGACTACTGCGACTGAAGGTGAGCTCTACAAGTATACAGTTGCCGTCTCTGACCCGGATGATTCGAATGATGGAGTATCGTTAGTCTATTCGCTAAGTGGCGCGCCACTTGGAATGGCAATTACGGAAACCGGCGTTATTTCCTGGGTTCCCGGTGAAGGCGTTAGCACGTCTGGCAATGTTACTTTAACCGTGTCTGACGGCGGCGAAGACGGAGCTCAACCGGATACAGAGGCCTTTTCGATTTCAGTGATTCCGGTTAATAATTTGCCAACCGCCGATGATCAAGTAGTCGACGGCGATGAAGACACGGTTTTGAGCTTTAGCCTGACGGGCAGTGATCCTGAAGGCGAGCTACTCAGCTACACGCTGCAAAGCCTGCCCGGCAATGGGGCGTTAGCAAATGCAAGTGGAACTCTCATTTCATCGATCCCGATGATCATTACTCTCGCCGACATGCCTTTATCGTTTACCCCCGACGGGGACTACTATGGCCAGGAGTCGTTGAACTTCATCGTTAGTGATGGTGAATTGGAATCTGCTCCGGCGACGGTTACTTTGAACGTTGTCAGCATCAATGATTTGCCGAGCGCCAACAATGGCTCTGTCACGACCAGTGAAAATGTTGCGGTTACCATGCCGCTTGCTGGGATAGACCCAGAAGGTGAGCCATTGAGTTATAAATTTGATGCTCTGCCAAACACTGGAGTTATAACGCTGCAAGATGGCGCTGAACTGAGTTCGGCTGATACTTTGATTTCGAATGACGATCTGCCGCTAACGTATACGCCCAATGACGGTTTCTTTGGTCTTCAAACATTCGTGTTCCGTGCATTCGATGGAATAGATTATTCCGAACCCGCATTGATCAGCGTGACGGTCAACCCAGATCCGCGTTCAAGAACGTTTACCACGTCAGCCGATTTCGCCGAGGGCTTGTTATTTGGAGTCAGCAGTGAAGAAATCGCCGATCAGTTGCAAACCAGTGTGGATCTTGCGCGGTTCAATTATCTTTGGGTGCCCGTTTACACGAAAGGCACTGTGTGTCGTATCGACACCGACACGGGGCGTGTGCTCGGCGAATATTGGGCAAATCCCCAAGGGGCAACGAATCCTAATCCCACCCGTGTCGCTATCGATCAGCGGGGCAATGCCTGGATAGGCAACTTGCGTGATAATTCCATCATTAAGATCGCTACTCCCGATAGTGGTCTTTACGTGGACCGAAACGGTAATGGGGTGCTTGATACATCTGCCGGCCTTGATCAAATGATGGAATGGCCGCTGCCGACTGACGGGTCATCTCCCAGCGCGGACTTAGCTACTGATGAATTGATCTTGCTCTATATTAAAACCGATGTTGCTGGCTTACGACACGTTTCGGTAAACCCGGATGGCAATGTCTGGGTTGGTGGGTCTAATGGCGTATGGCAGCTCTATAACGGTGAGAGCGGAGCGCTCATGGAGGAAGAACTATTGCCTGCTACCCGCGGCTCCTATGGCGGCTTTACTGATTTTGATGGCGTATTGTATTCTGCCGGGGCTGATTTCTTGCGTTGGGATCCGACTGAGCCTGTTGATGAATTGGACCCCCAGTGGATGGGGGCGCGTCGCCATGGCTGGAGTGTTCTGAAGGATTACAACAATGATATCTGGGTCAGCCGTGACCGCACCTCAGAGACCTTTAAATACGACATAGAGGGTAACTTTATCGGGTCTTATCCGCACGGGCATAATTACGCGCAGGGGATGACGCTTGGGGATGACGGTCACATCTGGATTGCTCACTCTCACTGTAGTAATACGGTCGGCCGTCTTCTGCCGGATGGCACCTATATCGGAAAGGTCAAGGTCGCCAACCATGGTCCAACTGAGGTTGCAGTCGACCGCAAGGGGTACATTTGGGTAAGCGGCACCAGTGGGGTGGTTCAGCGCATCAACCCACTTGCAGGGCCGATTGGATTGGATGGAGTAACTCCAGTGGGTGAGGTCGATATTCAGTCTCCCTACTTGGGCGGCACGCTTTGGACTTACGGGGATTTTGGCGGAAACGCTTCAACGATTGATAGCGAATCCGGTGAATGGCAGTTTGATTTCGACAGCGAAATCTATGGGGCGACATGGGGACCGCTTACCTGGAATGTTGAGCTATGCAATGACGCAAGTATCGTTGTGAGTGTTCGCACCAGTCAAAATGGGGTAAGCTATGGACCTTGGGAAGAAGTTGGTTTTGAACAGGCCCCCACATCTACAGGGCGTTTCATTCAGGGTAAGGTGGTGTTTAATCCTGCGGAGTCTGGCGAAAGCCCCATTCTCAAGGACTTAACGATTGGCACAGAAGGCTATGACCAGCCGATTGCGGTCAAGGATTGGTATGTGGAGGCTGGGGAGACTATCCAAGGACTATGGCCTGACACTATTGAACTGCGTGGTGCCATTTGCCGAAGCGCCCACGAATTTGACATCGCCCCCACCTACCTTTGGGAGCTCGTATCGGGGCCGGGCACGGTCTCATTTGCCAATAATGATGCAACCCAACTTCGACCTGCGGTTCAATTCAGCATCGATGGCGACTATGTGCTGCGCTTGACCGCAACCACGGATACTGAAGTTCGCACCGACACACTGGCCGTCAATTTGATGCCGTACAACAAGGCTCCGTTTGTGAATGCGGGTAGTGACCGTTATGTAACGCATGAAACTGATCCATTGGTCTTGGATGGTGTTGTTCGTGATGACGGTTTGCCCCTCGAATCAACGGTGTCGATTCTCTGGGAGAAAAAGTTTGGTCCGGGATCGGTAAATTTCTCTGATCCTAGCGATCCGAACGCAATTGCGACCTTCAGTGAGCCAGGCATCTACTTGCTGTCTCTTACCGGAAGTGATGGTGAGTTGGAGAATACGGACGGATTAGAAGTGCGGGTGGCAGCGGAGTGTTCAGTAAACAATATCCGTGGTCTGGTTTCCTGGTGGCAGGCTAATTGCGATTCGATCGACCACGTGTCGGCGAATGTCGGCTTTCTGGAAAATTACGATGATCCTTCTTTGGCTTTCGTAACGGGTAGAGTCGCTGCTGGCTTCTTTTTTGATGGGGTGGATGACCGCATTAATGTCTTTGCTTCGCCATCTCTGGATGTTTCTTTGGATGCAGGCGTCAGTTGGGAGATGTGGATTAAGCCAGATGGACTCCGCAATGCCCGACTCCTAGATTATGGGTCGGAAGCTGGCCAGGGGGTTTCGCTTTCGATGACAAGTTCTGGCGGGCTGATCTGGGATGTTGTGGATCGTGATGGCAACAGTCACGTCCTCACGACGAGTAATGGCCTTACCAATGGAGCATGGAATCATGTTGCCGTGACCTACAATAAATTCTCCGGCATGGCGGAAATTTACCTGAATGGATCGCCACGCACATCGAGCTACATTGGGGCGTTCATGGTTCAAACGTCTTATGATGTATTCATGGGCAATGATTATGCCGAGACCATGCCCTTCCGGGGAATCATGGATGAAATTACACTTTATTGCCGAGCGTTGTCCCCCTCCGACGTTTATGGAATCTACAATTCTGGTGCGGTCGGCAAGTGCCCAATTCACACGAATATTCCGCCCGTAGTCAGCGCTGGTGGTCGCTATGCAATACCCGAACCTTTTGGAGAGATACTCCTTGAGGGAAGTGTGAGTGATGATGGCGTGCCCTCAGTGGATTCACTTACTTGGGAGTGGGCGCAGACCTCTGGCCCGTCTAGTGCGTTAATGGATGACACCTCTTCATTGACGCCACAGGTCACGTTTGTTGAACCAGGATTCTATACCTTCACCCTGTCCGCATTTGATGGAGAACGGCGGGCGGAAGACACCGCAATTGTCAGCGTAGGACAGATTTGCCGGGTGAATTCGCCCAGCGGATTGGTAGCTTGGTGGCGTGGTGAGCGTAGTTTGTTTAACGAAGAACAGAATCTAAATGCATCCGCTCCAGCGCCAAACTATCGCGTTGGTCTGGTAGGCGAATCCTTTGACTTCGGATCATTTGAGCGGGCGATTAAAGTCGATTCCCGTCCGTCTCTGGATATCGCTCAAAGTGAGGAAGGTTTTTCGATTGAGTTCTGGGCAAATCCAGATGTGAACCGCAGTCAAGGCACTGATTCGCCTAAGAGTCTGATCGAGTGGAGTGGTCTTGATGGCCGTGGCTTACGCATCACTCACCATAATCATCGTGATTTGACGGTGTATATTGATCAGCGTGATGGGAACTCTGCTTCCTACAGCACAAATAATAGTGATTTCTTTTATGAAGGTTCTTGGTACCACATCACTTACATTTACAACCGCACCGCTGGATCTTTGAAGTTGTATGTCAATGGTGGCGTTTTCCGTGAATGGAATATCGGCGATTTGGACATCGATACTTTCGGCGATCTTTGGATTGGCGGACGTCCTTTCACAGAAGGATACTTTGATGGTCGTATAGATGAGTTAGCCCTCTATAGTCGACCGCTGGTTCAATCAGAGGTTTTTGACATTCATGCGGCAGGTTCATTCGGTAAGTGTCCACTGGGCGATAATGTTGCTCCAACGGTTAATGCTGGTTTGGACAGCGGCATCAGTTCAACTGCCGAGTCACTACAACTTCAAGGCGTGGTGGAGGATGACGGTTTACCGGATTATGGAAGCCTGTCGATTTCTTGGGATGTGGTGCAGAGCCCGACGGGTAGTGTGGTGAGTTTTGCCGATGTCGGTGATCCGCAGACGCGCGTTACCTTTAGCGAAACGGGCCTTTATGTCCTCAAACTATCCGCAACCGATGGCTTGGCTCAGGCTGATGACATTGTCGCGATACGAGTTGGTGAAAACTGCAGCATGGAAGTTCCTGAGGGAGTAGTTGCTTGGTGGACGTTTGACGGATCGACCTATGAGGAGATTGCCCAGACCGAGGAGGTAGCAGGTGAACTTAGCTATCGGACAGGCAAGATTGGGGCTGCGTTGAATTCCAACTCGCAGGCAAACTCATTGATCGCTTTGGCTAGGCCCAATCTGGATCTCGGGCAAAGTGAAGCTGGATTTACCATCGAAGGTTGGCTGAGAGCGGACTCGAACCGCAGTCAGGGCACTAACACGCCCAAGAGTATTGTGGAGTGGACGGGAAGTGATGGCCGTGGCTTGCGCATTAGCCACCACAACCATCGCGATCTTACCTTTTACTTTGACCGGGTTGATGGTTCGTCTACGACCTGCACCACCCACGACCGCAATTTCTTCTACGAGAACGCGTGGTATCACATTGCCTATGTCTTTAACCGCAATCAGCAGGTCCTGACCCTTTTTGTAAACGGTAATGCTTTCCAGAGCTGGAGTGCTGGAGATTGGACGGCTGATACGGTTGGCGACCTCTACATTGGTGGGCGCCCGTTCCAAGAAGGATATTTTGACGGAGCCATTGATGAATTGACGTTCTATAATCTGCCGCTAAACGCCTCGCAGATTTACGCGATTCATGGCGCGGGAGCAGATGGTAAATGTCCGCTGACCGGAAATCGGGCGCCGATTGTGGATGCGGGCGAAGATACGGGCCTCGTGTCTGAGGCAGATGCGTTGCTTCTTTCTGGAAATGTGGTGGATGACATGCTGCCAGAAGGGAATTTGAGTATCCAATGGGAAATGGCGTATGGCCCCAGTGGTGGCGCGGCTTCTTTTGCTGATCCGAGTGATCCAGCAACGCAAGTAACTTTCAATCTACCCGGACTATATATCCTGAAGCTTAGCGCCAGCGACGGATTGGCGATGAGCGTGGATACCCTGAGCGTTCGCGTTGGGCATACCTGCACCGTTGCTCCTCCTGAGGGTATGGTAGCCTGGTGGCCGATGAATAATACTGCTTATGAAGAAGTTGAAGGCCGTTATGAATTGACTGAAAATCCAGATTACCGAACCGGCATGGTTGGCTCCGCCTTGAGCGTTAGCAATGCGGAGGATGTTATCCAGGCTCCCGAGCGAGACAGTTTCAATATTGGCCAAAGCACGGAGGGATTCAGCATCGAGTTCTGGACCTATCCAGATGTGAATCGGAGTGAAGGCACGAATGATCCCAGAAGCATAATTGAATGGACTGGCGTTGATGGACACGGCTTGCGCGTGACACACCATAATCATCGAGACCTTACGCTCTATTTTGATCGTACCGATGGATCTACGACCGCTCTAACCACGCATGACAGTAATTTCTTTTATGAGGGATCGTGGTACCACATTGTTTATACCTTTGATTTAGCGGAAGAGCAAGTAACGCTCTACGTGAATGGCGCGGCCTACAAGAATTGGACGATATCTGGAGAATCAATCGACACGACCGGTGATATCTGGATTGGCGGACGTCCACTGTGGAGTCAAGCAGCATACAAAACTTTGGGAATGTATGATGGGGCCATTGATGAGCTGTGTCTGTATGCTCGCCCACTTTCCCAAATCGAAATTTTTGCTCTGCACGCTGCTGGTGATCACGGGCGCTGTCCATTAACGAATAACCGTCCTCCGCTGGTTCTTGCGGGAGATGATGTTGGCATTCCTTCTACGGACCAAATCTTAGTGATGGCTGGTCAGGTATCTGATGATGGCTTGCCTGAGTCGGGTATATTAACCATCGACTGGAACGTTGTGCACCAGCCCACTGGAGCCACCGTGGAAATTACTGATCCGACTGATCTCAATACCCAAGTTACCTTTGGTCAAGAAGGTGTCTATGTTCTGCAATTGGAAGCATCCGATGGACTGGCGACTTCGAAAGATCTGGTGGCAGTCCGCGTAGGCGTGCACTGTGGAGTGGAAGCTCCCGAGGGACTGACTGCGTGGTGGCCTCTGAATAATGATGGCCTCGAAGTGGTCGCCAATGTGTTGGGAACCTCAGATGATCCGCGATACCGTTTGGGCCAAGTTGGATCAGCGCTCAATAGCAGTGCGCAGCGGGATGTTATCATTACACCGGAGCACGCGAACTACGATCTCGGTTCATCATCGGATGGCTTCACCATTGAGTTTTGGGCGGACCCGGATTCGAATTACAGTCAGGGGACTAATTCACCGAAGAGCCTGCTTGAATGGACCGGTGTGGATGGCCGCGGCATGCGGATTAGTCACCATAACCATCGGGACATTAGCTTGATCTTTGATCGGATTGACGGCTCTACAAACACTTACACTTCCCATGACAGTAACTTCTTTTACGAGAGCAATGGCTGGTATCATTTGGCTTACGTCTATGACCGACCAGAAGGTATGCTTTATTTCTACGCCAATGGCGCACTCTTTAAGAGTTGGGCGGTAGGTGATCTGGAGGCTGACACGCTGGGGGATGTATGGCTGGGAGGACGCCCCTTCACGGAAGGCTATTTTGATGGTGGTCTGGATGAAGTAAGCTTCTATGAGCGTCCACTGACTTATGTTGATATCTATGCAATTTTTGCTGCGGGAAGCTATGGCAAGTGCCCACTGACGCCCAATTCTGCGCCAACCGTCAATGCGGGGGATGACGCCGCTTTGGCTGATGTCAGTGAGGTGCTCACACTCCAGGGCATTGCCTATGATGATGGACTGCCCGGTGCGGCAACTTTGGAAACGGAGTGGAGTGCCGTAGTGACTCCAGTAGGGGGCAGTGTTACCTTTGGGGATGCGACTGCCCTAAGCACGACGGCAACTTTCAGCAGCAATGGTCTCTACCTCCTCAAGTTGATTGGGCGTGACGGTTTGGAAGAATCTGAAGATGCACTGGTCGTGCAGGTTGGCGCGACGTGCAATATGGTTCCTCCGGCAGGTCTGGTTGCCTGGTGGCCTTTCGAGGGAGACACGATGGAGGTGGTTGAGAATGTGCTCGGCATCGCGGCAAACCCGAGCTTCCGAACTGGTCAGGTCAATGATGCGCTGAATGCTTCGACTATGAATAGTCTCGTAGTGGTTGAAGAAAGCCCCAATTTAAATCTGGGCAGCAATCCAGATGGATTTACCATTGAATTTTGGACTTACCCCGACCGTAACCGCAGTGAAGGCACTGATGACTCCCGCAGCTTGATAGAATGGACTGGTGTCGATGGCAGAGGGCTGCGCATCGCACACGAAGATCATCGTGATCTCACCATTTTCTTTGATGGAACGGATGGCTCCGGCGCCAGTTATACCACGCACGACAGTAATTTCTTTTACGAGGGTTCTTGGTATCACATCGCCTATGTTTATGACCGGGTTGCGGGTGAGCTTCGGATGTATGTCAATGGCGGGCTTTTCCGGCAATGGTTCCCTGGTAACATTGAAGTCGATACCACGGGGGATATTTATTTTGGAGGCAAGCCCCTCTGGGAAGGAGCGAATACTCTATACGGATTTTTCGATGGAGCATTGGATGAGGTCAGTTTCTATGATCGCCCGTTGAGCTACACCGACATTGCCGGCATTCATGGCGCTGGGGCCCAGGGCAAATGTCCAATGCTCCGTAACGGCGCACCTTCTGTATTTGCCGGTTATGACATTTCCTTGGGAGACACTACGCAGGTAGCCATCCTCGAAGGAACTGCTGTTGATGACGCGACACCCTTGCCGCTTACTTACGACTGGAGCGTGTTGGGCGGACCCGCAGGAGGTGTCGCTGATTTCTCTGATTCAAGTAGCTTAACTCCATCGGTGAGCTTCTCCTCAGATGGAGTCTACGTCCTTCAGCTTGCTGCCAGCGATGGCCTTGCTCGTGGAGCAGATCAGGTAACTGTCAGGGTCGGAGTGGCCTGCGTCGTTGATTTGCCTTCCGATGCGGTTGCCTGGTGGTCGATGGATTACTCTTCTGATGACAAGGTAAGCCAAGTGACGGATGAACGCGATGGACCGCGATACCGCACAGGTCTGGTAGGAGGAGCTCTTAATGCTTCCGCCTCTCAAGACGTTATTATTACAAGTGAGCGACCTGAACTGGATATTGGCAAGAGCGCTACTGGCTTCACTATCGAATTCTGGGCCGATCCTGATACCAATCGTAGCGGTGGAACCGATACCGCTAAAAGTATGCTGGAGTGGGTAGGTGTTGATGGTCGTGGATTGCGTATCAGCCATGAAAATCATCGAGATATTTCATTACGCTTTGATCGTACTGATGGAACGACATCCTTCTTCACGACCCACAACCGCGATTTCTTCAATGAGAGCAATGGGTGGTATCACCTCGCATTCGTCTATGACCGTCTTGCTGGCAGCCTGGAATTATTCGTCAATGGCGCCAGCTACCTTGCTTGGGCAGTGGGGGACTGGGAAGCGGATACGACCGGAGCATTGCTGATCGGTGGTCGTGATCACAGCGAGGGTTACTTTGATGGAGCGCTGGACGAAGTTACCTTGTATAGCCGTCCTCTCTCCGCGCTAGAAGTGTCCTCTATTAACGATGCTGGGAGCAGTGGCAAGTGCCTGCCCAGCACCAGGCATAATGGACCAAGTCTTACGATTGCCGCACCGAAGCGCGTGACGTTGCCCAACACGGGGATTCAGTTACGTGGAACGATCATCGATGATGGCGAGCCGCTTGGATTGTCAATGACTGCGAATTGGGCGCAAATAGATGGTCCGGCAGCCGCAATCTTTGATCAAGATTCCTTCACCGACCCCGTGAACGGCGTCATTGACACCATCGTTCATGCGAACGAAGTAGGAAGATATACGTTCCTTGCTACGGTGAGTGATGGAGTGCTCGAAGCCTCCCGTTCACTGGAAGTCTGGGTCTCAGAATTGGCCAATGTAGCTCCGGTGGCGCAAGCGGGAGAGGACATCACGATTACCGAGCCGGCCAATACAGTACTGCTCAATGGTTATGGCTTTGATGATGGACTGCCAGGAACTGGATTGAGTTATTCGTGGACTCAACTAAGTGGACCTCTGGGAATCAGCATTGATACTCCCAACGCTGAAGATACGTCAGTCACCCTTGCCGGTGAAGGCATATATGAGTTCGAGTTAACTGTCAGCGATGGAGAGCTCAGCTCCAACGACAGCGTCAGGGTTGTCGTCCAACCTAAGAACAATGATGCGCCAACTGCATTGATCACTTCTGCCGATGAATTGGAGTTGCCTGGGGAACTGGCGATTTCAGTCGAAGTCAGCGATGATGGATATCCACTAGGAGGGCAATTCACGGGTGAATTGGTTCAAATTGCTGGACCAGGAACTATGACTTTCAGTGAATCGACGTTAGATTTTGGCCCCCTGACTAAAACGCCGCTGAGCCAAGTTGTTGATCTCACCACTAGCTTTACTGCTCCCGGCGACTACGCTTTCGAACTGCGCCTTAGTGACGGCGAGCTCACGACGATCATACGTCAATCAGTTGAGGCATTCATTCAGCCGGAAGTCGATCTGACTTCGCCAAGCGATGGCTTCGTTTACGATCCGGGCCAAAACATTACCTTCCAGGCCAACGCAACTTATTTAGGCCAGCCGGTCAGCTCCGTCGAGTTTTACGCCAACGGAACCTTGCTTGGGTCGGTCGGACGTATCTCAGGCACAATCACGCATCGTTTGGTAGTGCCAGCCAGTGAATTAGGTGTGCTGAATGACTATGCAGAAGTCTATGCCGAAGTCACCGTCGGAACACGTTCTACGCAAAGCAACACCAGCAGTATCGCAGTTGTCGATGGAAGCGCTCCGGCTCCCGATGCTCTGCTTGAATCTCCTTTGGAGGACACGGTTCTAACCGCGCCAACGCCAATCATCGGCACGGTCACCTCAAGCATCCTCAAGGAATACCGCTTCCAATACCGCCTCAAAGGCGAGTCCGATTGGCAAACCGCCTTCACCGGGACCACCGAGGCCGCCAGCGCCGAGCTCGGCACCTTTGATCCTACTTTGCTCCTCAACGGTATTTATGAGGTGCGCCTCCAAGCCGAGGATTTGCTGGGCCGCACCATCACCGACGGGCCGATCAACTTCATTGTTGATGGCAACATGAAGGTCGGCCATCTCGAGCTGCAATATCAAGACCTGCAAGCGAATCTGCCGGGGCTACCCCTCACGGTAACCCGTCACTATGACACTAAGCGTGCGGCACAGGATGGAGACTTCGGCTACGGTTGGTCCTTGTCAGTTGCAGATGTTTCGATCCAAAAGAACCGCTCCTTGGCCTATGATTGGTATATGGACTTTGCAGGTGGTTTGACGTGTCCGTTATTCTTAACCGACACGGCTTCGCATATTGTTACCGTGACCTTCGCCAATGGTGAATCACATGCTTTCTATGGTATTGCCGTTAACTCCAACACTGAAGGCCAATGCTTCTCCTCAGCAGGATTGGGCACCCCGGCATCACTGATCTTTGAACCACTTGCAGGCGAGAAAGGAACGCTTGAGGTAAAGGGCGAAAACCTCGGTTTCCTGAGTAGTGCCAATGGTCCGGTTCAATTGTTCGACATTGATGACGGCTCCGATTTCGACCCAATTGAGTTCGTCTACACGGCAGTGGATGGCGTTCAATACCACATCCACGAAGATGATGGATTGACCTACGTTGAGGACCGTCACGGCAACAGCATCACCATTGATGAAAATGGCTACCATCATTCTTCGGGCCAGAGTATCGCTTTCACACGCAACGCGGATGGACGTATCGAGAAGATCACGGATCCGGCTGGCACCGAACTGAGCTATTACTACGATGCCAATGGCGATCTGGTGGCCTTTACGGATCGTGCCGGTTTTGACCAATTCTACAGCTACCACCCCGCACCAAATGAGCACCATCTGCTGGAAATCACTGGCGACGATGGCGTGCTTGCCACCCGCAACGAATATGACGAGGAGGGTCGCCTGTCGCGTGTTGTGGACGCTAATGGGCAGGTGACAACGTATACCTATGATTTGACGGGTCGTTCTCAGACCGTGCGTGACCGCTTGGGCCGGGAAACGACCATTGTCTACAACGAGCGCGGTAACGTCACTTCGCAGATAGCGCCAGATGGTGGCATCACCCAGAGGTTTTACGAAGATCCGAATAACCCGGATCGTGAAACGAAGATCATTGATCCACTGGGTACGGTCTCGACGGCGACCTATGATCCTGACACCGGTAGAGTTCTATCCACCACTGAGGGCATTACGGATGAGGATCCCGTTGGCTTCACGACTACCTACGCTTATGATGATCCAGCAAATCCTCATTTAAAAACTGCCGTTACGGATCCGCGAGGCAGCACCACCAACTATGCCTATGATGTTGCGGGCAACATGACGTCGATGACGGACGCACTTGGTAATGTGACCAGCTACACCTATGATGCGGAAGGCAATCAAACCAGCAAAACGGATGCTTTGGGCAATAAGGTGGAGTGGGAATACAGTGCTTATGGCTTACCCATTGTCGAGCGCCGGGTGGCGCCAGACGGAACTGTCTACAGCGAAGTATTCAAAACCTACGATGTCGATGTGGACGCAGATAATAACGGCGATCCCGACGGCAATGGCATTGGCGTGAAGATTGCCGAGTCGATGACCCGAACCAATTACGATGGTTCGACCACGGATTTAAGCGCCAGCTTCAGCTATGATGGTGAAGGAAAGCTGCTTTCGATTGTTTATTCTGACGGCACGTCGACTACTCAGAGCTATAACGAAAATGACAAGATCGTTCAGGTGATCGATGAGGCAGGCCAAGTTGTTGATTATATCTACGACAATCGTGGGAACCTGCTGGAAACGCAGATGCCAGGTGGCGTAACCATTGCGTCCACCTATGATGCCGCCGGACAAATCCTGAGCACCTCAAACCCCAATGGCGATGCCGCGACCTATACGTATGATTCGATGGGGCGCATCACCAGCTTCAGCTACCCGGACGGATCAAGCTCTACGCAGACCTACGACCTCCTGGGCCGCATGGTGAGCGAAGTCGATGAGTTAGGGCGAACCGTCACTTACGAATACGATCCTCGCGGTAATTTGCTGGAACGCACGCACGCCGATGGCACGAGTGAGAGTTACTTCCACGACGAAAACGGCAACCGCGTGGCGCTCTACAACCGTGAGGGCATGGCGACGCTCTTTGAATACGACGAGCTGAACCGTCTGGTTCGCACCGAATTCATCGGTGAAGTTGATGCGCAAGGTCTCGACCTTGACCCATCGGATAACGCGGTGTCAGAAACCGTCTACGATGCGATTGGCCAAGTATCAATGACCATTGATCCACGGGGCAATATCACGGAGTTCGTCTACGACAACGACTGTGGTTGTAAGGGTCGTCAGACTTCTTACACCGATGCCCTGGGCCGCAACATCACGAAGGCTTACGACGAACTCGGCAACAAGGTTTCTGAAACCGATGCCGCTGGTAACACGACCTTTTTTGCCTATGACGCTCGTCAGCGTTTGGAAACGGTGATCAACCCTGATGGCACCCAGATCGATTACCAGTATGATGTTCTTGGCCGCCGCACCCGAGAAGTGGATGAACTGGGCCATGTAACCGATTTCGACTACGATCCTTTCGGACGCGTAACGCAGCAGCGCCGTTACTTGGATTATGCCGGGTTAGGCAATCCGATCACCACGAACGCGGATCGCATCATCGAGCAGACCTTTACTTACAGTAATATTGGTCTGCCGCTGACTCAATCGGATCCCAATGGCAATGTCAGCAGCTTTGAATACGACGAGTTGGGCCGACGCACGAAAGTCATCGACGCCCTTGGCCGTGAGCGCACCTTTGACTATGACGAGATTGGCAATCTAGTTTCGCAAGCAGATGCACTGGGCAGGATCACCTCGTTTGAATACGACATCAATAACTACCGCTTCCGCACCACCTATCCTGATGGCGGTATCACTGAAACCGCTTACGACGCCTTCGGACGGCAAGTATCGACGCTTGATCCGCTCGATAACGAAACGAGTTTCGCCTATGATGATCAGGGACGTCTGTTGCAAATCACCGATGAGCTTGGGCAAACGACGCAATACGAATACGACGTCAGCGGAAATCAAACCAAGGTCATTGACGCCTTGGGCCGTGAAACCGTCTTTGTCTATGACGCCGCCAATCAGCTCATTGAACGTCAACTAGCCGATGGCTCCACCCAGTCATTTGAATACGATGACCGGGGTTTGGTCTCCAAGGAGGTTGACCAGAACGGCAACGCCAAAGCCTTCAGCTACGATGTTCGGGGACGCCTACTCACCGTTACGGAGTTGGACGAAAATGACAATCCGCTCGCGGTCACCTCTTACGAATACGACGATGCCGGTCGCCGGACGGCTCAAGTGGATGGCCTGGGACGTCGCACCGAATTCACCTACGATGCGCTTGGTCGCTTACTCACCAAGGAAATGCCGGGTGGCGAAATCGAGTCCTACACTTACGATGCGGCCTCAAACTTGGTGACTCGCACCGACGCCAACGGTTACGCAACAACCTACAACTACGACCAGTTGAACCGCTTGGTTGAGCAGTCAGCAGATTCCACCCACCCGTCGCTCTCGCTCAGCCATGTTGCGGCCAGCATTGATTACGTCTACGACGAGGTTGGGCGCATGACTTATTCCTCACTGCGCTCGGCGGAAGCCTTCGGAGAAACCGTTTTGCATGAGGAAGCATTCACCTATGACTCGCGTGATCGTCTGACGCTCAAGTCCACCCCGGACGGCGATTTGAGCTATACTTACGATGTGGCCAGTAACCTGACCTCGCTCAGTTCCAATAATCCGAACGGAGTGAATGTCGCCTATGGGTATGATGAGCTGAACCGCTTGCAGTCGGTTACTGACAACGCGGGCTTCATGCCTTCATCCACCGTTCACACCTATGCTTACACGCAGGTTGGTTCGATGGATCAGATGACCTACGCCAACGGCATTCGCCATGAGTTTACCTATGACCAGCTCAATCGCCTGACCGACCTAGAAGTGCGTGATGGATCGTCACTGGTGCAGAGCTACGGCTATACACTCAGCCCGACCGGTCAAAAACTCGCGGTGAACGAAAGCACCGGGCGCGATGTCGCCTGGAATTACGACGACCGCAATCAATTAGTCAGGGAAATTGTGGCGGACGACCCATTCGGCCAAAACGGAACCGTCGATTACACTTACGATGACGCTGGCAATCGCGAGACCCGGAGTTCCTCCATTCCATCCATCAATACCCAGTCGTTTAACTACACCGTTAACGACCGCATTGTTGGTTACAGCTACGACGCCAACGGCAACACCACCGCTGGCCCTGCGTCCGAACCGGGATACACCGACGTGTATGATTTCCGGGACAAGCTAGTGCGCCGCACCAAGAGCGACGGGACCATTATTGACATCTCCTACGATGCCGCCGGAAACCGTATCGGTAAAATCGTTTCAGGCGGCCCGAGCGCGGGCTCCACGACGCTTTATCTAATCGATGGCAACAGCCTAAGCGGATTTGCGCAAGTGGTGGAAGAGCTGTCCTGGAACGGCACCGCCTTTGTGCCGCATCGTAGTTACGTCTATGGCCTCGGCTTGATCGCACAGCACCAGTGGCTGGAGAATCCGCTGACGCAGACCTTTGACTGGGAAACGAGTTACTACCATTACGATGGCCAGGGCAGCATTCGCGCACTCTCGGACGAAACCGGCCTCCTCACGGACAGCTACGATTACGATGCCTTCGGAAACCTGCTGCGTGCGACTGGCACGACCCCGAATACCTACCTCTATCAGGGGCAGCAATTCGATGGCGACCTCGGGCTCTACTACTTGCGGGCGCGCTACTTAGATACCGATCTGGGTCGTTTCCACACGACGGATCCCTTCGACGGATTCGCGGATGAACCGCTCTCGCTCCACAAATACCTCTACGCCTTCAACGATCCGGTCAATTTGGGCGATCCGAGTGGCTACTTTCCGATGAGCGCCTTCGGCATGCTTAGCTACTTCACGGCTTATGTGGACACGCTTAGCAGCTATACGAACCTGATCATGTTCTACTACAAGCTCATGATGCGGAGCGCCAATGCGCATAATATTTCGCAGCTCAATGCGGCGCTGGATGAGTTTGATACCACCGCAGGTTCGTTTGAAACCTTCCTGCTGGCGAACCCGGTCGATGTCGATATGATGTGGAATTCCTTCGTCGACCGTGCGGCGGAACTTGGCGAGGAAATGAAGGAGCTCGCCTGGTGTGTCTCGCATATCATCTACGGCACGGGCGAAGGCTTTGTGGAGACCGGTTGGGACACGCTTAAGACCTTCGGGCAGGCGCTCTGGTGGGCGGGCAAGACCTTCTTCAAATACAGCCCGACCACACCGTGGGGCGTTTACAACACGATCAAGGACGGGCCCCAGATCATCACCCAGCTCAATGCTCTTTGGGAAGGTATCAACCAGATGGTCTACCACTTGACCGAAAAGGTCTATAACAACGACTGGATGGGTATTGTCGAAGGCTTCAGCCCGGACCTATACACGGTGCTCGCCTGGCACGACGACGAACTGAAGATGGACATCCTGCGGGATGATTACTGTCTGGCCATCGGGCGTCTCATTGGCGGTGTCGGCTTCGAAGTGGTTATGACCGTCGCTACGGCTGGCGCTGGCCACGCCCTGAAAGCCGTCAAATGCTCGAAGCTTGTCGTAGGTGCGGTAACCAAGCTCGATAACGTTGCTCCGGACAGCTCGATAACCCGCTTCCTCAAGCGCAACACCGGCTGCTTCGTCGCCGGAACACTGGTTTGGACCACGGCTGGGGCCGTCCCGATTGAAGACCTGGCGTTGGGCGATGCTGTCCTGACTGATGCTGAGGCCGCGCAGCACGAAGTCATCAATGAACAGCCGGATCGATCAATCGAAGTGAAGCTCTCGCTGGCTGAAGCCGATGGTGACCGCTTCGACATGCAATCGATTGTCAGCGGGCAATGGTTGAAAGCCATGACCGGCCTCGCTGAAGCCGACGGCTGGCGCTACCTGCAAGACTTCGAATTAACGGGTCAAGTCGTCGATGTCGAGGTGATCGGCCAGAGCGACCACATGGATGGTGCTCCCAGAGTCGCGATGCTTACTCATCGCGAGGGCATTACGCAGAAGGTAACCATCGCGCTGGAGGGCTTTGACGCACCCGTCGTTACCACCCCCGAGCATCCATTCTGGTCTGTCGATCGCAACGGCTGGGTCCGCGCCGGATCACTCGCCGAAGGTGAGCAGCTACACTCCTATGTCCACGGCACGGTCAGAATCGAAGCTCTGTCCCGAATCTACGATGATCGCCCGGTCTATAACATCGAGGTCACCGAGCACCATAATTACTTTGTGGGTGACGCCGCAGTGCTCGTGCATAACTCGGACGACTGTGCGATTGATATCGAAGTAAGTGGGAAAGTAGTAGCAAGTGCTGCGAGATCAGCTTTGGATGAGGTTGCATCTTTTAGGAAAGAACTTGGCCTTCCCTCGGTTGAAGCAGAAAATGCTGCTAGAGCAGCAGCACAAGCAGCGGGTAAGAAAACTTTGCCTAAAGGAAATACTATTGCAAAACTTGAGATTGATGGAGCGGAATATTGGGGTTGGAACGGCCACGGACAAGGTCTAGTGAATGGACATTATACTCACACTGGTTTTAATGTGAATGTCCAAACAGCCAGCCACGCAGAGGCAGATGTGTTTATTCAGGCTATGTTGGGTGATAAGTTTAACATTAATAATGCTCGTTTGATCGTTGACAGACCGTTGTGTGCGGCCTGTGGGGACAACGGAGGAGTCTTGTCACTAATGAGAGATTTAGGTCTCAAACAGCTTGAAGTAATTTCACCTGCAGGTTCAGTTACACTTAGAATAACAGATTAATTATGGAAATTGCGTTTTTAGATAGTATGAAAAGCGATTCGAGGGAAAAGATACTAGTAGATCGTTTACAATTAATATCCGACTTAAGGTTTGTAGAAATTTGGCTTAAATACCCCAGGTTTCCGATGCTAGGCGTTTTAATAAACTCAGATGATGCCTTCCTTCAAGCATTTCGATTTCAGGGAGATCCAGGTTTTTTTTCTAACAACCCTAGTCGTAGCGAATGTGATGAATTGGTAGAGTTTGAGCTTGAAAATGGACAGGTTGATGAATTTCCAAGCAAATCTTGCTATACGAAAAAGGAAGCAATTCGGGCATGTCTAGACTTTGCAGTAGACGGTAAATTTCCTGATTGGATTGATTGGATTTACGCCGGTATGGATGGAGCTGATTCGCCTAATGATAAATTAAGTCCTGAATGAAATTCGAAGTAGGCATTGTTCGCACAAAATACGAAGATCCTGAGTCGGACTTTATGACGTCAGTAACTTTTGCTAATAGCGGTTTTGAAAAATACCTTACGATATCCAGGCCTGGAAGAAAGTATTTTGAAGCTACGTCTGAGTTTGATGGAGGGTTGGCAGATATCGAATGTGAACTCAATAACCAAGTGAATTTGTCCCAAGGAGGAATTAAGCTTTGCTCTTTGAGTGATCATGAGTTTCGAATTCAGTTTTCAGCTGAGGAAGCCATGTCAATAGGGGATTCAGAAGTCATAGTTGAGTTCCCCCATGGTGGTATAGAGTTGAGAGATGTTGCGGTAGCTGTAGAAAACATTTTTAGAGATACCGATGTATTTCGTCACCTTGACAAGTCTGATATCTGACCTTTAGCAGAATTTCTCGGATCCCGGACAGCTCGATAACCCGCTTCCTCAAGCGCAACACCGGCTGCTTCGTCGCCGGAACACTGGTTTGGACCACGGCTGGGGCCGTCCCGATTGAAGACCTGGCGTTGGGCGATGCTGTCCTGACTGATGCTGAGGCCGCGCAGCACGAAGTCATCAATGAACAGCCGGATCGATCAATCGAAGTGAAGCTCTCGCTGGCTGAAGCCGATGGTGACCGCTTCGACATGCAATCGATTGTCAGCGGGCAATGGCTGGAAGCCATGACTGGCCTCGCCGAAGCCGACGGCTGGCGCTACCTGGAAGACTTCGAATTGACGGGCCAAGTCGTTGATCTGTAAGCGTCCGAGCTCCATCCCACTTGACTACCAATGGTAAGCATTGTCGTTTCTCATTGGTAAGGGTTTGTAGTT
>JAVDPD010000008.1 GCA_031296935.1 Cerasicoccus maritimus
CCAAACGAAAATAGCCTGACACTTTAATCGACCAGACAGCACGATCTGTCAGATCAGATCGTGGCTACTACAGATTAACGAGCTCTGCGTGTAGATTTTCGTTGGCTGGCTTTGCTCTCTTTGCTGCCTTCTGTTCAAACACATCACGACTAAATCTTTGCGTTTTTTGCGCCTTTTGGTGGCATTAGTTTATAGGAATGAATGCCTCCGTGTTCTCTGCGCTCTCTGCGTCCTCCGCGGTTAAAATTTGAACACGCCTCGCTGGTTCCGTTCCCTCTGTTGCCTCCTGTGCATAACTTCGCCACTCTCACTTTTTCCTTTAATCTTTTTCCTTTTTCCTCCCATGCCCAACGTCGTCTTTTTCGGGTCTGACCCGATCTCCATTCCGCTCCTGAATTACCTGCTGAAAACGCCGCCCGCGGGCGTGCAACTCGTCGGCGTGGTCAGCCAGCCCGACCGGCGAAAAGGGCGGGGCAAGCAGCTGTCGCCCAATGAGATTTCCGCCTGGGCGCTGGAGCACGGCATCGAGCTGCTGCGACCGGAAAAGCCCGGCCCGGAGCTGGAGGACTGGCTGCGCGAGCGCGACATCGCCCTGGCGCTGGTCATGGCCTATGGGCACATTTTAAAGAAGTCGCTGCTCGCTGTGCCGCCGCGCGGGTTTGTTAATTTCCACGCTTCGCTGCTGCCGGCCTACCGCGGCGCTTCGCCGATCGAAACCGCCGTCGCCTGTGGCGAAAAAGAAACCGGCGTGTCGCTGATGCGCATTGTGCCCAAGATGGACGCCGGTGCCGTGTGCGATGTCGAGCGCGTGGCGATCGAAGGCGGGGACACCGGCGCCTCCATGCGGGGCAAGCTGGCCGACGCCTGCCCGGCGCTGCTCGAGCGCAACCTTGAGGCGCTGCTGGCGGGCGACGCCGAGTTCACCGAGCAGGACCCCGAGCAGGTGACGTATTGCCGCAAGCTGGAGAAGGCCGACGGCGCGTTGGATTTCAATGCGAACGCCCAGCAGCTCGCGGCGCGGGTCAACGGGCTCTTCCCCTGGCCGGGGTGTTACTTCGACCACGAAGGCGCGCGCATCAAGGTGAGCGGCGGGCACGCGGAGTCCGGCCACGGCGCACCGGGCGAAATCCTTGCGGCCACGGTCGACGGGCTGGTCGTCGCGTGCGGGGAGGGGGCAGTGCGCCTGGATAACCTCCAGCGCCCTGGCGCCAAGATGCTGCCCGCGGGCGACTTTTTGCGCGGCTATCCGCTGGAGACGGGAACCTTTTTGGACAGCGGCGAACTTACCAAATTAGTGTCAAAAACCCCCTTCCCACGTAAAGTCTGACCGGCGCGCCGGATTTTGCTTTAGTTAGGGAGTGTTTTCAAATTAACGTTGTGATGGACGAGGGGAAATGGATGCGGCGATACGCCAACGCTGCGACTTTTCATTTTCGCCGTTCAGGCATCGGATGGCTTTTTCCATCAGCTTTGTTCTCTTTCGGGTCTTTCATGCTGAAGGCGCTTTGCTGACTGAAAAAATCCATGCCGCCATCAACAATCTTAATTTAAAAACACTCCTTTAAGCCTTTTCTAAGACTTTGTCATGAATCGATTTCTTTTCCTTTGCCTAGCCGTCTGTTGCCCGCTGTTTGCCTCGGCGCAAAGCACGGCCTTTGCCCGTATGGCGCAAGATGTCCAGCTGCTGCAAGAGCAGGTGGGCCAGCTCAGCGTCCAGGTGGAGTCGCTCCAGCGCCAGCAGCTGCAGATGATAAAAAACTACGAGGCGCTGCTCAAGCAGCAGGCCGCCTCTACCGCCAGTCTGAATAACTTTGTCGCGCAAACCGAAACCAAGCTCGCCGCGTTGCCCGAGCGCGAAGCCGCCGCCAAGCGCGAGATTCTGGCTGAGGTGAACAAGGAAATCCAAGCGCTAGCCAAGCAAACCCAGGACGGCTTTAAGAAGCTGGCCCAGGCCATGAACGCCACGCCAAACATCACACCGCAGGTAAACTTTGATGAAGATTATCCGACCACCGGCTACACGCACGAAGTGAAGTCCGGCGAAACGATTTCCGGCATTGCGAAAAAATACGGCTCCTCGATCAAGGATATCATGAACGCCAACCGCATTGCGGACGCGACCGGACTCAAGGCTGGCGAGACGATTTTCGTGCCCGTTAAAGAATAAGCGCCGATTGTCGGTAAAAGAATTTGAAACCCCGTTAGCAATCGTGCTGAAGTAATTCATGGCAGCTCCGAAAAGTAGACTTGGCCGCGGCCTCGGTGGCATCATCGCCGGTGGCGGCGCAAAGAAAACCGCAGTGAAGAAAACTGTGGCCAAAACCGATGCGCCCAAGGCCGAAGCCGCCCCGAAGGCCACGCCCGCTCCGCCCGCCGGACCATACCGCGAGATCGCGGTGGCCGCCATCGTGCCCAACCCCTACCAGCCGCGCCGTGAGATGGACCCCGCGCACGTGGAGGAGCTGGCCAACAGCATTCGCTCCGAAGGCCTGCTGCAGCCCATCGTGGTCCGCACGACCAAGGAGAAGGACCAGTTTGAGCTCATTGCCGGGGAGCGCCGTTGGCGCGCGCACCAGAAGCTGGGCCTCAAGACCATTGCCGCCCGCGTGATGGACGCCAGTGACGCGTCCTCCGCCGTGATTTCGCTCATCGAAAACTTGCAGCGCGAAGGCCTCAACCCGATTGAAGAAGCCCTCGGCTACGCGAGCCTGATGAAGGATTTTGACCTGACGCAGGAAGCGGTGTCGGACCGTATTGGCCGCCCGCGCGCCTCGATTGCGAACACGCTGCGCCTGCTCGCGCTCGACCGGGAGATCCAGGGTTACTTGGCCAAGGGCATGCTGAGCACCGGCCACGCCAAGGTGCTACTCGGAGTGGAAGATCCGGCCCAGCGCCTAATCCTGGCCCGCCGCGCAATTGAAGCCGGCATGAGTGTTCGCGAAGTCGAAAAGCAGGTGAAGCGCATCAAGTCGGAATCGAATCTGCGCAAGGACCCGGCCTCGCACGATGCCGCGTCGGAAACGGTCGTCCGCGATTTGGAGAAGCAAATTTCCAGCCGCCTGAACACGAAGGTGCAGCTCAAACACACCCCGAAAAAGGGCCGACTGATCATCGAATACTACGGCAACGAAGACCTCCAGCGCATCCTCGAGCGCACGGGTTTGCAGTAGGTTGGGGCCTGGATCAGCGAACATTCTGGAGTATAACATGAAATGGCCGGGTCCAGCACTTGCTCAACCCGGACCCTTCATGTTATCTCTAAGAGGGCGTCTAAAAAGTCTGATCGAGTCGGCGAGATGTATTCGGGAGGCAAAATTTCGGCTTCTGAATCGAGGCGAAACAAGTTTCGTCGAGATGAAGAAATGATATTTTGGCCTCGGAGGCGCTCTCCGACGAAGACCACTTGAGTTTTTAGACGCCCTCTAAGATCAAAACTGTAACGGCTGGCCTTATTGGGGGACCGGGCTACCGGGCAGGACGCTGTCGACCAAGTCGGCGGGGAGGTCGTCCATCAGGTCGGACTTGGTGAAGACGTCCGAGTTCGACTCGCCATTGACGTTGAGCAGGACGGTTTTGCCGATGCCTTTTTTATAAAGGTTTGCGAAGTCATAAACACAGCCGATGACTGCCAGCGTGCCTTCGGCAATCTCGGGGGCGTAGCGCTGGACGGCCAGGTCCATCTGGTAATGCACATTGCGCTCGACGGCTTGGAGCCACTGCACGTCGTCGTCGGTGCCGGGGTCCATGCCACGGACAGGAATGTGCAGGCCGTTGAGCTCCTGCACGAGGTGCAGCGAGAGCTTGCGGTAGTCCGTGCTGGCAGCCTTGATGGCGCCACAGCGGGTGTGCCCAAGAATGAGCAACAGCGGCGTTTTAAGGTGACGCACGCCATAGTCGACGGAGCCACTGGTCACAGCGAGCTGGTTGCCGACGTTGCGGATCACAAAGACGTTGTCGGTCGGATGCGGGTCGGCGAGAAAGGCGCGAATACGGACGCGAGAATCACAGCAGGTGAGAACCGTGATGTAGGGATTCTGCTCGTATTGGATGCTGTCGAGCTGTCCGGGCGGGAGTTCTTCACTGAAGGACTTGTTGTCCTCCAGCATCTTCCGCAACGCGGATTTCGGAGTTTCGTCGGTCATGGTGTTCGTTGTTCGTAGCTTGGTGTTCTAAATCGGCGAGTAGCGAGTTGGCCCACTGGTTGATCGACCAGGCAATGCGCTCATGCCGGGTGATCGTGCGAATGGCCAATGCGCGTTCATCATGCGAAAGTGAGTCCTGATTGTGCAAGTATTTCTGGCGAAGTGTTTCGGCGCGGGCACCGGGTGCCGCGGTGATCCGGGCGATGAGCTGGAGGTCGTCCGGATCGGTCGGCGCGGTTTCGAGCATGGTCACGATCACGGCGTCGAGCGCCTCGGCGAGGGTGTCGGATAGCTCATGGAGCGCAGGAATCTTGCGGAGCTCGATGTGGCTTTGCACGAAGCGGGTCATGCTCTCCTCAACGGCAATCAGGTGGTCGAGGCTGCGTTGCACATCGAGCAGCTCCAGAGAGGATTCGGTGCTTTTAACACGACGGCTGGCAATGGCTCCGAGGAACGACTCCAGCTCCTCAATGATCGCCAGTGACGAATCATGCCAGACGTTGATGGACCTCGTGGGGCCGACCTTGCCCTCGGTGCGGACACAGGCGAGGTATTGTGGCATGCGGTTGACGAGGCCGCGAATCTCCTGACGCGCAAGCTGGAGCCCGGTTTCGACGTCGAACACCGCCTGGTCGTGGATGAATTGCGTTGCGGACAAGTCTTCAGCCACGGTGCGCGGCGCGGACTTGTTGATGTAGAACAGGATCGGCTTGAAGAATACGTAGGCGACGATGACCACCAGCACCTGCTGGAAGAGGAAGGCGAGTGCGAGGTGGAGCTCCGCGCCGCCGGGTAGCATCTCCAGGTAACTGTGGAAGAGGTGCGCGCCGGTGAGGCGTTCGCCATAGAAAAGCGCGAGCAGGATCAGCCCGGCAATACCGTTAATCGCCGCCTCAAAGAGCGTTACTTGGCGCATTTCGCCACGGAAGTGAGCAGTGAGGAAATACGCCGCGCCGGCGGTCCCAATGGCTGTCCCATAGAAGGTCAGTAGGGCTTGATCTTCGGTGAAAATCCCTGCCTTGTGCATGATGATGCCGATGACCGCCACGGCGGATGTCGATTGCACCGGAATGCGCAGCAACACCGCAAAGAGGAACGCGATGAGGTTCATCGCGGGGAAGGCTTGAATGAAGTCGTCGAATTGCGGGTGGTGGGCGAGCTCCGTGAGGGATGTTTTCAGCAACCAGAGTCCCACAAGAATCAGCCCCAGCGAATACAGCGGCGGGAAGAGCCCTTTGAAGCGTCCGCCGAGTTTGAAATTAATGCAGATGCCGCCAATGCCCACGAGGAACATCGCCAGCACGTGGACCTCCAGGTAGTTGATAAAGACCAGAGTGACGAGCCCGAGATTGGACCAGGCAATGAGCGGCAGGGCTTGCCGGACGGTCGTTAGCCCGCGCGAAATCAACCCCGCCAAGATCACCGCCACCCCAATCGACGTCTGAGTGATCGTGCCGAGTGTGAAGCCGGTAAACGCCGCACGGATCGGATGCGCGGTGGCGCGGCCGATTTGTTCACGAAACTTAATGCCGGGGATCTGTTGCAGGCTGGAGCGGATGCCGCCGACTCCCAAAAAGTAAAATCCCAACCCCGCTAATGTCCCCCCCAGGATGTTGTCTATTTGCATAGTTGAGCGGTTATTGTGGCGCGGAGTACATTTCTCGCAAGCTTAGTAGGATTAATATTGTATTAATGGGCAACTAATGTCCTGAGGGGATTGCTTGTTCTTTTTCGCTGGTGCTTTGAAAATGTGAGATACAGGATTGGCAGTATTTATGCTCAAGTTCGAAAGACACTACACTGATGGCATGAAGAAGCGCGCATTTACGCTATTGGAACTACTAACTGTCATCGCCGTTATCGGGATTATGGCGGCGATCCTGATTGCGTCGATGGATCGCGTAAAGCGCATGGCCAATCGCACGGCGGCCACTTCGCAAATGCGGTCTATCGGCTCGGCAGTGCTGATGCATACGCAAGAGCACAACAACACTTTGCCCGGGCCGCTGCGCCCGTATCAAATGACGGCCTATGATCCATCACCGAAGGGGGGCGACCAACTGGCGACGATTCTGGCTGATTATTTAGACGTTTATGAGGGAGAGGGGAAAACCCTGTCGCCCGCCTTTTTAACGCCTGGTTGCGAGCAGGCGATGGAAGGTTCCGGGCAGCCGCCAACGGACGTCATCGCCTTCATGATGAACATGCAGATGCCGCTCGGTGAGGAGCTGATCGTGCAGCCTTGGGGGAGCTCGGAAAACGGCGCGTCGCCGCAGCCTTACTCGAATTTGACAAATACCTGGGGCTTCGTGGAAGCCGACCAGCAACTGCCATTCGTGCTGAGCAATATCGCCAATCGCATGCCTGCGGAGCCAGTGCATGGTGATTCTCGGCTGGCGTGGTTTTTCGACGGCAGTGTGCAGGCTTTGGATTTAGAATATTTCGAGGGTTATGGCCCGCGGCAGGGCGGTGATTCTGGCGGTGGCCCTGGTCGTGGTCCCAGCGGTGGCGGCGGTGGTGGTCCCGGCATGGGTGGTCCTGGAGGAGGCCGTGGCAAAGGCGGCCCTCCTCCGCGTTGATCGCCGTGCTTCGATGCGCTGGATGTAATCTACGATGCATGCCAGGCAACTAATTTAATATGTTTCCTAATGCATTGGGTTGACGAATGTTGCTGGGCGTTGATTGATAGGGGGTCGTTATCCCCCCATGAATACCTCCCATTCGCTTCGTCCGGTCATTGATCTATCCGGCCTTTGGGACTTTGTGTTCACGAAGGAATCCTTGAACGCCATTCAGCCGACTGCGCAGAATTTTAACGACCGTCTGCCAGTGCCGATGGCGTTCGATGCATCAGGAATACTTCGATTTCTACCAGTATGGCGGTATTACTCGGCGGGTGTCGCTGCATGTCTTGCCGGTCAATCAGTCTTTTGTGCGTGCGTTGCAGATTACGCCAACTGCAAATTACAGGGAAGGCGAAGTGCGCGTGGATTTAATGCTCTACGATGCAAGCGCTGGGCATCGAAGATCCGGTTACTTTGGTTGCGCCGGCCATTCAAAAGATAATTGATTCCATCGACGGTCGTGGCTTTGGCGACAAGCCGGTGATGATCTCCGAAATCGGCGCTGAGGCGCTCTACGGATGGCGGGATATGTACGAGGTTTTCTTCAGCGAGCAATAGCGCGGCTCTTGGCGGAGGCGTGCAACGTAGTATTGAACTATCCGCGCATGTGCGGCATCATCATGTGGCACTTCAGTGATGCGCGCACCTACAGTGCGGCTTATGCGATTGGTCGACCACGCACGTTTAACAACAAAGGCACCTTCGATGAATATCGTCGCCCCAAGCAGGCGCATGAGGCGGTGAAGCAAATTTTTCTGCCGCGCATTAAGTTTGGCCTTGGTTTATATTCTTGCGACGTTCAGTGCTGGAGGCTGAACTCGTTAAGTCGTGGCAAAGCAAACAGCGCATACCATACGGGAATTGGCCAAGGCGGCGGGCCTTAGTGTGGGGGCTGTTTCGTATGCCCTGCGGGGGCACCCGTCAGTTTCGGCAGCGACAATCGAGCGTGTGCGTGCGCTGGCTGACGAGTTGGGCTATCGACCGGACCCGCGATTGACGACGCTCATGGCGCAAATTCGGCGTAGCCAGAAGCCGCGCTCGCAGGAAGTGCTGGCATGGATTTGGTTTTGTACGCGTGACGAGTCAACGACTCGCTACAATAGCTTAATCTTTCAAGGTGCGCTGAACCGTGCGCAGCAGTTTGGTTTTAAATTGGAGCCATTTTGGCTGAGCGATAAAGGCATGACGCCGCAGCGATTGCACAAAATCCTGCGGACTCGTGGAATCTCTGGCGTACTCTTTTCCACGGTGCTACAGGATGAGCCGATGACGCTCGATTGGGATTGGTCTGCGTTCGCCTTTGCCATTGTCGGTATGACCGAGTGGGAGCCGGTTCTGCACCGAGCAGGGCACGACTACTACCGTAGTCTTTGGCGTAGCATGCTGGCCTTGCGCGAGCTTGGTGCTAAGCGTCCGCTGTATCTCTTGGACTCCGGGATGGATCGGCGTTTGCACCAGATGTTGTCAGGGGGCTTTTGCGCGCTGCATCCAGATCCGAGCATAGCCGCTGAGTTGTGCCGATATCTGGACTTTCAGCAGGGGTGGCCTAGCGCGCGAGAGTGTGCAAAGCTACGGCCCGATGCGTTGTTATCGACGACTGATCTCACCCAGGAGTTCCACGAAAAGGTGATGCAGCTGTGGCCATCGCTCAAGCATTGCCTGACCATGAACTGGACGCCGGACAGTGTCGCCCCCGGAATCACTACGCGCTATGACTTAATCGCTGGTGCGGCGGTCGACTTGGTGCTCGCTCAACTAAATCGTAACGAGCGAGGCGTGCCTACGCCCGCCAAAGTCGTTTTGCTGGAGGGGGAATGGCGTGAGGCGGCTTTGCCGGATAGCACTCGTAAATCTACAAGTAAGACTGCTTGAAAAAACGAGAGCTTACAGCCCGCAGCTGCTCAAGCCGCCTTGCTGGACACGAAAAATCACTGCGGCCTGATTCGGCCAAGTTAGATGAAAAGTGCTGCTATGAAGTTTTTTGAGTCAAGCATGCTTGTTGTTGTTGTTCGGTTCTGAAGTCCTCCCTCGTTTGCTCGCTTGTTTTCAAGCGGCTTATACTGCTATGCGCGCGCGACTGGTCGGCGCTTAATGACGTATTCAATGTCGTTTGAGGGTGGCAGGCGGTCTCATCTCTAGAACGGGCTTGGCCCATACATTTTTCCAGACGCGCTCCTTCACCGAAAGGTTTGTTTGGTTGGCTTTTCTACTTTGTTTATCTTGAGCGAAGTTATCCTATTGACGGTTTGATGAGCAGGCCGATTTGCTCGGGGGTGGTTTGGTCGGTAAAGAGTCGCCACAGGTCCACGGCCAGTCTTCGGGCGACGGCGACGATGGCTTTTTTCCTGGCTGCCGGGGAGGTTTTCTTTTCCAGCAAGGCGGCGCGGAACTTTTGGATCGGCGGGTAGTCGGGCTGATAGCGCACCAGGCGCCAGGCGCACTCGACCAGCTTGGCGCGCACGCGGGGATTGCCGTGTTTGGTGATGTGGCCTTGCCGTCGCTTTTTGCCCGAGGAGTGTTCGCTGGGGCACAGCCCGGTGTAGCTGCTGACTTGGCGGCGGTTGTTGAAACGACTCCAGCCAAACGGACCGGCCTCGTAACAGGCATACACCTGCTCGGCCTCAGACTGCTGCTTGCTCACGAAGCGAAGAAAAGACTCACGAGTGCGAAACTTTTGCGAAGTCTGAGGCGTGCTGCCATCAACTTGACGAACCACCACGTAGCTGTCAGCGTGAACATCGATGCCGAGCTTAACGGCCAGGTATTGTTTTTGATCTATCATCAGTTGCCGGAGTGAGCAAGTGCTGGACCCGGCAACTTCATGTTATCTCTAGGCCGAATCAGGTGGGGATGAGATTGGAAGCAGCGCAAGGCGGCATTGATTGAGCGGGCTATCATCGTCGAGATGAAGCAATTATATCTTGACCCCAAAGACGCTCTCCGGCGAAGGCCAATTGAGTTTTTAGACACCCTCTTAGTCATTAAATCCAAGGTTAGATACACTAAAATACTGACATTATTAGGGTGTATTCCAAGGTTTTCTTGACATAATCACCTGTCTTCCGTTAGGGATATAGTAGTGTCTGTTTCCGCTTCACCCATTGTCTATCCACGTCCGCTTGCAATTGCAAAGCTGATGCTGGCTGTGGCGTGGGCAAATGGCCAACTTGTGCACGAGGATGTCCTGAAGATTCGTAAATACCTGGACGGCACCCTGCGGATGAATGATCAGGACCTGCAAGCTTTCAATCTCTACCAGGAATATGCGATTGAGCCCATGGAACGGCGCCGCCTGGCGCGTCGCTTTGCCCATACCTACAATACAGTAGCTGATCGCAAGGAAGTCTGCCTGATGATTGACTCACTGGCCCCGAAGAAAGGACAGAACTTAACCAAAACCATGGCGATCCAGGAGATCAAGGAAGCCTTGGTCGAAGACCAGATCAACTTGATTAAAAAGGTGAAGTTTAAGCTCACCCGAACGCCGTTTCCGGCGAAAATCAGTGATTTGGGCCGCGAAGTTTACTTGGAAGAATACACGCGCAATCCGCTGCTCTTCCGCCTGAAAGTGCGCTTTGGAGACAGCTTTACTGCGCTCAAGGTTTCCCACCGCAAAGCGGAGAAACTCTCGCTGGAGATGTCGCTGATCAGCTTGGTCATCTACGCAGACCAAATTCTCTTGCCGGAAGAGTTAGTGCTAATCACTGATTATTTAAAGAACACCTGCGGTCTTTCTGATGAGCAGGCGGAGACATTCATTACGATGGCGCTGTGCCGCGAATGTTCACCTCAGCAGATCTCGCAGTTTTGCCAGCGCTACACTGAGTTGTCTTCGTTTGATGAGCGGCAGCAGCTTTACCTGATGCTGGGCAAGCTGGCGCAGGTCGACCATCATGTCACCAAGGGCGAAGAACACATTCTGGAAAACATTGCCAAGGGCCTTGACATTGCGTCTGGCGTGCGACGTAGCGTACTAGGCGCTGCCCCGGAAACAGCCGAAGCGTAGGCTTGGCTTCAACAAACAGGCCCAATCCATATTGGATCGGGCCTGCTGCTATAAAAGTGTCGGTAGCTGCTTAGCCTGCCTTTTTACCGGCCATGAAAGCCTTGAGCAAGGTGGCGAGGCGGGTCTTCATCTCCAGACGCGGGACGATTTGGTCGATCAGGCCATGTTCGAGGAGGAACTCTGATGTCTGGAAGCCAGCGGGGAGATCCTGTTGGGTGGTTTCCTTGATCACGCGCGGTCCAGCAAAGCCGATTAGCGCTTTGGGCTCAGCAATGATCACATCTCCCAATGAGGCAAAGCTCGCCATGACGCCGGCCATGGTTGGGTTGGTCAGCACGGCAACGTAGGGCAGGCCGGCTTCGCTGTGGCGGGCAAGCGCGGCGGAAGTCTTGGCCATCTGCATGAGGCTCAGGATGCCCTCCTGCATGCGGGCACCGCCGGAGGCGCACACGATGATCACGGGCATATTGCCTGCAGTGGCGCGCTCGATGGCGCGAGCGATTTTTTCGCCGACCACGGAGCCCATGCTGCCGCCGTTGAAAGAAAAGTCCATCACTGCCACGGAGACCGGCATGCCTTCGAGCTCACCCGTGCCGCTGAGCAGGGCGTCATTTTCTCCAGTCTTGGCCATAGCGGCCTCGATGCGCTTCGGGTAAGGCTTGTTGTCGACGAATTCCAGCGGGTCAACGCTGGCAAGGCTCTCATCGTGCTCGACGAATGTGCCGTCGTCGATGAGCAGCTCCATGCGGCGGCGCGCCTTGAGTTGGAAGTGGTAGCCGCTTTTGGGCACTACCATCCAGTTTTCCTCGAGTTCCTTGTTGTAGACGATTTCACCGCTCTCAGGACACTTGGTCCAGAGGCCGGCGGGAATGTCTTTCTTTTTTACGCGAACGGTGGAGTACTGCGGTCTGCGGAATATAGCCATGCTTAGTCAGATTGCTCAGAAAGTGTATAAACGGGCATAATAGGCAGGTTAAAGTGCATTCGTCAACCATGCCCTAGCGTTGCCACATCAATCTGTTGGACCCCGGCTTTAAGCAAAATCTTGGCCGCGGAGTTGAGGGTGGCACCCGTGGTGAAGACGTCGTCCACCAGCACCAATCGCTGATCTGGAGAGAGATTGACGCCTTTTTTGACTGCAAATGCGTCGCGCATATTGGCCTGCCGCTGGCTACGGTCGAGGCGGGTTTGGGTCTCAGTAAATTTTACGCGCTCCAAAATATCTTGCACCGGGCAGCCGGAAATCTCCCCCAACTGCAGTGCGATGAGCAGGCTCTGGTTGTAGCCACGCTCGCGCTCTCTCACCGGATGCAGCGGGATGGGGACGAGGATGCTGCCCGCGAGAAATTCCAGGTAGCGCGGTGCCCGACGCAAAATGGGGGACAGGTCAGGCACGAGGCGTTGTCCATTGCGGTATTTGAGCTCATGAATGAACTCGCGACCGGTGTCGCGGAGGAAAAACAACGAACGTCCATTGGCGTAGGCGGGGTTGAGCTCGCGGCAGTGAGGGCAGTCGCGCAGGGCAATGAGCTCGCCAAAGAATGGTGCGCCACAGGTCCCACAATGCGGCTCGTGGATGAAATAGATGCGCTCCAGCGCTGGAATCGACAGGTAGCGGCAGGGGGAGTTGTTTTCCACCGGTTCGCCGGTGACGAGGCATTCACGCGGGTAGATCAAGTCGAGCGCGTTGCGGCCCCAAGTCTGAAACTGTCGGTAGAGCCGCGTCATGGTTCATTCAAATTCCACGAGCATGCGACCTTCGTTGTCGGTGGAAACTTCGTAGCTGACCGAATGAATCTTATCGCTTTCGAACCAACTGGTTTCCACCCGCTGGCCCAAGGCGTTGAAGCTGTAGTCCTCGCCGTTGTCCATGTCGCGAGACCAGCCGGTAAGTTGACCGTTTTTGTATTTATAGGTGTCGGTCCACGGTTTGAAGTAGGCCAGCTTGTGGTCGGCCCCGGCGCCTGCCTTAAACGGATCGTTGTAGATGACGGACTCGATCTGGCCGTCGGCGTTGTAGGCGCGCGTTTCGTTGGGCGGATACCAGATCGAGATAAATGCCGGTGCCGAGAAATAGGTGCCGTTGTCCACAAAGACGCCGATATCGACGCGGTGGCTCGCCATTTCCGGCTTGTCGGGCACCATAACATCGCGTTGATAGCCGACGGTGATCTCTGCCTCGGAGCCGTCCGCGCTGGGCGTGATCGTGATTCTAGACGGATCACCACGCAGCACGACCCAGTGGTAAGTCAGCGGGCGCTGATGGATGTCCATGCTTTCCTTGGCCGATACGCGAAACGTGCGCTGCTGGTCGAGGCTGCGGGCAATGCGGCCAATCGCGCAGGGCGTATCGAGCAGAATCTCGCTCGCGCCGTTGTCAAAATAATCCACACCGCTGACGCTGGCTTTTTCCTCGATCATTTCGATCATCGCCAGCGGGGGCAGGCAGTTGGCCTTCAGACTATGGGCCATTTCTGTCATGGCGTGCGGATCGATTTGGCTTTGATCAAACACCGTTGGATGGGCGGCACCGGTCAGGTAATGCTCTGCGTCGCCGATGCCTTTGAGGTTCCAGCGTAGCAGCATTTGCACGGTCGGCGCCAGCATGCCGTATTGGTGGAGGCGCTCTTTGACGGCAGGATGAAAGCTGGCCAAGGTGTAGGCGGCGGCGATCATGAAGGGCTTGTCACTGCCGGAGGAGCCTTGGCTGATGGTCAGGTAGGGGGTGTTGACAGCAAAGCAGTCGACCTTGTCGTAATCGTGATGCTCGGGGTAGAAAATCAGGTCGCTCAGGCGGTAAAAGGAATACAGCTGCGGTGCGAGTTCGGGGTTGTGCAACATGCCGCGCGCCATGCTGCGTGTGTAGGGCTTTTCTTGTACAGCCAGGGATGCGTTGATGATTGACGGGCGATCATTGGCCATATTTAGCTTCGCGCCGTAATCAGCGCCCAGATCGCGCAATTGCGGGCTGTAGCGGATTCGTGCGAACTGGCCAAAGCGCTTAAGTTTGAGACCTGAGTGGTTGTGGTCTCGGTTCTCATACACATCGCCAACGTTCCCTGCCGCAGAGCCTTCGTCGAACCACGCTTGAATTTGTTTCGCGAGCGGGTCCTCACTGGAATCAACCGGGTTTGCACGCAGCCCCGAATAATCGACCTCCGGCTGCGAAATGAAGATAGGGCGGCCGTCATTGAGGTTCGCCTGGGTGACTTTGCTTTCCTCAATGACGATGTTCCGCTGCAACGGCGAAAGCTTGGTTTGCGCTGGCAGCGAAAGCGCCGCGCTGAGTAAGCCGACGCCCAATATTCCCCCACGTTTCAACATACGATGTGCGTAGGATTACCGCTGCTGTGCAAACCGCAATGCCAAAGCACTAGGCCTTGGCGAGCGCTTGGTCGAGGTCCGCGATGATGTCGTCCGGATCTTCGATGCCAATCGACAAACGCACGAAGTCCTCGGTAACGCCGGTGGTGACTTGCTCTTCCGCCGTGAGCTGGCTGTGCGTGGTGCTGGCCGGGTGGATGGCCAGGCTCTTCGCGTCGCCGATGTTCGCGAGGTGGCTGAAGAGGCCGAGCGCTTCGATAAACTTGCGGCCAGCCTCCATGCCGCCTTTGACGCCAAAGCCGAGCAGCGCGCCAGCGCCGCCGTCGAGGTATTGTTTGGCCAAATCGTGGCTGGGGTGGTCGGGTAAGCCCGGGTAGTTGACCCATCTGACCTTGTCGTGGTCGCGGAGGAACTCGGCGACCTTCATGGCGTTGGTCGAGTGCTGCTTCATGCGCAGGTGGAGGGTCTCCACGCCGAGCAGGGTCAGCCAGCTATTGTGCGGGGAGGCGCAGGCACCCATGTCGCGCAGGAGCTGTAGGCGCATCTTCATGGCGTAGGCGATGTTCGCGCCGCCAGCCGGCTCGAAAGCCTTGAAGACATCCCAGTAAACAAGGCCGTGATAGCTCGGGTCGGTTTCGGTGAAACCGTTGTGGCGGCCTTGGCCCCAGTCAAAGTTACCACCATCCACGACCATGCCGCCGATCGCCACGCCGTGGCCACCGAGGAATTTCGTGGTCGAGTGGACGACGATGTTCGCGCCATGCTCTAGCGGACGGCAGAGCGCTGGCGAGAGCGCGGTGTTGTCAATGATGAGCGGAATACCGTTTTCCGCGGCGATCTTGCCGACTTCCTCAAACGGGAAAATATTCAGCTTCGGGTTGCCGATGGATTCGCCAAAGAAGGCCTTGGTGTTGTCCTTAATGGCGGCGCGAAAAGATTCCGGGGCTTCGGCATCGACGAAAGTCACCTCAATGCCGAGCTTGGGCAGGGTGTGGTGGAAAAGGTTGTAAGTGCCGCCGTAGAGTTGGGAAACGGACACAATGTGGTCGCCCGCACTGGCGAGATTGAGAATGCAGTTCGTAATGGCTGCCGAGCCGCTGGCGTGGGCGAGGCCGGCTGTGCCGCCTTCGAGCGCCGCAATGCGCTTTTCGAGCACATCGGTGGTTGGGTTCATAAGGCGGGTGTAGATGTTGCCCAGTTCTTTGAGGCCAAAGAGATTGGCGGCGTGCTCGGTGTCGCGGAAGACGTAGCTCGTGGTTTGGTAAACTGGAACCGCGCGCGAAGAGGTGTCGGAATCAGGCGTGTGGCCTGCGTGGAGGGAGAGGGTGCCAATGCCGGGCTTGGAGGAGCTCATGATGGGAGTTTGGTTGAAGAGGTTGTCGAGCGGCAGTCTTGGTGTCGGCTTGGTGCGCATGCGCCATGACTGTATAGAGCACGAAGACTCTTTCCACCCTGTAAATTTGCTTCAACCAAAAACAGCTGGCCAAGCTGAATTTCCGATGCGTAGCCTGAACGGTCAAAATGAAAGGTCGCAGCGTTGGCTTTTCACTCACGCACTTGCAGATCACATGAAGTTGCCGTGTTGAGCAAGTGATGGACCCGGCAACTTCATGTGATTTCTAGCGTGTGGTAATCCTCTGGCACTTGGAAAGACGGTGTTAAAAGAGGGTCTTCTTTCGCCCGTTTCGCTGCGCTTTATCATTGCGCTTGGCTAGGCTGACGTTTCGCTAAAGCCCGATGAAGAAACGCTATATCCCGCTCGTGGCGCTGGGCGCCTTGTCTTTCCTTAATGCCGAGGTATCCCTGCCAAATATTTTCAGTGACTACATGGTCCTTCAACGCGACCAGACTGACCCGATCTGGGGGAAGGCTGATCCTGGCGAGAAAGTGCAGGTCACTTTCGGAGGGCAAATACTCAACACGAAGGCCGACAAAAATGGGCAGTGGCGTGTCGAGCTAGAGCCGATGCCAGCTGGCGGCCCCATTGATCTTTTCGTGAAAGGCGAGGACAACGAGATACGGATTAATAACGTGCTGATTGGTGAAGTCTGGCTATGTTCTGGGCAGTCGAATATGGGTTGGACCGTGAATAAAGCTGACGATGCCGACATCGAGAAGCTCATGGCGAACAATCCGCAAATTCGTCTGCTGAACGTGCCGCGCAAGGGCACTCAAGACCCGCAGGATGATCAAGCGGGCAAGTGGACACTTTGTACGCCGGAAACTGTGGGCGACTTCTCCGCAGTCGGTTACTACTTTGGCCGACGTTTGCAGGAGACGCTCGATGTGCCGGTGGGATTGATTAACAACGCATGGGGTGGTTCATCGGCCGAGGCTTGGGTTCCGCGTGATTTACTAGATCAGGACGAGCAGTATCAGGCGCACGTGGATCATTGGGAGGAGAAGTCTGCAGAGATGACGGATGAGAAGTTCGTCGAACAGAAGGAGCAGTATCAGGTGGAACGCGCGGAGTGGGAGGCCAATGGCAAGAAAGGCCGCGGCCCACGTTGGCCCACTGATCCACGCTACAACCAGCACCGAGCCTCGAATATTTACAACGGCATGGTGTTGCCGATCGTTGGCTATGGCGTGCGTGGCATGATCTGGTATCAAGGTGAGTCCAATTCCGGGCGTTATGCTTCTTACGAAGACTTGATCAATCTGATGGTCACGAATTTCCGCGAACAGTGGGGCCAGGGTGACTTCCCGTTTTATTTTGTGCAATTGGCGGACTTTCACGCTGAGTCTGAGGAGCCCACCAACAATAACTGGGCCTTCCTGCGCGAGGCTCAAACCAAGACTATGGACTCCCTGGAGAACTCCGGCCAAGCAGTGATCATCGACGTAGGCGAAGGCCGCGACATTCATCCGCGCAACAAGAAGACCGTTGCCGATCGCTTGGCTCGCTGGGCGTTGGCCAATGACTACGGCTACGATATCCAATACCGCAGCCCACAATATGCCTCGATGGAAGTCATCGACATTCCGGCAGAGGGAGATGCCCCGGCTGGCAAGGCCGTCGAATTGACCTTCGATTACGTGACCGACCGCGGACTCTACAGCTTCGACACGAAAGACAAGATCGAGGGCTTTGCCATCGCCGGTGAAGATAAGCAGTTTGTCTGGGCTGACGCCAAGATCATCGGCAAGGACAAGGTCCACGTCTGGAGTGCTGATGTGCCCGAGCCCGTGGCCGTGCGCTATGGCTGGGCAATCAATCCGGTCGTCAACTTGCAGGATCGTAGCAACGGTTTGCCGGTAACGCCCTTCCGCACCGACGATTGGCCGAATGAGTAGTCACATTTATTTCAACCAAATAGAGAGCGTCCTTTGAGGGCGCTCTTTTTTTAGAGATAACATGAAGTTGCCGGGTTGAGCAAGGGCTGGACCTGACAACTTCATGTTATCTCTAAACGCTGTCGATCATTCTCGTGGCGTCGGGGACAAGGATTGTTTCCATTTTGCCGCCTTCGCTCTTCACGCTGCGTTGTTGATAGGAAAATACAATGAGCATGCGCTGTCGATTCGAGCGCATGGGGAACATCTTCACGGGTGATTTATATGGCTCAGGCTCCAGGAGAGCGAATGCGAAGGTGAAGCGTTTTTTGCCGTTCATCACGTCCTTGACCTCGTCTTTATAAGCACCCAAGCGGACTTGGTCCTGGCCGACAAGGCAGGCGATGTCCTGGTTGGTTAAGTTGAGGATACGCAGACTGCCTCCGCTGTGATAACCCGCTGGGTCATCCAGCAAGCGATATTGGACTTTTGAATTCTGATCGAGGTAAAAGAAGAGTGTCGCTCGGTCCTGGTCAGTCGGGATGTTAATTTGAAGGGCTGCCTGCTGGACAAGTTCACCGTCCTGTTGCACCTTACGATAAAGTGTGAGTGGCGATTGGCGGGGAATTGCATTAGGTGTGCCACGGGACATTGTAGAGACCTGCAATGGCTCGAAATCTCCGTCTATATTTCGGAAGAAAAACTGAGGAGGCGGATTCGTTGGATTGAATACATAAACCACTTCCAGGTCTATAGTTGGCGATTCCAGTGATCTGATTTGGGCAGCAGAAAATTGCAGGCTAAAAAGAAAACACAGGAGGGTATAGGGGAGGAATCTCATGTTAAACTTCGTCTTCATTCAGCCAGCGTAGGGCGATGATTTGATAACGACGGCCGACGTTGGTCGCGCCATCGTCAGGTTCGTAGTCGCCATCGGTATCAACGATGGGTTCGACCATACGTTGCACTACAGCCTCAAGCCATGCACGGGAGGTGACTTCGCCAGTAAGTTTATTAATGCTATCGCCATAGGAACGAATGACAAAGGTATCCCCACGTACCGTTAGTGCCGGACCAATCATGGAGAGCAGATCTGCCTGGGTGACAAAGCCGGGGAGATGAGACATGAGCTGGCCGTATTCACCAGCAGGAGCGCCTGCTACGTGCTCCATGTCCACATAGTAATTCAAGGAAGAGTCGATGTTGTAGAAGTTGGCCGTGTGCTTGTGGGCAGTTGGTGGCGTGGGCCAGAGACCGTAGGCGCGGTCGATGTTGCGTGTGCTCAACTCTGCGCCGGAAGTTGCGTCTTGGGGATAGTTTACCCCACCGTTGATGCCGCTCAGATTGATCGCACGTTGTAGGGCGCCGTTAATGCCGTTGATGCCAACCATGGGGTCGTAGGCATTGGAAATGTGCCCCAGTAGGTAACTCTCGCGTGGATTCGCATTGTTTTGACGAGCGTGTAACCACGCGTCTGAGCCTCCCGTGCGATCAGGGGAGACCAGCTCACGGTTTACGAAATCTGACATCGATAGAAAGGGGCCACGCAAGCGCACTTCATCCACGATACGTTCAGCCAGCTCCTGAATCATGGCGTCGTCGAGATAGCGGTATCCAGCCAGCAGCTGATAATAATCGCGCAGTGTGCTCACGGCACCGAAGTCTGTAGGGGTTGTATTTGATTCGCTGAAGACGAAGTTTATGGGCTCATCAAGTGGGTTCAGCGTGCGCGAGACCGGAACTGTTTGATCGGGATTAGTCTGGGAAGAGCTTTCTCCAAGTTTGAGATCGCGGAAGGCCGTGAGTAGGCTCTTCCAGGCTTCGACTGAGGTGCTGTTGACGTTGAACGCACCAACGTTGTAAATATGCGCTGCTGCGGTGTCGAAATCCCGCAAATCACTCTCGGTGACGGCTAAACTGTTGATCCGATGGCGGCTGTTGGGCCATGTCGGATCGCCAGAGATGTCGATGCTGCCGGTCTGTGGAATAGTGGAGAGGAAGTAATGATCCCACAGTGAGTCGTTCAACAGATAGGACATATCGACCATCATGTTTTCGTTGTCGTTGGGAAAGGTCTGTAGGCCTTCGCTCTTCTTGGCGTAAATGGCGTGGTTTTCAATGCCGGCCATAAGCTCGCGGTCGACGTAAGGGCTGGCCTCGGAGTTGCCAATGGGGAATGCTGGCTGCCAGAGGAAGGGGGATAGATTTACTTGCTGCAATTGTCCCAGTGAAACGAGTTCAGCATCCGGCCGACGAATGTTACGCATGGGCAGGTAGGAAGCGCCTGCAACGTCTGTTGACTCTGGCAGAGGGAAGCGGAAACTCATCAGGCTTGAGCCGTTGAAAATATCTCGGCTTTCGTCGTATTGGCTGAGGTTGTCATCCCAAGGCAGACCAATATGTTGAGGGGTCTTCCACTGTTCGATGGGGGTTCCCATGCCGTATTTGAAGCGGCCGAAGCCGTCGTTATTATTCTGCCCGAATATTCCACGTGGTGCATCGTTGAGTGGATGGACACTTGGGTAACGCGCATTGAGGTTATGCGTGGCCATGTGGCGGAACATCTGGTCGACGTATCTATGGTGATCGAAGGAAAACGCGTAAGTGGTTCCGAAGGGGGTCAGATAAGAATGGCCGAGCGCGAAAATCGGCGAATCCATATCGTTGGTTTGGGCCGATTTGTTATCAATTGTGCTACCGATCAAATTGGTAAACTCACCGCCCTCACCGTCAGTAGAGTCATCAAAATCATAGAGTTTACGCCAGTCGCTGATGTTGTTGGCCAAACGTTGATTTTTATCGTATTCACTGGGGGTGTTGATTAAATTTTCGTCACGGCCATTGATGATGTTGCATTGCACATACGGGGTCTGCATGTAGCCAAATTCTTCTGCATCGTAGAGGGTTTCACCACTCTTTTGCAGCTCTACCCCATAGTAATGATTCAGGCCATCAAGGCCGGAAATCCAATACATATCAGCGCCGGAGTTGGGGGTGTTTTTGACATTGAATATGGGCAAATAGGCAGAAGACGGTTGCTCGTCATAGAAGCCATTTTCTACATCAATGTAAATTTTACCATCGTTAGCGAGCGAGACTTCGGTGTTGTCAATGACACTGAAGATCAAGTTTTCACCGGGTTCGAATGAGGCGCTGAACCGTAGTACGAATTCCGTTTGCGCGTTATCATTCCAGGGGGTGAAGCTATACATTGGCTGGTCGTAGTAGTAGCCATCGCCATTTCCTTCCCGTAGGGCGGTATCGTCATCGGATGCGTCATTGAGCAGGAACTCCAGCTCGTGGACGAAGTAGCGTGCCTCGGCGTTGGCAGCGCCTTCAGCGCAAGGCAAGCCAGTGACCGTGTCTACATACATGATTTGACCGCCGGTGGAGGTATCACCCACTTGATTGTACGGGGTGGCTGCCATAAAGTGCTGAAACTCCATTGGGTAGCTGATCGTCAATTCGTAGGTGGTGTTCTTGAGGGGGGCATCATACGGATTCCATACAACGATCGTTGGTAGCAGGTGCATGTTTACTCGCTTGCCGCCGGTCAAGGTATCTTCAGCAGAGAAACCCACGAACATGCGGATGTAGGTGACTAATGGGGCAAACTCGCCGCCAACGTCGATTGCTGAGGTGTCGGTGCCTTGATTGTCATACCAATCTTTCAATTGGCCCCAAGTAGGGATGTTAACATCTGAGTTCGGAAAGCCTTGGTTGTTTGAGCCCATGCGCTCATCGTTGCCATAGTCCCAAACATCGTTTCCATCAGGGTCGGGGATTGGGTTGTTATCACTGATGAATCCGTTGGTCGCGCTTGCGCCTTTATCAAAATAGACGGTCAAATCTTTCTTCAGGCCGCCGCTTACTGGGTCGGTCAGTAGGCTTTTGGAGTAGGCGGTGAGGCTGTGGAAATTCTGGCGTACTGAATCTACTAGTGAGCCGGTTTCGTCCAGCAGAGAAATTTGGCTGCTTGAGCCGAGCATTTCCAAACGGGGGTCGTTGGGGGATGGGGCGGAGGATGAGCTGCCTACGATCTCAAAGCCCGTTATGTTTTCCCAGCCGACTCGCTGAGGACTGCGCAGGCGATTACGGTATTCTCGAGAGCTGCGATTGGTCTCCTCATAATACGGGTCGCGAACGGCAAAGTTGGCCTTGAGACTTTCATCACCAACCCAGTAGGCATAGTTTCCTGTTGAGAGGCCATCGGAATCCATGACAGCCTGCTTCAGCGCGCGGACCCGACCGTCATAGCCGTCGATGGTCTCGCTCAATGATACGGCGCTGCCTTCGTCCACCAGATAGACTAAATTTTCCTCGCCAAACTGGTTGTTGAGCGTCGCAGCGTCCATATCGGGCGTCAGGTATTCTGCTGGATACTCAGTGGCCAAATTGCCGTTGAATCGCTCGTTGCCGCTGATGATCCATTTGGGCAATTGCGTTTCATCGGATTTGCCGTTGGTTCGCCTAGAGTCCCATACTCCAATCCAATGCGGGTTCTTATCCTCCCACCATGTTTTGACGGCATCGTCGAAGTCTTCGCGTCCTTGCTGGCTTAGGACAGTGAAAAAGCCCTCCGTGGCCAATGGGTCAGGCGTGCGTTCTTCGGCGTGAGACTTGTGTAGGCTCAGTAGAGTTGGGCTGGTGTTTTCATTGGGGAATACGGACGTGGCAGGCGCTGTGATGCTTTGATCCGGGCCGGTAAACTGCTGCAATTGCCCTAGCGCTACCTGCATACCGAACAGCGCATTCTGGCGGGCAATATCCTCACTGTTTCGGTGACTACTGGCGGCTAGCTCTACTTGCACCATCGTGGATAGGCTAACGGTAAGCAATACGATCATCGCCATCAGGCTGAGCGCGATGATCAGTGCGAAGCCCGGAGCGGAACGGGGTAGGTTTCTACTTTTCTGCGTTAACATAGGGGGTAAAGAGGATCACGGTTATCTTAAAATCACTTCTGTGATTTAGTCCAGATTAAACGTATCTTACGCTTGATTTAGTTGCATTGACGATCCCCAAAAACGCAGGAGAATTGATTCAATGATTAATCAACAGGATTGTAGGCCAAAATCTCGGATTTGTGTATCCTGCGAAATTGGCAGTTGGGTGCCTAATGCATCCACAAGGTTGGAAAATTGACGTCCTTACCCGGCAGTTTCCAGCAACCAAGTCGCGACCGACTTCGTGACTAGCTGATTGTTGGCAATACTGCTAAAGCTGTGGTCCGCGCCATCCACGAGCACAGCTTTCACGGCGCTGTGTTTGATGCGGACGATGGACTCGGTATCCTGCGGGAGCACGACATCGTCCGCGGTTCCGTGTAATAATAACCACGGGCAACTGACGCGCTCCGCTTGTGGCAGCACGCTGACCACGGTTTCGCACAGGTCTTTAATGAAAGCTGACGAAAGCGGGCAAGTCTCCTCGCCCCACATGAAACCGCTGTCGGGGATGTCCTCGCCAAATTCCGTTTGCGCAAAGGTCCTGGTGTCGACCATGCCTGCGAGCGAAACGAGCGCTTCGATACGTTTGTCCCTCGAGGCTTGGATGACGCCCACGGCACCGCCCATGCTGTGGCCAACGTAGGCCAAGTGTGGATAATCTCCGGCGACCGCGTCAATGACCGAGGCGAGGTCGCCAACTTCTTTGGTAATCGTCGCCTCGCGAAAATCTCCCTCTGATGCGCCATTTCCGGCAAAGGATATTGCCAGCGTGTCGAAACCGGCTTCGTTAAGCGCATTCGCCGTTGAGGTGACGACCGGGCGGTCTTTGTTGCCCGTTACGCCATGCCCGAGAATCACCAACCAGCCGACCCTGGCTTCGCCCTGAGCGGGCTGGAAGGTGTAGTCAATTTTCTCTCCGGAGGAATTGGTCAGCGTGCGCTCCATTACTTTAATCAAGGGCGCGTCCCTTGAAAGTCAACTCGGCCACCCCGGATTTATCCAGTTCACCGAGTCCCATTTCGACCATTTTCTGGAATTGGGCGAGGGTTGCCTGAGCCAGCGGTGCCTTGATGCCCTGAGCCTCGGCGAGCGCCAGCGCGATGCCGGAGTCCTTCGCGGCGTGCTCGGCGGAAAAGAAGCAATCGTGGTCGCGCTTGATCATGTCTTCCGAGTCGGTTTCCAGCACGCGGGAATTTGCGCCGGTCTGGCTAAACACATCACAGAGCATCCCGAGATCGAGCCCGAGAGCCTGGCCAATGCCGAGACCCTCAGCGAGCGCCGCAGTGTTGATGTTCATGACCATGTTGACGAGCGCTTTCACTTCCGAGGCTTTGCCCACGGGTCCCACGAGGTGCAGGTTCTTGCTCAAATCGTCGAGCAGCGGCTTCACGCTATTGAAGACGGATTCTTCGCCGCCAACCATCAGGAACAGTTCGCCGTTGCGGGCTTGGGGGATGGAAGACGCCATGCAGGCTTCCAGGCAATCCGCGCCAAGTTCCTTGGCGGCAGTCGCCAGCTTCTCCTGCACGGCTGGAGTCAGCGTGGCGCAGTTGATAAACAGCTTGCCCCCGGCATCGGTAAAAAGGTTGTCCTCGCCAAAGAAAATCGCGTGCATTGCCGCATCGTTGGTGACAACAGTCAGGATGATGTCAGCGCCAGCGGTCACGGCTGTGAGGCTAGGGGAGGCATTTGCGCCGACTTCGGCAGCCAGCTCCCGCGCGACGTCTGCATTCAGGTCATAGACCTCAGCTACGTTGTAGCCCTTGTCATTGAGGCAGCGCGCCATGTTGCCACCCATGCGGCCGAGGCCGACGAATCCGATTTTCTTATCTTTCATGGAATTAAATAAAGTCAGGGTTTGAGGTCTCTGTGTTCAATTCGCTTAGATTACACAACTCGCGAGGTAGCACAACCATCACGCCGTGAATTTTGGGAAAGATATCATTCGTCAAGTTGTCTCCGATTTTTATCTGCCCGCGAGCAAACGGCGGATGACGGCTTCGGCTTGGCCATGATAGCCGCCACCAAAGAGATTGGCGTGGTTGACCACATGGTAGAGATTGTAGATCTCGGCGCGGCGCTCGTAGCCGTCGGGCAGGGGCCAGGCGCCTTCATAGGCGGCGTAAAAACTGGGCGGAAAGCCGCCAAACATGTGCGTGAAGGCCAAGTCGGTTTCGCGGTCGCCGTAGTAGCTGGCGGGGTCAAATATCACGGGGTTGCCCGCCGAGTCGTGGCCGGCGTTGCCGCCCCACAAATCGCCGTGGAGCAGTGAGGGCTCAGGGGTGTGTCCGGCCAAGAGATCATCGACAATATTGAGGAATGCGGTGTCGCCGCGGATGGGTGCCCCTCGTCTGCGGGCGATGGAAAACTGCGGGCGCAGGCGCTGCTCGCGGAAGAAGGTCGGCCAGTCGTCGGCCCAGGCATTTTGCTGCGGGGTGGAGCCGATGAAGTTGCTTTCGGGCCAGCCAAAGCGATCACTCACTTTGCGATGCAAAGCAGCGAGCTGTTCGCCCATCGCTGACCAGTCAAGCGGCGCGCCGCCAAAGTCCAGGTCTTCCAGTACGAGGAAGGCGCGCTGTTTGGTGTGGCCTTGGGCGATCACGTGGGGCGCGCGGATGGCACCGACGGCGGCGATTGCCTTTAGTGCGCGCGCTTCGGCGCTAAACATGACCGAGGCGGTGTCTTCGTTGAGCTTGACGAAATAGGTCTGCCCGCTGGCGTCCTCAACGCGGTAGGCCTCGTTGATGCAGCCGCCGCCACAGGCTTGGGTGCTTTGCAATGCAAAGTTAGCACCCGTCGCCTCAGTAATGGCTGCTTCGACGGCGCTCTGCCAGTGGTCAGGCATTGGGGCGGGTCGCTTGGAGGAGGCCGGCGCAGCCGTCTTCAACCATGTTGAGCACGTGCTCGAATCCGTTGGCACCGCCGTAGTAGGGGTCGGGTACTTCCTGCTCGTCGTGCTCGTTGCAATAGTTGGCGAAGAGCTTTACCTTGGCGGATTCGGCGTCGGTTTTGGCGAGGCTGCGAGCGCCAGCTAGGTTGTCTTTATCCATCGCGAGGATCAGGTCGTAGTCCTTGAGATCCTGACGCGTGATGGGGCGCGAGCGTCCGATAATGGGAATGCCGCGGCGGCGCATTGACTGCTGCATGCGGTGGTCGGGCGGGTCGCCTTCGTGGTAGCCAAGCGTGCCCGCCGAATCGATCTCGTAGTGCTCGGACAGGCCTTCCTGGTCGACCATGTGTTGAAAGACACAATGCGCGGCAGGCGAGCGGCAGATGTTGCCCATGCAGAGGAATAAAATGCGCTTCATTGCCCAAGGATTATCACCGCAGCTGATCGTCTGGGCAAGGAAAACAGGATGTCCCCAGCGTCCCGCTGGACCGATAGATTTGCTCATTGGGCAAATGCCACTCCAGCGCGACAGATCGCTTCGCCTGCCATGAGCTTAGTCTATTGGTAAGCGTCACTCTACCTCAATCAGTTTGATAAGCCATTTGCCCAATGGGCAAATCTAACGGTCCAGCCGGAGGCTGGCTATCGGTCCAGCGGGACGCTTGGGACGCCGTAGTTGGCGGGGTCGTAGCCGCGGGCGCGCATGGCGGCGGCGACTTGCTCGAAGTCGATTTTTGCGCCCGGGTAAACCTTGTGGTCTTTATACCAGTCCTGATTCATCTCGAGGACGTATTTAATGTCGCTGCTTTCGGAGCGGACGGATTCCTCGACGTGCGGATACATCGGGTAAACTTCGCGCAGCACGCCGTCCGGGCGGATGTAGCCAACATCCAGCGGAATATCGACGTTTTTCATCCAAAAGCCACGTTGCTCGGAGCCGGGAAAAATGAAGAGCATACCATCGTTTTCGCCAAGCTCCTGGCGAAACATCAGCCCCTGTGCCTGCTCACTCGGGAGGATGGCCAACTGGACGCGAATTTGCTGGTCGCCAATGGTCAGCGGGAAATAGGCATCGGGCTTGGCACGAGTTGCGCCGCTGGCGGGGGCATTGGCCGACGTGTCCTCTTGATTGCAGCCATTGAGGCCGAGGATGAGTAGCGCGATGAGCAACGGGCGAATGAATTGCATAGTGGTTGTGTTATCTGCGCAGCCGATGCTTGCCAACGCGAAAGTCTGCTGGCTGACTCGATGCGATGAAAAATAAGGCGCTCTTCCTCGACCGCGATGGCACGCTCAACTACGATTCGCACTACTTGCGCGAGCCGGATAAGCTCGTGGTCATCGAAGGTGCCCGCGAGGCCATGCGCATCGCCCGCGATCTTGGCTACCGCCTTTACCTCGTCACGAATCAAAGCGGTGTTAACCGCGGCATGTTGACCCTCGACGATGTGCATGCCTGCAATAAGCGGCTTTTGCAGGAACTCGACTTGGGTGACGATCTGTTTGCGGGCATCAGCATTGCTCCTGAGCGCCCGGATGAGCCCAGCGAGTACCGCAAGCCCTCGCCCAAGTACTTGCTCGAAATGATCAAGCGCGACGACCTCGATCCCGCGGCGTGCTACATGGTTGGCGACCGCGAAAGCGATTGGCTTTGCGGGGTGAACGCAGGCGTGCAGTCTATCGCGCTCCGCACCGGCAAGGACATTACGGAGAAAGCGCAATTGGTGCTGGATGTGCATGGCATTCCGCTCTACGGCACGATTTTGGACTTCGTGCACACGCTGGACCGCTAACCCCTCCCCGCCGGAATCGCGGTTATACAGCTTCTAACCCGTTGATTTTTCCGCGAAATAATAGCGTGAGCCGCTTGTCAATAGGATGTTCGTGTGTTCACTTTTTGTTTGGAGCAAGACGGGGTATTCAGAGTGTTTTATTGATCACTTAATTTGCCTCTCTGAAGTAGCATAGGCGTCCCGCCTGTACCTAATCCATCTAAGCGCGTACAGCCGGGACGCTTGTGCTACTCAAATGCGCCACTCCACCGCAGCACTCGCTAAAGCTTCGCGCTCCTTCCACTCCAACTCATCCCTTCCAATTTTCCAAACCAACACACTGATGGACTTTCCCCAACACCATGCGCCTTAGTGATCGCCGTCATGGTAGCCGAATCGACGTGATGGGGTATTCGCTCCGCGAGCGTTGTAGCGCCATGTAAACGAGCCCATTCGGTGGCAGCCTTGGTGACAGCAAGCAGCCAACCGACACCCATTGTTTGCGCGATCCGCATTTCGCTCGGCGGACTTATGGCAGCCTGCGCAGCATAGTGTCGACGGGTTATCTTTAGCTATTAACTGGCTTAGGAGTCGACCACAGGCCGTCTTCCTTGATCTTGGCGGCAACGACTTCCGGGACGGCTTCTTCCCAGTCGTCCGCGCCTTCCTGAATGCGTCGAATAATGTCGCGCGAGAAGATGTTCAGGATGTTTGGATTGGCACCCACGACCGGTACGAGGAAGTGGTTTTCCAGCAGGTAAGCGTATAGGTGACGAAGGTGGTTCTTCACGCGCAAGTTGTCGGCTGTAATCAGCATGCTGCTGGCAAAACCGGTGTTGGTTTCGCGGAGCTTGTCACCTTGACCAGCAAGATAAGCCTGATAGCCGGTGCCCTTCATCGGGTAGACATACAGCTTCACGTTTTCCTTAAACAAGCGACCGAAGGATTCCAAAATGCCACCTTCCAGGTGTTGGTAATATTCTTCGTTGAAGATCGCCTGAAGGTGATTGATGCCGAGCACCAGGCCGACCATGCGGTCCGTGTAGTTACGGAAATATTGTGAGAGCCGGTAATACTCCTGGTAATTTGAAACCAGCACCGGATAGCCCAAGGCATTGATGGTATCGACCCGTGCGAGGAAGTCGTCGTAATCAATCTCCTGACCACCCGCGAGGAGGTTTTTCATGGTGATCTCAAACAGTGGCATGACCGTCTGATCCTCCATAGCTTCTTCCTGCACAAACTGCCCGCCGGCGCAGGTAATCATGTCCACATTCACGTGGGTGACCGGGCGGAAGGAACCGCGCTCGACGAGCACCGCCTTCTTATAAAACGCCTCCATCGGTAACAGGTAATCGCCGTCCGAGCCGAACAACACGGCGTTGGTCAGGCCATTTTCCACTAGCTTAAGTCCGACAATGCGGTTTTCGATATGGCGGAACTTCGGCCCGATGTATTCCAGCATGTCAACTTCGATCCGCTCGTTTTCGAGGTGGTCAATGAGCGACGGAATGAAGCGATCGAGATCAGTGTGGTAGACCAGTGCTGCCCAGATGAAATTCACGCCAAAGATGCCCAGTGCTTCCTGTTGAGTCTGGGCGGTTTTATCGAGTAAGCGGACATGGACGAGGATGTCGTGCGGTTCGCCGCCGGGCTCGATCTGGAAACGCATGCCGAGCCAGCCGTGGCCTGGCTTGCGATTACTGAAGCTCGCCGTGGCAACGGTGTTTGAGAACACGAAAAATGTGGTCTCGGCGCCGCGTTGTTCGCCTAAGCGCTCTTCGAGCAGGCCATACTCGTGCTTGAGCATCTGGAGCAGGCGCTCGCGGGAAACATAGCGTGCAGCCTTGCCGTAAATGGAGTCACTGAATTTCATGTCGTAGGCCGACATGGACTTGGCGATGGTGCCCGCGGCGCCCCCGACTTTAAAGAAATGGCGGGCAACTTCCTGGCCGGCGCCGATCTCGGCAAAGGTGCCGTAGACGTCCTGGTCCAGGTTTACCAGCAGGGCTTTGCGGTTGGTGGTTAACTCGTTAGTAGGCAGCTCCGGGTCTTTCATGGAAGAGCACCCTAGCAGGTTTCACGCCCGCCGTGCAACCGGTAAACTAATCTGCGGCATTAACGTAACTTCCCGCAGCGCGTTGGCGTAAGGCCTCAAAAAGCACGATAGCGGTCGCGGTGTTGACATTGAGGCTGTCGGCGAGGCCACGCATGGGAATCTTCAACTTCAGCTCTGCGCGCTGGAGCCAGAAATCACTGAGCCCCTCGTGCTCGGCGCCGGCCAAAATCGCAACTGGGCCGGAGAGATCGGCGTCCCAATGAGCGATCTCGGTATCGGGCGTCGTGGCGGCGACTTGGATGCCTTTTGCACTGAGCCAGTCATCGAGCTCGGCCTGAGTCGTGGAAATGCACGGCAGCGAAAACACCAGTCCGCGGGAATTACGGATGACCTGCGGATTGTAGAAGTCTGTCACCGGGTCGCAGGCAATCAGCGCATCGGCGCCTACGGCTTCAGCCGAGCGAATCAACGCGCCGAGGTTGCCAGGCTTCTCGATTTTTTCCACGATTACTAGGAGCGGCGCTTCGGGCAGTGTTAGGCGGGAGAGGGCTGTTTCACGCTGGCGCGCCACGCCGAGGAGGCCGTCGGGGCCTTCTCGCAGGGAGATTTTTTCGAAAACTTCGCGCGTGAGCTCAAACACCTTGGCCCGCTGCTGTTCGGCGCTGGTGATAATGACGTTGGCAGCATCGGCGTCGCGCCAGAGCTCGGGGCACAGGTAGAGTTCGCCCAGGTGGAGGTCAGCCTTTGTGGCGCGGGTCAGCTCCAGTTCGCCTTCCACCAGAAATACGTCCTGCGCACGTCGTTCCTTGGCGCTGCGCAGCTTGACGAGCCCCTTGATGCGATGGTTTTGGCGGGATTCAATGCGCGGAAAGCGGGACATGGTGCTTGTCTAACTGAGAACGACTGCGAATCAACGCGAAACGGATTTAACTACGAATGGCGCGAATGTGCGCGAATATTTTAAACTACGAATAGCGCAGATGAGCGCAGATCTAAGGAGACTTTTTATTAAATGTTTATCTACGTTCATCTGCGTTATTCGTAGTTTCCCAATTCATCCTTGTGGATTCGCGCTCATTCGCGCCATTCGTAGTTGTTCCCGTTGCGTCCGTTTCCAGTTGATTCGCGCCGCTTCATGTCTAGAAACCGCCTGATGACAGAAGCGCCGCGCAATTTTATTCCCGAGCCATACGCCTACCACCATGAGTTGGAGCTGACCATTGAGACCCTGACGAACCTTGGGCATGGCTTGGCGCGGGACAATGGCTGGGTCGTGATGACGCCTTTTGCGCTACCCGGTGAGCGCGTCCGCGTGCGCATTTTCCGCAATCACAAGAATTACTCGGATGCGGATTTGGTTGAAGTTCTGGAGCCATCGTCCCAGCGCGTCGAGCCACCATGCCCGCTCTTTGGTGATTGTGGCGGCTGTCAGTACCAGCACTTCGCCTACGAAGGGCAGAAAGAATGGAAGCGTGGCCAAGTTGCGGAGCTGATGGAGCGCCTCGGCGGCATTACCGATGTGCCCGTGGAGCAGACTCACGGCTCGCCCAAGGAATACCACTACCGTTCGAAGCTGACGCCACACCACCCGGGCCGCAAGGCGCGCACGTTTGAGATCGGCTTCCAGCGCTATGGGCGCCGCAATTCGTTGATCGATGTGCCGCAATGCCCGATTGCCACGGAGGCCATCAACGAGGCCATGCCGATCGAGCGCAAAAAGATTTTTGACAAGAAGGACAAGTTTAAGAAAGGCTCCACGCTGCTTTTGCGCGACACGTTGGAAGGTGTCATCACCGACCAGCGCGAGACCGTTTCCGAAAAGGTCGGCAACATCGTTTTCCAGTTCAAGGCCGGGGAATTCTTCCAGAACAACCCCTACATCTTGCCGGAAATGATCGACTACGTGCTGGCCGAGATCGGCAAGGTCAAGCTGCGCTACCTCGTTGACGCGTATTGCGGGGTAGGGGTCTTCGCGCTGAGCGCCGCCCGCGAATTCGAGCAAGTCGCTGGCGTGGAAATTAACCACCAGGCCATCGAGTTGGCGCGAACCAACGCCGCCGCCAACGGCATTACGAACACGGAGTTCACCATCGGCAAGTCCGAGGCGATTTTCGAAGACCTGACGTTCCCGGGCGACGAGTCCGCGATGATCATCGACCCGCCACGCGCCGGTTGCGACGAGCTCTTCCTGCGCCAGTTGCTGGAGTTTCGCCCGAAGCGCCTCGTGTATGTTTCCTGTGATCCATCGACGCAAGCCCGCGATTTGAAAATCCTCCGCGAGGGCGGTTATCGCATTGAGCGTATTCAGCCCTTTGACTTGTTCCCGCAGACCCGCCACATTGAAAACGTTGCCACGCTTTCGCGCATCGATTAACCCGAATTTTTCTTTGCCTACGCGGCGAAACCCTCCCGAAAAATGAAACCTGATTTTGTGATTATTGCCGTCGATGGCGGCGCCGCCAGTGGCAAGTCCTCCACCTCGCGTCTGGTCGCCGAGCGGCTGAACCTGATGCATGTCGACACCGGCTCGCACTACCGCGCCGTTACTTTCGCGCTGCTGCAAAAGGGCGTGGGCCCGGATGACGAAGCCGCTGTCGCCGAGCGTTTGAAGAGCATCCCGCTGTCAACGGAACTCGATGGCCGCAGCGCGCGCATTGCTTTGGATGGTCGAGTCCCGACCAAGGACGAGCTGCGCAGCGAAGCGGTTAACAACGCCGTGTCGCCGTATGCTGCGGTGCCAGCTGTGCGCCAGTTCCTCTTCGACTACCAACGTGCTCAGGCGGATATCGCCCGCGAAAATAACTTTACCGGCTTGATCATGGAAGGCCGCGACATCGGCTCGGTCATTTTCCCCGACGCCACGCTGCGCGTATTCCTCGAAGCCGATGCCGCGACCCGCGCCGAGCGCCGCGCCGCCGAAGGCCAAAGCGACTCCATTGAAAAGCGCGACAAGATCGACTCTTCGCGCAAGACCGCGCCATTGACCTGCCCGGACGGTGCCTACAAGATCGACAATTCGAACCTGACTTTGGAAGAAGTCGTTGAAGAAATTGCGAACGCCGTTTCCAATTGCGTCTAGGATGATTAGCTACCCGATGAAACCATTTTACCGCAACATGCGGGCCTCGCTGGCCGCGTGGTTTTACACGTTTAATGGTTTGCAGGTCTATGGCGCAAGCAATGTGCCGGTCGAGGGACCGTTCCTGCTTGCGTGCAACCACGCCAGTTTCCTGGACCCGCCCGTGTTCGCCGTTGCTTGCCCGCGCGAGTTACATTTCTTTGCGCGTAACACGCTATGGAAGGGCGTTTTCGGCACGCTAATAACGAATCTCAACGCCATTCCCATTGACCGTGATGGCGAGCGCGATTTGCAGGCGTTTCGTCGCGTGTTTGCGGCGCTGAAGGATGGCGGCACGCTGTTGGTTTTTCCCGAAGGCACGCGCACGCCCGACGGCGAGCTGCACGAGGGCAAGAAAGGCATCGGCATGATCGCCTGTCGCGCGCAGGTGCCCGTGGTGCCGGCGCGAATTTTTGGCAGCTATGACATGTGGAACCGTCACCAGAAGCTGCCGCGCTTGACCACGCCGCTCGGCGTGAGCTTTGGGAAGCCCATACCTGTCAGTGAATATGATCCCGGCAAAACCGATTCGCAGCGCTACGACACCGCTGCAGCGCGCATCATGGAAGGCATCGCCAAGCTGGAAGATGCCCGCGTGAAAAACGCATTGCCGTTTGACCGGGCGATTTAGTCATCGGCAGAGTCGATTAATTTTTCGCCAATTGCCTAATAGAAAAGCTTTTACGCTTGGCGTTGGCGCGAATTTATCGATCTTAGGGCGTGATGTCGGGGGATGGGCAGTCGATGGCCTGGAGTTCTCCGAAGCTTGGGCTTCGGGGGACGCTGCGTTTACTGACGCCATACTTCCGAGACAAGTTTCTGGAGCAGGTAAAAAGCATCTGGTTCATCATCGTCTATTTGGCGGCCTTTCAGATTCTGATCCTTGGCGTCCCGTTGGTTTACGCGGCGATGATCGGCGTCGGCGTTTTTGTCGTCGCGCTGGGGCTAATGTTCTTCATGGAAGGCTTGCGGCTGGGGCTCATGCCGCTGGGCGAAATCATTGGCGCGGTCTTGCCGCGCAACGCCAAGCTGCCGGCGATCCTGGCCTTTGCCTTTGTGCTGGGGGGGCTGGCGACATTTGCCGAGCCGGCGATTGCCGTCCTGCGTGCTGCTGGGGCAGGGGTGAAACCAGACGACGCACCGCTGCTTTACAGCTTGCTGAACGACTTCGCGACACAGCTCGTGATGAGCGTCGCTATTGGAGTAGGCTGTGCCGTGTTGCTCGGTGTGCTACGTTTTTTCCGCGGTTGGTCGCTCAAGAATTTCATCCTGCCGCTGATCGGGCTGCTTTGTGTCTTAACTTTCTTTGCGCACAACAATGAGGTGCTGGGGCCGATTATCGGGTTGGCTTGGGACTGCGGTGCCGTTACCACGGGGCCAGTCACCGTGCCACTGGTGTTAGCGTTGGGCATCGGTGTATGCCGTATCGTGGGCGACGAAGATTCCAGCAACGCCGGCTTCGGCATCGTGACGCTGGCGTCGCTGTTTCCGATCATCGCCGTGCTGTTGTTGGGGCTCTACCATTACGCGGCCAAGGATTACATTGGCGCGGAGAATTACGCCGGTGCCGAGAGCAGCCTGTTGCCCGAATACAATGTCGAGGCAGCGCAACCTCCGGCGGCGCTTTTACACGAAGTGGAGGCGGCGCCGCTCATGGCCGAAGAGCCGATTTCGGAAGAAGAATACCAGCAGTTCCTGCTCACCGGTGACCTGCCCGAAGACGTCTCTGTAAGTTTCGAAGGCGGGGCCACGCAATTGGTCAATGGGCGCCTGGTTCAGTCCGGCGCGCAGATCGTTTACGAGCGTCATGAAGACCCGTCGCTCTGGGCTCAGGACATCGAGGAGTGGGATCCACAGGCGAACTTTCCGGAAGAATTCAAGACCGCGTTGCTCGGCGCGTTGCAGGCCATTGTGCCGCTGGTGATCTTCCTGTTTGTGATCCTCAAATTACTCGTCAAAGAGCCCATCCGCGACCTCGATCAGTTGTTGGTCGGCATTGTTTTTGCGCTCGGTGGCATGGCCTTGTTTGGACTGGGGATCACGATGGGACTTACGCCGTTGGGCGAGCAGTTGGGCAGCAATATTCCCGCCGCTTTTGCGTCCATCAGTCCCTGGGGCTTGGAGGCGAGCTTCGGGCCTTTGGTCAACGCTGAGCATTTCGGCAAGCTGATCGCGGTGCTGTTTGGCTTCATGCTGGGCTATGGCGCGACCTTGGCCGAGCCTGCTCTCAATGCCTTAGGTGTGACCGTGCAGAAGATCACGGCGGGCGCGTTTCGCAAAAATTTACTCATGCAATCTGTCGCGATCGGAGTGGGCCTCGGCATTGCAACTGGCGTTTGCAAGATTGCTTACAATTTGCCGTTGGCGTGGTTGTTGATTCCGCCTTACCTGCTGCTGTTGTTCCTGACTTACATTTCGACCGAGGAATTCGTGAACTTCGGTTGGGACAGCGCGGGCGTGACCACGGGGCCGATCACCGTGCCGCTGGTGCTCGCGATGGGGCTAGGCATTGGGGCAAATGTGCCGGGTGTGATTGATGGCTTTGGCGTGCTGGCGCTGGCGTCCGTTGGGCCAATTTTAACCGTGCTGATCGTGGGCTTGATTGTCCGCCAACAAGCCGAAGCCGCCGAGCATGTAGAGGGAGGTTTGGCCGATGAGTGATTGGGTCGAACAGAAGAAAATGTGCATCGTCACGGCAATTCTGCCACGGCGCACCAGCAACGAAGTGACCGAGTTTTTGCTCGATAAACCAGCGCGCTTTTTGTTCGAGCTGGGGGCCCGCGGCACCTTGGTGAAGGACCGCTGGTATCAGTTTTTGCTGCCCGTGATCAGCCCCGAGCAGGAGATTATTCAGTTCCTGCTGCCGCACGACGAGGTGGACGTGATCATGGAGCAAATCGTCGCACTGGGCCAACTGCGGCTCGCGGGCGCGGGCGCGGTGTTCACACACCCTTGTGGTTCGTTTGTGGCGACGCCGGACTTCCCGGTTTGGCAAAATGGTGAGCATACGGAGGCAGGCCTGAGCATGCTCAAGTTTAAGCGCAACCTCGTGGGCATTGCGGCCACGGTGCAGACGTCGATTTCGGAAAACGTCGCACGCGCGGCGATCAAGGCTGGAGCGCATGGCCCCACGATTCACTACTGCGAAGGCCGCGGCGTGCGCGACCGCTTGGGCATCCTGCGGTTTACGCAAAATCCGGACAAGGAAATCATTCGCGTCATCGTCGACGAAATGGACGCCGATGCCGTCTTTGAAGCTATGGCTACGGCGGGCCGCCTGACTGAGCCGGGGCGGGGGATTATTTACCAGATGGCGGTTTCACGCGGCTTGATCAAGCTGCCCGGCATTACGGAGTCGGCGCGGCATGCGGCGAGCATTCACCAGATTATTCATGCCATTGACGACCTGAAAGGCTGCGCGGACTGGCGCGCCACGAGTAACCTGGTGGACGAGTCAAAGTCCTCGGGAGGGGCGCTTAGTTTTCTCGGCATTGGGACGCGTTCGCGTAAATACCTGTTTGATCTCGTCCGCATCACGTGTACCACGAAGCGCAAGAATCTCGACGTGTTGGTCGCGGCGGCATTGGAGGCTGGCGCGCCGGCCGTGACATCGGTTTTCGGCCGCTTCATGGAAAGCGAATGCAAGGTGACGGGTGCCGGGGTGCGCATCAATCGCGAGCTCGGCAGCCTGCAAATGGTGCTGCCCAAGCATCAGGTCGAGGGCATCATCAATTCCCTCCGCAACGCGACCGACGAGCACGAGCTGGACACCGTGGCCATCTACACGTCACCCATTGAAAAGGTGCTGACTTACCTGGGCTAGGCCAGCTTTAGAGCCAGCCTTCTTTTTCCTGCGGGAACTCGCGCACCCAGATGCCGACGTCCATGCCGTTCAAATTCAGGCGGTGGTGGTGGCCGTCCATGCGGTGGTCGTTGATGCCCTCGTAATGCGCCTCCTGATTGTTTGCGAGGCAGGTCCAATACATGCCGTCGATGTCGTAGAGATTGATCGACTGCGATTCGCGGTGCGGGTTGATCGCAAACAGGAATTGTCGGGGGCCCAGTGCGCAATCGGCATTGAAGAGCATGGCCGCGGCGCTGTTTTTGTCGTTGTCGGATTTGAAGACGCGCAGGTAGCCGTTAGACGGGCTATCCCAGAGGCGGAGCAGTTCGCCCCATTCCGAGCGGCGGATGCCAATGAGCTCTTTGAAGAAATTGTGCGTTTTGCTGTAGCGCTGGAGGCGTCCGTAATCGAGCGCATTGATGTCGCCGCGCTGGTAGGTGTTGTTGATGCCCAACTTGCTGCGCAGGAAGTCCTGACCTTCGGAGAACATCGGGATGCCAACGGAGCATAGACCAATCGCCGCCATAAGGTGCGTGCGCTGGATGTCGAGCTCGCTCGGGTGATCTCCATTGTGGTCGTTGTTGGTCGTGATCTTATCGATCCAGCAACGGTCATCGTGCGACGCAGTGTAGTTAACGCTTTGCGCCGGCCAGGCCGCCATGTGGTCGAGGCAGCCCTTCATGTAATAGGCGAGGGCGTCGGCGTTGCTGAGGCCCTTCACGTAGTCGGCAATCGTGCTACGGTAGCCGTCGTTCCAAAACGCGTAGCCGGCGAGCCGGGTATCCCACTGAATGCCGCCACGGAAGCTCCACGGCTCGGCGATGAGGATGACGGACTCTTTGACCTTCTTGAGCGCGTCGCCGATTTCCTTGAGCGTCTCGATGGTAATGAGCTCCGCGAGGTCGAAGCGGAAGCCGTCCACATCGTAAGCTTCGACGAGGTAGGTTAGGCTGTCGATCATCAGGCGCTTGGCCATAGCGGCTTCGGCATTGAGCGTATTGCCGCAGCCGGACCAGTTGATGTATTCGCCGTCTGCTTCCAGATAAAAATAGTAGGCCTTGTCGATGCGCCCGAGGAAATTGGGCACGCCAACGTGGTTGTAAACGACATCGATCACGACCGCCAATTCGTGGTCGTGGCAGGTTTCCACCATGTCCAGAAATTCGTCGTTCTGCGTCGCCTTGGTTGGGTCGGTGCCATACCACGCCGAGGGCGAAAAGTAGTTTGTGGTCATGTAGCCCCAGTGATACTCTTCCTTGGTCGTGGAATCGAATTGCTGGATTGGCTGAAATTCCAAAGTGTTGGCGCCGAGCGTGCGCAGGTAGCACATGTCGTCATCCAAATAGGTCGTCACGCCCTTGAAGCCTAGGCGGTCTTCGGCAGGCATTTTCATCGGCGCCTTTGCGGCAATGTCGCGCACGTGCACCTCCAGCATGACGAGGTCTTGCCAGGGTGGCGGCTCGTTAATGGTTTTGGGCTTACGGATTTGACAGGTGTTGATCACGATGCCCGGGCCATCGTGGCTGACGGTCGCGCAGGCGTAGGGATCAAGAATCGGCTCATCGGGCATGAACTCGGTCGTGATGCCGTCGTTTTCGCCGTCGACGTAGTAGGAGTAAAACCAGCCGTGGAGGTTGCCCTTGAGCGTGACTTCCCAGCAGAGTTTATCTTCCGTCAGCACCATGTCGTAATGGTTGACGAACTCGCAATCCATGCTGTCGTAGAGCTCCAAAATGACGCCCTTCGCGCGTGGCGCAAACAGGCGGAAAACCGTCGTGCGGCCACGGACCGTTGAGCCGAGCAAGGCGTCGGTTTTCAGGTCGTAAAACCCAAGACCTGGCTTGATGAGCTGTAAGTTGCGGATGGTGCCTTTGTCATGCCAACCGATGCGGCACACGCGGTCCATGCCGCGCTCGCCATTGGCCACTTCAAATTCAAAGGCGTGGTTGCCGCTGCGATTGAGATCGAGGACGTAGTTGGCGTTTTTGGCCTTGTCGTATTCGACGTTGGGCGCGCAACGCAGGGGTGTGAGCCAATGCCAGTCCAGCGTGACGAATTTAAAAATGATCTTATGCGTTGCCGTGCCCATGACGCCACCGGGAACTTTGACTGCGTAATAGGTTTCTCCCTGAGCATCCTCCTCGGCAACAAGGGTCCAAAGCTTTTCTTTTTCGTCGCGGCCCCAGTTGTTAAATGGCCCCGCCACGCGGACTGGATTGTTGGCGAAATCCACGTGTGGAAAGCGCTTTGGGTCCAGGCAGAATACGGTGTCGTCGCCGTCCTGATAAAAGCCGGTAAACTTGGCTAGCTCCACCGGGTCCATGCGCTGCACTTTGCCGATTTCCAAGCCGTCGGCATCCAGGTAAAATTCAGGAAAAGCAGCGATGTCCCAATTGCGCTGCATGAGGACGACACCTTTGCCGGGCGCGGTCCAGTAGGCAGCATGAATGCGGCGCGATGGAGTGCTCATAATGGCCGGGCCAGTTTACTTGGCCCGAATGTAGTTGTAGATGTTTAAGTAGTGCTGACCCGGAACGTTCCACGAGTAGTCCGTCTTCATGGCGTTGAGCATGAGGTTGCGGAAGTGGTCCGGGAACATGTAATAGCAGCTGATGGCGCGCGATAAAGCACTTTCGATGCCGCCGTAGTCGTCGTTGTGGAAAACGTAGCCATTGCGCTGGTCCAAGGGCTTGTCGGCGTAGTCCTTGTCGAAAACGGTGTCGGCCAGGCCGCCCACGGCGCGGACCAGCGGTACCGTGCCGTAGCGCATGGCGATCAGCTGGGTGAGGCCGCAAGGCTCGTAACGGCTCGGCACGACCATCATGTCCGCGCCAGCGTAAATCAAATGTGCGAGCTCTTCGTTGAAGCCGACTTCGATATGGCTGTCCGGGTTTTCGTTGATCTCACCCTTAAGACGCCAGAAATAGCTGTCGATCGACGGGTCCGGGCTGCTGCCCAGCATAACGAATTGTGCGCCGTGGTTCACGCAGTAGAAGAGGGCATGGCGGACGAGCTCAAGGCCCTTTTGCGGATCGAGTCGGCCAACAAATGCGATGATCGGTTTTTCGTTGTCCGCCATGAGCAGGCGTTCGCGGAGCGCGCGCTTGTTCTCGTACTTCGCCTCGATGTTTTCGATGCTGTAGTGGCTCGGAATGTGGGTGTCGCTCTCGGGATTCCAGACCTCGTAGTCGATGCCATTGAGCACGCCGCCGTACTTGCCGCCGTGGACGTGTAACGCGGGCTCCAAGCCAAAGCCCTGGCCCTTGTCTCTGGCTTCACCCGCGTGCGTTGGGGAAACCGTGGTGATGAAGTTCGAATAAACGATGCCGCCCTTCATCAGGTTGACTGTGCCCGGGTGATTGTAGTCGCCGAGGCGTTCGTGGCCCAGGTAGTAATCGTGGCGGTAGAGACCGGCTGCATCGAGCAGGTTCACGCCACAGAGGCCCTGATGCTTGAAGTTGTGAATCGTGTAGCACACGCGGCAATCATGCATGCCGAGGCGGTGATAGATTTCCCACTGGTAAACGGGCACGAGGCCGGTCTGCCAGTCGTGGCAATGGATGATGTTCGGGCGCTTGCCGGACTTGAGCAGGAACTCCATGGCTGCGCGTGAGAAGAACGCGAAGCGGAAGGTGTCGTCGTGGTCGCCGTAGAACTTATTGCGGTCGAAGAAGCAATCGTTGGAATGCGGCTCGATGAAGTAGCACTTGCGGCCGTAAACGTAGCCAAAATAGACAGAGCAGTGGATCGCGCCTTCGCCCCACGGCACCCAAAGATCGTCAAAGCAGCGCTCCAGACCGTAGATGTGGTCGTAGCGCATGTTGTTGTATTTGGGCAAAATGATCTCCACGGCGTGGCCACGAATTTGCAGCTCCCAAGTCAGGCCGAAAACGACGTCGGCGAGGCCACCCACTTTGGCGACGGGGGAGAGCTCGGGCGTGATGTGCACGGTGTAAAGCGAGGGAATCTCGTCGTGCAGGAAAACGTTATGCAGGTCCGTGCCCTCGGCCACGGTTGGGTCAGCATTGATCGGCGCGGCTTCTTCCAATGCGCTGAGCTCTTCCTGCGCTTGAGCGGCCTTGGCGGTCTGGGCCATTTCCTCGAAATCAACGACGTCCTTGCCGCGCTTTTTCGCTTTGGGAGCAGCGGGGGGCGGGGCGGACTTCTTGGCCGCGACTTTCTTCGTTGTCTTGGCGGCTTTTTTGGCCGGTTTGGGTTGAGCAGACGTCTTGGGGGCGGCGCTGGTCGATTCGGTAGGATTCGCTTTTTGTTTCACAGCAGCTTTAGAAATGGTTCCGTAGAGTGATGGCTCTTAATTGAGGTTGTAGATTTACGCCTGAAAGTAAAGGTCAGGCTCAAGGTTCAGATCAGGAAAAATCGGGTCGAGTTGTTCGAGGGCGGTTAGCGTCTCGAGATCAATCGTATCTTGGCGCAATTGCCTTAGCAAAAATTGAAAACGGCCCAAATGCCGACGCAGGCGTTCTTCTGCATACTGGGCGGTGGCGCCGGCACGTAGCATGAAAGGCCAGTCTGAGGCCTGAGCGAGCAACAGCTCGCGGGTTAATTGCTGGATGGCGCGGTGCTGCAATGGCGTGACGGGCATGGCTTCCAGCCAATAGCCCAGCTCGCGGTCGGCGGCTTGGAGCAGCGGGTAAATCCAGTCCGTCTCGTTGTTGATCCAAAATGAATAATCGCTGCGGCGGCCCCAGGTGGACGCGGCAGGTTGCTCAACTGGAACTTCCTCCACTGCCGCCAGCGCGGCCGTAGGTGAGGCAAAATCCATAGCGTTCGCGGTCTGGCCTTTGATTAACACTTCCTGCAACCAATGCGGACCTTCGTGCCACCAATGGCCAAACAGCTCGGCATCGAATGGCAGGAAAATAAATTCATCGCCCACGGAATCGAGCGCGGACACGAAATCCGCGGCATCGGCTTCGGCCTGAATGCGCGCTTGCGAGGCGTCGTACCAATCCTTCTCGTTGCTGCCGGTGACGCGCCAGTATTTCAGGCCGAGCGGGAGGCTGTCGCCATTGGGTAGGCGGTAGAGCCCGGCTTGCTCGGCGGACAGCTCGGTCACGGCGTCGTGGTGGAATTCTCGATAATGTGCATTGCCTGGGTAGCCGACTCGCGCATCCCAAACTTTGCGGGACAAAGTTCCATTACGCGCGATGGCGCGTATGCCGTTGGGACACTCGCGAATGGTTGGCCCGCCCATGTTTTCAACGGCAAACCACTCGACGTCGACTTCGGCTAGGTCGTTTTCAAGCCCGGGGTAGTAGGCGCATTCCGGCAGCCAAAAGCCCGTTGGCTTGAGCCCCGTGTGCGCTTCGAACGTTTCCACGCCGACTTGGATTTGCAGGCGTCGGCTGAGCGGCGTTTGCTGGTAGGCGGGTAAGAAGGCGTGGGTCGCGGCGGTGGTCAGCAGCTCAACTTTGCCTGCGCGCGCCAAGCTGGCCCAGATGTCGGGCAGTGTTTGGCCATTGCTTAAAAATTCGGAGTGCAGGCTATGTGCTCGCTGACGGTAGTGGTGCGCAAGTTCGCGTCGCTGAAAGGGCAGGGAGGCATCATTTTCTTCCCTCTCCAAAATCGCAGTGTAGCGGTCGATGTGCGCGGCGTAGCGTTCGGCAAACTGCGGGTGCGACCAGAGCTCCAGCAGCGTTGGCGAGAGCGACACCGCCAGCATGGGCGCGATTGTCTTGGGCAGACTGCTGATGAGCTCCAACAGCGGCAGGTAGCAGTTGGTTACGGCTTCATAAAGCCAGCATTCTTCCAATGAAATGGGCAACTCCGGGCGCATGCCGTAGGGCAAATGCGCGTGTAATAAAACGCTTACAGTTTTGGCGGCGGTCACGCTTCGGCAATTAGGCTCAAGCCGGGCAGGAGTAGCGCGCCATTGGGCATTGCGCGGTGGAGCGAGAAACAGCCCTGGTCGTCGACCGGGACATCGGGCGGAAGCAGCTTCAGGTAAGACTCATCATTGATGCGGCCTTCAATCGATACAGATGCGTGGATTTCGAGCAGCGGCTGGCCGGTCGCCGCATCCTTGGCCAGTTCGAGCGCGTTCGAGCCGTTCACGGGGCTCATGCCCGCAGTGATGAAAAGGGGAAGCACTTCGGCAAAGCCGCTCAACTTGCGCACGACTTTAAATTGTCCGCCGGGCAGCGGGGTGATCAGCTTGCCGCCAAGGGCCAGCTTCATGCCGACGCCGAGTTTGCCATTGATGGTCAATTCGGCGCGCAGATTGATCGGCGAATGCGTATCCCAGCTGTCGGCCCATTGGCTGGCGAAGAGCTCCGAAGCGCCCGCAGAGTCAGGCAGCTCGGCATTGGCCGGGGGCTGGTCGCTGGCAGCAGGCTTGTCCGTAGCAGCGTCCGCAGGCAGCTTGAGCTCCTTGCAGTTGCCGCTGATAATCGCATCGTGGATCTCGGATTCATCCAGCACCACTTTGCGCTGAAGCTGCACGATGTCAGCTTCGGGCAAGGACTCGCCATCGACACGCTTAAAGAACGCCAGCTCATTGGGAGACTTGAGCAGCTCTTCCGGTAAATTACTCAGCCGCGGCAGACGCGCAATAATGGCGCTTTCATTGAGAGCGTTCAGTGCGACCTCCGGATTAGCCTGACGGCTGACGGGCGGCGTCGGTTGAGGCTCCGGGCTGGGCGCTGGTGCAGGCTTCACCGAAGGCTGGGGGAGGGCGACCGAGCCCGCGCGCACGAGCGGGCGAAAGTGTCCCTGGGCATTCTTCAAGCCAACGACGGCTCCTACATTTTGCGGCGTGGATTGTAAGTCAAAATAACCGCTATTGTTAAGCCCTTCGACGGGAAAATCCTTCGTGGAATTGGCCTCTGCGAAGTTCGTTGATTCCGAGCCAAAATTATAGGTGCGCAAAATAAGATTTACTTCTTCATCGCCTACGCCGAGCACCTGCCGACCTTCTTCCAGCAGCTCTGGGTTCAAGGCCCAGTGCGCATGGATACGCCCTGGTGACACTGGCAGGATCATCAAATTGGGTTGATGTGGCGCCGAAAATTTAATCTCCTGGCTGTCAATCACATCGGAAAGACTGGATAGGGCGTCGAAAGCCATATGGGGGTCTTGATCAACTCGTGATTGCGAACTGGACATTGAGTTGATCAGGATGATTCGAGGTTTTACTGAGTCAAGTGTATTAAAAGATGTCGCATGCCCCGTGCCAGCCTGTTGCCCGACATGGAAATTTATCAAAAAAGCCTTTAAACTTGAACCTTGTCACGGGACTTGCTGATGTTGGCGTCCCCACTACGACCCACACATGAAAGAAGCGAGTTACGGATCCGAAACTATGGAGCTCATGCGCTCCGTTGGCTGGAAAATCGGCCAACAATTTAACCCGACTCCCACCGGTCACTATTTAGCCTTCGTGCCAATCAAAGCTGGGCTCGCCTACCTGCATTGGTCGCTCGATAAGGCGAAAATTGACGCCTTGCAGGCCGAGGAAGGCGACAAGTGGAATGGAGCCCGCCAAACGCTGCGTCTCTACGACGTGTCGTGGATCGATTTCAACGGGATGAACGCACACAGCCAGTTCGACATCGATGTCAACGGGTTGACGGGCCACTACTACTGGAAAACGGACCGTATCGAGCGCTTCTTCATCGCTGAAGCCGGCTTCCTTTTGCGCGATGGACGCTACCGCGCGCTGGCCCGCTCGCAGACCGTGTTCATGGACCGGGGCGGCCGCTCGGGGCAGTCTTCCAGTCGCGGGATGTATGTCGGCGGGCGCTTTGAGCGCGTGATGCCGGTGGAAAACATTTTCGATGCGCGCACCTTCGAGCGTGTCCACCACAGCTGGAGCGGTTCACTGTCCGAAGACCTGGAAATCGCTTACTTCGCCGACGAGCCCCAACCCGACGCCGCCGAGCGCCTGAAGAGCTACCTTGGGCAGCTTCACAGCGCCGCCGATCCGCTGGGTGTGCATTTCCACGAGGGCTCTGAGGAAACGAAGAAAAAAGCCAGCCTGGTCCATGCGCACGATGTCGGTTCGGTCGTTGAAGCCAGTAAACTGGCGAAGAAGCTCAAAGTGCCGCTAGTCGTCACCCTGCACGAAAGCGAGCGCGAGCGCGCCGCTCTGCGTGGCCGTCAGATCGACGAAGCCGCCGTTAAAAAGGAGGCTGCCGCGCTCAAAAAGGCCGACTGGATCATCACCGCGCACGCCGATCTGCGAAACCAAATTCTTGCCGACGGCTTGGCTGCCGAAGACCGCATCGTCATTCTGCCGGACCTTTTCCAGGGCATCACACCGCGCGCCTTTGACCCGGGGGACGTCAAGAAGCGCTACCACCTGAATCCCTGCCATCCGCTGGCATTCTTCTCGGGTGAGATTTCTCACGCCGCCGGCGCCGACCTGCTGCTCAATGCCATGGAGCACGTTTGCGGAAGTAATTCCGAGGCGCAGGTGGTCATCGCGGGCAATGGACCTCTTCGCGAAGAGCTACAGCACCGGGCGCATCATTCCGGCCACGGCGACCGCATTAAATTCGTCGGCCACGTGGGACGCGACCAGTTTATGGACCTGCTCGCCGCGTGTGACTTTGTGGCGATTCCTGCGCGCACCTGGCAGGATGAGGGCATGGCCCACCTGGCCTTGGAGAATGGCAAATCCGTGCTGACCACACACCAGGCTCGCATCGGCTGTGTCAACCACGGGCAGAACGGCTTGGTGGTCTACGACAATCCCGGCTCGGTTATTTGGGGGCTTCAGGAGATGTTCCACAACCCGATGAGCCGCGGCGGATTTGCGCAGAGCCATTCCAGCCAGCCGCAGTCGCTGGATAGCCTCGCGGTTGAACTTTGCATTTTATACAACAACATCCTGACCTCCAGCAAAGGAGGCGCTAAGTAATGGCTAAAGGCTATCTTTCCTTCGTCTTGCACGCTCACTTGCCGTTTGTGCGGCACCCGGAATTTGAGCAGTTCCTTGAGGAGTTGTGGCTCTTTGAGGCGATCACTGAAACCTATATTCCGCTGCTGGAACGCTTTGACGCGCTCGACCGCGATGGCGTGCCGTGGGGACTGACGATTTCCATTTCACCGTCGCTGCTGGCTATGCTCGAGGACGATCTGCTCCGCGCTCGCTATGCGCGTCGCATGCGCGTGTTGATTGAGCTCTGCGAACGCGAGCAGGAGCGCCTCAAGGATGACCCGCATTTCAGATACCTGGCTGGCTGGTACCATGAGTATTTCAGCCGCACACTGAAGTATTTTGAGGACTGTGATGGCCGCATTTCCCAGCGTTTCCGCAAGCTCCATGAGAATGGCAACTTGGAGGTCATCAGCTGCATTGGCACGCATGGTTTCATGCCCCATTTATCCGCCAATCCGGCGACGATGGAAGGCCAGCTGGAAAATGGCTTTGCGTATTTTGAAGATGTCATGGGCTTCAAGCCGAATGGCTGCTGGGTGCCGGAATGCGCCTATTATCCAGGGCTCGACGACCGTCTTCGCAACCACGGCATCCGCTTTTTCTGCACCGAAACCGAGGGCATCGAATACGCCAAGCCGCAGCCGGTCTATGGCGTGCATGCGCCGCTTTACACGCCGTCGGGCGTCGCGGCATTTGGTCGCGACCACGGTTGCACGAAGCAAGTTTGGTCAGCGGAAGCTGGTTTCCCGGGCGACGGAAATTACCGCGAATTCTACCGCGACATCGGGCACGAGCTCGACTTCGAATACCTGCGCAAGTTCCTCCCGGGCGACGTCCGTTCGGACACCGGCATCAAATACCACCGCATCACGGGCCCAGGCTCGCACAAGGCTGGCTACGACCCGGAAAGCGCGCGTAAAAAGGCCGACCAACACGCCGCGCAATTCCTCTTCCAACGCGTGTCGCACATCGACTACTTGGATTCCGTGATGAACACCTCGCCGGTCATCGTGGCGCCGTTCGACGCCGAGCTCTTTGGCCACTGGTGGTTCGAAGGCCCGACTTGGCTCGACTACGTGCTCCGCAAGGCCGCCTACGACCAGAACTCGTTGGAGACCATTTCCCTCGGTAAATACCTGGACCGCAATCCCGTCCACCAGACGGCATACCCAGCGACTTCGTCCTGGGGGCACAAGGGGCACTTTGAGTACTGGCTCAACGGCGCGAACGACTGGATGTTCGATCAAATCACGTCCATCGGCGACCGCATGGTGGGCCTCGCGAAGAAATTTGCCCAAAAGAAGTCGGTGAAAAAGCTGGACGACCGCGCGCTCAAGCAATGCGCCCGCGAGCTCGTGCTGGCCCAAAGCTCGGACTGGCCATTCATCGTCAGCAATGGCACCTCGGCCCAGTACGCCGAGCGCCGCGTGCGTGATCACTGCAGCCGTTTGCACTACCTGGCTGATGCGCTGGAAAACGATACCGTGGACAAGAAGGAGCTAGAGGCGCTGGAGCTGATGGACAACATTTTCCCGAACATCAACTGGCGCGTTTACGCCAGCTAGCGGACGGCAGTCGCTGTCCAAGTATGAATAAAATTTGCACTTAGGTGGCTTATTTTAGCCATTTGCATGAAAAGCGTGCATGTTTTTCGCCATTGCTCGGGAGCTGGTCAGTCCTATTATTATTCGCTTAAATGAATCCTCCGTCGTTGATGCAGCAACAAAACCAGCCATTCGGGTCCGCTCAGCAGTCGCAACCCAAGTGGTTGGCTGCTTATCGACCCGAGCATGGCTTTTTTGACGAATGGACCTCATCGCGCGGTCCCGTGGCGGAGCATTGGAACACGCTTTTTCGGCAACTAGCAGAGCATGGAGAGGCGGATTATCGTCAGCGTGAGGATCAGCTAGAGCGGATTATCGCGGAAAATGGCGTGACGTACAACGTCTATTCCGACCCGGAAAATCCTAACCGGCAGTGGAAAATGGACGCTATCCCGCTGCTGCTTGGTCACGACGAATACGAGCGCATTTCCGCCGCCGAGAGCCAGCGCATGCGCCTGCTCAACCTGATGCTGCAGGACATCTACGGCGAGCAGCGCTTGCTCAAGCAAAACCTTTATCCGTCGGGTTTGGTGTTCGGAAACCCTGCGTTTCTGCGGCCGGTGCATGGCCTGCTGCCGAAGTCGCGGCCGTTTTTGTTTACGCATTCGTCGGACCTCGCGCGCTCGCCTGACGGCAATTGGTGGGTGCTGTCCGACCGGCTCGACGCGCCCTCCGGTCTCGGTTACTCGGTCGAAAACCGCGTGATCTCCAACCGCGTAATGCCCGACTTGATGCGCAAGCACCGTGTCGCGCGCGTGGCCAGCTATTTGCAAACGGTTTCCGATGCGCTGAAGAACGCCTCACCGCGTGCGCTGGAAAACCCGTTCATCGTCCTGTTGACGCCCGGGCCCTATAACGAAACTTACTTCGAGCAATCCTACCTCGCGCGGGTATTGGGCTACCCCTTGGTGGAGGGGGCGGACCTCACCGTCCGCGACGACGCCGTCTTCCTGAAGACGATCCACGGCATGCGCCGCGTCGATGTGATTTTCCGCCGTCTGGACTCCGAGTGGTGCGACCCCTTGGAGTTTCGCGATGATTCGCTGCTCGGCGTGCCGGGCCTCGTGAACGCGATTCGCCAAGACAAGGTGGCGGTCGTCAATGCGCCCGGCGTGGGCGTGTTGGAAACTCCGGCGCTGGCCGCGTTCTTGCCCAATATTTGCCGCGAGCTGCTGGGCGAGGAGCTGCTTTTGCCGTCGGTCGCCACATGGTGGTGTGGCCAGGAGCAGGAGAAGCAATATGTGCTCGCAAACATCGATCGTCTGGTCATCAAGCCGACTTTCCCCACGCTCAGTAAGGAGGAGCGTCCGTATTTTGGGCCGCAGCTCAGCAAGAAGCAGCGTGAAAACCTCGTGGCGACCATTCGCCGTTTTCCGGATCGCTACACTGCGCAGGAAACCGTGCTTCAGGCGACCACGCCGCTCTACGACGAGGACCACCTGACGCCACGTCATTTCATGCTGCGCACCTTCCAGGTGTCAGACGGCAACGACGAGCCCTTGCTCATGCCGGGCGGGCTTTGCCGCGTGGCGAACTCCGGCGTGTCGCCCGATGTGTCAATGCAGCTTGGCGGCGTCAGCAAAGACGTGTGGGTGGTCGGCGACCCGGACAAGCAACAGGACGATGCGATCAACCTCAATTACCTGTCGCAGCATGTGAGCTTGAACCACGTGACGGTGGCGCTGAGCAGTCGCATGGCGGACAGCCTCTTCTGGGCGGGGCGTTACCTCGACCGCGCCGAAGACATGATTCGCGGCCTGCTGGTCATCATCAACGCCACCCACGAAAGCCGCAACGAGCAAGACCTGAAAATGGTGTTGAAGATGATTCGCGGCTTTGCGCCACACCTGTCGCTGGACCACTTGAAGGCGTCCGTCGGCAACGACAGCAACGACCTCATCGACGAAGCGCTGCGGCAAATTATTTATGGCGCGCAATATCCCGACCGCCTGATCAACGTCTTGGGCCAACTGAAGCGCGTGATGTATTCCATTAAGGAAATGATGGCTGGCGATCTGACCCGCATGATGCGCGATATGCCGGCGGCGCAGATTCCGACCGAAGGCGAGGGCAGCATCCTGCGCAACGCCGAGCTTTACGGTCTGCTCAAGCGCCTGCTCGACTACATGGCGGCGATCTCGGGCATCATTGCGGAAAATACCGTGCGCGGGCTGGACTGGGCATTCCTCAATCTAGGACGCCGCATTGAGCGCAGCATGATGCTGTGCGAATTCTTCCGCGGTTGTTTAAAGCAGGCTTCGTCCAATGAAGAGTTCCTCATGCTTCGGCTCTTGGAATTCTTCGATAGCTCCGTCACCTATCGCCGACGCTATTTGAGCCGCATGCAGCTGGACGCCGTTTGCCACCTGATTATTTCGGATCCGTCGAACCCGCGCTCGCTCGCGTTTCAGGTCAGCGAAGTACTGGACAACACCAAGATGCTGCCTCATTACAACGCCAGCGACATGAAGTCCATCGACCGCCTGGCGCTGCGGGTTTTTAGTGACATCGTGCTTGAAAAGCCGGACGTGCTCGCCGCTGCGAATCCGAAAAACGAACGCCAGGCTTTGGATGTTTTGACCAAGAACACGCTGGAAAATTTAGCGACGCTGTCCAACGAGCTGGGTGCCTACTACTTCTCGATTACCAAGCGCTGATGAACACCTACACGATACGGCACCACACCATTTACCGCTACGAAGCTCCGGTCGCGGTGTCGCATCATGTGGCGCGATTGAAGCCGATTTCCAACGGTCGCCAAACCTTGCAGTCCTTCGACATCAGCGTCGACCCGACGCCGGAAGCATTGATTGAGCGCATTGATTTTTTCGGCAACACGCTGCATCAGTTTTCGTTGCAGAAGTCGCACCACGAGCTGGCGGTCTTGACGGAAAGTGAAGTCACGGTTGACGCCCCGGGTGCGCCCTTGCTGGATATTGCGGCGACCTGCGCCGAGGTCCGCGAAACACTCCGCGAGCCCAAAACGCCCGAAGCCTTTGAAGCGCTGCAGTTCACGCATGCCTCGCCGCAAGTTCCAGTCTTGCCGGAGCTCCATGCCTTGGCTCAGAAATTCTTGACCGACGATGGGCATTACCTCGGCGGCGTGCTTGCCTTGGCAGATTACATTTACCGCAACTTTGAGTTCGACCCGACTGCAACCGATGTCATGACGCCGGTCCAGCAGGTGTTGAAGATCAAGCGCGGCGTTTGTCAGGATTTCGCGCATTTGGCGATTGCCTGCATCCGCTCGCTGGGGCTGCCGGTCCGCTACGCTAGCGGTTACATTTTAACGGACCCGCCGGAGGGCCAACCGCGCCTCGAAGGGGCCGACGCCTCGCATGCCTGGATTTCGATTTACGATCCCGACCTGGGCTGGATCGATATTGACCCAACCAACAATCTCATTTGCGACGAGCAGCACATCGTGATCGGCTACGGCCGTGATTATCAGGACGTCAGTCTCGTGCGCGGCGCGATGACCGGTGGCGGCCGCCACATCATTGAAGTCGCCGTGACCGTTGTACCCAAGTTGGATGCTCTCGTGTAGGGTCAGCGAATCGGCTCGTTGATCACGCGGAAGAACATGATCACGATCACGCCAACGGCGACTACACTGACGCCGAGGGCCCGGAGGCCGTCCATGCCAATTTGCGCGGTGGACCAGCCAAGCGATACGGCCAGCACGGCTGATAGCGAGGCGGTGAAAACGAAACTCAGGCTGACACGGCGATGCCCATGCGGACGTATTTGCTCCATGATTTGAAACATCTGGTAGCACATCAGCACATAGATGGTCATGCTGAAGATGCTGAATTCCATCAAGTTGGGCAGCATGAGAAAGGCGTCGTAGAGCCCGTGGGCAAAGACTATCAGTCCGAACATGCTCGCGAAGTAATCCAGCTCCCGCCACTTGGTAAGAAACGCGCGGTAAAGCGCGTAGCCGGTCAGTGCGGTGGCCGAAATATGGAGGAAGTTCGCCGTGAGAAAACGCGCCGGGCCGCTCATGCCGTCGCTTTGGTGCAGGTAGCTCAGGTTTTCCTCAACCGCGAAACCGAGGCCCACGCAGCCGGCAACGACGAGCGCCAGCAGTGGGTCTTTCTTGCGCAGCAAAATTGGCAGCATCGGCATGAAAAAGAGAAGCTTGAGCAACTCTTCGCGCAGACCAATCCCGGCAATGCAATAGAGCAGCCCGCCGATGAGATCATACTTTTCGGTGAAGCCAAGGTAGTCCTCCTGTACGGTGATCGCGAGCAGCGTCGACATGGCGCTCATCATGCCGAGCAGGATGGCGAAGGCGCAAATCGCGAGATTTTTCGGCTGGGGCCAAAGGCTCCCGGCGTGAATGAGAAACACATACCAAGCCGCGCCAGTGAGCAGGGTGATTAACACAATCTGCCAGACCAAGTCGTCGTACTGGAGCACCACCGTGCTCAGCACGATCTGCGGCCAATCGCGCTCAATGACTGCGCGCTGATATTCGAGGTAGCTGCGTTCGTTGACCAGCAGATGGCTGTAGTTGGGGTCGTCGAGCAGTCGAACGAGTTCCCGAAACGCGCTTTTATTCAGGTAGGCGTCGATGGCCAGTTGGCGCGTATCGTTGTCGCCCGTGATCAGGGCTTCGGCCTCGTAGGCGCGCCCCGCGTCACGCCCAAAGCCCTGCATCTCCCACAGCTGAGCGAGTGCAAAATTACTGTAGGGCGCAGGGGGTGTTTGATTGCTGAGGGCTAGCAGCTCCGGCGATGCTGAGTTGGCTTTGAGGCTTTGCGCGAGCAGTCGGGCGATCTGCTTTTGATCAGGCGGGTACTTCGTTTCCTCGATGCCCTGCATGAAGTTATCGTCGATCACATACAGTTGCGCCCGGTTGGTGAGGAACTGAAGGTAATGCGCGAAGTCCTCCGGTTCATGCGTGGTGTCGTCGATGGTATTCGCCAGATCCAGCAGCGGCGACTCGAAGTTTAAGCCGTCAAAATATAGCGCGCTGCGAAACTGAGCGTCATCGTCCAGGCTGTAGCTGAGCATCCCGGCTCCGAAACCGAGGGCAATGAGTAGCACCGCCGTTTTCACCAGAAATGACGTCTGGTAGGACAGGCGTGGCAGGTTGCGGATCAGGAAACGCATTCAGTGGTTGCAAGCACAGCGGGAGGAGGCCCCGTGGCTACGTGAGTAGTTACCCGCGGATTTTGTTTTTCTTGGACTCGCGCTCGTCGTTGATTTTTTGACGCTCCTGCACGAGCTGCTGCTCCAGCTTTTTGCGTTCCACGGAGTCCTTGGCTTTGGCAATGGAGTCCTTCACGAACACCTCGCGCTCGGCGATCTTGGCGTCGTAAACGCGGTCAATTTCCGCGAGCTCCTGCTTTTGCTCCTCGGTTACGCCTTGCGACGGGGATTCCTGCTCTAGACGCTCCATGGCGAGTTCGTATGCGCTTTTCATAATTCGACAATTTGCCTCATCTCCGTGCCGAATACAAGCCCGACGAGTAACAATGCTGGCGGGGCCCCAAAGCGCGCCCAGACTGGCGTGCGTTTGTCAGCCAAGAGCAGCGCCGCGCCGACCATCAGCATGGCCAGTGTGTAGCCGCCGCCTGCCCAGCGCCACCCCAGCTGCATCGAACTGTCGGGCGCTTTGAGAAAACCTTCGACCAGGGAATCCATGCCAGCGACGAAGACCCAGCTGGCGTGGTTCGCAAAGCTTGCCACCCAGTCAAGCCCAGCCCAGCCCGCGAGCGCCGAGACCAGGCTGGATGTCATCGCCAGCGGCGCCAGCGAGACCAACGGCACGTTGAGCAGGAACGAGCCCGGGGCCAAAACACCAAAGTAGCGAATCGCGAGTGGCGCGCTATAAAGCGTGGCCGCAAAAGAAATGGCGAGCAGGCCAAACAAGCCGCGCGTGCCCCAGGTCGCGAACTTCTGCCAACGGTTTTGCGAAGCGGGCATAATGAGGCGATATGGCTTGAAGCGCAGTTGCAGCCATTCCTGAAAGGGCGCTCCGTAAACAATCAGCCCCGCGACGACGGTGTAAGAAAGCTGAAAGCCGGCGCTCCACATTTGCCGCGGGTCGATTAGCAGCACCACCAACGCCGAGCCAGCTAAAGCCGACAACGGTTGTGGTTTGCGCAGCAGCGCGTAGGCGGTCCAGAAGAAGAACGCCATCCACCACGCGCGAATGGCCGAAGGCGCGGCCCCGGTCACCTGCACATAGCCCAGCAGCAGCGCGAGCCCGATCCACGGCGTCCATTTACGCGGCACGTGAGCCAGTTTCAGCACAATGCCGATCAAGCCGGCCACGATACCGACATGCAAACCGCTCACGGCGAACAAATGCATGGTCCCGCTGGCAATGTAGCGCTCCTTTTGCTGGGCTGTTAGCGCGGTTTTTTCGCCCAACAACATGGCCGTCGCAATGCCCGCCAACTGACGCGTGCGCGGGGTCTCGGCACCAATCTGTAGCGCCGCCTGCCATTGCTCATTGATGGCTGCAAACTGCTGGTATAGCCTTGGCTGCTTACGCACGACATCGAGCAGGCTGGCTTGCGTGAGTTTGAGGTGGCAACCTTGCTGACGCAGGTAGCCGTCGAAGCCGTCGGGATCATTGGGCGTGGGCTCAAGTTTGCCGCGCACCCGAATGATGCTCTCGCGGCCGATCGGTTCTTCCGTGGCATCTTTCCAGCAAAGGAAGTAAATTGGCTGATTCACGTACTGCTGCGCGAAGTCCGGAGCTGCCACGATGCGCCCAATGCCGGCAACCCGCATTTCCTTACTACGCAGGGCAAAGACGCGGTCGATCTCGATATCGACCTCAGCCTCACGGTTGGCCTGAGCGCTGAGGTCGGGCGGGGCGGGAATCCGCAGCGAATAGTACCGCCAACTGCCGAGCGTGACGGTTGCCGCAAAGAGCAGGCCCCACACGATGAGCAGCGCCTTGGAGTCAGCGCGGAAAACCACGAGTGTCGCCACGATACAGCTAACGATGGTCGCGAGCAGCCAGCCATTGGCCAACTGGACATGCGGGACATTCGCGGCGATTGCGTAGCCGGCAATCAGCGGAATCAAGAGATACAGCAACGGCGTATGCGCGCCCGACTTCAGGCGAATCCGTTCCTCTGGCAGCTCCCCAACCGTATCCATAGATGAGGCAAATAATTAGTGCGGTTTAATGCCAGGGCAATTCGAAAGGCGTGGGGAGGGCAACTAATCTGTAATGGGCAGTGCGAGAATCAGGCGCCAGTTAGTAGCGTCAATTTTGGTGGACAGAATGGTGCGTCCGTCTTGCTGAAAGCGAACGACCTTTTGCCCGTGCTTGGTGGACAAGACCGCGCTCGTGGCATCTTTGATCCAAGTGTGTTCCGATGAAACGGCTGCTGACTGCTTCGGCCAGAACGGGCTATCTTTCGGCAAATAATACAAGACCGCGGCTTGGTGCTTCGTGTTCACGGATTGCAGCTCTGCGGCTAAATCTGGTTCACTGATGTCGATAACCAGTCCGGTGTCGTCCACGATGTAGGCCACGGCGTCCGGCAAGTCTACGAGACTTTGCAATACAGAGTTAGTGAGCTGCTTCAGCGTGATGTCGCGTGAAACAACGGCCACGGGCTCATCTTGAACAAAGACGGGCGTCGAAACGGTGATCATCATCCCCGCGCCCACGAGGTCTAGATACGGCGGACTCCAGCCAGGTTTACGATTTTTGAAGTCTGCGCAGGTGTAGAAGATTTGCTTGGTCGGCGGGTAGTTGTTCACCGCTTCGTCGATTGGCAAATACGGGTAAATCAGCATGAGCTCGTCGCTGGTCGTAATATAGACCCATGAGAAATTAAAGCTCTTGTAAGCAGTGCCAAACGATGAGGAAATGATGCCAAGGTTGTTGAGTTGATACGCTATTGAGTCGTCCAACGGCTTGCTTCCGTAATAGTAAAACGACGGCACGGGATCCTGGGATTTGAGTTTCGTTTTGGCGGGATCGAAACAGAACGCTGTCGTTTTGCCCTTGCTCTCACTGATACTCTGCCAGAAGTCCAACATGCTGTCGCCTGATGTATCGGGGTGTTCACACAGACGTAGATATTCGTCAGCAAGGGCTACCGTGCTTTGCGCAACGTAGCCAAAGGTGTCGTTCACGCGCGCGGCGGATGACTCAAGCAACAGATCGTAGGCGTCCGCGGGTTTGGCGGCGTGGACTTGAGTGGCGAGCAGGCAGAGGAGGAGAAGGGAGAGATGGCGAAGGATCATGGCGTTGTCAGAGTTGGGCCAGTCGCTTTTGGACCGCTGGTTTGTCTTCGGGATACGTCACACCGAACCACTCACCACTGGTTGGCAAGACTACGCATTGGGCTTCGCCGCGCTGGATGAGATCGTCGACGACGGTCGGTATGTAGCATTCAGACTTCATCTCCGAGCCGTGCTCTTTGAGGAACGCCGTAAAGTGCGCTTCCAGCACGTCAAAGAAGCTCGGCGCAAAGACCCAGAAATTCATCGAAACCAAGGCATCGTGCGGAATGACTACGTCAGCGCCGGTGAGGTTCGCGCCGCGAATCACGCCGGCGCGCTCGGCAATGCCGGTGTGCTCTTCCACGGTCTGCAAAAGCTCGCCATCGAGGCGGCAGACGCCACGATTCACCGAGCCATGCGGCGAGAGCGTGTTGACGATCGGGTAGCCGACCATGGCGCATTGGCTGGCGTCGATGGCGGGATTGGCTGCGAGGTAGTCGATCACGCGCTGGTAGGCGTCGCTGCCATAGTAGTCGTCGGCATTGATCGCAACAAAGGGATCGCTGACCACCTGACGCGCGGCGCGAATGGCGTGCGCGGTGCCCCAGGGCTTCACGCGGCCTTCGGGGACCGAAAAACCACTGGGCAGATCAGTCAGCTCTTGGAAGGCGTATTCGACCTCCAGCTTGTCCATGTTGCGGTTGCCAACGTTGGCTTTAAACGCATCGGCGAAGTCACGGCGAATGACAAACACGACCTTTTTAAAGCCTGCCTTGGCGGCGTCGTGGATCGAATAATCCAGTAGCGTTTCGCCGTTGGGCCCCATCGGGTCCAATTGTTTGAGGCCGCCATAACGGCTGCCCATGCCAGCAGCCAAAACAAGTAAAGTGGGTTTCATAGCTGGCAATTACTCAAGCGGACCACCGCCTCAACGCAATGCCTTTTGTGTTAAACAAAAGCGGCGCTGCCCGAAGACAACGCCGCTTGGTAAAACTGTATTCGCCAGCTTAGGGCAGGGTGGTGACGCCCATCAGGTAGCGATCGACTTCGCGGGCGGCGCCGCGGCCTTCGTTGATCGCCCAGACAACGAGGCTCTGTCCACGACGGCAGTCACCGGCGGCAAAGACGCCCTCGACGTTGGTCGTGTAAACTTCGTGGTCGGCCTTGATGTTCGAGCGCGGATCGGTATCGAGACCGAGCTGCTCGACAACGGTTTGCTCCGGCCCGAGGAAGCCCATAGCGAGGGTCGCCAGCTGCGCCGGAATGGTGCGACGGGTGTCTTCAAGCTTCTTCGGCGCAAAGCGGCCTTGTTCGTCCTTGACCCACTCGATGTTGACGATGTTCAGGCCGGCGAGGTTGCCGTTGCCGTCGTCGACAAAGTTTTCCGTCATCACGAGGTACTCGCGCGGATCTTCGCCCTGAAGCGCCTTGGCTTCTTCCTGGCCGTAGTCCATGCGGTAAATCTTGGGCCATTCCGGCCAGGGGTTGTCGTCCTGACGCTCTTCCGGAGGACGCGGCATGATCTCAAGCTGGATCACGCTCTTGGCGCCGTGGCGGATGGAGGTGCCGACGCAGTCAGTGCCGGTGTCGCCACCGCCGATGACGACGACGTCCTTGCCCTCAGCATTGATCTCCGGCAGCGAGCCGTCGAAGTTGTGGTCTAGCTGGTGCTTGGTGTTGCCGGTCAGAAACTCCATCGCGAAGTAAACGCCGTTGAGGTCGCGGCCCGGGATCGGCAGGTCACGCGGCTTGGTGGCACCGGTGGTGAATAGCACGGCGTCGAAGTCCTTCTGGAGCTGGGTCGCAGTGATGTCCTTGCCGATTTCGGTGTTGGTCTTGAAGGTCACGCCTTCTTCCGTCATCAGCTTAACGCGGCGGAGAACGACTTCCTCCTTGTCGAGCTTCATGTTCGGAATGCCATACATCAGCAGGCCGCCAATGCGGTCAGCGCGCTCGAAGACGGTCACGTTGTGTCCAGCCTGATTGAGCTGGTCAGCGGCGGCGAGGCCAGCAGGGCCGGAGCCGACGACGGCGACAGTCTTGCCGGTGCGCGTCTCGGGCGGGTTCGGGGTCATCCAACCTTTTTCCCAGCCGGTGTCGATGATGGCGCACTCGATGTTCTTGATGGTCACGGGCGGCTCGATCACGCCGAGCACGCAGGAGCCTTCGCACGGGGCGGGGCACACACGGCCAGTAAACTCGGGGAAGTTGTTGGTCTTCGACAGACGCTCCAGCGCCTCCTTCCAACGGCCACGGTAAACGAGGTCATTCCACTCGGGAATGAGGTTGTTTACGGGGCAGCCGCTGGCCATGCCCGACACGAGGTGTCCGGTGTGGCAGAAGGGGGTGCCGCAGTCCATGCAACGCGAGCCCTGCGACTTGATGTCTGCTTCCTCGGGATGCACTTTGAACTCTTTCCAGTTCTTAATGCGCTCCGTCGGCGCGATCTCGCTCACGGTCTTGCGTTCGACTTCCAGGAATCCGGTTGGTTTACCCATAATTAATACAATTCAAAATTCAAAAGGATAAATGCAAAAACAAACGATCATTCAGTCGGGTTTTAGCATTTTGAATTTATAATTTTGCCTTTCCGATTAGTTTCCGCCGACGCGGGAGAGGTCGTTCATGTTTGCTTCGAATGCCGCCATGGCTGCTTCGTCGCCCGAGAGGCCTTGCTCTTCCACCTTTTTGAAGGCGTTGAGCATGCGCTCGTAGTCGGCCGGTAGCACCTTGATGAACTTCGAGCTGACTTCGCTCCAGTTATCGAGGATTTCCTGGCCGCGAGGCGAGTTGGTGTATTCCACGTGCTTGGCGATCTCGGCGCGGACGGACTCGATTTCTGAGTCGCCGCATTCGATCAGCTCGTAGACATTGACCATGCTCGCATTGAGGTTGGTGCGGAAGTCGCCATCGATGTCGTAGACGTAAGCCACGCCGCCGGACATGCCTGCTGCGAAGTTACGGCCTGTCTTGCCGAGGCAGATTACCTGACCACCGGTCATGTATTCGCAACCGTGGTCACCCACGCCTTCAACGACGGTGTGGACACCGGAGTTGCGGACGCAGAAACGTTCGCCAGCGATGCCGTTGATGTAAGCCTTGCCTTCGGTGGCGCCGTAGAATGCGACGTTGCCGACGATGATGTTTTCCTCGGGCTTGAACTCGGAACCCTTCGGCGGGTAAACGATGATCTTTGCGCCGGAAACGCCCTTGCCGATGTAGTCATTGGCGTCGCCTTCGAGCTCAAAGGTCATGCCCTTGGGGCAGAACGCGCCCAGCGACTGACCCGCGCTGCCTTGGAAGTGCAGGTGGATCGTGTCATCGGGAAGGCCAGCGGAACCGTAGCGACGGGTCAACTCTGAGCCGGTGATGGTGCCCACTACGCGGTTGATGTTGATGATTGGCAGGGTCAGTTTGACCTTGTCACCCTTGTCAAGCGCGGGCTTGCAGAGCGTGAGCAGGTGGGTGTTGTCCAGGGCCTTGTCGAGGCCGTGGTCCTGATCCTTGCTACAGTAGGTGCCGACGGTGTCATCGACATCCGGCTTGTGGAAGATGCTGGTCAGGTCGACGCCCTTGGCTTTCCAGTGGTTGACGGCCTTGGCGGTGTCCAGAGCCTCAACGTGGCCAACCATCTCATTGACGGTGCGGAAGCCCAGCTCGGCCATGATCTCGCGCATTTCCATGGCGATGAACTTCATGAAGTTGACTGTGTGTTCAGGCTTGCCGGTGAACTTCTTGCGCAGTCGTGGGTCTTGTGTGGCGACGCCGACCGGGCAGGTGTTTTTTTGACAAACACGCATCATGAGGCAGCCCATGGTGACGAGCGGAGCGGTGGCAAAACCGTATTCTTCCGCGCCGAGCAGCGTTGCAATGGCAACATCGCGACCGGTCTTGAGCTGGCCGTCGGTCTCGACGATCACGCGGCTGCGCAGGTCGTTGAGCAGAAGGATTTGGTTGGTTTCAGCCAAGCCAAGTTCCCACGGAGCGCCGGCATTGTAGATCGAAGAGGTCGGGGACGCGCCCGTGCCGCCGTCGTGACCGGCGATCAGGATGACGTCCGCATGGCCCTTGGCCACACCCGAGGCAATCGTGCCGACGCCGACTTCCGCCACCAGCTTCACGTTGACGCGGGCATTGACGTTGGCGTTCTTCAGGTCGTGGACGAGTTCCGCGAGGTCCTCAATCGAGTAAATATCGTGGTGCGGAGGCGGGGAGACGAGGCCGACACCCGGAGTCGAGTGGCGAACCTTGGCCACCCACGGGTAAACCTTGGAGCCTGGCAGCTCGCCGCCTTCACCCGGCTTTGCACCTTGGGAAACCTTGATCTGCAGTTCGTCGGAGTTGACCAGGTATTCGCTGGTCACGCCAAAGCGGCCCGAGGCAACCTGCTTGATCGCCGAGCGCTTGCTGTCGCCATTGGGCATCGGCTTGAAGCGTTCCGGGTCTTCGCCGCCTTCACCGGTGTTGGACTTGCCGCCCACACGGTTCATGGCGATGGCGAGCGTCTCGTGCGCTTCCTGCGAAATGGAGCCATAGGACATCGCGCCGGTCTTGAAGCGCTTCATGATGGCTTCGATCGGCTCAACTTCTTCCAGCGGGATCGACTTGCGGTCCTTGAACTTCATGAGGCCGCGCAGCGTGGCGAGGTTCTCACTCTGGTCGTTCACGAGGCGTGAGTATTCCTTGAAGGTCTCGTAATTGCCGGTGCGGACAGCCTTTTGCAGCGTGTGAATGGTCTTCGGGTTGAAGAGGTGATATTCACCTTCGCGGCGCCACTGATACATGCCGCCCGGGTCCAGCGCGATTTCGGAGTCGTCGATGTGGCGATCCGGGAATGCCTTGTTGTGGCGGCGGAGGGTTTCCTCTGTGATCGCCTCAATGTCCGAGCCTTCAATGCGGGTTGCAGTGCCAGTGAAGTACTTGCTGATGACGTCGCTGGTCAGGCCGATGGCCTCGAAGATCTGTGCACCGCGGTAGGATGCGACGGTCGAGATGCCCATCTTGGCCATCGTCTTAACGACACCCTTGATCGAGCCCTTCAGGTAGTTGTAAATCGCCTTGTCGAGCTCCATGTCGAGCATGTCGTCTTCGATCATCTTGTGGAGCGATTCGAAGGCCATATACGGGTTGATCGCGTCAGCGCCGTAGCCGAGGAGGGTGGCAAAGTGGTGAACTTCGCGCGCTTCGCCGGATTCCAGGATGATGGAAGCGCGTGTGCGGGTGCCCTTACGGACCAAGTGGTGGTGCAAGCCGCCCATGATGAGCAGGGTCGGGATCGCGGCTTTGTCCTTGCTGACGTTGCGGTCCGAAATGATCAGCACATTGATGCCCTTTTTGATCGCGGCATCGGCTTCCTTGCAGACGGCGGCAATTGCCTTTTCGAGGCCGGCGCCGCCCTTGTTGGTCGGAAACAGAGCGTCAATCGTGGTCGACTTAAAGCCGTCTGCTTCGATCTCGCGCAGTTTGGCGAGGTCGTTGTTGTCGATCAGCGGGGAGGCCAGGCGCACCATGCGGCAGGACTTCGGGCCGGGTTCGAGGAGGTTGCCCTCGGAGCCGATGAAGGTGTCTGTCGCGGTGACGAGCTCTTCGCGGATACAGTCAAGCGCCGGGTTGGTCACCTGGGCGAAGATCTGCTTGAAGTAAGAGTAGAGGTGCTTCGACTTGTTCGAGAGCACGGCCAACGGGGTGTCGTTGCCCATCGAACCAATCGGCTGCACGCCCTTTTCGGCTGTCGGCCCAAGCACGAAGCGCAGGTCCTCGTAAGTGTAGCCGAAAGCGTGCTGACGCTGGAGAATGCCGTCTGCCTTGGGGCACTTGGCTTCCTTCGGCTCGGGTAAGTCGGTCACCTGAATGCGGTTTTCCTTGAGCCACTCGCCATAGGGGTTCGCATTGTAAACGCGCTCCTTGACTTCGTTGTCCGGGATGATGCGGCCTTCCTTCATGTCCACGAGGAACATGCGGCCCGGCTGCAAGCGGCCCTTCTTGACCACCGTCAGCGGATCGAGATCCGGGATAACGCCCACTTCAGACGCCATGATGACAAGGTCGTCCTTGGTGACGTAGTAACGGCTCGGACGCAGACCATTGCGGTCGAGCGATGCGCCAATCTGGTAGCCATCGGAGAAAGTAATCGAGGCCGGGCCGTCCCACGGCTCCATCAGGCAGGCGTGGAATTCGTAGAATGCCTTTTTGGCTTCGTTCATCGATTCATGACGCTCCCAAGGCTCGGGAATCATCATCATCATGGCGTGGGTCAGGTCGTAACCGCCCAAGTGCATGAATTCCAACACGTTGTCGAGGCGAGCGGAGTCGGAGCCGTCTTCGTTAATGACGGGGAATACCTTCTCGATGTCCTTGAATACCTTGGACTTGCACAGCTTTTGGCGGGCCTTCATCCAGTTGACATTGCCCATGACCGTGTTGATTTCACCGTTGTGGGCGATGAAACGGTTCGGGTGGGCGCGCGGCCAGCTCGGGAAGGTGTTGGTCGAGAAGCGGGTGTGCATCAGGGCCAGCGCCGACTCGAAGTCCGGATCGTGGAAATCTTCGAAGTATTCGGAGAGCTGGCACGGGGTGAGCATGCCCTTGTAGACCATGGTGCGGCCGGAGAGGCTCGTCACGTAAATGTATTCGCTGCCGGGGAATGTGCTGGACTTGGTGCCGTGGACGTTGCCGTAGCTTTCCAGCATTTCATTGTTCTTGATGGCGTTGACCGCGCGGCGGCGGATCACGTAAAGCTTGCGCTCCCAATCGAGGTCGTCGGTGATGGACTCATCGCGGCCAATGAAGATCTGCTTCATGCAGGGTTCGTAGCTGCCGGAAATCTTGCCGAGGATCTCGCTTTTGACCGGCACCGTGCGCCAGCCGAGGAACTTTTGGCCTTCTTCGGCAACGACCGATTCAAAGACTTCCATCGCCGAATCGCGCTCACTGGCGTTAGGGGACATGAAAACGATGCCCGCGCCGTATTGGCCTTCGGGGGGGAGGTCCACGCCTTTTTCCGCCATCGCCTTGCGGAGGAACTTGTCCGGCATCTGGATGAAAATACCCGCGCCATCACCTGTGTCCGGCTCAGCGCCAGCGCCGCCACGGTGATCCATGTGGGTATTCATCGTGAGCGTTTTTAAGATGATGTCATGCGAGCGTTTGCCCTTCAAGTGGGCAATAAAGCCAACGCCGCAGGAATCGTGTTCCTGCTGCGGGTTCCAGAGGCCTTGTGGTTCAGGCCAGCCTAGCGGTGTCTTTGGCGCGTCAGACATAAAGCGATGCGTATATATTATAAGATTAGAGTTCAGCTATATGAAGCAGGGCATGTGCCCGCGGAGTCCTGCAACTAATTGATTCATGCGGCGGACCGCAGGTCAACCTCAGGAAAGCATTAGCATGTGTGCAGAGTGTCCCATAATGGGGAGCGTCAGAAATTTGGGTGCATTCTGTTAAAATGCAAAAACTTTTTCGGTTTGAGAATTAGTCTCACTCATTTGGAGCGTCAAAATGGCGCATGTGGGCAGTGGATTATTGCTTTTCAAGCTCTACTAGGTGGTCCCAGCGTTTCACGAAGGTATGGTTGTAACCAGTAGCGGCGGGTGTACGACTCATGCTGGAAAGAAAACCGCTGTCGGGTTCGCCTCTTATGGATACATCGATCCAATCTTCGCCTCGTTGCTCAGAATATTTCACCTCAACATAGCGGGTTTGGGTCAGCTCCCAAAAGGGACGCCCATAGAGCTTTGCCACGAAATCAGCCTGCTCTTCGTCCATGTATTGACGTGATTTGGCCAGAAATGCGTCTGACAGTTCACTGGACATGGGCGGAATTTCAATGCTGACGCCGCCATTTTCCATTTCAGTCGTAATCGCATTTGCCTGCTCCCAGTTCCGCACGTCGTGCAGTAATTGCTTTCGGTCGCTTTCGAGCTGTTCGTAGGCCTCGGCGTCGATGCCCGAAACGATGAGCAACGTATCGGTTAGCTGGAGGTCATCGCGGCTGATTGGTTTAATATTTACGCCTTGAAACTGCCAGTCGTCCATTGCCTCGCGAAACCACTCATATGCGCGCTTGCCGGCGTCGGCCTGCTTGAGCTCTTTTTCCAACTGTTGGCGCAGGCGTGTTTCCTCGGCAAGCTGGTCGCGCAGCAGGCGGTTTTGCGCTTCTAAAGCAGTGGTCGCGGCGTCATTGGTTGGCGCAGGCTGCATCAGCTCCGCGGTGGGCAGGGCTTCTGGGGACAGCTTTTCAGCTGGCTCAGTTTGAGCTCCGCCAGAGCGGCCTACCCAAAATCCGGCCACAAACAGGGCTGCGGCCAGAGATATCATCGTAATCGTAGGCAGTGGCTTCATTGCCATGAATCATGATGCGTTGTCCGCAATCATGACAAGCGCGGAATGCAGTATCTCCGCTACTGTTCCATGAAGCCCGTCATGCCCTTCAGGTAACCCGCGTAGAAGGTCACGATCGCGTAGACGATAATTCCGGCAATGACCATAAACATGATCGCCGGGTAGAAAATGCTGGCGAAGGTCATGGCGTTGTTGGCACCCTGCTGGTATTGCTGCCCCAGGACGACGAGGTTTTTCTCCAGCTGGCCGGTTTTTTCGCCCGTGGTGTAGAGTGATCGGAAGTCCTGCGGGAAACACCGGTGCTTGTGCAGGTGCTCAGACGGCGTGGCGCCGTCGTCAATGAGCTTGCGCATGGCCACGCCCGCGCGCTTGAACTTGCTTTGGTGGGTGACGAGGCCCGAGGCGGCCCAAGCTTTGCCAATCGGCGTGCCAGCCTCCAGGAACGCCGCCAGCGCGTAGGAAAAGTCCGCTAAGGCCTGATTCTTGGCATGGCCGCTGAACCCCGGGAGAAACTTCGCCAACAGCGGCAGGATGGGGCTGTCCAGCTTGGCCAAGATCGCCAGAATCGCAAGGCTACCCCACAGCGAGCCCTCGATGATCGCTACACGCATGAAATACTCGGCGTTGATCACGTCGCTCAGACTGCTGACGCCCTTTTCGAAATCGATGCCCAGCATGACCGGGATGATCAGCCCCGCAAAGGTCAACATGCCCACGGGATAAAGCCCGCCGAGGATGAGCTTCATTTTGGCGGCGCCCATGCGGGTGTGCTGGTCGCCCAGGGTGCGCAGGGTCTGCGGCAGGCGGCCACTTTGTGCGGCAGCCGACCAAAAATACCGGTCCTTCTTGGGCAGCCAGCTGGGCGCTTGCTTGAGCATGTCGTCCACGTCCATGCCCGCCTGCAAGTTGCTCGACATCAGGCGTCGCCCATGCGCCGGCGCGCCAAGGCAGGTATCGAGAGCCGCAGGCAAAGAAACGCCGCTTTCCAGGCTTTGCGCCAACTGGAGATACCAGGATGCGAGCTTCTTGTGCGAAAGGGACATGGCGGAACTAGTTGATTAGGCAATCAATCCTCGTCCGGCTCCTGAAGCTGCTGCTTCCAGCCGAGCATGCGGGCCTGTGCGCCGAAGTGTTCGGCGGTGGGCTTGTCGCCGAGCTCCATGTGGATGCGCGACAGTGACGTATTAATATGAATGTCGCTGCCGTTCACGCGGAATGCCTGCTCGGCGGCCTGTAGCGCTTCACGGAATTCGCGCATCGAGAAATAGACCTCGGTCATGGCATGCCAGGCGTCGAAGGAGTCGCGGTCGAGCTCGACAGCTTGCTTGAGCTTGGCGAGCGCCGCGTCGTTGTCGCCCATAGTGTAGTCGAAGGTGGCGTCTTCCACGAGGGTGGTCACGTCGGTCTTCGGCGAGTCAGGTTGTTCAGCCATAAGATTGAGCAAAGCAGATTTAGTTCATTGGGCAATAGGGAAGGCGGTCTATTTAATAAACCCATCGAATTTGAGTGTGATTAAATGCTTCGCGTTAAAGTAATGCGTTGACCTTAGTGATTGCACGTAAGACACCCTATGGCATGCGAATGAAGTCTGCTTGCCTGGTGGTGTTAGTGGTGTGGTTGCTGGGGTCATCGTTTGGATGGGCCGAGACCGAGTATGCGCGTCCAGTTAAAGATTTTAATGTGGGCTACGGCACCACGCCATTAACGCTCAAGCTGTATCCCGCCACGGTCCTTGAAGCGGCGCAACTGACCGATGATTCGCTATTTGCCACCGTGGGCGACGATCCGCGGATTTTTAAGCTGAGCCGCAAAGGCCCGGATGGGCGCACGCTTTTTCGCCAAAAGAACGATCACTGGCAACCGCTGGAGCTTCAGCATGTGGAGATCAATCAGGCCTGGATGGTCTTCCTCGCCAGGAAAGGCTATCGCGTGGCAGAGCAATCGGGCGACGTGCTGGCCTTGGATTATGCCATCGGTGAGCAAACTGTACGCGTGAAGCTGCCCGCGAAGTATTTTAACGTGATGACGGCGACTGAAATTGCTCAAGCTCAACAAGCGAAGCGGACGCCGGCAACCAAGCCCAAGCCGGCAGCGCCATCCACTTTGGTGCCTGCAAAGACCGCTCACGCTGCGCAATCAAACTTCACCGGTACGCTGGCTGAGCGACGCCAGGCGAAGGCTGTACAGGAGCTGCGCGAGTATTTGCTCTTCGTGAAGCCCAACCCGAAGAAATTTCGCGTTACCACCCAGGCTGAAGAGGCCACCTGCATCGTGCAGACTGCCGATGGGGCAGGCTCCGGATTTCTCGCGATGGACGGTGACCACGTCTATTTATACACGAACATTCATTTGCTGCCGAGTCGGGGCAAAATCAGCGCGCAATTGGTCCGTGGGGCCAGGGTAACGCTCGGCCCGCTGGAGATTGCGCAAGACCGGGATCTGGCCCGCTTCCTCGTGAGCAATACCAACCTGCCCGTGTTGAAGCTCGCGCAGCGAGCGACGATGAATGGGGCGGTGACGGCGTATGGCAATAGCTCAGGCGGCAATGTGGTAACGAGTGAATCCGGGCGCGTTTTGGGGGTCGGTCCGCAGGAGGTGGAGATTTCCTGCGAGGTAGTGCCAGGCAACAGCGGCGGCCCGGTCGTGAATGCGAAAGGCGAAGTCGTCGGCGTCGTCTCGCATGGTAAAGTGGGGGCGACGAATCGCATGAGCCAGGGCACGCGCTACGCGGAGGCCCGGCGCTTTGCGGCATCGGTCATGGGTGAGATTCCGTGGGAGGTTGCGTCGCTGGAAAACTTCGCCAGCTACCAACAAGAGCTGGCGCAGAGTAAACGCGAGTTGGAGGAATGGCGTGCACTCAGCGATACCATGAGTGGCGATTGGAATCGCAAACTCAACGAGAAATACTTCCAGACCGCCGCGCTGAAGCGTTGGGTGGCCGCGCACAATGCGCTCGTTGATCGGGCGCGGCAAGGGCAGGTGAGTGACTTAGGGAGCGCCATTCGCGCCCGAGGGCAATCGCTGGCCACGGTGGTGGATGCGCGCGCTCGCTTTTACCGAAACTACCAACTCGTGCCGGAGAATCGCTTTTTGCGTGATGAATTTAAGGAGCAGGCGAGCAGCATAGCGGCGTTTAAAGGCATTGAAAGTCGATACAGGGCGCTGGATTATCATCTGCCGACGCGCACTGCCCAATCAACTTACCGTGCGCCGACAACAACCACAACGACACGTACGACGCCGACGACGACAAGAACGACGACTACGACGCGAACGCAGGCCACGCCAGAGGGCCCGCTGGACGCCTTTTTCAGCCCTCGCAAGTCGGAGTTCGTGAAGCTCAACGGGGAAGGGCGCTGCCTACTGGTCTGCCAGCCCAAGTATGGGACGGGTCTGCTACAGCTTGTCTTTACCGCGAGGCAGGGGAATCCCACGATCCAGCTGGATGCGTATCGGGACGGCCAGCCTTACCCGGATTTCTACGCCCTCATCGCACACGACAAAGAGGTATCCACGAGCCGCTCTGTCCAGCTCAAGCAGCTGATCGCGTTTGCCAAAGCTTACCGCCAGGATGTGGAAATCAGCTCCAACGGAAAGCACACGCGCGGGTTCCTCGTCAACGCCGACCGCTGCTTGCTTGAGCTGGTGGATTACATCCGCAGCTAGGTTGCGTAGGCTAAGGAGATGTTAAAGTCCGGGCTGGCAAATTTAGCCTACGTGGCGCAAGGTGTGCTTGATGTCTGAATCGCCGCCAGGGTCGATCTTTCCGAATCCGCGACATGCGCCGCGGGAGGCACCGCTGGGGATGGGGGCTGAGCTGTCGGTGGAGATTTTGCAGGATGCTTATCGGCATGGGATTTTTCCATGGTACTCGCCGGGGCAGCCAATTCTGTGGTGGAGCCCGGACCCGCGTTTCGTGCTGCGGCCGAGCGAACTGAAGATCCCGCGGAGCCTGTCGAAGGAAATGCGCAAACCGCATTGGGAAGTGACCTACGACCAAGCCTTTGCCCAGGTGATCCGTGCCTGCGCTGCCTCGCCGCGCCCGGGGCAGCACGGCACCTGGATCACCTGCGAAATGGTCACTGGCTACGAGGCCATGCACGCGGCGGGGCTCGCCCACAGCGCGGAATGCTGGGTCAACGGTGAGCTGGTGGGCGGCTGCTATGGCATCGCAATCGGAGCGATGTTTGCCGGCGAGTCGATGTTTTACCGCAAGGCGGACGCCAGCAAGGTGGCGTTTGCCAATCTGGCCCTGCGCCTGCGTGACCGCGGTTTCCGCTTCATCGATTGCCAGCAGCACACGGATCACCTCGCTCGCTTCGGGGCCACGGATTGGCGACGTGATGATTTCCTCGACGAGCTCGCCATCGCCGTCGCCGAACCAAGCCGTTGGTAGAAGCCTGTGCCGGTTGCCTATCTATTATAGACGTAGTTTCGCCGCTCGAAATGTGGCTTTTTATGGATGAACGCGTTAAGTCGCCGAGGCAAAGTTTGCTTTAGATTCCATGAGATGGTCCCCGAATCGCCCAAAAAGTGCATAAAAGTATTGGTTTTTGGGCGGTTGAAGGCATAAAAAATCCCGCAAGCAGCTAAACTAGAGCAGTTTGCGGGATTTTTGATGAAATTTGCCCCAAGGGCACCTTGTTTTCTGCCGAAAAAGCTATTTTATACGCAGCCGGTCGCGGTATTCCTTGGCATGTTCGAGCTGATTGAGGACCTCGAAAAATTGTTCATTATAAAGGGCGCTGCGCAGGCGTTGGAGTTCGCGTTCGAAGCCATCGAGCGAGCGAATGATCTCTTCCTTGTTGTGAGTAACGATGGCCTTCCACATCGCGGGGTCGCCTGAAGCAACGCGGGTGGTGTCGCGCAGGCCGCCACCCGCAAAGTTGCCCCAAGTCTGGTCCTGCGTGGCCAGGTAGTTGCAAAGCGTGGTGGCGAGGAGGTGGGGCAGGTGACTGATGTGGGCCACGATCTCGTCGTGCTTTTCGGGGGAAGTGGTGGCGACTTCCATGCCGAGCTCGCGCCAGAGGCGAACTGTTTTTTCGACCATATCGGCGGGGGTGTCGGTCAGGGGGGTCACGAAGCAGGCACGTCCGGGGAAAAGCTTGGGGCAGGCGTGCTTGAGGCCCGACTTCTCGGAGCCGGTCATTGGGTGGGAGCCGACAAAATGCCAGTCTCCGCCGATGGCTCGGGCGTCCCGGCAGATCAGGCTCTTGGTGCTGCCGACATCGGTAACCAGTGCGCCGGGCGCCAAATGAGGGGCAATGTCTTTGAGCAGCGGGACGATGTGCTCGACGGGCGGGCAGAGCACCACGAGGTCGGAGTCGGCGACTGCCTCAGCGGCAGTGGGGAAGACGGCATCGCACCAGTCCTGGTCGGTGCACTCCAGACGGGTCTCGGCGCGGCGTGCCCAGGCTACGGTGCGTTGGGCCAAGCCAGATTGCTTGAGCGCCATGAGCAAGGATGCTCCAAGCAGGCCGGGGGCTAAAATGGTCGCTTGTTGAAACATGCCGACCGAGCATTTGTCCTAGTTGGCCGAAGGCGAGCCCGAATTGCCGTCATTTGCCGGGATTTTGCTGGCCAAGCGATGCATCCTGACCCAAATAGATAGATTTTTCATGTCCAGAAACCGCAGTTTTTTATATCGATTCCGCTTACCCCTGAAACTCTTCGGCGTGATCATCTTGACCGGAGTTTGTCTGACCGGCGCTTTTTACCTGACCAAACTCGGGCCGGGCAAGGTGGACCGAGGCAATGTCTACATGGAGTTCGATGAAGTCGAAGGCAACAAGCTCCTGGAACTGAGTCAGCAGAAAGAAGAGTATTTCCGCAATCGGGCCGAGCAACGCGCGCCGACCGAGGAAGATTACGCCGCCCTCGATGAGGCCATTAAAGCGCTCAGCGACTATCTGGACATGCGCGGTGGCCATCACACCAGCACCTCGGAGCGACGTGAAGAATTATACGCCTTACGCGATAATTACCGTGGCAAGGTCCTCTATGAAGAAAGTCTGTTGCTGGAAGATCAATGTGAGGGTTTCGAAGAAAGCGGACAATTTGACGAGGCATTGAAGGCCATCAGTCGAGCAACTTTCCTCCAGCGCAAGCTGAACGAGACTTACGACCGCTCGCCCAACAACGATAAGCGCCGCGTGACCCGCCTCCAGCGCAAGGTGGATCAGCTCACTGCGAAGCCGCTTTATGAAGACTCTGTTCAGGCTGAGGATGACGCCAAACAAGCACTGGCGGCAGAGGATTTTGACCGCGCAAAATTATTTTACCAACGGGCAATCGAGCTGCAAACTGACCTGAATATGCGCTTCCGCGGCCTGCAATTTGCCAACGTTCAGCGTGTCACGGCTCTGGAGCAAGAGCTATCGAGCCTGGAATCCAGTGATTTGTACGAGCGCATTGGCGACTACAGGGCAGCAGCGGAGGAAGCGGAGGCGAAGGAGGATTACGCCGCCGCCGCAGAGGCCTACCAGAATGCCTTTCGCCTTCAACGTGAGCTCAACCGTGAATTCCCGCAAAGCCGCTTTGCTGGCGCGCTAGTGGCTGATGAGTTGCAGGGGCTGCGCGAAAACGCCCTGAGCCGCAATCTGGGTGATGGCATCCTTGAGGAAATGCAACGTTTGGATGAAGCTTTGCGCGAGCGCACTGCCTGGCGTGCAATTGAGATTATCCGCGCGCTGTATCCGAAGGTGCAGCAGTTCACCGAGCAGTTCCCGCGCAGTACGATTTTAGGAGAAGATGCCTTGCTAAAAATGCAGTATCTATCGGCCATCGAGGATGATATTGGCTTTTTGCAAGACCGCATCTACGGACAACTGCTGTCGATCGAAGGCAATGAGGACTGGCGGATGCTTCGCACTGAAGTTTCCCAGGCGCTTTATATGAGTGTAATGCTGAAGGCGAACCCCAGTCGCCATGTTGGTGACTTGTTGCCCGTTGATTCGTGTAACTGGGATGAGGCCAAGGACTTCTGTCAGCGGGTAAGTTGGATTTTAGGCCACGATGTGCGCCTGCCAAACGAAGATGAATTCTACGCCGCAATTGGCAGCCTGCGCTACGTTAACCTACGAGAAGTATCCTGGAATCTGGAAAACGCGGATGGCGTGACGCACGAAATTGGTAAGCTCAAACCGAACGGGCAAGGGTTCTGTGATTTGCTGGGCAATGTCGCGGAGTGGCTGGAGAGTGGCGCGCTGCCTGGAGAAGGAGAGGCATACATTGGTGGAGGCTCTGTCGAAACTCCCATTGACATTCTGATCGATGTGCCCGTGGAAATCAGTAACCGGCGCATGCGAAACCGCTTTGCAGGTTTTCGATTTGTGGTATACTTGCCGAATTTATGAAATCGAACGAGGAAGAGCCCCAGCAGGAGTTTACACCTGAAGAATTGGCCAAGGCCGAACGAGCGACATGGATACTCTATGGTGTCATGGCGGTGTTCATCGTCGCGCCTTTCGTGACAGCATGGATCATTAGGTAATTTGACCAAGACTGCTTGCCAGTGAGGCAGAAGTTCATTTATTATGATGAAAATTCAGGCATGAATCGATTACCCCACGCAATTTCCATTGAATAAAACGCTATTAGTTGTTCGCGTCCTCTTCCTCTTCCTCTGTTTGGCTGGGGCTTATTTGCTATGGTATGCAGTCGGTTATGAAAATACCGAGAAGCTGCCTATATATTTGGTGGTTGGCGGGTTGATTGGCACACTCACTATCTTGATTGATTTGCTGCTGAAGGGGTTTTCCCTACGTGGGTTGACTGCAATTACTTTCGGCCTCGGAATGGGAGCAGTCGTCGCATTCCTAATATCCTCATCACCCTTATTGGAGAAGGGGGACGCTCAAGTCATCTACCTGGTGCGTTTAAGCCTGTTTGTCATCTGCATGTATTTGGGCTCAGTGATCGCCTTGCGAGGGCGAGATGATTTTAATCTGGTGATTCCCTACGTGCGTTTTGTGCCGCAAAAGGTGGATTCCGCAATCGTAGTGGTGGATACCAGTGCGTTGATTGATGGTCGCATCATTGGGATCATTCAAAGTCGCTTCTTGATTGCCGAGCTCGTGGTGCCGCGTTTTGTCTTGGACGAGCTCCAAAATATCGCAGATTCGGCTGATCCAGCCCGTCAAGCAAAAGGTCGTAAGGGGCTAGAGGTGCTGAATGAACTGCGTAAAATCCCCCATATACATTTTACGATTCATGAAAGTGAAATCGGCCGTGGCCAGCAAGTGGACGCCAAGTTGATATTTGTCGCTGAGTCCCTGAAGGCTAAATTGTTGACGACGGATTATAATTTGGCGCGTTTGGCGGAGTTTCAAGGCGTCGACTGGCTAAATATCACCGCATTGGCGAGAGCACTCAATCCAGATGTCGATGTAGGCGAGCAACTAAGGCTTTCTTTAGTGAAGACTGGGCGGGAGTCTGGGCAAGCAGTGGGCTACCTTGGCGACGGCTCTATGGTAGTGGTCAATGAAGCCGCTCACATGATTGGGCAAGAGGCCAGAGTTGAAGTGACCAGTGTTCTCCCCTCCGCAGGCGGAAAAATGGTTTTCGCCCGACTCTCACTCTAGGGTCGAATGTAGTTGTAAAAAAATTCCCGATTCTCCCTTTCTGGCACCAGAGGTGCTTTATCTGATGTGAAAGGGACACATTATGGGAATCACTGAAGATGCTTACGGGACGCCGCAATTTCCTGGCGTCATGGGACTTATCGAATGCGATGAGACTGGACAAGTGCTGCATGCCGAAGGGGAAGACCCGGAAGCTTTAGGGCATGTTCTGGTGTTTGTGCACCAAGTTGCTGACTTAATTGGCGAGTCCTTCGGCCTCGAGGGGCTGGAAGAAGGCCATATCATCGGTAAAAGCATGACGTCTGTCTGCGTGCCGCGCGGAAGCAGTGACCTTGGCGTCATGTTCGACAATAAAGCGAACATTTCCTCGATCCTCCCACAACTACTCGAGTCTTAATCTAATTTGCATGTCAACCCGAGGGCAGAGCCATGAGTGATAAGTTCGTAAAAAACATACTCGACGTTCCAGGCGTAGAAGGCGTTTGTGTTTTCGATAAAGACGGCGGTTTGATTGATAATCAATTGCCCGCTTACTTCATTGAAGACTTGTTTGACGACCTTGCCCGGCGAGTCATATCGCTGTATGACACAGTCGATGAAAACTTCATTCCTTGCGACGACTACTTGCTGAAATACAGTGAACGTTGGATCTTCCTCCGGCGTGGCAACGGTATTTTTCTGCTCATCTTCGCCGAAGCGAATGTTAATCGCGTGTCCCTGAAAATGGTGACGAACCTTGCGATTAAAAATATTAAATCTGCGTCTAAGGGCCTAGGAGCTACGCCTCGCGCAGTCACGCCTGCACCAGCTCCCAAAGCGCCCGCCGAGCCTGCCACGCCTGCCGCCGAGCCGGTTCCACCAGCTGCGCCCGAAGAACAGCCAGTTGGACGTAAACGTGTCGCACGTCCACGTCCTTCAAGATCCTATCGGGGATCATCCTACTAAAGTTACTTCCGCAATCCCACCTTTAGGTCAATGCGAGGCCTGAAGCACTTGATTGCCAACATGAACGATTCATTATTCTTAGTCCTTCCAGATGGCCGCTCACGTAGCCAACTATCACTGATCCTTCGCGAACTCGGCAGGCGAGTCGTTTCATGTGCGGATCCGGATGACGCTCTACGCCAAGCAATGGAGCAGGATTTTCCGGTTGCCATTGTTGATCGAGACTTGCCAGGCGTTAACGGCATCGAGTTCGTGCGTCAGATGGCTAAGAATTGTAAGAATACTCATGTTGTGCTTCTGAGTGACGAAGCAGACGCGAAGCACACCCCACCACGCGCGCAACTGGGCATTTCAGACATCATTTATCGGCCCTTTGTCCCTGGAAGCCTTATGTCGAAGATCGAAGGCCTCTGCAATGATGCGGGCATGAAGGCTAAGCCGGTAGTCGAACCCGGGCTGACCCGCGTCCCTTTTGCTTCAGTAGGCGCTAAAGGTGCATCTCGTGCGCCGAATCACTCCTATCAGTCGCTGAACTACAGTCCTAGCTTTATTGTTTCCAAGAGTAGTGTATCCCGACGTTTTCTGGGAAACCTGTGGAATGCCCGTAAGTTTAAGACGGCCATTCTCCTGACCGGAGAAGAAGGCTCGGAATTCGAACTCGTCGTTCGAGAATTGAACCAAGCAGCCGGTACTGCTGATGTCTACCCAGCGGTTCTTCAGGATCACGAAGTAACGCTGGATGCATTGGAATCGCTCAATGCTGCTGCGTTGCTGAATGATGGTCCGCCACGCATTGTTTACATCCCTCACATTGAGGTGCTGATGGATGAGCAGCGCAATAACCTGTTGGCATTCATTACCAAAAATAAAGCGAAGACTGGCCGTCACATACGCATAGTTGCAGGCAGTATCGTAAATTCCGACCTCTCCACGCCAGTTGTACAGAAGTTCCGTGATGAACTGGAGCAACACTGCGAGGCCAAGCTTGAATTATCGCCGCTCCGTGAACGTCAAATGGACATCCCATTGATGATTCGCAAAATTTTGTATGACCTGACTTCACTACACTCCTTTGTGCGCGCCCGAGAAGTGGAACCTGCTGCCCTCGATTACCTTTCGCAGTATGTTTGGAAGGGCAATTACGAACAACTGGTCACCGTCCTGCGTAGTGCGATTTCGAGCTGTCCATACCGCGCATTATCGCTTCACCAGGTGCAATCACTCCTGCACAACGACATTGCTGCGCTGCACCTGCTTGAGTCGGTGGCCGACGAAAACCTACTCCCCAACGACTGAATCTTACTAACCTAACAAAACATGACACCAATACTCAATCTAATGAATTGGAAGCGATTGATATGTTTACTCAGCATTTTCGCCGCTCCATTTTTCTCACTAACAGCTTTTGCGCAGGAAGTCATGCCAGATGACACTGCTGCGATGACTGAAGCTGTGGAAGAGGCGGCTGCAGAGGCTCCGTCTTACCTTTCACAAACGACTGGCGACATCTTGTGGCTCATTCTTGCCGCGGTTCTGGTCTTCTTTATGCAGGCTGGTTTCGCTATGGTAGAATCAGGCCTTACACGCGCCAAAAATGCCTGCAATATCATGATGAAGAACTTGCTGGACTTTAGCTTCGGTGCGATCGCCTTTCTGGCGATTGGTTATTCGCTGATGTATGGTGCTGGTGACGGATTCATCGGTTGGTCTCCGGAATATTTCTTCATGGAAGCCGCAATCGTATCTCCTGATAATGCGGAAGCTGCTTCGCTCGAGGCTGCCGGTTGGGTCTTCCAGGTGGTGTTTGCTGCCACTGCTGCCACCATCGCGTCGGGCGCTATGGCGGAACGCACGAAATTCGTTGGTTACGTCATGTATTCCATCATGATTACCGCGATTCTTTATCCGATCACTGGCCACTGGATCTGGAGTGGTGACGGCTGGCTCGGTGGCATGGGAATGCGAGATTTCGCGGGTTCAACGGTGGTGCACTCAGTTGGAGCATGGGCTGGCTTGGCTGGTGCAATGATTCTCGGCGCTCGCAAGGGTAAATTCTCTGAGGATGGTAAGCCGCTGCCGATTCCTGGGCACAATCTCCCTATGGCTACACTCGGTGGTTTCATTCTGTTCTTCGGCTGGTTCGGCTTCAATGCTGGTTCTACTTTAGCCGCTGTGGATGGCTTGTCCTATGTTGCTATGACCACGCTGCTGGCTGCCGCAGCCGGCACCTGCGGGGCGACGGTTACGACATGGGCTAAGTTTGGTAAGCCAGACCTCTCCATGGCGATCAACGGCTGCTTGGCTGGTCTGGTTTCCATCACCGCTCCTTGTGCTAGCGTATCTCCGCTCTCCTCGGTCATCATCGGCGCTATTGGTGGTGTGATCGTCGTGCTCTCGGTGCTCTTTGTTGAGCGCTCCCTCAAGATTGACGATCCAGTCGGCGCTGTTTCGGTCCACGGTGTCTGTGGTGCGTGGGGCACGCTCTCCATTGGCTTCTTTGGCAGCTCGGCTATCGACCAGGTTTTCTGGGATGCGGATACCTGTATCCAAAATGGTCTCTTCTACGGTGGCGGCGTTAGCCAACTCGGCATACAACTACTTGGTGTCGCCGCAGTTTTCGCCTTCACCTTCATCTGCTCCTACGGGATGTTCTTCGCAATCGACAAGATGGTCGGCCTGCGCGTGACTGCGGAGGAAGAACTCGAAGGCCTAGACCTTGGCGAACACGGCAACGAAGCCTACGCTGACTTCCAACAGTATGCTGACGAGCCTCTCTAAGCATGGCTTTATGAATTATTGAGCCCTATGCTTTGCTGGCAACTGACTACCTACTCATGTTGAACTATGCTTACTGATATCTAAACAATCAGGAGCGGTGGAGGTCTATACCTCCACTGCTTCAACTCCCCCAACAACAGTCATGAAACTGCTCACTGCGATCATTAAGCCATTTCGATTAGATGATGTTAAGAATGCCCTACAGCTTTCTGGGATCGAGGGCATGACTCTTGCCGAAGTGAAGGGCTTTGGCCGCCAAAATGGCCACACCGAAATCTACCGTGGTAACGAATATCGCGTTGATTTTCTACCCAAACTGATTCTCTACATTGCCGTTAAAGATGAGAGCGTCGATACCGCGATTAAAGCCGTTAGTGAGGCGGCGCGCACCGGAAAAATCGGTGATGGCAAAATCTTCGTTCAACCGCTGGAAAACGCTGTGCGCATCCGTACAAGCGAAGGAGGGCAGGGCGTCCTTTAGAGAATTACTGGTCAGCCTTCGGCGGGGAGAACATACTGTTCATTATTCCGGGATTGAATTCCACGGAGCTGATCCGAATTTCGGCTGTCTTCATGCCGTTCATGTATTGTGAGCGTAAATACGGGAAATATACGCCATCTACATTACGGTAGTCTTCATATGCAACGCGGTACTCATCTCCCTCCAGGCGTGTAACGACTTGGGCGAGTAAGTTGCTGCTCATGTCCTGATAGCATGTAATGCTAGGACGTCCAGCTTCATGGATTTTGTAGACATCGTAGGTCTTGTCTTTCAGCATGTCGCGTGTCAGCGAATCGGCGCTAAGAAGCATCGACTTGCGGTCCTTGGAATATTCACCAACTAGCAGGTATCTCTGTGGCGGAAGGTCGAAATCGGTATGTAAACGTAGCAGGTTAGTTGCCTGCTCACTCATTGTTTCCGTTGCGCTAGTTATGCCGTCGCGTCGCCATTCCTGCCAGGCGGTGCGTCCATCGTATCCCACAATATACCGTTCCTGCTCCGAAAGCTCATACACAATGCGATAGTAGTCAGGCCGTCGTCCAAACAAGCGAAACGGAATGACTTTTCCTCCGGTTTCTACGCTCCCTCGAATCGCCAAGGACGATAAACGCTTAATGCGCTCATAGCCTCCCATCGCCGCAGTATTATCTTCAATCTGAGCCACGGCTGGATTAGTCGTTGCTTGAGCACGACTCGCAGTTGGCCTCGAAACTAAAGATGCATCCTGCCCCTCTCTTTTTTCTGCATCAGCTTGTAGCTTATTCTGAGAGTTCAACTTCTGGGTAACGAGGTAAAAGGCCCCACTGATGCAGATTATCAATAATAAGCCGATGCCCAGAAAAGTTTTCCAACGATCCCAGATCGAGTCTCCCTCCAATGCGCTTTTCAATGACTCCGCACCTTCTTGAGTCGGTTCGATACCATCCGCTTCGTGGAGTAAGTTACGACCATGCTTCGGATCTTCAGCATGCTGAAACTCAGTCGTGGACTTGAGTAGTTTCTCTGACGACTCCTTGGCGGATTGCGATGATGACGCTTGTTTGGGGCGTGTATTTCCTATCGAAAAGCCCTCTATGGGCTGTCCCCGTGTAGGGGGGAAGGGCTGTTTAGGAGCAGGTGGCGCAGTCGGTCTTGGACGTGGTGGATTGGGCGCGGGCGCTTTGTTTTCGTCCTTCTGCACAAATTTCGAGGCCACCGTGCGCCGATCGCTTAAAGGCTTGCGATTCGTATCCTCGGGCTTCGAATTCTCACTCATTCAGTGAATACTATCACGTGTAGATGCTGGGTCAACGGGCTTTCCTAGGCGATACCGAAGTCGTATACGACGAAACGCTTCACAAATGGCTTTACTGACTCGTTGACGAATTTCAGGTGGTCCGGGTGAGACTGGTATGCGTCCGCAGTGGCTTGGTCAGCAAAATCCATCGAGATGGCGACAGCAAAACTGTCGTCAACAACACCGCGAGTGCTAGGTACCGGAGCCCCTGTGCGGAAATTCTCGCAACCCGGAATGTCGCCGAGTTCTTTCGCCGCCGCCAGAAGCTGGTCGCGGTTTTCGCCGTAGGGCTTATCTAGCCAAAATACAACAACGTGAGTAATCATGAGGCCAAAAGATGAAGCTTTGCTTCAATAAGGCAATCGCGGAAAGCAACGCATGTGCAGGATTGAATTTTAGTCCTGATAAGGGTATGCTATACGTATGGTTTCCGTTTCGCCTAGTCAGCAAAGCAATGTCGAGTTTGAAATCGCTTTGGAGCGGTCATCTCAGGTGACGGCTTCGCGGATGTTGCTGCTGGTTTTCTGGGGACTGATCATCGCCAAGTGTACGCTACTGCAATGGGCCATCATTACTCACGATCTTCCGATCAATGGCGGCATGTTCATCTGGCTGCCAACGTTTCTTTTTGGTGCGGTTTGCAGCTTCATTTATGGCAAGGTGACGCTGGAAGAATTCCATTGTACACCCATGACTAGCCGCTTAGTCCGGGGCATCTGGGCTGCGTGCATTGCTGCCATGACGTTGTTCGGCGTGGTGGCGGTGGGACTCGGAGGAATGGATCCGTATCTGCTGCCAGCGATTTACGCGGTCTTGCTCGGCGTCGGATTTTTCATCCAAGGCATGCTCGATCCAAAGCCATATTTGAAATTGGCTGCCATCGGTTGGTGGCTCGGCTCAATCTGGCTCTTCTTCCAGGCCAACGTAAACGCGCTGCTATGGCTTTCGGCTATGATCATAGTCTTGCAGGTGATCCCGACCACGCTGCTGTTCTGGCAGGAAAAACGCCGACTAAGCGCCACTAAGCAACGCGCTTAGAGGCGATCAGCGATTTCCTCGCGGTTGGCGTAGGCAATGGCGTTTTCGGGCGTAATCTTGCCTTCGTTGACGAGATCCAGCAACGCCTGCTCCATGGTGAGCATCCCTTCGGAGCCTTTGGTTTCCATGGTTGAGTAAAGCTGGTGTATCTTGCCGCTGCGGATCAAGTTGCCGACGCCAGAAACATTGCGCAGCACCTCCATCGCCACCACGCGCCCCTGACCGCTAGCCAGAGGCACCAGCTTTTGGCTGACAACCGTGCGCAGGTTCATGGAAAGCTGTGTGGTGAGCTCACGCTCGCGGCCGGTCGGGAACATATCGATCAAGCGCGTCACCGAGCCAATGGCGTCACGGGTGTGCACCGTGGAGAATACGAGGTGACCCGTTTCTGCGGCGCTGATGGCGAGCGCGGCTGTTTCGACATCGCGTATCTCACCCACAAAGATTAGGTCCGGGTCTTCACGCAGGGCGCTGCGCAAACCGCGGGCGAAGGACTCGACGTGCACGCCGACTTCACGTTGGGAAATCATGGCCTGCTTACTCTCGTAGAGGTATTCGATCGGGTCTTCGAGTGTAATGATGCGGTCGGCGCGCGTCTCGTTGATGTAGTTCAGAATCGAAGAAATGGTTGTCGACTTACCGCTGCCGGTAATGCCGGAAATCAAGACGAGGCCCTGCTTCAGGTTGACGAGGTCTTCCCAGATGTCATCGTAGGGGAAGCCGACACGCTCAATGCTAGGCGGCTTTGGCGGCAGCATACGCATGGTGGCGGCGGGGCCGTGACGGTCCATGAATACATTGAGGCGGAAATTATAGGTTTCTTCGTCGCCGACAAACTCATAGCCGCAGTCGATGTCGACCGGGCCACCAGCCTGAACATCCGCAATGCGATCCGGCACCAACAGCGGAAAAATTAACCCTTCGAATGCCTCCTTGGTCAGGGCTTCACCTCCCGGAATGGACACCAGGCCAGAGTCCAATCGGTAGCGAATCGGCTCACCAACCTTGAAGTGGTAGTCGGAGATGCGAGGCAGACCATCGACCATGTATTCGGGGTCCGTAATGCTGTGCAAAAGGTCACTGATACTGAACAGATGTCCGCCGGCGTTGTAAACTTTGGTGTGAGGGTCTCTAAGGTGTTCCATAGCTAACGCGTTTAAGGTGTGGGGTTTCTATCACGTCACAAGCTCAATTGCATTCGCTAATGTTACGAATTCATTCCGGCGCCTAATAGATTTGCAAAAATAACGCACATCCTATCACTATTAGCTTTTCGTTTTATCATGTTGCAGGAAAATCATAACGTTACTGAAGTTCGCGACGATAAGTCACGCGGAGGACTTAAACGCATCTGGAATGCAATGTTCTACTCTTTCGAGGGTATTGCCTCCAGCCTGAAGCATGAATCCGCCTTCCGGCAGGAAATGCTGCTTGCGGTGATATTAATTCCGACGGCGATCATCCTGCCCGTGGGACTTCTCGGCAAAGCGCTGATGATAGGCTCTATTTTCCTCGTGCTCATCGTTGAGCTCATCAACTCCGCGCTCGAATGGACAGTGGACTATATCTCACAGGAAACACACCCCTTCGCTAAACGCGCGAAGGATATGGGCAGCGGCGCAGTGTTCTTCGCACTGCTGAATGTCGCAGTCATGTGGGGCCTCGTCATCACTGAAGCTGTCCGCAGCGGACAGATCAATTTTTGAGGTAGAAAAGAAGATTAAAGGAGGATCGGCGTGGTTGGCTAGGTAGCAGTTTGAGCTTATGGCATGGTTATCAGCTTTACTGGTTGCAAAGGCCACTTGGTTCTAGAGAACCCCAATAAGCGTTCCTAAATCAGAGATAGGGAGTGGCTTGGTTTGGGGTTTTGACAAGGAATAAAGGTCTGAACTGTGTCCAGATGGTGCTCCAAAACGTATGTATCGTCTATCGTGTTCTGAATGCGCGGTTCCTCCCCGCGGGGAGGAAGTGTTACGCTTGTTCTTGAACGGTATCGGATCTCTGCTGGAAGCTGAGGGCACTATAAGTAAAAGTGCCAAAGATGACCAGATATCACAACCATGACACGCTAACCGATGAAGCAATCAATTTTCTTTTGGAAATGCCCTTGCCGAAGGCCTTCTTCGCGTGGCCGAGATGGCTCCTGAACGCCGCGCTGCGATTTAAAACGTAGCGGCCGGCCCTTTAATGTCTTTTCTCAATTTAACCGAGAAAGGGGATGATCTATATCAGCTATGTTGATTTTGAAGAAACGGCCTAAGATAGCTAAGCTGATATATCAGTAGGAATTTTATAGTTGACTGTCACTCCGGTTTTTGATGGCATCTATGAAAAATTCACCTCAATCCCCCAACCATATAACTAAAAAATGAAAGTATATACTCGTTCATTCATTGCCTTCGCACTTGCATCAACGCTGACGGCAACCTCACACGGCACTACGCTGGTCAGTGGCTTCGAAAGCAACGCTGATGGAGCTTTAGTCGGGCAACTTTCACCTGAGGGTCAAACCTGGGTCGAATCCGATGCTACAACACCGATACTAAATGTCAGCAGTGGAGAAGTGTCTTTTGGAGCCACTGGTCAAGATGCTAGCGTGTCCCTCGGAAGCTCTTTTAGTGACACGACAATATATTTTGGTTTCACACTGACAATGACTGCTGCAAATGCTAACGCAGGTGGGGATTTTTTTGCCTCGCTTGGATCTAGCACTACAGGCTCAGGGTCAGTTACAGCAGCTAGGCTTTACGCAACCAGCAGCGGAGCAACGACCGGTGACTACTTTCTAGGTGGGCGCACTGCTGCTCTTGGTGGCCAAACTTTTGGTACGGGAGAGTTGGATTACGGAACTCCTTACAGAGTCGTTATGGCTTATACCGCAGCGGACGGAACTGGAACTGCTGGCTACAATATCTACCTAGATCCGACAAGTGAAATTGAAGGTAATAACATTACCTATGTATCCTATACCAGAACAGGAAGCACTGGCTTAAATGATGTAGGGAGCTTTTCCATTCGTCAAATAGGTGGCAACGCTGGTGGGATTTCCGATCTCGTCGTAGCGACTACATTTGAGGAAGCCGCTGCTATCCCCGAAGTATCTACCCTGTCAGCCTTCTTGGGCGTGTCTGCTCTGTCATTAGCTATTCTGCGCCGACGTTGTAAGAATTCATAAGGGTCCCTCAATTATCTTGGATGGTTTCCTCCTAATGAATTAGTTTTGGCAAATTAGATTCGGTGGTGTTGCGTAATAGCAGCATTAACAGCAATGGACGAAACGACTTTCAGTCGTTTCGTCCACGTTGTTGGAGGAGGATTGCAAACGTCCGGTGCTCGCCATGTTATCGCGGAGTGTGGTCTGACAGGTATGCCCCCTGTTCTTCCTGTAGCCCTCAGCATTCTGTCGGATTTGATCGCGCTGCTGGTCTGAAATTGATTTGTTGTTGTGATGGTTGATCGTGTGGACTTGATCACTTTCAAAGTAAAGCGATGTGAGCGGGCAAGTCGCAGTATCCTCCGCGGATGATTCTGCGGCTACTGATTAACAGTTACAGTCACGGATTGTTCGGTTCCCATCGGATCTAGCGTGCGACCTACCGTTACGTTTGCGTGCGCAAAATCCACGAACAAGGCCAAGCCGCACACCGAACCACCGACACTAAAAAATAACCAATAGACCACGCAGCTACCAACTGCCCGGCTGGCATAGCTTCTAAAAGAAAACTGTCAAGGCCGACAGGCTGCTAGCATCTGGCTATCCCGGGAGGACTCCACTACACAACTAAGAACATCGATCTGGCAGCCTGAATGGTCGCTCGACGATTTTATCAATAATCTGGCGTTGAAACTAACTTTCAAACGGGGCGCTGGAGACTTCTATCTCTTTAGGAAACCAATGGAGCTTGGCGGCCTGCTTGCCCAGCTCGGTCTCCGGGCAACGCACGACGAGCTGCTTGTAAAAACGATCGGCGGCGTAGGGGTCGCGGTATTTTATCCATGAGCCGGCGATGCAATAAATGAGCGCGGCGTTTTCGTCGTTGTTGGGCAGGAGACCGGCGGCGAGCTCAGCGAGCTGCGCCGCGCGGTAGCGGTAGTGAAAGCGCTGGTCGGGCTTGGTGGCACTACGCCCGACTCGTTCTTCTTCTTCGAAGCTTGGCGCGTTGATCTCGTAGCCCACTTCGTTGCGTTGCTCATCACGCTCGGAGATCGCGTGGGGCCAGCCGTAGTGTCCGCCGCTCCAGGCAAAGTCGGGATCGAGCTCCGTGCCGAACAAGATCATGCCAGATTCGCGCATGATCTGCGCGGCGGCCCAGTAATTTTGCGCTCGGGTGAGGGCGTCGCTCTCAGCTTCGCTCGCGAGTTGCATCGCGGCAATATAAGCTTCGGCTTGGGCGCGGGTATCGGCTGGAAAAATGGGCAGCGCGGCTTGGAATTTTGCTTCGCGCATCAAACGGCGGGCAATTACCTGGCGAGGGTCGGCATCGTATTCGTTTTCCGGCTCGGCGCTCTTGGGCATGAACAGCGCCCACTCCTGAACTTCCTCCAAAGTCATGACGCGTTCCAGCACGTAAACGAGATCCAGCCAGCTCCGCGCGTTGGCAAAGCTGTCGGCGGCTTGCGCGTAGTTCTTCTGTTTTAAATAGAGAAGGCCCAGCTCGCCCCAGGCATGGCGGGTGTCGATGCGGTCCCAGTCCGGTTGCTCGTTGCCGGTGTTGCGGAGTAGCTCGACCAGCAGGGTGCGGCCTTCATCGATCTGCCCATCGCGGAGGAAAAGCTTACTGCGGACCCAGAGCGCCAGCGCGTCGTTGGCATCGGCGTAGGCGAGCCAGTGGCGCGTGGCCGAGATGTTGTTCTGTTGATACTCCAAGAGCGCAAAGCGGCCGGCCTCGGAAACGGTGATTTCCTTCGGACTAGGCAGGGCATTGAGCAGTCGTGTGCGACGCGCCTGTTTTTTGGGGACTTCGTAGCCGGTGAGTAAGTCAGCGGTCAAGACGGCGCGGACCTGCGCTTGCTTCACCCATTCGGCAAATTGCTCATCGCTGCAAGTCTGCCAAATTCTACCGGCCGTGTATTGTAGACTGACTGCGGCATTCCAGTAGCCGGAGGACGACTGTGCGAGGTAGAGCTCGATGGCGCGGGGGTAATTTTCCTCTTGCAGCGCAAGTTGTGCCTCACGGCCGTAGCTGGCGGCCGCAAGGCCGTCGGGGTCGTCGAGGCCTTGATTGGCGGTTTCGCGTACCAAGCGCCAGGCCGATGCACTGGGTTCCGTCTTGGCCAGCATGAAGGCTGCGCGGACAGACTGATGCTCGCGCTCTTTGATGGGCAGCTCCAACAAGGCCTGCCATTCGCGGCGAGCAGCGACGTTGTCATTCAAATAATAATAGCGCGCGCCATTCAGGTAGAGGCGGAATTCATCGGGCAAAGCCGCTGGCGGGGCTTCTTTGCGGAGGTGCTGTAGCGGGTTGGCAGCGACTGCGTCCGCTGGCGGATAGTATGCGCGGTAGGGTGGGGTGTCGCGTTCGGCCTTGGCGTTGTTGAGCAGCAGGCGGTAGCGTTGATAGGCACCGAGTATTTGCGTGCGCTCTTGTTCGGGAACGCCTTTGGATTGAAGGGTGGTCAGCAGGGCCTCAGTCGCATTGGGGGCCTGGTCTTCCACGAGCACGGCGGCGAAGGCGGGATCAGCTGGCAGGACATGCTCTAACTCCTGAATGAAACCGATGCGCGGCGAGTCGAAGAAAACTCTGTCATTACGGACGACGTAGGGCGTGGGAATCCATGGTCCGCAGGCAAGTGCGGCGATTGGCGCGAGTGTGGAAAGGGCGGCGGTAAATAGAAATGCTTTCATTGGATGATGGAAAGTTGGAGTGGCGTCTCAGTGTCGAAGCGAATCCAGCCGAGGGTCCAGCGCTCGCCTTGAGCAAGCGTTGGGCAATCAACTGGGCGACTCCAGGTGAGCGCCTTGTTGGTTGGTTGAGTGACGGTGAAATTACGCTGGCCGTCCCAAGCAAGGGCATCCGCTTGTTTCCACTGCACACAGATGCCTGCGGGCGGTTGGTTGGCGATGGGGGAGGTATGTGTAAGCTGGATTTCCACGAGACCGTTGGGCTGTGGAACAGCCTGGATTTGCCATTCGGGAAGAGCGACGTCGCCCTGCATAACGGCACGCCAGGTGGCGGCATCCCAATTCAGGCGTTCGTCAGGGGAAGGCAGGCGATACCAGATGACGCCTTGGCAATGTTCGGGCCTGGTTGCCTGAAGCGAGTTGATCAGCTGCGCCATTTCGACAGGGTCTGCGCTTAGCTCCTCGACGGTCAAATTGAAGTCTGTCTGCAGTGGCTCATTCTCGGCATCGACGCGGACTAGTTTGCCAGTGGAATCGAATGATAGTTGATAGCCATAGGTGGGCAAGGCGAGGTGAAAGGGGTGCCCGATTTCGCTAGCCTGCTGAGCCCATTGCAGCGTTTGCTTTGCATCGCAAAGTTTAAAAGCTTTATGAGGCAAAGTTGGGCGTTGAATACTGTGCGCCTGCAAAACGTAGTGATCCGCTGCCTGCACAAGAGCGGCAAAGTCGTCCGGGCTGGACATCCACGTTGGCAGGGTCGTGATGGAGAGCGGGACGCCATCCAATACGGGGCGCAATTGCTCCAACCAAGCTTGATAGCCACGCAGCTTGCGGGTCGCGCAGTCGAAATCAATTTCGATGGCGGCAGGCTGTAATCCTTGTTGGCGCGCGTGTTTCAGCGTTTCGCCGACGGCGTGCAACAAGGTTTGTGTGGTTGATGCGTCAGGGGTGAATGGACCGGGGTAATTGCCAACGCGAATCGCCAGCGTGACTGGGACTTGAGCTTGCTTGAGTGCAACTGCATCGAATTTAATTTGCGTGACTTGGTCGCCGCGGGAAGAGGGGGTAATCTCGGCGGCTAGAACCGTGTAGCCGGAAAGTAAGTTGGCGTGTTCACAAATGGATTGAGTGAGCTCAGTGCTCCACTGTCGGCGCCAAATGTAAGCCTCGTGCGCTATGGGAGCTGCAAAGGTGAGTGTGGTATTTAATAGAGTTAAAAGATAAATTAGGGCTATTCGTAATGTTGGCATGGCGCGTTGTTACGAACTTTGACTGCGCTGCCCGCAGAACATTCAAAGATATTTTGCTTTGGTTGAACTTTTCTCGGAGAAGCAGAAGAATTCTGGAAATCCGTCAAAACGACTTGCGCCCAAGGAGGGTTTGCTCATTGCTTGAAATGTGCCGTCTAGCGTCGTCGCCCGGTGGCCGAACTTTTTAGCATCTTTAAGAAAATGAGCGCACTAACCTTAGTCACCAAAGATACCTACGCAGCCGAAGTCGAGCAGGAGTCCAAACTGGTCGTCGTCGATTTTTTCTCACCCTACTGCATGCCCTGCAAGCAGATGGAACCTGTGCTGGAGGAAATTGCTTCGGAGCGTGTGGACGACCTAAAAATCGTGAAAGTGGACGCCTCGGCAGAGCCGGATTTGGCCGCGAAGTTTGGCATCCGTGGCGCCCCGACTTTTGTCGCGCTGCGCAATGGCGAAAAGCTGGATATGCTCATCGGCGCCAAGCCAAAGGCTGCGATGTTGGAATGGATCGATTCCGCAGATCTATAAGAGCGTATTCGCGGATTTTAATGAGAAGCCCTGCCGTTAATGGTGGGGCTTTTTTAGTAGTCCAGATTAGGGGAGAGTAGATTTAGGTCGCCAGATTTTCTGATCTAAATAGATGTATGAGCGATTTGCACTATATAAGCTGGTCCAATGAATGTATTTTAAGAATTTTAGGTTTGTTGAGTTCTGGTGTGTAAATAATTTGTTACATGCATAGTTTCTCTCTTGCTAGTTGAGGATTAGGCCTTAAGGATACCGTTTGATTTAATTTATTTTCTCTAGATCATTCTAGGGATTATTGGGGAATATACGAGAAGCCGCTCTCCCTAGGGGTAGGGAGGGCGGCATTTTCGTGTCTGGTGAATAGGGATGGCGTGATTTTTGATTTCGCAGTTGCGCGGTAACTGGGTGTTGGCAAGTATTTGTCGCGTGAGCATGGAAAGTCACACTCCGGTGTTAATCAACGACTTGGCGATTGTGCTAATGTGCGCGGCCGGGGTTACTCTGCTGTTCAAACGCCTGAAATTACCGGTCTTTTTGGGCTATCTGCTCAGTGGTTTTTTGGTGGGGCCCAATTTATGGGAGCGTTCGCCGGTTCACGATCTGGAGACAATTCAGGCCCTAAGTGAGCTGGGGGTGGTGTTCTTGATGTTCTCGCTGGGACTGGAATTTGATCTCAGGCGTTTGCGACAGGTGCTGGGACCGGCGTTGTTGGCGATCATTTTGCAGACCTTGCTGATGCTATTTATTGGGTCGCAGGCGGCCCCGCTGATGGGCTGGGGCGTGGTGCAAGGCTTGTTCCTGGGTTCGATTTTGGCGATTAGCTCGTCGATGGTTACTGTGGCGATACTCAAGGAGCTGGGGCGCTGGCAAAAGCCGCATGCGCAGTTGGCGGTAGGGGTATTGATTTTGGAAGATATCCTCGCGATTGCACTCTTGGTGATTCTCTCTGGTGTGGCAGTGACAGGCGCTCTTAATTGGGCAGCGGTTGGCGGGGTGACCTTCCTGATCTGCCTGTTTGTAGTCTTTTTCTATTTTGTTGGCAAGCTGGCGGCGCCGCGTCTGCTAAATGCTTTGGAGCGCTACGACAGCGGGGAGTTGGTGACGATTTGCATCGTGGCACTGATGCTGGGCTTTTGTTTCCTGGCTGAGCTTTGGGGGCTGTCAGTAGCCTTGGGGGCATTTTTGGCGGGCTCTATTTTATCCCAAAGCAAACTCGCGGAAGAAATTGAGCATGCTACCGAACCGCTACGGAATGTCTTTTGTGCAGTGTTTTTCGTGTCGGCCGGCATGTTGATCAACCCGGAGACGATTTGGGAGAACGGCCTGGTGATCATCCTGCTGACGCTGGCCATGCAGCCAATGAAGGTCCTTTCGGTCTGGCTGGGTTTTTTCCTCAGCGGGCAGCGAACAGACACCAGTTTCCGCGCGGCTACGGTAAAATCGCAGATCGGCGAATTTTCATTTATCATCGCAGCCCTGGCTCAGCAACTAAAGGTCACGGATGACTCGCTGATGTCGATTGCGGTCGGCGTCTCAGTGCTTAGCACGGGCGGGAGCATTGTTTTGGCCAAGCAGTCAGACCCGATTCACGGCTGGCTGGCGCGGCGTTTGCCCAGTGGTGTTTCGACACTGGCGGAGTTTTACCGCAACTTGCTAGACCGTTTGGGGATGCAGGCAGAGCGCGCGATTGTGCTCAAGCTGATCAAGCGTCCGGTCCTGCAAATCCTGCTGAATTTCCTGCTGCTTAATGCCTTCATTCTGATCGCCTCGGTGGCTAATCGCCAACTGACCAGTAGCATGGGCGAAGAGGAGGCATCGGTGCTGCTCGGGCTGGCGGTGTGGCTGGCGGCTGGTGTTGTTAGCTTGCCTTTCCTCACCGCGATGATTCGCAACCTGAATGCAATCGTGATGATTCTGCTCGATACCATGCTGTCGACCGGTGCCACGCGGACATTCATTCAAGGGCGGGTGCGCAACATATTTAACGGTGTAATTGTGCTCGCAGTGACCTTGCTCATGGGCGGTATTTATTTGTCGGTGGCGGCGCAGTATTTGCCCTCGGGAGCGGCTCTGGGGGCCTTTCTTCTGCTGATTCTCGTGAGCGCGCTATTCTTTTGGAAGCGGATCATTAAGATCAACAGCCAACTGGAATACCTGTTCATGGAGAGCTTCAATCAGCGCGTCGTCAGTGAAGAGGTGGTGCGTCGTGAGAATACCTTGAAGGAGATTGAGAGACGCTACCCGTGGCCGGTGAAGGTTGAAGAAATTACCGTGCCGGTAGGCGGCAAAATGTGTGGCCTAACGCTACGGGAGACAAATCTACGGGCGACAACGGGCGCCACGGCCGTGGCTTTGGCGCGCGCCGGACAAGTGCTCTACGACATGGATCCCGATGAGATTATCTTCCCGGGCGACCACTGGTATGTCTTCGGCAGTGAGTCGCAAACGCAGTCTGCGCGTCGGCTCTTTACCCAGGCGGGTCAATCGCCTGTTGCCTACCAGGCTGCGCCAGCGCTTTGCATCGAGAAACTATACGTGTCGCGTGAGTCCAAGCTGGTCGACGAAACCTTGGCCAGTGCGGAGCTACGCCAAAAATACGGCGTGACGGTGCTCGGCATTCAGCGCGGCGAGAAGCGCATTACGAATCCGGCACCAGAAGAAATTATCCACGCACATGATGTTCTGTATGTGGTGGGCGAACCCACGGCGATAGAAGATCTGGAGCAACTCGAGAAGCAAACGCCAGACGGCGTAGTGACAGGCTTGGCGTGAGTCTGATAATTCTCCGCTTGCATGCGCTTGGGCGTTTCTGTCAGAAATGGCCTATGAGTCGAATCGGGTTAATCCTGACATTTCTAACGTTGTGTATTTTCTGGGCAGGCTGTGACGCCCAGAGTGGCAGCGTGGTCAATGAGACCGAGGAAAAGCATTATCAGCGCGGGCAGCGATTGCTGAGGGAGGGTCGTGAGGGCGAAGCTTTGAATGCGTTTCTCAAGGTAATTGATAAACGCCCGGATGCGCCGGAGTCCCATTTGGAGGCAGGAATTCTCTATCAGCAGCATATTGGCGATCCCGTTTCTTCGATCTATCATCTGCGCCGCTACATCGAGCTGCGTCCGGATTCCGATGAGGCAGAAAAGGCGCAGCAGTTGATTGAGACTGCAAAAAAAGACTTTGCCCGGTCTTTGCCCGGGCAGCCTTATGATTCGGCCATCGAGCGTCTTGACCTTCTGGAAATGCTGGAGGCAGTGCGTGAAGAAAATAAGCAACTTAAACGCGAGCTAGCCGCAGTGCGCCAAGGGCAGGTCGTTCAAAATGGGTTGTCTTCACCGGGTAGTTCATCTCAGGGGAGCTCCCGCGTTTCCTACCAGTCATCTTCTCGACCTTTGGAACGCAGTTCCTCGACTGCGACATCTACCAGCTATACTCCTCCGCAACAGGCCCACGCTGAGACGCCCAGCAACACGCGTAGTTACACCGTCGTATCGGGTGACACCTTGACGCGTATATCAGCCAAGGTTTATGGCGAGGCTGGTCGTTGGCAGGATATTTTTGAAGCCAATCGTGACCTTTTGCCCAATCCAAATGCGCTCAGAGTTGGGCAAACCTTGAAAATTCCCCAATAGCGTGAGCCTTTATTTCGATGCCAACGCCACAACGCCGCTCTTGCCGGAGGCGCGGGAGGCATGGTTGGCGGCAGTGGATGAGCATTGGCAAAACCCTTCCAGCCCGTCGCGCGCGTCCGCCCGGGTCCACGTACTACTTGAGCAGTCTCGCACGAAGATTGCGGATAGATTTGGGGTTTCTGCTGAGAGCGTGGTTTTTAATTCGGGTGCCACGGAAGGAAACCGGGATGTGTTAGCCTACATGCGCCGCATTGCCGCCCCGGGGCAGCAGCTTGCGCAGTCTGCCATAGAGCATCCCAGCGTCCGAGAAAATGCCCAGGAAATCTGGAGTGATGATGCGCTCGAATTACCGGTTGATGAGCAGGGACGTATTTCGCTGGAGTATCTGGATGAAACGTTGGCCTTAGGAAAATTTGCCTTGGTGTCACTGATGGCGGCCAATAACGAAACCGGAGTTGTTCAGCCTTGGCGTGAAGCGATCGATCTTTGCCATCGTCGCCGTGTCGCCATTCATGTAGATGCCACACAGTGGGTTGGTAAAGAGCCGTTGGCCGGGCTTGGGTCTGCAGATTTTGTTACGGTCAGCGGGCATAAATTTGGCGGGCCCAAGGGCGCGGGGTTTCTGATCGTGGCACCGGCTTTTTCGGGCTTTGCTGGCCAGCGGGGCGGGGCGCAGGAGCATGATCATCGTGCTGGCACGGAGAATTATCCCGCAGTCGCTGCGATGATGGTGGCATTAAAAGTTAGTGACGATTTACTCAGAGGGGATGCTATTCAAGCATGCTGTGGCAGAGATGCGTTTGAAGCCAAATTACTGGCAAATATCGAAGGCTTGCAAATTTGGGGGCAGGGAGCGCCGCGGCTGGCAAACACCTCAAGTCTCTGTCTTCCAGGCCATGAAAATTCGCGATGGGTGCGTTTGCTGGAGCAACGCGGCTTCGTGGTGTCCACGGGCTCTGCTTGCGCTACTGGTAAGGCTGGACCCTCACATGTTTTGGCTGCGATGGGTATTTCCCCCGAATGTGCGCTCCAAACTGTGCGTGTTTCATCACTGCGGCGAACGGTTGCAGCGGATTGGGATTTGCTAGCCAAGGCTTTTATTGATCTCTCTGAAAACGGTGGCAGTGCTACAGCTAACTCACAGGTTATCAGTATTTAAGGTGATTTTTTTGCCTGAATCGGGGGTTGTTTCTTCTGATCAAATTTTCTAAGTTGTTTCGAACCATAAATTCTGGAACCTACCGAACAGGCGCATTCCGCTTGCAATTCATTCAGTCGCTCAATTGATTTCCTGCTTTGCGGTTCAAGACTCGTCTCACACTCAGTGATTCCCTACGAAACATTTCATACGCTACTGCTTTCCTTCATCCTTCTGGTGGGGCTGGCGCTTTTGTGCTTGGGTGGGGACTGGCTGGCCAAAGGGGCGGCGAGTCTGGCTTTGATTTTAAAAATCAACCCCGTGATAGTCGGCCTGACAATAGTATCGATTTCTACCTCGATGCCGGAGATGATTACCGCATTTATTGCGGCTGCTGGCGGTAATAGCGGATTGGCAGTTGGCAACATAGTGGGGAGTAATCTGGGGAACGCTGGTTTGATTCTGGGCGTGGCTGCTTTGATTTATCCTATCTCGATTCAAAACCGATTGGTGAAACTTGAGGTACCGCTGCTGTTAATTGTAACGGTTATGTTCACGCTGATGAGTATGGGCGGATTCCTGGCTGCAGGTGAGATTGGCCGTGTGGAAGGACTACTCTTGCTTGCCGGGGTTGCGGGATATTTGTTTTTTATGGTCATGCAGGCCAAGCGCTCGGGGCCGATGGAAACCAGTGAAATTGGTGAGGAGTTGGCGGATGAACTCAAGGATCCCATTGAGTCTGTAGGAAAGTGTGTCATACTCATCTTGTTGGGCTCTATTTTCCTTGCCCTTGGCGCAGAATTTTTGGTGGGCAGCGCAGTTCAGATTGCTACGCGCCTCGGTGTGAGTGATGTGCTGATCGGCTTAACTTTGGTGGCAATCGGCACGAGTTTGCCGGAGCTGGCTGCATCGGTGGCGGCCGCCTTGCGCCGGCAGAGTGATATTATTGCGGGCAACATAGTGGGCTCGAATATTTTCAATATGCTGCTGATCGGTGGCTCAGTATCTACCTTTTTTCCACTTCAAGTGGAGCGCCGTCTCTTCGTTATCGAGTTTCCGTCAATGGTTCTGTTGACCCTGTTGCTCTGGTTTGCCTTCTACACTGAGCGTAAAGTCACACGGGTGGAAGGTGGATTCCTGGTGGTGCTCTATTTCGTAATTATTGGTCTGTCTGCCGCATCACAGATGGGCAAAATTCTGCCTGGTATTTAAGCGGCTTAAGCTGTCGGCTTAAAAGAGCATATTGATGCGCGGGCAATCGCTTCGGCATCATGCGACACCACACCTTGTTTTGCTCGAAGGGGGGGGGGATAATTGCACCGTAAGGATTTGGTTTCCATTGGGCCAGGATTTCCAACTAGCACTAAAAAACGGCGCTCCTGGGTGGGAGCGCCGTGTGAGTGTAGTAGTGGTAATTCTTAAAACTATTCGGTGGGAACTTCGGCGATCGTCTTGAGAACGCGCGAGCAGATCTGATAAGGGTCGCCTGCGGAGTTCGGGCGGCGGTCTTCCAAATAACCCTGATACTTGTCCTCCTTGACGAAGCTGTGCGGCACACGAATGGAAGCGCCACGGTCAGCAACACCCCAAGAGAACTTGTCGATGGACTGAGTTTCGTGGAGGCCGGTGAGGCGGAGGTGGTTGTCTGGACCGTAAGCAGCGATGTGCTCGTCCTTGTTCTTTTCGAAAGCGTCCATGAGCTTGAGGAAGTAATCCTTGCCACCGACTTCACGCAGATACTTCGTGGAGAAGTTGCAGTGCATGCCCGAACCATTCCAGTCACCCTGGAAGGGCTTGCAGTGGTATTGAACGGTGACGCAATACTTTTCGCAGAGGCGGTTCAGGAGGTAGCGAGCGACCCAGATGTCGTCAGCGCACTTCTTGGAGCCCTTGGCGAAAACCTGGAATTCCCACTGGCCCTTGGCCACTTCGGCGTTGATGCCTTCGTGGTTGATGCCGGCAGCGAGGCAGAGGTCGAGGTGCTTTTCAACAATTTCGCGGGCAATTTCGCCAACGTTTTCGTAGCCTACACCGGTATAATATTCACCTTGTGGCGCTGGGTAGCCATCAGTTGGCCAGCCAAGGGGACGACCATCTTCGTAAAGGAAATACTCCTGCTCAAGGCCGAACCAAGTGTCTTCGTCGTCCACGATGGTGGCGCGATAGTTCGAAGGGTGTGGGGTGCCGTCTGGGAGCATAACTTCACACATTACGATGAAGCTGTCTTCGCCGCGGGCTGCGTCAGGATAGAATGCTACCGGCTTGAGCACACAGTCGGAGCTGCTACCTTCAGCTTGTTGGGTGGAAGAACCATCAAAGCCCCATTCCGGAAGATCATCCAGAGACTTAGGCTCCTTCTCTTGAAGGCGGGTTTTACCACGGAGATTTGGCACGGGGGTGTAACCGTCGAGCCAGATGTACTCGAGCTTATACTTAGTAGGCATAATCAGTTTTTATGGTTAGATAGATATGCTTGGATGCCATTCCTAATGGATTGGCTCTCCTCACTATCGGGTTTCTAGATGAAAAGGCACGTCGTAAAGCACCTCATGTGCCAAATAGGTGATCTGGTCGATACACTGCATAATTTTACTTATAGTTGAGCGATTTTAACCACCACATTGCCTGTGAATGAATTTCGTTCATGTCTTATGGCTAGAAGTTGGATTGAAATCAAGTCTATCTCCGCAGCTTTCATTCTGGAATTTTTGGGATACTTCCAGTTAAGTTAAAATAATGCAGGGCAATAAAGATACCAAGCAGGCCAAAGTCCGGATTGGATATGATGGTCTGGTGCGCAAGAACTTCCTTGGACCAATGGCAAAGGAGCGTTTTGAAAATGAACTCCGCGTGCTTAAATATCTGGAGGAAAAGGGCTGCGACTTCGTTCCGCGCGTAATCGATTGCGATCCGGACACTTTATTCATGGTGACTACCAATTGTGGTAAAGTCGTCGAAAGCATCAGTGACAACAAGCTCAAGGTTATTTTCGATGAGCTGGAATCCTATGGCGTACGTCACGAGGATAACTTTGCCCGCAACGTAACCTACAGTGCGCAGCTGGGGCGCTTCTGTTTGATCGATTTCGAGTTCGCGACCATCCTCGAAACTGGGGAGGGCCTCACGGTGGAAGAGGTCACGGAATTCCGACTCGAACAACAAAGACGACAGGTTGATTAAATGGAAACCGTAATTTCCTACAATGAGCCAACCGGTCTGCGCTGGTGGGGAATGACTGACAAGGGGCGCTTTCGAAAAAACAACGAAGACGCCTTCCTGGGCTTGAAGCTTGATGGGCGAGAAGTTTTTCGTTTGGGCAAAATCGGAGAAGCTCGCTTTGAGGCCGGTGATTTTATTTTCGCTGTCAGCGATGGCATGGGAGGTGCCAATGCAGGTGAGTTTGCCAGTCGTATTGCGGTGGATAAAATTACTCAGCTGCTTCCTTCTGCTTTTCGACTGAAGGCAACCGGGTTTCGTCGAGGCGGTACGGACTTTCTAGCCGAAGTTATAGAACAAATTCACGCTGAAATGCGCTGGCAGGGCCGAGCCTATGAGGAAACCAGTGGCATGGGCGCTACGCTCAGTATGTGCTGGTTTACGCCAGAGAAGGCCTACTTCGGGCACGTGGGTGACAGCCGAATTTACCATTTACCGAAGGTCGGTGGCTATCAGCAGATCACTTACGACCACACTCCAGTCGGCGCTTTGGTGCGCGCCGGGAAACTAACCGAGTTGGAGGCGCGAATGCACCCGCAGAAGTCTCTTCTCCACATGGCGCTAGGAGGCCGTGTGGATAAGGTGGACCCACATCTTGGCCAAGTCCTTTACGAACCCGGAGACTGCTTCGTTTTCTGTTCCGATGGCATTTCTGATGGAATCAGTTCGCGCAAGATCGAGGACCTTGTGCGCACGCCATCGATAGTCGCCCAAAAATTCTTGCCCGCAGAGCGCTTGATCAAAGAGGCATGGGACATCTCCCGGGACAACATGACGGCCATTGTTGTGGAAGTGTTCTGATATCTTGTGAGTGGCCGAATAAATCCTTACACGACCCCATGTCTTCGGACTTGCTAGGCCTTCGGCAAATGCTCCATGTTGAGTTTTTGCAGTAATGGAAAAGTTCAAGCGACCTCAAACTAGGCTTCAGGCAAAACTGGCGCAAGGCAGCGGCATCGAGCGGCTGATGGATGACCTTGGTCGCTCTCTGGCCGAAGGCGCCGGGCATGTGCATATGTTGGGCGGCGGCAATCCTGCGCCCATTGCCGAAACGACCCATTGTTGGCGCCGGCTCATGCAGGAAATGCTTACAGACGCCCCGGAGCGCTTTGATCGGATGCTTGGCGTCTACGACCCGCAGAATGGAAACCAGCGCTTTATTCGCGCCATCGTTCAGTTGTTTAATGACGCTTATGATTGGGGCCTGACGGAGGACAATGTTGTTGTTACAAACGGAGGACAGACGGCCTATTTTTACCTGTTCAATTTATTGGCCGGAGAGGGTGATGCGGGGCTCCGACGCATACTGTTCCCGCTGATGCCTGAATATGTCGGCTACGCGGAGCAAGGCATGCATCCAGAAATGTTTGTTGCCGCTCAATCCGTGATCGAGGAGCTGCCGGACGGCATGTTCAAATACCATGTCGATTTCAATAATCTGCCCTGGGACGACTCCATCGCCGCCGTCTGCGTATCGCGTCCCACGAATCCTACGGGCAATGTGCTGACCGACAGTGAGATCCGCCGACTTCATGCGCTTTGCCAGGAGCGCGATGCCTACTTGATTATCGACAACGCTTACGGTGCGCCTTTTCCGGATATGATTTTCACTGATATCCAACCGTTCTGGGGAGAGGATACGATCTTAACCTATAGCCTTTCCAAGCTGGGGTTGCCGGGCACGAGAACGGGGATAGTCATTGGGCCGCCGGAGATCTGTAAAGCTATCAGCTCAATGAATGCCGTAGCCGGTTTGGCCAACGGTAATGTTGGTCAAGCTTTGACGCTCCCACTCTTTGAGTCGGGCGAGGTAGTCAGCTTGTCGCGAGACGTTATCCGCCCCTACTATCGAAATCGAAGCCAGCGTGCAGTGTCGATCGTGCGCGAGGCGATGGCTGGCTTGCCCTGCCGCATTCACTTATCAGAAGGGGCACTGTTCCTCTGGCTTTGGTTTCCGGGGCTTCCTGGTGGTGCTGACGCGCTTTACAGCGATCTCAAGGAAGCCGGTGTGCTCGTGGTCCCTGGGCATTTCTTCTTCCACGGTTTGTCAGAACCCTGGCCACATGCTGAAGAGTGCATTCGTATCAATTATGCTATGAACATTGATGCGCTTCCCGAAGCGTTGGAAATCATGGCCAATGTTGTGCGAAATCGCTTCGATCTCGGCTGATTCCCACACACTGTGGTTTGGTGTTTTGCCTGCATTCATGCGGGGTAGGGCGAGATGCTGTTTCACTTTGGAAAACTTTTTATAAAAAAACGAAAAAAGCACTTGCCAACATAGTGCCCGAGTGACTTTATTCTCGGCTTTCTCACCTCAAGCGGGGCTAGCTCAATTGGATAGAGCACCTGACTACGGATCAGGAGGTTAGGGGTTCGACTCCCTTGCCCCGTGCCACTCAGAAGTTGCTGATTGGTAATCGCTTAGGAATGTGATTGGAGGAGTGAAATTAGGAGACTGGTGGGTGTAGTGCCAGTTTTAGGGCCAGAAGGTTTGTGTAGACTTTTTCGCGAACACTTACCCGTTTTTGAGCTTTGAAAGCTTAGATAATGCAGTGGCTGTCGCTGCGAAATAAAATATTCCTATCCAAATGTTTTCCGTCTTCGTTATTATCCAGGCACCTCCCCCAAATAGGATTAAAAAACACAGACTCCCCAGAGTAAACCCACCGCAGATTCCAGCTTCTAAAGAATAATCGTTATATGGGTTTGGATAGGTCAAGCGGCGATTCGATGTTTTAGTTTGTGTGGTAACAGGAAGTGAAGGGGTTTGCGTGGGCGTTGGTTGAGTTCGGCTTCGATGTGGGCGAGGCTAACGCTCACGTCGCTCAATCACCGAGGGCCGTTTTTCAATGCCCACACGGTTTGGCAGCTTGCCGCGGCTTGCTTTATTCTTATGGCGATAGCGGCGTTTGCCGTTGATGCGCAACTGCCGATAAAGCTGTCCTCCACGCGCTCGGTCAGCCTGGATGAACGAATAGATACTCGTGCGCGAAGGGGCAGCTTGCCCCTCTCGGCGCAAGGCTCCGCTAATCTGCTCCGGGCTGTGCTTAAGGGCCAAGCGTTCGCGCACAACCACTTCCGTATCGCCCTCAATCACGCATGAGCGGGAACGCTTGCGCCACTGGCGATAAACGGCCTTCTCATGAGCCTGCTTCGGGCGATAAGCAGTAAGCCCTCGGTTGCGACGCAGCTCCTTACTGATCGTTGACTGAGAAAAACCTATGCAATAGGCGATCTCGTGCTGGCTGATTCCGGCTTTACGCATGCGATAGATTATGTGACGATCCTCTTCGCGGAGGCGACGGTGGGTCTTATTAGGTATCTTGGTTGTAGGAAACCGCCATGCTGAAGCCTATCGGAGCCATCCGCCACTTTTCAAAAACAACAGTGGCTGTACTTGACCGACAACCGCTGCTGTACTGTTGCAACAACCGCTGCTGTGTTGCCGCAGTACAGCAGCGGTTGTTTTGCTAACACAGCATAAGGGTTTTTCGAAAGAACCGAGTAGGCTTCTCGAAGGTACAGCAGTAGGCTTTTCCGAAGTACAGCAGTAGGCTTTTGCGAAACAACCGTATAGGCTTTTCAGAAAAGCCCGCCTAGCAGCCTGTCGGCTTTTACGTATTTCTTTAGACGTTATGTCTGTCGAGGAGTTGGTCGCTGCGTGGTCTATTGGTGATTTCTGATATGAGCCGGTCGTTTTTCGGAGGTACTGGAGTTTTGTGTCGGTGGTTTCGAGCGCCGCTGGGGCTTGTTGGTGGATTTTAGGCGTTTTGTGGTTGTTTGGTGAGATTGAAGAGGCGTTTGCAGTTGTAGGCCAGGCATACGAGGGTCCACTCGGCGCTGACTTTGTCGAGGGCACGAAGTGAAAACTGACGGAAGCCCATGGCTTGTTTGATGATGCCGAAGACTGGTTCGACGCTTTGTTGTCGCAGGGCGTAGATTTTGCGTCCGGCTTCGGTGCGGATTTTTTCGCGCATGTCAATAAGGGTGGGATTAGCGAGTTTTTGGGGTGCTTTGGCGAGGGCTTTTTCGGGTCGTAAATCGTAGCGGCGCTGGTTGTGAGCGCTTCGTTTTGAACGCTCACATACAGGTCGATGCCGCCTTGCTGGATGCGTTCGATGGCTTCGATCTGGACGAAGCCGCTGTCGGCAAGACCTTGCTTAGGGCTCCCCAGTTGGGCGGGGATGTTTTGGATGCCTGCTTCGAGCTCGCCGTTGTCGGCGCTGCATTGGCTGATGTGGGCGCTGACGACCAGTTGGCTGCCGTCGGCGTCAACGCTGGCCTGGGCGTTGTCGCTTTGCGTCACCGGGCTGCTTTTGCCTTTGCGCATCAGGCGCGAATCCGTATCGGTCAGGTTGGTTTGTTTGCCGGGGCCGCATCCATCTGTTCGCGCAGGGCCTGGCGACGAGCTATTTCCGACGGCAGACGCTCGTCCACTTCCGTGTTGTCGGCCTGCTCTGCCCGAGTGCAAAGCGCCTCGATGTCCGCGCTCAGGCGCGTTTCGAGCTGCTGGGCCCGTTCGTAGGTAACGTTGCGGTCCTTGCTCAGGTTGGTCCTCAGGTGCGTGCCATCGATGGCGACCGTGCCCAGCTTCAACTCGCGCACCAGCAGCAGCACCTCAAGAAAACACGCCGTGAAGGCTGCGTGGTTTTCACGACGAAAAGCGCAAATGGTGTCGTGGTTCGGGTGCGTGTCGCCCGTGAGGTAACGCACGCAAACGTCTCGGTAGGTCGCACGCTCGATTCGGCGGGAACCGAACAATCCGTGGCTGTAACTGTAAATCAGCAGCGCTAACAGCATCCGCGGCGGATACTGCGACTTGCCAGCTCGCGTGCGCTTTACCTTGAAAGCGCTCAAGTCAACGCGATCAACCGCCTCCAAGATGAAATGCACCGGGTCGTCCTCAGCAACCCAATCACGCATATCAACCGGTAACAAAAGAGGCGTGTCACGATCTACTATCACAAAATCCATCCGAGCAACAAATCAACTTCATTCGGACAGTGTGATCAAAGCCGACAGGCTGATAGCAATGCCAACCCTAACTTTGCCGGTAATATCACTCGAAAATCGTGCCCCCAAAAATGGCAATCTCGGAATTGTAAATTATTGTGCAGTCATTTCATGCGTCCGTGATTTTTAGACGCTCTCTTAGAGCGCCGAGGCGAAAAGCGCATCCTCGCTTGAACTTTGCTCAGAGCGCATCCAATCTATCGAGAATGAATGTCATCTGGCGTGTTTCAAAATACCTTTTTCGCTATCCTGCACTGTTTGGGCTGACCCTCGGATTGGCCGTGGCAATGACTGGTCTGCAGATCTGGATTCCCAAGCAGATACAGCAGATATTGAAGTCGGTGGAAACTGAAGGCACGCTGGACCAGCTATGGTTTGGCGTTGGCGTTATCGCGCTTTTGTACTTCGGCAGTGAACTTGCCAATGGACTACGCATCACGGTCAACAACATCCTGGAGCAGCGTGTGTTGAAAGATATGCGCATGCAAATCCACTCGAAGTTACTCAACTTGCCAGTTTCATTTTATGATCAGCGCAAGAGTGGAGAGATATCTTCACGAGTGATTGAGGACGTGAACAATGTCGAACGTGCGCTGCTGGACGGCACGGAAATTGGGACTCGTGCACTGGTCATGCTTGTGGGGGTCAGCATTTTTATTTTTCGGGAGAATAGTTTTCTGGCATGGTTTGTATTTATGCCGGTTCCGGTGTTGTTGGTCGCGGGTTATTTCTATGCGAAGAAGGGCCGTAAATACTGGAAGCCGGTGCGTGAGGCGTCCGGCGACCTGAATTCACTCTTGGTCGAGGATATTCAAGGCAACCGGCTTATTCAGACCTTCGGACTGCAATCACGCGAAACCAAGCGGTTTGATGAGCGATCTGAGACGTTACGCACACGCCTTTTGGCGGCGATGTTTCGCTGGGCGGCCTACAATCCGAGCACGAATTTTATTACGAACCTAGGTTCGGTGAGCGTGATCGGCGTTGGCGGGTACCTGATCCTTTCCGGAAATAGTGAATTCGGTTTTCCTCAAATGGTCGCGTTTCTGATGTGGGCGAATATGATCTACATGCCCATTGGCCAGCTCCACCAACTGAATCATTTGTTGGTTGCTGGCAAGGCCAGCGGTGAGCGCGTGTTTGAAATCTTGGATGCGCCGATCGAAGTGGAGAATCCTGAACAGCCTCAGCAATTCCCCAGCGGTTTGCTGGAAATAGATTTCCGCAACGTGACTTTTCAATATCCGGAGCGCCCGGCCGTGCTGAAGGACTTCAACCTGACTATCGAACTAGGCAAAGTCACCGCTTTGGTTGGTCATACTGGAGCCGGCAAAAGCACCATTGCCAACCTGGCTATGCGCGCATACGACGCAACCGATGGCAGTGTGACGATTAACGGGGTAGATATTAAGGACTTTTCCCTGGATAACCTGCACCAGCAAATTGGGCACGTAGCGCAGGATCCGTTTCTATTCGAAGGGACTGTCCGTGAGAACTTGTTGTTGGCCAAGGAAAACGCGACGGATGAGGAAATTGAATGTGCGCTGCGGGGTTCCTCTGCGTGGGATTTTGTCCAGAAGATGCCAGATCAAGTCGATACGAATATCGGCGAAAAGGGCATTCGACTGTCTCAGGGAGAGAAGCAGCGTTTGACCATTGCCCGGGTGCTACTGAAGAATCCCCCGATGGTCATTCTCGATGAGGCGACCGCCAGCGTGGACACCATCACTGAGCGCCAGATCCAGCATGCCCTTGAAAACCTGATGAGCGAGCGAACAGTATTGGTCATTGCGCACCGCCTGTCGACCATTCGTAAGGCTGACAAGATCGTGGTGCTGGAAAGTGGCGGCATCCTTGAGCAAGGCACGCACGACGAGCTACTGCTCAACGATGGTCGCTACGCCAACCTCTGGTTGCACCAGGTTGATGTCATTCAGGAATACGAGGACGAAGAGTTTGCCCGCACCAAAGCGGAAAGTGGCGCTTAGCTAGTTGCCAAAGGTGATTTTTATGTCATAGAAATTAGCATATTTCTTATGAAAGATTTTTTCAAAATCATCCTTGGTAATCTTGCTGCTCAGGCAATTGTCGTGTCACTTATGCTCGTTGGATGCGTGGTGTTCCTATTCATGCTGCTCATGAGTGGTTCGTCGAAGCCCATTGAAATTGCGGATCACACCGTGCTGGTCGTGGACCTCTGGGCCAATATCAGTGACGCGCCGGAAACTGAAACTATCAACAACGCAATCAATCAGGCAATGGAGGGCAGCTACACGCCCAACTATTACCTGTTGGAGTTAATTGATGCCATAGAGCAGGCAGCCGAAGATGAGCAAATCGAAGCAATATTCCTACACGGCAACTTGCTGCCAGTTGGTTATGGTTCGGGACTCGCCGTTTTAACGGAAGTACGAGAAGCGTTGTTAGAATTTAAGCAAAGCGGTAAGAAAATCTATGCCTATGTAGTCGACCCAACAATGAAAGACTACTACCTTATGTCGGTTGCAGACGAGGTTTATATGAATCCTTTTGGTCTGATCAGTCTCAACGGATTATCTTCCGAAGGGGTGTATCTCGGGGATGCGCTTAAAAAATATGGAATCGGCGTTCAAGCGACCAAGGTTGGCAAATATAAGTCGGCCGTAGAAATGTTTACTGGCAATAAAATGAGCCAGGCGGATCGTGAGCAATTGTCTGAGCTCTTAGATGATTTATGGCAGACAATCCTGACGGATATTTCAACCGCTCGTGGCGTCAGCAAGTCGCAGATTCTGCAAGAATCGGATGATCAGGGCTTCTTCATCGCTGAGCGCGCCAAGGAAATTGGTTTGGTTGATCGAGTCGGCTATTTCGACGAAGTGATTACTGCTCTCAAGGAATCTTATGCCGTGGATGAAGATTTCGGGACGTTCCGGCAAGTCGCGATGAATGACTACATTAGCCGACATGGTTTTCGTGCTGAAGGAGCGCCACTCTGGGTGAACAGTCCACAGATTGCAGTGGTTTACGCAGAGGGCGAAATCGTTGATGGGGAGGGGTATACAGATCAAGTCGGTGGCGACCGTCTCTCCCGCTGGATTCGCGAATTGCGCCATGATGAAAATGTTGCGGCCATCGTGCTGCGGGTTAATAGCCCGGGTGGAAGTGCCGTAGCTTCCGAACTTATTCAGCGTGAAGTTCGTGAAGCCAATAAGGTAAAGCCGGTTGTGATTTCGATGGGCTCTATGGCTGCTAGTGGTGGATATTGGATTTCTGCCTATTCCTCCCAGATATTTGCCGAACCAGCTACCATCACTGGTTCCATTGGAGTCTTTGGCTTAGTCCCTAATTTTAAGGAACTCGCGAATGAACATGGCGTCACTTTTGACGGCGTTAAGACTAGCACTTATGCTGATCTTTTCACACTTTCCCGCCCTAAGACTCCAGAGGAAATGGCGTTGATTCAGACGTTCACTGATCAGCTCTACGACGAGTTTATTCGGAAGGTTTCCGAAGGCCGGGGCTTGCCCCTTGAAAAGGTTGCTGAGATTGCTCAAGGCCGAGTATGGAGTGGGCAGGATGCGCTAGGTATTGGCCTAGTCGACCAAATCGGTGGCCTAAATGACGCCATTAACTATGCTGCTGCTTCAGCAGGTGTTGGCGACGATTGGGCAATTACACAAGTGCCTGAGGCTCGGAACCTAGCTGAAGCATTTGCTGAACTCATAGCGGATACACCAGGGGTGCCTCCAGTGGTAAAGGCTCCCAATGATTTGCTTCACACGACGATCAGGAAGCTGAATAAAGAGTTGGCTTCGCTTCGAGCATTGAATGATCCGCGCAACGTCTATGCGCGTATACCATTCTCCCTTGAAATTCAGTGAATCATAAAAAACCCCGCAGCGTGGCGGGGTTGGTGGTGAAAATTCTGAGCTTACTTTTTCGCTTGGGGCGGAATGGTTTCGCCGGCAGATTGAATGGTTAGGGTGCCAATATCAATGACGGCTGTCTGGTCGCCGGTTTTCGCCTGTGCACGGATGCTGTAAACACCCTCACCGTCCTCTACTGGAGAGATCGGAGAAACACGCCACTCTGCGTTGGCTATATCACCAACGACCAAGCCTTCATTCGTCATGGGTAGCGCCAAAGTCAGGAATTCAATATCATCGACCTTAATGCCCTGATTGCGCATCAGCGCATTGTTTAAAAGAATGGCCGTTCGCTGATCAAAGCCATCAATCTGGCCGACATAGTTTACATCGAAAGCATAGTTGGACTTTGTCTTGCCGAGGCGTCCTAAAAAGTTCGTTTGGTCTTCTAATACAAGGCTTAAACCGATTGCCTCGCGAGACGAAGAGGGCTTAGCAGTACCGGCATTTTCTTCTGGCGCAGGGGTGCTGCCCTCCGTAGTGGTTTCCGGTAATTCAGCAGGCGTATGTTCAACTGTGGTCAGCAATTCTGCGTGGTCGATGCCAAGTGTGTCAGGCGTATTATTGACGACGGGAAAACGCAGAACCGTTTGCTCGATGAGGTCGCCAGTTTTCAGGTCGTAGGCGTTGAGTGCATAAAGGCCGTGTTTGATCTCTGCGTCGAACAGCACTTCGGCGATGAGAAGGGCTGGTTTAAAACGCTTCACCGTATCCTCTCGCGATTCGAAATCAACCTGTGGCCGCCCGTTTTGAATGCCCAGTGTGAATTCATTGATGTCATCAACATAGCTGTAGCGGTTGCCATCAAGATTGCCGATAATGCCGGATAGCTGCTCGCTGAGCTGCTCAGCTTTAGTGTATTTTCCGTCACGGAAAACGTAAATACCGCTCAGATAAATCTTGCTGTAGTTTTCGTTCCACAGCTTGTAGAGTAACGCTTCTGTCGGCTTATTGATCGCGTCGTCCAAGGACATCGCCTCGATGTCCATAACGATGGTTTGCGTATCAAATTTCGCTTGGTAGGCGGTATAGGCTTCATAGGCCTGCTGCCGGAGCTTGTTTTGCTCTTTGATGAAAGCTTCTTGCTGTTTGCGACCTTCGGCAGCTTTTTCTTTGCCGCGCTTGCGGTCAGAGTCCGTTTGCGATTTAGGCACAAACTGGCTATATTCTTTAGCCTCAAGCCATTCTCCCGACTCAACATCAGCTTTGGCCTGGGCAAGACCGCGTTCGACACGTCGCCATTCCCGGAGCAGGTCTGGGCTCATGAAACGGAGCAGGGTTTCGTCCGGGACATCAACGGTGATTACTTTTGTCGTCTCTTTTTTGGGGGCTGCTTGAATGGCAGGGGAGATGCACAAAGAAATAGAAAAAACCGCACATGCAGCCGCAGTCGACAGCTTGTGCCATACAGGTATGGATTTGGGCATAACGAGATGAGAATATTTCAATAGAGAAAAAACTATCATATAGCTTTGGTCAGTAAGGCGACAAGTCCTTTTAGACACATATCACTACAGTAATTTATTTTAAACAACTGGTAAATAAGTGAGTCGTGAAATGCGGGTGCGCGAGGTTTGACATTTAGCCTTCAACGAGCGAATCTTGGGCAATGATCAACGAAACTTTATACTTGGTTCGCGACTGCCCAGCTACGCTAATTCCGGCCGGAGACGCCGTGACACTAGCCAAGGGAAGCCCAGTAAATGTCAACCAGGCCTTGGGCGGGTCCGTCACCATTACCGCACCTAACGGAATGTTCAGAATTGCGCGCGAAAACTTCAGCGCATTGGGCGAAGAGGCAGAGCAATGGCTTGCTAACGAGCTTGGCGGAGAAACCGCCGATGAGGAACTCGATGGCCCCTTTAGCGAAGATCATGTATGGGCAGTGCTGCGCAACTGTTTTGACCCGGAAATCCCCGTCAATATCGTGGACTTGGGCCTCATCTACGACCTCAAGATCGAAGACTCCGATGCAGGCAAGCAAACTGTCTCCGTTCAGATGACACTCACCGCGCAAGGATGCGGTATGGGCCCAGTAATTGCTGCGGACGCCAAAGAGAAAATCGAAAGCTTGCCAGATGTGGAATTTGCCGAGGTAAATATCGTTTGGGATCCGCCCTGGAACCCCAAAATGATTTCTGAAGCTGGCAAAATGAAGCTCGGCCTTAAGTGAAATGTTCCGCCTGACTCTGTTGGCGGTGGGTAAACTAAAAAACACCCACTTGCGTGCACTTTGTGATGATTTTGCCACGCGTTTGCGCCGACAGGGTAAGGTGGAGATTATCGAGCTGAAAGACGCTGATCCCGACGCGGAGGGAGAACGATTCCTTACCGCGTTAGATTCCCGGCGCGAGGCTACGGTCTGGGTTTTATCGGAGGAAGGAAAGACCATGAGTTCCTCGGACCTGGCAGGCCACATCCAACGTCAACTGGGCGCGGAACTGGTTTTTATCATTGGTGGCCCCTATGGGTTGTCAGATGCAATCAAGCGTCGAGCAGACCATTTGTTTTCGCTGTCTCCAATGACTTTTACCCACGAGATGGCTCGCTATCTCCTGTTGGAGCAACTCTACCGCGGCGCATCGATCAATAGCGGCTCCAAATACCACCACGAGTAGCCCAGAAACCTAAAAGCCAAATCCCATTTGGGCTGGCGGCTCGGGGGGAGGCTCGGTGCTCATTATGCACTCCGGCAAATCGTTGCGGACATTACTCACGAGCGGTGTGACCGGTTCGCGGACAAAGAAATCCTCGGGTGCCGGTTTAAGTAAATCCTCGAGCTGAGCAGCACGTTGAATTTTCGGATCCAGCCAGCGGTCGTAGTCTTGGGGTGAAATGATGACGGGCATCCTGCCATGTATGGGCTTCATGAAATCATTAGCGGTTGTCGTGAGTATCGTCGCGGACTCGATTTCCGAGCCATCTGGCGAGCCCCAGTGGTCAAACAGTCCTGCGAAACAGAATGGCTCATGGTCTGGTCGCTTAAAATAGTAAGGCTGTTTTTGCCCAGCACGACCCTTCCATTCAAAAAAGCCGTCAGCAGGGATGAGGCAACGATGATGACGCATTGGACCACGAAAGGCTGGCTTGATGGCGGCCGTCTCGGAGCGGGCATTGAGTAGCTTAGTGGCAATCGAAGGATCCTTCGCCCAAAAAGGCACCAGGCCCCAGCTGAAAATCGCCCATTCGCGCTCGCCACTGTTGTCGTTGGCCCGTACGGCGGCAATAGGCTGAGTCGGCGCAATGTTATAACGCGCCTTTAGCCCTGCCAACTGCTGCATATTCAGGGCCTTGTGTAATCTTGCCTGGACTTGGGTAAGCGTGTAGCGACAGCACATCTTTAAAAACCTTCGATATGTTGGGCAAAGCTGTCGTTTTGATGCTCAGTCGCAAGCATGGAAAAGCGTTCCTAGCTCACTGCCTTCAACTCACCTGGGATCTCCGCGTGGATCTGGGACTTTAGCTGGGCCAGCAGATTGTAGAGCCCGTAGTATGCGCGATTTAGGTAGATTGCGTGGCGGCTGCCTCGGGCGGTGTTGAGACGCTTGATATCGGGGTCTTTCTGGGTGCGCTCGCTGAAGTCGTAAATTTCCTTAACATAACGTTCGTCTCCAAAATCGAAATCGCCCTGCTGAAAGGGACGCGAGAGCAGCTCGATGGACTCACGATAGAGCCCGCGCAAGAGGACACGCTCCTCGGCGTTATCGCTGTCCTGAACAAGCCCTAGATCATAGAGCATTTGTTCGAAATGCGCGTTGTCGAGGACGCGATTCATGTCGAGCAATTGAAAATACTCTCTGTAGAAATCGTCTTCGAGTTCTTTCACACAGCCAAAATCCAGCACGTAAAGTTGTTCGTCGGGGCAAATCAGGAAGTTGCCAGGATGGGGGTCGGCGTGAAATTCGCGCAGTTCATGCACTTGAAAATGGTAGAAATCCCACATCGCCTGGCCAATGCGGTTGCGCGTTTCCTGGCTGGGGTTTTGTTCGATAAATTTATCCAGCGGCAAACCATCTATCCACTCCATAGTGAGTATACGCTTGCTGGAAAAATCCGGGTAGTATTGGGGAAATCTAACTTCGGGCAAATGTGCGGACTTCGCGGTGAGCTCCTGTGAGCGCTTCAGTTCCAGTTCGTAGTCCGTCTCTTCCAACAGCCTCTCTTCGACCTCCTCGAAATAGTAATCAATCTCCTTGGCCGTTAGCCCGATCATTTTCATCGCTATAGGTTTCACCAGGCGAAGGTCGGATTTCAGGCTCTGCGAAACGCCGGGGTATTGGATCTTCACCGCAAAAGTCTCGTTATCGAGAGTGGCTTTGTGCACTTGCCCAATGGATGCAGCGTTAACGGCTGACTTGGTAAACGTGTCAAATATCTCGTTGGGGCCTTGCCCAAACTCTTGCTTGAAAGTACGGACCACGAGCGGGTAGGAGAGCGGCGGCGCTGAATATTGTGCCTGCGCAAACTGCTCCTGATACGCGGCAGGCAGGATATTCTGGTCGATGCTCAGCATTTGCGCAACTTTGAGCGGTCCGCCTTTGAGCTTGCTGAAGGCCGAGTAGGTTTCCTCTGCATTCTCCTCGTGCAACTTCGCGCGGTCATCCTGCCCGGTGGCAATTTTCTTTCCATAGTACTTTGCGTAATTGCCGCCGATTTTTGCGCCGGTTTTTACGAGAGATGCGGCACGCGTCAGTTTGTGCTTAGGGATGGAGCGTTGTTCCTTCATGCGTGAATCAACGAAAGCGTATCGCGGCGATTTCGCAAGCTGCTCAGAACGAATGCAACTCGTCCTACAATAATAAACCTTTCACCATTCCCTGATCAACGACCGGCAGTAGGCATTTGGGCGGGTAGCCTAGCTTGCTTTCAAGTTGCCAAGGAGGAAGCGGACCAGATCAAAGGCACTGTCTACTACCTGAGCTCCAATCAGATCAAAACCCAGAGTCACGGATTTCTCGATTAAAGCGTCTGTTCGTTGGAATTGCTCGCTCTCATCCTTGAGCCAGAAATCAACGATAAAGAGGAATTGCGCATAAACCAAACCTGGGTAAGCTTGATTGAGCTTGCCGCGAGAAGGGACTTCCTGCGTGCTTTTTGCTTCGTCTAAGAGCGGCTTAACGTATCCCAGAAATGCGTCTCGAAATTTTGCGAGACAGCTTGGACAAACCGCGAGCTGCATACCAGGATAGCGGAGGAGCATGAAGGAACGGTAATCCAGTGCTCCTTCCAGGAAAGTATAGTAGAATGCTGCGAGCTTCTGTTGCGCTGGATACTCCTGGTAGTCGGCATCGGCTTCGAGCGCAGCGACCGTGTCGCTGACCAGAGATTGCCACACTTCGCCCTCTAACGAATCGAAATTGGCAAAGTGGGCATAGAAATCCTTTTCGGAAACACCCTGGTTCTTGGCGAAACGACGGATGCTGGCAGGAGGCTCGCCTTCGTCGAGCAGGTGATCGAGATATGCGTCAATCCACGCAGAACGAGATTTAGTGGCAGCTTTTTTAGGCATACTGCAAATTAGGCCAGTCTGGCAGCGAACTCAAGGCTAGCTATCGCTTTTTGCACGCAAGACACGTAAAGACGCTGCCTCAAGATGGTGTTGAATCTGTATACAAAATCTTGTCGCGCGCTTGTATCCCATTCCTTCACTGAGGGCACTTCGATTAAGCTAATGATTAGAGCCCAACGGTCGTTTTAATATTTGGCTATTAAAAAGCTCATAACTTGCAATTAGGCGCAAAAGCCCACTAATTGAACATCCCTTTGCGATTATATATATGGAATTGACCGCGTTTACAGACTACTCGCTGCGTGTGCTAATGTATTTAGCACGCGAAGAGGGCCTGCAATCCTCTATTGATGAGCTTGCGGAGTACTACGGCGTTTCGCGACATCACATAGCAAAAATTAGCGGGCGTTTGGCGAAGGCTGGATATTTAAAGAACTCGCGTGGCAAAAATGGGGGAGTATCTTTGGCCTTGCCTCCAGAAGATATAAATCTAGCCGAGGTTGTGCGCTGTACTGAACCGCATTTTAATCTCGTCGAGTGTTTTTCAAGCGAAGAGAGTAGCTGCCTGTTGAACAATTGCTGCCGCTTAAAGGGTATTTTGTATGGCGCGCGTGCACAATTTTTTAAGCACTTGCAAAAATATACGCTTGCAGATGCCGTTGCGGGTGGATGGCCCAAAGATGAATTGAGCAGTCAAACACACTAAGTCCCCTGCGTTAGCCACCATAGATATAGGAGCATGAAGTCGATTCATGCCCTGTATGCAGGATTTACGCATTAAAAATAGTGATGAACGTTGATCGTTTCCTTAAAATGGCACCACGAGTGCTATTTTAAGGATTAGCCATTTCTTGCGGCTAAACATCATCTGACGTATCATGAAGAAAACGATCATCATCACCATTGCGCTCGGCTTGAGCGCAATTACCGGCTGGCTCGCTACCGGCTGCTCCAAAACAGAAATCGTGGAAGTTGCCCCTCCGGGTGTTTCCTTTGAAAAGCTAACCGACGCACTTCACATGGTGCTCGAAAACGACCGCACGGTTTACACTCAGAAAGTGGTGAATCGACTGGTCAAAGAAGATAAGGTTATTAAGGCAAGTGAACACTGGAGTGAAGACCAAGCTCTGCCATTGCCGGCGCAAATGTTCCGTATGGGCGCAGAGTTGACAGCCAGCAAGGACGCCTGGTTTAGCTATTCGCTGCAATCTCTCTGGCCAATCAACAAGTCGAATGCCGCTGGGCAAACGGAAGTCGAAAAGAAGGGCCTTGAGTTTGTGGCTGCTAACGGTGGGGCTGAGCCATTCTATGGCCAGGAAACCCTGGGCGGTCAGAATTACTTCACCGCAGTGTATGCCGATGTCGCTGTAGCGCCCGTTTGCGTATCTTGCCACAATGAGCATAAAGACAGTCCTAAGACTGACTTCAAGCTCGGTGACGTAATGGGTGGCGTTGTGATCCGCATTCCGATGGATTCCTAGTTGCCGCAATGAACTTTGCGAAGCATAGCCTGCTTCTCACTGGATGTTTGATCCTGGTCGCTCTGTTCTCTTTGAATGGATGCGGCCAGGAGAGGACACCAGTGGTGGAGTCACCGGCAACAGTAGAGAAGCCCAAGCCATTCGATCCGATGGCGCTTACCCTTAGTGATCCTAAGCTAATCGAAGGGCGCGAACTATGGGTTCCGCGCTGCGGGCAATGCCATACATCCGGACTCGGCGGCGCGCCTAAAATCGGTGACAAGGCCGCTTGGGCCTCGCGCATCGCACAAGGCAAAGAGGTGCTTTATGAGCACGCGATTAACGGATTTTCCGGCCCGCAAATGCTGATCATGCCAGCCAAGGGCGGCTTCACCGAATTAACTGATGAACAAGTCAAACTGTGCGTGGATTTTGTGGTCCATGCCAGCCAGTAACCAAAACAACCTAAGCTGATAAATTACCAATGAGCACTATCTATGATAAACTTGGCGGCGAGCCCGCCATCGATGCCGCAGTGGATATCTTCTACGTGAAGGTTCTCGCGGATGACCGCATCAAGCACTTCTTCGTAGGTGTGGACATGGACAAGCAACGTGACCACCAAAAGAAATTCCTTACCTTCGCATTTGGCGGGCCTAGTAACTATTCTGGTCGCAGCATGGGCCCAGCCCACGCTAAGTTGGTTCAGGACATGGGCCTCAACGACACCCACTTCGACGCAGTGGTGGAAAACCTTGCTGCAACCCTTACTGAACTAGGCGTGCCGGATGAGCTCATCGGCGAAGTCGCTGCGGTCGCTGAGAGCGTTCGCGCCGACGTTTTAGGTAAGGCAACTGCTTAAATCGAATCGACATTTTTCCCGCCGCGCCCTTCACCGCCATGAATGGTGGCGGTTGTTAATTGTAGTCAGCATTTGGCCCGGGGCGTTTATGCGCTCCGGGTCATAGATGCCATGTTGCCATATGCATTCCACCCACAACTCTAGCATTTCACTGAACGCGACCGTCTTTGCCGGTTTTGCGGTTTTTGGGCTGTAATGGATATAAAACCGCCAGCGGAAGACCCCATTGTAATTATTGGCAATGGCATGGCGGGCTGGCGGCTGTGTCAGCAGTTAGTCGAGCGCGGGGTTAATCAGAAGCGCCGCATTATTATTTTCGGTGAAGAACCCCGCCCGGCGTATGACCGCGTCAACCTGACCAAAGCATTTTACCTCGACGACCCAGACGAATTACTCTTGGCCAAGGCGGAATGGTATGAGAGTAACGGCATCGAACGCCGTCCAACGCGACACATCATCTCGATCGATCGCCAAGCTAAAACCCTGCATGACAATCAAGGCGATTTAACGGCTTACGGGGATTGTATTCTGGCAACCGGCAGTCGGCCGTTCATTCCCAATGCGGAAGGCGTGAAGTCGCCAAAAGTCTTTGTTTATCGGACATTGCAGGACATTCAAAGCATCAAGGCGGTTGCAAAAAAGGGGCAGAGCTGCCTCGTGATTGGCGGTGGGCTGCTCGGGCTGGAAGCAGCCGACACGATGCGCCGCATGGGCTTGGAAACGTGCATTGTCCACAGCGCGAACTGCTTGATGAGCCGTCAGCTCACGCCCGACAGCTCGAGCTATTTGCTGCGCGAAGTAGCTCAGCGTGGCATCAGCGTGCGACTGATCACTCGAACTAAGGAGATTCAGCCAACCGAAGGCAGGCTCCGCGTCAGCTTTGACCAAGGTGAGCCTATGGACGTGGACCTCGTGGTGCTGGCGGCAGGCATACGCCCACGCGATGAGCTCGCGGTGCAGGCGGGTTTGGCAGTCGGCGTGCGCGGTGGGGGCGTTATAATTGACGATGCGCTGGCGACGGCGGATCCCAACATTTTTGCGATTGGCGAGTGCGTATCGCATCATGGCGTTATTTACGGTATCGTAGCACCTGCCTATCAACAAGCTGATGTTTTGGCGGCCAGGCTTGCGGGTAAAAAAGAATTTTACCGCGGCAGTGACCATTCTTGCCGACTCAAACTGCTAGGTATCGAAGTCAGCGTGTTTGGCGACTTCATGGGAGAAGGTACGACGCATGTTTATCGTAGTGAAAACTGTTACCGCGCCCTCGTCACCCGCTTGGGGCACATCGTCGGCGCGACGATTGTTGGCCCTTGGGACAAGGCGATGCTGGTCGAACGTGCGGTTCGCGAAAAGCGCTCTATTTCCCAGCGAGTCGCTGAGGCCTTTGTTCGCGACGGTGAAATTTTCAACGATCCAGCGGAAAGCTCGGTGCTCAATTGGCCGGATAGCGCGCTGATCTGCCACTGCACGAACACCAACTGCGGCTCACTACGCAAGGCAGTGGCGGGTGGCTGCTCAACGGTCAAGGCCTTGGGGGCGGAAACCGGGGCAGGGCGGGTCTGCGGCTCTTGTCTGCCACAGCTCGCGGAGTTTGTAGGGGAAGACGCGCAGGCATTGGCTGCGGCTGGCGCGCCACGCGGCAAGTGGCTGCTGATCATTTCGGCGGTTCTTGGCTTGGTGTTGGCATTGACGATTTTTTGTGCACCAGGGCTCCCCGCAGCACAGAGCGTGCAGGGCAGCTACTATCAATTGACACAGATTTGGACCGACTCGCTGACGAAGCAAATCACCGGCTACAGCTTGGCGGGCGTCTCGGCCATTGCGCTGCTGCTCTCGGCGCGCAAGCGGATTAAGTTTCTGTCCTTTGGGAACTACGGTTTCTGGCGTGCTGCGCATTCCTGGCTGGGAGTGACCACCATCGCCATCCTCTTTTTCCATACCGGAATGCACCTGGGAGAGAACCTGAATTTGTGGCTGATGATTTGTTTCCTCGGGTTGAATCTGGCAGGCGCACTGGCAGCAATTGCGGTGGCTGCCGAGAAGCGCATCGACGGCTACCTTGGCATGCGCATGCGACGATGGGCTCTCAAATCACACCTTTTGTTTTTTGCACCATACCCGATCCTGCTCGGGTTTCACATCGCTAAGGTTTACATCTATTGATGCTCAACTTCCTCAAAGGTAATTGGTATTGGATGCTCGGAGTCACCGCGCTGGCGGGCTATCTGGGCTTTGCGTTGCAAGGGGGCGCTGAGCAGGTCCTGATGCCGGGCATAACCACGCATGGGCATTATCAAATTGAACTCGATTGCGCAGCCTGCCACACGCCCAATATGGGCGTAAAACAGGAGTCTTGTAACGAATGTCATGCCGAGGAACTGGAGCGCGTGGATGACTCGCATCCGGTCATTAAATTCAAAGACCCGCGCAACGCCGAGCGTTTAGCGCACCTGGACGCCCGCTACTGCATTACCTGTCACCGTGAACATCAGCCAGAGCTCACGACACCAATGGGCCTCACGTTGCCAGCTGACTACTGCTACCACTGCCACCAGAATATCGCTGAGGAACGGCCGACCCACGTTGGTTTGGATTTTGACTCATGCGCCACTTCCGGCTGCCATAATTTTCATGATAACACTGGCCTTTATGAGCGTTTTCTGGTCGAGCACCTAGACGAGCCCGACTTCAAGCCCGATGCCTATCTGCGTGTGCGTGACTACTACCTGACGCACTTTGGGGAACGCGGTGAAGCCCTGGAGCAAGCCCGCGCGGAATATCCTCATGAGTTAAAAGTTAGCCAGGATATTCTACATGACTGGTCGGCAACTTCGCATGCCGCCGCCGGGGTGAATTGCCGCGCTTGCCATGACATGCCCGACGCTGAGACCGGGGTAATGGTGTGGGTCGACAAGCCCAATTATGAGTCCTGCCAGAAGTGCCACGATTACGAGGTAAAGGGCTTTCTGGAGGGCAAGCACGGCATGCGATTGGCGCACGGAATGAGCCCGATGACGCCCGGCATGGCGCGTCTGCCGATGAAGCCTGAGTCTGCGCATTTCGAACTCTCATGCATGTCTTGCCACAGCAGCCATGAGTTCAACACCACCTTCGCAGCGGTGGACGCCTGTCTGCAATGCCACGACGACCAGCACTCAACCGCCTACAAGAATTCACCACACTTCCAGCTGTTCACGCAAGCCGAGGATGGCCTGCGCACACCTGATGAAGCCGTTTCCTGCGCCACTTGTCACTTGCCGCGCGTTGAGGTGTCGAAGTTTGGTGAAACGCTGGTCCGCGTGGACCATAATCAGAATAACAGCCTGCGGCCGAACGATAAAATGATCCGCGCGGCCTGCATCAATTGCCACGGGCTTCAATTCTCACTCGACGCCTTGGCCGATCCTCAGCTGATCCGCAATAACTTCAACGGACAGCCTAAGGTTCACGTCGAAAGCCTCGACATGGCGCGCGAAGAGCAAGAACGGACTGAAGCCAGCCGCCGCTAAACCTAATTTTCTAGGCGAGAATGGCGTTTAACTGTGCCTCTTGAGCGCGAGCGTGACATTGGCTCCGCCGAAACCACTGCTATTCTTGAGCGCGATATTGGGAGCGCCTTCGCGGTTTTCGGTGAGGATTTCCACGCCTTCGATCTTCGGATCAATCTCGGTGACATGCGCCGAGCCGATCGTGAAATCTTCGTGCATCGAAAGGGCGGTGAACGCCGCTTCCATTGCGCTGGCTTGAGACAGCGCATGGCCGGTGAGCGCCTTGGTGCTGCTGACTAGCGGACGGCTATCGGGGAATGCCTTGTTGAGCGCCTTGACCTCGGAGAGGTCGCCAATCGAAGTAGAGGTCGCGTGCGCGTTAACGTAGTCGACGTCTTCCGGATTAATCTGTGCGCTGTTCATCGCGATCTTCATCGACTCCGCCAAGCCGAAGCCTTCCGGGTGGGAAATGGCGACATTGTAGCCGTCTGAGGCTTGGCCCCAGCCGATCATTTCGGCGTAAATCTTGGCTCCGCGAGCCTTGGCCGTTTCCAGCTCTTCAAGCACCATGACCACTCCGCCACCGGTGCCGACGAAGCCGTTGCGGGCTTTGTCGAATGGGCGGGAAGCGATATCTGGATCCTTGGTTAGCGAAAGCGCGCGCATACCGGCAAATGGGAGAATGGCTTCGCGGTTGCCGTCTTCAGCGCCCACGACAAACATCCGCTTTTGGCGGCCCAGGGCAATCTCGTCATAGGCGAAACCTGCAGCATGGCCAGAGGAGGCGCAGGCCGAGGCGAAGCCGCAGGAGGACCCTAAAATCTTGAAACTGGCCACCATATTGAACGACAAAGCGCCCACTACAGACGAAACCACGGCCATCGGCGACACGCGGCCAACGCCCACTTGGTTCATGCGGGCTATGTTGTAGTGCATACCGCGGGCCGAGCCGGCGGAGGCGGTAAACATACCCGTTTCGCGGTTGGAAACTTCCTCTTCGGAAAGCCCGGCGTCTTCGATGGCCTGAAGCAAAGCGCAGTGTGCATACAGGACGTGCGGCGACATGCTGCGCAAGTGCTCGCGGCGAATCTTATAGGGCTCCGGAATGGTCCAGTCTTCGACGTCCATCGAGGAGCAGTCGAAGCCCTTGATGGTTCCGAGGACGCTGACCGGATCTTTCTCCAGAAATTCGTCAGTGAGGGCGATGCCGTGCTTGAGGCCCCGAAGACTCTCGGTGACGGTGGCGCGGTCATTCCCAATGCTGGTGATAAATCCTAGTCCAGTGATGGCTACTCTTGGCATGATCGAAAAATATGGACGCTGAATTACGTCCTGACAATGGCTCTTTTCAGGTGTGAGGCGTCCGTCGGAAGATTATTCCAATGCGTTAAGCGTCCGTTTCCGCAGCGTAATCAAACTTGAGCGAGATCTCCTCGGCGAAGACGGCTTTTTCGCCGTTGACGAGGATCTTGCCCTCAAAGGTCGCCCCGGGGTGGCGGATGCGGCGGGCCTTGACTTGCATTTCCAGCTTATCGCCGGGCTTGCAAACGCGGGAGCAGCGCACGCCATCGCAGGCGGTAAAGAGGATGCGGCCCGGGTCTACTTTGGCGGTCAGGGAGTCGTCTCCCTCGGCTGTCAGCAGGTAAACGACTGCCAATTGCCCCAGCGCCTCCAGCATGATGGAAGCCGGAAAAACCGGGTTGCCCTTAAAGTGTCCGCGGAGGAAATCTTCCTCGCCAGTAATGTGGTAGCTGCCAGTGATGAGTTTACCGTCGATCACCGCTTCCTGTACAAACAGGAATGGATCGGCGTGGGGCAGGGCGTCTGCAATCGCGCCTCCGTCGATGTTAATCGCCATTAGATGCGCTTAGGCGGAGAGCTTGGCGCTCACAAACTTCTTAACGTCGCCAATGGTCTGGAGATCAGCGAGTTCGGAATTATCGATGGTGATATCGAGGGATTCCTCTACCAGCATCACGACGTCGACCATCGTAAGCGAGTCTAAGCCAAGATCATCCATGATCTGCAAGTCGTCGGCGCCAGCTTCCTTGAGCTTGGGGCGCACTTCCGGTTCGCAGAAGCGTTGAATGATGCCAATGATGACTACTGGAGCCTGGCTGACATCCCCTTCGTTGCGAAAAGCAATTGCCGCCTCGATTGTTTCGGGCGTGCAGCGTTTTAGGGAGTCACGCAGGTTCTCTTCCTGTTCAGGCGTAAGCGGGTTGTTCGATTCGGAACTCATAAGCCGCATTGATAAAGCGGTGCGGACGACCTTTTGTAAATCCTATTTTTCAATGTGATTTCTGGAGAACCAATTCTTCGTCCTGCGGTCGTAAAAAATGCTAGGCGGTTTGCTATTGCCCTTAGCTTGGGGGAGTCTTTTCCTCACCATCTCTGTTTTCATGGCGAAACCTCAAAATAATACCTCCGACAAGCCGGCGGGCCTCTGGGCCGACCTGCAAAGCTTTGATGCCATTACGCGCTTCAGCATTTTCCTCGTAGTGGCAATGGCTGGCGTGGTGGTTTTCGATCAATACTTTTATTGGTCAACGATCCCAGACTACAGCTTTGGTTACTTGGTGCCGATGTTTGCGGCCTACGTGGTCTATGACCGCTGGCCCAAGATCAGCGCTTACTTGCGCGGCGACAATGATGAAGCCAAAGGCAAGACGGACAACCCGCTGGCTTGGTTCTTTAACGTCTGTTTCGCGCTGGGCCTGCTGGCCTCCTTGCTGGTTTTCCTAATGGGCGCGCTGATTCGCGCGGGGCAGGGGCCATCCAACCAAGGTAGCTTAGCCATTGCGATGGGCTTTGGCGGTATCGTGATTGGGTTCGCCTACTTAATCGGCCAAAACGACGCCAAGGGCCGCGATTACGACCTGAAGCACCGCCTGACGTTTACTCTGTGGTTCCTTTTTCCGGCTTGGGTCTGGCTGATCTCTGCGCCGATGGTCATGTATTTAGACTCCACGGTGAAGCTCTACCTCCTCGAATGGGTGACGATCATTGTTTACCACGTGTTCGACTTCCTCGGCTTCTCCCTGGTCCGCGAAGGCAATGTGCTGCTGATGCCGAAAGGCAAGGTGGGCGTGGCTGACGCCTGCTCGGGCATCCGTTCGCTGACTGGCTGCATCTTTGCCGGCACGTTCCTGGCGTCGGTCTTCCTCGATAAGTTCTGGAAGAAGGTGCTGCTCTTTGTGGCGGCCTGCGTCCTCGCGTTTATCATGAACATTTTCCGCAGCTTGTTCCTGACAGGCTGGGCCTACCATTATGGCGCGGGCGCGATCGACGAAGAGGTGCCGATGATCGGCATGAGCGTGCACGACATTGCGGGCTTCTCGGTCTTGGGCTTGACGGTTGTTTTCCTGCTCGCTCTGCTCCCCATCTTCACCATTACTTTTGAAGACGAAGATGAAGAACATGGGGACGACAATCCGCTCCCTGACCCGGAAGCTGCTACACATTGATAAGATAAAGATGGAGAATCGCCGACTGAAAATCCTGCAAGTCGCGCCGGAATTGGCGCCTTATGCGAAAGTTGGGGGATTGGCCGATGTTGCTGGCGCCATCACCAAGGAAATGAGCCGCTGCGGGCACGATGTGAAAACGCTCTGCCCGAAATACGGCATTCTCGACGCCGAAAAAGAAGGCTGGGAAAAGCTACCCGAGGCCTTCGGAGTCCACCTCGGTTGGGGTCGCAGTGAATACACTCAACTCTGGAAAACGACTTATCCCGGCTCCAAGGCCGAGGTCTATTTCATTGAGTTCAACGAATACTTTGGCGGCGGCATCTACGACGGCGGCGCAAGTAATCCTGAGCGCTTTACCTTCCTCTGCCGGGCAGCAATTGACTTCTGCCACGCCTTCCAATGGTGGCCGGATGTGATCCATTGCCATGACTGGGGAGTCGGCTTGCTGCCGGTTTTCCTCAATACCACGGAGGCCCAGACACCGCTGCACCACGCGGCCAGCGTCTTCACAATCCACAATTTGCAACACCAGGGCCGGGCAGGGCGCGAGCTACTGGACTTTGCCGGCTTACCACAATCGCTCTACACTCCGGACAACCTTGAGCATCAGGGCGCGGTCAACATGATGAAAGCCGCGTTGTACCACTCGACCAAGCTCACCACCGTGAGCCCGCATTACTCGCGTGAAATACAAGGGCCGGACTACGGCTGCGGGCTCGACGGCGTGCTCCGCTATCGCTCGGGCGATTTGATTGGCATCCTCAATGGCATCGATACCGATGCGTGGAATCCCGCGACGGACCCCTTTATTCCGGCTAATTTTTCCGCCGACAACATGGCGGGCAAGGACAAGTGCAAACAGGCGCTGCAGGAATCCTTTGGCTTGGAGCAAGACCCGGAAATCCCGATTTTCGGTGCCGTTGCGCGTCTCTTCGACCAGAAGGGGCTCGATCTCTTTGCCGAGATCATTCCCGGCCTCATGAACGACATGAAGCTGCAAGTCGTGTTACTCGGCTCAGGTGATCCCGGCGTCGAAGGTTGGTTCAACGAGCTTGCCGCACGTTATCCGGGCCGAGTCGGCGTCTACATCGGCTACAACAACGAGCGCTCACACCTCATCGAGGCTGGTAGCGACTTCTTTGTCATGCCAAGCCGTTTTGAGCCCTGCGGCCTGAACCAAATGTATTCCATGGCCTATGGCACGCTGCCCATCGTCCGCGAAACCGGCGGGCTAGTCGACAGCGTGAAGCAATACGTGCCTGGCCGCGGCGAAGGCACCGGCTTCCGTTTCCACGAATCTAGCGCCCACGCGCTCTATTATACGATCGGCTGGGCCAATGCCACTTGGTGGGACCACCGCGACGAGATTCACAAGCTGCGCCACAACGCCATGACCCAGGACCTCGGTTGGGAGCAATCCGCCGCCAAATACGAAGAGGTCTTCCAGTGGGCGGTGCAAACGCGACTGCGCGGCCTTGGCTTGGCATCCGGCCTCACCCTCACGCCCTGGAAGACGCCGGTCTGATTTGAGTGCGGATTGCGGAATGCAAAGTGCGGAATTGAGATAATCTACTCAAACCCTCGATGCGCATTGCTTGATTTTGGCAGGCAATCAATTCTGCCTCGCAAATTCAACGCAACCACATTCTGCATTCCGAAATCCACACTCCGCACTCCTAGGGGGGGGGATCCCCGCGTAAAAATCCTGACTGTCAGAGAACAAGGTTCCCGCCCGCTGGCGGAAATTTCCGCACGGGTAGGGTGAACTGCGAAACTCTCGCTTCGCAGGCCTGACGCCGTGCGGCGCATTGCTCGGCGTCTTCACGTCGCTGCCCTGGACGACACACTGGCATAAGACGCATCCTTCGCAGCCTGCTATTTGGCAACGTGCCAGTCTTGCCCACAGCATTTCGCGTAGCGAAATCCATGGATGCAACGGCACGTTGCTCCCTGGGAGCGTCGCGTCACCGAATGTCTACACCAAGCGGTGGGCGAATGGGCTCCGTCGTAACGGGGGCGGCGAAGGGGCTGTCTGAATGCCTCAGCGGCAACGACTAAACTAGCCGGCGCGATGCTAATCGTCGGGCCGGCGGGCAAATGTCTGGAGAAATGATAACATGGCGGTGGATGGTTTACGTTCGATTGTAAGTGAACGTGCATATACTAACAGGCCATGCTGCTTTTGCCAGCAAAAATAGTGAACGCACGAATATTAATAGTAGGTAGCTCTGACTATTAACTCGCGTTGGTAATCAAGGAGTTACCAGCGTCCCGCTGGACCGATAGATTTGCCCATTGTGCAAATGCGGACTCCAACGTAGAAGCGGCATCTTGCCGCTTTAGTTTCATGGAATCGGTAAAGCGGCTGGAAGCCGCTTCTACGCCAGCGTGGCAATACGGCGGCTTGTCTGGAGACTGCGCCCTACCTTTGGCCAGTTCGCTTCGCCATTTGCGCAATGCGCAAATCCGGATGCAAGGCATCCGACGGTGCAGCGGGACGCTGCCTTAGTTGAGGGCGGCGCGGATGAGCTCTTCGGTGGAGGCTGAGTCGCCGAGCTTGCTCGCGGCTTTGCTAACGGATTTGTCGGCGGTTTCGGCCTTGTAGCCGAGGGCCATGAGCGCGGAGACGGCGTCGGTGATGGTGGTGGAGGCCGTTGGTGCCTGCGAGGTTGTGCCGGTGGCTACTACCGTTTGGGACGGTACCCCGATCGCACCGACCTTGTCCTTGAGCTCTACAATCAGCCGCTCAGCGGTCTTTTTGCCAATGCCGGGGCACTTGGAGAGCAGGGCGACGTCACCGTTGGCAATTGTTTGGGTGAGCATCGGCACGCTAAGTTTGCTTAAAATACTAATCGCCGTCTTCGGGCCGATGCCAGAAACCTTTTCCATCAGCAGGCGGAAGAAATCACGCTCCTCGGTGCTGGCAAAGCCATAGAGCGAGGCCGAGTCTTCCCGGTAGACAGCCACCGTCCAGATGCGGACTTCCTGGCCGACAGCGGGCAGCTTTTCAGCGGTGGTCACGGGGACCATCACCGCGTAGCCGACGCCGTTTACGTCGATAATAGCGCTCAGCGGCGTAGCGTCCGCAACTTTCCCTTGGAGGTAGGCAATCATTGGCGACATTGCCGCAAAAAGGCGCAGAAGACACAAAGCAAAAGTTGTTAGCAAATGAAGATCAACGCTCGCGGATTTTCTTGCGATCAGGCGTACGTGGCTTTACTTTGTTTGTATCACATGGCCCAGCAACTTGCCAAACTCGAAACGTGGAACCAGCGATGTAACCTGAAGCAGGCAGTTTTCACTGCGCTGATAGTGATTTGCATGGGTTCATGGCTGATTTACATTCTGTGCCTGGCGCTCTGGTTTCTCCTTGGAGCTTTTGACGTAATGATCTGTAGCCATGCCTAGATCCCTCTACAAAGAGCCCGAGAAAGCCTCGCCATTTATCATCGTGCTGCATGCCGCGGTGGCGGTGATTATTATCATGGGGACGTATTTATTGCACCGGCACGAGGTATTCAAAGGCCAGTCATGGCTGGCGATACCCGCCGCGTTCATGGCTTGGGCGTTGTTTGAATGTGGCTACCTTGTGCTTTGCGACGGTCAAAGCAACAAGATGAAATTCTGGTCGCTGCTGTCGTTCGGGCTCTTCGGAATGTTTATGCTTTGGATGATCAAGCAGAACATTTGAAGGGTGGCGGCCACCCCAATGGGGTGCAGCCAACTCCAATGGGGTGCGGCGCGTGGACGCGCCTACGCTACCTCAGATTGATTGTTCAATCTAAGAGGTCGTCTAAAACTCAAGTGGTCTTCCCCGGAGAGCATCTTCGGGGTCAAAATATCATTTCTTCATCTCGACGAAACTGGTTTCGCCTCGATTCAGAAGCCGAAATTTTGCCTCCCGAATACATCTCGCCGACTCGATCAGACTTTTTAGACGCCCTCTAAGAGGCATCGTGGCGGCTTGTCTGGAGACTGCGCCCTACCTTTGGTCAGCTTGATTGGCCATTTGCGCAATGCGCAAATCCGGATGCAACGCATCCGACGGTCCAGCGGGACGCTGGGGGGTTAGGAGCGGAGGCCGAGGACGTCTTCCATATTGTAGACGCCGGGTTCCTTGCCGAGGACCCAGTGGCCGGCGCGGATGGCGCCGCGGGCGAAGATGCCGCGGTCTTCGGCGTGGTGGCTCAGCGAAATGCGCTCATGCGGGCCAGCAAAGAGGACCTCGTGGTCGCCCACAATGCTGCCGCCACGGACGGCGTGCACGCCGACTTCGTTTTGCGGACGCGCGCCGATATTGCCTTCACGGCCATGCTGGAGGTTGTCGCGGGTCAGGCCACGGGCATCGATGACTTGCTCGATCAGGCGCTCCGCGGTGCCGCTGGGCGCATCGATCTTGCTGTGGTGGTGCATCTCGATGATCTCGGCTTCGTATTCGGCGGAGAGTAACTTCGCGGCCTTGCCAACCAAGTGAAACAACACGTTGACGCCGATGGAGAAATTACCAGCCCAAACCATAGGGATCGACTTTGCGGCCTCAAGAATGGTTTCGCGTTCTTCGGCGGTGTGGCCGGTTGCACCAATGACCATCGGCTTGCCGTGCTCGGCGGCGAGCTTGGCCACGACGGGCGTCACTTCGTGGAACGAGAAGTCGATGACGACATCGCAGTCGGCAATGCAGCCAGTGGGGTTGTCGCCTTGATCGCAGGCCGCGAGGATGACGGCGTCGCTCTCGGGAGCAGCCTTGGAGATAGCCTGGCCCATGCGGCCATTGGCTCCGACTAGTAATACTTTAAGCGCCATGATGCTGAATAATTTTCAATTTTCAGTGGTCAGTGGTCGATTATCAATTGGATCGGGCTTGCCCAAATCGAAAAACTGAAAATCGATAATCGACCTTTGATAATTAACTTTTAATAGCCGACTTCCTTGAGCGTCGCCAGGAGTTGGGCCTCGGTTTCGGCGGTCATTTCGCAGAGCGGCAGGCGGACGGCCGACGACGAGATGATGCCCAGCTTTTGCATCGCCACCTTGCAGGGGACGGGATTGGGCTGGATGAAGAGGTCGCCAAAGAGCGGCTGGAAGCGGCGGTTGATCTTGTCAGCGGCGGCGAAATCGTTCTTCAGGCAGAGCTGGACCATTTCGACGAGCTCCTTGACCACGAAATTCGAGGCCACGCTAATGACGCCCTTCGCGCCAAAGGACATGAAGGGCAGGGTGAGGCCGTCGTCGCCGGAGAGGATCAGGTAGTCGTCGCCAAGCTTTTGCGCCAGAGCGGCTACGCGGCTGGATGCGCCGCCAGCTTCCTTGATGCCGCAAACGTGCGGATACTTCTCGAACAGGCGAGCACAGACGTCGACCGGGATGTCGATGCCGCAGCGGCCGGGAATCGAGTAAAGGATGATCGGCTTTTCGGTCGATTCCGCAATCGCGCTGAAGTGGCGGAAGAGGCCCTCGGCGCTCGGCTTATTGTAATACGGCGCGACGACGAGCATACCGGTAACCCCGTCGTTGGCGGCGGCGCGCTTGGTCAGCGAGACGGCCTCGGTCGTGGAATTGGAGCCCGTGCCAGCGAGGACGGGGACTTTGCCCGCTGCCGCGTCGGCCACGGTTTGAATGACCTGGCTGTGCTCGTCGTGATCGAGAGTGGGGGACTCGCCAGTCGTGCCGACGGCGACGAGGCCATTGATTCCTTCGGCGACCTGCTTTTCCACCAGCGCGGAGAGCTCGTCGTATGCGACAGAGCCATCGTTATGCATCGGCGTAACGAGCGCAGTGTGAACGCCATAGAATTGGGTTGTGTTCATTCGAGGTTCTTTTAAGCTAAATTTCAGTTATCTAAAGCGGCTACTTATTGCGAAGGCGCCGCCCATGACAACGGTATTTTGCAAACACTCAAACCTGCGCCATGTCCGAGTCCATCGAATTATTTAACAGTCTTCTACAACTTGCTGTCGAGAACGGCGCGAGTGATATTCACATCAAGACGGAAAAGCCGGCGTTTCTGCGCCTTCACGGACACCTGGAGCCGGTCGATATGGACCCACTGGGCCACGAGCAGATCCTCGAGTTTATCGAGCAAAGCGTGCCTGAGCAATTTTACGAAAGCTGGAAGAATGACAACCAGGTCGACTACTGTTACGACCTCGAAGAACTCGGCCTTGGACGTTTTCGTGTCAATGGCTTCTACCAGCGCGGCGTGCCGAGCATTGTTTTCCGTCACGTTAAGGACACCCCGCCGACCTTTGAGGACCTGAACCACGACCCGGACCAGTTTAAGAAGTTCTGCACCCACCGCGATGGCATTGTGCTCGTTTGCGGCGCGACCGGTTCCGGTAAGAGCTCCACGCTCGCGGCGATGCTAGACTTTATCAACGAGAATTACGACAAGCACATTGTCACCCTCGAAGACCCGATTGAATTCAACTACACCGACAAGAAATCAGTGTTCAATCAGCGCGAAATCGGGATCGACGCGCCGACCTTTCACCACGGCCTCAAGGCGGTGCTTCGTCAGGATCCGGACGTGATTCTGATCGGGGAAATGCGTGATAAGTCGACCTTTGAAACCGCACTTCACGCTGCGGAAACCGGTCACTTGGTCTTCGGCACCTTGCACGCCGGTAGCGCGCAGCAGGCGATTCAGCGTTTGTTTGAATTCTTCCCGGTCGAGCAGCAGCACTCCATGCGCCGCCAGATTGCAAGCACGCTGCGTGGCACCGTTACGCAAAAGCTGATTCCTGGCATCGAGGGCGGGCGCGTGCCTTGTGTGGAGGTGTTCGTGATCGACAGCTTGGGGCGCACGGTCATTGAGGACGGCGAATTCCAGAAGATCAACGGCGTCATCGACGGCAACGACGAGTCTGGCTCGAAGTCATTCAACAAGGACCTTTACCGCCTCATCAAGGCGGGCCTCGTCTCGAAGGCGGACGGTCTCGAAGCTTCGCCAAACCCGAAGGCGCTGGAAATGAACTTGAAGGGCATCTTCCTGAGCACCGGCGGCCTGGTTGGGTAAAGGTAGCCAGCTAATTTTGGCCCACGCGCACGCAATCTATTAGAAATTGGCCCGCGAACACAAATTTGGCGCCAATTTGGCATTCATAAGACGTATTTCCGAGGGCAAATTGGTTTTTAATCTTTTCATGCGCCGGGATTTCCGTGAAATGCTCTTCCCCTTATGGCAGTAGCATTCATTTTTTCGGGTCAAGGCGCGCAAGCGGTCGGCATGGGCAAGTCCCTGTGCGAAAACAGCGGCGCAGCCAAGCAAGTATTCGACCAGGCCAACGAAGTGTTGGGCTGGGATTTGAAGTCCCTTTGCTTTGACGGCCCCACCGAAAAGTTGACCGAAACCCGCGTGTGCCAACCGGCGCTTTACGTGCACGGCATCGCCGTAGTCGCCGCTCTTCGTGAGCTGGGCAAAGTCCCGGAAATCGGCGGTGCCGCAGGCCTCAGCCTCGGTGAATTGACCGCGCTGCACCTCGCAGGCGTGTTTGATTTCGCAACCGGGCTCGAGGTCGTAGCCAAGCGTGGCGCGCTGATGCAGGAAGCCTGCGAAGCAACCAATGGCGGCATGACCAGCCTTCTCGGTGGCGACCTCCGGGCAGCCTACGACCTGGCCACTGCGCACGATGTCGACGTGGCGAATTTGAATTGCCCGGGCCAAACCGTGCTTTCCGGCGACAAGGACAAGGTGGCCAACGCCACTGCCGCTGCGCAAGACGCTGGCTTTAAGCGCGCGATTCCGCTCAACGTGGCCGGCGCGTATCACAGCCGCCTCATGCAGCCCGCCGCTGACGCGTTCGCCGAGTTCCTCGCGGGTAAGGATTTTGCCGCGCCGATCATGCCGGTCTTCACCAACACGACTGGCCAGCAGATCAGCGAACCTCAGGCGATCAAGGATGCGCTCGTCCAGCAGGTGGTTTCTGCCGTGCGCTGGGAAGATTGCTTCCGTGGCCTGATGTCTCTCGGCATGACTGAGTTTTACGAATGCGGCCCCGGCGGCACCTTGGCCGGGTTGGCCAAACGCATTGATCGCGACGCGACGGTTAAGTCGCTGAGCGAGTTCGCCGATTTGCCGCAATAAGGCCTATATGAGTTCTACGGACCACATCCGCAATTTCTGTATCATTGCGCACGTCGACCACGGCAAAACTACTTTGTCTGACCGGTTGCTGGAGCATACCCGCACCGTTGAGCGACGTGACATGAAGGCGCAGTTGCTTGACTCGATGGACCTCGAGCGCGAGCGCGGCATCACCATTAAGAGCCATCCCGTTTCGATGCTTTATCAGCACAACGGGAAGGATTATCTCTTCAACCTGATCGACACCCCCGGGCACGTGGACTTCTCCTACGAAGTCTCGCGCAGTCTCGCCGCCTGTGAGGGCGCGCTGCTGCTCGTGGACGCCGCGCAGGGCATTGAGGCGCAAACCGTCGCCAACGCCCACCTGGCGCTCGATCAGGGGCTGGAGATCATCCCGGTAATCAATAAGGTCGACCTGCCTGGCGCGCAGCCGGAAATCATCGAGCAGCAGATTGAGGACGTGCTGGCGATTCCGCGCGAAGACGCCATCCACGCCAGTGGCAAGTCCGGCATCGGCATTGAAGACATTCTTGAAGCCGTGGCAACGCGCTTGCCCGCTCCGCGCTGGGTGGATTATCCGCAAGCGCGCTGCCTGATTTTTGACAGCGTTTACGATACCTACAAGGGCGTGATTTGCTTCGTGCGGGTGTTCTCGGGCACGATTAAGGCGGGCGATGAGGTCATCATGATGGGCACCGGCGAAAAGACACTGGTGAAGGAAGTTGGCCGTTTCTCGCCGCGTATGCTGCCAGAAAAGGAACTCTCTGCCGGCCGTACTGGCTACATCGTCACCGCGATTAAGGAGCTGACGGAAATTAAGATCGGCGACACCATTACGCACGCTGCTAATCCCTCCAAGGACATGCTACCGGGCTACAAGGAAGTGCGCCCGATGGTCTTCAGCGGCATCTATCCGCTCGACACCAATGACTACGGCAAGCTCAAGTCCAGCATGGCCAAGCTTCAGCTCAACGACGCCGCGCTCGACTTCCAGTCGGAAAGCTCGGTGGCCCTGGGCTTCGGTTTCCGCTGCGGTTTCCTCGGCCTACTGCACATGGAAATCGTGCAGGAGCGTCTACGCCGCGAATACGACCTGGACATCATTTCGACGTACCCGAGCGTTGTTTACAAGGTCGGCCTGACCGACGGCGAAGAAATGGAAGTTCACAACCCGGTCTTCATGCCGGAGCCCGCGGAAATCGATTACATCGAAGAGCCAACCATCAAGGCGACCATCCACACGCCAAGCGATAACATTGGCGATATTCTGGCCTTGGTTTCGGAAAAACGCGGTTTCTGCGAGCATACGGAAACCATTGATGGAACGCGTGTTATGCTCGTTTGCATCCTGCCGCTTAACGAGATCCTGATCGACTTCAATGACCGCCTAAAATCTGTCACTAAGGGCTACGGCTCGATGGACTACGAAATCGGCGACTATCAGCGCAGCGACCTCGTGAAGATGGATATCATGGTGCACGGCGAAATCGTGGACGCGTTTTCCTCGATCGTTCACCGCGAAAAGGCGGAAACGCGGGGTAGGGCGCTTTGCGAGCGACTCAAAGAGATCTTGCCTTCGCAAATGTTCAAGGTCCCAATCCAGGCGACCATTGGCTCGAAGGTGATCGCGCGTGAAACGCTGAGCGCCTTCCGCAAGGACGTGACCGCGAAGTGCTACGGCGGCGACATTACCCGTAAGCGTAAGCTGCTCGAAAAGCAGAAAAAGGGTAAGGAGCGCATGAAGCAAATCGGCAAGGTGTCGATTCCGCAGGACGCATTCATCAAGATTCTCAAAACCTCCAACTAGACACCAGCAACAATCCGCATGGGGCTATTCGGCAACAAACAAAAGAAACTGCGCAAAGAATGCCGCATGCTGCTCAGCTATGCGCACAAGGTGGTCAACTATCGCCGCGACGAGCTGAGTGAAGAGGCCCTGGCGCAGATTGCCCAAGCCCGCGGCATGCTCGAGGAAAAGCTGGTCGAAAAAGCTCCTGAGAAAGAGCTCACCCGGGAGCGCGACACGCTGGACAAGGTCCTGAAGCGGCATGGTGGCGCGATTTATCCGGTGACCTTTGGCAACGAAAACGTCGAAATGGTGATCATCGCGGTCATTCTCGCAATCGGCGTCCGGACGTATTTCTTCCAGCCGTTTAAGATTCCAACCAATTCAATGTGGCCGACTTATGCGGGGCTCAATGCCACGGTTTACCCACCGGATGAGCCACGCCCGTCGTTCCCGAAGCGATTTTTTCTCGGCGCCACACAGGGCTTGCTAGGCTCGGCCTTTGGTAATTTTAACCATTACATCACTGCGCCGGTCAGCGGTGAGTTGGTGCTTCCAGTTTATGTTCAGCAAACTGATGCTGGGCTGGATGGGCTCCGTGTAATGCCGTTTTATTTGCCAGAGCAGCGTCCATTTGCTGGAGGAAAAATTCCGCTGTTGAACAAGATTCAGACCAGTCAGCGCGTATACCGCATAGTTGTAGGTGGCGAGATCGTTAGCTTCGATACACCGGGAGAGTTTGAGCTGGAAGACGTTATCCTGCAAAGCTGGTTCCCCGAGGAGTCGTGGTTGGACTACGGCCTAACCAAGGTCTTCATGGACTACCAGGCCAAGGGCAAGGTGTCGCAATATGCCGGACAACGCGGCGCTTATTTGATCCACACGGGCATTCAGATTGGCGAGGGTAACGCGATTCTGGACTTCAATATCAACAGCGGCGATATGCTCTTCGTGGACCGCTTTAGCTACAATTTCGTTGAACCCAAAGTCGGTTCGCCAATTGTATTCCGCACGGAGAACATCCCTGGGGCACGCCGTCGTGATCCACAAACTGGAATCCTGCATCCCGAAGAGCTTTACTACATTAAACGGCTCGTGGGCGCGCCCGGAGATACACTGGAAATCAAGGGTAACACGCTTTACAGCAATGGTGCGCCAGTTGAGGGTGCCGACGCTTTTGATCTCAACTCCAAGCGCGAAGAAGGCTATCCAGGCTACCGGGCAATTCGTTGGCTTGGCGAAGGCAATACGCTCACCATTCCCGAAGATTACTTCTTTGCCATGGGCGACAATTCGCCACACAGCTCGGACGGCCGTTTCTGGGGCTACGGCGAGGAAAGCTCCGTGCTGACGCCGGCGGAAAAGGCAGCTGGTGTTCCGGTCAACATGGTGCCGGAAGATGACGTGATTGGCCGCGCATCCTTTATTTTCTACCCATTTTCACACCGCTGGGGGCCTGCGAAGTAAGCCTATTGAATCGTTCTTTACGACGGACGGGAAGGGCGTTTACTCCGGTTTTTCTGAGGTTTTCGATGTGGTTTCGGCCTCATTTAGGTCAAATCCTACTAATACCTCACGTAGCCAAGTGCTGAAGCGTCCATTGATGTATTCATCCCATTCGAAGGCTACGAGCCCAACGCCAGGAGTCATATAAAAGCGAAAACGGCTCGAATCTTCGGGGTTTTCGGCGTCCATTTCGGTCAGTTGATATACAACGCATTCGTAGACGCCGATCGATGTTTTGACCTTGGCTCCGGTGCTTAGGATCTTCCAGTCTTTGCCTGAGCTCGATTGGTAGCGAAAGCCCGACTTGACCGGATACGGGAGTGTCAGGTTGAACTCATCCAGAGATTTTGGACTGATGGATTTGTCTATTGTATCGTAATCGCTGAAGTCGTAGCTGCCATTGCGATTATGGTATTCCCAGAAATACGTAACGCTGCCGGATTCCATGGGCTCATTGGCTGCGCGTTGCTCTGCCGTGCGATAGTCGTTGGTGATCTCAATCTGGTAGCATGTAACGCCGTCGATGACCTTGGTCGCAATAACTTCCTCGGTCGTCACGCCCATGCGTGCAGTCAGAAGGCCTTGCACAAAGAAAGCATCAGATTTCCATTTGGCGCCCAGCGTTCGTGGTTGAATCTGCTCAGCAGTCGGCAACTCGGAAATCGGCGCCTTCGGAGAGGTCGCCAGCAACGAGCATTGCGCTAGCAGAAAAGAAAAACAAAATAGTAGAATCTGCCATTTCTTCATAACATAGGCATTACAATTAAATCATACCGCGCAAACAAGCCCGCAATCCTCCTTTTTCCAAATATACAGCTAAATGCGCACAATATATATTATGTCTAATTTCTAAATGGAGTGCAAATTGTGATCTCTCCCCTTATTTTTCGCGCAACCAAGACAGCAGCTCGTTTGGTCTGTCGACTACCGTTGCTGGCGATTGTTTGACTAATACGTTTCGTACATTGAAGCCCCAGCTGACTCCGACTGCAAGGACCTCTGCCTTGGCTGCCGCTTTGAGGTCTCGGCATTCATCGCCGATGAAGATGATTTCCTCCGGCTTAAGCGTGAAAGTCTTCATGATGGCTTTCAGGTTTTTGGCTTTGCCACCGAGCTTGGTCGTGGTGCTGATAAAATCGAAGAACGCCAAGTCTTCCTTTTCAAGAAATGCGCGCACGTTGGCTTTAGCATTCGAAGTCAGGATGCCGAGCACCTCTACCTGTGGGCGCAGCTCGCGCAAGACCTCCGGCATACCGGCAATCGGCTGAATCTCGCCCATGCGTTTGCCAAAAATCCGCCGCCCCTCGCGCACCATCGACGGAATTTTCATGCGCGGTATGTCATATTCGCGGATGAACTGCTTAAGCGTTAGGTTGCGTGCATGCGGCAATTCCTTCTCGGTCACAGGCTTGTAACCATAGACAGGAGCCAGACGATTGTAGAGCTTCACCGCGTCGTTGAAGGTATCGGCGAGAGTCCCGTCGAAATCGAAAACGACAGCAGAAGGTAAACTCTTGATCTTAGCAGGCATATTAGGTTGTAGCATCCAAACCGCCACCCAGATGGCAAATGCAAAGAACGCCGCCCTGCCCGATTTCACAAAAACGTGTCATCGTTTCAGCTGAGAGTATTCTTCGCCCACAGTGACAGCGGCCGGATCGGCCATTATCGGAATGATTACTACGGGTTTGGACGTGCAATCCATCCGCATACCCCTTATATTTGGGTGTTTACGAAATGGAATTCAGCGATGCAGACCTAGCCTTGATCGAGAAATACCAGCGCCCCGGGCCGCGCTACACCAGCTACCCGCCAGCAAATCACTTTGCCGAGGTGAGTGACCTCGCGCCCGTGCTCGCCTCGACTGAGGAGTCCACCGCGCCTCTCTCGCTGTATTTCCACCTGCCCTTTTGCGAGACGCTGTGCTGGTTTTGCGGCTGCCACACGATCACCACTCTCAAGCGCGATCGCGCTGACGACTACTTGGACCTGATCGAAAAGGAGCTGGCGCTCTTTGCCACACACCTCAAGCCGGACCGCGAAGTCGTGCAAATGCACTTCGGCGGCGGCACGCCCAATTTCTTCACTGGCGCGCAACTCGACCGTCTCGGCGAGCTCATCCATCGCCACTTTAAATTTGCCTACGGTGCGGAGGTCTCCGTGGAGCTCGACCCCCGCCGCCTTTACGAGGAGCACATCGCCGCCTTTGCCCGCATGGGTGCCACCCGCGCCTCCTTTGGCGTGCAGGACTGCGACCCCCAGGTGCAAAAAGCCATCCACCGCGAGCAACCGCATGAGCAAAACATCGCCGCGATGAAGCTGCTCCGCGCGCATGGTTTTACCTCGGCCAACATCGACCTCATTTACGGCCTGCCGCTGCAAAACCGCGACAGTTTCAACCGCACACTCGACGCCGTGCTCGACCTGAAGCCCGATCGCTTGGCCATCTTCAACTACGCCCACGTGCCGTGGATGAAGCCCGCGCAAAAACTTCTGGAGCGCCACCCCCTGCCCACTCCACGCGAGAAGATCGGCCTGCTCCAACTTTGCATTACAAAGCTAACTGGCGCCGGCTATGAATACATCGGCCTGGATCACTTTGCCCTGCCCGACGACGAGCTAGTCATCGCGCAAAAATGCAAAACGCTACAGCGCAATTTTCAGGGCTACAGCACACGCGCCGGCGTAGAAATTTGCGGCTTCGGCATCTCGTCGATCTCGCAAGCCGCTGGCGCGTATCGTCAAAACGTGAAGGACCTCGAAACCTACCGCGCGTCGCTCAATGCCGACCGTTTGCCCATCGACCGCGGCTACGTATTAACCAAAGAAGACAAGCTGCGTAGCGCCGTAATCATGCGCCTCATGTGCAACCTCTCGCTCAATTTCGACGAGCTCTCGGATGAATGGAAGATCGACTTCCGCGAACACTTTGCCGACTCCCTGGAGCAGCTGAAAGGCCCCGCCGAAGACGGCCTCATCATCTGGACGCGCTACGGCTTCGAGGTCACCGCGATTGGCCGGTTGTTCATCCGCAACTTAGCCATGATCTTCGACGCCTACTTCAAGCCATCTCCCGGGAAGCGCTACTCGTCGACGGTTTAAAAAAGCTGCCGACAGAGTTTCCTCCGTCGGCAGCCATCTTATTTCCTAGAATCCCCCGACTCTAGATAAATTCGTTAACGAGGTTTTCGAGCATCTCCTGGCGACCACTGGCCAGCGCGGGTTCGCCGTTGGCGAGCGCAACCTGCTCCAGCTCTTCGAAGCTACATTGACCCGTCTCGATCTTCGCGCCGAGCTCGCTGTCGAAGGTACTGTAGCGCTCCTTAACGAAGTTCGCCAGGCGGCCATCGTTACGGATCGCGGAGGCAATTTTCAGGCCGCGGGCAAAGGCGTCCATGCCGCCAATATGCGCATGCATGAGATCCATCGGCTCGTGGGATTCGCGACGACGCTTAGCGTCAAAGTTGAGGCCCCCGGTCGTGAAGCCGCCCATTTCCAGCACCTTGAGCATGACCTGCGTCGTGCCGTAAATATCGGTCGGGAACTGGTCGGTGTCCCAGCCAATGAGCGTGTCGCCGCGGTTGGCGTCGATGCTGCCGAGCATACCAGCGTTGATCGCGACGGTCATTTCGTGCTCCATCGTATGGCCGGCGAGCGTGGCGTGGTTGGTTTCCAGATTGAGTCGGAACTTCTCCATCAGCCCGTACTCGCGGAGGAAGTTCAGGCACGCGGCGGCATCGCTGTCGTATTGGTGGGTGGAGGGCTCACGCGGCTTGGGCTCGATGTAGAATGGGCCGTCGAAGCCAATTTTTTTTGCGTGGTCGACTGCCATGTGCAGGAGCGCGGCCAGGTGGTCGAGCTCGCGCTTCATGTTCGTATTGAGCAAGCTCGCGTAGCCTTCGCGGCCACCCCAGAAAGTGTAGCCGAGGCCGTCGAGTTCCTTGGTGCATTCGAGCGCTTTTTTGACCTGCGCGGCGGCATAAGTGAAGACATTCAAGTCCGGCGAAGTCGCCCCACCCTGGGAATAACGCGCGTGGCTGAACAGACATGCGGTGCCCCAAAGCAGTTTCACGCCAGTCTCCGCTTGCTTCTCCTTGAGCTTGGCGACTACGGCGTCGAGCGCCTGGTTTGAGGCCGCCAGGTTGCCAAGCTCCGGCGCGATATCGCGGTCGTGCCAGCAATAAAATTCAATGCCGATCTTGTTGAGGAATTCGAAGAACACATCGACTCGCTTCAGGGCGTTGTCGACGGAGTCCGAACCGTCGTCCCACGGCATTTGTGCGGTGCCGCCGCCAAAGGGATCACCGAGCACATTGCGCATCACATGCCAGTACGGCGCGGCGAAGCGGAGGTGCTCTTTCATCGGTTTACCGTCGACGAGCTCTTCGGCATTGTAGTGCTTGAACGCGAGTGGATTCTTGGACTTCGGGCCTTCGTAGGCAATTCGGTCGCAATCGAAATATTGAGACATGTGCGGGTGGGTTGGGATTTAAGGGTTTGGTAACAATTACTGATCACAGTATAGCAGATTGCGGCAAAATTAGAATTGCATATGAGGGCAAAAACTTTGCATTTTCAGTCATGCCACCAAAGACGCCATCGATGCCCAAAAAACTGGGAGTTGACGCCCTGGATACCGTGATGTCCCTTTTCAACGCAGTCCCGGACGTGCTTTTCTGGTTTAAGGATCGTGAGCTGCGTATCCAGCGATTGAATCGCGCATTTGCCGATCGCGTCAAGCTACAGAACAATGAGATAATCGGTAAAACCGACGCCGACCTGTATTTTCCGGAGATGGCGCGCGTGTTCATTGCCGACGATAAGCAGGTCATGCGGACCGGTCATCCGATCTGGCGCAAAGTTGAATTGCTCACCAATCGCTGGGGAGGTGTCGAATGGCGCTCTACGACCAAACTGCCTGTCTTTAATAACAGTGGCGAGATCGTCGGCACGACTGGCATCTCCCAGCCACTGACCGAATCCACCGAGCTGCTGCCGCCAGAATACCGCGCGTTCAGCCACATCATTGAATACTGTCGCGCCAAGCTGTCCGAGGGTGTCGATGTCGAGCAAATGGCCAACCATACGGGCATGTCGCTGGCTACATTGACTCGGCGTTTTCGCAAGCACCTACAAATCAGCCCAGGAGAATTTCTTTCGCAGCTTCGCCTGTCACGCGCGTGTCAGCTACTCGGCGACTCGCCACTCAATGTAACCGAGATAGCGCTCGAATGCGGCTACGAAAGCCCGGCCGCGTTTTCGCGCGCCTTCCGCCGACAAATGCAGCAGTCTCCTCGCGACTACCAGCAGTCACACCGCGGCGTAGCGAATTGATCTGACGGACTTTACTCTGCAATGCAAAGTAAGTCTAGCGACGGAAAGGCACCCTCTGAAAATGTGAAGTCGCCTGCCACCGTCGGGTGTAGCCAGTCGTGCGCCACCAAGCTCCGGACAACGCGGTAGCGCATCATCTGAGAGATGGACAACTGGCTCGCCGGATGTTGCGCGCAGGTCATGTGACCTTCGTCACCCGCTGCGAGCACGTGGAGCAGCTTCACCGACTTCTCAACCGCTGGAATAGCGCTTTTCGCACACATTTATATTGGAATAAAAAAATTCACATATGAGTGTTAGGCGCAATTTGGCTTCAAAGCGTAAATCGCAAAAAACGCTGGTGTCGGCTATTCAGAGTCGCGGTGAACCAGATCGAGGTAAGCCTTCGCGTAGCGATGCCCGAACTCCCGCTGAGATTCGGCATTAATGTGGACCATGTCCGGGTTGCTCGTCAGGCCATCGCTGGGCACGAACACCACGTTGGGCGTGCTCTCAGCAACAGCGCGCTGCGCTTGATCAACCTCGCGCCGTTGTGCGTTCCATTGGCGAGCAGGAAATTGGCCAAGCTGTCCAATCACGATCGGCAAATTGGGGTCATTGAACTCAGCCCGAAAACGCTCGATCAGCTGCGTAAGGTTTTCCTGATACTGGCTGGAGAGTGGCTCTTTGCAATCCGACTCTCCCTGATGCCAAAGCACGCCCTTCAAGGTCCCCTGCTCCATCGCTTGGTGTGTCCGCACCAAGGCGTCGTCATAGGGGTGGCTCTTGGTTTGGTCGTGGTAGCCTCCCGGAACCCATTTCGTAATCGAAGAGCCGCCGCAGGCAGTCGGGATCAGCCCGATGACGACTGTGTCATCCTCCGCAGCCAGCACCTCGGCAAAGGTGCGACCGGGCCCGACACCAGCAGCTTTTTTATCATAATGAACCGGGTCCACTGCCGGAACCCAATGCCCTTCCTTGTCCAGCATGACTACGCGCGGATGTGGCGTATTGTCGGCTTCATCCACAAAACCACGGCCAGCCATATTCGACTGACCGGCGAGAAGATACAGATGGAAATGCTCCTTGTCCGGCAGCGGGACGGAGTCATCCGCAGCGTGCACTTGAACAACGGCCAACAGGCCGAGGAGCAACGTGAATACATTAAAGTTTGAGAAGATTTTGCGAGACATTCAGGTCAGCGATTTGAGATGAAATCTACCGGAAACGCCGTCCAACACGAATCAACCCAGCGCCAATGCTAATGATCACCAAGGCCAAGCCCAGTATTTGCAAGCGCGCTGAAAGCGTGTTGGGGACAAACAGGTAAAACAGGATCATGCACCCTATGCTGAGCGCCGTCCAACCCAGAATTTTGTATTGGGCATTGTCGCGCGACTCACCAATCTCAGCGGCAAAGTCCACCGGCTTATGCATCTTCTCGTAGAACTTCGCCACCTGCTCCTTGTAAATTTCGCTGGCGCCTCTCCACAACGGCAGCGAAAGGATCACTCCGATCAGACTAAAGCCGTAAATCCACACGAGACGGTCCTGGATTGGCCAGTTTTCATCCCACATTGCGCTGCGCACCACAAAGTAAATCGAAGGTAACAACGATGCGCCGACTATGACGAAATAGGACTTCCAATGCAGTCGCTTGATCCACAAGCCGAGGAAAATCGGCATGCTCAATGGCAGTCCGACTACGGCGGCAATCATTAGGTATGCATCAAACAGCGCCAGCTCCTTTTGGAAGGCAAGCAATAGGCTGACCATGATGATGTAAATGCCCAGCATGACCGTAAACACACGGCAGAGCAGCAGGTTGACACTGTCGCTAAGCTCGGCCTTTTTCTGACGCCCGCGAATGCGCGGAATGATGTTATTCACGATGACACCTGTGGTGCCGTTGAGTCCGGTGTCCATACTGCTCATCGTAGCCGCAAGCATCGCCGCGAGCATGAGCCCCAGCAATCCATTGGGGAGCAGCTCCGCCGAGATAACCGCATAGCTGGCCGTGGCCGGCTCCTTCATGCCCATCGCCATGACTTCCGGCTCGAAAAGGAAGCGCGCCACCATCGGCGGCACAAACCAGACCACCGTTCCAATCGCCATCAACACGCAAGCCCAGGCTGCCGCCCAGCGGGCATTGCGGCTATCCTTCACCGACAAAAAGCGCCCGGCCGTCCCCAAGTTTATGTAGCCCTGAAGCTGCAAGATGAAGACCACGAAAATCCATTTCCAGGTAAACTTATCATCGGGGAACTGGCCTGGGTCTTTGACGAATTTGAAGTCCTCGGCAAACCGTGGATCCTGAAAATACGAAAAGAATGCATCGATGCCCCCGATTTTGTGGAGGGCGAGAAAGAACATCAATACCGTCAGCGAAAAGAGAACCAGCCCTTGAACGAAGTCAGTTGCCATCACAGCCCAGCGTCCACCCGTCGTAGAATAAAAGACGACAATAAAGCCCAGCACCACAATCACCCACGGCGTCGGCACACCCAGAATCGCCGAGATAAAAATCGACAACGCATAAAGCTGCGTCGCCGAACTGATGGGCTGAATGATCAGTGAGAAATAAACGCTAAACTGCTCAACACTTACATGGAAACGCTCGCGCAAAACGTCCGCCCATGTCGTGGCGCGTGTTTGTCGAAACCACGGGCCGAGAAAAATGCACAACGCTAACCCCACGCAATTTGCCAAATAGATCACCAGGAAAGTCGGCCCGGATGAATAGGCCGCAGAGGCGTTTCCCGTAAATGTGAAGGCGCTGATTCCGCCCATGAACATGCTCGTACCGACCATCCACCAAGTGCCTTGCGCCCCGCCGCGGGCGAAGTCGCTGAGGTTCTTGTTCATCTTCGAGAAGAGTGAACCGACCACCATCAGAATGATGAGATAAACGCCGAGCGTACAGTATTCGAGAATCATGTTTTAAGAGACAGCGATGCCCGCCGAACACGCCATGCGCGCCCGTTGGAATCAGGATTTTGAGGAAGCATTAATCCGCTGACACAAACTCAACGTGCCAATCAAAGTATAGGTAGAGCCGTTCGTTGCCAAAGAGCGGCTCAGGCAAAAGCTTGGAAGCCCAACCCGCCTGCGGAGATCGGTTGGAGCCAGCATCTGCAGCACACATTGCCCAAGTGCTTTCATTGTTCTCCATCTGGATGACGTTGATTAATTGTGGCTTGGAGCCCTCATCTTTGGTTTGGTCATTGCGGCGATAGCCCCAAGGGTTGCGATTGCCAACAGGCATTTTCACCGTCTGCTGCATGAAGTATGCAGGCGCTCCATCGACGGTTAAATCTTCGAAGAGCTCGCAGGTTAATGGAGTAAATGGCTCACGGTTTTTCGAGGGCTCAGGCAGCTCCAGATAAGACCATAAATGATACCCCAGCAGACGATCATCCTGAGCGTAGCGTGCGGCTTGGCCGCCATAGAGCGGCCCCGGCAAGTAGCCATCATGCTCTTGTGAATACATCGTCATCGCCATGCCAACATCCCGCAGGCCCGACATAGCCACAGATTTCTGTGCGCTCATGTAGGCGCGGTTGCCAACCGAATAAACAATCGCCGCCAGTATGCTGACGATAGCAAGCACGGCCAGCAACTCAACCAGCGTGAAAGCGCGCATCGGCCGTGGGGATCGGTTCTTTAGGGAAGGAGTGCTTAAAGAGCGAGGGGTAAACATATCGGCAACTAAGCTTGAGGTTCTTCGGGGGTGATGTTGATCGTGATGGTAGCTTCATCAACAGGATCAGTGAGGTAGATGCCCAGGCGGCGGGCCAAAGATTTCTCAGGGTTGGAAAAGCCGGTAACTGGACTTTCCGCAAGGGTGTATGCTTTTCCTTTGGTCTCGATGGACACGTATAAGCTCACGCCTTTGTCGCTCACGCGGATAACGCCTGAGTCCAAAAGCTCATAGCTCCCACGCGTCACAATCGCGGTCGAGAATGCCTGCGGGTTCGCAAATGAAACCGAATCAGCAATAGAAATAGCGCCCTCCTTCCCCTGGGCTGCGCGTTCATAAATCAACGTGCGCGTAAGCTTCTCCAGATCAGGGGCGCGGTAGGCCTCAGTCATGTCCAACTCCACCACGTCCGCTTGGTCGGCGCTCTGAGTTTGAACGATTTCACCCATTGCTTCCGCGCCGTTCTTTTGCATGCGATTGGCAACGAGTGGCACCGCGTGGCCAAAAGAATTATTCAAGCTAGCCTCATAGCGGCGCGGACTGAAAGACGCCGCCGTATAACGCTCCATGCCGGGGTCGACCAACACCGGCTTGCCTTTGTAGGCGACCACATAACTGCCGATGTCATTGTGGTTGTGCGACTCACCATTGTTACCGCTACGGATGGCAACACTCATAGCGGGCTCAGAGACACTGCCCGGGCGGCAAATAAATAATTCGCTAGCGGGGAACCAGCTGCGCATCGCGAAATCATGGCCTGCATCGGAGTTTAATCCAACGCCATTCACTCGAGGTGCATCCTGACCAAAGCTGCGCATGATCAGCGAATATGGCAACGGGCCCAATGGGTGACGCGCCCCTGCATCGATGCGACCAAATTGCTCCGTTTCAATGCCAGGCATGCCATAACGCATTGCCGCGAAATCAACCAATCGCCGCTCCGGCTTGGCATTCACGGACTGGTCGCCAAAGGCGCCATACACGCCTTCTACCAATTCCAAAGTACGTGGCGACTGACTAACCTGCATCACCTTGTCATCAGCCAGGAGATCTATCCCGCCTTGAGTCGTCCGGCGGATCATTTCACTGGCGTATAAGAAGTGAGAAAATCCGTAGCCCCAGTAGCCGACTCCTTCCTCACTGATGCCATCGCTGGCAAAACTGTCAATGTAGCGCCCCATGAGGACTTCGGCGTCCGCAATGAACTCGGCGCGTACCTGCGGGTCCTGCTCCAGCGTCAATGCAGCACTCGTCACTGCACCGCAGCAAACGGCCGTCCAGTTATTCGGCCGGCTCATCCACCAGATCGGCTTGCCTTCGCGAATGGAAGTCAAGTAAGGCGTAAGCACGCGCTCGCGCACATTGTCTTTAATCTCTGCGCGCAAATCGGCTGGCAATACATCAGCTAGCCAGAAGTCAACGGTCGCCAATGCCCCAGCTACTTGCGTCGCTGCAAGATCAACTTTTCGCACTTCGCCACGAAAGACAGTCAGCTCTTTACCATGCGCTGGAACGCTCCAAGCGCCTTGCGCCAGAATCTCACGGATTGTTTTCTCAATCTCGGGCAAGTAGCGACCTTTGTATTGCAAAGCTTCCCCCAACGCCATGTCCACCAAGCGATTGTAGCGAGCCGACGAAGCGTCCTGGTATTTCTTACGATCCCCCGTCATTTCAAAGAGCTCCCACAGCTCCTGCGTCAGCTCAGGCGTCTTGGTTTTGAGCGCAATGTTCGCTTGGGCAATCAGCGCCCGCGCATCAGGCTGAGCGGCGAATGCGTCCCACACAGCGCGATCACTTGCCGGCGCGCCAATGCCGACTGCATACGGCGTAACCATCGTGGCAATGCGGTCAATCTCTTGCTTGGTGGGCGCGGGTGGCGGGGGCAATACCTTGGTTGAGCGACTCGCTTTCTTCGGCGTCTCATCCCCCAAAGAAGGTAAGACCTCCGGTGAATCAATCTGCTCGATGGTCATCGCAACACCGACTTGCTCTTCAGCAACCGATGGCGCCGGAACAGCTTCTTTCTGCGCGGTAATCTTAGGAGCGCTTTCGTCATCACAGCTCTGGCAAAGCAGCGCAATCAGAGCGAAGGCGAGGATACGGGAAATAACTTTCATGGGGAAACGTTGTAAATATTCTAAAGCTTCGACGGCGTATTCAGTGGCCACTGGTCATTGATTTTCGCCAGCAGACTTTGCTGAACTTCAGCATATGCGGGATCATTCGCGAGGTTGCGTTTTTCGGGCTCAGGCAGGGAAAAATCATAAAGCTCCAGGCCAAGCACTTCGCCGGTATGTGCATCCCACCAGCGTGTCATGCGATAGTTGCCTGAACGCAAGCTACGGCCTTCAATGCTGCCATCCCAGTTCATCGCGGCATTCTTTCCACCAGCGCTACGCAACACTTCGGTGTAGGCTTCGCCGGCAGACTCCGGCTGCTTGCCCTCCATCAACGGAAGCAAACTTTTGCCCGCCAGCTGTGGCGGATATTCCAAGCCGAGGAAGTCGAGCACCGTCGGATAAATGTCGAGCAGTTCGACCGGTTGGTTGATCACGAGCGGCTGTTTCACATCACCCGGCACATGGATAATCAACGGCACCGCGCAGCCCGTTTCAAAAAGCGTCGATTTATCCCACTGACCGTTTTCACCGATGTGGAAACCGTGGTCGGCCGAGAAGATTACGAGCGTCTCGTCTTTGAGCTCCAGTTCTTCCAGTGCGTCCATCAGTTGTCCGACCAACGCATCAGTATAGGATGCCGCAGCGTAGTGGCCAACCATCTGGTTGTAATCGCGCTCATAGCGTTTATCGCCCGGCTTGAGCGCCTCGGTTCGATGGCTTTTTAAGGCCAGCTCCGGAGCGCCTTTCGGATAGCCCGCCGGCTCGGGGAAAGCAAGCGTGTCGCTTGCATACAGATCAAAGTATTTTTTCGGCGCGGTAAACGGACGATGCGGACGCTGAAAGCCAATGTATAGAAAGAACGGCTGGTCCTTGAGCTCGCGCATGATCTCAATCGCGCGCTCAGTCACACGTCCATCGGGGTAGGCATTATCCGGCACATCGGCAGCCTCGGTAATCGCCCCACGGTTGATCCAGCCCCGCTTAGTCTTGTCCTTCGAATTAGCTTCAAAGTCAGCTCGATTTTCCGGCAAGGCATATTGCTCCACCATCTTGGCCTCTGCGAGATCATCACGCGACCAGGATGGCGGGTCGCTCGGACCGTAAGTTTTCCCGAGTCCAATTGATGTATAGCCAAAGCTCTGCAGATATTGCGGCAAGGTCTGCACGTCGGGATGAAAATTACGGAAGCGCGACTTGCGGTAATTGTTATCGCGCGAACCGACAACATCCGGACGCATGCCCGTCATGATGCTGGCCCGTGATGGCGTGCAGATGGTCGCCTGCGCATAGGCGTGTTGAAACAGGCAGCTCTCGTCGGCGAGCTCATCCAAGTTCGGCGAAACCACTTGACCGTCGTAGCAACCCAAACGCGGACTCAGGTCGTCAACTAAAACGAAGATCACGTTTTTCGCCAACAGCGCGGGAGCCGCAAGGCATGTGATCAGGGCAAGGAATGAGGAAAATCTGGGCAACATGGGTATGTTTGTATTCGGCGCGGCCGGGGAAGTAACACGAATCTGGAACTGAGCTAATACGCTCACGGAAGAAAGCTCAACCAAGCTGCGATTCCATACTTATGGAATATGCATACTGAATTCGAAATGCTAAGCGATGCCCTGCTCCCTCACAGACTTTGCCGGCTGCCAAACGCCTTCGATTTGAAGCATACGCCGGATTTCCGGCACTCCGAATTCACGCCTTCGAATCGTGCCAACCAAGATATCCACCGCCGCTTTGCCAATGGATCGCGAGTTCTCATTGATACCCGCCAAATCCTTCATCTGTCGTTGATAAAAAAAGGACGCCACCCCAACATCACAGGGAGCCTCGACACCAATCTCTTTCAATCCATTGAGTAAGAATTCCGCGCCTTCCTTCATGATCACCACCGCATCGGGCTGATGCTTGCGATACCAGCTATGCAAGGCGCGCAGAGATTTCTTATTCTGCGACTCCAGGTAGAGCGTCGGGATGCTTTCTTGCAGGCCAGAGCTCACGGTTTTCATCTCCACGCCATGCCCTGAGAGCCGAAAATTCAGCTTCGTCGCTTCGTTTTCGCTGACCATCAATATCGCCGCAATGCGACGGTAGCCCAACGCATGCAAATTCTTCACGATCTCGATACTGTTCTGGTAATGATTGGGACTCACCGAGTGAAAGCGCGGCTCGGTCACCGACCAACCAAACGTCACCACGGCAAAGCGCTCCCAGTCCAGCTTTAGCGCAGGCCCAGCGTGCAGCAGCGGCGGCAGGATGACGCCTTCAATGCCGCGATGGTAAATAATGTTCGAGAGCCTCTGCTGCGTAATTGTGTCGGTATCGACCTCAAAGACTTCAAGGTTGTAGCCATGCTGCGACGCCTGCTCTTCTGCGCCTTCACGATAGAGGTGCCACACCGAGTCTTGATAGTAATCCAAATCATAAACCTCCGGATCGCAGAGCCACGCCAAGGTGCCGCGGTAATTCGTTTCCCGCATGTTCTCGCGATAGGAAGCTAACGCCGTGAGCATGGGATCTTTGCGGTAACCGAGGTCGCGCGAAATCTTAAGGATCTTCTCTCGCGTTTCCTCGTTTACACGTGGATCACCACGCAAGGCGAGGCTGATCGTTGATTGGTTTAGGCCAGTTGCTTCGGCAATGTCTTTTTGGGTAACGTGGGGCTGCATTGATATAATTTGGGGAACGGGTAGATTTCAGGCTGCCTCCTGCTTCTTCACCATTCTTACCAACTCAGGCAAGGCTATCAATCAAAATCCATATGTATGCATCACCAAGCGCATGGACACTTAATCGAATCAAGGCATCCTGAAGGTAGTATCAGTTGATACTGTTTTCAAACCCAACCCCTCAACCCATCATCCAATAAGATTCGATATGAAGAACAAAGCCCTATACCTCTCACTCTCCTCACTCTCTCTGGCGACTATTTGCCAAGCCCAATGGGCACCGCTAGTATCCGATAACTTCGACGAATACACGTTCGGCGATCAAGCAACCACCAATACCCAAGGCATCACTTGGCAGAACTCGAATGGCGCAACGAAAATAACCTCCAATCAGTTGGTAACCGACGAAACAGGCGGCACCAACAGCAGTGGCGCGGTGCTCCCCGCCAACGTAGCTGGCACGGGCAATGCGCTCTACTACTTCGATAACGATGGCGGCGTCGCCCGCAATGGCATTAACTTTAGCGCTACGGACGATACTTACGATGTTGCCCGTGTTGATTTTGATTTCAGCTTCGTGGATGTTGACGCTGGCAACTCAGCAGGCTTCGGTAACGTAAGCATCAATAACCCGAACAACACTGCAACTGGCAGCAGCACCAACCGGGCTGTCACCGTAAACCTGCATTACAATGGCCGTGTAAGCTGGGCTGGCGGCGGTATTGATCTGACCAACCCGAATGGTAGTCACTCGATGTCGATCGTGGCTAACGGCGGCGATTCGTCCTACAGCTATAGCGCCCTCGATGGCAGCGGCACGGTAACCCTGGCGTCTAAAAGCTTCGATGTATATATCGATGGAGATCTCCTGGGCACATCGGTAGGCTTCGACACCGACCTGCCTTTGGGACGCTTTGGCTTCACGTCGTTCTCTACGCCCACCGGCGCCGAGTTCATGATCGACAACCTTGAGACGTTCGCCGCCGTGCCAGAGCCCGCTGAATCAGCTGCCTATGCAGCCGTGGTCGCCCTGATCTTCTGCGTCTTCCTGCGCCGCCGCTCTTCTTAATCCGGACGGGGGGTCCGGGTTTGAATAAATTGGCGTCACCGTGACTTAACTTCCGGTGACGCCAAGCCCGTTTCTCCTGATTTTTAGCGCCGTTTAATTTTCGTTAACGCGATGACGTTAGCGGCGGGGCATGCTGTATCCATTCAACGCCAATTTCCGATGAACACCCACCAGAAACCAAACATTGTCTTCATGATGGCGGACCAGCTCCGCTGGGATTTTTTAGGCTACGCCGGAGCCGACTTCCTCAAAACACCCAACATCGACCGACTCGCCAACGAGAGCACTTGCTACACCCGCGCCTACTCACAGCACCCCTTGTGCGTGCCCGCGCGCGCTGCGTTAATCACCAGCATGCACGGGCTCACCACCGGTGTGCTGACCAACGGACAATGGATTCGCCCGGATTACGCAGAGCAAGGCATCCGCACTTGGCCCGAGCGTTTAAACGAGCTCGGCTACCAAACCGCTGGCGTCGGCAAAATGCATTTCTACCCGTGGAATGAAACTATGGGCTACCAGTATCGCTCCGTCACCGAAGACAAGCGCTGGCCCTACATTCAGGACGACTACTTCAAGTATCTTTGCGGGAAAGGTTCGCGCAAATTCACCGGCATGGATCACGAAGGCTACCTGGAAAATAAAGGCGCCATCATCAGCCGCAATCCTTGGGGAGACTCCTGGGATCACTTTGTCGGCTCCGAAGCCGTTGACTACATATACCAACGCAACGAAGACAAACCGTTCGCGATGATGGTCGGGTTTACGGGCCCTCATTGCCCATATGATCCGAACGAAGAATTCATTTCCGACATCGATCCGGCCAAGATTCCCGACCCGGCGCCCAGCGTCGCTGAAGATTGTCCGCTCGTCAAAAAGGCCAACCACGAGGGCAACCTTTTCCCGTGGAACGGCGTTGATCACCGCGATTGGAACGACGACCACAAGCGCAAGGTCCGCCAACACTACGCAGGCCTCATCCAACAGATCGACCGCGAGGTTGGCGACATCCTTGCCGCACTGGAAGCAACCGGTCAGCTCGACAACACCGTCATCATTTTCACCAGTGACCACGGCGACTACGTGGGCGACCACGACATGGCCGGCAAGGGAACTTACTACGAGGGCAGTTGCCACATCCCCATGATTGTGCGCGATCCAACCATGCGCCAGCATCAAGTCTGCGATCAGCTGGTTACGCTAACGGATGTTACCTGTACCATGCTCGCCTACGCCGGAGCGGAGTTACCAAGCGTAACCGAAAGCATCCCTCTTCCAATGTTGCCATACATGGGCGAAGGTCGCCCCGACGTTCCAGAGCGCGACTCAGTGCTTGGCTGGTTGTCCAACGCCAGCATGTATCTGAAGGGCCCATGGAAATACTCCAAGTATGACACCGGCGAGTTCACGCTCTTTAATCTGGAAGAGGATCCGTTGGAGCAGCACAATCGCATCCATGACCCTGAGTGCTTCCCAATTGCCCTCGAATACGAGCAAGCCCTGACAAAGGAATCCCTCCCCATGATCTTTGCTGGCCATCACGATCTAGTCGTCGATACTTCCAATACTCTTTGGCAAAGTGATGAATTTGGCGGTGAAAACTTTGTGCGGACCTACCCGATGCCAGTCGGTATGAGGTCAATTCCCAAAGAAGCCCAAACTGACCCGCGATGAAAACCTTTGTTGTATTATCCCTCCTGCTGGCCAGCGCCAGCCTCGTGAGTGCGGCGTCCCCCACCGCGCCCAACGTGCTCTTCATGGCCGTTGACGACATGAACGACTGGGTCGGCCCGTTGGAAGACGACGAGGCCGCGCTCACGCCCAACATGGATAAACTCGCCGCCAGTGGCGAACTCTTCACCCGCGCCTACTGCGCCTCCCCCGCGTGTAATCCATCGCGCGCCGCGATCTTGACCGGCTTCAGCGCGTCCACGACCGGCATTTACCTGAACGACCAACCGTGGCGCAAAAACATGCCCGACGTCGTTACGCTACCACAGCTCTTTCGGCAAAACGGCTACCGCTCCACCGGCCTCGGTAAGATCTACCACAACCGCTACAACGGCGACAAAGCCTCGTGGGACAGCTATAAAAGCTTCGGCCACGGCATCTGGCCTAAGGAACCAGTCGATCCGGGATACCCCGTAAAAGGCCAGTATGATTGGGGCCCCGTGGACGCGCCGGACAACGCCTTTGGCGACTACAATTGCGCGACAGCGGCGGTGGAGTTTTTATCTCAGCCGCAGCAAACGCCCTTCTTTCTCGCAGTGGGATTCATCCGCCCGCACCTGCCCTTCTTCTGCCCGCCTCGCTTTTTTGATCTGTATCCGGACGACGAAATCATCCACCCGGAGATCAACCCAAACGACTGGGATGACTTGCCGGACGCTGGTGTTGCCACCGCCCAGAAGTTTTCCGGCCCTGGTTACAATAAAGTCAAGGCGCTCGATGGCGGCATGGACCGCATCCTGAAAGCCTACCGCGCATGTATCTCGTTTACCGATGAACAAGTCGGCCGCGTTTTAGATGCGCTGCAAAACAGCCCTTACGCGGACAACACCATTGTCGTTCTGTGGAGCGACCACGGTTTCCACCTCGGCGAAAAACTTCGCTTCAGCAAATACACACTGTGGGAAGAAAGCACCCGCGTGCTGCTCGTCTTCCGCGTGCCCGGCGTCACGAAGTCCGGCACGGTCAGTACCCGCACCGTGAGCTTGCAGGACCTCTATCCGACGCTCGCCGAGTTGTGCAATCTGCAGAACGTGCCGCCCGTTGAAGGCCGCAGCTTGGTCCCGTTGTTAGAGTCGCCGAACCTAGATTGGCCCTACCCGGCGTTGACGACAAATTTCATGGGCAACCACGCGGTTCGATCGGAAGACTGGCGCTACATTCGCTATCAGGATGGCGGCGAGGAGCTCTATGATCACCGCAACGACGCCAACGAATGGACCAACCTCGCGAACGACCCGCAATTCGCCTCGGTCATCGCCGATTTGTCCCAATGGCTGCCCCAGCACGACGCACCTAACGCGCCGCGCGAAGAGGACTACAAGCACGCCAAATAAGGCCTTAAAGCAGCGCGTTTTTGGCATCTTCCTAGGCGGCAAACACTTGCCGCCCGACACCGTCATTGGCACCTCTGCCAAACGGATTAGCTATGCTCTATTCGCAAAAAACGAAGGCTTATTCCTGAGTGCGATTTTTAGAATAATCTACACAAAACACTAAATGTAGTATGTATTTCGAAATATGACTACGATATCTAGTGCCATACAATCCACTCTCTTCGATACCCCTAATTCACTTCCCTACCCTGTTGTGCGCAAGCGCGACGGCAGTTACACCCCTTTTTCACTCGAACGTATCTCTCAGGCAATCTACAAAGCTGGTCGTGCTGCCGGTATTGACGACTTTGCCTACGCAGGTCAAGTCACGGCCCTCGTTACCGCTAAATTTTTGGGCCAGGAAGAGACCTGCGTCACCGAAGTTCAAGACCTGATTGAAAACGAGCTCATGGCCGGCCAAAACAAGGCCATTGCCCGTGCGTATATTGAGTACCGCCACGACCGCGACAAGGCCCGCGAGCGTTCGAGCAAACTCAACCGCGAAATCCAGGGATTGGTCGAGCAAAGCAACGCCGAGCTGCTCAATGAAAACGCCAACAAGGACGCCCGCGTCATCCCTACGCAGCGTGATTTGCTGGCTGGCATCATCGCCAAACATTACGCGAAGCAATACCTGCTGCCGAAGGATGTCGTCGTCGCGCACGAGTCGGGCGACCTCCATTACCACGACCTCGATTACGCGCCCTTCTTCCCGATGTTCAACTGCATGCTCGTCGACCTCGAAGGCATGCTTACGCGCGGGTTTAAAATGGGTAACGCCGAGATCGAGCCGCCCAAGTCCATCGCGACCGCGACCGCCGTCACCGCGCAGATCATTGCCCAGGTCGCCAGCCACATCTACGGCGGCACCACGATCAACCGCATCGACGAAGCCCTCGCGCCCTACGTCACGGCCAGCTACGAAAAGCACCTCGCCACCGGCAAGGAATGGGGCGTGCCCGACGCCGAAGCCTACGCCCGCAAATTGACCGAAAAGGAATGCTACGACGCCTTCCAATCGCTCGAATACGAGGTCAACACGCTGCACACGTCCAACGGCCAAACACCGTTTGTCACGCTTGGCTTTGGCCTAGGCGAAAGCTGGGAATCGCGCCTGATCCAGATGTCTATTTTGAAAAACCGCATCCGCGGTCTGGGTCGCCAGAACAAGACTCCCGTCTTCCCGAAGCTCGTCTTTGCGATCAAGGAAGGCCTCAACCGCAAGGCCGGCGACCCGAATTACGACATCAAGCAGATCGCCCTCGAATGCGCCTCCAAGCGCATGTATCCGGACATCCTGAACTACGACCAAACCGTGGCCGTGACCGGCTCGTTTAAATACCCGATGGGCTGCCGCAGCTTCCTCGGTCAGTATTGCGACGACAACGGAGAGGTCCACGAAGGCCGCAACAACTTGGGCGTCGTCAGCCTGAACCTCCCCCGCATTGCGCTGGAGGCCAAGGGCAACGAAGCGCGCTTCTTCGACATCCTCGACCAGCGTCTCATGCTCGCCCGCAAGGCGCTCGATACCCGCATCGCGCGCTTGCAGGAAGTCCGCGCCCGCGTTGCTCCGATCCTTTACATGGAGGGCGCGTGCGGCGTTCGCCTGAAGCCGGACGACACCATTGCCGAGCTTTTCAAGAACGGCCGCGCCTCGATCAGCCTCGGCTACATCGGCCTGCATGAGACGATCAATGCGCTCTACGGCGACGAAAAGCACCTCTTCGACAGCGATACTTTGCGAGACAAAGCAATCGGCATCATCAAGGTGTTGAAGCAAGCCGTCACCCAGTGGAAAGAAGAGACCGGCTACGGCTTCAGCCTCTACAGCACGCCGAGCGAAAACCTCTGCGACCGCTTCTGCCGCCTCGACCTGAAGAAGTTCGGGCAGATCCTCGGCGTCACGGACAAGGGCTACTACACCAACAGCTTCCACCTCGATGTGGAGAAGAAGGTGAACCCCTACGACAAGCTAGACTTCGAGTGCGTTTACCCGCCAATTGCCAACGGCGGCTTCATCTGCTACGGCGAGTATCCGAACATGCAGCACAACCTCGAAGCCCTCGAGGCGATCTGGGATTACAGCTACGACAAGGCGCCTTACTACGGCACCAACACCCCCATCGACGAGTGCTACGAATGCAACTTCACCGGCGAGTTTGAATGCACCTCCAGCGGCTTCACCTGCCCGAGCTGCGGCAACAACGACCCGGCTCGCGTCTCCGTTACGCGGCGCGTCTGCGGCTACCTCGGCAACCCTGACTCCCGCCCCTTCAACGCGGGCAAGCAGGAGGAAGTGAAGCGCCGCATTAAGCACCTCTAGTCGGAGCCAGCGACCATGAATTACCATCGCTACATCGACCTGGACGTAATCAATGGCCCCGGCAACCGCTGCACGCTGTTCGTCTCCGGCTGCGAGCACAAGTGCCCCGGCTGCTACAATGCCTCGACTTGGCCGGCGGACTCCGGGCATCCGTTTACCGACGCGGAGGCCGACCGCATCATTGACGACTTGCAGGATACACGCATCATCCGCCGCGGGCTCTCGCTCAGCGGCGGCGACCCGCTTTTTCCGGGCAACTGCGAGGAAGTGCTCAAGCTCGTGCGTCGCGTGAAAACCGAGTGCCCCGGCAAAGACATTTGGCTGTGGACCGGCTACCGTTTGGAAAACCTCAGCCCCGCGCAAAAAGCAGTTCTCGAATACGTAGATGTGCTGGTCGACGGCCCCTTCGTCCAAGCCAAGCGCGACCCGTCACTGCTGTTCCGCGGCTCATCCAATCAACGCATCTTGGACCTGACGGCCGAGCACCAACTGGCCGAGTCCGCCTAGCCTTACCTGACTGCGAAATTCGCAAAGTCGGCATTGCGGTGAGCGCGGAACTGCGCAGGCTTCCTCCGAATGGATTGGGTAACACTCGGGCTGTTTTCGGCAGTCATACTTGGCTTCTATGATCTGGCCAAAAAGCATGCGGTCCGCGACAACGCGGTTTTGCCGGTGCTCTTCTGGGCGCAGGTCGTAGCGGCCAGTATCTGGCTGCCGTGGGTCATCCTCAGCCACACCCAGCCCAACGTCATCCCAACTGACTTCCTGCGCGTCGAGTCGCTCGACGCCATGGGCCACCTGCGACTTTTTGCGAAGTCTACCCTCGTCGGCACTTCGTGGATCTTCGCCTACTTTGCGCTCAAGCATTTGCCGATCTCACTCGTCGCACCCATTCGGGCCACAAGCCCGGTGTGGACCTTGCTCGGCGCCTTCTTCCTCCTCGGCGAGCGTTTCAACGGCCTGCAGTGGACGGGCATTGCAGTGACGCTCGGCGGCTTTTACCTGCTGTCCGTCGCGGGTAAAAAGGAAGGCATCCGCTTCCACCGTGACCGCTGGGTGCTCTTCATCATTGCTGCAACGCTGCTTGGCGCCACGAGCTCGCTCTACGACAAATACCTGCTCAACGTGCTCGGCTACCGCACGCCGACGGTGCAGTCGTGGTTTGCGATTTACCTGGTCGTTTTCTTCTTCCCGTTCTTCTGGGGCTGGAAACGCCGCTGGTGGCCGCGAGGTGATTTCCACTGGCGCTGGTCGATTCCCTTCGTCGGCGTCGCACTGCTCATTGCCGACTTCGCCTACTTCCGCGCACTGGAAATGGACGGCGTGCTGATCGGCGTCATGTCATGCCTGCGTCGCGGCAGCGCCCTCGTCTCCTTCGCCGGCGGCTTATGGCTTTTTAAAGAGACTAACGGCTGGCGCAAACTCCCGGCGCTGCTGACGATCCTGCTGGGGATTGTGATCCTCGTCCTCGGCAAGGGCTAACCTGCCGCCAATGCATCCGCGCAGCGTATGCCATCCAACGCGGCGCTGACAATGCCGCCCGCATACCCTGCCCCCTCGGCGCACGGATAGAGCCCCTGCACGTCCGGGTGTTGCAACGTCTGCGGATCGCGCGGAATACGCACGGGCGAGCTGGTGCGCGTCTCGAAGCCGATCAGGTCGCAATTCTCGGTGTTGTAGCCGCGCATCTGTTTGCCAAACAGCGTGAGCCCGCGGCGCATGCGGCTGACAATCCATTCCGGCAACAGCTCGTCGATGCGCGCCTCATGAATGCCGGGGAAATAGCTCGTCGCGGGCAGGTCTTGTGACGCCTTGCCCTTGAGGAAATCCACCACCCGATTGCCCGCCGTCACCATCGTCATTGCTAAATATCCTCATACCTGCCAGACAATACTACGCGTCAAGAGGGCCGAGCGCCAGACGCTTACGATCAACCGTATCCTAGATGAAATGCTCCGGGTCGTCCTCAGCAATCCACTCACGCATATCAACCGGTAACAAAAGAGGCGTTTCCAGATCTAGCGTCACGAAATCCATCATAACAGCAAATCAACTTCAGCTCAACTAGGCCATCAAATCCGACAGGCTGCTAGGCTTTCTCCTGTCCTCAAAGAGGTTCCGTAGCAAAAATGTAGTGCATCTGCATCAGGAATGACAACGAATCCGCATTTACACGTGGCCGTTTAAAACGCAGTCCCATTTTTTTCTGGCTCTTGGCGCGACCTATGCTTCAAATGCCGCCCCAAGGTGGCATCATCTACTAAAGAACAATGGAACTCCCGACTAGGCGTGATTCTGGCAGTGGCCGGTAGCGCAGTGGGCCTTGGCAACTTCCTCCGTTTCCCGGGGCAAGTCGCGCAAAACGGAGGCGGTGCATTCATGATCGCCTACTTCATTTCCTTCCTACTGATCGGCCTGCCGATTTGCTGGGCAGAGTGGACAATGGGGCGACATGGTGGGCAGCGCGGCTTTAATTCGAGCCCGGGCATTTTCAATGTCCTGTGGCGAAGCCCAGCGGCGAAATACGTAGGCATCATTGGAGTCATCATCCCGGTGGTTATCTACATGTATTACGTCTACATCGAGGCATGGTGCCTAGGCTATGCGGTAAACTTTGCACTCGGCCATATGGACTTTTCTACGATTCAGGAGTCCAATGCATGGTGGGCTTCATTTATAGGCATTGAAGAAAATGGTCAGGCCTTCAAAGGCTTAGGCATCTCTCACGTAGGGATCTATTTGTTCTTTGTATTCATCCTGAATTTTGTACTCATCTTTCGCGGAATTTCCGGTGGCATCGAGTTCTTCTGCAAAATTGCAGTTCCGACACTGGTTGTGATCGCCTTCATCGTGCTTATCCGCGTGATGACGCTCTCCACCGACGTCACCGCGCCGGAGGAAAACGTGAATAATGGCTTGGGCTTCCTCTGGAATCCCGTAAAAACGTTCGTGGTCGAAACTGATGTAGCCACCGGTAATTCCACGCGCCGCGAGATCGTCGATAAAGGATTTAAGCAGAAATACGGCGCACTCGATGGCCAGACCGTTGATGGTGTGAAATACGAAGTCGATAAGGTGGGCGTTATCAAGCAGCTCCAGAGCCCGAAGCTCTGGCTGGCGGCGGCAGGACAAATTTTCTTCTCACTCTCGGTCGGATTCGGGGTGATCATCACCTATTCCAGCTACATGCGGAAAGACGATGATGTCGTGCTTAGTGGGCTGGCAGCCACCAGCGCAAACGAGTTTTGCGAAGTGGCCCTCGGCGGTTTGATCACCATTCCGGCGGCTGTGGCGTTTATTGGCGTAGCTGGCTTAGCGGGCGCAGGCCTGGGCACGTTTGACTTAGGCTTCAAGGTGCTGCCACTGGTGTTCTCTGAGATGCCGTTTGGCAACGCTTTTGGCGCTCTCTGGTTCTTCCTGCTTTTCCTGGCGGCAATGACAAGCTCCATTTCGATGCTCCAGCCAGGCATATCGTTCATTGAAGAAGTCATGAAGGCCGACCGCAAACGCTCGTGCGCGATTCTGGGGATCATCACTGCACTGGGCTGCGGCTTCGTGGTTTACTTCAGCGCAGGCATCAAAGCGCTTGACACACTTGACTTCTGGGTCGGGACTTTCCTCATCTTTATTTTGGCGACGATTCAGATCATCATCTTTGGCTGGGCATTTGGCGTAGATCGCGGTATGAATGAGGCGCATGAAGGCGCGGCCATTCGCATTCCAGGCTTCTATAAGTTTATCATGAAGTACGTGAGCCCATTGTTCCTGATCGTTATTTTCATTTTCTATATTTTGATGAATGTTTTGGGCATTAGTTTTTCGGGTGGTGAGGCGCATCTGGATTATCACGTGACCGACCTTATCGGTGGAGATGGCAGTAGCCCCAATATGGCTGCCTGGCTCAGCATTGGCCTCGTCGGAATATTATTTGCATTTTTCGCAATTCTGGTCTCCGGCGTGAAGCGATACCAGAAAGTTCAACAAAATTGGGAGGAGAGAGTATGACCGCAGGAGGTTGGCTATTTATGTCCGTTTCCGTCGGGGGCGTCTGCGCCCTTTTCAGTTGGTGTATGTGGAAAGTAATGACCACACCCGGCGAATCCGAGCACATGCACGGTTTCAGCGCCGACGAAGAAACTCCGGACAAGGACTGAAAGTCTTTTATACGACAAATGAGGCAGATGAACGCAGGGCCACTCAGACGAGATATCCTTAGGAATTTATTTCAGCTGATCCGCGCAATTCGTAGTTTCATCATCGTCGGAGTGGTCACCATGCTGGCGGGTTGCGGCTCCACGCAGGAGCACCGCGCGCGGCAGTATTCTGAGGCATATGGCCGGTTGAGTCCCGCCGAACAAGAGCGAGCGCTCGCAGGCGGCATCAGCCAAGGAGACTCCATGCAAGCCGTCTACATTGCGCTCGGCTCTCCGCAGGCGCACAGAAAGATTGAGAACATCACCATCTGGGAATACACTGCCCGCCCCGTCCCCGCAGAGACGCCGTTTACCGACAGCGCGACGGAATACTTCATCACTCCCAATAGCGGCGCTTGGTCCCCGCAATGGAACGATAATTCTGGCTACCTCTACATGGAATTCGAAGACGGCAAGCTCGATTTATGGGACTTTCAAGAGGCTGGTTTCTCCTTTAAAATGCAGCACGGCGGCGAAATCAAAATGCCGGAATAGACGCTATCGCACGGGTATTCAGTTTTCCTGAACGCCGCTTCAAGCATCACTCATGGCCAAGTAGCGCACTTTGAGCTATCATACGTGCATGAGACATCGCATCATTTCCTGGATCCGCGCCTGTTTTCCGACCAGCACTACGTTTAACAACCGGCAGTTGCCCCGCGGGCGCAAAGTGTTTATCAATGGAAGAATCATCACACTATGAGTCTGGATTTACATTTGCTGCGCACATTCTGCGTGGTGGCCGAAGAGGAAAACGTGACGCGCGCCGCTAACCGGCTTTTTCTCAGCGCACCATCCATTAGCGCCCACCTCAAGACGTTGGAGGACGAGTTGGGAGTACGGCTATTTACGCGTAGTGCGCGCGGTATGGCGCTGACCAAGGCTGGCTCGGTGCTCTGGGAAGACGCCGAGCAAATCCTCAAGCAAACCGCCCAACTGCGACGTAAGGCGCAAAACCTCAGCGAAGACGTCAGCGGAATGCTCCGCATAGGCATCAACAATCCGCCCGAAACGCTCTTTGTCGAAGACATCATTGACCGCCTTAGCCAACAGTTCCCCACCCTGCGCTTCGACTGTGGTTTTGGGGCCAGTCAAATAATCCTCAACGGGCTACGATCGGACCTGTATGACGTCGGGTTCTTTGAAGGTCCTCGCGGCAGCGCAGATCTGGTGGCGGTCGAACTCGAAAGACGTGAGCTCGTGCTGGTGTCGCCCATTGCCTGGGGCGAGGAGCTTCAAAAGGCGACCGTTGGCCAGCTCCAGGAGTATCCCTGGATATTCGCGAGCGAAGGCTGTTCGTATTACCGTTTCGCACATGACTGGCAGCAAACGCGGGGGCTCAAAATCGAAGAGCGCATTCGCACAGTCAACGACGACTGGTCCACCATGAGCTTCGTCGCACGCGGCCTGGGCTTGAGTATCGTTTCAAAGAACGTCCTCACCGCATCACCTTACTCGGATCAAGTCGCCGTGCTACCTCATTTGGAGGGCAGTGTCCCGTTATCAATCGGCTTTTTGAAAGAGCGACAGGATGAAAATCTCGTGCAGCGTACCGTGGAAACCGTCCAAAGCATCTGGCAAGAAAAGACAACACTAGGCGTTACAAACGGGCCCAGCATATCGCGATAGAGTTTTGCGATATTGCAGTTGAATTAAGGGCGAGTGGCGCTCAATGTCGTTGTTTGATGCCCACTCTCAAGCACAGTATGCCACGCCGCCCAGCCGGGTCTACCGGTGATGCCGCACAGTGAACCGCGACCGTAAAAACTACTTTGCCCACGCACTTGAAGGTGGCCTGTTCATGGGCGGCATGGCCTTTCTTGCCGCCGATACGGTGCTCACCGTGATGGCGCAACAGCTCGGAGCTCCCAATTGGCTGATTGCACTCTTGCCCACAGCGATGTTTGCTGGGCTGGTCATGGCCCCAATCATGACGGCCTCATTTATCGAGCGTAGTCGCAGCATGAAGCGCATCACGCTGTTTACGGGCGTTCCGCAACGCGCTGTTTTCCTCGTGGCGGGAATCGTCATTATCGTTTGGGGGGATGATCATCCGGGCTATGCCTTGGCTGCGCTTGCACTAGCGCCCGTTCTGTCCGGAGTCTTTGGTGGGATCGGTCAGGGCGCCTGGGTGCAGCTCGTGGCGCGAACTGTCCCGGCGAACCGGCGCTCATCACTCACTGCAACGCGTAACTTGATCGCCGCCTGCATTGGGCTTGGTGCCGGTTTGGTGATCAAGAGGGTGCTCGACGAGCATGATGGGGCCATCGGATTCGGTATCCTGCACCTCATTGCATTTGGCTTTTTGGCTGCGTCTTACATCGCCTTTTTGTCTATCCAAGAAAACATCGTGGAACCTGTGAAAACGACGCGTCAGCGCAGCTTGAAGGCTTATTTCATCGAGCTGATTGACATCCTGCGCGTGGACCGCGATTTCCGCTATTTTGCATTGATGCGGGTCACTGGTCCGGCTGCAAGTTTCCTGATCCCCTTCATGACCATCTACGCCATTCGTGTGCTGGGTGCCAGCGAAGGCTTTGCGGGGGATGCGCTCGTCGCCGCCACTCTAGGGCAATTTGTGGGTAATATCGGCGCGGGCTACATGGGCGACCGTCTGGGAGGCAAAGCGCTTTTGGTCTGGGCGCGCGTACTTTTCCTCGGAGCATTTTTGTTTGCAGCCTTTGCGCAAAGCTATGCGGCATTCATGGCTTATTTCTTCATTATCAGCGCCACCAATTTCGTAAACATCATCGGCAATATGACCCTAATGATGGAAATCGCGCCCGATCATAAACGCCCCACTTATGGCGCTTTGGCGGGCCTGCTCAACGGCCCATCCATGATTCTGTTTGCACTGGCGGGTTCCTTCTTGTGGACGAAATTTGACTCAATGCAATTGCAGGCACTAATCGCATCCATAGGCATGTTGTTTTCGCTTTTTTTCATCTGCCAGGTTAAAGATCCGCGTAACGCTAAGGGTTAACTCGCCTTTTATCTTGCCCGCGCAAACACACTGCATGAAGTTCCTGCTTCGCCCCCCGCCAATCTAGAACGACATGCAATTCCCGATCCGTAACTCTAAGAACCTCTGGGAAATCCCCGAGCTAACCCACATCAATCGCCTGGACATGCACTCCGGCCTCCTGCCCTACCCAAGTGTAGAGGAAGCGCTGGCCGCAGAATGCTCTCCCCGTGTGCGATGCCTCAACGGTGAATGGCAATTCTCACTCCTCTCGAAGCCCGACGAAGTCAGTGAGGACATGCTTACGAGTGACTATGATGACTCCGCCTGGGGCCAGCAAACTGTTCCATCGCTCTGGACACTTCAAGGCCTTTGGGATCAGCCCATCTACACCAATGTGCAGATGCCCTACGAGAACACTCCGCCGATCGTTCCAGAGGAGAATCCCACCGGTGTTTATCGACGCACTTTTGAGCTCGACGAAGGCTGGACCGAACGCCGGACGGTGCTGCACTTTGGTGGCGTAGAAAGCTACTTTGAAGTCTATGTAAACGACATCTTTGTCGGAATGTCTAAGGATAACCGTCTGCCCTCAGAATTCGACGTAACATCCGTTGTCAAAACAGGCGTCAACACCCTCGCCGTCAAGGTCCTCAAGTGGTGTGATGCAAACTACATCGAAGATCAGGACCAGTTTTGGCATGCTGGAATTTACCGTCGTGTATTTCTCTACTCGACCGGACCTGCGTGGTTACAGGATATCTTTGCCGAAACGGACTACGACAGCTTAACCCAGGAAGGTGAGCTGGACCTTCAGATAAAGCTCGGGTTCGCTCTCCGCGCCTACCTTCCAGAAGGTCCACAATCAAACTTCACCGTCGAGGCCGAACTCCGCGATCCAGCCGGCGAGCTCATTTATGAAGACAGCGAAGAGATCGACTATCGCTTCCGCATGAGCAACTACGCTGCGAATATTTACGCACTCATTCCCGATTGCGCCGCGTGGTCCGCTGAGCAACCGCAGCTCTACACTCTCACCGTTTCGCTCTACAACGATGAGGGTGATTTGCTCGAAGCCAAGTCGACCAAGATTGGCTTTAAAAAGGTAGTCGTCGAAGGCCGCGAGCTGCTGATCAATGGTAAGGCGGTGATGATTCGCGGCGTCAATCGCCACGAATTTAATATGCGCACCGGACGCACATTGACGCGCGAAGATATGATCGAGGATATCCTGATTCTCAAGCAGCATAACTTCAACGCCGTCCGCACCGCCCACTATCCGAACGATGAGCTGTGGTATGACTTGTGCGACGAATACGGCCTCTACATCATGGATGAGGCGAACCTCGAAACCCATGCCAACTACCCAACGATGTGCCGCGATCCGCGCTGGCGCAGTCAATTCGTGGAGCGCGGCGTGCGCATGATCCTGCGAGACCGTAACCATGCGTGTATTTTCAGTTGGTCACTGGGGAATGAGTCGGGCAACGGCGAGAACCATGACGCCATGGGAGCCGCCATGCAAGCGCTCGACACCAGCCGTATTTTCCATCACGAGGGCGAGCTACATCTTTACTGGTGCCAAGGCCCCAAGGACTACGCCGAAACGCAGCCTTACCACAATGAGCTCATCGGCCCGATGTATCCAAGCGCAGAGGAGCTCAAGAAGTGGGCAGAAACCACCACCGACCACCGTCCCTACATCTTCTGCGAATACTCCCATGCAATGGGCAACAGCTGCGGCGGCCTCAAGGACTACTGGGAGCTGTTTGATAACTACCACGGCCTCCAAGGCGGCTTCATCTGGGAGTGGGTCGATCATGGCATCCTGACTACCGATGATCAGGGCCGCGAATTCTGGGGCTACGGCGGAGACTTCGGCGAAACCACTCACGACTCAAATTTCTGCGTCGATGGCATGATTGCGCCCGACCGCACAATTCGCCCCGCTGTCTATGAGTTTAAAAAGCTTGCGCAGCCGATCGGCATTAACCAGCTCGATCTCACCCAAGGCAAGATCCGCATAGCCAACAAAAACTACTTCACCACGCTCAGCCAATACATTGGCAAGTGGGCCATTGAAACCGCGGGGAAAGTTGTGGCCGAAGGTGAAATCCCCGCGCTCAACACCATGCCGGAAGCGTCTGACGTAGTCACGCTTCCCTTGCCTGCCATTAGCCGTCGCGCTGATGAGGAGAGCTTCCTCAAGGTCAGCTTTTGTCTGCGCGAAGCCACACAATGGGCTAACGCTGGCCACGAAGTCGCCTGGGAGCAATTTGCCATGCCGGCTTCGGAAATCACTCCCGTCAAACACCAGCCAACCTATGACGTGAGCACCACCAACGAAGGTTCTTTGACAAAAATCGCCTGCGGTGAGCTGGAGCTCATTGCCGATACAGACTCTCAGAGTATCACATCGGTAAATTTCGCCGGGCAGAAGTTACTCAACGGCTTTGCCGACCTCTGCGCTTGGCGCGCCACCATCGACAACGACGGCATCCGACAATGGACCGGCCAGGATGAAAAACCGATGGGCATGTGGCTCAATGCCGGACTCAATGCGCTGGAAATCAAGGACCGCAGCTTGTCCATCAACGGTGCAAAGGTCACTCAGCGAACGGTTTGGGTGGGTGCAGATGAGGCCCTGGAAATCATCCACGAACAAAAAATCGAAGTGCTGCCGACCGGCCAAATTGTGGTCGAAAACATCTGCAACTATGCCGACGGGCTCCCCACTCTACCCCGTGTGGGGGTCGTTCTGGAAACCCCTGCTGGCTTCGAAAACCTCACCTGGTATGGTAAGGGTCCGTGGGAAAACCATATCGACCGCGACGCCGGAACCCCCGTAGGCCTCTACAGTGGGACCGTTGACGAACAGTATGTGAAGTATTCCATGCCACAGGAAAACGGCAGCAAATCCGCCGTGCGTTGGTTCACGCTGAACAACGGCCAGATCGGCCTGAAGTTCTCCGGAGCCCCGACTTTCGAGTTCTCGGTGCGCCACTTAACCGATGAGGACCTCTTCACCAGCTTTCATCCCAATGAGCTGGAAGACAAGCGACGCGCTGAAACGATCATCCACATCGACCACAAACAGCGAGGCTTGGGCAGCGGTAGTTGCGGTCCGCAGACCTCAGAACCCTATTGCGTCCATCCTGGCCAGTACCAGTTTAACTACACGATTACAGCCTTCCACCATGACTAGGCTCAAAGCTTCAATTCCAGACCGTGCTTAAGTTAGGTCGGTCTGGAATTGAGACTCCTAATACTCTGACAGCCGGATTGACATTATGTCACCTAAGTGTCAGAGTATCAACATGATGTTATACAATAGGACTGTCACTTACCTAACCTGCTTCCTTCCTATAACTTGTGTCTTCGCAGATGACGTTGCCGATCTAGCCGGCAACTGGGTTGATCATAGCGTGGAAACGCCATCCTACCTCGTCGAAACCTACTACAACACTGACACCCAAGAAACGCGCACGTCGTCTAATTCCCAGGACTACGCGCAAACTGGCGAAATAATTGTAGACACCTACTTCATTAATCAGTTTGACGCTGGCCAAACCTTGATGACGATATCAACCGAGGGCGTTTACACTGGTAGCGACTTTTCTGGACAAATTCTCGACTTTAGCCGCGGTCGTGTGCTCGCCAAGGACAGCGATGAAACCTTGAGTGAATCTGTCCCTGTATTCGTCAATAACGCCCAAGATGTGCTCATCACGTCAGATGGCTTTGATGGCGGCCATGAACTCAATATCCTGATCCGTAAACCAGATTCGCTGAGTGAGGCAGATCTGGACGGCGCTTGGACAATTGGCACTGCAACGATTCCAGCTGTTTTGTATGAGAGTTACTATAACAGCGATTCAGACAGCAATCGCAGCGCCACCAATGATGACTTCGCCCAAAATGGCGAGCAACTGGTCGACCTACATCGCTCCAGTGAATTTGAAAGCTTTTGGGGCGGATTAACCATCAGCAGCGGCTCATTCAGTGGATTATTCTCCGGCTCCATCACGCCATCCAGCCTCATGGCGATTGTGACGCCCGACGATGAAGACGCTTCGCCAATGACATTCTCCATCAACCAGAACAAGGATGTAATGGTCTACACAGACACAGACGAAGATAGTGAAAGCATCGAGCTGGTTATCCTCGCCCGCAAGCCCTCGACTCTCAACCTGGCTGATCTGGAAGGCACATGGCGGGTCGCTTCGTTACTCATTCCAGTCGAGCTGAAAGAGTCCTACTACAATAGCGATTCGGGGGTCAGTCGCACCGGCGACATTAATGACTTTGCGACCACCGGCGAACAATTCGTCGACATTTATTATACCTCTGAATTCGAAACTGAACAGGGCAGCATGGAAATTGATGCCTCCGGCAATGCTACTGGCTTAATTGCGGGAGCCTTCACTGTAGAGTCGGACAATACACTTACCTTTACCGACAGCGAAGGCTCGGCTCCAGTATTCATCAATGCATCAAAGAATTTCGCCTACAATATTTCTCTCGATAGCCAGGAGATGAACATTCACGTGCTCACTAAGGTGTCGTCCAACATTCCCGACACCTTCGAAGAGAAAGTCGATGTCCGCTTGGTGGAAGTCGATGGCGAGACGGTCATTACCCTCAATGGCGGCGACAACTTGAAGGTCGTCGAAAGCAGTACGCTCGGTGACTCCCCGACCACTTGGAGCGAAGTTGATTCCCCCCAAGGAACAAGCATCGTTACCCCCAGCACTTCAGGCCAAAGCGCGAAATTCTACAGCGTGACGCCACGCACCGACGAGACCGATTAAGCCTTTGGTAAAAGAGCGGGAGTTGCACATTTTTTTAATTTCAATCCACATCAGGCTGGCCTAAAGTCATGCGCATGCAACCCCGCATGCCTACCTTTGCCTGCATCCTGACTTTACTCTCCCTGGTCACGATCTCCCTGGCACAAACCGAATCCAGTTTAGCCCCCAGCGGAATACGACTGCGCGGGGAAAATGGAGCAGAAATCGTCGCTGCTGGCGTGCTTGAGGCCCGTCCCGAAGGCGCAGTAATTCTACTTTACGGACGCAGCACGCCGATCCTCGCAGCATGGGATAAGTTTGACCTGGAGCTACTGAAAGAAGATCAGCCCAAAATTTACTTCGGCTACCTGGACGCCAAGCGATTTAACCGGCCCTTCTTGCTCAAGCTTGGTGTTTACGCCGATATCGTCAGCTTTGAGGAAACCATTATTGAGCTCAACCGTGAGTTACTCAAGCCACGCTTCTATCCACTTCCTCAAAACATCAACTACCTCATCGAGCAGGAGCCCGACGTCATTCGCTGGAAAGTCCGCGACACCAATCGATACGCCAAAATAATGCGGGATTACCAACAACAGTTGGAGGACTTCTTTCGCCGTATCTTTCCCAAGGAATCCGTGATCATTGACGACCAGGGAAACGTCCACTTTAAAGACCGCCCCACGCGAGTGGACTTAAACCGAGCCGAAACCACCACCGGCAAAGTCTTATCCGTCTTGGCGGACACCCGTCGCACCCCGTCCCGCATAGGGATTGAATACCTGAATGAGGTAACCACTTTTCGCGAAGACGTCACCAAGCTCTGGCTAGAAATGCGCGCAAAAATCCCCAATGCCGCCTTTAATCAAGGTAACCTCAACCATCAGAAACTCCCGTCGCTCATGGATGAAGCAACCATAGCGCTTACGGCGCTGCTCAATGAGGAGCACCTGCATCAAAGCAATCAGCAGCGGCTGAGCGATTTCTACCTATTCGTTTACAGTCATACCCCTAGTTTTTGAGGGGAATGAATACAAAAAAAGTGTCGCTTATCGAACTCAAAGCATGAAAAATGCTAAACTTTCATCAAAGTTTTGCTACTGCGAGGACGTTCTTGACTCTAAATACAATACTGAAAAATCTTTGTAACGACTATGGGTAACCGGCGATTTCTTCCTAGTTTTGAACAAGTAAAAAGCGCGATTGAGGAGCTGCCAGATCCGGCAAGCTACGAATCGAGCGAGTGCTCAGTGGCCATCAAAACCGGTAGTTCAACTAGCGAAATAGATTTTAAGCGTGTGAAATTCAATGCCGGAGATGGCAATAGTATCTTTCGTTGGGTTTACGAAGGTAAGATCATGATTCGCAGCAGCGACATGGGTAAGAAGCGTAAGAAATCCAAGGACAAAGACGATGGAGTCGTCTTTAGCGTATCGATGCGATAAATTTATCGAGCACCTTGGCTGAGCTGATTACGCCCGGCAAGCCTGCTCCGGGATGCGTCCCGGCACCCACAAAATACAGCCCGTCCACGTCCTCGCTCTTGTTGTGTGGGCGGAACCAAGCGCTCTGCGTCAAGAGCGGTTCTGTCTGGAATGCACTACCCTGGAAGGCATCCAAGCGGTCGTGGAAATCCTGCGGCGTAAAGATGAGCTTCGACTTCAGGTGTTTACGTAAATCCGGCACGAGATGGTCCTTCTCTAGCGAGGCAAAGATGCGGTCCGCGTATTCCTCCTTGATCTCGGCCCAATTCTGGCCGCCCTTCAAATTGGGCACTGGGCTCAACACGTAGAAGCATTCGCACCCGGGAGGCGCCAAGCTCGGGTCCGTCCGCGTTGGCGCGTGTAGGTAGAGCGAGAAGTCTTCCGCGACCACTCGCTTGTCAAAAATGTCTCCCAGTAGTCCCTCATACCGAGGCCCGAGCACGATGCTGTGATGAGGCAGGTGCTCGTAGGTCCGATCCGTACCGAAGTAGATGACAAACAAGCTCATCGCGTAGCGCATGCGCTCGATACGCGGATTCGTCCACTTGCGGCGATGCTCGGGTTTTACGAGCTTACGGTAGGTGTTGGCCACGTCGCCATTGCTGATCACCACGTCGGCTTCGAAATATTCCTCACCAGTCTTGTTGAAGCGATAGCCCGGCTTACGAGTCGAGTCGGCCAGATCTTCTTCCTGCGAGCCCAGCGCCACGCGAACTCCTTTAACGCGGCCGTTCTCCACGACGATTTCTTCCGCCCTAGCGCCAAGAATCAGTTTGCCTCCGATGTCCTCAAACAGCTTCACCAAGCCACGCACAAGCGCGTTGGTCCCCCCCATCGCGAAGTGCACGCCCCAATGCTTTTCGAGGTAGTGAATCATCGCGTAAATCGCAGACGAACGCAGCGGATTACCGCCAATCAAGAGTGGCTCAAAACTGAACACCTGCCGCAGTTGCGGGTCCTTGATATAGTGGCTGACACGCTTGTAAACCGATTGCTCCGCGCGCAGGCGCACGAGATCGGGCGCGACCTTGATCATCTCCCAAAATGAATGGAATGAATGGTCGGCCAAGTCCGTAAAGGCGCGATCAAAAATCTGTTCGCTGTAGGCTAGAAACTGACGGTAGCCCTCGACGTCGTCAGGATTGAATTTAGCGATTTCAGACTCAAGCGATGCCTGCTCGCCACGATAGTCAAAGACTTTTCCGTCGTTGAAATAGATGCGATAAAATGGGTCGCAGGGCACGATGTCCACGTAGTCGGCAATCTTCTTGCCCGCGACTGTGGCTAGCTCGTCGAGCACGAAAGGCACGGTGATGATCGTCGGGCCGGCGTCATAAGTGAAGCCCTGGTCCTTGTAAACATAGGCACGGCCGCCGGGCTTGTCCCGCATTTCGAGCAGCGTCACGTCATAGCCCTTTGCCTGCGTGCGGATCGCCGCCGCCAGTCCGCCAAAACCACTACCAATGACTACTGCCTTCTGCTTGTGCATAAATGAGATAAGAAACAGCTTACGCGCTTTGACAAGCTCCAGAGTAATTTTCTACGCTATCAAGCTTTGAAAGCCTCAATCATGAAAGCCAGCGGATATTGGACGAAGTCATCCCAAAACGCCGGTTCCTCGGCTTCTGGCGAGACTTCCAAGCCGTGAAAAATGACCTCATCGAAGCCCGCCTTGAGCAACGCGTCGCGGTAGGCTTCTTTGGGCAGGTAGTAATTATCCACCACGCATTCTTCTCCGCCATTGAGCAGATGGAAGCGGATCAGTGCTCCTTCGCGTGCCTCGTCTTCCAACTCGAGGTGGATGTCGTATTTCCGGTAGTCCTGCTTCTCGTGGAAGTAGACGTCCGGGTCCGTCGTAAAAGTCACAAAGCGCCCACCCGGCGCTACACGACGCGCGACGCCGGCGCAAAATTGGTCCAGCTCCACCAGCGTCTGCGCATAGACCAGCAGCCAAGCCGACACCGCTAATTCAAACTGCTCGGCCTCACCCGTAGTGCAAACATCCTCTACTGCATAGCGAATATCCAGCGGAGCGGAAGCCTCCTCCTGCTGCGCAATGTGGATCATCGCCTCGGACAAATCAACGCCGAACACCTCGGCGGCACCTCGCTCTTTCACCTTGCGAGTGAAGTGCCCCGCCCCACACGCAAGGTCGATCACGCGCTTGCCCGACACATCTCCAATCAGACGTAGAAAGGAATAATCCTCCACGTATTTGCGCCAAGGCTTCTTCTTGCTCTCAACGTAGTCAGCGGCGATCTGGTTGTAGTCAGTCTTCTCAGTAGGCGGCATGCCATCAGCCAACACACTTCACCGCAATTCTACGAGTTAAAAACCCTCATCAGTTCTCTTCGTTCGGCAACTTGGTGATCTCTGACACGAGCACACTCGTCAACCCGCGCCGGACGCCAGACAGCGGCTTCAGGAACCGCATCAGGCGCCCGAGATCCCCCCAATGCCACGCCAAATAGAGCCCAAGCTTGACCGGCGTGGTGACGCCCTGCTCCTGGTCATAACTACGGCTTAAAATGTCCACCGGCACGTCTTCGCTTGCGGTGTCGCTCACCGCGCGTACCACGATGAGTGGCGTCTGGTGTTTTTGGGCAACCGCTTCGACGTGGGCGCTTTCCATGTCCACCAGTGGCGCGCCACTTTCGGCGAGCAAACGTGCCTTATCAGAAGCGGTTGCAATCACGTCGTCGGCAGTGGCGATTTTACCTTCGCCGCGATTGATAATCACCTCGCCCCGCTTCAGTGTTGGGTCCAGCGCGCCAGCAAAACCAGCCAACATCAGTGTTTTAACTGGGTAAAAATCGAGAAATTTCTCCGTCCGCAACGCGCAGTGCGGCGGCCCCATTCCGACCACGCCCACCGCAATTTCCCGGTCGTTAATATTACCGCGCCAAGTGGGCAGATGCCTCTCCAGCTTAGCAGGTGCCTTGTTTTTCAGGCGAACTACAAACTCTGAGGCTTCAAAATGACTAGGAAAGACAACGCCGATCATCGCGACGTTCTGGCGTCTATTCCACCGTAGCGCAAACGATTTTATAGCCGCTTACGGCTCGCCAAGATCATTACGACCTGTTTTTATCCAGCAAAACACTACAGGCATGTCTGACTCCAAAGAGAAAATCTGGTATTACGCCGAAAATGGTCAACAAGTTGGCCCTTTCACCACTGATGAAATTATGGTCTTTGTGCAGAGCGGAAACATTTCTGCCGAAACCCACGTATGGAAAAATGGCATGGACGCCTGGAAACCCATCCAACACGTCCCCGAATTACTCGATTCACAAGCGCCAACTCCACCTCCCAGCCCAGAAGACAATGCGCCAGCCAGCCTCAAACTCGGTGCTGGACGGGAATTCCAATCGGTCAATGAGGCTGATTCCGACCCCAACGCAGGAGTGCAGATCACCGACATGCTCGCCGCCACCCCTGAAGGCATGCCCGCCAAACACCAGGAACCACGCATCGTCGCCCAGTCGAAAGTCGGTTTCTTCGAAAGCTTTGGCCTGGCCTCGTTTGAATCCGCCTTTTTTGCTGTCACCTTGATTCTTGGGGGCATTGCCTGTGCAATCATGCTCAAGTATTGGCACGCCATCGTGATTGGCGTCAGTTGCCTGTGGATGTTCGTGGCGGGCATCGCGCTGATCGTCCGGGCGTTCATGAAACATTGGGGCTGGGGCCTCGCCTACTTGTTTATACCCTTTGCCGCGCTGGTATACATCGTCGTGGATCTCAAGAACGCATACAAACCGGTCGTCCTCTACATCGTCGGCTTGGCTGCCTTCTTTACCACGATTCAGTCCCCTAGCTTTCAGGAAAGTCCTCTCTTCGAGTATGTCGAAGAATACCAACAGATGATCGATGAGGAAATCCAGAAACAGCAACAAGAAATGGAAGAGCGCCGACAAGAGCGCACGAAAGAATTCGACCAGTAGTAGGCAGAACGCTTTTTCCTTGGTCTTAGCTTAAATTTCACTATCCCAACTACTTATGGCGGATTCCGTTTCTTCTTCCACCGGCCCCACGATTGAGGGCGTCGATGAGTCCATTGAGCGCATCAAGGAGTTCCTCTTTTCCATTCAGGAAAAAGGTGGCTACTGGAATTGCGAGCTCCCCATCGACATAACCGTCGCCTGCGACTACGTCCTGTATTTCTACTGGGCCGGCCTACAGGACCAACTGCCCAAGGAAAAGATTCTCGCTCACATCAAAAAGCGCCAAAACGAAGACGGCGGCTGGTCGCAATTTCAGGACGGTCCGAGCGAGATCGGCGCAACTGTCAAGGGCTACTACGCCCTCAAGATGCTCGGCGAAAGCCCGAACTCGGAGATCATGACCAAGGCACGCGACCAAGCGCTGGAGCTCGGCGGCATTCCTGCCCTTTGCACCTGGTATAAGCTCACCCTCGCACTCATCGGCTGCTTCCCGTGGAAGGATTGCCCGCTGATCCCTGTCGAGGTGATGATTCTTCCGAAGTGGTTCCCGATCAACATTTATCGCGTCAGCAGTTGGACCCGCAATATGCTCGTTCCTTTGGCAGTGATCAACCACTACAAACCCACACGCATCATCGAGAGCTGCCCGGACCTCAACGAGCTCTACCCAGGCGGCACGATGGAAGGCGAATGGGGCCTGCCGTGGAGCAAAAAGATTTTCTCCTGGAAGAACTTCTTCCTGGGCTGCGACAAGACTTTCCGCTTCGTCAACCACCTGCCCGGCGGCCTGTTCCGCAACCGCTCGCTCAAGGCGGCGGAAGGCTGGATCAACGATCGCGTCACCCACGGCTCCGACGGCATGGGCGCGATCTTCCCAGCCATGATGAACGTCCTGCTGGCGCTGGAATGCCTGGGCTACTCCAAGGACCATTGGATCTTCGAAAAGAACCTCAAGCACTTCGTTGACCTCACCACCGACGGCGACTCTTGGGCCACCTACGGCAAGACACAGGGCAACACCACTGACGGCCCGGATGAGTGGCGCATCGCGCCGTGCTTCTCCCCCGTCTGGGACACCGCCATCGCCACGATGGCCATCGCCGAGAGCGACCACGATCCCGCCGACCCACGCCTTCAGGCGGCAGCAGACTGGCTCATCCAACGCGAGATATCCTTCCGCGGCGACTGGAAGGAAAACTGCGATTTTCCCGAAGCCACCGGCTGGGCATTTGAGTTCAACAACGATTTTTACCCGGATGTCGACGACACCTTCCAGGTCGTGCTCGGCCTCAAGCCGCTGCTCGCGACCAACGTTAAATCCCAGCAAATCACGCTGGACCGCGCCATCCGCTGGTGCCGCGCCATGCAGTGTAAGGAAGGCGGCTTTGCGGCCTTCGACAAGGACATCACTGACGCCTGGCTGGAGGAAGTTCCCTTCGCCGACCACAATGCGATCCTCGACCCACCCTGCTCAGATATCACTGGCCGCGCACTCGAAACCCTCGCGCTCATGGGCTACGATCAGGATGACGACGTGGTCCAGCGCGCCCGCAAGTTCCTCGTCGATACGCAACTCGAAGACGGCTCGTGGTTTGGCCGCTGGGGAGTGAACTACATTTACGGCACCGGTCACGCCCTGCGCGGCCTGCACGCCATCGGCGAAGATATGTCCCAAGGCTATATCCAGCGCGCCCGCAACTGGCTGGAAAACTGTCAAAACGAAGATGGCGGCTGGGGCGAATCCATCTGGACCTACCACGACGAGACGACCAAGGGCGAAGGCGAATCCACGCCATCGCAAACCGCTTGGGCGCTCCTCGGCCTCTTGACTTTTGGCAACCCGAATCGCCCGTCGATTCAGCGCGGCGTTGAGTATTTGCTCAAAAACCAGAAGGACGACGGTTCCTGGCGCACCCGCCTCTTCACCGGGACCGGCTTCCCCCGCATTTACTACCTGAAGTACGACAGCTACGAATGGAGCTGGCCGCTCTACGCGCTCTCCAAGTATCGCAAGCTGGTGAATAGCCGAAACTTCTCTAACACTAACTAATAATTGGATGGATTCGTTTAAGGATTGCTGTCGCTAAATCCAACCTCGGACAATTCAATATTTTTGCATCACCAACAATGCTCCACAAAAGTAGTAGCATCGATCTGAAGCGAGGCGTAATCACTCTGGCTTTTGGCAAAGAAGAATATATCCGTATGGGCGTGGCACTCGGTTCTGGACTGCAAAAGTTCTGTCCAGAGTTGCCGCGTGCGGTGGTTACTGATCAGCCAAACGGTCCTCTAGCAGAGTTGTTTGATATCGTGATTCCGCTCAATCCCGAGTATGGGAAAGATGTCATTCAAAAACTATATCTGGACCAGTATACTCCATTCGAATCGACGCTGTTCATCGATTGCGACTGCTTAATTTTTGGCAATTTGGATTATGTTTTCGAAGGAATGGCTGGAGGTGAAAACATCATACCAGATGAACTTTATTTCCATAACTTAGAGAATCCGAAAAAAGGAATCGATTTCGCCTTACTTGAAGAAAAAACAGGCCTGAAAGAACTACCTGGTTTTAACGGTGGAGTATACTACATTGAGAAGGATACTCTTAGCGAGCGAACATTCATCTGTGCCCGGGACATCCTCCAGATTTACCCAGAATACGGAATTGGCAAATTTCGAAGCGGCCCAAATGACGAGATTGTTCTATCGATTGCGATGACATTGGTCGGCTACACACAGCGAAAATTGCCCAAGCAAGTCATGAGGGAAACCTTCGGACTTGATGGCAAAATGCAGTTGGATTCGATCACAGGCAACGCTCGGTTAACGTGCTACGGCATAACCTATACTCCGTCTATTGTCCATTTTTGTTCCGGCTGGCGTGACCAAAAAGCATATGAGCATGAGATGGGCAAGCTCGCTATTCTCCGCTCTACAGCACCCGGGGCGTTAGCGCGTGCTCATTTGTACGAATACACACTGCCTCCGCTGCGAGCATTCCTTAGAAAACTAAATCAGATCGGGAAATCAATGTGGAGCTTGGTGCCTAGGCCAGTACGTTTGTCATACTATGCTATCACGGCGCGTTTACGGAGAGTTATCCACTCATAGAAAAACTATAGACTTAACCCCAAATTGCCAGGTATAATTTAAAATTGCCATTTTCTAGAATCTTTCATGGTTTATTATGGTGCTTGGCCACTCCCTCCCCAGCCGACAATTTCGCAAAGTCAGCGCTTCTCTGACCGCCGCGCAGCTAATCGCTCCTCATTTGGTCCGCGCTCAACCTGAAACCTACCCGATCGCTCCCCCCTTAACAGCCTGTCTGATTTGATCGCTCGCGTTGGTGCCTTTGAGAAAGCCAAAATCGAGACCACAGAACCAGAATCTGAAGAGGTACCCTTCTAGCCCGGATATTGCATGAGAGCGATTGATCGGTCAGGATTTATTCGGATTTAATATTACGATTAGTTTCCGGGGGCTGTTTTGAGCAAAATCGGTCTTTTTTGATGAATGGGAACACAGTTTCCCTCACCCCCATCGTTTCGTCGAGCCGGGGCAGCTCCGTTTTGATTTAGGTTGGCACGAGCCTGTTGACTGCTTGGCCAAAGAGCTCTTTGAGTGGATGGGCCTCGCTGAGGTGGATTCGGATTCGTCGCGTGTTGCGGGTGATGACTGCTCCG
>JAVDPD010000009.1 GCA_031296935.1 Cerasicoccus maritimus
TTCTACCTGCGCGAGCGGAAAAGGTTCGTATCCGCTGCGTTCCATGCCAAAGCGCCAGAGGGCTGGCGCACTCCATAAAGTGGCTGGCGTCTCGGTGGGATTTCACGCACGGCCAAGCCGCGCTTCTTTTTCTTTTAATCTTTCTACCTGCGCGAGCGGAAAAGGTTCGTATCCGCTGCGTTCCATGCCAAAGCGCCAGAGGGCTGGCGCACTCCATAGCGGGGCTGGGCTGTTTGCCCACAAAAAAGGCCCGGCCAAAAATGACCGAGCCTGCTCTTTCCTTTAAACTTTTTCCTTTAATCTTCTAAGCGCTGAGCCCGAACCCGTCGTGGACGGCCTGGGTGGCCTTGGGGGCGTCTTCCAGATCGATGGCCACGGAAATGCGGATTTCCGAGGTGGAGATCATTTGGATGTTCACGCTGTTGGCCGCGAGGATGTCAAAGAGGGTCGCTGCGACGCCGGCATGGCTGCGCATGCCCACACCCACGACGGACAGCTTGGCGATGTCGCCCGTGTAGTTGACCGTACCGCCGCCTGCTTGCTGGAGGACCTTTTCCACGGCACCCGTTGCGCGGTGGACGTCGTCCTTAGGCACGGTGAAGGTCAGATTGGCCTGGCCGCCACGGCTGACGTTTTGGACGATCATGTCGACGATGACGTTGGCTTCGCCGAGCGCCTTGAAGACGAGGGCTGCCGTGCCGGGCTTGTCCGGCAGGTCGCTAACGGTGATCTTGGCCTGGTTTTTATCCAGCGCTACGCCGCTCACGACGACGTCTTCCATGGAGGGGACTTCTGCTTTCACAATGGTTCCGGGTTGGTCGTTAAAACTGCTGCGCACTTCGAAGATGACGCCATGCTTCTGCGCGAACTCCACCGAACGCGCTTGCATGACCTTGGAGCCCATCGAGGCGAGCTCCAGCATTTCTTCGTAGCTGATTTCGTTGATTTTGCGGGCGTTGGGGACGACGCGGGGGTCGGCCGTGTAAACGCCATCCACGTCGGTGAAAATCTGGCAAAGGTCGGCCTTCAAGCCTGCGGCCAAAGCCACGGCGGAGAGGTCGCTGCCGCCACGACCGAGCGTGGTGATTTCGCCATGACTGTTTTGGCCCTGGAAGCCAGCCACGATGACGACTTCGCCCATCGCGAGGCGGTCTTTAATATCGCCGCCGGTGATGTCGATGATGCGGGCGCGGGTGTGCTCGCCATCGGTCACGAAGCCAGCTTGGTGGCCCAGGCGGGAGACCGCGGGCTGGCCGAGGGAGTGGAGCGCCATGGCGGTCAGCGCGATGGTTTCCTGTTCGCCGCATGCCAGCAGCATGTCCATCTCGCGCTCAGCGGGCTGGGGGTTGATGGTCTTGGCGCGGTCCACGAGCTCGTTGGTTACCCCGCCACGCGCGCTCACGACCACGACGACCTGGTGTCCCTGGTCGACGAAGCCCTTAATGCGGCGCGCCACATTTTGGATGCGGTCCACGTCCTTCACGGAGGTGCCGCCGTATTTTTGCACAATTAACGCCATGGGTTTTCTAAAGAAGCCGGTTAGCAAACGCACTCCCCCACATCATTTCAATCTAAAACCAGCATCCTGCTGGACCGTTTGATTTTTGCAGTGCAAAAATGGCGATGGGGCAAGAGGGGGGAGGAAAATGAGAATTGTCTAGATGGCCACGAGGGAAGGCTGGCTGAACCCTGTGAGGCTAAAGGCCGAACATCGAACTGTTGACCTTCTTTTGGGCGTATTGCATCGCCTCGAAGACGATCTCTAAATCCTCCTCCGTATGGCGGGCGGACATCGAAGTGCGGATCAGGTCCTTGCCCGGTGGCACGGCTGGCGCAATCGACATCACCGTGAAGACGCCCTTTTCGAGTAGCGCTTGCCAGAAGCGGTAAGCCTTCTCCTTCTTGCCCATTATGATCGGCACAGCCGGGGTTTCGCTGTCCCAGATGTCGAGGCCGATGCTGCGGAGCATTTCCTTGTAGCGGCGGGTATTCTCCCACAGGCGTTGGTGGTGCTCTGGTTCGTTTAGCAGGACATCGATCGAGGCCGATGCTGCGTAGGCTTGGGGCGGGCTGATTGCGGCGGAGAAAATGGTCTGCTTACTGTGCGTGCGGAGGTATTCGATGACGTCTTTGGAGCCCGCAACGAAACCGCCCGTGCTGCTGAGGGACTTCGAAAAACTGCCCGTGATGACGTCGATTTCGTCGGTGAGGCCAAAGTGAGCGGCGGTTCCGCGACCCTGCGGGCCCATCACGCCGAAGCCATGCGCGTCGTCCATCACGTAGAAGCAATCGTGGCCGTCACAGGCCTGAATCAGCTCCGGCACGCGGCCGACGTGGCCTTCCATTGAGTAAACGCCCTCGAAAACGACGATCTTCGGGGTCTCAGGTTTTTCGAAGGAAATAACGTCCTTCAGGTCGGTTGGATTGTTGTGCGAAAAGCGTTCCACGCTGGCCTGGGTGAGGCCGATGCCGGCCCAAAGTGAGCTGTGGACGTTTTTATCGACCAGCACGATGTCGCCCTTTTGGGCAAAGGCCTGAACCGACGACATACACGAAATATAGCCAGCGACCGAGATGTGGCAGGCTTCCTTGCCGATGAAATTCGCGAACTTCTCCTCCAAAGCAATGTGGTAGCCGCGGGAGCCGTTGGCCAGGCGGGCGCCGGTGGTGCTGCTGCCCCAGTCATCCAGACCCTTTTTAGCGGATTCGATGACCTTTGGGTGGTTGCTGAGCCCCAGGTAGTCATTACTACAGAGCATGACATATTCCTTGCCCTCCTTGATCACACGGGAGCCTCGCTGGCTTTCGAAGGTGTGGTAGTAAGGATTGTAGCGTTTGCGCAGCCGCGTAACATCGTCGTCTTGGCAGCGCTTGACGACGGAATTCTTGGCTTTAGAGAAGAAATTCAAAGGCATGGAGGCGTGAAAAGACTCCGAAGCTAGCGGATTATCGATCTGTTTAAAGCCCATTTTTGGATTGTTTCAGCCGCAGGAAGCACTCGGACGTGGAAATTTTCCACAGTTTATGCGAGCTCTGAGGGCTGGACAACTGGGGATGCCTAAACCTTGGGTTAGTTCGTGCGTGAGCGAACTCGATTGTAGAGGGTGCGCCAGTTGTTGTCGAGTATGTCGCTGAGGCGGTCAATGAGCAGTTCGCGGTATTTGACGTTTTCCGCGATGTTTTGCTTCGGGTTGGCAGTGGTCATGAAGTAGTCGTAAAATTGAGTCTTTTTGACGTCCTCCAGCTCGCGATTTGCGAAGTTGATCATGTGCTGCACGAAGAGGCGGGTTTGGCGTTCGTAGTAGTCGGCGCTCTGTTTTTTGTCGGACACAGTCTCCAGGTAGTCGTCGTACAGGCTGCGCAGTTCGCGGTTGTTATAGAAGGCGTTGTTGTTGCTTAAGTAGTGGTAGATTGCCAGGGAGTCATCGCTGAATTTTGAGACGAGCTCAAATTGCCGCTGCCACTTGTACCAGCTGAGCTGTTCCCATTGGGAAACGTTGTCAATGCGGTAGCCGAACCATTCTGTCTGCTTACCGTCTTCGACTTTAGCTGCCACGGCGATGACTTCGCCGGTCTTCAGGTTGATGACGGGGCTGCCAGTATTGCCGGGGACGAAGTCGGCTTTTAAACTGATGCGGTCCGGTGCAATTGCGGTGACTTCGCCCTGCACTTGAGTAATGACGCCTCCACCGAGCTTGTTGCCGGGGATTACGACTTGCTGGCCCACGCTGGTGTCGTCGTCGACCAATTCGTCAGCCACAAGCGAGGCCAGGGACTCGTCCACAGAGATCATGGCAATGTCATGTCCAAAGGCGGCATAAATTTCTTTGGTTTTTACGGGGGTTCCGTCGGAGGTGCGGATGCGCAACTGGCTCTGCTCGGTCAGTGCCTGCAAGCTGGTAATGATGAATTCACGGCCGCGAATTTTGCAGAAAAAGCCACTGCTGATGTTTTGATCGCCCTCGATGATGACGATCGCTGCGAGCTCTTCCGGCGTCAGCACACTTTTATCGGGCGCTTGTTCAGCCACGATTTCTTCCTCGATCTGTTCGCCGGGTAGTTGGCCCATCACGTCGTTGGCGCCAGCGACACCGCTGGTGGTTGGCGTGTCTTCGGGGGTAATCTCGCTGGGGGCAGGGGTGGTGGTGGTGCGAGGAGTCGCGGTAATGTCGTCGCCATTGGTGGGTGCCATTGGCGTGCGTTCGGCCGGAACAGGGGGCATTTCGAGCGGCCCGAAGACGATGTTGTTGGGATCGATGCTAAAGAAGTCGGGGCGCGTGCGGTTGAGTGACAACTCGTCGGCTGTCACGTTGACCCCAAACTCCGGCTGCATGAGCATGGTCACGTTGGTGTAGTCACGCTCGTCAGCGCGCTCGGCCATGACCTTGACGATGGCCAGCGGCTCGCGGGTCAGCCAGACGGCAACGGCGTCGCCCATTGCAGTGCGCCAGGTAAGGATGTCAGTTTGCACGCCAGCCAGGCTCTCTTCGCCGATCCACCACACGTCGCGTGGGTATTTGGCGGACTGCATTAGCCAGTCATCCTTGTCGCCGAGTGCTGGTGCGAGGTCGGGATTGGAGGCCAGGAGCCACTCGGGCGCGGGGTCGTAATTGAGCAGGATGTAGTTGTTGGCCTTGATTGCCTGAGCCAGCCCTTGGGAAGTCATGGCCAGTGGCGAGGAAGAATAGTGATCCGCGGCGTGGCGCTGCGCGGTCCAGAAGTCAATCGAGGTAAAACTGCGGCCAGCGCCCATGCTGATGATCTCGTGTCTCAGCGCAAACGGATCGCGGGTGAAGGCGGTGGAAAACAGCTTGAAGCGCTTGGTGCGGGTGGAGCCACCGCCTTCCTGGAAAAGAAAGCTCTGCGCTTTTTTCGTTTCTTCATAAACAACAAGGCGCACGGCACCTTGCGCACGGTAGGAGAAGCACTTATCGTAGGTTTCCCGCGTCCGCAGGAGAATCGGCAGTCCGTCGCGCGGCTGATCGAAGATGACTCTGGCCTCCGGTGTGGGGAGGTTATCCTGCTGGGAAGGCGCTTGAGCGCTGGCGGAGAGCGCCGCTAGGGCGATGCTGAATATCAGAGCTGGAATGAGTCGAGGCACGAACTTAAAGATATCACGAAGCAGGTGTCTTTTGGCAAGCCTCGGTGTCTTATTGGGTAAGTTGACTGAAAAGCTCTAATCTTGGGTAAGTTAGGTAAGATAGTAAAAATAAGCTTGCGCTTGCCTATTTGTGAAGTATCGATAGCCAACTTTAATTTTACAAATGCCCGAAACACCCGACAATATCTACCATGTCTTTGACCGCATGCTGCCGCGGGCTGATCGCGAGGCGGCGCTCAAGCAGCGCTCTCACGTGTTCTGGTTGTTTGGTTTGAGTGGTTCGGGTAAGAGCACTTTGGCGCTCGCGCTGGAGCGGGAGTTGTTTAACCGCGGTTTGTTTGCCCAGGTGCTCGACGGGGACAACATCCGCAGCGGCCTGAACAAAGACCTCGGTTTTTCCGACGAAGATCGCTTGGAAAACATCCGCCGTATCGGCGAGGTGGCCAAGTTGTTCAAGGACGCCGGCGTCATCACGATCACGTCGTTCATTTGCCCGAAGGAAGAACTCCGCCAGATGGCCAAGGAGGTCGTTGGCGCGGAAGATTTCTCCGACGTTTACGTGAAGGCCAGCTACGAGCAATGCCAGGAGCGCGATCCTAAGGGTCTATATAAGAAGGTGCAAGCCGGCCAGGTGAAGCAGTTTACCGGCAAGGACAGCGGCTTCGAAGAACCTTCCACGCCAGCGCTCGTCATCGACACCGAAAACGAAACCATCGAACAAAGCGTGCAGCGCCTGCTTAACTACGTGCTCGAGCGCGTGCAGGCCTAGCCATCAATTTTCAGAAATACCCAAAACTTCTCATGGAACAAAAGAGCAAGAGCTACCAGGTTAACCACCTCAAACAACTGGAGTCCGAGGCGATCTACATCCTGCGCGAAACCGCTGCGCAGTTTGAAAAGCCCGCACTGCTATTCTCGGGCGGTAAGGACTCGATCGTCATGGCATGGTTGGCGCGCAAGGCTTTTTACCCGGCCAAGCTTCCCTTCCCGCTGGTCCACGTGGATACCGGCCACAACTTCCCGGAAACGATCACCTATCGCGATGACTTCGTGGAGCAGATCAAGGCGAACCTCGTCGTCGGCCTCGTGCAGGAATCGATCGACCAGGGACGTGTGCAGGAAGAAAAGGGCCCCAAGGCCAGCCGTAATGCGCTGCAGACCGTGACCCTGCTCGACACCATTGAAAAGCACGGCTACGACGCCTGCCTGGGTGGTGGTCGCCGCGACGAAGAAAAGGCGCGTGCCAAGGAACGCTTCTTCTCGCACCGTGACGAGTTTGGCCAGTGGGACCCGAAGAACCAGCGCCCCGAGCTCTGGAACATTTTCAATGGCCGCAAGCAACACGGTGAGCACTTCCGCGTGTTCCCGCTCTCCAACTGGACGGAGATGGACGTGTGGCAATACATCAAGGCTGAAGAAATTCCGCTACCGAGCCTTTACTTCGCCTCCGAGCGCGACGTGTTCACCCGCGACGGAGTGATCCTCTCGCAGACGGACTTCATCACGATGCTCCCGGAGGAAGAAGCCACCGCCCGCAAGGAAGTAGTCCGCTTCCGCACGATTGGCGATGCGACCTGCACTGGCGCCGTGCTCTCCAACGCGGCCACCATCGACGACATCATCGAAGAAGTCGCCGCCGCCCGCCAAACCGAGCGTGGCACCCGTTCCGACGACAAGCGCTCTGAAACCGCTATGGAAGACCGCAAAAAGCAAGGTTACTTCTAAGCCGCTCCGAACGACACGAATCCAAAATTTATAATTTCAAAGACTGATATCTCATGAGCGAAGAACGCGGATATTTAGACATGGACCTCCTCCGTTTCACGACGGCGGGTTCCGTTGACGATGGTAAGAGCACGCTGATTGGCCGTCTGCTCTACGACTCGAAGAACATTTTCGAAGACCAACTCGAAGCAGTTGAAACCAGCTCCAAGGCGCGTGGTGACGAGCACGTGAATCTTGCCCTCCTGACCGACGGCCTTCGCGCCGAGCGCGAGCAAGGCATCACAATCGACGTGGCTTATCGTTACTTCGCCACGCCGAAGCGTAAGTTCATCATCGCGGACACGCCGGGGCACATCCAATACACGCGCAATATGGTGACGGGTGCCTCCACAGCCAACCTCGCCATCATCCTCATCGACGCGCGCAAGGGTGTCATCGAGCAGACTTGCCGTCACGCCTTCATCGCGAGCTTGCTGCGCATTCAGCACGTCGTGATCTGCGTGAACAAGATGGACCTCGTTGATTGGAGCCAGGAGCGTTACGATGAAATTATAGCTGAATTCAAGCAGTTCGCATCGCGCTTGGATAACGTCGTCGAAGTGACCTTCATTCCGATCAGCGCGCTTGAGGGCGACAACGTCGTGGATAAGTCCAAGAACATGGATTGGTATCAAGGCCCGACTTTGATGTATCACCTGGAAAACGTCTACGTTGGTCCCGACGCCAACCACATCGACGCGCGTTTCCCGGTGCAGTGGGTCATCCGCCCGATGTCCAACGAGTGGCATGACTTCCGTGGTTACGCGGGCCGTGTTGCGGGTGGCGTGTTTAAGCCGGGTGACGACGTAGTCGTGCTGCCGAGTGGCTTTACGACGAAGGTTAAGGCGATTCATACCCTCGAAGGTGAGATTGAAGAAGCGTTCAACCCGTTGTCGGTCACGATGACGCTCGAAGACGAAATTGATATTTCGCGCGGCGACATGATCGCCAAGCCGAACAATCAGCCCAAAGTTGAGCAGGATGTCGAAGCGATGATCTGCTGGTTCTCCGAGAAGAAGAAGCTCAAGGGCCGCGAAAAGCTCATCCTCCGCCATACGACGAAGGAAGTGAAGGCCATCGTGAAGGACGTTCGCTACAAGGTGAACATCAACACGCTGCACAAGATCGAGGACGACCTCGAGTTCGGCCTCAATGACATTGGTCGCATCTCGCTGCGCACCTCGTCGCCGCTCTTCTTCGACAGCTACTCGCGTAACCGCCAGACCGGCAGCTTCGTGCTCATCGACGAGTTCACGAACGAAACAGTTGCTGCGGGCATGATTATCTAAGGGCGAATTTTCTGTCATTCTTTCAATCAAAAGGCGTGGAGCAATCCGCGCCTTTTTCATAGACTTGTTTCGCGCACTTGGCTTTTATTAGCGCCAATGGCTGAGCCCTGGCAAATCGCTGCAGACACCGGTGGCACCTTTACTGACTTAATTGGCGTGGACCCGAAAGGGCGTCCGCATCGCGCCAAGGTGCTCTCAAATGCCAGCTTGCGCGCCATGATCACGGCCAAGCCGGGAGCCGGTTGGGTGCACTTGGAAGCCAGTTGGGGTTTGCCTGACGGATTCTTTCGCGGCTTCACCGCGCTTTTTCCCGGCGGCGAAGCTTTTCGCGTTTTGGACTACCGTTCGCGGGACAAGGCGTTGTTGCTCGAAGTCGAAGGACGTTTGCCGCCGGGTAGTCTGATCGAACTGACGACCGGCGAAGAGGCACCCATTCTCGGCGCTCGCGTGATGACGCGCACGCCTGGGGATCAGCCCCTGCCGCCAATCAACTTGCGCCTCGGCACCACGCGCGGCACGAATGCGCTGCTGGAGCGCAAGGGCGCGAAAACGGCGTTTTTTGTCACTAAAGGCTTTGGTGATTTACTATCGATTGGCGACCAGCGGCGTCCCGATTTGTTTGCGCTCGCCATTGATAAACCGCGCCAACTGGCAAAGCACGTGATCGAAATCGATGCGCGCATGGATGCCGATGGCCGCGAGATTCAATCGCTAGTATTGGATGAAGCTTTGCGGGACAAAGTGACTGCTGCGCGGGTGGCTGGTTGCGATGCGGCAGCAGTGACGCTGCTGCACAGTTACCAGAATCCAGCGCATGAACAAATGCTTGGCGGATTTTTGCGTGAAGCTGGTTTTAGCGTAGTAACACTGTCTTCGGAACTCGCGCCATTTATTAAAATTTTGCCGCGTGCGCAAACGACGGTGGTCGACGCTTACTTAAGCCCGATTATGAACGCCTACCTCGACCAAGTGCAGGGTGCGTTGAGTGACGGGCGTTTGCGCGTGATGACCAGTGCCGGGGGGTTGATGGCGCGGGCTGATTTCCGCGCGAAGGATGCGTTGCTCAGTGGTCCCGCCGGTGGTGTCGTAGGTGCCGTGGCCGCAGGCAAACAATCAGGTAGCCCGTGCGTGATTGCCTTCGATATGGGCGGCACAAGCACAGATGTTTCACGCAGTGAAGGGACGTTTGATTATCGCTCCAGTCATCGTGTTGGCGATGCGTCGATCCTGGCGCCCGCATTGAAAATCGAAACCGTGGCGGCAGGTGGCGGCTCGATATGTGGTTGGGATGGACGAAAACTTTTTGTCGGGCCCGACAGCGCGGGCGCGTATCCGGGGCCAGCGTGTTATGGCGCGGGTGGTCCATTGACGGTGACAGATGTGAACCTACTGCTTGGGCGCGTGTTGCCCAGTGCATTCAGCATTCCAGTTTATCCTGAGCATGCGGCGAAGGCGGCTGACGCGATTGCGGCCAATGCGGGCATTGCGCGCGAGGAATTATTGTCCGGCTTCCTTCGCATCGCCAACGAACGTATGGCCGCAGCGATCGAAACGATTTCGGTGCGCGAGGGCTATGATCCGCGCGAGTACGCGCTGGTAGCATTTGGCGGCGCCGGTGGTTTGCACGCCTGTGCGATAGCGGATGAGCTCGGTGTCGAGACGGTGCTCTTTCCGACGCATGCGGGTATCTTGAGCGCGTATGGCATTCAGCAGGCAGCGATTGAGCGCATTGGCCAGCGCCAGATAATGGAGCTACTCGATGTTGTTGAGGAAACTTTAGAAGCCACGCTGAAGGAAATCGCCGAGGAACTCAGGGGGGCAATGACGGGTGAGGGCGTGGATGCTGCGCATCTCGTTACGCGCCACAACCGAGTAGTGCTCCGACTGAAGGGGCAGGAGTCTACGCTGACCATCGAACACGTTTCGGATTTGGCGGCCGCTTTTCGTCGCGAATACGTGCAAGTTTTCGGTTATTATCCTGAGGGTCGCGCAATCGAAGTCGTGGCCGTGGAAGTTGTGGTTGCGACTGTATCGTCGGTCTTGCCACGGGAAATATTTGCCGCCGATCCTAAGGCGTTGCCAGCGGTTAAAACCACGGATGCTGGCGTGGCGATTTGGGCGCGTGGCGAGTTACCAGTCTGCGGCCAAGTGACAGGGCCAGCGGTGGTGTTTGATGACACGTGCACTTTATTTATCGATGCTGCCTGGAGTGCGGTGATGGGCGACCGCGGCACGCTGCGATTAACACGTCATGCCCAAACCGAGCGCGAAGTTGCCGTCAATGAAGCTGTCGCGCGGGAGTTGTTTACGAATCGTTTTCGACAGGTGGTTGAAGAGATGGGCGTGCAACTTGAGCGTACGGCGGTGTCGACCAATGTAAAGGAGCGCCTGGATTTCTCCTGCGCGCTACTCGATGCGCAAGGGCGGCTGATCGCCAACGCACCGCACATCCCGGTGCACCTCGGCGCCTTGGGGCTTTGTGTGCGCACGGTTGCCGAGCAGATGGAGCTGGCACCAGGCGATGTCGTGGTGACGAATCACCCCGGCTACGGCGGTTCGCATTTGCCGGATGTCACGGTGATTGCACCGGTGTTTCAAGGTGAGCGCCTAATTGGCTATGTGGCGAATCGCGCGCATCACGCGGAGCTGGGTGGCATTCGCCCGGGATCTATGCCGCCGAATGCAACTTGCCTCGCCGAAGAGGGTGTGGTGATCAAGCCGATGTATTTATTTCGCGCGGGCGAAAGCTGCATGAGCGAGTTGGAATTGCTGCTGCGTGAGGCGGCATACCCATCGCGCGCGGTTTCGGATAACTTGGCAGACTTGAATGCGCAGGTGGCGGCGAATCGTCGCGGCGCTTCTCAGTTGCTAGCTATGGCCGAGGCCTATGGCGTGGATCAGGTTGCGCACTACATGCAGGCCTTATTGGATTTTTCAGCGGAAGCTCTATGCGCTAAGTTGGAGAGCTTTGGCTCCGATGTGAAAACACAGATTTCCACACTCGATGATGGCAGCGAAATCCAGGTGGCGATGGTATGGCGGGATCGTGTGTTGTCCGTGGATTTCAGCGGGACGGCTTTGAGGCATCCGGGGAACCTGAATGCGACGCCGGCGATTACCAGTAGCGCGTTGATCTACGTGCTGCGTTTGTTGGTGCGCGAAGATATTCCGCTCAACGAAGGCTTGCTCGCGCCAGTAAAGTTGACCTTGCCACGTTGCTTCTTGAATCCGGAGTTTCCTGAGGATCCACGTGAAGCGCCTCCAGTGGTTGGTGGTAACGTGGAGACGAGTCAGCGTGTGGTAGAATGTTGTTTGCGTGCACTTGGCATTGTGGCCGATAGTCAGGGCACGATGAATAACTTCATCTTCGGCAATGACTCGCTGAGTTACTACGAAACGATTGGTGGTGGCGCGGGCGCAGGCCGCGGCTTTTATGGCGCATCGGGCGTACACACGCATATGACTAACACTGCGATCACTGATCCGGAAATTTTTGAGCGGCGTTACCCACTGCGTTTGTGGCGCTTTGTCTTACGTGAGGAATCCGGGGGTAGTGGCCGTTGGCGTGGTGGCGATGGCTTGGTGCGCGAAGTCGAATTTTTACAGCCGATGTCGGTGTCGCTCTTAACTCAGCATCGCGAGCGTGGGCCGATGGGGCAAGCGGGTGGCGGGGATGGTTTACCGGGTAAGCAAAAACGAATTCGATTGGACGGCAGCTATGAGTTCTTGTCAGCGTGCGTTCATTATGAAGCGGAGGCCGGCGAACGGCTCTGCATCGAAACTCCCGGTGGAGGTGGGTTTGGGGTATAAATGAAGACCGCGATTATTCATCACCCCGATTGTGCGCTGCACGATACAGGCGGCTATCATCCAGAGCGACCCGAGCGGACGAAAGCAGTCGTCGATGCGTTGCGCGAAAACTTTAATGATGATCAGCTGAATTGGGTTTTAGCGGACAAGGCGGCGTTGTCGTGGGTGGAGCAGGTTCATGATGGCGCTTATGTGAGACAGATTGAGGAAGCGTGCTTGCGCGGGGATGATGTGTTGGATCGCGGCGATACCCAAGTCTGCATGGAGTCGTTTGATGTGGCGCGTTTGTCGGCTGGTGGCGCGATGCTCGCCGTAGATCAGGTGATGCAAGGTAAAGCGAAGAACGCGTTTAGCGTAATGCGCCCCCCCGGGCATCATGCCGAACGCGCGCAAGCGATGGGCTTTTGTTTGTTCAACAACGTGGCGGTGGCCGCGCGTTATGCACAGCAGCAATATGACTTGAAGCGCGTGGCGATCATCGACATCGACGTGCATCATGGCAACGGCACGCAAGCGGCGTTTTATGATGACCCATCGGTTTACTTCGTGAGCTTTCATCAGTATCCGTTCTATCCGGGTACGGGCATGGCGAGAGAGAAGGGCGCAGGTGAAGGGCTTGGCTATACGTTAAACATTCCACTCGTTGCAGGTGCAGAATACCCCGAGTATTTACTGGCGTGGGAAACAGAAGTCTTGCCAGCTTTAACCGACTTTAAGCCGGAGATGATTTTGATCTCTGCTGGTTTTGATGCGCATATTGACGATCCACTCGCAAACATGAAATTGAATGACCGTGACTTCTACGAGTTAACGGAATTGATCAAAGACTTTGCCATGCAAAGCTGCGGTGGGCGTTTGGTCTCGGTGTTGGAAGGCGGCTATAACTTGGAAGCCTTGGCGCGCGCATCGGTTCGCCATGTGCAATCGCTTTGCGATGTAAAGTAAGTCGTGCTTGTCGCCAGACTTTGCATGGCAGAGTTACATTGAGGTAATGGTTGGGTAACTTTATGATTGATATTTAGTCACCAAGTTGCTAACTAGCGTCTATAAGAAGAGGCTTAAAGCTTTTAACCTTATTTCAAGTGATCGCACTTCGCTTACAGCGCACCGCACAAAAACAGAATTTAGGATCTTGCCAGTTGCAGAATCCGAAGGAGGTTGCCTCCAAAAAATTAAGCAGTGTATCACCGGGTGTTTTTAATTTACCTTATCTCGATTGCGCGTGTCGTTTGCTTGTTCGCATGCGCGTAAATTTAAGTGAGTCTGCAATGTCGGTTGTGGCTAAGTTGCTGCTCACGATAATTTCTCACCGTTCTAATCTGAACACTGGGTTTAGCCCAAGTTTGTTCATCGGTGAGACGCTACAAACCAAGTAAAGGACTAACCGAATATGGCTACGAAAAAGAAAACCAAGAAAGCCGCTGTTAAAAAAGCTGCTGTAAAAAAGGTCGCGAAGAAGGCCGTAAAAAAACCAGCTGCCAAGAAAGCGGCTGTTAAGAAAATTGCCAAGAAAGCTCCCGCGAAAAAGGCAGCTAAGAAGGCAGTGAAGAAGGTCGCCAAGAAAGCGGTCAAAAAAGTGGCTAAGAAGAAAGTCGCGAAAAAGGCTGTTAAGAAAGCCGTGAAGAAGGCGGCGAAAAAGGCAGTCAAGAAAGCCGCAGTCAAGAAGGTTGCCAAAAAGAAGGTCGCTAAGAAAGCGGTTAAGAAGGCAGCGAAAAAAGCACCAGCTAAGAAAGCTGCCAAAAAGGCGGTCAAGAAGGTTGCGAAAAAGAAGGTCGCTAAGAAAGCGGTTAAGAAGGCAGCGAAAAAAGCACCAACTAAGAAAGCTGCCAAGAAGGCGATCAAGAAGGTTGCGAAAAAGAAGGTCGCCAAGAAGGCTCCTGCCAAGAAGAAAGCCCCGGCTAAGAAGAAAGCGAAGAAGTCCAAGAAGAAGTAATCGCCAATCCGTAGCCTAGCCTATTTTCCTTTCGCGCCCGGCCTTTTTTGGCCGGGTGCTGAAAAGGATTGCTTTGCTGGGCAGGATGCTGATTCTTGCCGGGTCTAACTAACATTAGGAATCCCACATGTCAGCATCAGAGATTATATTATCCCCCTGGGCTCGCAACATTTCCCCGTCCCCGACTCTCGCCGTCGACGCCAAGGCTAAGGCGCTCAAGGCAGAGGGTAAGGACGTCTGCGGTTTTGGTGCGGGTGAACCGGACTTTGACACGCCTGAATTTATCAAGCAAGCGTGCGAGGAATCCCTGCGTCGCGGGGACACGAAATACGCGCCCGCAGCCGGCATTCCCAAGTTGCGCGCTGCTCTCGCCGAAAAATACATCACCGAAAACGGTGTTGTCGGCGTAAAGCCGGAGCAAATCGTGGTTAGCCCTGGTGGCAAGTTTTCCTGCTACTTGGCGATTCTCTCGGTTTGTGGCCCCGGTGACGAAGTTATCATTCCGGCCCCTTATTGGGTGAGCTATCCGGAGATGGTCAAACTGGCCGGCGCAACGCCGAAGTTTGTCTTTGCGGGCGATGATCAGGGCTTTAAGATTACGCCTGAGCAGCTCAAAGAAGCGATTACGCCGAAGACGCGTCTGCTCGTGCTTAATAGTCCGTCTAACCCGACTGGCGCACTTTACAACAAGGCTGAAGTCGAGGCCATCATGGCAGTCGCCATCGAAGCGGGCATTTACGTAATGTCCGACGAAATTTACGAGTATCTGCTCTATGATGGCGTGGAATTCGTCTCCCCGGCCAGCCTGAGTGAAGAAGCCGCCGCGTGCACGATAACGGTGTCTGGTTTCTCCAAGACCTTCTCCATGACCGGTTGGCGTCTCGGCACGCTCATGGCCCCGGCCCCGATCGCAAAGGCGGTTGCCAGCCTGCAAAGCCAGACTTCCTCCAATGCGACAACGTTCGCGCAGTGGGGTGCGCTGGCTGCAATGGAGCGCCCTACCGAAGCCAAGGACGCGATTGCTGGGATGCTGAAGGTTTTTGATCGTCGCCGCATGACCTTGCTCGATGGTTTAAACGCGATCGACGGCATTCGCTGCGATCGCGCACAGGGTGCCTTCTACTTGTTTCCGAACATCGGTTCCTACGGTCTATCTTCCACGGATTTCTGTGCGAAGCTCCTCGAAGACGAGCTCGTCGCCGCAGTGCCTGGTGTCGCCTTTGGCGCAGATGATTACATGCGCGTGTCTTACGCCACGAGCGACGAAGTCATCTCCAAGGGGCTTGAGCGCTTGGCGCGTTTTTGCCAAGGGCTGTAAGATTATCGGCAGATATTTTCCTAAGCGGGAGGCGTTTTATCGTCTCCCGCTTTTTTTGTTACAGATGGCTGAAGTCCCTGAAAGCAGATGTAACATTAAAGTTCTTGGAATTTTTTGTCAGCTGAGTGGTCTAGTAACATCGCTGAAACGCTTGTGTTTCTTGGTTGTAACAACTAGCTTTGCTTAGCTATGCCGATTGAGATCGAACGAAAATTCATTGCCCGCGCCGAGGAATTGCCGCGCCCGGAGCTCAGCACGCGGCTTGAGCAGGGCTATATCAACCGCGATAAGGCCACTGTCCGCGTGCGGATCAGCGGCGATGTCTGCTATTTGACCATTAAAGGCGCCGTTCAGGGCAAAAGCCGCCTGGAGTATGAATATCCGATCCCGCTTGACGAAGGTCGGGAGCTGCTGGAGCTGCTTTGCCGCCGCCCGGTGATCGAGAAGACGCGCCACCTCATTGACCACGCCGGGCATCGTTGGGAGGTGGATGTATTCGACGGTGAAAACGAAGGCTTGGTGATGGCGGAAGTTGAGCTCGACGATGAAGACGAGCTCGTGGAGCTGCCTGCTTGGGTTGGCCGTGAAGTCACCGATGAGCGCAAATATTCCAACGCATCTTTGGCCAAGCGTCCGTTTATAGAATGGACTGCGGAGGAGCGCGCCGAGTCATGAAGACTTCGAGTGGATTTCTATTGCCGATGTCCGACGAGGGGCGCCAGCAGCTGCGCGCGTTGAAGGACGCGGTAGGTCTTATCGCTGGAGGCAAGGAGCGGCGCCGCTGGGAGGTGCTTGATACCTTTGACTGGCGTCTTTTATCTGCGGATTGTGTGCTGCTGCGTGACCGCACTTGCTTTGAACTGCATCGCTGCGCTGGAGATGAATTAATTGCGCGCGAGTCTTTTAAAGCTGCTGCTAAGCACTTGGCGATAGATGATTTTCCTGTCGGCGCTTTGCGAGACAAAGTAAGCACAGTCATGGATATTCGTGCGGTGATGCCACGGGCGGAAGTCATCCGCGAAGTGGAAGTTTTTCGCATCGAAAATACTGACGGCAAGACCACCGTGCGCGTCGAATTGGAAACGCTATTTCGGCCAGTGGCTGGGCAGAAGGCCATGCCCTTTCGTCGGCTGATGCGCGTGGTCGCGCTGAAGGGATATGAGTCGCAGGCCGAAGCTGTTTCCAGGCAGTTGGCTGAGGCTGGTTTAGCTGAGCATGATGATACGCGGCATTATGCTTTTGCTGCGTTGGAAGCCTCGGGAGTGACGCCCTTTGACTACGCTTCAAAGATTAAGCTCGAGCTCTCGCCAAATTTGACGGCGCGGGAGGCGTGCACACGCATTTTGCTGGCTTCGTTGGAGCAGGTCCAAGTGAACGTGCCGGGAATGTTGGCCGATATTGATTCCGAGTTTTTGCACGACTTCCGGGTAGCGCTACGCCGCACACGTTCCTTACTCCAATTGGTCCGCGGTGTGTATGCAGAGGAGCAGGTGCTTGCGCACAAGACTGCACTTGGTGATGTGATGAAACGCACGAACCGTCTGCGTGACTTGGATGTTTATTTGTTGGAACAAGGGGATTATGCGAAGCTCTTGCCGCCAGCCCTGCGTCCCGGCCTTGAAGACTTTTTTGCTGATCTCTGTAAGGAGCGTAGCAAGGTATTCAAACAGTTCGTCAAAGCGTTACAGAGCGCTCAGGTCACGCGTGAGCTCAAGGCATGGGATCGCTTTGTGCGCAAGGAAGCTCTGAGTTCTCATGCCACAGTTCAGGACGGCGATGCGCCGGTTAAAAGTCTCGCCAATCAGCTCCTGATGAAGCGCTTCAAGCGCATCATTAAGGATGGTCGCAAGATCGCTGATGAAACGCCCGATGAGGCAGTCCACGAGCTACGGATTCAGTTTAAGAAACTGCGTTATCTGCTGGAGTTTTTCCGTTCGCTTTATGACAGCGACGAACTGGATTTTCTCATTAAGCGTTCGCGCAAAATTCAGAATGTTCTCGGCGCATTTAACGACGTGTGCGTGCAGCAGGAGACGATTTCTCAGTATTTGAAGTCAGTCGATCTGAAGCGCCCGGAGGCTGTCCAGCTATGTGCGGCTTTGGGCGCCTTGGTTGCGGAGTTAGAGCGCAAGCGAGTATGTGAGCGCAAGAAGTTTAGGGCAGCGTTTGATACGCTGGACGATGCGCGGGTGCTCTCGGTAGCAGATCACCTCTTTCGACCGATCATAGTTGAAGTTTCCACGAACCCGCCGATGTTCGCCCCCGCAAAGAAACCCAAACCCAAGAAAGCGAAGAAAATATCACGATGAAGGTATTGGCAGTTTATAACATTAAGGGTGGGGTGGGTAAAACGGCCGCCGCCGTCAACTTGGCATTCTTATCGGCGCAATCGGGTAACCGTACCTTGCTCTGCGATCTGGACCCGCAGGGGTCTTCGTCGTTTTACTTTCGCGTGCGGCCGGATAAAAAGCACGGGCCGAAGAAGCTGCTACAAGGCGGCAAGAAGCTAGATCGCGAGATCCGCGAATCGGACTACCCAAACTTGCATTTGCTGCCGTCGGCGATGGCTTATCGGAATCTCGACATCGAGCTCGACCACTCCAAGCGTTCGAAAAAGCGCCTCCGTGAATCGCTGAAGAGCCTGGTGGGCGACTACGATGTGATCGTGATTGACTCGCCGCCCAATGTGACGCTGCTTAGCGAAAACATTTTCCGTGCCGCTGATGTGATCCTCGTGCCCGTGATCCCGACGACGCTCTCTATGCTTACCTACGGGCAGATCATTGATTTCTTCAAAGCTGAGGGTCTTAAGACACAAAAACTGCGCGCGTTTTTCTCGATGGTCGAGCGCCGCAAGAAGATGCATCAGGACACGATGGAGGAAACGCGCGGCAAGGATAAGCGCTTTCTACAGCCGGTGGTTCCGATGGCGGCGGCGGTTGAGAAAATGGGGCTGCACCGCGAGCCACTGTTGGCATTCGATACCCGTTCGCCCGCAGCTAAGGCCTACGCGGAGCTGTGGGAAGACGCCTCAATCCTGCTCCGAGAGGCTTGAAATCAGCGTGTTAAATCTCGACATGCACGGTGGCAGCCGATGTGCGGGCTTTGGCGCGGGCGGCTTCGATGCTTTCATCGCGGGCGAGGGCGACGCCCATGCGGCGCTTGCCGTTTACCCCGGGCTTGCCGAAGAGGCGTAGCTGGGTGTCGGGCTCGCGTAAGGCCGCGGCGACGTTGCCGAATTTCACGTCTTCGCTCTGGCCTTCCACCAGAATCACAGCCGAGGCGCTGGGGCCGAATTGACGAATCGACGGAATCGGCATTCCAAGGATGGCGCGCGCGTGGAGCGCGAATTGAGAAAGGTCCTGCGAGATCATGGTGACCATCCCCGTGTCGTGGGGGCGGGGGGAGACTTCGCTGAAAAAGACCGTGTCGCCTTTGACGAAGAGCTCGACGCCGAAGATCCCGAAGCCGCCGAGTGCATCGGTGACGGCCCGGGCGCAGTGCTTGGCGTTTGCCAGCGCGGCTGCGCTCATCGGCTGAGGTTGCCAGGATTCGCGGTAGTCACCATCCTCTTGAATGTGGCCGATCGGCTCGCAGAACGCAACACCGTCGACATGGCGCACGGTGAGCAGGGTGATCTCGTAGTCGAAATCGACAAAGCCTTCGACGATGACTTTGCCCTTGCCGGCGCGGCCGCCTTCCTGCGCGTAGCGCCAGGCGGGCTCGATGTCGGCCTCGGTCCGAAGCACGCTCTGGCCTTTGCCGGAGGAGCTCATGATCGGCTTCACCACGCAGGGGAGCTCGATCGCCTCGATGGCGGTCTGATAGTCCTCGAAATTCTCGGCAAAGCGGTAAGGCGACGTCGCGAGCCCGAGCTCTTCCGCGGCGAGTCGGCGAATGCCCTCACGGTTCATGGTCAGGCAGGTCGCGCGGGCGGTCGGAATGACCTGGGTCTTTCCTTCGGCTTCCAATTCGGCCAAGGTAGCCGTCGCGATGGCTTCGACTTCCGGCACCACGAAATCCGGTTTTTCCGTTTCAATGATCGTGCGCAGGGCCGCGCCGTCCAGCATCGAGCAAACATGTGCGCGGTCTGCGACCTGCATGGTTGGCGCGTTGTCGTAGGCGTCGACGGCCACGACTTCCACGCCGTAGCGCTTGAGCTCGAGGACGACTTCCTTGCCCAACTCTCCAGAGCCGCAGAGCAGCACCTTGGTGGCATTCGATGTAAACGGGGTTCCGATCATGGTCATGGCAACAGTCAAACTACGGCGGTCGTCGATTCAACCCTAAGTGTGCGCCCTCACACAGGAAGAAGCATTGCTTTTTTCAGCATCCGGCTATGGGCTGAGTGTGTCGAAGCATGGACCGATAGATTTGCCCATTGGGCAAATGCGAACTCCCACGTAGAAGCGGCTTCCAGCCGCTTGGGTTCGAGATTGGATCGGTATTGGGCTGGTCTGTCCTGAGCTGGTCGAAGGGAAGGTGCTTCTCGCGAAGTGGCGCCTACCGTTTGGGCTCCCGACGTAATTATACTGAAGATGCGGGTGGCGCGCTTGTCTCAGCTCATGTAGCGGAACAATTCGGCGATGGGGATGCCTCCCGTCCATACTGATCTTGATCTGGTGCGCCTTGAGCACACCAGTGAAGGCCTCTCCAGTGAACTGGCTGCCCTGATCGGTATTGAAGATCTCCGGGGAGCCTTCGGCCTACAAAGCCTCTTCAAAGCACCCCAAGTAGTTGGCACTGTTTCTGGATACTCGTGGCTACGCTCCTATCGACCAAGCTCGTCCTCTGGGATAATGATACCGAGCTTGTCACAGCTGTCTTTTAAAAAATCCACCTCCACTTGGAGCTGGCCGATTTGCTTGTATAAGGGTCCTCTTTGAGCTTTTACTTGAAGCTCTCTTCGTGCTTGTCCTTTGAGTGCTCATACACGCTGCTCGCGTTACTTAGCAGCGCCTTCTTCCACTCAGTCACCTGAGTCGGGTGGATCTGATAGCGCTTCGAGATCTCATGCAAAGGCTCCTGCTCACGCTGCGCCTCAAGCGCTACCTTACTCTTAAACTCAGAGGTGAATTTACGTCTCTTCTTCATGGGTTGCTAGAATTTAACTGGTGATAGCAACCTGTCCAACATTACAGGGCCAGCTCATTTCAAGTAAGGCGCATGCGAGCGGGCGAGTCGCAGTAGGCTGCTAGCAATTACATTGAGCGAAGCTCCGTAATTAGGGCATGACTCGCTGCAACGCGCAGGTGTGGAATGAGCTTTTCGACATCGTACTGCTACCCAATCGGGATTTCCTATCGTCAGTTCTGAGGGTGCATGCGTTTGCTCGTAGTCGAAATGGTATCCATACTATAGGTCTTGTGTGCATGTTTTTTTTGAAAATGTGTCTCAATATCTCTTGACGCGGGAAAAGTCTTCCCTTTCCTTGGATATTAATGAGACAAGATCGCAAAAACGCGGGGCCGCTTGGCCCTATATGGTTGCCGGGGTATTTTGTCGTTGATCCGAATCGGCTGCCACCGGGGGCAAGGGCTTCCCATCTGCCAATGTCTCCGACTGTGCATATGTCACGGGTTCGGCAGCTTGCTTCGCCTGCTCGCAAGGGACGCTGCCTGATGAATGAGGCACCTATAGAAAAGGCTTCTAGGCCAACTAAATCACCAATGCGATCTAGATCGACTGTTCTGGCTAAGCCACAGCAGTCTGTTTGGCGGCGCAGTCGCAAGGACAAGCGAAGGAGTCGAACGCTGCTTTACAGCGGAGGTTTTATTGCTGTTTTGATGCTGGTCGGCGTATCGGCTTGGTTTCTGAGGACGCTGTCTGGAGACTCCGGGCATGCCAAGCTCGCTGATGTGGATCAGCCTGCCGCCTCTAGCATAGACCCGCTTGAATTTGAGGTTGAGGCACCGCTACCGGACACTGTCAGGCCTCAGACGGTAGCTGAGGTGAGGGAGCTTGATATCATTTTACAGAGATATGCGGCCGCCCACGGCGGTGAAAAAGCGATGAATGCGGTACACAGCTTTCGTCTGCGTGGTGAGATTAGGTCGGAGGAAGGAAGTGTTCAATTTGATCAAATGAAACGTGTGCCGAATATGGCACGAACAACCATCGAGGTTGATGGCCGCTCGGTGACCGACATCTATGATGGAAAGACTGCCTGGAGGCGGATTGAAGGCGTTGACGAGGCCTACTTGCTTAAGGGTGCTATGGCAAGCGATGTGGCGGAGGCTGCGCCGATTTATAATGCGCTGTGGCGGGAACGTGCCAACCCGGAAGCATATCAAGTGATGGCCGATGCAGAGCTGGATGGCGAGCGTTGCCTCCGCGTTCAGGTTCAGCCAAATGGAAGTGCGCCGGAGGTTTACTGGCTGAATTCGGAGACGGGCTTAGAGCGACAGATCGTCACGGAGTCAGAAAGCGGAGTGACGGTTACTAGGTTTCGCGAATATTTTGCCAGCGGAAATATTCAGATTCCTGGAGTCACGCACATTACTTACCCGGATGGTCGCGAAGCGGAAATTATCATTGAGGAAGCTCAGTTGAATCCAGGTGTCCTGAGCTTCTTCTTCCAAGCGCCGAGAGATCTGAAGGTCTGGCCGCAAACGGCCGTGAGTGACTTTGACCGATGAATAGGCGATGGATTCAACGGCTTGATAGTCTTTTTGATCCAAATGCCTGCCAGCATCATGCAGCTCGCAATTGCCTAGACTGACTAGCGTCTAAGCAAATTTCTAACATTTAACTGTACTGGGCCAATATGAGAATGGGTCCAATTTTCACTAAATAGGAACCGAAAAACAACTAAATCGATGAAAACAAACCAAATGAAAAGAAAACTGGCTGGCTGCCTCATGCTTGCCAGTATGCTCACAACGGGAGCGCAGGCTCTACTCGTCAATACCGGATTAGTCGGTATTACTGAGTATAACGGCTGGACTGGTATGAGCAGCGCTGCTGCATGGGGGACTGGTGACGCACCCGTCAATGCCTATGATACCTATTACCTGCATTCGGATGACGCCGGCAGCGGTGATGCGGTGTTTTACCGGGTGTCTGGCTCTCACTTCCCTGCCGGCTCAGGCATGTATTCGTTCATGGGGACTTCCGAATTCTCTATAGAGGATTATTCGCCAGTAGCGGATATTGAGACGGTTATCTTCACTATGAAATCCTCGTTGTACGATGGGGAATGGGCGTCTGTTGCTCCGACTTTGAGTTATAATGGCGGCACCGTCGATCTTGGGGCAGCCGATTTTGTGAGTTCCCAGACCATCACTACTGAATATGTTGCCGCCATTGGCTCGGATGTAGATTATTCGGTTCAGAGCTATCAGTGGGATCTAAGTGGTCTCAGTGGCATAACGGACTACACTGTTACCTTCACAGCACTCACCCATGTTAGCTTGGTGTCCATGCAGCTAGAGTCGGGCGATACATTTTCGGTCTCGCCAGCAGTTGTTCCGGAGCCTTCCACCTATGCGCTTGGAATTGGTGTTGTGGTGATCGGCTGTGCGATGCTGCGTCGTCGCAAGCAAAAGGCATAATTTTCATTTAAACCGCTACGGTACATCTACGATAGCCTATGAGCGAGGCCTGCGTCGTTTTTTCGGCGCAGGCCTCATTTGCTGTAAGGGCAGCGTTATGATCGTTGAAAACGCGATATGCAGAAACTTTTCGCTTGACCATTTGGAAGATTTTGGAAGATATTGGTCACACTTTTCCAAAACCTCCAATTTTCAAACCCCGACTTTAGTGAGCGCCAATCCCGCTATTTCCCGTTCCCAGATCGAAAAACTGGTCCGCGAGAGCGTCTATAAGCAGCTCGGTATGTCCAAGCCGACGGCTGGCCCGAACCCGCTCGTGGTCAACGTGAGCGCCCGGCACTGCCACCTGACGCCTGAGGCCGTGGAGATTCTTTTCGGCAAGGGCCACGAGCTGAAGCCCATGAAGTGGCTCTACCAGGAAGGCCAATACGCCGCGGAAGAATCCGTGACCATGGTCGGTCCGCGCAGCCGCGTTATTTCGAACCTCCGCATCCTCGGCCCGTGTCGCGACTTGAACCAAGTCGAGCTCGCATACACGGATTCGATTGCGATGGGCTACAAAATTCCCGTTCGCCAATCCGGCGACATCAAGGGCACGCCCGGCTGCATGCTGATGGGCCCCGCCGGCTTCCTCGAGCTGGACGAAGGCGTGATCCGCGCCGCGCCCCACGTGCACATGCACTCCGACGACGCTGCCTATTACGGCGTCAAGCAGGGTGACTACATGAAGATGCGCGTGGGCGGCGAGCTCGGCGTTACTTTCGACCGAATCTTCGTCCGTGTGAAGGACGAGTTTAAGCTCGAAGTTCACATCGACACCGACGAAGGCAACGCCTGCGGCCTCACGCCCGACAGCCACGTCGAACTGATTAAATAGTGAGTAACGTGAGTAATGTTGGAAATGTGCATAATGCGAAAACCAAGGCTACTTTACTCACCCCACAAACCTTACACACCCTACACACCTTACAAACCCATAAATAAATCATGAGCGAATCACTCGGAATGGTAGAAACCCGCGGTTACGTGGGCAGCGTCGAAGCCAGCGACGCGATGGTTAAGGCCGCGAACGTCGAGCTCGTGCGCCAGGTATCCATCGGCGGCGGCTTCTTAACGGTCCTCTGCAAGGGCGACGTCGGTAGCGTAAAGGCAGCCGTCGAAGCTGGCGCTGAAGCCGCAGACAAAGTTGGCGAGCTCGTCTCCTCCAACGTCATGGCCCGCCCGCACAGCGACCTGCTCAAGCAGTTCACTATCTAAATTTTTAACTCCTTAAGAAAGACATCAAAATGGCTAAGCAAGCTGTAGGCATGATCGAAACCAAGGGCTTCATTACTCTTCTCGAAGCCTGTGACGCCGCCCTCAAGTCGGCGGATGTAACCATGAGCGGCTGGGACAAGATCGGTTCCGGCATCGTAACCGCATTTTTCGTAGGCGACGTCGCTGCCGTTAAGGCTGCCGTTGACGCTGGCGCTGAAGCCGCATCGCAAGTTGGCGACGTGCTCGGTGTGCAGGTCATCCCGCGTCCACACGAAGACCTCGCCAAGCTCGGCAACTGGATGGGCTAAATTTAATGATGAATGATGAATTCAGAATTATGAAAAGCCAGCCAGTGTGAGTCGCTAAACCGATTCCTGCTCCAACACCTTTCATAATTCATACTTCATAATTCAAAATTTCCACTCATGAAAATCCTCGTCGCTAACCTCGGCTCCACGTCGTTCAAATACCGCCTCTATCAATTAGAGGACGGCGCTGAACGCTTGCTGGCCAAGGGCGGTTATGAGCGTGTCGAAGACTTTGCGCCAGTGATCGAAGATTGCCTGGCGACGCTCGAAAAGGACGGTCACTTGACCGGCGAAGGCGATCTCGACGCTGTCGGTTTCAAGACCGTGCTTGGCAAGGATCTCAGCGGTTGTGTGGAAGCGGACGACAAGGTGCTCGCTGCGCTGGAAGGCTTCAAGGAAGTCGCTCCCGCGCACAACCCGGCTTACGCCAACGGCATTCGCATGTTTGCGCAGGTGATGCCGTCCGTTACCCGGGTGGCGCTCTTCGAAACCGCGTTTTATCAGTGGGTCCCGAAGCCGTCGTCGATTTACTCTGTGCCGCAAAGTTGGCATGATGCCGGGGTCCGCCGTTATGGCTTCCACGGCGCCAGCCATAAGTTCATTGCCGAGCGCTCCGCGCAACTCATCGGCCGTGAAGACGTGGCCGCCAAGGTGCAAGCTCTTTACCAAAAGGGCGACACCGCCATCGACGGCAAACCGCTGCGCGTGATCTCCTGCCACCTCGGCGGCAGCAGCTCCGTGACGGGCATCAAGAACGGCGTGGCGATCGGGGCATCGATGGGCTTCTCTCCGCAGAGCGGCCTACCGCAAAACAACCGCGTCGGCGATCTCGATTCCATGGCCGTGCCCTACATGATGAAGACGCAGGGCCTGAGCGTTGAGGAGTGCGAACGTCAGCTCACCAAGGAAGGTGGCCTGCTCGGCATTTCCGGAGTCAGCAACGATTTGCGCGACGTGCTAGAAGCAGCCGAAGGCGGCAACGATCGCGCGCAACTCGCCATCGACCACCTCGTCGACAGCATTCGCCACTGGGCCGGCTCCTTCGTCTTTAAGATGGGCGGCTTTGATGCGATTTGTTTCACCGGCGGCATTGGCGAAAACAACGCGGCTCTCCGCGCCGCAGTCTGCGCCGGCCTCGAAGAATTCGGACTCACCCTCGACCCCGCGGCCAACGCTGCCACCCGCGACGAAGGCGACATCAGTGCGGCAAGCTCCCGCATCAAAGCCTACGTCATCCCGGCCAACGAAGAGTTGGTCATCGCGCGCGAAGTTTCCCGCTTCCTCGCAGCCCAACCCGTTTAATTTACTCACTCACTTAACTTTCGAACATACGAACTTTTCGAACCTTCAAACCAAATAATACAATGGCATCTCAAGCAATCGGACTCCTCGAAACCAAGGGACTCATCTCGCTCGTGCAAGGCGTCGACGCCATGCTCAAGGCCGCTAACGTCGAACTCGTTGGCCCGATGAAGAGCGTAGGCAGCGCACTCGTTAGCGCTACGATCGTAGGCGACGTCGCCGCCGTAAAGGCAGCTCTCGACGCTGGCGCCGAATCCGCCGCATCCTTCGGCGAAGTCGTCAGCGCCCACGTCATCGCCCGCCCGGCCGACGAAATCTCCAAGGTCCTGCCGACCGCTCCAGCCAAGGCAGCTAAGAAGTAAAAAGATTAAAGGAAAAAGATTAAAGACCAACGCGACGCAGCAACGCCTAACTCCAGTTCGTCCTTAATCCCTTTTTCCTTTTTCCTTTAAACTTTTTCCTCACCAACCATGTTTCTCGCGAAAGTCATCGGCCACGTAGTGGCGACCAAGAAGGACGACAAAATGAAGGGGCGTAAGCTGCTTCTGCTGCGTCCGCAATTGGTCGACCCGGAAGATCCGACCAAGTTCAAGGACGGCTCAAATACCGTGGTCGCTGTGGATGGCATGGGCGCGGGCAAAGGCGAGATGGTGCTTTTCGTGCAGGGCAGTTCCGCCCGCGCGACGGAAGGCATGAAACCGCTGCCGGTTGACTGCGCAGTCGTGGGCATTGTCGACACCGTCGATGTGCTCGGCACGCAAACCTACAAGGCCAAATAAACTCTGCGTAAGAAAGTAACTTTGCATTACAAACCTTACGCACCTACCCACCTTACAAACTTTTAAAGACAATGAGTTTGCAAATCGATGAAGCGGTCCTCAAAGGCGTAGTCGCCGACGTTCTCCGCAAACTTCAGGAACAGGCTTCAGGCAGCCCCGTGGCCGACAGCAAAAAGGAAGACTGCGGTTGCTCCTGCGACGGCGCTTGCTCGCGCGGCGAGTTGGGCGTTTTCCAAAATGCGACCGACGCCGCTGCTGCCGCCAAGGAAGCGCAGAAGAAGCTGCGTAAGCTCGGCATTGAAGGCCGCGACAAGGTCGTGAAGATCGTTAAGGCAACTTGCGCCGAGAAGGCAGTGGAGTGGGGCGAGCTGGAATTTGCCGAAACCAAGATCGGCCGCCTGGAGCACAAGATTGCCAAGCTACAGGGTATCCCGAATTTGCCGGGTGTCGAGTGGTTGGCGCCGCGTGGCATGAGCGGCGACCACGGCATCACGATGGAAGAAAATACGCCCTTCGGCGTCATTGGCGCCATCACGCCGGTTACCCACTCCATCCCGACGCTTTCCTGCAACATCGTCAGCATGGTGGCTGCGGGCAACACCGTTGTCTTCAACGCGCATCCCGGTGGCGCCAAGTGCGCGGTGGCTGCGGTGCGCGAATACAACAAGCGCTTCAAGGCAGAGCTCGGCATCGAGAACATCGCGACGATCATCGAAAAGCCTTCGCTCGACAGCTTTAACGAACTTTGCGCAACGCCTGACGTGAACCTGCTTTGCGTGACCGGTGGTCCTGGCGTGGTCAACGCCGCGATGAAAAGCGGCAAGCGCGCGATCTGCGCCGGCCCGGGTAACCCGCCTGTCGTCGTTGATGACTCGGCTGACCTCGATAAGGCTGCTGGCGACATCATCATGGGCGCCGCCTTCGACAACAACCTGCTCTGCATCGGCGAAAAGCAAATCTTCGTCGTCGACAAGGTTTACGATCAATTTATTGCCGCCCTGAAAAAGGCTGGCGCGTTCCAACTCAACGCAGCGCAACTCGACCGTTTGACGAAGGTTGCCTTCACGTTCAAGGGCGACGGCGGTGGCTGCTCGCACCCGGTGGTGAACCGCGACCTCGTGGGCGCTGACGCAACCAAGCTGGCAGAAATCGCTGGCACGTCCGCTCCGGCTGACACGCAAATGCTCTTTGCTGAAACCGACGAAGGTCATCTTTTCGTGATCGAAGAGCAGATGATGCCGATGGTGCCCGTTATCCGCGCCCGTGATATCGACCACGCCATCGAAATGGCCGTCAAGTCCGAGCACGGCTACAAGCACTCGGGCATGATCCACACGCTGAACGTTGTCAACATGGGCAAGATGGCCCGCGCCCTCGACACCACCTTGTTCGTGAAGAACGGCGCTTGCGTAGCAGGTCTCGGCATGGGCGGCGAAGGCTACTCCAGCTTCTCCATCGCCACGACGACCGGCGAAGGCATCACGACGCCCGACACCTTCACGCGCCGCCGTCGCTGCGTCCTCGTTGACAACCTGCAGATGTATTAAAGAGCAGTTAACCAGTTTCCGGTTCTCCAATAACCAGTTGTTAAGCCACTTTAATTTCTAATCTTTTTCCTTTAATCTTCAAATGATCCGCGCCCGAGTAGAAGGCAATGTAGTCAGCACCATGTGTCACGAGACCATGCGCGGCTGGCGTTTGCTGATCTGCCAGCCGATCGACGAAGAGGACAGGGATCTAGGCCAGCCCGTCATGGCGATCGACCCGCAAGGCGCCGGGGTTGGCTCAACGATCGTCATCACCACCGACGGCAAGGGCGTGCGCGAATTCCTCGGCATCGATAAGACGCCGATTCGCAACATGATCCTCGCCATCGAAGACGAATAACCACTTACACACTTCTTCACCTACACACCTACGAACTTCCTCATGCGCTTCGGCAAAGTCATTGGCAAAGTCACCCTGAGTGACAGTGATCCTTCCTACAAAGGCGGGCGCTTTTTGCTGGTGAGCCCAATGGACAAGGCGCGCATCAGTGGTGAGGATTTACCGCCGGTTTCCGGTCTGCCCGATGTCGTTGTTTACGACAACGTCGGCGGCGGACTCGGCGACACGATAGGCTTCGTCGAAGGCGGCGAAGCTTCCGCAACTTTTGATCAACCCACTCCGGTCGACGCGTTTAACTGCGCGCTGATCGATGAAATTTCCTACCAGGGCAAGACCCACTCGCTTTAATAAACTCCCTTAAAATCGTCATGAAAAAAGTATTCACCGGAAAAGACGTCGAAGAGCTGCTGGCCAGCGGCAAGGGCCTCTGCGCCATCCCCGACAAGGCCGTGCTGACTCCCTCCGCCAAGGACGCAATCCGCGCCGCGAAGAAGAGCGGCAAGGGCGCTGCCAGCGCCGCGCCGAGCAAGCCCGCCAAGGGCTTGAACCCGATCGTTCCGGACTTCGAATTTAAGTGGAAGCCCGGAACCGACCCCGTCGGCTACGAAGCGATCAACGCTTACTTTAACTCGCCCGAGCTGACCGTGATCAAGGAGCGTATGTGCGACATGGGTCGCCGCATCTGGGCGAAGAATTACTGCGACGGCAACGGCGGTAACATCACCGTCCGCGTGGGCGACAACCTCGTGCTCTGCACGCCAACTTTGATCTCCAAGGGCTTCATCGAAGTGGACGAGATTTGCATGGTCGACCTCGATGGCAACCAGGTCGCCGGCACCCGCAAGCGTACGTCGGAAGTCAACACGCACCTCGCGATCATGAAGGCTACGCCCGACGCGAAGAGCTGCGTGCACGCTCACCCGATCCACGCCACGGCGTTTGCCATCGCCGGCGTCGCGCCTCCCACCTGCCTCATCCCTGAGCCGGAAGTGTTCCTCGGCGAAATCGCTTTGGCGAAATACGAGACTCCCGGCACGCCGGAGAACGCCAAGGCAGTTGGTGCGCTCGCGCCGGAACACCAGTCCATCATCATGCAGAACCACGGTGTCATCACCTGGGGTAAGGACGTCGAAGACGCCTACTGGAAGATGGAAAACACCGAGGCTTACTGTAACACCATTTACGTTGCATCGCAGCTCGGCCACGGGCTGAACACCTACGGCGGCAACAAGCTGAAGGAGCTCATCTCCATCCGCCGTTCGCTGGGTATGCCGGATCGCCGCGAGAACATGAAGGAGTGCGAGCTTTGCGACAACTCCGAGTTCCGCCCCGGCGTCGTGTGCGCCATGCCGCAAGCTTCGGCGAAACCAAGCAGCGGTGATGCGGAAGACCTCGTGCAGAAGGTCACCGACATGATCATGCAACAACTTAAAGGCTAAGGCGAGGGAGACGGTCTCCTTCGACGCTAGCCGCATCTATTGCCTCCCTAATGAAAGCCGCGATCATCGGTGGAGCCGGGTTACTCGGCAGCGCCGTGGTCGCGGCATTCTTAGAGCGCGATCTTTTTATCGAGCTCACTTTGCTCGACGCCCAAGGCCAGCTTGCCGAGGCCGAGGCGCAGGACTTTCGGGAATCATTCCTGGAAAAAGGCACTGTTATTCACTCTGCGGCGCAAATCGACTTTGCGTCGCAGAGTGATCTTATCGTTTTTGCCGGAGGCTTTGCATCGCAAAGCAAGGAGCCGCGCATCGATCTTGCGCGTCGCTACCTGCGACATTTTTGCTGGCAGCTAAGCCAGCTCAAAGAGGCGGGCGTGAAACAAGACGCCGTGATCCTCATTGCGGCCGAGCCGGCAGAGCTCTTAACCGCGATGGCGGTGAGCTATCTTGGACTGCCACCGGAGCGCGTGATTGGCATGGGCACGGTGGTGGATGCGCGGCGTTTGCGCGTTGGCCTGTCGCAGGCTTTGTCGGTTGGGTTGAGCCAGGTGTCGATCAACGCCATTGGCGTCCGCGGCGAAGGGATGGTTCCCCTGTGGTCGGGCGCGAAAGTCGCAGGTGAATCCATCAGCACGCTCAAGCCCTGGGAGCACAATTGGCAACACGAAGTCGAGCAGCGCGCGCGCAATGCCGACACCGCCATGATGATGGGCAAGGGTGGCGCCTACCGCGCGAACGCCGCCGCGGTGGCTGAAGTGGCGACGGCGATTGTCCGCGATACGCAGCAGATTTTGCCGGTGAGCGTGTGCCACGATTTCCGCACGCCGCGCTATGGCCTGCGCAAAACATGCCTCGCGTTGCCGACGGAGGTTGGCCGCCGCGGAGCAGGCGAAGTGGTTGACGTGAAACTTTGGCCCAAGGAAGAGGCCGCGCTGCGCCAAACCGCCCGCCGCGTGCAGCGGGATTTGCGCACTTTGGTTAGCGAGGCATAAGCTGGCGGTCGTCGCTGGTATTCAACGACGCTTTTTGGAGCAGCGAAAATCCACCAGTGTTTTTCGTTAAAATCCACCAGTGTTTACTGCCGCAACCCTCTGGTGTTTGGTGTCGGAAAACACTGGTTGGTTGTGTCGCAAAACACCAGTGAGTTGTGTCGCAAAACACTGGTGTTTTGCATCAGAAAACACTGGTGGGTTTTGTCAGTTTGCCCCAGTGGATTTTATTAAAAAACACCAGTGGTTTTTGTCTGGAAACACCTAAGGCTTGCGCTGGGGGCCGTTTGCTTAAGAGAACAGGCATCGATGAGTGATTACTATACCCGCTTTGGCGGCATTGGCCGGCTTTACGGCGCCGCAAATTTGGAGAAGCTGCGCACGCTGCATGCCTGTGTCGTGGGCGTGGGCGGCGTGGGCTCGTGGACCGTGGAAGCGCTGGCGCGCACCGGCATCGGGCAAATCACGCTCATCGACTTGGACGATGTTTGCCTGAGCAACGTTAACCGCCAACTGCCCGCGATGGACGGCGAGGTCGGCAAGCTGAAGATCGACGTGCTGGCTGACCGCGCGCGCCGCATCAATCCGGAGTGTCAGGTGAATTGCGAGGCGACGTTTTTCACCGACGGTACTTGCGACAAATTGCTGGGCAAAGGCTATGATGTGGTCGTGGATGCGATTGACGCCGTGGCGAACAAGTGCCGCTTGATCGCGGAGTGCCGTCAGCGCGGGATTCCGCTGGTGACAGTGGGCGGCGCAGGCGGGCGCAAAGATCCGTCGGCCGTGAAGATTGCAGATTTATCGCGCACGATTGGCGATCCGCTCCTGGCCAAAGTGCGCAAGCAGCTACGGCGCGACCACGGCTTCCCGCGCGAGCGGCGCTGGAAGTTTAAGGTGCCGTGCGTTTACTCGGATGAACTGCCGGTGTTCCCCTGGGGCGATGGCACGGTCTGCGCGACGAAGGAGGAAGGTGCCTCACTGCGCCTCAATTGCGATCAAGGCTTTGGCACCGCAAGTTTTGTGACCGGGGTGATTGGCTTCATGGCCGCCGGGGTGGCGATCGACCTCGCCCTCGGCATCGCGAAGGATTATTAGTGATCACGCCTTTGATTTTGTAAACGAAATCATATGGAATTCTCGCAAAAACAACTTCTGTAAAGGGTTGTAAAGCTAGGGGCGTTTTGCTCTACAATTTTTTGGTGGTGTTACATTCAGGTGAAGGCTGAAACTCTACCCGTATGGGCGAGAAGCGCCCTCGCGGCGTTGTTTTGGCGCAAAAGTGCTTATTATAGAGTCATATTTTAACACGCGTAACTTATGGCATTTTCCCAAACACATTCTCCCTTCGCCTTTGAACGCGAGCGCGGCTCGATCAGCAGGGCGGCTCCGGTCATCCAGGAGGCGGTTCGCATTGAGCGCCGTAAGCACAAAACTCGAAAGATCGCCTTTACGGTCAGTGGTGTGTTGCTCGCGCTTGGTGCCTCGGTATTCATTTTTGGGAAGCGGACCAATACGAGTGCATTGGTGACGCCGATCGCCCCAGTCATTGCACCGGAGCAACACGTTCAAATTAAGGCTGAGTCGGAAACGAACCTTCTAGGGACACTGGCAACTGTCTCGGATTTGAGAACTTTTGCACAAGTTGCGACCGTTAACAGTGTGCGCCTAAGTGGTAGCAGCACGAAAGCGACCATCAACGGTAAGCTCTTTCGGATGGGTGAAGTCGTGGCACCGTCACTGGGTTTGAAGTTGGTGGGGTATGATTCCGCGGGGAAGTATTTGGTGTTCCGAGATGCTGCTGGCCGCCAAGTAGTTTTGCCAATTAGTCAACGGCAGGCGAGCTGAGGTATGGCCGCTTTTTGAGTGAAGTAGCTGATTTTGAGGGCTGCTCAGTATCCTTCGATTGCCTATATTGGCTCCAATCGTTGGTGGGGTGTATCTTTTATTTTCTGGGCAGGTATTTGCTTATTTGTGGCTTGGGTGGGATATGGGACTTGTCAAGTTAAGTCCCTTAATATTTTATCTAATTCTGACTATTATTCGATTTATCGAATGGCGATCATCCAACCACAGTCTTCCAAGGTCCAACGCGAGATGCTTCAACGCGGCTCGAAGGGGATGGTGTACGAAGGCCAAGGCTCAATCAGTCGTGCTGCTCCTTCGGTTCAGTATGCTCTGCGCCAGCAGCAAAGTGAGGAGAAGAAACGGGCCTTTCTTAAAACGCTTTGCATTATCGCTGGCTCTATTGTGGTCGCGGGAGTTGCGATTTATGTCCTAAGTAAAACTGCTGAAGAGAGCTGGGATGCGGTTACAAGCGCTGGCGCTTCTGAAGCTGGCAGCAGCCAGCCCGCTTTGATGGCCTTGGAGGCCGCGCAAGCTGCTGATCCGCGTAGGACCGACATCGAGTTTGCCGACACGGCGCAGGAGTTTCTCGACCGCGCCACTGTTAATGGTGTCCGGTTCGGTGGGAAGCAAACTCGGGCCATCATCAATGGAAGTATTTACCATGTTGGCGACACTGTGGCTGAGGATATTGGCTTGGTTTTTGTGGGGCATGATCCCGACGGCGAATACCTGCTTTTTCAGGATTCCGACAAGCAAACGGTATTCCTCAAAGTGAAAAACAATGAAGCGGGCTAAGCTTCGCCAAAGAAGCGCCTAAAATTCTCCGCGACTTGTTCGCGGATTTTTTGTGCGGGCAAGTTGAGCAGCTCCGCGGCCGCTCGGTAACTGGCGGCGATGTTGGCCGGGTGGTGGCGTGGCTCGCCCTCGGGGGCGTGGGCAAAGGCGACGTTGCCAGCGAGCGTGAAGTCTTGCCAGTCCTCCGGCGGGAGCATGTCCGGACAGTCTGTTTCGAGGAGCAGGCGGTCGGGCGGCGTGGCCAGTAGAGAGGCACGGTGCTTGGTTTTGCGTTCGTGCATGACGTAGGCCGAAAAGCTGAAATACGCGCCGAGCTGGGCAAAGGTAGGAACCATTTCCGGTGAGCCGCCGTAGCCATGCAGGTGAAAGCCACGCGCGGGTAAGGCTGCTGTTTGCAGCGTGTCGAGGAGCGGGCCCCAAGCTTGCAGGCAGTGGATTGAAACGGCGCTGTTGTCACGGGCGGCTATTTTGAGTTGAGCGCGGAAGGCCTCCTGTTGGCGGGGCAAATCGTGGTCGACAATCCACCGGTCGAGGCCGACTTCGCCCACAGCGGCGTGAGGAAACCGCGTTAAAAAATCTTCCAGCTGCTGTAGCCAGTCAGCAGGCGCGTCGTTGACTCGCCAAGGGTGCAGGCCAAAGGCGGGGATGACGCGCGGGTCGCGCTTGGCCAGCTCGGCGACGGCCGGCCAGTCTCCTGGGTGCGTGCCGTTGACGACTACACGGCCCAGCGGAAATTCGCTCAACGCGGCTTCGATGGCTGGCCAGTCTGCCAGCAATCGCGCATCATGCCAGTGGCAATGGGCATCGTATAGCGGTGGCTGGCTCATGACTCCAGCTTGGGCTTGCGGCGCGGAATCGCAAATTCCAAAAAGCGGCGATAGGCGGGCCAGGCGCGGTAAACATACACGGCGAGCACGGCACCAAAGCAGTCCGCTATCCAGTCGGCAAAGTCCATGAAGCGGCCGGGGGTCTGGCTTTGGTGCAGCTCGTCGAGGAGGCCGAACAGCGCCGTGGCGCCGATGGCCAAAATCGTGCGCAAGGCGCTGGGCCAATTGGGCGACGCTACGCGGTAAAGCGATGTGGCCAGCAAGCCAAAGACGAGAATGTGGATGACTTTATCGTAGGAGAAAAAGGTGAAGGGCAGGGGCGCGGGATTGCCGCCGGAGGCAATGCTAATTGCGGCCATGAGCCCGAGCGGTTGCCACCAGCAGAGGCGCTGTTTCCAGAGATTGAGGCGGCGTTCCTGGGCAGGTGTGGCTGGCATGACGTTGCGTTGAGTAACGGCGCTGCGGGGCATGGCGTCGAGTCACAAATGGCGACAGGTTTCCATTGCTTGAGTTGGCGCAAGGGCTTACGTTTCCGAGTCATGTATAAAGGCTTGGGCATTCTGCTGATCTTGCTGGCCGCCGTGTTTGGCGTCGGGGGATGGCTGCTGCCGACCTACCTCGATGCCGTCGCGCCCGTGGTGCTCCATGTGGTGGGGGCGGAGGGCAAGTCTGCCGCTAACTCCGCGGATCACCTGCTGGTTGAGGGGCAGCTTGGCCCGGCCTGGCGCATCAATGAAGCGCTCCAGCAACTGTCGGGGCCGGATGCGGAAGACGTCACGACCGAGAGTCTGCTGAATGACCAGATCGCGGCTTTCATTGCGGAGCATCCTGAAGATCGTTTCATTGGCAGTGACGAAGTTTACGGTCAGCAAGTGCTGGCGATGTCGCCGAAGCAACCAGAGTTGAATGCCGATTCCGGGCCTATGCCGTTTCAACGACTGCTCACGCAAAAGGTTAATCGCGAGGTCTTGCTCGCGCTTTTGGAGGAGTCGCGGAATCAAAACGTGTTACAGATTTTGGAAACGCGTGGCATGCACGGGGTGCGTCATTTCATGCCGGTGGCTTCGGCGGCCGGCGCGCCGCTGGACTCCGCGATTTTAACGACGGCCTTGCTGGTGCAGTCGGGCTTTATTGGACCAGAGTTCGCACGCGAAGTCGCCACGATGGCACAGCTTTCGATGAGTGGCGAAGGGGCGGCCGTGGCGCGGATGGAGGCGTTTTACATGTCGGTGCTCGGTGCGGCGCAGCGACTGGATTGGGCATCCCTTGGCGCGTGGACCCGTTTGGCGCGAGATCCGGTTAGCTTCATGCGCGCAACGACTCTGCTCCGGCAAAGTGGAGAGCGCGAGGCATTGGTGTTTGGCGTGGTGATGCTTAGCGAACGACCGGATTGGCTGGCGGATTATTACGAGGAATTTGGTGACGCGGCCTGGCCCGATCTGGAGCGCGCATTTCCTTGGGGCGGCGAGTCCTTGAGCTATTTGCTCGAATATCAACTGCCGCTCTATCACGGGCCGGTGCTTTGGTCCGACCAGGACGACATCCCCGAGCAAGGCGCGCTGCAAACGCTGCTCTTGTTTTGTGCGGACTGTAGGACGCTGGCGATCGTGGTGAAGATCGGTCTGTTGTTGATGGCGGGCATGCTGATTGCCGCGGGCGGCAAGCTGCTGCTATTGAGCCGCGCGCAGGCTGGCTCGGGCGCGCCCGGCATGGCTTGGATGCAGAATGCGGTCGTGGGCGTGATTTTATTGCTCATTGTGGTCGGCGTGCAGGAGCCGCAGTTGTTTGCCCAGCCGGTGACAGAACCCGGCGCCCTGTTTTTAGAATTTGAATTACCCGCCGCAGTCAGCACAGTAGAAGGAGAATCCATGCCCAACGCCACCATCGATCAACAAACCGTCCTGGTCCTGCTCATCTTTTTTATGGTGCAGCTGGTGATTTACATCGTGTGCTTGATGAAGCTCTCGACGCTCAAGCGCGCGCCCGTGCCAGCCGAGACCCGCATCACGCTGCTGGAGAACGAGGAGCCGCTGTTTGACCTCGGGCTTTACGTGGGGCTGTCGGGCACGGTGATTTCGCTGCTCATGCTCGCCATGGGCATCGTGCAGGCGAGCCTCGTAGCCGCGTATGCCTCGACGTTGTTTGGCATCATCTTTGTGGCTCTGTTGAAGATCCTCCACGTGCGCCCGCTCAAGCGTAAGCTGATCCTCGAGGCGCGCTAACCCAGCCAACCTCCGGTTGGATCGGTCGTTTTGGCCATTGGGCAAAAGTGAGGTAGGGAGTGGACAGGCCAGAGTTGCGTGTTAATGGTAGTCGTATGCGTTTGTGGCTCGCAGTTTTGTTTTTGCCGTTTACTTTGCTCGCTGAGCAGAAGACCGTTGTGGTGATTCATGGCTTGGCGGCGAGCGCGGGTGTAATGGGCCACGTGGAAAACACCCTTGAGGCCGATGGCTACCGGGTGGTCAATATCGACTACCCGTCGATGAGCAAGACGCTTTATTTGCTGGCCAAAGACATTCGCGCCAAGATTGTTGAAGAGACTCAAGGCGTTGATCAAATCGACTTCGTGACGCATTCGATGGGTGGCATCATCTTAAGGCAAATTCAGCTGGATGACCCGCTGCCGAACATCGGGCGCGTCGTGATGATTGCTCCGCCCAACCACGGTAGTGAAGCGCTGGATATCGTGGCTTCCTCGGCATGGGCGAAGATGATTTTTGGTCCGGCGGGCAGTCAGCTTGCCGCGACGAATTCCAAGCGTTGGGATGCCATGGGGCCCGCGTCTTTTGAGGTCGGCATCATTGCGGGCACGCTGGGGATTGACCCCGTGGTGTCTTCGATGATCGAAGGCCCGGACGATGGCGTGATCTCGGTTGAGAGCACGAAGCTCGACGGTATGAGCGACTTTGTAACGGTCCACGAAACGCACCCCATGCTCGTCTTTAATGGCGAGGTCATGGACCAGATGGTCGCCTTTCTCAACACCGGAACATTCCTGCCGCCGCAGCCGTCAGAGAAAAGCCAGTGGGCCGGCAACTGGACCCACCGGCGCTAAGAGTTTATTGCTTGGCCAAGCCTTCAAAGAGGCGCTCGTAGAGGGCGGCGCCGCGCTCGATGATCTTGCAGTGCATCGACTCGTCGGGCGCGTGGAGGTTGTCCTCCTTGGTGAAAAGGCCGAGCATGAGTGAGTCGAGGCCGAGCGTTTCCTTGATGTCGCCAATGATCGGCACGCTGCCGCCTTCGCGCAGGTAAACCGGCGCTTGGCCCCAGATCTCGGGGATCGCGGTTTCGGCGATGTCGAACGCGCGGCTCTTGGTGGAATCGTCCTTGGCCGTGCCGCCTTTGCCGGGCGGGATGACTTGGTAAGCCGGGCCGCCGGAGTGGATGTCGAGCTCCACCTTCACGCCTTTGGGCGCGCGTTCCATGATGGTTTCGGCGAGGCGCTTTTGCACGGTCTCGGCGTCCTGGTTGGCGACGAGACGGCACGTAATTTTGGCGAACGCCTTGGACGGGATGACGGTCTTTTCGCCTTCGCCTTGGTAGCCGCCGCCGATGCCATTGAACTCCAGCGTGGGTGCAAAGCGTGTGGCTTCAAAGCAGTTCAAGTCAGGCGGGCAATGAAAGTCATCCACACCGAGGAATTTGCGGTAGTCCTCTTTGGAGGTGGGGAGCTTGGCGAGCTCGTCGCGCTCCCAATCCTGCGGCATGACAACGTCGTCGTAAAAGCCCGGGACGTTGACCGTGCCGTCGGGATTGTGCAGTGACGCGCAAATCTCCATCAGCGCCTGAAGCGGGTTCAAAATACAGCCGCCGTGGATGCCGGAGTGCAGGTCCTGCTTCGGGCCGGTGACGTTGATTTGCAGCGGGGCGAGGCCGCGCAGTGCGAGCGTGATCGCCATGGTGTCCGGGCTCGGGCAACCGGTGTCGGACAGGATGACGAGATCGGCCTGGCTGAGGCGCTTTTTGTAATTTTCCAGGAAGCCGGCGAAGCTTGGGCTGCCGATTTCTTCTTCGCCTTCGATCATCCAGGTAATACGGAGCGGCAGATCGGGGTTGCGCTCGAGGACACGGGATAGTGCGGCCATTTGGACAGCGATGGGCCCCTTGTTGTCAGCGGCGCCGCGGCCGTAAATACGGTCGCCGCGCACCTCGGTTTCGAACGGCGGCGTGGTCCACAGTTCAAACGGGTCGGCGGGCTGAACGTCGTAATGGCCATACACGAGGATATGCGGCCAGTCGTCGTGGTCGGCACCACGCTCGGCGAGGATGATCGGGTGCAGCGGCGTCTCGACCGTCTCCACGGTGAAGCCCATTTCGGCCAGCTTGGCGCAGACGCTTTCGCGCGCGCCAGTCATGCCTTCGTTGTATTGCGGATCGGTGGATACGCTGGGGTGGCTGACGAATTCGGAAATCAATTGAAGCGGGTCAAATGCCATGACTGAAATCTATACTGGATGTAGGAGGTTTGAAAACTATGAATCTCGTAAATGTGCTCGAAAGCTTTGCGTTGCAGAGTGAGTCAGCCTATTGGCCGGTAGCTTTGTAATACAAAGGCAGGACTTCGGGCATCATCTTTTCGAGGTTCTTGATGCGGGTGCTTTCGGCCGGGTGGGTGGAGAGAAATTCCGGGGTGCTGCCATCGCCCTTGGCCGCCATTTTTTGCCAGAAGGGCACGGCGACGCGTGGATCATAGCCAGCGCTGGCAGAGTAAATGAGCCCAATGTGGTCGGCCTCGGATTCCATCGTGCGGCTGTAGGGCAGGATGAAGCCATAGGTCGAGCCCGCTCCGTAGCTGGCCATGACGACCTGACTCAAGTCGTGGTCCACACCGCCTACGCCGAGGCCGATGGCGAGCGCGGCGCCAGCCATTTGGTTGGCCATTTGATGGGATACTTTTTCCTGCCCGTGGTCGGCGGAGACGTGGGCAATTTCGTGGCCCATGACCACGGCCATATCATCGTCGCTATCGAAGAGGGGGAAGATGCCGGTGTAGAAGCCGACCTTGCCGCCGGGCATGGCAAAGGCGTTGACCTGGTCGCTTTCAAAGAGGACGAACTCCCATTGATCGGCGGGCAGGAGGTCGGCACCGTTCTTACGGGCGGAGTCGACGATCTTTTTGCCGACGCGTTGGAGCTGGGCGTTTTTCTCGGCATCGCTGGAGACGGGCATTTCCGTCTTCATTTGCTCGAATTGCTGGACAGCCATGCTGGAGACTTCGGTGTCGCCCACGAGGCTTAGCTGGCTGCGCCCGGTCTCACTGACCGTTTGGCAACCGGTTAAGGCACCTATTAGCAGGCATGCGCAGAGTGTCGCAAAAAACGTAGAGAGCAGATTCATGCCTTTAGCTTAACTCCACTTTGGTCGGCGTCAACCCGCCGCATACGGCTAGTGCACACTGATGGCTACGCTGCGGCGGGGTCGATGGGCTGGGGGGCGCGCTCGTCGGTTTCGTAAATGTCCTTCGCCGCGCCGACGATGCGTGAGTTAAGTTCCTTGAGCAGTTTTTCGTCTTTGCCGGCGTAGGGGACTTTGCTGAGCATGTAGCGGATCGAGTTGAGGCGGGCGCGCTTTTTGTCATCTGAGCGGACAATGGTCCACGGCGCGTCGGCGGTGTCGGTGTAAAAGAGCATGGACTCCTTGGCCTTGGTGTATTGGTCCCAACGGCCGAGCGATTCGACATCCATTGGGCTGAGCTTCCACTGCTTGAGCGGGTCCTTGGCGCGGCCCATGAAGCGGCGGAGCTGCTCCTCGCGGCTGACTGAAAACCAGAACTTAAATAGCCGGATGCCGCTGCGGGTGAGCATGCGTTCAAACTCCGGGCACTGGCGCATGAACTCCAGGTATTCCTTAGGCGAGCAGAAGCCCATGACCTTCTCGACGCCAGCGCGGTTGTACCACGAGCGGTCGAAGAGCACGATCTCACCCGCGGTTGGCATGTGCTCCACGTAGCGTTGAAAATACCATTGGCCCTTCTCGGCGTCGGACGGTTTGGGCAGGGCGACCACGCGTGCGCCGCGAGGGTTGATGTATTCCATGAACCGCTTGATCGAGCCGCCCTTGCCAGCGGCGTCACGGCCTTCAAAAATCGCCACAATGCGTTCGCCCGTCTGCTGGCACCAGGCCTGCATTTTGACGAGCTCGATGTGCAGCAGGTGGATCTGGTCTTCGTAAAGGTCTTTCTTGATCGTCTTTTCGTAAGGGTAGGTCGGGCTGATGATCGACTTCTTGCTGGGCGCTTTTTTGACTTTTTCGACGATTTCCTTGGGAACGCTTTTAGCGACGACTTCGTCGATGGCGGCGGCCATGGGAAAAGCTTCTTCGAGCACGCTCTTGGTGCTTTTCTTGGAAGCCTTGGGCGCTCTCTTGGCTTTGGCGGACTTGGTAGTTTTCTTCTTGGAGGTCTTTTTCATGGCGACTGGTGGTGTTGGAAGAACGACAAAGCAGGAGCTGGCAGCTCCCTGCTTCAAGCTTGGTAGAGTGTAGAAAAAGCGCCGCGCGCCTTGTAAGAATTGCTAATGCAGCATGATACATGCCCGCATGGTGTTTGGCGAGGGATAAAAAAGCGTTCCTTCAGGCATGAAAAAACCGCCCCGGATGTCCGGGACGGTTGTGGTAAAATTTGCCCTCCGCTCTGGCGCAGTGCGCCAGACTTTCGGTCCAGCGTGACGCTGGGTTAGGCGGACTTCTTTTCGACGGTGTGCATGTAAACGTCCTGCTGCGGGTAGGGGATGGAGATGCCCTCTTCGTCGAGGCGCAGCTTGATGGTTTCCTGCAGGCGGAAGAAGACGTCCCAGTAATCGGCGGTCTTGACCCACGGACGGACGGCGAAGTTGACGGAGCTGTCGGCCATTTCGAGGAGGCCGATGGTCGGCGCGGGTTCGTCGAGGGTGCCCGGGTCGTTGGCGACGATTTCGGTGAGGACGGCCTTTACCTTGCGGATATCGTCGTCGTAGCTGACGCCGACCACGAGGTCCATGCGGCGGGTGTCCTTGGCGGAGAAGTTGGTGATGGCGCCGCTGAGGATTTGGCCGTTGGGAATGATGATGCCTTTGTTGTCCGGAGTGCGCATCTTGGTGTCGAAGATATTGATTTCCTCGACGATGCCGGCCACGCCGCCTGCCTGAATGAAGTCGCCCACGCGGAAGTGGCGGAAGGAAACGAGCATCACGCCAGCAGCGAAGTTGGCCAGCGAACCCTGGAGGGCGAGGCCAATGGCCAGGGTGGCGGCACCGAGGACTGCGATCACGCTCGTGGTGTCGATGCCGAGCTCGTCAGCAGCCATGAGGATGACCACAACCAGCAAGGCGGAGTAGAGCACATTGCAGAGAAACTTGACGATGGTCTCGTCGAGCTTGCGCGCTTCGAAGGTTTTGCGGGCGATGGTGACGGCGAGCTTGGCCAGCCATTTACCAACGAAAAAGGTGACGAGCGCCCAGAGGATGCTGAGCGAGTAGCTCTGAAGAATAGCGAGTATATCTTTGGCTTCAGTTTCCATAGCAGGTATGTGTTTTTAGTGTTTGAATTCTCGGCCCATTGATAAATCCTTGTGTTTTTATATACGAGCTTTTTCCCAAGGCTCCGCCATTCTGTAACTTATGAAAACCTCCAGCATCTCGCTCCGAGTCGCCGACTTCCTCAAGGGGCACCCTCCATTTGACATGATTTCGGAGGAAGACTTGCTGTTGCTTGCTGGCGCGGGCCGGGTAAAGTTTCATGAAAGCGGTGAGATCGTCTATGAAGAAGGCGATGACCGCGGGCGCTACGCCTTCGTGGTGCAGAAGGGCACAGTGAACCTTTTTCGCAAGTCGGCCCGCGGCGAAGACTTGATCGACGTACGCGTGGAAGGCGACTTGCTGGGCTTCCTCTTTGACTCGCCGGATATGCCATATCGCTGCACCGTCAAGACGGCCAGTGACACGATCATCTACGCGATTCCGCAGGCAATTTTACGAGAGTTGGCGGAGAAATACATTACCGTTGGGGACTACTTTCGCGAATATTTTGGTGAAGGCTTTACGCCGCGCCGTCACACTGCCAGCTCCCCGGAAAACGCCCGGGGCATTGATGAGCGCCCAGCGCACTGGCTGCAAAAGTCTGGCCCCGTCAATGAACGCGCCTCTAACCGCCTGCTCACCTATAAAATGGATGAGCCTATTCACATGGTGGCGAAGCGACTGGCCCCTGGCTTACAGGAGGCAATTGTGGCCGTTGATCACAATTTTCATCCCTTGGGCATCATTACGGAGTCCGATTTATCGGCACGCGTAGCCACGGGGTTAACATCTGTTGACGCGCCGGCGAGTGAGATCACTTCCACCAAGCTTATCACGGTGCGTCCAGGTATGAATGCTGGTCAGCTGATTCTAGAAATGCTGCACCATCGCCTGCATCATTTAATTGTGACGGAGGATGGGTCGACAACGTCGCCGGTTATCGGTGTGATCAGTGACCGCTCGATCCAGATGCTGCATGGAAGCATTCCGACCTTTTTGGCCAAGGAAATTTCCGTTGCTGAAGACGCTGCGGCGCTGGCCATTTTGCGTGATCGCGCGGACGAGCTTTTGCTTCACTACATCGAAGGCGATGCTCAGGTTTACTGGCTCGCGGATTTTATTTCGGAGGTGGATGGCGCGTTGTTGCAGCGTGCTATTGAGATATCCCGTCGAAAATTGCTGAGTTGGGGCTGGATCGAGCCCGAGGTTCGCTGGTGCTGGCTCGCGATGCACAGTGAAGGCCGAAAGGAGCGTATGCTGCGCTCCCCTCAGCGCACCGCGATGCTCTACGAAGAACTGCCGGAAGGGGATGCGGGAGTGGCTGCCGAGAACTGGTTTAAACAACTGGCCAATGAAGTCACCTCCATGCTTGCGCCCTGCGGGTTTGACCTCGATTCCGAGGGTCGCATGGCGACCAACCACGAATGGCGCGGACCACTGAGTGTATGGAAAGGCCGATTTGAGCAATGGATCGCCCATCCAATAGAAAGCAATATTTTGCGGAAAACGCCTTATTTCGACGCCCGCTGCGTCTATGGCGATGAAACGCTGTTGGATCAGCTTCGGATTCATATGCAGGAGTGCATTCACCAAAATCCGAACTTTATTCCGCTCTTGGCAAACGACGCAATGGACAACCTGCCACCAATCACGATCTTCCGTGACTCGGTGATGGACCAGTCTGGCACGCTCTGGACAAGCATTGACACCAAGATGCACGCCATGCTGCCCTTGGTAGATATTGCCCGCGTATTTGCGCTCAGTTTGAATTTGGACGATACGACCTTCACGCCGATTCGCTTCAAGCGGGTAGGGCGTCATTTAGTGGAGCAACGGGATTTATTTGAAGAGGCGGCCGAAGCCTTTAGCCATGCGATCCGCCTGCAAACCCGCTTAGGTCTCCGTCGTGGTGACGACGGGCAATATGTGAAACCCGAGGATCTGCCACGCATCGAGGTGCAGCGATGCAAGGCGATTTTTAAAACGGTGGTTCGCCTCATGGAGTTTGTTTCCCAATATTTCAATTTGGAAGGGAAGGAGCTGTCATGAGTTTGTTCGGGGATGATGACCATATCCAAGCTTACCGAGAAGTCTTTGAGACTACCTGGAGCGACGATACGCCAGTAAACGGAGTCAGGTTTATCTCGCTGGATTGCGAAACGACGGGCCTCAACCCAAAGAAGGATTCGATCATCACCATTGGCGCCGTGACGGTGGAAGACGGTTCGATCATGCTTGATGATCAATATGAGGCGTTAATCAAATTTGCCTATAACACCTCCTCGGTCGTGGTGCATGGCATTACGGCGGAAGAAGCGGCGGAGAATGGCATGGATGAGGCCGAGGCACTCGCCGGTCTACTGGGGTATTTGAAAGACGGTTTCATCGTTGGCCACCACATCGGTTTCGACGTGGAAGTAATTAAGCATGCCTGCCAGCGTCGCTTTGGTCTGGATTTTCGCAATCGCTGGCTCGACACAATGGACCTCACTCTCCACCTGGAGCGCGATGGCATGTTCGATGATATGGACTCGTCTGCTCCATTTCAGCGAACTCCAGGTGCTTCGCCAGATTTTTCACGTTCACGGGATTTCTCCCTCGATGGCCTATGCCGACGTTTTGGCGTGGAGCCGCATGATCGCCACACGGCCGCTGGCGATGCCTTCATTACCGCGCAGATCTTCATCAAGCTTCTTCGCATTGCCAAGCGCGCGGGCCGCACGACTTTGGGCCAAATAAGCGAGCGTTATGTGGAAGCATCGGATGATGGCAGCAGTGGCTGATTGTCGTTTGCTGTATTGAATTTTCTTTTGTGCCAAGCCGGGTTGACAAAACCGATTTGCTTCGCTTATACATCCATCTTCGCAAATGCTCGGGTGGCGGAATTGGCAGACGCGCTGGGTTTAGGTTCCAGTGTCTTACGACGTGCAGGTTCGACCCCTGTCCCGAGTACCAGCCTCCGGCTGGACCGTTAGATTTGCGCAGTGCGCAAATGGCGGTGAGGATGAGAATACGAAATGCGGATTTTTCCTGATTGGTAGGCTTTGGGATTCTATAGACCTCTCTAAGCGCACCATATTACTCTTTTTCCTTTAATCTTTTTCCTTTTTCCTTCCACTCATGCGTCTTCGTCCCTGGCAACGCCTCCGCAAGCGCCGCGAATTCAATCGCGAGCGGGGCATTGGTCTGCGCTACGAGTGCCCGCCGTTCCTGTGCCGGGTGTTGCCGCCGATGGACCCGACGGCCCGGCCTTGTCGTCGTTTGGGGGTCATTGCATCCAAACGGGTAGGCAATGCCATATGCCGAAACCGCTGCAAACGCTTGCTACGCGAAGTTTTTCGTCTCAACCAGGAGGCGCTACCCGAGCACTGCGACGTCATTTTTGTGGCCCGCAAAGATCTCCTGGAAACCCCGCTCGCGGAGCTGGAGGCGCGTTTTCGCGACGCCGCGCAGCGCGCCGTGAAGCGTTGGGCGCGCCAGAAGGACTCTCCGCCGCCCAGTGAAGCCTGAGCATGCCAGTTTGCCGGCCCGCGCTGCGGCGTGGTTGGTCCGCCTTTATCAGGTGACCCTTTCGCCGCTGAAGAAGGTGCTCTTGGGACCCGGTGGCGCATGTCGTTTTCACCCAACGTGTTCGGAATACACGCGCGTGGCGATTTTACGGCATGGATTGATGAAAGGCGGCTGGCTGGGCTTCAAGCGCATCCTCAAATGTGGCCCCTGGCATCCGGGGGGCTGTGATCCGGTTCCAGACCGTCGGCCGGGAATCGGAAGGAAAAAGGAAAAAGATTAAGGGCAAAAGGGCCTGGATTGATGGGCTGTCAGGTCGAAGTTGGGCGTTTCGCTTTTCACTTTGATTTTTGAAAATCAAATCAATCATTCTGAAACTTTTTCCTTTAATCTTTTTCCTTTAATCTCCCGCGCCTCTGCGCGGGGCAAAGATTAGCATTGAAGCGAGCCCGGAAACCGTTTCGCTAGTCCGTTTTCACTCGCGCCACTTTTGGCGCAAAAACCTCATGGATAAAAAGAACACCATAATCGGAATCGTGCTCATGGGCGCGGCGATGTTCCTGTTTACACAGCAGGTCCGGGAGAATCAGAAGCTTGCCGAAGAACAGCGCAAGAATGCGCCGATCGTTGAGCAGGCTGAGGAGGGCGCTGATGCCGCATCTACCGACGCTGCCTCCGCGGAGCCCGGAGAGGCTGCGGCCCCGGTTGCCACGACCGGTGGTTCGGCGCCCCGCAGCTTGTTTGGCGCGGAAGAGAAGGAAGCACCGGTTGCCCCCATCGCGACCCCGGCCACCGATCTGCCCGAGGAGACCTACGTGCTCGCCAATGAACACATCCGCGTGACCTTCACCAGCAAGGGCGGCGCGATTAAGAATGTGGCCTTTATCGACACGATGCCCGATGGCCGCCTGAAATACCCGGCGACCCTCAATAGCGAGGAGCCCTACATCTTTGGTGCCGGCTCCGAAAAGCCCGCACTAGCGATCAGCATCGACACGGACAGTGACGGTATTCCCGAAGAAGTGGCTCCCGACTACAAGGTGCAGGAAATTGACGAAGCCGCTGGCCGCATTCAGCTGGCTTATCAGGATGAGTCCGGCGTGCAGGTCATCCGCGCCTATGTGTTGGCGAAGGAAGGCAGGGAAACGGACCCCTACGTAATCCAGCACGAAACGTATTTCATCAACACCGGTTCCAAGCCCTTCCCGTTACAGGCGATGTTCATCAACGTTGGCTCGGCTCCCCCCACCAAGGGCGACGTCCGCCACGAGTTCCTGAACTTCGGCTACTACGCCGCCGGTGACTCGGAATTCCTCAAGATGAGCAAATTCACCGGCTCCAAGGGTTTCCTCGGCTTTGGCGCGAACCCGCCGCGTGACTTCGTTTACGATGGCATGAATGAAATGGGCGGCGAGGTCGTTTGGGCCTCCGTGAAGAACCAGTTCTTCACCACCGTGCTGACACCGACCGACGCCAAGGGCTCCGGCATCTTCGCCAAGCCGATCGACCTCAGCGCCACGATTGAAGACCCCGAGCTGCAGCAGGGCCTGACGGGTGCCATGGAGTTCGACCTCGGTTCCGTGCCAGTTGGCGACCGCAAGTCCATCCGCACTAATTTCTACGTGGGGCCCAAGGAATATTTCCGCCTCAACGCAATGGGCCAGAACCAGGACGAGATCATGCAGTTCGGCTTCTTTGGCGGCATCAGCAAGATCCTGCTTTGGGCGCTGGTGAGCATCCACGACTTGATCGTACCGCTGGCGCCGACCTGGGGCTGGGGCTTCGCCATTATCATCCTCACGGTGATCATCAAGGCGCTGCTTTGGCCGCTGACGCAGGTGCAGGTCCGCTCCGCCAAGGCGATGGGCAAGATCCAGGCACCGATGAAGGAGCTACAGGAGAAGTATAAGGAGAACCCGACCAAGCTCCAGCAGGAGACGATGAAGCTCTTTAAGGAGCACAAGGTCAACCCGGCTGCCGGTTGCTTACCGATCATTTTCCAGATCCCAATTTTCCTGGGTCTATTCTACATGCTGCGGACTTCGTCCGACCTGCGCTTCTCGCCGTTTCTGTGGATCAAGGACCTTTCGGTGGCCGACACCCTGCCGTTCATGCCGGACTGGTTCCACCTGATGCCGCTCTTCATGACCGGCGCGATGGTCATCCAGATGCGGATGACGCCGACGCCGACCACGGACAACATGCAGCGCAAGATCTTCCAGTTCATGCCGCTGATCTTCCTGGTTTTCTGTTACAGCTTCCCGTCCGGCCTCGTGCTTTACTGGACTGTGCAGAACTGCATTTCCATCTTCCAGCAGTGGCTGACCAACCGCAAGCGCGACGATGAAGACACCGGCAAGGATGGCGTAATCGACGTGTCCGAGGCCCCCGCCGCCAAGAAAACCGCCAAAAAGGGCGCTCAATCCGCGAAAAAAGGCGGTAAGAAAAAGCGCTAAGCCATTTTATAATTGAAAGCTGGCCGCTAAAATTATCGAAAGAACTGTTAAAACCCCGCATTTACCATGTCAGGACACTCCAAATGGGCCACCATTAAGCGCCACAAGGCGGCGATCGACGCCAAACGTGGCAAAATTTTCAGCGTCATCTCCAAGGAGTTGACCATCGCTGCCCGAGATGGCGGCGGCGACCCTGAGTTCAACCCGCGCCTGCGGATGCTCATCCTCAAAGCCAAAGGCTCGAACATGCCGGCTGACAATGTGGACCGCGCCATCAAGAAGGGCACTGGCGAGCTGCCGGGCGTGGTCTATGAAGAACTGGTTTACGAAGGCTATGGCCCGGGCGGCGTCGGCATCATCGTCGAAGTCACCACCGACAACAAGAACCGCTCCGCCTCCGAAGTCCGCTCCACGTTCACCAAGTGCGGTGGCAATCTGGCGGGCGCCGGCGCACTGGCGTTCAACTTCCAGCGCAAGGGCCAGTTCATTATTTCTTCCGAGAAGACCGATGAGGAGACCCTCATGGAAGTAGCCATCGATGCTGGAGCTGAGGACATCGCCAACAACGAAGACCACTTCGAAGTGACCTGCGAAATGTCCGAGTTTGACGCGGTTTCCACTGCGCTGAACAAAGCCGGCATCGAGCCCGACAGCTCCGAACTCGCCTACATTCCCAACACGCTGGTGCCCGTGACGGACGCCGACGTGGTCAAGCAAGTCCTCCGCCTGACAGAAACCCTCGACGACCTTGAAGACGTGAAAGCCGTCTGGTCCAACTATGACATCGACGACTCTCTCCTGGGTGACTAATCCCTTGCGGGGTTAAATCCACACCTCCCCACCTCAACACTCACACTTTTAAGCATGTTTACCTGGCTTCAGACCCACATCCAGAAGCACCACAAGATCATCTTCGGGATTATCCTTGTGGTCGTTATCATTTCCTTCGTGTTCACGATCGGTAACTTCGGTGGCTTTGGTAACCCGACCAACCCGAACGCCGGTCCGCGCGATTTCTACGGTTTCAACCTAAATTCCAACCGCGACGTGCGCTCGCTGGAGCAGTGGACGACGATCTCGCTCGCGCTTGATCGCCAGCGCATCACCGACGATGCCGTGCAGTACGGTGTTTTGCAGCGCGCGGTCATGCTGGACCTGGCTGCTAAGTTGCAGATCCCTGGGCCGACGCAGGAGCAGTTTACTCAATACGTCACCGAGCGCCCGGCCTTCCAGGATTGGCAGACTGGCAAGTTCAGCCAGAAGATGTATGGCGCGTTCGTGGAAAGCTTCCAGAACAACCCGAATTTTACCAAGGAGACCTTGGAAACTGCGCTTACGCAAAACTTCCGCATCGACCAGGTGGCTAGCGCCATTGGCGGGCCGGGCTACGTGATGCCTTACCTGGCAGTAGAGGAAATTAAGCGCCGCGATACGGTCTGGTCGCTCGACATGGCCGAGCTTGACCGCGATACCTTCGAGCCGACTTTCGACATCACCGACGAAACGCTCCAGGAGTTCTACCTGCAAAATAAGTTTCGCTACGAAACCAAGCCCGAGATTGTGGCCGAGTATGTTTCTTTCCCCAGCGCTGATTTCGTGAGCCAGGTTGCCGAGCCGACCGAGGCTGAGCTGACTGCCGTTTACAACAGCAACCGCGCTCAGTGGCCGAAGAATGACGAAGGCGCCATTAAGCCGCTCGCCGACATCAAGGAAGCGGTCATCGCGAAATACAAGGAGGAGAAGGCGCAGGAACTCGCGCTCAATGAAGCCAACAAGCTTGCCGTCGCGCTTTACGACGCCGCCTACGATGGCTCGATCAAGCAAAACGATCCGTCGCTGGCCGCGTTCCTGAGCGAGCAAAAGCTTTCACTGCAGAAGCTGCCGCCGTTCAGCTCGGACAATCTCAACGTGAGTCCGATCGTTCCGGCTTCCGGCTTGAGCCAAATCCTGAACCTCCAGGAAGGCCGCTTCTTCACCGATGGCGGTGTGAAGACCTCCGACGGCGCGGCTGTGCTGTTGCTGGTCGAAAAGGGCGCGACCCGCATCCCTGAGCTGGCAGAAGTTCGCGACCGCGTCATTGCCGACTACAAGGTCTATGAAAAGGGCCGTCAATTTAACCAGAAGGCCGAAGAGGCCCAAGCCTCGCTGCAGGCAGCAGTGGACGCCGGCAAGAGTTTTGTGGACGAAGCCAAGGCGCTTGGCTTCACGGTGCAGAGCTTTGATGACTTCACCATGATGAGCCCGCCCAAGGGTGTGGACAACTTCGTGCTCAGCACCTTGGGCGACATGGAGCAGGGTGAGGTGTCCAACCTCGTTGGCTTCGGCGACATCGGCACGATTCTCTATGTGAAGAAGGCTGATGCCCCGGACGTCGACGCCAGCTCCGAGCAGGTGGTTAAGGAAATGGAGCAGATCCAATCCCAGATCGCCATGGCTACGGAAGCGAGCATCGTCAACGAGCTCATCGAGATCGGCAACAAGCAGCTCGAAACCGAAGAGCAGCCCACCCTCTAACCACCAGCCTCCGAATGGACCGGAGCCAGCGTCCCGCGAATCGACTGAGCTCGCCGAAGTCTGGACCGGGGATATTCTTTCAGAAACGTCGTCCGATTGGGCGGCGTTTTTTTGTGGGCTGCTGTTTGTTTTGCTGGAACGCGAAGCTTCAGCGAGTGTTTTCGGCTTTTCCGCCAGATGAAACAACACTCGCTGAAGCTTCGCGTTCCGCGTACAAAAAAACGCCCGCCAACGAGGTCGCGGGCGGGCGTTAGATTGATGCGTTATCGCGCTAGCAAGCGTGATTGAAGAAATTGCGAACGCGGGCGACGGCGTAGTCACGGTTCATCTTGGCGATGAAGTCCAGGGTGATTTCCTTCGGGCAGACGGCCTGGCACTCACCGTAGTTGGTGCAGTTGCCGAAGCCGGCGTCGTCCATGGCGGAGACCATCTTCATCACGCGCTGGTCCTTCTCAGCCTGGCCCTGCGGGAGCAGGTTCAGGTGACCGGCCTTGGCGGAGGTGAAGAGCATGGCCGAACCGTTCGGGCAAGCGGCGACACAGGCACCACAGCCGATGCAAGCCGCTGCGTCCATAGCCTTGTCGGCGATGGGCTTCGGGATCGGGGTGGCGTTGGCGTCCTGGGCCGAACCGGTGCGGGCGGTGACGAAGCCGCCGGCCTGGATGACCTTGTCGAATGCGGTGCGGTCGACGATGAGGTCCTTCACCACCGGGAACGCCTTGGCGCGCCAGGGCTCAATGGTGATGGTGTCGCCGTCCTTGAAGTGACGCATGTGGAGCTGGCACGCGGTGGTGGCGCGCTGCGGGCCGTGGGCTTCGCCGTTGATGACGAGCGAGCACATGCCGCAGATGCCTTCGCGGCAGTCGTGGTCGAACGCGACGGGCTGTTCGCCCTTGCCAACGAGTTGCTCGTTCATGATGTCGAGCATTTCGAGGAAGGAGGAGCCTTCGTCGACGTCGGGCAGCTCATAGCTGACAAACTTGCCTGCTTCTTCGCCGTTCTTTTGGCGCCAGATTTTCAGATGTAATTTCATGTCTGGATGTTGTTTAAAGGGAGAAGGGTGATGGCAGAAGGCAGAAGGGAAGTGTTGGATTTGCCGTTGCCATGTGTTAATTTTGCTTGGTTTCGAGCTTATTAATTAAAGAGGCGAGCATGCGTTCGATCTCAGTTGAGATTGAATCGATCTCGGATGTGTGCTGGGACTCGGTAAAGGCCAGATTACGCGCTATTTCGATCTGCGTTTGCATTTCGTACAGCGAACCTGAGGCTATGCGAAGAAAGCGAATGTAGTCTGCGCGGGAACGACGACCGTATCCTTCGGCAATATTGCTAGGAATGGAAACGGCCGCCCGGCGAATCTGGTTCGTTAGCGCAAACTGTTCAGACGGTGGGAAGTCAGCGCTCACACGGTAAACCAGCGTCACCAGCTCCATCGCCTTTTGCCAGACGATAAGATCTCTGAAGCTCTCTACCTTCATTGTGTTAGCGTACCCTTCTGCCATCTGCCTTCTCCCTCCTGTCTGCGGAGTTATTTATAACTACGCGTAGCCATGTGGACTTCTTCGTAGACGAGATTTTCTTTGTTGAGCTTGGGTTCGACGTCGTCGCCCATGTATTCCCAAACGCCGGCGAAGGCGAAGTTTTCGTCGTCGCGCTTGGCTTCACCTTCGGAGATGAGGCCGGCCTTGACTTCGGGGTCTTCGGGCATCGACTGGTGCTCCGAGCGGAAGTGACCGCCGCAGGACTCTTCGCGCATGAGGGCGTCGCGGCAGAGCAGTTCGCCGAACTCGAGGAAGTCGGCCACGCGACCGGCGCGCTCCAGCTCCTGGTTGAGTTCGCCATCTTCGCCGAGGACCTTCACGCGGCTCCAGAACTCCTTGCGCAGGGCTTGGATTTCCTGGATTGCTTCGGTGAGGCCCTGCTTGTCGCGAGCCATGCCGCACTTGTCCCACATGATCTTGCCGAGGCGCTGGTGGAAGCTGCGTGGGCTTTCGTCGCCCTGAATGGAGAGGAGCTTGTCGATGCGATCGCGGACGGACTTTTCGGCTTCGTCAAATGCCGGGTGGTCGGCTGAGATCTTGCCAGCCTTGGCGATGCCCTGCTTGCCGAGGTAATTACCCAGCGTATAAGGCAGCACGAAGTAACCGTCGGCCAGACCTTGCATGAGCGCGGATGCGCCGAGGCGGTTTGCGCCGTGGTCGGAGAAGTTGGCTTCGCCCGCGACGAAGAGGCCGGGGACGTTGCTCTCAAGATTGTAGTCAACCCAGAGACCACCCATGGTGTAGTGGACCGCCGGGAAGATCATCATCGGCACCTCGTAAGGATTGTCGCCGGTGATGCACTCATACATGTCGAAGAGGTTGCCGTAACGCTGGGCAATGACGTCCTTGCCGAGGCGCTTGATCGCGTCGCGGAAGTCCAGGTAAACGCCGAGGCCGGTGGAGGCGATGCCGCGTCCGTCGTCGCAAGCTTCCTTGGCCGCGCGGGACGAGATGTCGCGCGGTGCAAGGTTACCAAAGCTCGGGTATTTGCGCTCCAGGTAGTAGTCGCGATCTTCTTCGGCAATGTCGTTGGCCTTGAGTTCGCCCTTGCGGACCTTCTGTGCGAGTTCCTTCGTCTTCGGCGCCCAGATGCGGCCGTCGTTACGAAGCGACTCGGACATGAGGGTAAGCTTGGACTGCTGTTCGCCGTGGACGGGGATGCAGGTCGGGTGAATCTGCGTGTAGCAGGGATTCGCGAAGCCTGCGCCCTTCTTATACGCGCGGTAGGCGGCGGTGACGTTGCAGCCCTGGGCGTTGGTCGAAAGGAAGAACACGTTGCCGTAACCACCGGTGGCGAGGACAACTGTGTCGGCGGCCCAACGCTCGATCTTACCGGTCACGAGGTTGCGGGTGATGATGCCCTTGGCGTGCTTTTGGCCGTCATCGTCGTCGACGAGTACGAGCTCCAGCATTTCGTGGCGGTTATACATTTTGACCGCGCCGAGGCCGATCTGCTTGGAAAGCTGCTGATAGGCGCCGAGGAGGAGCTGCTGACCAGTCTGTCCGCGAGCGTAGAACGTGCGGGAGACCTGAGCGCCACCGAAGGAGCGGTTGTCCAGCAGGCCGCCGTATTCGCGGGCGAACGGAACGCCCTGTGCAACCATTTGGTCGATGATGTTGACGGACACTTCAGCCAGGCGGTGAACGTTGGCTTCGCGGGCGCGGAAGTCGCCACCCTTTACGGTGTCGTAGAACAGGCGGTAAACGGAGTCACCGTCGTTCTGGTAGTTCTTGGCGGCGTTGATGCCGCCCTGAGCTGCGATCGAGTGAGCGCGGCGCGGGCTGTCCTGATAACAGAAGCACGACACCTGGTAGCCCATTTCCGCGAGGGAGGCGGCTGCGGAAGCGCCTGCGAGGCCCGAGCCCACGATGATGACGTGGTATTTCCGGCGGTTGGCCGGGTTGACCAGTTTGATCTTGGTCTTGTGGCTGGACCACTTTTGGGCCATTGGCCCTTCGGGGATGTTGGAATTAAGTTCCATGACGATTGCGGTGTTGGGAAATTAGTGGTGTGCGGCGGGAGTTTCGGCGGCCGGTGCGGCACCGGCCCAAGCGGCTTGTTTCTCGGCGAGGTAGTCCTTGCCGAAGCCGGCGAGGACGGAAGCGGGGATCGAGGCGAAGCCCAGGAAGATCACCCAACCGAAGACGGCGGCGAGGCACTTGAGCTTGTAGCGCCAGGCTTCGTTGCGCAGACCGACGGACTGGAACATCGAGGCGACACCGTGGCTGAGGTGCATGCAGAGCAGCGCCATTGTGACGATATAGAACAGCGAGATGATCGGGCTGGAGAAGCCGCTGACCATCATTGCGAATACGTCAAAGTATTCGAGCGGCACATGGCCGACTTCGATCATCGCGGTGCCGATGGTTTCGTTGTAGTGCTCCGGCACGACACGTGTGGTGTATTGCAGGATGTGGAAAACGATGAACGCCAGAATCAGCACGCCGGTCACCGGCATGGTCCGCGAAGCGTAAGTCGAGGCGAGTGTCTTCTGGCCGAGGTAGGACTCCGGGCGCGCAGCGCGGTTTTCCTTGGTCAGCAGAACCGCCATCCACACGTGAATCGCCAGGAAGGCGAGCAAAGAGCCGCGAATGAGCCACAGTGTAACCGGCGCCCCGGGGAGGTGATGCAGGTGGAATGCATATGCGTTAATGACATCCGGCCCAAGGAAGAACTGGAGGTTCCCCAGCATGTGCCCGATAATGAACAACACCAGGACGAGCCCGGAGATGGCCATTAAGTATTTCTTAACCAGTGAAGGTATGTGACAGGGTTTAGTTGTGCTCATAACGGGGATCTTATTATAATCCGTTCAAGTGCTGTTAGCTCATAAAAATAGCTAATGCAAGAGTTTGTGACCCGCCTGACAAATATCAATGCTGAGCCTTGATTTTAAGCAGGTTATAAGCGCCGCTATGCCCTATATTACTAGCAATTCTTGAAACTGAGACACGTTCGCTATTAGGTGGCAAAATGTTGTGGTTTTAATCCTAATGATAATCTTAATTAGGTGGGTTTTTGCATTGAATTGATCGTTTGGCGCAGTCTGTATTAATTTATGCCCCCGCTTTTCGCCGTTTTGACGCGCTATGCCTGCCTCATGCTGGTTTTTACCGGCACCTTGCGTGCGCAGGAGCCATTGAAGCTGGACACTGATTTTGCGCCCAAGCTCTATGGCTACGGCCGCGTGCCGGAGATGGCGTGGAATCCCGTCAGCGAGTGGCTTTACTGCCGCGTGATTGCCGAGAAAATGAACGGTCAGCAGCTGACCACCAACTTGCTCCGCTTCACAGCCGATGGCGAATGGGACGACACTTGGGCGCTCGAGCACGATGGCGAAATCACCTGCATCGCCGTCGAAGACGACGGCAAGCTGCTCATCGGTGGTGAGTTCACCGAGGTCGACGGGCATAGTACGTATCGCGTGGCGCGGATCAATGTGGATGGAACGGTGGACACGTCCTTTGTGGCGACAGGGCTCCCAGACACGCCGGAGTTTGAGGTCGTCGAAGCGCTCGGCGTGGATGCGCAGGGCAGGGTGTATGTTGGGCTTTACGGTGAGGGCGACAATGGCGCGATTCGCTTGTCGCCCACCGGTCTTTTTCAGCAACGCTTGGTCAGCGACATGAATGTTAAGTGTTTCGGCTTTTTGAGCGATGGAAGCGTTTTAGTCGGCGGGGATGCCTTGCTGAAGTTTGATTCAAGTGGGGACGTGGACATGGGTTTTGACGCTCGTATAGAGTTGAGGTACGAAACACACAGCTTTTATGAGCCGCCTTACCTGGAGATTAACGATATCCTGGTCGTCACTTATGATGGCGAAGAATGCATCTGGGTTGCGGGGCGATTTGACCATGTGAAGAAATCGGAGCCAGACGACTTTTGGCCGTACGAAACGCACCAGGAAATCCATGGTTTGGCTCTGTTGGATAGCAGCGGTGCATTGTCCACACTGCAGCAAGAGAGTTTTCTGTTTATACCGGAGTTTGGCTTGGGTTCTAATGACTACTTTAGTGTTTTGGACATCTGCCTGTCTTCTACCAATGGCGTAGCTTATTTGGCCGGTAAGTATGTGCCGAGCCCATATGGAATTGGTGACTTGAGGAGTTTGGAATCTGGCTCCATTCGTTATTCTTCTGTCTTAACGGATAGTGCTTTTAATACGCCCAGTGGGAGCTATCCCACTTGCTTTGCGGAAACTGATCTAGGCTGGGTATTCGGGAATACTCGTGAAGATGCTGAGACAAATGCAGCATGGGCTTTGAGTTTTGATTACGCTGCAGATGAAATAAATGAGAACATTCATTTGTATGAGCCACGTGTTCCATCTGAAGTTATTCCCCGCTCAGATGGAGGATTGTTTCTCAGTGGGCGTCAGGTTCGTGAGGTTAGCGAAATCGCGGTTCCGGGCTTAGTCGCGTTAAAGAATGACATGGAAATCGATGAGAGTTTCCAACTGGACACGGGGACCGTATATGTTGAGCAGCTATTTTCCTTTCCTGATGGTCGTATTTTGTTCTGCGGGTCTATATCTGGAAAATCGCGTCAGATGGTTTTGCTCAACCCTGATGGTAGTGTCGTGGAAGGGGTGCAGTTTACTTATGTGGGGTCGTTGCGAGCTGCCTTAGATACTATGAAGATGATGTGGCAAATGCCTACCGGAGAAATTCTTGTGCGGGGAATTTCCGCATTGGATGATGTTGAATTGGGCGAGCTCACATTACTCGATTTTACGGACATCGATACCAAGTTGGAAAAAGCCGAACGGCTTGGAGTTTCTCTCTTGGACACGGGTGTAATCGTGACGTCATTTCAACCAACCATCACGATGGATGTTCATGATGCGGCTGGCCAGAGTGATGGCCGCATCGTCTTTACTGGTTCTTTTGGTGATCTGGGAAATATTGTAAGGCTGAATCGTGATGGAACCGTAGATAGCTCTTTTCTGGCGATGAACGATTTAGCCCTAGTTCCTGAAGACGCGCAGATCGAAGTGGACGCTTTGGATCGGCTGTATATTAGTTCGGGAACCTACGATAGAGTTGTCATCGCAGATGAGACAGAACGAACCGTGGTGCGTTTATTCGCTTCGGGAGAATTGGACGAATCCTACCAATTTGTCGGTGTAATGATTGTTTGGGATATGGTCGCTTTGGCAGATGGTGAGCTTGTCATGCTTGCCAGCTCCTTCGGAGAATTATTTCAAGATTATAATCAGATTGTCTTCTTTGACGGACAAGGCAGCTATGTCGCTGAGAATCGCGTGGATTTTGGTTATAATTCGCGAAAGATCTACTATTCGGACGGAACAGTTTATTCCCGCTATGCGCTACGTGGCATTGCCGACTGGGGGCGCGCGGTTTTGCCGGACCCGCCGGGACCGCAAGCTAGTATTTACCCGTCGATTATGACTGCCCGCGAAGGCGCAGACGCCACCTTCTGGCTGGCGGATCGTGGGGCGGGAGAGACGTATCAATGGCTACAGGGTGGGGCGCCGATTGCGGGCGCGACTGGGCCAAGCCTGACGCTCGATCCTGTGGCGCTGGCCGATGCGGGCGAGATCAGTGTCGAGGCGACGGGGCCCGGAGGCGAGGTCACGCGGACGGCGACGCTCAGAGTGGCCGGGTTTGATTTCGAGCAATGGGGCGCGCAGCGTGGGTTGACGACGGAACAGCTCGCCGAGCCGACTCGCGATTTCAATGGCAACGGGTTGACGCTCGGTGAAGAATTTCTCTTACGCACAGACCTCGGTGGCCCGACTACGCGCAATTGGGCCCGTCAGGCTTGGGATGGTGAGGCGCTGGAGCTCAGATGGCAGATGTTGCCAGGGCGTCGCTATTGGGTGGATTGCTCCCCGGACCTCGTGGAGTGGGCTCCGCTTACGAGCTACACCGCAGACGCTGTTGAGAATATAGCCGTGAGCTTGGTGCCGACGGGAAACTGCTTCTACCGGGTGCGGGTCGAGTTGCCGAGCGAGTAGCCTTCGCCTCCGTAGCGGGTGCGGGTGGCGCGTATGTCGTTGTCTTCGAAAAGCTTCAGGTAGATTTCGGCCCAGCGGGCGTTGAGGTAGTCGGGTTCCAGAGGGCGCAGGCTCCGGCGGTTGACTTGGGGGAAGGCGCGTTTGCCCTCGATCAGCTCGGCGATCATGGTTGCCAGGGCGCGCGAGTTGTTAGTGGGAAATTTGAGACCGTTTTCGGGTGGGGCAAACAGGTCGGCGGCTCCCACAGTGTCACTGGCGATCACGGGGACTCCGGCAAACAGGGATTCCACTACCGCGAGGCCAAACGGTTCATTTTCGGCGGGGTGGACGAGGAGATCGATTTCGCTGAAAAACGCCTTCACGTCATTCTGGTGGCCGCGCCATTCCACGATTTCGTGAAGGTGGTGTTCGTGGACTAGGTCGCGCAGGAGCTGAGAGTAGTCCTGGGAAATGTTTTCGTCGAGCGGGTCGCCGATGTGGATGAATTTCACGCGTCGTCGGATCTCAGTCGGTAGCCAGCCGAGTGCTTCGAGGATGATTTCCCAGCGCTTCCAGTCAACGATGATGCCGCAGCCGCCGATGGTCAGGGTGCGCTCGGTTTCGGGTCCGAAGAAGGGTGGGATGGTTTTGCCGGGGCGGCGAAGACTGGGTGGAACGCTGCCCGGAATGCAGTCGCGCCAGTTTTCAGCGGGCAAGCCGTAGTAGCGCTTCATTGAGGGGCACAGGAAGATCATGCGGTCGCGCATCACGGCGTGTCCCAAGCGGTAAAACCAGCGTTGCGGGTTGTTCAGGTGTACGGTGACAACCACTCTTTGATGCCCGAGCAGCGAAAGGATGATGCCTAGTAGCACGCCGCCGCGGGAGTGCCCGTGAAATATAAGATTATGGCGTCGCACGAGTTTGCGCCGGAGCCAAGCGACTTGTTTAAGGCTGTCCCATATCGCCATGGGCGACAGCAGCCTACTGTAGTCTCCCTTGCTAATGCGCAGGAGCTTCATGTGGGGGTGACGCGTTTGCTCGAAGCCTTCTTGGACGATCAGGATGTTGCGCGCGCCATTTTGCCGAGTCACCGACCGGATGTAGGAGAGGGTGCCTCCAACATCCCAGCCGGACCCGACAAAATGTAGAACGGTCGGCCCCTTATCAGTTAGCATTTTGTACCCTTATATTATTCTGCGAAGCGCGCCCAGCAGAATTATTCGCACGGGTTAAATCTATTGATAAAGAATCTTCCGGCGGCTTAATTCCGGGTGCAAAGGCTTGCGGCGAGGCATAAATGGCCTTTGTTTCCTAAGTTTCACTGAACGCTTCGCCGCAAAAGGCGTCCGATAATTTTAATGCCTCCAATTTTACTCACGCTGACGGAGCTCTTTCGTCAATTTCCCCTGCGCCGCTTCATGCAGTTCGGCGAGGAGCATCGCAGCGACTGGGTGAGCCCGCTGTGCATGGCTCTGCTGGGGATCATGGGCGTATTTTTCATCTATTCTGCTCAAAAATATTTGGGTGGTAGCGCTTGGAAAATGCAGATTATCTGGCTTGTGTTGGGTGCGGTGGCCTACATGGTGGTATCTTTAGTAAACTACAAGTTTTACTTGGAGAATGCCCACATATTTTATTGGTTTTGTGTGGCCTTGCTGGCACCGTTGGCGCTCCAGGCAATGCTCTATAGCGTTGGTTTGGAGATTAAGATTCCTCTGGTCGAAACTCGTTGGGGATCAACAAGATGGATCGACTTTGGGCCGATATCGATTCAGCCTTCGGAAATCGCTAAGATTGGCGCGTTGTTGATGGTCGCCAGCCTGCTCGCCCGTTCAGAGGTCGGGACCTTTCGGGAGTCGATTAAGGTCTTGATAAAAGTTGGGATAGCATTTTCAATACCAGTGTTTCTGATTTTCCTGCAGCCCGACTTAGGGTCTTCGCTGGTTTTCCCTCCAATGGTTTTCAGCCTGCTTTACGTATCTAAGTTATCGGAGAAGTTTTTTGCCACGGTTTTCGGACTCTTCCTCCTGGCAATGGCTTTGGTAGCTGTGGATGTGTACCGGTATCAGGACTTCATGCACGCCAACAGCCTTGATTTTCAAAAGGATGCTGGGCGGTTTGAAGAGCATTCGCTGCTGCCGCTGAAGGATTACCAGCGCAACCGGATTCTCGGCTTTGCGGCGCCTGCGGTCGTTGACCCCAAGGGCACCGGAGTGGCCTGGAATCTCAATCAATCACTTTACGCCGTCGCCGGAGGCGGGCTGACGGGCAAGGGTTTGGGTGAAGGCACCCAGGCTAAGCTCGGCTACCTGCCGCCAACGGTGGCGACAAACGACTTCATTTTCGCGGTCCTGGCAGAGGAGTCAGGATACGTCGGCGCTTTAATTGTATTAACCCTCTTTTTCGTACTGGTCGCAAATGGCATCCGAATCGCCGGGATGGCGCGCGACCGCTTCGGCGCTCTTTTAGCCGTCGGAGTTTCTGTAATATTAATGATCCATGTATTCATCAACATCGGCATGACGATCGGCTTGATGCCCATTACTGGGCTACCCCTGCCGTTCCTCAGTTACGGTGGTTCCTTTGTTTTAAGCTGCTGCATCCTGCAAGGTCTCATTCAAAGCGTGTATCGCTATCGTCGGGATTTCTCCTGATAATGAACCTGCTTTTTCCCCCGAGCGCGCATTATGCCTCGGGCGCCGCCGTTTACGATCTTGGAGCTGCTGGCCGATGCCCAAACCATTAGGCATAGCCAACAATGACTCAATCAACCAAGAACACTGATACGATAGACCCCCAAACTCACGAAGAACTCCAAAAACCACCCAAAGAAGAAATTATTGAACACATTCCTGCGGAAAAGCTGAAGAAAGAATCACGCAACCGCGCCAAGAAACAACCCATCCTCCAAAAAATAGCCCGCGCCTTGTCTGCTCAAAAGCACGAACCCTACCGCGAACTAATCATCAACGCTGAACCGCTGGAGACGCGCGTAGCTCTGCTCGTCGACGGCGTTCTGGACAAGTTCGAAGTCGAGCGCACCGGCGAGCAACGCATGGTCGGCGCTATCTTCAAAGGCAAGATTCAGAATTTGGAAAACGGCCTCAAGGCCGCCTTCGTCGATATTGGTCAACCCAAGAACGCATTCCTCCACTACTGGGATATCGTGCCCGGCGCGCAGGAAGACAACTCCATCGAAGTCGTCCGCGACACCCGTTCCGAGGAAAAGCGAGGCAAGAAGGTCGAGAAGCCTAACCTCAAGGACATCCCCAAGATGTTCCCGATCGGCACGGAAATCATCCTCCAGATCACCAAGGGCCAAATCGGCTCCAAGGGCCCGCGCACCACGACGAACCTCGCTATCCCCGGTCGTTTCCTCGTGCTCATGCCGTTCTCCGGACAGTGTGGCGTATCCCGCAAAATTGAAAACAAGGAAGAGCGCGACCGCCTCAAGGGCATCCTTCGCGGGCTGAAGATCCCCGAGGGTATGGGCGTCATCATTCGCACCGCCGGCGAAGGCAAGAAGACGCGTTACTTCGTGCGCGACCTCTATATGCTCCTCAAAAAGTGGGAGGAAATTCAGCATCGCCTCAAGACGCAGGACGCGCCGTGCATGCTCTACCAGGAGCCCGACATCATCGAGCGCACCGTTCGCGACTTCCTCACCGAGAATATCGACCGCGTGCTCGTCGACAGCGACCAGCGCCACAAGGCGATGATCGAGTCCGTCAACCAGATCTCGCCACGTTCGCGCCGCAAGATCGCTCATTTCTCGGACGACATCCCGATCTTCGAACGCTTCAACATCGAGCGCCAGATCGAGCAGACCTTCCAGCGGCGGGTTCCGCTGCCCAGCGGCGGCGAAATCGTCATTGAGGAAACCGAAGCCCTCGTCGCTATCGACGTCAATACCGGCGGTCACCGTGGCAAGGACAAGGACGGCAAGAATTACATCGTCAACGTCAACCTGGAGGCCGCATCTGAGATCGCCCGCCAGGTGCGCCTGCGCAACATTGGCGGCCTGATCATCATGGACTTCATCGACATGAAGGCCAAGAAGGACCGCAACGCCGTGCTCAACCGCATGCGCAAGGAGATGGCGCTCGATAAGGCCAAGAACCACATCTTGCCGATCAGCCCGCTGGGCATCATGCAGATGACGCGTCAGCGCCACTCGGAAAGCCACAGCTCCGGCATCTATGAAGGCTGCCCATATTGCTCCGGCAAGGGCATCGTCAAGAGCCCGCGCAGCATGAGTGTGGAGATCCAGCGTCGCCTGGTGTCGATCATCCGCCACGTCCGCGCCGACGAGCGCAAGCAGGGCCTCCAGCTGAGCCTCCGCGTGCTCATCCACCCGACGAATCTGGAACGCCTCCGCCGTGAGGACGCCCAGCACCTCGTGGACATCGAGCATGCCTATAACGTGCAGCTTTCATTCCGCGCCGATCCGGCCTACCACGTGGAAAACTTCCGCATTCTCGACGCCGAGTCTGGCAAGGAAATGCGCTAAGCGCCCACGCAAATACGTTTTCAAAACAACGCCCGCCGGTTCGAAGCCAGCGGGCGTTTTGTTTAGGAACGCGAAGCTTTAGCGAGTGTTGGCGTAGACTGTCATGTGTGTTGGCAAGGGCCACGGACAATCAATATTCAGTAACACTGCCTCAACGGGGCAGTGTTAGTAGCAATCAAGATACAAAATGAATGTGTGTTAGCAGTCAGAAGCCCCACCTTCGAAATCAGCTTTGTCGGGGCAGCGACCGCTTGATTTCTGTAACGATTGTGGTTTTATGGGGTTACAGGTTTACGCACAGACCTGCTTCGATGTGTTGAACGTTATTCCCTGATTGCCCATGATCCGCACCGCCCTTCTGCTTGTTTTTCTCGCACTTTGCGCCCCACTTCACGCCCAGCGTTACGATCAGGAATTGCTTGGTCGCTGGCAGGTTGTCTTTCAGGAGCCGCCGGAGCAGAAAATCGTCGAAGCACAGCTGCGTTCGCTCAACCTGGGCTTTCTCATGGAGCGCATTGATGTGCCAAAACTGGACCCGCTGATCATCACCATTGCGCGCAACAAGTTCCTCATTCAGGCAGATGACCAATTGCTCGAAGAATACAACTGCGTGCTTGAGCCCGGCAAAATCGAGATTCTCAATCGGCAGGAAAAGCTTTCGCCCGTGCCCCGCGAATACACCTACCAGCTCAAAGAAAACGAGCTGCTGCTCATGGGCACGCTCAACAAAATCAATAACCTGCCCGTGACGCTTAAGCTCCGCCGCGTCATGGCGATCCCGACATATGGTAACGGCTCGCGTGGCTGGATGTCGCGCCAGGGCTTCCTCGATGTCGGCACGTCCACGCGCTTTACGGGAGATCAGGTGACCATTTCACGCAAGGACAAGAAGCCGATTGTGGTCAGTGTTGGGCAACTGGCACCGCTGGATCAAATTTCCCTGCACGAGCCTGAGCTTGTCGAACCGGATCGTATTCAGCCGACTTGGGAGCAGGAAAAGCAGCGCTTCATTGGCCTGCCTTACCCGATCAAGACCAGCGAAGCCGAGGACATCGCACCGATCTTTTTTACCAAGGAGTATTACTTCGACGAATCGCAGATGGACGAAGGCTACCTCATCACGATTTATAATACCGACGAGGGCGTGGTAAAATTTCGCGCGCAGGGCAGTGGCGGCGGGACGAGCCGCGGCGCGCTCAACATTCGCTTCCTGAAGGACCGCAATGACTACGACAAGATGATGCTCTGGATCAATGACGAGGAAGTATTCGAGCGCCCCTTGGAAGAAGTGAAAAAGGAGCAGGCAGAAACTTTGGAAAAAGAATCCGCCGCCGCCCAAGGCAATACCCCCGCCGAAGCCGCCGAGCCCGCAATGAGTTCGGAGGAGATGATGTAGGGCCTAGAGATAATATGAAGTTGCCCGGGTCCAGCCCTTGCTCAACCCGGCAACTTCATGTTATCTCTAGTTGCTCTCTGCTCTGACCTCTTCGTTGACGCAAACCGCCTGAGCCTGAGCAGGGACTCCGCTTGGGCTCGATTTCGAGCCGTTGTTGCGCTTGATACGCTTGCGGAGTTTCTGGATCGGCTCATCCACCAGGTGGACGATGATGGCGGAGATGATGATTGAGGTGATCGCGCCCACCACCATGAAAAGGATGCCGGTTGGCTGCAGGTAGCCGTAGTGTAGCTTACCCCCGGACAAGCAGAGCACCAGTGCGCCAGCCTGCCAATGGACGAGGTAGATCGGGTAGCTGTAGTTGCCGATGTAGTTATCTATTTTGCTGGAATACCACTTCGGCTTGTATTGGGCGAATGCGAGCACGCAGATGAAGATCAGCACGAGGTTGATGTAGAAGCCCCCGTTGTAGATCCAGCCATCGAGGATCTTGTAGTTGATGACGAACGTGGCCACAAAGTTGAAGCCGGTGAGGCCCAGCCAAAAGTAGGGTGCCCGGATCGGCAAGCGGTTGAAGTAGCCGAGCAGCTGTTCGCGGTAGTGGTAGGTGCATGCGCCAAGCGCGAAGGGGAGGCTGCTGGCCCAGACTGTGTAGTAGCGTATCGCCCAGTTTTCGAAATTGGTTATCAGTAGGTAGGCCGTGTAGAAGATGCTTGCGATGAGCCACAGGACGGCACCGCGCTTGAACTTGGAAATGCCGATGCCGATCAGAATGTAGTTAAACAGCTCCACGCTCAAGGCCCAAGTCGGGGGCGAGAGGCGGATCGGGTCTTCGGTCGAGAGCACGATGAAAATGTTTTCCAGCCAGGTTTTGAGGGAGTCTGGCATGGTGATGGCGGCGTGGTAGTCGGTCACCTTGGCACCATACGCGATGAGTAGCGCCAGGGAGATGCCGATGGCCACCCAGTAGGTGGGGTAAATGCGGAGGAAGCGGTTGAGCGCAAAGCGGTAGCGGCCTTTGAGTGAGTAGCCGTAGCTCTCGTGCATGATGTAGGTCATCAAATAGCCGCTGAGAATATAGAAACCGAAAACCGCATAAATGCCGAATTGCGAAGGACCGTGTAGATGCCCGATGACGACTGCTAAGGCTAAAATCGTTCTAAATACCCCAAACATATCTCTATTAGTAGCAATTTAAATGCGGCAAACTGCGTAGCAAAATGTGTTTGCCGGTGGATTATTAGCATTCCCGCTGTCAGTATCCGCGCAAACAAATAATCGGAAGCCGCGAGAAAAAGCAAAAAAGTTGTCCGTGGATTCACGCCCTGGGGGCTGGTGCCCGGTTTTTGCTATTAGTCAGCACGAGTGAGAGCCACTCACCATTAGCCAGAGCTACTCACTATTATTGAGTGGCGCCGTAAACTAGACATAATGCAGAAAAAGTGGCCCATGCAGCCCATATAACCAACGTAGCCTGTGTAGCCAGCTGAGTCATTGTGCAAAATGGCGCTCGATGGTAAACTACCTGAGAAATCGATAGTCAGGAGTAGGGTAGAAGATATATTTTCACTGAATCGACACTTATGTGAAAAGAATTCATACTTCGCTCTGCTGCTTGCCGTCGGCTCAGAAACCGTTAATTTCCTCACCTTTGACAGCTGCTAAAATTCAATTTACTATATCATGAGCACCGTTACCGACATACCCGAATACATCGACGGCCTACCCAACGTGGCTGGCGCTGAAACCCTGATCGAAGAGACCATCGCCGAAGCGGCGAAGCGCTCCCCCTACGCGGGCGACAACTCGATCAACTTCGATCATATCAAAGCTGCTGCGGCCATCGCGCTGCACCAGCACCAACCGCTGATCCCTCAGCGCACGGGCAACCTCCAAACAGCCCCCCTCATCAGCAACCTTCGCCACATGCGCGAGCACCCCAGCGAAGGAGACAACCACAACTGGCAAGCCTTCGCCTGGTGCTACAAGCGCATGGGTGAATTCGTCCCCGAGCTGGTGGGCGCCGGCAAGGAGCCGCGCTGCATGCTGGAATACTCCGGCACACTGTTCCACGGCCTCCGCGACATGGGCCTTAACGACGTCATCGAGTCCCTCCAGGGCATCACGATGAACCCCGACTACTGGCGCTGTATTGAGTGGCTCGGAATGCCGTGGGGCCATGCTGTCGCGCCGTCGACTCCGGTCCAGGATTACCGCCTGCATGTAAAGGCGTTTCAGCAGCACTTTGCCTCTATCTTTGGCCTGGAAGCTCTCGGCCGCGTCCGTGGTTTCTCCCCGTCTGAAATGGCGCTGCCGAACCAGCCCGACGTCGCTTACGAATTTGTGAAGACCCTCGTGGACTGCGGTTTCGAGTGGGTCCTCGTCCAGGAGCACACCATCGAGCTGCCCGAGACCGGCCACGGCCCGCAAGCCCGCCACCTCCCGCACCGTTTGGTCGTCCGCAACAGCAATGGCGACGAAGTCAGCATCATCGCGATCATCAAGACGCAGGGCAGCGACACCAAGCTCGTCGCCCAAATGCAGCCTTACTACGAAGCGCAAAGCCTCGACCGCTGGGAACTCGCCGGTAAGCAGGTTCCGCCGATCGTTACCCAGATTGCCGACGGTGAAAACGGCGGTGTGATGATGAACGAATTCCCGGGCAAGTTTAAGGAAGTCGTCCACAACGCCTCCCACACCAACACCCCGCTGATGAACGTGTCCGAATACCTGGACAAGCTCTTCGGCATGGGCATCAAGGTCACGGACTTCCCGGTCTGCCAGCCCGTCCACCAGAAGAAAATCTGGGACAAGGTAAAGCCCGGCTGTGGCCCCAAGAAGCTCGAAAAAGCAATTGAAGACTGCAAGGCCGAGGACCATCAGTTCCACATGGACGGCGGTTCCTGGACGGATAACATCTCCTGGGTCAACGGCTACGACAACGTGCTTGGGCCGATGGAAGAAGCCAGCTCCATCTTCCACGAGAAGGTGCTCAAGCCCGGCATGCCGACCGACGAAACCCGCTACCGCAACGCCCTGTTCCACCTCATGAGCTCGCAGACCAGCTGCTACCGCTATTGGGGTCAAGGCGAGTGGACGGACTTCGGTCGCGAGATCTGCCGCCGCGTCGGCGCCATCGTCGAAAGCGACTATTAGGAGCGGATGGCGGAGGTCTGAGGTCTGAGGACGGAAGTCGGATGGCGGAATGCCAGCGAGGCGCGCAGTCGATGCGTGATCAGCTGGTGCCGTAATTCCTTCGACTAGCCACGGACCTCCCCCCCCGGAGTCGGCACGTTGCCCCCCCTTGGCTTTGCTTTGCCCAAGTTGCAAGAAGCGGGCAGGGGAAAGTGCGATTCGCATTTAGCTTACCCCCCCCCCGCCCCCTCCGGGCGCACGGTTGCCATTTTTGCTCAGCAAAAATCTTTGGATGCAACGGCACGTTGCCACGTTGCCACGTTGCCATGTTGCCATGTTGCGTGTTCTTTGAAAAACAGAATGATCGATTAAACCGCGTGCTCGGTGTCGTCGGCTTCACCGCGGCGAGCTTCCAACTGGGCGCGAATTTCTCTCATACGCTTTTCGTTGAGTGGGTAATACCAGAGCATTACGAACGCTATGACATTGGAGATTGCGGGAATGGTCGCGAACAAGACACGCATCATGAAGATGGTGTCCGGGTCCTGGTCTCCCCCGAGATCGATATCGAAGCCGGTTACTTCGAGCATCATGCCCGCCAGGAAGAACGTAGACGCCATGGTCACTTTGGTAATCCAACCGCCCACGGAGCCAAACATTCCCTCACGGCGGGAGCCATTGCGCAGCTCGTCGTCATCACAGATATCGGCCTTCATGGAGGTGGTAATCGTCCAGAAACCGGCGGCGAGCGGGGCCATCATCAGCTGGGAGACGAAGAGCAGGTTGGGGTAGTCCTTGTTGAATAGCCAGAATTTGCTCACGGCCCCAACGAAACCGAGTACCACCATGCAGCGCATTGTAAAGAGCTTGCCCCAGCTCTTCCCCATCCAGTTGATGAGAAACAGCGAGAGGATGGCGCCGACGGTAAAGGCGTTTGAGGCCTTGGCCCAAAGGTAGGAGCCGGTCTCTACGTCGCCGCCGAATATGTAGTAATAGATGATGTATGGGCCCATCGCGCCAACCATGTTGCCGCCGATGCCAGTCGTCAGGAGAATGGCGGTCAGGATGAGGAAAGGCCTATTCTGGAAGGTGAGCTTTATACTCTGCCAAAAGGGGAACTTTTTGGATTTTTTCGCGATGTGGAAATAGCGCTCTTTGACGAAGATTGCGGGCAGTAGCCCCCCAATGATGATTGCAATGGCGACATACCAACTGATGAACCTCATCCCATGTAGCGTTCCGCCAAATACCGATGCTTGTGCGAGCGGAAATATCCAGGGGATGCAGAAAGCGAACACAAAGCTGAAGAACATCTTGAAGCTGGAGACCGACGTTCGCTCATGGTAGTCGGGTGTCATCTCCAGCCCCAGTGTGTGGTAAGGGACCGTCTGGATCGTGGCGCATAGATAGAAGATCAGCATGGCGCACATGTACCAGACGAATATCGCGGTATCGCTCCAGCTTTCAGGGACCATCCATATTGAAACGAAGGCGATCGCGACCAGGAAGGTGCCAAGGAAAATGTATGGCCGGCGACGGCCCCAACGGGTATCGGTATCATCCGAGATTTTCCCCATGATCGGGTCCGTAAAGGCATCCACGATGCGGGAGATCATCAGAACGAGCCCGATTTTACTCGGGTCCAGGCCTAGGGTGATGTTGAAAATCGGATACGCCAACCCCTTGACGCCATCATTGGCCATCTGGAAGCTGCCGGAACCGGCACCATACATCAGTTTTTCTATAAAGGGGACTTTGTCCTTGGCTGCGGTGACATGTTGGGACATTGATGTCATATCATGGGCTTGATGCTTCGCGTCAATGGCAAACTATCAAGCATATGATCTAACGCGTATTTATAAACAAAGCTGCTGATGGATTGAACAAATCCATCAGCAGCTTGAAATTAAAAAGCGCTCTGAGGCGCATTGATTACCAGGCTCCGAGAACCTGATTCGCAATCTTCTCGGCGAGACTCCGCGTCAGCACTGGCATTGCCTGGTACTCCGACTGAATGAAGCCTCCGTTGGTGAAGGCTTGCTGCGTGGCCATGAGCTCACGCTTTTGGATATAAACTTCGCCGGTCTTGTTGTTGGTCAAGGTGACTTGCGCTGTGAGCATCAAGGTGAATGCGCGGGCGACTTGGGTGTCGTTAGCCTGAGTCGCTGCAACGCCCTTTTGGTAGTCGATGAGGACGACCTTCAGAGTGGTGTCTGCGCCCTTGTCGGCAATCTTCACCTGGCCGCTTTTGTTGAGATCGGCGATGAGTTGATTGGCCAGGGTAACTTCGGCCTGTGGTGCGAAGGACTTGTTAACGATCGGCTCGACGTAAACCGTCTTGAAAGGCAGCTCTACGTTGTCGCCGAGTTGGTAATTCGCGCAGCCCGCTGCCAGCCAAAGGCAGAGCAGGGCGGGCACAAGTGCGAGCAGGCGCATGGCGTTGTTTCGCAATTGCATGACTTAGTTGCCTCCGGCGGGCACGTCCTGGCTTTGGGCCTGATCCTGCTGGAACTGGTTGATTTCCTTTTGCTGCTTGGTGTCCGGGCCAGGTGGGTTGTAAGGAATCATCTCGTCTGGATCGAGTGGTTCGATCGGAACTGGCTCAAGGACCCCGGTTTCCGGATCTACAAAGTAATCGTCGATTGGCGCGCTCACGCCCTCGTATTCCTTCACGTCGTCGCCGTCGAATTCTTCCAGCGCTTCGGCACCAGGTGTTTCAAGGAAGGCGTCGGTTTGCTCGATTTGGAATTCCTGGTCTTGAAGGGCGTCAATTTTCGACTGGTCTTCGTAAGCGGCGTAGCTTGGGCGCTGGTAGCGGCCGAAAATCCAATCAACCGGCGTCTTGGGCGGCTGGGCACCGGAGTCGATCTTGGCAATCATTTCCTGAGCCTTGGTGGCAATGGCAGATTGCGGAGATACGGTGATCGCTTCGGAATACATCACGCGGGCCGCGCGTGGGTTGTTGCGGTACTTCCAGTAAAAGTCTCCGACTTCAAACTTACTTTCGGCGAGTGTTTCTCGCATGTAGTAGAGTCCGGCTTCGGCTTCGAATGAGCCAGTGCTATCTGGGTAAAGCAGCAAGTAGTCCTGATAAAAACTAACGGCCTCGCGCGTGGCACCTTGGTCCCAGGATGGCCCTTGGACGAGAGATGCGTAAACGTCGGCTAGCTGTAGATAGGCGTCGGGTGTGAGGACGCTGGACGGGTAATTGTTGATCAGACGGTCGAGCGCGTCGATGGCGTCTTCCGGCTTGTCGTTGTCGCGGCCCATGAGGGCGATGTTCATCAGCGATAATGGCGCGTATTCGCTGAAGGGAGCTGCGGCCACGATTTCTTCATAAACTTCGATGCCGATTTCGGGGTCCGGGAACCACGGAATCGTGCCCCAGAGGTAGGGGATGGCACCGTCCTGTACTTCTTCGGCCAGTTGATACATGGCCTCGATGACGGCATTGAAATTGTCGTAGTTCGGGTAGCGCGTGAGGATGGCTTGGAATTCCTCCTGGGCGCTTTCGAATTGGTTGCGCTGCGTGTAGAGCTTGCCGCGCTGATAGTGAGCTTCGGGCGCGTAGATGGACTCCGGGTAGTCGTCGATGACGTCTTCGTAGAGGTCGAGTGCGCCACCACGGCTACCATCTTCCTGCTTGGCGCGGGCTTCGTTCATTAGCTCCAGCGCGGTGCCAGTGGGCGCATCTTCCAGCTTGTTGCCAAACAGGGCCTCGGTTGCGCCGCCTTCCATCCGCCAGCCTTGCTCCGGCGTCCAAATCAATTTTGCCTGAGCGACGGATACGGAAATCGTCAGGGCCGATACAATGCTTGCGAACTGAAGGTGTTTCATAGCTGCCACGGTTTAATCTAAAGAGGCCTTGGCGGGCTCTAGCAAGCCGAATTCCCAAAGGATTTGTCATTGGTCATCTGCGATTTGCGATTTTCCAGTTGAATGGCGCAATCTGGGGTGAGGCGCCTTTGGCGAATGATCAATCTAAAATGAAAAATGACCAATGGGCTATCTGGCCGCCTACTCAGGCCAGCGCACCACGGCTCCGCCCCAGGTAAGGCCGGCGCCAAAGGCGGTCAGCAAAATGTTGTCGCCGGGGCCAAAGTAGCCCTTTTGGCGGGCTTCCCACATGGCGATCGGGACCGAGGCCGCAGAGGTGTTGCCGTAGCGGTCGATGTTCACATAGACGCGGCTCATGTCCACCTGCAGGCGCTTGGCGAGCGACTCGATGATGCGGATGTTGGCCTGGTGCGGGATGAAGCACTTGATGTCGTCAGGGACGAGGCCGTTTTTTTCAATGGTTTCCAAGGTGATGTCGCCCATCTCGCGCACGGCGTTTTTGAAGACTTCCTTGCCGTTCATCTTCAGGAAGTGCTGGCGGGCGGAGACGGACTCAGCACTGGCGGGCATGCGGGCGCCGCCGCCGGGCATGTTGAGCAGGTCCATCTTCGAGCCGTCGGCGCGCAGGATGATCTCGCCCACGCCGGTGTTGGCTTGGTCGGAAAGGGAAAGCACGGCGGCGCCGGCACCATCGCCGAAGAGCACGCAGGTGGTGCGGTCTTGCCAATCGAGGATGCTGGACATCTTTTCGGCACCGATGATCAGCGCATTGCGGTAGGCGCCGGACTTCATCAGCTTGGCGCCGACTTCGAGGATGTAAAGGAAGCCGCTACAGGCCGCGACGACGTCAAAGGCGGCCACGGTGCCCAGGCCGAGCTCGGCTTGGACGAGGCAGGCGGTGGAGGGGAAAGGCATGTCCGGGCTCATCGTGCCGACAATGACGAGGTCGACCTCGTCTTTGCTAATACCAGCGTCGGCGATGGCGGCGCGGGCGGCTGCGGCGCCGAGGCTGGAGGCGGTTTCGTTTTCGCCGGCTAGGCGACGTTCACCGATGCCGGAGCGCGAGCGAATCCAGTCATCGGAGGTGTCGATGACTTTGGAGAGATCGTCATTGGTGACGACCTTATCTGGAATGCTGGTCCCGAGACCGGAGATGATAACCGAAGATGCGGTCATGGTATTATTGAGAAGAAACTTGTAACCAGTCCACGTAGGCGGTGGACGACTCGTGAGTGTTGTCGCTGTCGGCCATGATGCTGATCACGGCGTCGGCGGGCGGCTCCTCGCCAAAGGCGGCTCGGAAGTCCTCTAAAATGTTGGCGCGCTCCTGATGCCACTGCTTCAAATCGCCGGAGCCGGAACGTTTAACGATGATGCGCGCGCGATCGGAGTAAGGGCAAGGAAGAATGTTCTCCGGCAGGTCACTGCGATTGGCAAACACGTAGTGCAGCACGCGGTAGGGCGGGTAGTCGCCCCAAACGAGCTTTTGCATCTTGAACCAGCGGCGCTCGGAGGCGGAGACGCTTTTCGGGTCGAACTTGAAGCAAACACTCACGCGCAGGGGAAAGTCGTCGCCGTCCTTTTGCTGGGCGTCGCCCTTGGAGAGCGTGTTGTCCACATTCCAGCGCCAGGTGAGGATGGGCGTCGTCGCCGGTTGAAACTTCTTGGCAAGGACAATGGCGGACACGGAGTCGTTGGAACTGGCGCAAAGGTAGCCTTCGGGCGTGATGCTGTAGGCGGTGTCGGTTTGCAGCGGGAAGGTCAGCGCTTCCCAATTTTCCATCTGGTCGAATTGCTCGTTGAGCAGTGGCGCGAGGGCGGTCGCCTGAGGCGTTGCTCCGTGTGCGCTACAAAAAAATAAACTACCCCCGAGGGCTAGAGCACTTTTCATTTAACTTGGCCGATCAGGTGGGGATAAGATTGGATGCAGCGCAAGGCGGCATTGATTGAGCGGGCTGGAAGCCCGTGATTGAAATGCCAACATAGCGAACTTCCAATCTGTCCCCAAGCGAGTAACCGAGTGCTTTTCCGCGCCAGCAGCGTTGGCTTTTCGCTCACAGGCTTCCAGCCTGTAACGCTCAAGCCGCCTTGCTGGACACGAAAAATCACAGCGGCCTGGTCGGCCAAGTTATATGAAAAGTGCTCTAATGCCGCCAAGCGGGGGAGCCAGTGGAAAATCGTCATTCGTAAAGGTGCGTCTTAGTCGGGGGAGCGCCGGCTGTTGGGAGGCGCGCGTTTACATTAGGAGTTATCCGCCGGAGTTGAGGCGACGGCGCGAGCTTTCATGATGCCGTTGCCTTTTTCAATGTCTTTTTGCACCTGCTCCTCCATGTCGTGGCGGAGCGTTTCCAAGGCGATTCGGATGGCGCTGCGGATGAAATAACGGTCGCTCGAGCCGTGCGTTTTCAGCACCAGGTGATTGAGCCCGAGCAGCGGCGCGCCCGAGAAGTTGTCCGGCGAGAAGGTCTTCTTCATTGCCTTGAAGGCACCTTGGGAAAGCAGGGCACCGAGCTTGCGGATCGGTGAGGCCATGAGCTCGTCCTTGAGCGTGCCCTTCAAAGTGCTGTAGCAGGACTCCAGGGTCTTGAGCAGGATGTTGCCCGTAAAGCCGTCGCAAACAACCACATCGACGACGTTCTTAAACGTGTCAAAGCCTTCGACCGGGCCGATGTAATTGATCATGCCCGCGTCGCCAATGTCCTTCAAATACTCATGCGCTTCCATGATGCGCTTGGTGCCCTTGCCCTCTTCGGTGCCGATGGTCATCAGGCCAACGCGCGGGTTTTCCTTGCCGGTGGCAGAGGCGTAGTAAGCCGAGCCGAGGATGGCGTTGTGCGCGAGTTGGGTGGACGACGTTTCGGGCTGGGCGCCGGCGTCGATCAGCAAAAAGTGGTGGTCGCGGCTGGGGATAATGGTCGCCAAGGCCGGTCGCTCGATGCCGGGCAGCTTGCGCAGCATGAGGGTGGCGGCAAACATCAGGCTACCGGTGTTGCCGCAGCTGACGGCCGCGCCAGCTTCGCCATCCTGGACGAGCTTGAGCGCGGAAATCATGGACGAGCCCTTCTTTTTGTAGCTGTCCTTGGGTTTGTCGTCCATGCTGATGACGTCCGGCGCATGGTGGATGCGCACGCGGGGGTCGTTGCCCAGACCACACTCATCGAGGAGGGGCTGCAGGGTGTCTTCAGGTCCGACAAGGATGACGTTTTGCAGGGACTTAACCTCGTCCAGGGCCATGCGGGTGGCCGCAACAACTTCGGCCGGTCCCAGGTCCCCGCCCATGGCGTCAACTGCGATAGGGTGATCGCTGGAAGAAGCGGTGCTCATTGGCGCTTGAGGCTGTGATACAACGGGCGTGGGTCAAGCTGCGAATCACAGGCAGTTAGGAAATGCATGCGGAGATGGCTGCCGTAGGACATAAAAAAACCCGGCCGTAATGAGCCGGGTTGGAAAAATGGTGCGAATCGCGCAGACTACAGCTCGACTTCGACGACTTGGCGACCGCGATACATCCCGTTGGCCGGGTTGACATGGTGCGGCTTGAAGGTGGTGCCGTCGGTGCTGTCCTTGGCGAGAAGAGGCGCCTTGAAACGGTTTGCGCCGCGACGAAGGCCACTGCGCTGCTTGGATTGCTTACGTTTTGGTTGTGCCATGGTGAAAGGTGTTTGGTGGTTCCGTTATTCGGGAAAAGTGGAGAAAATGGACAGCGCCAGCACGCCCGTCAATAGCAAATTCGGCTGATTCAGGCGTTCTTTAGGCGTGAAGATGGCTGATGTTTTTTAAGTCGTTCTTCAGCAGTGTTATGCGTAACTTTCTTGTCGATTTTACGCGCCAAACCAATACTTTTATGCACTTTTCTGGCCAAAATGGGGCCGTTCTATGGCATCTAAAGCAAACTTTTGGCGGCCAGGTGCCGAGAAGAAGCGCGTTTTTTACCGAAAGGCCGGCTCTGCGGCATGCTCAGAGCAAAAAAGCGCGGGAAGATTCGGTGCGCAGGTCTGCCCGGGCGGAGGCGCGCCCTACGATTCGTTGTCGATGAGCAGTTTGACAAGTGGGAATTGGTAATCGCCGAAACTGAGGACGACGGTGCGGGTTTCGCGGGATTCGAGCAGGATGCTGCGGAAACTGGGGTTGACGCGCTTGCCGTCGGCGAAGATGCCCACGAAGTTCCTTGGCTGGATGACTTGGCGGCCGTCCATCTGGTTTTTCAGGGTGACCATGAAGAACCGGGCGCCGGATGGGGCGCTCATGGCGCGGTAGTTGACGACTTCAATGAACGCCACGGTCGGCTTGAGTGTGGTTTCGTCCTCGTGGAAGTGCACTTCGTCCTCGGTGATCACGCGGCGATCAAAGGTGGCGGCGTCGGCGGTGTCGAGCGCATGGGCGGAGAGGCCACTAACAATGAGCGCCAGCAGGGCAAAGGCTTGGTATTTCATAGCAGAGGAGTCTTTGGGTTGGTTATTGCTTTTCGAAAATGATTTTCAGCAGCGCGATGCGGCTCGCTGGGGTTGAGAGATTGGCGAGTGAGCCAGCCGGCGGCGGTGGCCAGGAGGGTGACGCCGAGGAGGGCCAAGGGGGTGGCGGGGGTGGCTTTGCCGGGCGGTTTAGTCATCCTTGACGTATTTCATGAGCTTGGCGATTTCCTCGGGGGAAAGGTCGCTGGCGGCAAGGGTGGCGCGGGCGAGCTCTGGGTCCTTCCACTCGCGGAGGACTTGGCGCACGGATTTTTCGCGCATGCTATCGTCGCCGATGCCGGTGGCCCAATCGAAGGCGGCGGCGGGGTCGCTTTTGCGGATGTCGTTGGCGAGGTTTTCGTAGGCGCGGTCGCGGGCCTCGCCCTTGGGGAGGTCGGCGATCCAGATGGAGGCCTCGTAGGGATCGTGGTCGAGCCAGGCGTCGGAGACGGAGTCGACTAGGTCGGGCAGGCGTTCTTTGTCGACATTGTCGAGCCAGGCAGCGGCTTCGGCGGGGGATTGCCGGGCGAAGTTACGGATGTAATTTTTCTGCTGATTGTCTCCCAGATCGGCAAATCCCTGGGGGCCGAGGTAGTCAAAGAAAGACCAGGGGTCCTGGTTGGCCCAGTTGTTCTTGAGTTGATTTTGCATTTCCTCGTCACCTTCGACTGTCGTGGGGTCTTCGAGGATGGCGATGATGGCTTCGGCACCTTCTTCGATGGCGGGGTTGACGAAGGCGTAGCTTGAGTCTTTCTGGGTTTGCGGGTCGAGTGTGGCGTAGAATTCCTTGGCGGTCTCCCAGTCGTGTTGGACCATTTTATTGAGGATGCTGCGGAGGTAGTCGCGTTTTTCCTGGCCGTTGGGCATGGCCTGGACGCGGGCGATGGCGCCCTGGGGGTCTTCATCATATTGGTGGGAAATGAGCTGACTCATCGCATTGCGGTATTGGTATCCGTAGGGGAGTTGAGCGATGTAGTCCTCGGCGGCTTCGTTGTCCTGGCTGATGAGTTGTTGGATGGCCTGGGTGATGATTTGGTCCTGATTTAAGCCGTCAAGAGATGCGGTGGCCCACTCGATGACTTCGACGGATTTCTCCGGCGGGAGGTTCCAGAGGCTGAGCATGCGGTCGGGGTGGCGCTCTTGGCCAATGGCGGCGAGGGCGGCCTGGCTGTCTTGCTTAAACCACTCGGTGTAGAGTTGTCGGCGAATGTTGTTTTGCGTGTCGTGGCCCTTGATGGAGTCCACGAGGGCAAAGGCGCCGGGGAGGTCGTTTTGCTTGAGGACTTCGAAGTAGCCCTCGATGGCGCGTTTGTAGGGCTTGTAAGTGAGGCTGGAAAGCGTGGTCCAGGCGACTTCGGGGTCGAGCTCGGTGAGGTTGACGAAGATGTTTTTGTAGGTGTAGTCGTTGCCCGATCCGTAGGCCTGCTGGAGCTCCAGGGCTTTGAGCGGGTCGTCCCTCATGGTGTTGTAGATGAGGGTGTTCATGCGCTGCTTGCGCGTCTCCGCTGGCAGTTGCTGGATGGCGGCGACGGCACCGTAGAGGTCTTCCTTGGCCCAGCTGCTGATTACATAATGACCCAGTGTGGCGTTTTCTTTATCAGTGGGGTTCTGGAGGAATTTGGCGCGGGCGGCTTCGGGGTTGAGGTCGACCCAGCGGCGAAGCAGGAGGCCGCGCAGGTAGTGGCGCTTGCGGTCGTCTCCGAGGGACTCGATGGCGTCGAGGACCTCCTGTTCATTGAGGGAGAGGACGATGAACTCGATGCTGATGCGCTGGCCCAGCTCAATGTTGCGGAAATTGTAATTCTTTAAGTAATTGATGCGCTCGGCGGCGCTGGTTTCGAGCTCGCCCCGGTAGATGGCTTCGGCGGTTTGGCGTTCGGTGAGGTGCTTGGTTTTGGCGCGCCAGCGGGCGTTGGCGGCTTCGTCGACCTGGTTGGATGCAGTGACGCCGGGTCGCTGAATGGGAGTCGCGGGGGGATTGAGGACCCAGCCGAGGCCAAACGCGCCGACCAGTAGGAGCAGGATGAGCGCGTACTTCATTGCAGGTAATCCTCCTTGAGTTTTTCGATCTGCTCATCGGATAGGCCGCTCTTTTCAACGGCCTTCAGGGCGGCTTCGGGGTCGTTCTTTTTCCATTCACGCAGGGTGTAGCCGAGGGAGCGAATGCGCTTATTGTCGTCGCTGATGTCGAGGGCCCAGTTGAAGGCGGTTTCGGGCTCGTAGCGGCGGGTGTTGTTGGCGATTGATTCGATGGCGGCGTTGCGCATTTCGCCCTCGGGAAGCTCGTCAACCCAAGTGGAGGCGGCAAAGGGATCATGCTTGAGCCAGCTGTCGGCTACTTGCCGGACGGCGTTTTTCTGCTGTTCGGGGTCTTCCAGAGAGAGGGCCCAGGCGGCGGCTTCCTCTGGGTGGCTCTTGGCCCAGTTACTGGCGAGGTTGCCAGCGTTGCTGGAGTCTAGCGGCAATTCATGTTTTTCCATGAACTCAAATGCCGCGAGGTAATCCTGATTGGCCATCGAGCTGATGAGGTTTCGCTCCATGCGTTCGCGGAGCTTTGCATCCTCGACGAGGCGCGTCATGCTGAAGGCGGCCTCGGGGTCGGTCTTGGCGAGATTGTACATCATGCTGCGACCGATGTTGTCCTGCTGATCGCCGAAATCCGTGCTAAAATAAATATCGATGGCGGCGTTGGGTTCCTGTTGGGCGAGGTTGCTCATGACGGTGGAGTAGGTGTGGCGGGTTTCCTCGTCCTGGGGCTGTGTCAGGAGCCACTGGAGCGCCGCATGGGGATCGCTCTCGCTCCACTGAGAGACGACGTTGCGCATGGAGTCCTGATAGGCCCGGCCATAGTGCATTTGCTCGATGACGGCGGCAGCGGCCTCGGGGTTTTCCTGGGCCAGGTTCCGCAAGTAGTCACTGGTGGCGCGGTCCTGCAACTGGCCGTCGGACAATTCGGCAAACATATCAACCACGGCCAGCGGGTCATCCTTGGGGAGCGTCCAGGACATGCGCTGGAGCAGGTTGCCGCGGAGGAGGGGAGACTCGATGCTGGCCAGGGCATTGATGGCGGCGTCGGGGTCTTCGCGCTGCCAATGCTGGAAGGCGTTGCGGAGCACGTCGTAGCGGGAGTGGTTGGGGGGGAGCTCCATGCCAAGCCTCCAGGCTTCCTGCGGGTTCTGGTAGCCGTAGCTCTGGAGGAAACCTCGCCAGGCCTGCTCACTGGCTTTGCCTTCGGGCAGCGCCTCGGCGGCGGCTTTGGCGGCCTCGGCATCTTGCCAGCACCAGTTGGAAAACAAGTTTTGATAGAGCTGGCCTTGCATTTTTTGCCCCTCGAAGCTTTCTACGATTTTCAGGGCGCGTTGGGGGCTCTCGGCTGCGACCGCGCGGATGACGGCGCTGATTGCCCAGCGCTTTTCGTGGCCGGAGAGCTTCTCGGCCAAGCGAATGGCGTTGCGTGGGTTGTCTTTGCCAAGGTGTCCAAAGATGTTGTGTACATTGAAGTTCTTGCGGTCGCCGCCTTCGAGCATTTCCTGAAGTGCGGCCTCGGGGTTTCGGCTGATCCAGAGCCCGATGACTTCGCCCCGCATGCGGTGAGTGGGGTTTGCCTCGATGAACTGCTTGAGCTCGGCGCTCGACATTTGCTCGAGGATGCGGTGCTTGCGCAGTTGGGCTTCGAGGGAGCTGTCCTTGGCGAGCAGGGCGAGCTCGTCCCAGCGGTCCTGAACGTTGTTGGGCAGCGGGGCTTCCTCCACCTTTGGTTCGGTCGTCTTCGTGGCGTCGGCTTCGGTGGTGCTTTCGACGGGCAGATCGTGACCGGTAGATGCGTTAGCTTTGGCTTGGGCGGCGGCTTGTTGCGCAAGCGGGTTGGAGGCTTCCCAGGCGCCACGGGCCAACCAACCAGCGGCAATGGCGACTGGGGCGGCGAGGAATATCAGCCAATGGGGCTTCATTAGGGATCAGGATGGCAACACAGTTTCTGTTACATTAGGCAGCGCGATTAAAAAACGGTTCCTTCGCGTTGGCTAATAAAAAATGTTCTTATTCGGATTTTGAGATTCACTTTATGCTTCAACCCCGTGGGCGGATGCGACAGCCTGTGGCTCATGGCAACTCCCATCGAACAGGCTTCTTCCGCAGAATTACTTGAGCGTGCGCGCAAACTGATCCCCGGGGGCGTGAACTCCCCCGTTCGGGCGTTTCGCTCCGTGGGCGGCGCGCCGTTCTTCACGAAGTCTGCGCAGGGGAGTCGGTTGACGACGGCTGACGGCCAGGAGCTGATCGACTACGTGTGCACCTGGGGGCCGGCGATCCACGGCCACAACCGCGCCGAAGTGCGTGACGCCATTGCGGGCGCCTTGGCCAAGGGCACGAGTTTTGGCACGCCAAATCCTTACGAGGTCGCGATGGCTGAGGCCGTGGTGGAGCTGGTGCCATCCGTGGAAAAGGTGCGCATGGTCAACAGTGGCACCGAGGCGACGATGTCTGCCATTCGCCTGGCGCGGGGCTACACCGGACGCCACAAAATCATAAAATTTGCTGGCTGTTATCACGGTCATGTCGACGCCTTGCTCGTGGCCGCGGGCTCGGGCGCGTTGACTCTGGGCACGCCTGACAGCGCTGGCGTGCCGCCCGCTTTTGCCTCTGAAACCATTGTGCTGCCCTACAACAATGCGGGCGCGCTGGAGGCCGCGTTTTCGGCCCGCGGGTCGGACATCGCAGCGGTCATCGTGGAGCCGTATCCCGCGAACTGCGGCTTGATTTTGCCATTGCCCGGCTACCTTGAGGAAATGCGCCGCCTCTGCGACAAGCATGGCGTGGTGTTGATTTTTGACGAAGTCATGACGGGCTTCCGCGTGGCCAAGGGAGGCGTGCAGGAGCGCACCGGCATCACACCGGACTTGACTGCGATGGGTAAAATCATTGGCGGCGGTTTGCCCGTGGGCGCCTTTGGCGGCAAGGCCGAGATCATGGACATGCTGGCGCCGGAAGGGCCGGTGTATCAGGCCGGCACGCTGAGTGGCAACCCGCTGGCCATGGCGGCCGGCATTGCCGCGTTGGAGCTGCTCAAGTCCGAAGATCCCTATGCGCGGCTCGACTCGATGGGCGCGCAGATCCGCGATGCGTTGGAAGGAGCGGCCAAGGAAAAGGGTCTGCCGCTGCACGTGCCGCAGGTCGGCTCGATGTTTGCCATGTTCTTTACGCCCGAACCGGTGACGCACTTTGAGCGGGCGTTGGCCAGCGACAAGGAGATGTTCAATAAGGTCTTCCATTACGCGCTGGAGAACGGGGTTTACCTGCCGCCATCGGCCTACGAGACCTGCTTCATCAGCACGGCGCACAGTGATGCTGATATCGGTCGAACTGTCGAGGTGCTGACGGCTGGCTTGAGGCAGCTTTGATGGCTGTGACAGGACTCTGCTTTGCCTTGAGTCGAGTGCATTCCCGCACCAGCGGCGTTGGCTTTTCGCTCACAGCCTGCCGTGCTCAAGCCGCCTTGCTGGACACGAAAAAACACTGTGGCTGATCGTCCAATTTAGATGAAGATACTCTAGGTGTTTTTCTGACTGCGAGTGCAGTTTGTAATGTATTTTTGCATCAGGTGATGGATTGCGAAGTAAATGTATGCTAAGAGGATGCGTAATCTTGTAAAAGACTGAGTCGTCTTTCGCACCTGCTTTATCGTGTCCACCTCTACATCTGGGTTATATGCATCATTTTTTGATCTTCGGCCGTTTACGGTTGTGGGGGATTTGTTTGTTTTTTCAGCGGGGCATGGCTGGGATGACGCACATGTGTGGACACACGTGCTGGTAGATTTATTTATCTGGCTGGCATTTGCCGCAGTCGCTCTTGCGCTGGCGTTTGTGCTGTGGAAGCGCCCGGCAATGAAGCATCGCAGCCTGTATTGCCTGTTGATGGGGCTGATCCTCCTCAGCGGCGTGACTCACCTGCTGGAGGCGCTCAGCTATTGGTGGCCGGGCTATCAGATTTTGGTGGTGATGAAAGTGTTGGCGGGGCTTGCATTTTTAATCGTCGTGATGGTGGGCATGACCAGAGTTCTGCCGCAAATTGCAGGGTCGTCAGCGAAGGGCGCGCTACCCAAAGAGGCGGTGCTCGGCCTTGATGTAGAGGAGCAATTAGCCCGCGCGAATCTATTTCGAACGGCCATGAGGCATGCGCCGATAGGGCAGGCAATTGTGGGGCTGGACGGTGCCTGGATCAGCGTGAATGAGAAACTTTGTGAGGTCTTTGGTTACCGTGAAGATGAGTTGCTACAGAAAGATTTTCAGCAGCTGACGCACCCCGATGACTTGGATGCTGACCTGGCCTTGCTGGAACGCACGCTGGCTGGCGAGATCGATGAGTATTCGATGGAGAAGCGTTATTTCAACCGGGCAGGCGAGATCGTTTATGCGCTGCTGAGCGTGGTGCTGATTCGGCGTGACGACAAACCGCAGTATTTCATTTCGCAGATCGTGGACATTACCCCGCAGAGGGAACTGCTGATGCAGCAGGATTCGTTGATTCGCGAGTTGGAGCAGAAGTCCAATGAATTGCAGCAGATCATTTATGTGGTCTCTCACGATTTGCGTTCGCCGCTGGTCAATATCATTGGCTTCAGCACCGAGCTCGAGGCTACCTTGAAGGAGCTTGATCAACGACTGTGCGACAGTAATCCGGCACAGTGGGCGGTGAACGGAATTTGGGGCGATGACCTGCCGGAGATGCTGCACTTCATCCACGAAAGCGCCAGGCGGATGGATCGCTTGTTAAAAGGCCTGCTACAGTACTCCCGTCTCGGGCGCTATGAAATCACCGCCCAGCACTTGGACATGAACCGTCTCATGGGAGATTTGGTCGAGGATTTTGCCTTTCAACTGAAGGAGGTAGATGCTCGCATCACGCTTGGCGAGTTGGACAATTGTTGTGGTGATCTCACCTTGGTCACACAGCTCTTCGGGAACCTGATCGACAACGCCATCAAGTATCGCTCAACGGAGCGACCACTGGAAATCCGGGTGAGCTCGGAGGTCGTCGGCAGTCGCATTCGATATGTTGTGGCGGACAATGGTCTGGGCATCAAACCCAAGTTTCAGGAGAAGGTGTTTGAGGTGTTTCATCGTTTGCATCCTGATCTTACGGAAGGGGACGGATTGGGATTATCTATCTGTTATCTTGTTGCACGCCGTATGCGTGGCGACATCATGATCGATCCTGAGCCAGATGTGGGGGCCAAGTTTTACGTCGAATTGCCTCTTGATCTGCAAACCTATGCCAAGCCCCAACTGCTGATCAATAGTATGAGTCTAGCCCAACCACTGCATTCTGCCAATGAGTAGCCTTTGTCGCAATGTGATCATACTCCTGGTGGATGATGACGCCGGGCACCGGCATCTCGTGAAGCGCAGTTTAAAACGTCTCCAGGTCGCCAGCGAGGTCATCGAGTTCGAGCACGGTTTGGCGTTGTTGGAGTATTTGGCAGAGTCCCGAAAATCTGCAACGCCAATGGCTGAACGCTACGTTATCCTTTTGGATATTCGTATGCCGAAAATGTCTGGAGTGGAAGTCTTGCAAGAACTGAAGAGCGATCCCGTTCTGGATCCCATTCCCGTGATCATGGTTACCACCACAGACGACCCGTTGGAAATGAGGCGTTGTCATGAGCTGGGCTGCTGTCGCTACGTGACCAAGCCCGTCGATTCTGATGAGTTTGCAAAAGTCCTTCAGGACCTTGGGCGTTTCCTGTCAGACAATATTTTCCCCCCAACGCAATAACGATGAGTACTGAAACGAAGAATTACCACATCCTCGTCATCGAGGATAATTCAGGCATGCGCCTTATCGTTAGTCGGCGTTTGCGTGGCCAAGGCATGGAGGTGACGGCAGTGGGCAGCGCGGAAGAGGCGCTGAAGGCGCTGAGTGATCCGGAAAATGATTTCGATTTGGTGCTGCTGGATTATTTACTGCCCGACTCCAATGCCGAAAATATTGTGGCGGAGCACTGGGAGCGGCTGGGGAACCCGCCCTTCATCGTGCTGACCGGTTTTGGCGATGAGCGAGTGGCGGTGAAGCTGATGAAGCTCGGTGCCGAAGACTACATAACCAAAGATGCGGACTTCGTCGAGCACCTGCAGTCAGCCGTGGAGCGCACGCTGCGTCACGTGGCTGGCCAGCGGGAATTGAAGGCGGCTGAGCGTCAATTGAAGGAAAGTGAGGAACGGCTGAATTTGGCGATCCGCTCGGCCGGAATTGCCGTGTGGGATATCAACCTCGCGGAGGAAACCGCGATTGTTGACGAGCGTTGGCGCAAGGTTTCGGGTGCCGATTTACCCGCGAATCCGGTTCCCTTGAAGAAGTTGTTTCTCTCGATTCATCCGGAAGATTTTGGCGGGTTTATTCGGCGTTGGCGGAGCTTCTTGCAGCATAAGGGGCATGGTCCGGATTTCGAGACGCTGTTTCGGCTCGAAAACCCCAATGTTGGCTCACGTTGGATTGAGTGTCAGGCCATTCAGGTTAGTGCGGCCGGCAAGGCTGAGCCCTTGCGCGCGGTCTGCTCGCTGCACGACGTTACGGACCGCATTAACATCCAGGAAATGGAGGAGCAGCTGCGTCACATTCAGGGGCTCGATACGCTGGGCGCTATGGTGGGCGGCATTGCCCATGACTTCAATAATGTCCTCGCGTCGATTATCGGCTACAACGAGCTGACCATGCGCCACCCCTCCAACGAAGAGAGCGTTTTGGCGAATGCGAAATACATCGAACGGGCCACGCAGCGAGCGCGGCATATCATTAAGCAAATCCTGCTTTTTACCCGCCGTGGGGAGACGGAAATTGAGCAGGTGGACTTGGTTTCGCTGGTGGATGAAGCGGTCGGATTTATCCGGGCAGTGGTGCCGCCAGATGTTCAATTACTGACTGAATATGAGATCGATTCAGCGATTATCAGTGCCGACGCGGGCCAGATTAGCCAGGTCATCACCAATTTGTTGAGCAATGCGGCCTATGCGATGAAGGGGCGGGAAGGGGCGATCCAAGTGCGGGTATTTTCAGCGAACGTTGCTTCGGCCGAAGATTGTAGCCCTCAGATGGCGGGCAAAACCTTTGTCGTTCAGGTGGAGGACGATGGGCCGGGCGTTCCCGAGAAAATTCGTGAGCGCATTTTCGATCCCTTTTTCAGCACCAAGCCTCGAGATGAAGGCAATGGTCTGGGTTTGGCGACCTCGTTGGGCATTATCAATTCACATGGGGGCAAGCTGGAGTTGGATAGCAGTCGGCAGGGCGCGTGCTTCTGCGTGATCCTGCCCAAATGTCAGGACAGTCCACCGGCCTCGGTGCCCATTTCGGCAGCAACGGAGTCTCCCAGTACGCTGCGTGCCTTACTGGTGGATGATGAGGCACCGCTGGTAGAAGTGACTCGGGCGTTGCTGACGATTCGTGGCTATCAGGTAGATGCCTTTCACGATCCCTTGCAGGCGCTGGAGTGCTTTCAGGAAAATCCCTCGGCCTATGATATCGCGCTTTGCGATTATAGCATGCCGCGAATGAATGGCGTGGCCTTGATTAAGGAGTTGCACCAGCTCGCGGAACAGTTGCCTTGCGTCTTGGTTACTGGAAACATGGACGAAGTGCAGGCGGATGTGATTGAGCAGGACCCGCGCATCTCGGTGTTGCTCAAACCTTACAAGCACGAGGAGCTGGTGTCAGCAATGGCAGATGTGCTGCCAGATGATATCGATGCTGATTAGAGAGCATCTTTCACCTCGATAACAGGTGGGTTATTGGAGCCACTGCTGGAGGATATGCCCGCCCACGCGACCTGCATTCTCAAGCGCCGCGAGCATGCCGGGATAGTTTGGCTCAGATTCTCCCACAAGATTTTGCACCGCGCATTTGCCGGGCGGAGGCATGGTAAAGTTACTGCCGGCGCGGAGCACGAGCGTCTGGTCCAGGCGGGCGCGCTCCATGCGCTCTAGTTGAGCAATGGCGTGCAGCGTGCCCGTGTCTTCCATGGCGGAGGTGACGAAGCGTGATTGGCCATCGGTCCAGTAGCGCATCCATTGCTCGGCCCATTCGTTATGATGCTCGCCATGCCAGAACCTTGCGGCTGAGAGCGATCCGCCGACTTCGACGCAGGGCGCCGCTGTAGTCTTGGGGAAGGAGGCAAAGTCTTTTTGCTCAGCCTGGAGTTCTGGTGGGTTGGCCAGCTCCAGCGCGGTGGTTTCGTGCATGGCCCAGGCCAGTAGGTCGGGGTTGAGCTGAAAGCGCTGGTAGGGGCGGCCAAAAAGCCCGCTTTCCAGGGTGCTGGGCCCGTAGGGTTTTTTGGCGCCGAGGGGGAAAATACCAATGGGCCAATTTGCCGGTGCGCTGCGCAAGTCGACTTCGTGGCCGAGATCTCCATCGACGACCCAGTCCGCCCAATAAACGCTGCCGAGGCTGGCTTCGTTGGGGTTCACGCCCGCAATACCGCTGATGAGCCAGTGCGCGTTACTCAAGTCATATTGGCCACAAAGCCCCAGCGCCATAGTGGAGACGGCGGTGTTGGCGGTGCCGACGCCTGCGACGATGGCCAGGAGCGAGTGGTCGTGATTGGCGAACAGGTGGTCCAGGCCACTACCTGGCAGCTCAAATGGCTCCAATCCGAAGGCTTTCCGATAGGGCGTTAGCTCGCCAGCTTGTCCGCTTTCGGGTTCAAACATCGTTACCAAGACTGCTTTGACTGGAACAGGCATGCGACAAGCATCCCGTTTTTTGGGCTAAAGGCACGCCGAAAAATGCATTAGCCCGCTAATCAACACATGCTGCCGACTTCGGTGACTTGGCTGTCGCTGACAACATCGCCCTGCCTCTCCGCCCCAAAACGCCTGCCCCTCAGCTTTTGCGCAACGGAACGTTGCCAAAACACCCGATGCAACGGCACTTGGCTTGGCCACAGGGCAAAACTTTGGATGCAACGGCACGTTGCTTGCCCTTGACATGGGGGTGGGGGTGGATGGCATGGAGGGATGATCGCGTTTGCGGTTCGTAAGTCTTTGCTGCTACTGGCGTTGTTTTTGACGGCGAGCGCGCTGCTGTTCGTGGCGTCGCGACTGGCGCTGGGTGATGGTGTACTCTTGGCGCAGAAGGCTCCCGACCCGGAGCGCGCGGCAGAGATCGAAGCGGCGTTGGGTTTGCATCAACCGTGGCCCGTGCAGTACGTTAGCTACTTGAGCAACTTCCTGAGTGGCCAGTGGGGTGCGAGTCTTTTAAATCAACGTTCCGTCGCGGATGAGGTGAAAAATAGACTGCCTGCGACGCTGGAGCTTAGCCTTTCTGCGCTCGTGATCGGCTTGCTCATCGGTGTGGGGACAACGCTGCTGGCGGAGGCCGCGCCTTGGCGTTGGGCCCGGCGGTTACCGGAGGCGTTGGGAGCGCTCGGGTTGACAGTGCCCATCTTCTGGCTTGGCTTGGTGTTTATCATTCTGGGTGCCGCGTGGCTGGGCTGGTTTCCGGTTTCGGGTCGCTTTGACTTCATCCTTGAGCGACCGACAGGCACCGGTTTTTTGGTGATCGATTCGCTGGCTGCCGGTGATTGGGAGGCCTTGGGCAGTGCGTTGCATCACCTGGCGCTGCCTGCGTTTTGTTTGTCATTTTTCCCGGCGGCAGTGGTCAGTGGCCTGCTGCGTGCGCGCATGCGGGAGCCGCGCTGGCAACGGCTGATCATTGCCTTGCGGGCGAAGGGGCTATCGCCCACGTCGATCTGGCTGCGTCATGGGCTAAGGCTGTTGGGCGCGCCGTTAATCATTGCGCTCGGGACGAGCTTTGGGCTGCTGCTCGGTGGTTCGGTGTTGACGGAGACGGTCTTTGCCTGGCCGGGCATGGGACGCTATTTGGTTGGCGCAGTGCTCGACCGCGATGTATTTATCATTCAATACGCATTGCTACTGGTGATGTTTTTAATCTTCGTCGTGGTCTGGCTGGCGGAGATGCTCGCCGTGGCGCTCAATCCCAGGCTTGCGCAGATGGAAGGAGACGGCAGTGCGCGTTAATTGGCTGCTTGCGGGGGTGGCGGCGATTGCTGCGGTGGGGCTGGTCTGGACGCCTTATGACCCTTTGGCGCAAGACTTCCGAGAGCTGCGGCTCGCTGGCTTTGGCGCGGCGCATTGGCTTGGCGTGGATGGCCTAGGGCGCGATGTGCTGAGTCGGCTTTGGCGCGGTTTGGGGAACACGGCGGGCCTTAGCCTTTTGGCGCTTGGGTTGAACTTCGTGGTCGCGGCAGCGATGCTGACCGTAGAGGAAACAACGGGCCGCATTGGCCGCACGTTCGTCCCGCTGGTTGCCTCGGTCTGGCTGGGGTTGCCGGTCATTTTCCTAAGTTTGATTTTGCTCGTCTTTCTGCCACCAGGTGGAGCGACGCTCGTGCTGGCCGTTGCCTTGGGCAATGCCTCGATCAGCTACCGGCAATTGCGGATTAGCTGGCGCGAGCAGATCCGGGCACCCTATGTGGAGGCCAGCGAAACGATGGGCGCGAGCGGCTGGGGATTTTTCCGGCGGACATTGTGGCCGAATCTCGCGCCCGATGTTGTGGCCTTGGCTCGCTTGATCTTTGCGCTGTGTGCTCTGGAACTGAGTGGCTTGGCGTTTTTGGGGCTGATCGGCGACCCGGATTTTCCAGAGCTAGGCGCCATGCTCCGGCAGAATCAAGCCTACCTGACCAACGCTCCCTGGCTCCTTTTATTACCTGGTAGCTTGCTCAGCGGATTGCTGTTGGTGGTGCACCTGAGTGGTCATCGCGTAGCACAAGACTAGGGAATACTTCTCAGAGGTGGTTAATTTTCACTTGCCACATTAGGGTGTGAAATCTAGTATCTGACCTACTATGAAACTGCTATGTTATTCATTATTAGGGCTGTCTTCGCTCAGTGCGACTGCGGCATTCATTACCTATCAAGACGGTATTACCAATACTTCTAACGCCTCGGGCCCCAGCTGGGTGAGTGGTAGTGTGATGTTTTTGGATATTATCAGTAACTACGCCGGGGCTCCCGATGTGAGTGGTGCCACTGGTTTTTCCTCCAGCGGATTTGACCTATTTGAGCCAACTGGTGGCAATCTGGACATTACCCTGCTGACTTGGGAAATTGGCTCCATGTCTCTGTATCAAGGGGCGGGGACCTTAACGCTGTCACCTGGGGTAGCCACTCCTGGTTTTGAAGACTATCGCTATGATGATGCTTCTGGCACTGCTCCATACAACCTGAACTTCTTCTACGACGGCGATCTGTGGGCCTCTGGCTATATTACCAGTTTCGTAACCGAGGTGGATAACAACTCAGATTTTTCTGCAGTTGGAGCGGGTTCAGGCTATCTGGCTGAGGCGACGGTTGCTGGTGCTGACTTCCTGGCTGAAGTGGGCGCGTTAACAAGCTCAACGAACGAATTTTCTTTCACTGCGGATAATTTCTCGCCGGTCGTTCCAGCAGACCCGGGCACTTTTTCTAGCGTAGGTGCCATTAACTTTGTGCCGGAGCCGGGAACTACCGTAGCCGGAATGGGCGTGTTGGCTTTAGGCGCGGTTCTTATCCGTCGGCGTCAGCGCTAGCTTCTATTCTACTGCCCCAAACAATGGAAGCGACGGTTTGTTTTTAAGCCGTCGCTTCTTTTTTTTTGTGTGGACTAAAAAGCTGCGGACCTTGTCGATCCGCAGCTTCGTTGGCTTTCGTTGCCGTATCGCAAACTTTTCCGGTGCAGCAGAATGCTGCCATTTGCCCATTGGCCAAATCTATGGGTCCAGCCGCAGGCAGGTTAGGGGCAGGGGATGGCGGTCGGAGTTGATTCCGAGGCGTGCTCCTGCTCGCGGTTGACTGGGAAGTAATACGCCAGCGGAATCGCGTAAAGCCAGTGACGGCTCATGGAGAGGATTGGGAAGATGATCCCGCCTTCGAGCCCTGCGATGCCCAAGCCCAGGAGCGGGAACAGCAGGAACCAGACGAGCATAATCGTCTCCAGCGTGGTGAAGCACAGGGCGCGGAACCAGCCCGGGCCTGGCAACGATGGCACCAGCGCGGCATAGATCGCCGCCAGGGCAACGCCGTTGCCAAAGTGCATGACGAGGGCCACGGGCAGGGGGACGCCGATGGCGCTTGCGAGCACGTTGGGGATGTCCCACCAGGTAGAGGTGAAGAGGAAGCCGGTGACGTCGAACAGTAGCGTCCCAATGACGCCGGCGAGGAGTGCTTTGATCCAGTTGATTTTCATGGTCGTGGTATGGTTGGTTGTTTGGATGGATGTTGGTTGTTGGTGGTTTCGGAAAGTTTGGGTGTGTTGAATGTTTCTGTGGGTTCTCAAGGTAGGGACGGTTGCCCTCAACCGTCCGTCGCGTTGTCTTTCGCCTGTTCAGTTGGAACGCGGACGGTTGGGGGCAACCGTCCCTACCCATGAAGCTAGATGTAGATCAGGCCGCGCCGCCGTAGCGGACGTAGTCGTCGACGTCCAAGTATTCAAAGAGGGTGCTGATATCCGGGCGCGGGGGTGTGAGCGACTCCGCGTATTCGGCGAACCAGGCGCGGGCTTCGGTGCTGAGGCCCGGGACGTTTTCCAGCCAATTGCTCCAGGCCGCGATCTCGTGTGGAAGCAGCGGGCGGGCGGTATTGGCGTGGACCCATTGCAGGATGGCGAGGTCGCCGCCGCCGCGGGCTACTTCGGCCAGGAGGGCGTCGGCAGAGATGCCGGTGAAGCGGAAGAACTCGCGGTCGAGCAGGCTGTCGTTGCCGTATTCGTAGTCGCCGATCGTGCCAGCGGTTTGGGCGCGCGCCTTGTCGATGAGGCGCGGCAGGTGGGCGAAGCCGCCAAGGCGGACACGCGGGCTGCGCGGCGGGCGTGTGGTGAGGTCAGTTTTCGTAGTCATGGTGAGTGTGGATTTGGATGTGGGTGTTTTGCCCGCCTTCGCCGGAGCGAAGGCGAGGCGGGTTGGTTGATGGAAATTACAGGCGGCGGTCTTCGATGAAGATGCGCTCGTCGTTGATGGAGGCGTAGCGCTTGGCCATGAAGCCGTCGGCGTTGTACTCCCAGTTTTCGTTGCCGTGGGCGCGGAACCATTGGCCGGAATCGTCGCGCCATTCATACTCGAAGCGCACGGCGATGCGGTTGTCGGAAAAGGCCCACAGGGTTTTCTTGAGCTTGTATTCGTGCTCGCGCTGCCACTTACGGGTCAGGAAGTCGACGATCTCGGCGCGGCCATTGATGAACTCGGAGCGGTTGCGCCACTCGGAGTCCTCAGTGTAGGCGAGAGACACGCGGACGGGGTCCTGGGAGTTCCAGGCGTCTTCGGCGAGCTGGACTTTTTCGCGGGCGGTTTCCTCGGTGAAGGGCGGCAGCGGGAGGTGTTGCGGCTTGGGGACCGCGCAACCGCAGTAGCAGGCATGGGTGGTGGTGGTCATGGTGGAAAGTGGGTGGGAGGCCGGCAGCGGGTGGACGCCGCCGGCCCCGGTGGTGGTGGATTGGATGGTTGGAAAGGGCGCGTTAAGCGGCACTGACGGCCACGCGCGGGAAGTCGATTTCCGGCTCCGCGAAGTTGTTCACGTAGTTCGTGAGGATGTTCACGGCGACGTTGGCCACGACTTCGAGCGCTTCCTCCGGCGTGACGCCCTGGGCGATGGCGTCGGCGTAAACTTCGTCGGAGACGACGCCCTTGTTGGCGAGGATCTCGGCGGCCAGATCGAGGATCGCCTGCTCCTTGCGGATCGGGGACTTGCCTTCGCGGGCGGCCTGGACGTCTTGCGCCGGAATCTTGAGCAAGCCGCTGATCGCGGTGTGGGCGCTCAGGCAGTAGTCACAGCCGTTGCGCTCGGCAACGAGCAGGGCGAGCTTTTCGCGGGTGGATGGGCTGAGGCGGCCGCTGGAGACGGCGCCGCTGAAGCCGAGGTAGCCCTGGAGGGCTGCGTTACTGTGGCCGAGCGTCTTAACCATGTTCGGGACGAGCCCGAGCTTTTTGTTAACGGCGTCGTAGAGACCGGCGATGGATTGCGGCGCGTCGGCCGGTTCGAGGGTGCTGATTCTGCTCATTTTTTGATGTGTGTTGTTGGTTTTGTTTGAGACAGACCGGTCGGTCTGTTGTGGGTTAAAGAAAAAGCTAACTTTAAAGGAGTGATTCGAGGTGCTGCTTGGCGGTGTCGAGTGGCCAGGGCTCGCAGAAGTTCTGCATCTCCAGAAGGGCACCTTCGAAGAGGAGGTAAATGACCGTGCCAGTCTGGTCGGCAGTGATGGGTGGTTGCTCGGTGAAGTGCTGGCGGCAGAGGCTGCGAAAGAGCTCTAGTAGCTCGCGCTTATGCTCGGCGATCTCCTGGCGGAGGGGACTGTCGCATTGCGGTGTTTCGCAGAGGGTGTTGACGAAGGCGCAGCCGCGGTAGTTGCAGTCGGCCATCCAGTTGCCAAGGAAGTCGAAGGCGGCGAGGAGCTTGTCTCGTGGTGTCTCCTTGGTGGCGATGGCGGCCTTGAGCCAGCCATTCCAAGTGACGTGGCGGGCGCGAAGCCAGGCGACACCGAGTTCTTCCTTTGACTTAAAGTGGGTATAAAAGGTGCCTTTGGCAGTGTCGGCTTCCTTGATGATTTGTTGCACACCGGCCTGATTGTAGCCCTGCTCGTAGAAGAGCTTGGAAGCTACCTCGAGAATCTCGTCTCGCTTGGTTTTGGCTGGAGTGCTGTTGGACATGATGCCTAATAAGCCACAAACCGACCGGTCGGTCAATAGGTTTTTCGATTTAAATAAAAATTTTTTGGAGCGCTACCTTGTAGTGACAGTTTAGAGGGCGTCTAAAAACTCAATTGGTCTTCGCCGGAGAGAGTCTTCGGGGTCAAAATATCATTTCTTCATCTCGACGAAACTGGTTTCGCCTCGATTCAGAAGCCGAAATTTTGCCTCTCGAATACATCTCGCCGACTCGATCTGACTTTTTAGACGCCCTCTTAGAGACTACGCGTAACCTTGTTTTACATGCGCGACTATTTGATCTCTGAGTCAATCTGGATGTCGCGCATCCGACGGTCCAACTGTTGTCTGGCTAGACGGCGAGCCGGATTTTTTGATTGAGTGCGCTGGCGATGTAGGGCGATTCCAAGTAGTCGTCTACGTGTTGGGCGATGTTGTTTGTGCCAATCGCGTCGGCGTAGGCGACCACGCGGGGCTCGACGCCGGCTGCGAAGAGGAGCTCGCGCATGTTTTGGCATTCAGCGGAGGGGACCAACGAGTTTACGAGGATCATGTCGACATGTTCGGTAGCGGCGATTTCCAGCGCTTCCTGACAGTTGGCGGCGGCTACTTCGTCGTAACCCATGAAAGACAGTAGATTTTGGAGAGTTAGGCGGGAGGCTTTGTCCGGTTCGATTACCAATATTTTATACATGTCGGGCCTACTATAGCATCCTGTATGTTAATAGAGAATTAATGGGGGCTAATTCTCTAGAATTTCCAGCAAGGTAATAGGATCAGGGGTGGGAGCTCAGTTGAGTATCACGTCTTAGGGCAGGGAGATTTGAGCAAATGTCCAAAGGTAATCGCTACCTCTGAGCGTTGGTGTAATGCAGGGAGACAGGAATGCGGCTTGCTTGTAAGCTGCGCGCTACCTTAGTCAGTTGGATTGGCCATTTGCTCCAATGGGCAAATTCATGGATGCAACGGCACGTTGCCCGGATGCGCATGCATCCGACGGTCCGCGGGACGCTGGGCTAGAGGGCTTTGGACCACTTGGAGAGTTGCTTTTTGACTTCCTTGGGGCCGGGCATGCCGGTTTTTTCGCGTTTGCGGAGGGCGGCGGGGACGTCGAAGACCTCGACCCAGTCGGCGTCGAACTTCTTGTTGATCTTTTGGACGTCCTTCAGGGAAAGCTCGTTGAGCGGCAGCTCCTGCTCTTCGGAGAGGCCGACCAAGGCGCCGATCACGTGGTGGGCGTCGCGGAAGGGGACGCCGCGCACGACCAGGTAGTCCACGAGGTCGGTGGCGAGCAGGGCCGGGTCGCTGACGGCGGCAGCGCATTTTTGCTCGTTGAACGCAGCGCCATCGAGGGAGCCAGCAATGACGTCGAGGCACATGATGGTCTGATCAAAGGCGTCGAAAACGGGCGGCTTGTCTTCCTGGAGGTCGCGGTTGTAAGTGAGCGGGAGGCCCTTGACCATCGCCATGAGCGCGGTCACGTGACCCTGTAGGCGGGCGGCTTTGCCACGTAGGAGCTCGAAGCTGTCCGGGTTTTTCTTTTGCGGCATCAGTGAGGAGCCGGTGGTGAAGCTGTCCGGGAGCTTGATGAAGCCGAACTCGGCGCTGTTCCAGAGAATCATGTCCTCGGAGAGGCGCGACCAGTGGACGCCGCACATCGCGCAGGCGCTGGCGAACTCGATAAAGAGGTCGCGGTCGGACACGGCGTCCATACTGTTGGGCGTGCAGCGTGGCTTGCCCTTGACGTCGGTGAAGCCGAGCTCGACGGCGGTGAATTCGCGGTCGATGGGCAGGGTGGTGCCCGCGATGGCCCCGCTGCCGAGGGGGCACCAGTTGGCGCGGTCGGCAATGCCGGCAAAGCGGTCGCGGTCGCGGCCAAACATTTCAATGTAGGCCAGCAGGTGGTGGGCGACGGACACCGGCTGCGCGCGCTGCAGGTGGGTGTAGCCGGGGATGTAAATTTCCTTGGCGTCCTTGGCCAGGGCGAGCAGGGCACTCATGGCGCGGCCGAGGGCAGCGTCGACTTCCTCGCAGGCGTGCTTGAAGAACAAGCGCATATCGGTGGCCACCTGGTCGTTGCGGGAGCGCGCGGTGTGGAGTTTGGCGGCGGCGGGGACGCGCTTGGTCAGCTCCTGCTCGATGTTCATGTGGACGTCTTCGCTGGCGATGTCCCAGGTGAAGTTGCCCGCCTCGATGTCTTTCAGGATCGCGTCGAGGCCTTTGCGGATTTCGCGGCATTCCTTTTTGGAAATGATGCCGACGTGGGCGAGCATGGCGGCGTGGGCCTTACTGCCTTGCACATCGAAGGGGGCCAGGCGCGCGTCAAATGAAACGCTTTCGCTGAATACTTGCATGAGCTCGGCGGGACCGCTGGTAAAGCGTCCGCCCCAGGTTGCTTGTTTGCCTTTTTTCGCCATGTGTCTAATTAATTTTCAAGTTTCAGTTATCGGTGGTCAGTTTTCAATGGCCGTTGATCCGCGAGCCATGAGAGGGGGAGTTGGCTGAATTTCCGAGCCTAAACCATGCTGTAATTGAAAATTGAAATTTGGCCACTGACAACTGAGAATCGCGGGCATGACATTCCAAACATTGCTTCGCAGGGTGACGCTGCTGCTCGCCGTGGCGTTGATGAGCACGAGCTGCCTCCAGGCTCAGAACCAGGTGGGGACGTATCTGTTCGCGCTCGACAAGCAGGGCTACGCCACAAGCTACCTGTTTGGAACGATCCACCTGCCGGACAAACGCGTGACGCAGCTGCCAGAAATGGTGTTGGAGAAGTTTCGGGCAGCCGATGGCGTTTTTACGGAAATCCCGATGGAGCCGGAAATGATGCTCGGCGCCGCGCAGGCCATGATGCTCACCGACGGCCGCTCGCTGGAGGATATTTTGCCCGCGGAAACGCTGGAGGGCTTTGAACGCGAGCTGCACGCGATCCACCCGGAGTTCAGCGCGACGCCCTACATGCGCCTGAAAGTTTGGGCCGCCGCGACAATGCTGCTGACGCTCGAAACGCAGATGAAAAATCCCGGGCTCAATGCCATGGACCTCGCGCTTTACTCGGGCGCGAAAGAGGCGGGCAAGCGCGTGGGCGGCATTGAAAACCCAGAAGAACAGCTGGCGTTGTTTGAGGCCTTTAGCGAGGCCGAGCAAATCGAGCTCATGGACTCCATGCTGGGCTACATGAAGGAAATTCGCGAAGCAGGCGGCAGCTACACCGATGATCTGGTGGAGGCTTACCTGAGCGGCGACCTGCAAAAAATCGAGGAAATGATGGCCTCCTACGAAATGGGAGACAGTGCCCTACAGCAAAAATTTGAGAAGCTGTTCATCACCGATCGCAACGAGTTGATGGCGAAACGCATCGAAATGCGCCTACAGGCCAACCCGTCGAAGTCTTACTTTTTCGCAATTGGCGCGGCGCATCTTTATGGGACCAACGGGGTGCCGAAGCTGCTCAAAGACGCTGGTTTTGAGATTTCCCGGGTGCAGTAATTTACCCTTCACTTCCGGAATGCAACTTGCGAAGATAGGCCTCTAAATGCTGTTTTGCACACTAACCGCGCGGTCTCGCGCCCAAACCACGATGCGTCGCCAGAGTCCGCTGCCGGGCTAGGCATGTGCCGGGGGGAACATTTGCTATCATGAAAATTCTGGTGGTTGGCGCCGGCGAGGTCGGTCGTTATCTCTGTGAAACGCTTAGCCTAACCGGTCACGATGTAACCGTGATCGAGAGCGACCCCGATATTGCCCAGGAGGTGGATGAGTCGCTCGACGTGCGGGTGGTGGAAGATCACGGTGCCTCGGCGGCCGTCCTCAAAAAGAGCGGCGCTGGCACTTGTCACTTTTTCCTGGCGATGACCAGCGATGACCGCACGAACCTCATTGCCTGTTCGCTGGCTAAGGCGCTCGGCGCGAAGACAACTATTGCGCGCATCCACGACCAGACCTACAGCGACAACTCTATCGTCAATTATCAGATCCATTTTGGCATCGACTTTTTGCTCAACCCCGAGGCGCTCTCGGCGGTAGAGCTGGCGAAGTCGATCCGCAACCCCAGTCGCGTGGCGGTGGAGAATTTTGCCCGTGGCGAGATTGAGGTGCAGCAGATCCGCATCAGTCCGAAGTCCAAGCTCAACGGCAAGCAGCTCAAAGATGTGCGCCTGCCTACTGGGGTCCGCATCGGCTTGATTCAGGATGGCGACAGCTCCGAGGTGCCGACCGCAGACAGCGTCTTGCAAATGGAGCAATGCGTGACGCTCGTTGGCCCGCCTGAAGCACTCGGCCAGACCAAGGAGCAACTCTCGCCTGAGAAGAAGACCGAGCTGCTGCGCATTGTTCTCTTTGGCGGTTCGGAAACGGCGATTGCGCTGGTGCGTCTGTTAAAAAATCCGCGCTTTAAAATCCGCCTGATCGAGCAGGATATGAAGATGTGCCAAAGCCTTGCCGAGCGCTTTCCGCACATCACCGTTATCCATGGCACGGCCACTTCGCTGCGATTGATGGAAGAAGAGCAGGTCGGCGCGGCGGATTATTTTGTGGCCTGCACCAAAGACGATGAAGACAACATCATGACGTGCCTCCAGGCGCGCCAACTCGGCGCCAAGCATGTGCAACTCGTCATCAACAAGCCCGACTACGAAGAAATCCTTGATACCCTGCGCACGACACTTGGTGTTGAGCTGGCCGTGGCGCCGCGCCAGGCAACGGTGGCCGAGATCATGCGCTACATTTCCACCGAGCCCTTTACCGAACTCGCCAGCCTGCCCGAAGGACCCGCGAAAATTTTGGAAATCCGGGTGTCGCCAGACAGTCCGGTCATCAACAAAACGATTCGCGAAATCTCTTTCCCGAAGGGCGCGGTGATCGTGGTGCTGTTGCATAAATTCCAGGCCAAGGTGCCAGGCGCCGATGACAGAATTCTCTCCGGCGACCGCGTGGTGGTCGTCGTGCGCGAAGATCGCGAAAAAGAACTCATCAAGTTGCTGACGTGAACTATCCGATCATCGCCAAATTGCTCAGCGTGATCATGTCGACCGTGGCGCTGGCTTTCCTCGCGAGTTTTCTCGTGGGAGAGTTCTTCTATGGCGAGCTTGATAAATTGGCGCGCGAGGAGTGGCTGATTAGCATTAGCATTGCGCTGGTGCTGGCCATCGTACTCGCCTTCCTGGGGCGCAAGGCGAAGCCGAAAATGTTTCGCAAGGAAGCACTCGCCACCATCGGCCTTGGCTGGATTCTAGCCAGTGTCGTTGGCGCGATTCCCTACTACCTGATCATGCCGGATAGTTCGTTTGCCGACGGTATTTTTGAGTCTGCTTCTGGCCTTACGACGACAGGTGCCTCGGTGTTTGGCGACTTGAATGTCTTTCCGCGCGGCCTGCTTTTTTGGCGTTGTTTAAGCCAATGGATTGGCGGTCTGGGCGTCGTGGTGTTCTTCGTGGCGATTTTGTCCTTCCTGGGCGCGGGCGCCAAAATTTTGTATTCCAACGAATCCAGCGCCGCATCGACGGACATCGAGTCGGGCCGCATTCAGCAGGGCGTTATCCACATTGCCTACCTTTACCTTGGGCTTTCTGTCGCCTGCATGCTCACCTATAAAGTGCTGGGCATGGGCTGGTACGATGCGATTTGCCACATGTTCGCCACGCTCTCCACTGGCGGCTTCGGCGTGTATAACTCCAGCTTGGGTGCCTTCCAAAGCCCGTGGATTCAATGGGCGGTCATCGTGTTTATGGCCCTTGGCGGCACCAGCTTTTTCTTCCTGCTGCGCGTGTTGCAAGGGCGGCTGCGTTCGTTGACGGAGAACACCGAAGTCATCGCTTATTACGTCATCATTTTAATTTCCACGTTCCTGCTCACGGCCATGTTGATGACCGAGCTCGGGCAAGCCGACCAGTTCGAACCCTCGCTCCGCGCAGCGGCGTTTCAGACGGTTTCCATCATGACCACGACTGGTTTTTCCACGGTCGACTTCCAGCAATGGCTGCCCGTGGGCCACATCATCCTGCTCATCCTGATGGTGATCGGTGGCTGCTCCGGTTCGACTGGTGGCGGCGCTAAAGTGGTGCGCATTGTAGTGGCCTTCAAGGTCTGCCGACTACAGATTGAGAAAGCCTACCGCACCCGTGTCGTGCGCCCGTTGCACATGAATGGCAAGGTCCTCGACAAGGACGACCAGGACAGCATCATTACGTGGCTGTTGATGCTCTTCCTCGTGCTCGCAGCGGGTATCATGATTATTGCGCTGCTGGAACACCGCCTTGGCTTCACGGCGCAGGTCACATCCGTGTTCGCCTGTCTTTTTAACATCGGTCCCGGCTTGGCGGAAGTCGGCCCCGCGCAAAATTACGCCTTCCTGCGCGAGCCGACGAAGCTCGTGCTCAGTCTGCTGATGATCCTCGGCCGCCTCGAGCTCTACGCCGTGCTCGTTCTCTTCTCACCCGCGCTCTGGCGGCGCTTCAGCTAATTCGCATCTTAAAACGTAACTCTTAACACTTTAAACCTTCACCTCTCATCTACCACACCACCGACAGAAACGGCCTGACCGAGCTGAACCCAACCCCCGCGCGCATGCGGGAGATTTTGCGTTCGCTTAAGGATGCTGATGCAGACGATTCGGCGCCGGAGGTTTGGCTGACGCACTTGGAAACCGGATGGACGCTATCCGTCTATCCAAGTGGCCTGATTCAGCTCGAAGCCGACGATAAAAAACAGCCACTGCGAGAGATGAGTAATGTGGAGCTGGACCACGTGCTCGACCTGTGGGAAATCCTGGCAGAGGGCGACGCCAAGCGCCTGCTGCGCGCGAACTGGCGTGAGGTGGAAAGATAAATTTGCCGCCCATGACTCTGCCTGAACAGCCTTTGCTTGTGATCGATGCCGCCTCGCCGCGCTGCTTCGTGGGTATCTGGCAAAGCGGCGCATGGCTCGCCAATGCTTCGCCGGAGACGCCGGCGCTGGAAGGACTTTTTGCGGGCGTGGAGCAGATACTTTGCGATGCAAAGCTTACGCTGGCTGACCTCGGAGGCTTTGTGCATGCCGAAGGCCCGGGTTCGATTTTAGGCATTCGTTTATCGGCTATGGCGATTCGCACTTGGCGCACCTTGCCAGCCTATGCGGACAAGCCTGTCTGGGCCTACGGCAGTTTGCAGTTTGTCGCGGCCGCCTATCAAGCTGCGCATGGCGGAGCGCCGGTGAATGCAATTTCCGAATTCCGCCACGGACGTTGGAATCTGCTCACCGCTGGCGCTGAAACGGTGATTGCCGTCGAGGACGCCGCGCTGGCCGATGTGCCCGAGCCGCTGATTTATTTCCGTCAGCGCAAGAGCTGGAAACCCGCGCCAAGCCACGCGCAGGAGTGGGCCCCGCAGATGGCGGATTGCGCGCCGGTGCTGACCACGCCTGGGCTGCTGCGCCCCATCGATGCGCCAGATGTGTTCATTGCCGAAGAAGCTGTTTTCCAAAAATGGTCCGCCGAGCGGCACCGTGGTTAGGATCGGGAGAAATTAACAATTTTTGGCGCTCTCGGGCTTGCCGACTCTGGCGGAAGCCGCATGCTTTTTCGCCATGAGCAACCTCTTACCGGAAACCCGCATTCAGGAATTGCGCGAGACCATTCGCCGCCACGACGAGCTATACTACCGCGATGGCACCCAGGAGATTTCCGACCGCGAATACGATGCGCTCAAGGAGGAGTTGGCCAAGCTGGAGCGCGAGGCCGGCGTGGAAGCCGAGGCCTCGCCGACCAAGACCGTGGGCGACGACCGCACCGAGGGCTTTCGCAAGGTTAAGCATCGCCAGCCGATGCTCTCGCTCGACAACACTTACAACGAGGAGGAGTTGCGCGCCTTCCACACCCGCCTAGCCAAGCTTTACGACGAAGGCGCCGAGCTGGAATACGTGGTGGAGCCGAAAATCGACGGCGTGGCCGTGTGTGTGACTTACGAAAAGGGTAAGCTCACGCAGGCCATCACGCGGGGCAATGGCGCCGAGGGCGACGACATTACGCGCAACTTGATCGAAGGCGTGCCCGACCTCCCGCGCGAGCTGGCTGATGCGCCGGACATTGTCGAAATACGGGGCGAGATTTACATGATGGCAGAGGAGTTTCTTCGCATCAATGCAGAGCGCGAAGCCGCCGGGTTGCCTGAGTTTGCCAACCCGCGCAACCTAACCGCGGGCACCATCAAGCAGCTCAATGGCGTGGTCGGGCGCCGTTTGTCCATCGTGCTCTATGGCATCGGCTATTGCTCGGACGAACGCTTTGCAATGCAAAGTGACCTGCATGAAGCCATCCGCAAGTGGCAGCTGCCGACCATAGAAAAATATTGGAAGGTCACGGGCATCGACGCCGCATGGAATGCCATCGAGGAGCTCGACCAGCTGCGCCATGAGTTTGCCTACGCGACCGACGGTGCCGTGGTGAAGCTCAATAGCTTTGCAATGCAAAGTGAAGCCGGTATGACCAGTAAGGCTCCGCGCTGGGCGATTGCCTATAAGTTCGAAGCAGAGCAGGCCGAGACCTTGCTCGAAAAGATCGATGTGCAGATCGGCCGCACCGGCGCGGTGACTCCGGTTGCGCACCTCGCGCCGGTTCAGCTTGCGGGCACCACCGTTTCCCGAGCCACGTTGCACAACGAAGACGAGATCAAGCGCAAGGACATCCGCCCGGGCGACACCGTGCTCGTGCAAAAAGCCGGCGAGATCATTCCACAGGTATTAAGCGTAGTCCTCGCCAAACGCCCGGCCGACAGTCAGCCCTTTGACTTTGCGACGTTCCTGCAAGAGCGCGGCATCGTGGCCGAGCGCGTGCCAGGCCAAGCCGCGTGGCGACTCACCGGGCAGGATGATCCCATCCAGCAGCGCCGCCGCCTCACGCACTACGGTTCGAAGCAATGCCTGGACATTGAGAACCTCGGCGAAGCAGTGGTGGATCAGTTGGTTGGCGCAGAGCTCGTCTCCGATCCGGCCGACCTCTATGTGCTGACCCAAGAGCAACTCATGGGGCTGGAACGCTTTGGCGAGAAGTCCGCGGACAATCTGATCAAAGCAATCGCAGACAGCAAACAAGCAGAGCTGTGGCGGCTGGTCCACGCGCTTGGCATTCCGCACGTGGGCAAGCAAAGCGCGAAGGACATTACGCAGCACTTCGGCTCGCTCGATGCGTTGATGGAGGCCGACCCGGAGACGCTCGAAGCAGTCGATGGCGTGGGCGGCATCATGGCGCAAGCCATTGTTGACTTTTTTGCGGATGAAAACAACCGTGCGCTGATTCTGCGTTTACGCGAGTATGGGCTGAACTTCGCATTGGCGGAATCCGAGAAGCCGACGCCGGTGGCTGAAGGCGCCGTGCTGGCTGGCAAGACGGTGGTGCTCACTGGCACGCTGCCGACGCTGACGCGCAACGAAGCGACGGAGCTGATTGAAAAAGCCGGAGGTAAAACCAGCGGCTCGGTCAGTAAGAAAACCGACTACGTGCTCGCGGGCGAAGCCGCCGGCAGCAAGCTCGCCAAGGCCGAGAAGCTCGGTGTGACTGTGTTGGACGAAGCGGCTTTTCGGGCGTTGATAGATGGTTGATGGATACGTAAGTGCTCGCTGAATCAGGTCTTTCAACCTAAAATCAACCCAGGATACGGGGGATTTAACCGGAAGATCGGAAAGAACGGTAAGCAGCGAGAAACTTTCCGTTCTCCCTGTTTGAAAACTAATAACTGAAGGGCTATTGATTAGTTTCGCTGATCTGATGGGGTAGCTTTCCTACAAGTTGTAGAATAAGAAAAAGTTAACTTTAAGTGGCGCACGATAAGCTTAGTTTTTTGCGTCATGGGAAATTGGCGAATCTTTACAACAGTCATGCTCGGGCTCATTTCGCTGGGCGCTGCTGGTCGCCTGTCTGCGGATGGGGGCGAGGGCGTCAGTGCTAAAGAAATGGCAGAGTTGCGCGCCATGCTGGAGGCGCAGCAGCAGATCATTGGCGAACTCAAGAATGAAGTCACGACGTTAAGGGGTGAGTTGAAAACCGTGCGCGAAGGCTACGTGGCGATGGACGCACCGACTAACCCGAGTGCGGAAGCCATTGCCAATGAGCAACTCCTCGTGCCAAAAGCAGAGCCGGTCGTCGATCCGGCATTGAGCTTTAAGCACAAGGATTGGCGCTTCGAGGTCTACGGCTTCGTCAAGGCCGACATTGCCTACGATACCCATCGTGTGTTCAACGGCGATTTCGTGCGCTACGTATACCCCGAAGAGCCCAATAGCGATAGCCAGCTGAGCCTTACCGCGCGCGAAACCCGCCTGGGCCTCAAGATTCATGGCCCCGAGTGGGATGGTTGGACGCCTGGAGCCCGCGTCGAAACCGATTTTTATGGGAACTACAGCAGCTCGACACCTGTGCTGCGCATGCGCCTGGCCTATGCCGAAATGACCGACGGCACGTGGACCGTTCGCGCCGGGCAGGACTGGGATGCAATTACCGTCGCCCTGCCGCGCACGGTCAACTGCGGCTCCTTCGCCTACCAGGGTGCCTTGTGGTCGCGCCGTCCGCTGCTCAAGGGCATTTACGAAGGCGAAGTTGGCCCCGGCAATTTAAAGGTCACCGGCGCCATCGCGGCGGCGGTTAGCGGCGACATCGATGGCGGCGGCACGCCCGACGGCAAGGACTCCGGCATCCCCAATACCGAGCTCGCCATTGCTTACGACATCGATTTGGCCAAGGACTTAACTCTCACCACCGCCGTCAGTGGCATGTATGGCCAGGAAGCGTTCGATAAGGCCGGCGTTGGCGAAGTTGACTACGATGCTTACGTGGGCATGTTCACGGGCATCCTCGATTGGAAGGGTCACGCCAAACTTCTCGGCGCGATTTGGTCGGGTACGGATTTGGGCAGCTTCAATGGCGGCGTCGGCCAAACGGTCAATCTCGCCAAGGGCACGACGGTCGATGCCTGGGGTGGCTGGGTGCAGCTCCAAACGTTCCCCTGGGAAGACCTCAATTGGAACATCGGCTTCGGCTACGATGACCCCAACGACGCCGATCTCAGTGCCGGCATGCGTCGCTTTAACAGCACCGCGACTACCTCGGTCTATTACAAGCTCACGCCCTACCTGACCATCGCCGGCGAATACAGCTACCTGATGACCGGCTACCAGGGCAGCTCCACCGCCGACAGCCAACGCATCCAAGGCTCCGTCATCGTCGAATTCTAAGCAGCGTCCCGCTGCACCGGCGGATGCTACACACCCCAGCGTCCCGCTGCACCGTCAGATGCATTGCATCCCAGCGTCCCGCTGGACCGTCGGATGCGTTGCATCCGGATTGGCGCACAGCGCCAATGGCCAATCGAGCTGGCAACGTGCCGTTGCATCCAGCTATTTGCCCATTGGCAATTGGCTGATCCAACTGGCTTAGGTGGCGCAGGCGCGTCCTCGCGCCGCACCCCATCGGAGTGGCAAAGGTGGCGCGGATCGTCTCGATCCGCAGTTTCATCCGCTCACGCAAAAGGTAGGGCGCAGTCTCCAGACAAGCCGCCGCGCTGGAGTGGCAAGGTAGAGCCCGTTATCCTTAACGGGCAGTTCCATTAGTAATGTAGCGCAAGCGCGCGAGCCCTACATTCAGACGAGATCCCCTGAAGGATGGAATTGGTGCAATGCGCCAAGCTCTGGGTGCAGGGATTCGACAAGCTCACCCCAAGGCGGCACGTTGCCTGCCTATAGGTGATATACATAGTCTGCATGAGTTCTTGTTGTCCGCGGAAAATCACCACTTGGCTGCGCTGGCTCGGCTGGGCGGCGTTGTGGTTAAACTTTGCAACGCAAAGTATGGCCGACGGCATGAAGATTCCGCCGGAGGGCGTGCGCGCCTACCCGGACATCCCGTTCCAAGAGGCGTTCATCGCGCACCGCGACGGCGTGGAAACGCTGATCATCCAATCGTCGATCGACGGCGAGGGCGCGGAGTTTGGCTGGGTGGTCCCCGTCCCCGCGAAACCGACCAACTTCGAGGCCGTGTCCCCAGGCGTGTTCGACGTGCTCAAACAGGCCGTCGCGCCACGGGTCAATGTATCGAACGAAGGGCTGGGATTATTGGGCGGGTATGTGTGCTTTGTATTGCTGTTCTTGGGTGCGCATTTTTTGTGTCCGCCGAAGATGAGAAGCTCACGGCCGGAGGTGCTCGTTTTCTTGTTAGGCATCATCGTATTGCTGGTGATGGTGATGGGCGTTTCCGCGGGAAGCGCGCGTGGCATTGGGGTATCGGGCGTCGTGGTTGAGCACGAGGCGCAGGTGGGGAGTTATCAGGTGGTCGTGCTGAGCGGAGAAAACGCGGCGCCGCTGCATCATTGGCTGAAGGAGAATGGCTTTGCCGAGTTGCCGCCTGAGGCCGCGCCGATTGTGGATGATTACCTCCGCGAAGGCTGGGTGTTTGTGGCGACCAAGTTGCGGCGCGCCACGGACTCGGGCGAGGTGCTCGCGCCACATCCGCTGCGGATGGATTTCCCGGCGGAGCAGGCCGTTTACCCAATGCGGTTGACGGCGCTCAACGCGGACAAGATGCGCTTGGAGTTGTTTGTCGCGGCTGATGGCACGCCGGTTGCGCCGCGCGAAATGTCGCTGGAAGAGTCGAGCGCTTTCTTTGGGCCAATTAAAAATAATGAAAGGTATTGGGGTTCCGACGCCCCACCGGTCTTCCGGGCGCGCAACGGTAATACTTCGATTGGTTGGCCAGAGATGCTTCCACTGCTGTGGAATGGCGTGCAGTTGACACGGCTAAGCGGCGTTTTTGACCGGGAGGCGATGGCTACGGATATCGAGCTGGAGATCGGCCCCGCTAAATATGTTCGCAAGGTCTACTACTCGCACGAAGCGGCTAGGGACCGTGGCATTCGGTTCGCCGTCATCGCGGGCTCGGCATTGTTTTTGGTCGTGGCGATTGTTGAGTCTCGCCGCCGCGTGCGCCCGCGTCGCGCACAGGTAAAGGTCTGTCTGTATGGTTGGATTGTAGCGGCGGCTTTGACCTTTGGCGTGAACTATCTGAGCACGGATATTACCGATGCTGAGGAGCTGCCGCGTAGTTATCATTGGCTTTTACGTGAATACTTCGCCGTGAGTCAGTTGGCTATGTTCGAAGCTGGTGTGGAGCTCACCAACGAGAATTTGGCGGAGCAATTTCAGACCGTGGCGTTGCCCGCATTGAAGGAAAATAGTTCGGACTACTCTCCCATGCCGCCCAACGACGCGCGGCCGGGCGGCTACGTCATCGTCGAGGAAAACGGCGAAACGATTGTACGTTTCTTCGATTGGGACGGCTCGCCGATTGACTTGCGGGCGTCGGATTTTCAACTGTAGGGCATGTCCGTCAAAATCGCTATTCTCGCCACGCCCAAGGCGTCCCGCAGCGAAGTCGTGGGCTGGCAGGAGGGGGCGCTGAAAGTCCGCGTTGCGGCGCCGCCCGTTGACGGCAAAGCCAACGCCGAACTGGTGAAGTTCCTGGCGAAATTCCTCGGCGTGCCCAAGCGCAACATTTGGCTCGTGAGTGGGGAGGGGAGCCGTCGGAAAGTCGTTGCCGTAGAGGGAATTGAGGAAGCAGCTTTGCGGGCCAAGTTACCCGCCGCGTAGTAGTTTTTAACCGGGCATGTCCTACCTGAATCCAGGCTGGTTGTGGCTTAAACCCAAGCGGTTGTTAGGCGAACACCTGCCCTTGTGTTAGTGGTTACGTCCATGGACGTAGGCCTTTTACGTCCCGGGACGTAGCTCCCTTACGTTGGTAGACGTAGCCTATCTACGTCCATGGACGTAAATACCAACACACCCTCGGGGGTTGAGGCGACACAGCCTTAGGGATGAGTCAACACACGGGCAGGTTTGAGGCGGAAGCTGCGTATCGTGCAGGCCAACGCATGAGCGGCGCGCTAAGCGTCATTCTTGGCGGCCTCGCGCTTGTCCATTTCGGCCCAATGCTCTTCGCAAAAGCCTTCGCCGTCGAGGTAGGCGAATTCCATGTCGGGGTGGCTCTGGTCGGTCTTGCCGCATACCACGCAGGTGTGGAAGGCGGTTTCTTCGACCTGCTTTTGCTCACGCTGATAGGCGACGCGGCGTTGGCGCGCCTTGGCGCCTTGGAAGAAGCTGCGGCCAAAAAAGAGTGTCACGTTCGTCACGGCGGCAAGCATGAGCATCCAGTCCGCGATGCCTCTTGCGTTGAAGACCCACAGGCAGACCGTGAGAATGGCGATCCATTTGATCTTAACCGGCAGCACGAAATACACGCGCAGCTCGAAGTTGGGATAAAGGATCGCAAAGGCGAAGGTCACCGACGACATCAGATACCAGTTGGTGGCATAATAGAGGGGTTTCATATCGGCGGGTTTTAGGAACCAAATGGTCAGCGCCGCGATGACAGTGCAGGCCATGCCGATCAGGATAAAGACGTTGTAGCGAAACTCCCCCCAGTGCTCTTCCAGCGCAGAGCCAAAAATGTAGAACAGCCAGAAGTAGAAAATGAGCCAGATCAGGCTGAGGCCCGGTGGCTCCCAGATGAAGGTGAATACGCGCCAGACTTGTCCCTGGAGCACCTGGTCGGGAATCAGTAACAGGCTGTCGACGGGGAACGTCGTAAACATGCCAAAGCCGAGCGTGGCGATCTGACCAATCATGATCCAGAAGGTCAGGTTAGGGATCGCAAAGCGTCCGAAACGCTTGTCCATCTTATCCAGAAGTGTCGCCATAAAAGTCCCCCAGCAAACCCGCATTTGACGCCGGATCAAACTAAAACGGTATTTTGAACAGAAGGCAGCAAAGAGAGCAAAGTGGATTTCGTAGGACAGCTTTCCTACCTTTGCTGCCTTCTGTTCAAATATCCTTCCCGTTCTTTTCGATCTTCCGGTTAAAAAAGATCTGGGCTCATCTGCGCGATCCGTCGTTCGAAAACTACGTCTCGTCGGCTAGCCGAGGCAGGCGATGGCGAGGTCGCGCATGACGGCGTCCTGGTCCTGCGGTTTGCGCATCAGGTCTTCGAAGGCCTTGGTGAACGACACCTGGAAATCAACCAACTGCTTGAGCTTGAGTTGGCGGCAGGGCGGGGCGACTTTGTTGCCCAGATACCAGAGGTTTTGGGTGAAGACGTTGAAGTTGCTCTTGTCGTCGAAGCCCCCGAAGTGCTGCGCGTATTTGCGCTGAGCGGCCTCGAAGGTTGGCTTGGAGAAGCCACGTGGGCCGAGGGTGATTTCGCCGGAGTCCATCAGCACGCGGAGCTGGATCATCAGGCGGTTGCGGCCTTGCAGGTTGACGATCAGTGGGCGCGCCTCCTTGTGGATAAAGAAATAGCGGCGCAGCGCATCGAGGGTCCAATTCAGGTCCAGCGAGAAAAACGCTTCCACGGGCTCGAAGAAATCACCTTCGCCAAAGTGCGGCACCATCTGGATAACGATCTCGTCCGTGACTTCGCCTTCCTCGCCGACGTAGGTGCAGAGCTTGCGGGTTTCCTCCAGGACGAGGCGGGTATTGCCGCCGACGAGGCCAATCAACGCCTGCGAAGCGCCGGTGGTAAAAGTGGTTTTCAGGCGCTTGCTCTCGGTGAAGACGAGGTCGAGCAGGAAGTCGTCGTTACTGCCGGACTTGAGGTCGGTGTATTCGGAGTTTTTGGAGAACCACTTAAACTCCTTGCGCCGGCGGTCGACAGGGTGCGCGGTGATGAGCACATCCACGGCGCTGGGGTCGAGCTTGGCGAGTTCCTCCTGCCATTCGGTGACGAGTTTCTTGGTGCCTTCGGCGCGGCCGGTCACGCTATCGGCGAAGAAGCTGACGTCTTTGAGCCAGACGACCTTCTTGTCGCCAAACATGGACAGCGTCTGGGTGGCGGCGCGGAACTGATTGAGCGCGGTTTCGACATCGCCCATGTTCTGGGCGGCGCCATCGATGGTTTCCTTGGAGAAATCGTCCGTGATGTCCTTGGCCTTTTCGGCAAACACGGCTTGCCCCTCCCGGGTGACCAGGAAGTCGTCGTCGCCGCAAATGAACGTGAAGGGTTTCATCGTTGCGCCCACTTTGTGCGCTTTACGCGGTCGGAGGCAAAACGAAATTTATCTAGGTTTTCAATAGAAGCCGCCGAGATTGATGCCGGCATAGGCCAGGCCTAAGACCGCCACCCAGTAGGCGAAGAAGGTCAAGGGGCGGGCGATCGCTGCAATCGTCATGGCTGTGATTGATTGCGTGACGTCGGTTATTAGGTAAATCAGCGTAGACAGGGTGACGAACTCGATGCCTTGCTCAATCATCCAGTTATGGAAATTCAGGGCGATGAAGCCACAGTCGAGCAGGAATGAAATAAAGCCTTGAGCTAAGCTTAGCATGAACAACTGTGGCATCAGCACGGGGAAGCCCTTTTGCTCGAAAGATATTTTTACGACGATTAACGTAATGATGAATTCGATGAGAAAACGTAGCGCGACGGCTATCGTCAGTTCCATTGTGGTAGGTTCATAATCTGCGTATAGCTCTTCATCATAGAACTCATCGAACTCGTCGTATTCGTAGTCGTCATACTCGTCGTAGTCCATCTCTGGCTCAACGGTGGGCTCGGCTACGGGCTCTACGGTTTCGGGTTCTGGCTCAGGTGGCGCCTCGACGGTGGGCTCGATGGCTTGCTCGACAGTTTGGTTGGCCACGGTGTAGCGATAGCTCAGGGGGACTGGTTGCCCGTTGAGCGTCCACCCGCGCCCGCTGGCGTAGGCAAACTGGGATTGTCCGTCGGGCGCGAGGTAGTCCATATCGCGGCCTCTGGCGGTGTAGAGTCGCCCAGCGCGCAACTCGACTTCGGCATCGCCATACATGAGAATTAATTTATTGGACCGTCCCATGCTGGAATTGGGGTTGCCCAAAACGGCAATCACCTCATCCTCCGTCATACCGCGGAACAAATCTGCGGCATTGGCCAAACCGGCCATACCGAAGAACAGGCACAGAAATATCACTCGTAGCAGATGGCAGCGCAGCATAACCCAGAGCCTTAGTAATTATTCATCGCTGCGCAAATGTCTTTTAATTATCTTTTATGCCCCAGGAATTGGAAACCGACGAACACTTCATGCGACACGCTATTGCCGTGGCCAAGCGCGCATGGGGCGACACCCATCCGAATCCGATGGTTGGCGCGATCATTGTCGAGCGCGACCGCGTGGTGGCGGAAGGTTGGCATGCGCGCGCGGGTGGCGATCATGCGGAAGTGGCGGCGATCAAGGCCCTGGGGCATCGTCCCCGCTATGACGCCACGCTTTACGTGACGCTGGAGCCTTGCTCCACTCATGGGCGCACGGGGCCGTGCACGGAGGCGATTATCCAACGTGGGTTTGCCCGTGTGGTGATCGGCGCGCTGGACCCGAATCCCAAGCATGCCGGGCGCGGCATCGAGATTCTGCGCGCGGCGGACATCGAGGTGGTCGAGGGGGTGTTGGCCGACGAATGCGCCGACCTGAACTTAATCTTTAACCACAGCATCGTGCACGAGACGCCCTTCATCGCGGCCAAGGTTGCCATGACGCTCGATGGCAAAATTGCCACGCGCACGAACCACTCCAAGTGGGTGACGGGGGAGGAATCCCGCGCCGATGTCCAGCAGTGGCGCCGGCTGTTTCCGGCCATTGCCGTGGGCGCGCGGACCGTCATTGAGGACGACCCATCGCTGACGTCGCGTCGTGAAGGCGAGCCAGTCTTCTGCCCCACACGGCTAATCTTCGACCGCGGTTTGCTGCTGGCCGATCACCTGAATCGCCGGGTCTTCACGGATGAGCACCGGGCCAATACAATCTACATTACCCGGACGGAATGTGACCGCGCGCGCTTGGCCCGCGTGCAGGCCACCGGTGTGCAGTGCTGGGAAATTCCCTCCGAGCCGCCACATATCTTTTACAGCATGCTCCAAAAGAAATGCATGCAGGCCGGTCTTATCGGCGTGCTGGTAGAGGGTGGTTGCGGTCTGCTCAGCGACATGCTTTCAGAGTGCCTGATCAACTACCTGATCTGCTACCGCGCGCCAAAGCTGCTGGCCGATGACCACGCGCTGCCCGCGTTTCGTGGCCTGAATACTGACGAGATGGCCGACGCGATTATCCTCCGCGACGCGCAGCATGCGCTTTTGGGGGAAGACGTCCTGACCCGCGGTCACTTTATTTATCCAGTCGAATGAGCCAGCCACGTATCATAGTCGCCACGGGCAACGCCCACAAAACCGATGAAATCGCCGCTGCCCTTGCCCGCGCGGGCATGCAGATCGAAGTGGTCAGCGCCAAGGCTGTTGGCGGCATGCCCGAGGTCGAGGAAAACGCCGACACCTTTGCGGGCAATGCGCGTCTGAAGGCAGAAGCTTTGCGAGACAAAGTCTTGGCGCAGGGCTTGGATGGTGCCGCCAACTGGGTGCTCGCCGATGACAGCGGTCTGGAGGTTGAGGCGCTCGACGGTGCGCCGGGTATTTATTCAGCCCGCTATGCCGGCCCGGACGCCACCGACGCCGATAACAACGCGAAGCTGCTCAATGCATTAGCGGGCAAACCGCCGCATGAGCGCGGCGCTCGGTTTACCTGCACGCTGGTGTTGTTGGGCGATGGCGTGGACGAAACCTTTGCCGGGCATTGCCCCGGGCAAATCCTCGAAGTGCCTTCGGGTGACGCCGGCTTCGGCTACGATCCGCTCTTTGCGCCCGATGGCTACGAAGAAACCTTCGCCCAACTCGGCGGCGCAGTGAAGGACCGCATCAGTCACCGCGCCCACGCCTGCCAGTTGTTGGGGCAATGGCTAAGCGCCAGCGAGGCGTAGTTATTTTGAACAGAAGACAGCAAAGAGAGCAAAGATTTCATTGATAATGGCCTTTCTTGCCTTTGCTACCTTCTGTTCATATTCATTTCGCTGGCATCTGCGTTCATCCGCGCCATTGGATGTTCAAAAAATTGCGTTTCGCACTTTTCGCTTGGGGAGGCATCTGTTTAGCTCGAGCGCATGAAATCCCGTCCCATTCCCGGCTCCACTGGTGAAGTGTTGACCGAGCTGCCATCGCCGTATCTTCCGCATGGGGCGTCCGGCCTGCTGCATTTGCCGCGCTTCATTGCAAAGATCCGCTACACGCAAAAACACGGTGAGCTGCCCAAAAGCTACCGCAAGAATTACAAGCGCGGCTTCGATCGTTTCCTTTGCATGCACCTGGGCGTCGAGCCCGCAGATGTGGAAACGATTGTTTGCGAAAGCGCCGATGACGCCGAGATGGACCGTCGTTTACTGGAGCTGTTTCCTGATGATGTGCAGGCGGCGAAGTGGAATCGCGAAGTCGTCCAAAAGGGCATGACGGAGGCGGGACGCGAGTTCATTCGCGAGTCGTTGGAGAAAATGGGCTGCCTGGATTGGGAGACGGAAGTGAAGTCGGTGGCGGATATGATCGAGCTCGATGAGGGGCGCCTGGGCTGAATGCCCTCAATAAAAAATGTTAGTTTTTTGGGAACCGACTGACATTATGCCGTGTCATTGGGCCCTATGTCTCGACGTGCTGCTGGCGACCCCTTGCCGCTGTGGGTGAAACTGTTGATGCTTGTTGCACCGGTTTCGCTGATTGGCGGCTACCTGGCGTACGAGAGTGAGCTACAGGAATCGGACAAGGCAAAATCCCCGCAGGTGATTGATGATATGGGAATGCAATTCCATACGGGCGCGAATCGGGATGAGGCGTCAATGGAGTCGGGACTCGCCGTTGGTTCAACTAATATCGGCAGTCAGGGCAGCGTTTATCAGGAGCGCATGGTTGATCTTTCAGCCAGTAAATCTTTGGCATTCTCAGCAGATGATTCGGTGCAGGCATTTCTGGGGGAGAGCGATTCTGAAACCGCTCTGCTTTCCGGGGTGGGGGAGGAATCTAATTCTGTGGGTGAGGGTGCCATACGTTTTCTGCCAGCGGCGGCAGCAGAGTTCGGATCAGGGCAACCTTAAGTCCTCTTCATGAACGCATCGGACGGGTAAATGGCATTTGGCTCATGCGTGGATGTCTTCTTTCCCACGTAATTGATTGCATACGCTGATAATCCCCTTGCCTGGCGTCAGGGGGCATCAATGGATTTGTGCTTTCACCTTTATAAGGACAGTTAGCCTTTGGTGGATCGATTCAGCTTCAGCGCTCTGTCATTCCTATTACGGAATGGCTGCGGGCTTGGGATTTTCGACCCATTCGCCAGTGCGTTGATGCATGTCAGTCCAGATGAATTTCCAGTTGTCCTTGCCGTTGTCCTGGCTGGGAACTTGGTCGCGATACATAGCCCACATGTCTTCCACGAAGGGGTCCGCCGTACGTTTTCCGGGAATCCATTTCGGCATTTCTTGGAAGTTTTCATCGCTCATCCAATAATCGACATAGTCAAAGAACGCGTCGTGATTCCAGTCAGCCTTTGCTCCCATGAGGAGTGCGGACAGCGCGGTGCCTACGTAGGTGGAAGAATTGATGAAGCAGTAGTTGTTGGACTTTTTATCCATCTTGGTCCACTCGCTTTTGGGCTTCTCTTGGTAGGGGGGCTTGGGGCCGGTGTGCCAGCACATTTGCCAGAGCGTGTCCTGGCCTTCGGCACCTTGGCCGTAGTAGGTGTCGAGGTCTTCCTGAAAGACGAATGTGGGGTGTGGGGCTGCCGCGCTGGGCATCACGCGCTTGTCACTTGCTGGGATGGCGGGCCAGTCGATCATAGCTGGTTCGTCGAGCATGATGCTGGTGAACATGATGGGCCACTTCCGTCCCTGCCACCATCCACCATCGGAGAAGAACATTTCACCGCTGTCGATAACGGAGCGGAGGTCGATGCCCCACTGGATGATCTCATACATGAGTTTTTCTTTTTGCTCTCTGGGAGCATCCGTCATGAGCATCAGCGTGGCGATGTTGCCCATGCGGGAAACTTCGCGGCCATAGCCATTGCCATTCAGCGACGGGCCAAAGTATTGAACCAGCCAGCTACGTGGGATCTCCAGCCAAGGGCGTTCGTGCACACGCTCGAATGTTTCCCACTGAGGCATGGACGCGGGGGCAGGCAGGCTGGGAAGCTTGTCCCATTGAATGTTACGTGCGTAATAAGCGGGGCGAGCGGTGCCAGCGTAGGGAGGGCGAAATGCGTCCTCGGCTGGCGCCTCAGTAACACAGGTCAGCAAGGCAGCGGATTCGACGACGTAGTCGCCAGTGGGCTTCTTGTAGAAGATGCGTTGTTGGCCCAATACATCGGGTGTCGCCAGCTTATCCTTGGCACCGTATTGCTCACTGCTGACGGATGACAGCAGGATGTCGCCGGGATTCAGCACTACTGGAAAAGCCACACTCAGTGACGCATCATAGCTCTTGGAGCGTGAGTCGAGCCCTTGGCTTCTCAGACTTTTCTGGACGCCAGGGTTGACCATTGAGCCGTTGCGCATGCTCTTGTCGTCTACGTTGGCAGTGGCTCCATAAATACTTTTGCTGCTGTCCTTGGCGTCTGATAATGATGGTCCGGGCTGTGGGGTCACGCTTACTACGTTGACCGGGCCCACGACCCAGTAGTCGCCGGATACGTATTGCCCGACCTCTTGGGGCTTGTCGAAAGTCCAGGTGATGCCGTATTGGCTGACTTCGGTGGCCATTTCGGCACAGAGTGTGGAGGAAAACGCCACACCAACGGCAAGGACGGAAGTTATTTGGGGGATTTTGAACATAATGAGTTAGGCTGATATCACTTTTCGCAACGTATTGTCATGCATTATTCGGCAAAATCTTACATTGAGCGCAAGATTGAAAGTGTAATCATCTGCTAATACTCGTTGTCTTTCGCTCACAGGCATCATGGCTATTGGCGTGCCACTATCGCGCCGTCGGCTTCCAGTGCTTGTCTCATGGTCATGGCTGAGGCCTGAACGCGATAGGCGGAGTTGGCCAATTGGTCGCCGGAAATACAGTGCCCGGCGGCGAGGAAGCGGTCGATTTCCCTGGTGCATCCAGTGCGCATCAGGGATCTATGTGAAATCCGGCAACTTCCGCCTCTCCAGTTCGACCGTTCTGCGGACCAGATCCCAGCCGATACCAGCGATGATTTGCCGTTTCCAGGCATGAAATAGGCCGGGGAAGGCGATGCGGTTGCGTGTTGTGGCTCAGCCGAGTAGTGAGCCTTTTGTCAACGAGAAGTGTTTTGGCCTCCATGCGGGCAGCTTGGATGGCGGTGGGGTAGCCAGCAGGACCTCCGCCAAAAATAATGACGTCATGCATGATGTTTTTTATGTAACTGATTTATTGGGTTCAGTGCAGCTTTTGCGGGCTTTAGGGAGCAGAGCGAAAACGAAGATTAGACCATTGACCTAAAGCGATAGATAGGCGAGCGTCTAGGCATGAGGTATTCACTTTGCTTGTTTCCCTTGATTGCAACGACGGCGCTTTTTGCTGGTGAAAAGCAGCTGCTCAATCTCGCTGGGATTCCGAAAGAAGAGCGCATGAATGTGCCGGTTGAGTATGTATGGCCGGAGAATCCCGGGGAGGCTGCCGTTTGTCTTTGGAAGGACGACAAAGCGGCGGCAATCAGCTACACCATTGATGATAACTGCGCGATGAACATTGATTGGTGGCTCGCCGAGGCAGGCCAGCGGGATATGAAGTTGACGTGGTTTCTCGTCACTGGAGGCATTAGCAACTCCAACCCCAAGATGAACGGCGAGTGGTCGCAGTGGCAGGCGGTTTATGATGCGGGGCATTCGATCGAATCGCACACGGTAACGCATCTCAGTGGCGCGAGTAAGCCGGAGTGGCAGGGCATTGAGTGGGAATATGGCGACTCCAAGCAGGCTATTGATGCCAATGTCGCAGGCAACTCCGCGACTGCGCTCGCGTATCCCGGTGGGGGCAACTCTGCTAAAAACGATCCCGAGGTGGCTCAAGGAATATACATCGCTGCCCGTGGCACGCGTGGCACGATCAATGGGGCGCGTGGGCTCAATTACATGAGCATCAATGCGATGAGTCGGCCCAATATTGGCGATAATCCCAAGGCGAGTTTCAGTGATTGCTCGCGCCTGATCGACCCGGCGGACACGAAGGCCTATCGTGGATGGGGTGTCTTTATCTACCACTACATCAAGGGGGAGAATATGGATAAAACGCGTGAGCAAATGGACTTCTATTACAGTAATCGTGATGCCTTTTGGTGCGCTTCTTTTTCTGATGCGGCGAAGTATGCGCAGTCTCGCGACACCTCGAATCTCGAAGTCTTGGAAAACTCGAATCAGCGTATAGTCCTCAGTTTGAGCGATTGGATGAAGGACGAATATTTTAACCACCCGCTGACGGTTAAAGTGCGTCTGCCGGATGACTGGAGTGGCTTCCGCGCCAGGCAAGGAGATGGGCCCGAGCTGAACACGCGCGTTGTCGAGCATGACGGGGCACGCTATGGCTATGTCGACATCATACCCGATGGTGGTCAGGCAATTTTGATTCCGGGCTAGGCGGCGCCGGGTATCTAATTTGAGCATAGACTCAACGCGTGACGGTTGATACGGTTGCGCGTTTTTTGTTTTATGAGCCAGGAACTGTCGCCGCCAGATGAATTCATTGCCGCTATGTTGCGGGTGCCTTTGGATGTGGTGGAAATTGAGCGCAAGCAACATGCATCGGGCACGGTCATTCGCGATGAGGTCTTGATGACTAACCGACTGATCTTGGTCGTAAAAGGGGCGCTGAACTACCAGGTTGAGCGAAAGAAAAAGCGGATGACGGCTGGTAAGCAGCTTTTGGTGCCCAATTGGGTGAGGCGCACGTGGCGCACGTCGCAGGGCTGTGAAATTTACTACGTCGACTTTGCCGTCAAGCACCTGGACGCGAGTCCGCTGACTTTGTTTTGGCGTGACGCGAATAACATTCCACTCGAATGCTGTGCTATGGACCGGATGCGTGATGCTTTGATTCAAAGTCAGGCTGATGATGGCAGCCGTCGATTGTTAGAACTTGAGGGCGAGCTTAAGGGAATGCTTGGCCGCTTCTGGCCTACGGCGAACGCGCTGCATGAGGCGGTGTTCGCGAACACGCAATTTGCCGATGCCTTGCACCCCGAGGTGCGCCGGGCAGTAAAGTGGCTCAGCGAGCACTTTGCGCGGCCCGATGCGATTGCGGAATTCTATGAAACCTTGAGGCTGAGCCCGGACTATTTTCGACGGCAGTTTGCTGAGGCCTACCGGGAGAGCATGCAGACGCGGCTCAATCGAATCCGGCTGCGGCATGCGCGTTTTTTGCTCCATGAAAGCAGCCTGTCGGTTAAGGAGATTGCCGGAGAGTGCGGGTTTAATGATCCGTTGTTTTTCTCACGGCAGTACCGGAAGTTTTGGGGCGTTTCGCCATCGCAGCACCGTGCCGGTGCTAAAGGATAATTGAGCCACCATCGGCCAGGGTGGTTCGTAGCTTGGCGGGGCTCACTTCGCGGGCGGGGCATTCGTTTTTGAGCGCCAGGTAGGCGGCGACACCGGCGGCTTCACCGGTTTGGTTCATGTTGACCATCACGCGAATGGCACCGTGGGCAACGGTATCAGCGTCGATGAAACGACCGGCAGCGAGCACGTTACCAAACGGGCCTTGCGGCACGAGGGAGCGGTAGGGAATCTGGTAGAAGGTTGGGCTTTGGGCCGTTGCTTCGCGCCAACGTCCATTCTCATGAGGAAGGCCGGGGCGGGTGTAAACTTCGCGCCCATCGAGATAGCGGAAGGTGATGCCTGGCTTGTCATCGTGGTGGATGTCCACGCGATAGCTGCCATTGGCAATGGCGTCGTCAAAGCGTTTTCCGTGAAGCACTTCGTCGCCGGTCAGTTGGTGTAGGCAGCGCACATGACGGGTTTCGCGGATCCCGATGCGGGCGGGTAGGGCTTGGAGGGCTAGCTTGGACTCGGGCGCGTATTTGCGGAGGATGTCTTGAATAGCGCGGACTTGTCGTCGGCCCTCAATCTCGGCCTTCGTGAAGCCTTCGGCGGTGGAGCAGTTCTCAAAGACCCGCGTGCCGGCCAGCATGAAGACGTCGGAGCCGGGGATGTTGCCGCCCCAAGCAAAGCCGTCGGGCAGATCGTATTCGTCGGCGTGTTCGCGAATAAGTGCTCCCCAGTTGGCGTTGCCAAGCGAGTCCCATTCACTGAAGGTGGCGCAGGTGGTGGATGGCTGGCGGCGCGCGGCCAAATAAGTGTCTAGTCCGAGGCGCTGGCAGAGATCGCCGTCGCCGGTAGCGTCGATGAAGAAACGCGCCTTGATGGCCTCACGGCCGTTCTTGTTTTCGATGGCGATTGCAGTGAGCTGTCCGTCCTGCACGATAGGCGCTACGAACGAGGTATGGAGCCAAGGCGTGATATTGTTTTCGGTAATGAGCTCATCGAGCTCGATTTGCATTTCGGCGGAGTTGAAGCCCCACGCGACGCTGGCGTTGGCTAAGTCTTCTTTGACCGAGTTACGGCGTTTTAGGCGGTCGATGACTTCCTGTGTCAGGCCGGCGAAGATGCGTTTTTCGAACACTTCATCCAGCGGCGTGTGCCAAACATTGACCAATGACAAGGTGGCCACGCCACCAAAACAGCCCATCTTCTCAACGATGGCAACGGATAATCCCAGGCGCGCGGCGCGAATCGCCGCAAAAACGCCGGTGCAGGAGCCGCCGAGAACACATAGGTCAAATTCCCCGACTACGGGGATTTCGCGAGCCGGCTCGGAGATGAGGTTTTGAGTCATGAGAATGAGCATCATCGAATGCAGGCGAGAAGGCTAGTCGCGACCCATAGCGGGAAGGAGCGCTTGAATGGACTCAACACGTGATTTTGTGAAAATGAAAAAGCCCTGGCGTTTAAGCCAGGGCTTGGTGAACTGTAGATTTCTGTTTTAGGCCTCGACGGCTTCCGGCGTGACAAAGGTCTTGGCGAAGCCTTGGTATGCCTCATGGAACTGTCGCGCCACACTGTCGGGGAATACGAAAAACTCGTTGTTTTCCAGAGCTCGGATGACGCCTGTGGCGACGAGCGAGGGCGGTTCGGCGACATCGGTGAAACCGGCTTCGTCGCCCATATCCGTCGCGATCGGGCCAGGGTGAACGCTCACTAGCTGCGTGCCTTGTTCCGCCAACTTGGTGCGCAGCGCCTGTGTGAAGGAGTAAGACGCCGCCTTGGATGCGCAGTAGGTCGAGAGGCCATCGAAGTCTTTGAGCGACGCAACTGAGTTGAGCTGCACAAGCGTGCCACCGCCGTTGGCTTTGAGCACTGGCGCGAAGGCTTGGGCGACGCGGAGCAGGCCCTTCACGTTCACGTCGAAGACGGTGTCAATCTCCCCTAAAGCGGATTCGTCGAGGATGTCCAGCGAGCTGATAATGCCTGCGTTATTGATGACCACGTCGACGTCGGTTGCGGTTTGGGCGGCCTGCTTGATTGATGCCAGATCGGAAAGGTCGGCGTAGATTGGCACAACACGGTCGCCGAATTCGTCGACGAGCGGTTGGGCTGATTTCACGTTGCGGACTGCAGCGTAAACTTTGGCTGCGCCTGCGTTGATAAACTCAGTCACGAGTGCTTTGCCGATGCCGCGATTGGCACCAGTGATGAGGACGGTTTTGTTTTGGATCTTATTCATGGTGTTGGTTTGGTTGTTTGGCATAAGTTAGAACAATCGGTCTAGGTTGTGGGCAAAAAAAATTTAGAGAAGGATTTCTTCCAGCTGTTTGTAGGATTGGGCCAGGTATTCGCGCCCAACGGCGGTGCGCCCAACGAGGGCGGCACCCTGCGTGAAGCAGATCAGCAGTCGGGCGGCGGAACGCGGGTCGACTTGGTTGGAGATTTCGCCTTGGCTGCGGGCTTGGGCGAAGGCGTCAAAGAAGACGTTTTCCAGTTGCTCCAGTGCTGATTTCAGGAACTCGACTTCGTTCGCATCGTTTGCATCGAAGTCCGCCATGCAGGACCCGAGTAGACAGCCGTGGCTACAATCGTCAGCATGCATGTCGACGAATTTACTCAGCAACTTGCGGAGGTTCTCGCGCGATGAACCAGACTCTAGGAGCAGCGCGCGGAAGTTGGCGGCATTCTCAACGGCGTAGGCGTGGACACACTGTTGAAAGAGAGCGCGCTTGTTGCCGAAGGTGTCGTAGAGACTCTTCTTACCGATGCCCATCGCGGCAGTGAGCTCCGACATGCTGGCGCCCTCGAAGCCATGCGCTTTGAAAACCGCAGTGGCGGCGCTCAAGGCGATATCGGGATCAAAGCTTTTGTCGGGTCCGGGTTTCACAATGCGGTCAATTTAGCATAGTAAACCGATCGGTCAAGGTTGTGGGCGATTTTTCAGAGGCTTTTTTTGAGCAGGAATTTGAGGGTACAAAAAAGTCCCGGCCGCAAACGACCGGGACTTTGAAAATGTTGACTAGGCAGCTTTACTTGCCGAGCGCAGCCTGAGCGGCAGCGAGGCGGGCGACCGGCACGCGAGGCGGCGAGCAGGACACGTAGTTGAGGCCGACCTGGTGGCAGAACTTAACCGAGTTCGGTTCGCCGCCGTGCTCACCGCAGATGCCGAGCTTGATGTCGGGGCGGGTAGCCTTACCCTTGTCAGCGCCCATTTGCACGAGCTGGCCAACGCCGGTTTGGTCGATCGAGTCGAACGGATTCTGCGGCAGGATGTCGAGCTCCTTATAGTCCGGGAGGAACGTGCCGACGTCGTCACGGCTCATGCCGAGCGTGGTTTGGGTCAGGTCGTTCGTGCCGAAGCTGAAGAACTCAGCGGTCTCAGCGATTTGGTCTGCGGTCAAGGCAGCACGTGGGATTTCGATCATGGTGCCGACCATGTACGGAATCTTGATGCCCTTCTTTTCCATGACTTCAGCAGCCACGCGGTGGACCACTTCAACCTGGAGATCGAGTTCCTTCTTGAAGCCGACGAGCGGGATCATGATTTCCGGGGAAACCTTGATCTTCTTCTTGGCGGTCAAGCAAGCTGCGGCTGCCTCGAAGATCGCGCGGGCCTGCATCTCGGTGATTTCCGGGTAGGTGATGCCGAGGCGGCAGCCACGGTGACCAAGCATCGGGTTCTGCTCGTGCAGGGCCTTGACGCGCTCGCTGATGAATTCCGGAGTTACGTCGAGTGCTTCGGCGATTGCGCGGCGAGCGGAGTCGTCGTGCGGGAGGAATTCGTGCAAGGGCGGGTCGAGGAGGCGGACGGTTACCGGGCGGCCTTCCATTGCCTTGAAGAGACCCTTGAAGTCGTTGCGCTGGAACTTAAGGAGCTTCTTAAGCGCTTTGCGACGGCCGTCTTCGTCGGTGGCGAGGATCATCTCACGCATGAACGTGATGCGGTCGCCTTCGAAGAACATGTGCTCGGTGCGGCAGAGGCCGATACCTTCAGCGCCCAGAGCAACAGCCTGCTTGGACTGAGCCGGGGTGTCGGCATTGGTGCGAACGCCCATGGTGCGGTACTTGTCAGCCCACTTCATGACCTGGTCGAACATCTTGTAGGTGTAGCTCTTGGCCGGCTTCAGCTTGCCATTGAACACCTGAGAGACTTCGGACGGAGCGGTCGCCATGGCGCCGGCGTAGATTTCACCGGTGGTGCCATCGATGGAGATGAAGTCGCCTTCACGCAGAACGGTCTTACCGACGGTGAGGGTCTTCTTGCCGTAGTCGATCACGACTTCGTTGGCGCCGCAGACGCAAACCTTACCCATTTGGCGGGCAACGAGAGCAGCGTGCGAGGAAACACCACCACGGCTGGTCAGGATACCTTCAGCAGCGATCATACCACGGAGGTCTTCCGGGGAAGTTTCAACGCGGCAGAGGACAACCTTGTTACCCTTGGCAACCTGTGCTTCAGCAGCGGCTGCGGAGTAAACGATGTGACCAGCGGCAGCGCCGGGGCCTGCGGGCAGACCAGTGGTCAGCGGCTTAGCCTTGGCGAGTTCCTTGGTGTCGAAGATTGGCACGAGGAGGCTGGAGATCGAGTCAGCCGGGATACGCTTAACCGCGGTGGCGTCGTCGATGAGCTTTTCCTTGACCATTTCGTAAGCGATGCGAACAGCGGCGAGGCCGGTGCGCTTACCGTTACGGGTCTGGAGCATGTAAAGCTTGTTGTCTTCAACGGTGAACTCGAAGTCCTGCATGTCAGTGAAGTGCTGCTCGAGCTTGGCGCGAACTGCTTCGAGTTCAGCGTGAGCATTCGGCATTTCTTCAGCGAGCTTGGCAATTTCGTGCGGGGTGCGAACACCGGCCACGACGTCTTCACCCTGAGCGTTGATGAGGTATTCGCCGTAGAAGACGTTCTCACCGTTGGCCGGGTCACGAGTGAATGCAACACCGGTAGCGGAGGTGTCACCCATGTTACCGAAGACCATAGTCTGAACGTTAACTGCGGTGCCCCACTCAGCAGGGATGCCGTACTTTTGACGGTAAAGGATCGCACGCTCGTTCTGCCAGGAGGAGAACACGGCGCCAACTGCACCCCAGAGCTGTTCGTAAACGTCCTGCGGGAAGGAGGAGTTCGTGAACTTCTTAATGAGGGCTTGGTAGCGCTTAATGAGTTCCTTGAGGTCTTCAGCGGTCAGGTCGTTGTCCATCTCGACACCGAGTTCCTGCTTGAGGCCGTGGAGAACTTCTTCGAAAGGCTCGTGCGCGTCTTCGTCGTCGACTTGCACACCCATAACCACGTCACCATACATTTGGATGAAGCGGCGGTAGCAGTCGTAAGCGAAACGCTCGTTGCCGGATTTTTCAGCCAGGGCGACGACAGTCTTGTCGTTCAAGCCGAGGTTGAGGATGGTGTCCATCATACCGGGCATCGACTCACGGGCACCGGAGCGAACACCGAAGAGGAGCGGGTTTTCTTCGTCGCCAAACTTCTTTTTGGTCTGTGCTTCGATGTTCGCAACTGCTTGCTTAACTTCCGCTTCGAGGGTCTTGGGGTAGGATAGCTTGTTGTCGTAGAAATACGTGCAAACTTCCGTAGTGATGGTGAAGCCCGGAGGAACGGGCAGCTTGATACGCGCCATTTCAGCAAGGTTGGCGCCCTTACCGCCGAGCAGTTCCTTCATCTTGGAATTGCCCTGAGTTTTTCTACCGAACTCGTAGACGTATTGTACCGCCTTTTTCACGGCCTTTTTCGCGACCTTTTTCTTCGCGGCCTTTTTCGCCTTCTTCGTTTTTGTTGCCATCCTGTGTGATGATATATGGGTTTACTTTTGTGCGAATTTCCTCCGCTGTATCGCTTGTAACGAAGCGGAAAAGACGTGACACAAAAGCGGTTTTCCAAACCCTGTCAATGATTTGCCGCTCTAGCAGAGCGAGATATACACGTACGTAACGCACCTCATCTAAAAAATGAATAACGATTCGGCATCAGACGAAGACGAATTGGACACGACAGAATCCTCGGAAACCGCTGAGGGCATCATGGGATTTTGGGATCATGTGGAGGAGTTGCGCTGGGTGTTGATCAAGAGCATGGTGGTGCTGATGATTGCCTGCGGTTTGGTCCTGGGCTTCGGGGTATGGTTTGCGGACGCCCTGCAATGGCCATTGCTACAGGCCTTCAAGCTGATTGGCGATCCCGACCGTGAAATCCTTTTGCGGACGGACGGGCCGATGAACGTTTTCACGTTTATTCTGCAACTGGCGTTTTTTGGCGGGGTGGGATTGTCGCTGCCTTTCGTGTTATATTTCGCGGTGAGTTTCATTGCGCCGGGTCTGACGGATCAGGAAAAAAATATTCTTAAACCGGTATGTCTCGCGATTTTAATTTTATTTATTTCTGGCGTGGCGTTGGCGTTTTTTCTTCTGCTCCCATTTTATTTGTATGTCTCACTGAGTTTTGAGCAGGCTTTCAATTTTGCCTCTTTGTGGACCCCGGTTAAATATTACGGCCTTGTGATTTGGACCGTACTGGGGTTGGGCATGCTGTTTCAATCGCCGCTGGTCATCATTTTGCTGATCTATTTGGATATCGTTTCAGCGGACCGGCTGAGGGCCGGGCGTCGCTACGCGATGTTTATTATCTTGGTCATTTCTGCGCTGATCACACCCGGCGGCGATCCACTCACCTTGATGGTCACCGCGCTGCCATTGTGGGGACTCTACGAGGGCTCGCTGATTGTCGGTGCCCGACTCCGCGCTCGCCGCAAGTTCGAGGAAGTTGACGAGGCCACCGAGGAGTGGAAATAGGCAAACGCCCGATTTACTCTGATGGGTAAAGTCAGCTCAGCCGCCAATTTCTCTGCGCGCATGCGCGACTGGTATAATAACCGCACGGCGCAGCATTGCCTTTTGGCGCGGGGCTGATTTGGTTCAAGGGCAATGATGCCCGAATCCAAAAGCGTGTGGCGCCAAGCTCTCCTAGCGGCTTACCTGCGGCGAAAATATCGTCAGCGTTTCTATTCAGTGCGTGTGGGTGGGTTTGCGGGTTGGCAGGAATGGTTGCGCTCGGAGATGCCGTTTCCGCTGGTGTTTTTCGGCAACCACCAAACGTGGTGGGACGGGCTGCTCGACTTTTCGCTGACCCGTAGTTTTGGGATCGATCAGCGAGTGATGATGGAGGCCAAGAACCTTCAGCGTTTTCCTTACTTTCAGAAGTGCGGCGTGTTCGGCGTTGATCTGGAATCTGCTCGCGGGCGGGGGCAGGGGCTGCTGCACGCTGTGCGCTTGCTCAGTGAGGAATCGGAGCGGCGTTGCCTGATCATTTACCCGCAGGGGCGGCTGACGGCCGACTGGGACGAGGCACCGCTGCAAGGTGGGCTGGAGGCGATTTTAAAACGCGCGCCTCAGGCGACTGCGATACCGGTGTGGCGCCATTTTCACCACGGCAAGCACGAGCTACCGGAGGTGGAAATGCAGCTTGGTGATCCTATTTTGCCGGGGCAGGCGCTAAGCACAGCTGATCTTGGGGATGCATTGGAATCTGTTCGCTTATCATTGTTCTTGCGATTAAAGAAGTCCGAGGATAAAGAGTTATTTTACATTTCCAGGCGAATAAAGTCCTTACGTGGAGAGACTTAGAGAAACAAGGAAATACCTCTCACACTTTGAGGATTTTTCTTTACGTTTTGGTTTGATCTAACGATGATCGAGGGTTCCAACTCGTATAATACCCATGGCCGAAAAATCAACACTCGTAGAGAAGTTGCCACCTATTGCTAAGGGCAATAGCCCAGCGTCAACTTCTTCGTCTACACCCACCACACCCGCGCCGTCATCTACGACGACCTCAGTCGCCAAGCAACAATCCAGCGTCAAGACCACTCCCAAGGTCGAATCCAAGACCGCTGCGCCAGTTCAGACTGCGGAGAAAAAAGATGATGTCGTCGCCGCAACTGCGGTTGAAGAGACGCCGCCTCCTGGGATGCACTCGACCGCCTTCACGCATGCGACGTATTATTCCTTTTTGGGCGATGCGATTTTATGGGGCTGTATCGGCCTGTTCCTGTTTGGCAAAGCGTTTAAAGACAAAGCCAAGGTGCGTTTCGTCTCGATGGCGACTTACGGCGGCCTGCTGATCGCCGTCGGCTTCATGTTCTTCATCTTGAGCAAGACTTACGCGGGTTACATACGTGGCGAAGCTGCGGAGCCGGGCCTCGGTTTGCGCGGTTTCTGCTGGGCGGTGTTTGCGCCGGTGCTCTTCTACGTTATTTCGCGCATCATCAAAGTGCCGGCGGAGGACAAGAAGTTATACCTGACGATGTTTGGGCTCGGCTCCGGCATTTTCCTTTTCATCGGGCTCTCCCATCTGGTGGGTGGACGCATGGAGCAACTGGGGCTGTCGGTTTTCCCGTTCCTGTTTTCAGCCAGCCTAACGATGCTGCTGTTCATGACTTTGGGGCAGGGTGCCAGCGCACTCCGTGGTAAGCTCAAGCAGGGGGTGTCGATTGTGGTCTTTATGATTATCGGTGGCTGGTTCCTTTACCCGGTGATCAACTTGCTGTCGCACCTGACCGAGAACATGACTTTCTATAACTTTGCGCTGAATATTTTGGACCTTGTGCTCTTGGCGGGCATTACCTACGGGTTGTGGGAAACGATGTCTTCGCGCACTGACCGCATTCTTTTCAAGCCGTCGTTTGGTAAAGCAGCCAAGGCTTCAAAGTCGCCCTTTACGGTAGATGCTCCCAAGGAAAAGGAAGCAGAGGAAGAGTTCTCTGTTGCACGCGACTCCAAGCCAGCTGCTCCATCAGCTCCCAAGCCTTCTTTTAAAAAGCCTAAGCGTCCGCCTTCATTCAGTAACAACTAAGAGGGCGTTTTAAATCTTAGTTGAGCTTTGCTGGTGAGCGTCTTTGAGGTCGATATTCCATTCTCAAATTCATCTCGCTGACTTTCTAGGAATGCTAGTCACCCTCTCAGCGCCTTTTGCGGCTAAGGGTTGACCTCCCATGCTGCGTCTCCCTAATGGCGAGGCATGGGAAGTGAAGTTTTTCAAGATAGTTCAGTACTGATCTTAGGCTGTGGCTACGTGGGAGTAGCCGTGGGCAAAGCGCTGGCCACTGCTGGCGCTCAAGTGGATGCGCTAACCCGAAATGTCGACCGAGCAGCGGAAGCCAATGGGTTTGCGCGGCAAGTCTACCGCTGTGATCTCGACTCCGCTGAATGGCATAGCCAGGTAGCCGAGCAGTACGACTTCGTGCTCAACTGCGTGAGCTCGGCGGGCAACGGCATGGAGGGCTACCGCAAGAGCTATATTGGTGGCATGGAGTCGGTCATTGCCTGGGCTCAGAGTAAGTCCATCGGCACGTTTGCCTACACCAGCGCGACGAGTGTTTACCCGCACAGCGATGGACGCATCGTGACCGAGGAAGACGTGCCAGCTGACCTCACCGCGAGTGGCGATGTGCTCCGTGAAGCCGAAGAGCTGATCGAAAACGCGCCCGCTGGTTCGTGGGACCGCGCCTTCATTTTGCGCCTGGGCGCGATCTATGGCCCAACCCGTCACCACCTGCTGGATGCCCTCAAGCGTGGGACGACCACTTTCCCCGGCGAAGGTGGTTTCTATCTAAATTACATTCACCTCGACGACATCGTGAGTTCGGTGCTGGCGGCATTTGCGTCGGCGGATTCCCCGGGTGGCGCGTTCAACGTAGTCGATGGCGACTACCCGACGAAGGCCGATGTCGTTGAATGGCTGGCCGAGCAAATTGGCGCGCCGAAGCCGGTCTTTGACCCCAGCGCTCAAGGCCGCCGTGGTCCCATGCGCACCAACGCGCAAGGCAGCTTGCCGAACCGCCGGGTGTCCAACGAAAAGCTCCGTCGCGAACTCGGCTGGACCCCGAAGTTTCCAGATTTCAAAGCTGGCTACGCAGGGCTGCTGTAAAGTCCGTAAGCTCGTGTTAAGTTATCGCCCGTTTCGCCATTTGCCCAATGGGCAAACTCTCCGGTCCAGCGAGACGCTGGGAAATCTTTCGATCCAACGGGACGTTGGCTTGACTTGGGGCAAGGTTCGCAAACGCTAGTTGATTATGGCCGGAGTCGGTAAACTTTTAAAACAAGCACAGAAAATGCAGCGCAAAATTGAAGCGCTGCAGGAAGAACTCGCGCAGACCGAGCTGGACGTTTCCAGCGGCGGTGGCGCCATCCAAATCAAGATCAATGGCGCGGGCGAGTTCCAGTCCATCAAGCTTGACCCGGAGTTCCTGAAGGAAGACGCCGAGTTCGTGGAAGAGACGCTGCTTGAAGCGATCAAGGAAGCCGCCGCGAAGTCCAAGGCTTTCAACGAAGAGAAGATGGGCGACGCCACTGCGGGCTTCCAGTTCCCGGGGATGATGTAAGCGCCTTGCCGCGCGCAAGTTTCTAATGTCGCCGGCCTTCGAAAAAGTTCACCAACTGCTCAAGCAGTTGCCAGGATTGGGCCACCGCTCCGCCGAGCGCGTGGCGATGCACCTCATTGTGGAAAAACCAGAGCGTTTGCAGCCGCTGTGCGACGCTTTGGAAGAGGCGGCCGAGAAGCTTCATCGCTGCCCGATAACCGGAAACTTGACTGAGGAAGAGGTGTGCGAAATCTATGCGGACATCACGCGTCGCAAGGAGATCGTCTGCGTCGTGGAGACCGTGCCCGATCTGATGGCCATCGAGCGCTCGGGCGCCTACCGAGGTGTTTATCACGTGCTACATGGCAAGTTGTCGCCATTGCATGGCATTGGCCCGAACGATTTGAATTTTAGCCCGTTGTCCAAGCGCATCGAAGCCGGCGAGGTCAACGAAATCATCCTTGCGCTCTCGAACGACATCGAAGGCGAGGCGACCTGCCACTTTATTCAGGACGAAATTCTGGCTGGCAGGGGCGACATCTCGATTAGCCGCATCGGCTTCGGGCTGCCCAGCGGCGGGGGCATTGTCTTCGCCGACGCCGCAACTCTCCGCAATGCGCTTGAGGGGCGGAAGAAGTTCTCAGAGGGCGTCTAAGCCGGGATGCATCATTTGCGATTGGGTTTGATGTCCACTGTAGCACGTTGCAGTTAGCAATAACAAAAGGCCGCCCCACATTGGGACGGCCTTTCGGTTAAATCAATGTTCCTACGCCTCGCTTAGATCTTGCCGAGGATGGTGTTGAGCGTGGCGCTCGGGCGCATGGCGGTGGAGGCCAGGGCGTCGTTCGGCTGGAAGTAGCCACCGATTTCTACGGGCTTGCCCTGCACGGCGATCAGCTCTTCGACGATGACCTTTTCGTTCGCGGCTAGTTCTTCAGCGATGGGCGTGAAGACGGCCTTGATGTCGGCATTGTCGTTTTGCGCAGCGAGCTCCTGCGCCCAGTAAAGCGCGAGGTAGAAGTGCGAGCCGCGGTTGTCGATGCCGCCTACGCGACGCGTCGGGGACTTGTCGTTCTCGAGGAACGTGCCAGTCGCAGCGTCGAGGGCCTTGCCGAGCACCTTGGCTTCGGCGTTGTTGAAGGTCTCACCGAGGTGCTCGAGGGAAACGGCCAGTGCGAGGAATTCGCCCAGAGAGTCCCAACGCAGGTAGTTCTCAGCAACAAACTGTTGGACGTGCTTCGGAGCCGAGCCGCCGGCGCCGGTTTCGAAGAGGCCACCGCCGTTCATCAGAGGAACGATGGAGAGCATCTTCGCCGAGGTGCCGACTTCGAGGATCGGGAAAAGGTCGGTCAGGTAGTCGCGGAGGACGTTACCGGTGACGGAGATCGTGTCCTGGCCCTTTACGATGCGTTCTAGGCTGTATTGGCAGGCGTCGGCCGGCTTCTTGATCAGGATTTCGAGGCCGCTGGTGTCGTGGTCCTTCAGGTATTCGTTGACCTTGGCGATGAGGCCGGCGTCGTGCGCGCGGGCTTCGTCGAGCCAGAAGACGGCGGGGTCGCCGGTGGCGCGCGCGCGGTTCACAGCCAACTTCACCCAGTCGCGGATCGGGTCGTCCTTGGTTTGGCAGGCGCGCCAGATGTCGTTGGCTTCCACGTCGTGCTCGATGAGGACCGAGCCGTCGGCGTCGACGACCTTTACCTTACCGGCAGCAGGGATTTCAAAAGTCTTGTCGTGCGAGCCGTATTCTTCGGCCTTTTGCGCCATGAGGCCCACATTCGGCACCGAGCCCATAGTGGCCGGGTCAAGTGCGCCGTTCTGCTTGCAGAAGTCGATCGTGGCTTGGTAAACGCCGGCGTAGGAGCTGTCCGGGATGACTGCCAGGGTGTCCTGGGTGCCGCCCTTGGTGTCCCACATTTTGCCGCCGATACGGATCATAGCGGGCATGGAGGCGTCGATGATCACGTCGCTGGGGACGTGGAGGCCGGTGATGCCCTTGTCGGAGTTGACCATGGCCAGCTCGGGGCCCGCAGCGTAAGCGGCCTCGATGTCGGCTTCGATCTCCGCCTTCTTGTCAGCGGGAAGGGTGGCGATCTTGGCCACGAGGTCGCCGAAACCGTTGTTCAGGTTCACGCCGAGCTCGGCAAAAGTGTCCGCATGCTTGGCGAGGAGGTCCTTGAAGAAGACCTTCACGCAGTGGCCGAAGATGATCGGGTCGGAAACCTTCATCATGGTGGCCTTCATGTGCAGGGAGAAGAGCACGCCATCGGCCTTGGCCGCGGCAACCTGCTCCGCGAGGAAGGTTTCCAGTGCGGCAACACTCATCTTGGTGGCGTCGAGCATTTCGCCAGCCTTGAGCTTGAGGCCGCCCTTGAGGACTTCCTTGGAGCCGTCGGCACCTTCGAAAACGATGTCCACGGTGGTCGCAGCTGGCACGGTGACGGACTGCTCGTTGGAGTAAAAGTCGTTCGCGCCCATAGTGGCGACGCGGGTCTTGGACGCGCTGGTCCACTCGCCCATGGAGTGCGGGTGCTTCTTGGCGTAGTCCTTCACGGCCTTCGGCGCGCGGCGGTCGGAATTGCCCTCACGCAGGACGGGGTTCACGGCGGAGCCCTTTACCTTGTCGTAGCGGGCCTTGATGTCCTTCTCCTCGTCAGTGGAGGCGGTGGCCGGGTAGTCGGGCAGCTTGTAGCCCTTTTCCTGAAGCTCCTTGATCACCGCATTGAGCTGCGGCACGGAAGCAGAAATATTCGGCAGCTTGATGATGTTGGCCTCGGGGGTGAGGGTCATCGCGCCCAATTCGGCGAGGTGGTCGCCGATGCGTTGTTCTTCGGTCAGGAACTCGGGGAAGACAGCCAAAACGCGGCCAGCCAGCGAGATGTCGCGCGTCTCAAAATTGACGCCAGCGGGCTTCGCGTAAGCTTCGATAATAGGCAGGAACGAGTAAGTCGCCAGTGCGGGCGCCTCGTCGGTCTTCGTGTAGATAATCGTGGGTGCGGACATGGTAGTCGAGTGTGTGTTTTCTGTAGTGACCAGCCAACTAAGAAGCCCACACGCGCTAGGTCAACTCTCAAAGGAGCCTGCGGCTCCACCCAGAGATTTGCCCATTGGGCAAATGGCGGCGGGGCAGTGCTGCCTCTTGAAAAATAAACTCTGGTGCGGCTAGTCTACGGAGAGCTCCGGCTCTGTTGCTAATTCATCGCGCCTCATTGGTGGCTGGAGGACGGGAAGGACATCGTGGTTGAGCATGTCTACGCCAGTTTGCGGCAAGAAGTGAGTGGGGTCAGCGGCAAAGAATTTATCCGGCTTAGAATATTTGCTGTCCATTAAGTCGATGGTGTAGGGAAAGAGTGCTTTGACGTCAGCTTTCCATTGGTCGACCACGGGCTGGATGTCGGCATCTTCAATCAACTCCAGGCTCTGCTCATGCATCGGAGTGAAGACGACAATGGCCACCATGCCGCGACCGTGTAAGAACTCAGCCAGCTGCGCCAGATAGGTCATGCGCTCGGGAAGCACGGCGAAGTCCTTGAACCATTCTGCGTGCTTATTAAACTCGCGCTCAGCCATGACGGGATTGGGCGTGGACTTCTGGACGAACCAGCGGTTTGCGATGAAGGCACCATTGCGGGCGAAGGTGGGATCGGAGCCCTGCAGGTTGCGGCGTATTGTTTTAATAGAGTCATCCAGTGATTGTATGCTGAAAATGTGGTCAAGCGTCTCGGTAAAGCCGGGTGGTTGAAAGGGGTCTGGCTTGAGGGGCTCGGTTTCGCGAAAGCTCCAGAAGTCGAGCATCAGGATGGCGACGTCTCCGCTGTCGATGTAGTGATCGGCAAAGTAGTAAAGTTCTTCCGGGGTTGCCCCGCCAAAGCTGGCATTGAATACATTGTAGCCTTTTACCTTTTCCGTGGGGATCATGCCTGGTTTGCTGTTGCCAAGCAGGACCGCATTGAAGTTACCCTGCTGGTAGAGCGGAGGCTTGGTATGGCGGTCCTGGCTGGTGTAAATGCCGAGGCTGTTCTGGCCGAAGATGCCATAGGGATCGATGAAGTAATTGATCCCGCCATCGAGGAGCAGCCCGGTGACGATCACGATCGCGAGCGTCGCCAGGTATTTGCCAAAAGTTTTCTTATGCTCACTCATCGCCGGTCCTAAAATTGGTAGTAGAGGAATTCACTGCGGTTGGACAGGGAGAGGAACGCCGTCAGGAAGAGCAGCGCGGTGACCACGGCCCAGATGACCGTGGGTTGCCAGGCCAGCTTGGCTGGCTCAACATTGGGTGCGCTGTCGCCCTCGGGTGGTTGGAAGTAGTTGGCCATCAGTTGGGCGAGATTCGGGCTAAACCAGCAGAACGCGGTCAAGGCGGCCAGGAAACCGAAAATCTGTGGCTTGAACAAGGCGGTGTGCTCGGAGACATCGGCCAGCCCAAACATCGCCTGATAAACTGCTGATGCGGCAAAAAAGTCTTCCGCGCGGAAGAGCACCCAAGCCAGCACCACGCACAAGAACGTTAAGCCGACTCCGGCAATCTTACCAACGGGGAACTTGCCGCCTGCCAGTTTGCCTGTGAAGGGCAGCTTACTCTGGAGACGGCGGAAGTGGTGGTTGATCAGGAGGAAAGCGCCGTGAAGCACACCCCAGAGCACGAAGGTCCAACCCGCGCCGTGCCAGATGCCGCCCAGGAACATCGTTGCCATCAAATTCACGTCGCGCATGACGGGGCCTTTGCGGTTGCCACCGAGGGTGATGTAAACGTAGTCACGCAGGAAGCGGGAAAGCGTCATGTGCCAGCGACGCCAGAAGTCGATGATGCTGGCAGCCTTGTAGGGGGAGAGGAAATTCAGCGGCAGGCGAATGCCAAAGAGTAGCGCCAGGCCGATGGCCATATCTGTGTAGCCGGAGAAGTCGAAGTAGATCTGCATCGTGTAGGCCAGCGCGCCGGCCCAGGCTTCCCAGCTGTAGAGCGGCAGCCCGTTGTTCGCTGCGGCAAAGACCTCGCTGGCCTGTGCGCCAATGGCGTCCGCGATGACGACTTTTTTGAACAACCCGAAGGCGAAAAAGGTTAGGCCAATGGCAATGTTATCCCACTTCAGACGATAAGTGTCTTCGTGCTCAAATTGCGGCATCATCTCCTTGTGGTGGACGATGGGGCCAGCGATTAGCTGCGGGAAAAACACCACAAACAGCAGGTATTCGCGAAATTCATACAGCGGCGCGTTGTCCTCGTAGCAATCGACCAGGTAGGCAATTTGTTGGAAGGTGAAAAACGAGATCGCCAGCGGCAGGATGACTTTATCCAGCGTCCAGCCGACTTCGAGCACGGCATTGATGTTATCCACGAAGAAGTTCGCGTATTTGAAATAGCCGAGCAGAGCGAGGTTCATGAACACGCCGATCAGCGTGACCAAGAGGTTCGGCCGTCGTCCGCGCGTGTAGTAGCTAATCGCTGCGCCCATGCCGAAATTGACGAGCGCCGAGCCCAACACGAGGCCCAGATAAATCGGGTTCCACCAACCGTAGTAAAACAGCGACACTGCGATCAGCCAGCTTTGCGCCGTCTCTTTATTGAAAAAGCGCGCAAGCAGGTAATAGCCGATCACCGCCAATGGCAGAAAGGCGAGTATGAATTCGTAAGAGTTAAATAGCATCGCAGCCGGGCTTATCTAAGCAACAGCTAGGACTATGCGAATATCATAGAATGCAAAGAAAAAATACGTAAAACAGGGCGCATTCAGGTAGGCTTTTACTGTCTGAATGAAGTTTTTTGCCTATTGGAGTATTCTGATCAGGGCAAAAATCCAGCGCGTGCCTGCCGCTCAACGGCAGATGCTTAGTGCCATTGGCTAAGTGAGTAATAGCTCTTTGCGTCGGGAGCTTAACTCGCGGTCGCAGCGGCTTCGTCAACCCAGACCACGGACCAGCCGGACTCCTGGTCCACGTAAATGATCGGTGTCGCGCCCTCGATATCCGTTTCCACGGAGTCCACGATGTTGGGCGTTACGGCCTGAGCAGTCGCATCGTTGCCGGGCAACAGGAAGGCAATGGCGGCGAATAAAATGATGGCCGCCGCCGCGCTGGCCGTCCAAAAGCGTGGCCAGACCAGGTTCGATTTCTTGGGTTGGCTCGGTGTGGCCGTGGGCGCGAGCTGCTCTTTGAGCGATTGCCAATCCTGCTCGATGGCAAGCTCGCTCAGCACGGGGGGCAGGTTTTCAAAACGCTCCTGTTGTGCGGCCAATGCGTCGAGCCACGGCATCGCCTCGGGCTCTTCGCGGATGAGACGGCCGGCGGCGTCCTCCTCGGCGGGGGAGCATTCCCCGTCGTAGAAGCGCATGAGCAATTGTGCGTCGGCGTCTTTCATCAGGGTAAAGGTTAGCTGCGGATGACAGAAAAAGGCGAGGCGAAAGGATGTCTCCCTTCGCCCGCCTTGTGGTCACTTGGGGAAGCAACTAGCGGCGGCTCAGCCGAAGCGGCAGTTGCTGCGGTGGCGGCCGATCCAGATACGTTCGCGGACAGTCTTATAGCAGCCGCCTTGGCGGACACGGATCTTCACGCCGCAGGAGTTGTAGCGCCAGGTGTAGGAGACGGGCACATAGACACGGCGTTCGACAACTTTCCAGCGGCCGCCGCCACAGCCGCATTTTTCGTGTCCACGGTTGTTTCGGCATTGCTTGTCGTAGCTTTTGCCAGGGCGGGGGGAGTATTTGCTAAAGCGGTCCTTGGGGCCCCGGTCAAGGTTGCGATGCTGGTCGTAGCGGCCGTGGTCTTGCTCATAGTGGACATAGACTTCCTCGCGCACGGGTTGGTGATCGTGGAGGGACTCCGAAAGGATGACGCCGCCGATGAAGCCGCCCAAGGCAGCCAGAGCTTCGTCGTTGTGGTTGTGGTGGCCGCCGCGGGCTTTGGCGGGTAGGGCGCTGATGCCCAGGATGAGCGCGCAGGTTGCTCCGAATTTCAGGATGTTTTTCATGGTTTGCTGGGTGTTGATGTTCGCTGGTTGAACGAGCGGCGGCGGAGGTTTATTCGAATTTCGACGAAAAAAATTTTCCGATGGCGAAATTTGCGGTAGGGAAGGGGCATGCAAATCGATGTCTTCGAACTTCCGCCCATCGGCACCAATGCCTACTTGCTCAGCGACGCCAGCCGCGGCGAGGCCGTTCTAATCGACGCTCCGCTTTCTGCCTGGGAGACGATTGCTCCGCGGCTCGATGGCGACGGCCTCACGCTCAAGGCGGTGCTGCTCACGCACGGGCACTTCGACCACGTGCTCGGCGCTGCGGAGTTTAACCGACAGGGCATCCCCGTTTACGCGCACGAGGACGACCGAGAGCTGCTCAACTACCTGCCGCAGCAGATGGCGATGTTTGGCATGCCGGGCAAGGTGGAAGTCCCGCAGGTTGACCACTGGTATGATGTTACCAAGCCGCTGGAGTTGCTGGGCCACTCAATCGAGGTACGCCACACGCCGGGTCATTGCCCGGGCAACGTCACTTTCTACTTTGCTGATGAGGCTGCTGCCTTCGTGGGCGATGTGATTTTTGCTGGCAGTTATGGTCGCACTGATCTGCCTGGTGGGAGCACAGAGGTCCTGCGTCAAACTTTCCTCAACGAAATATACACCCTACCGGACAATACCTTACTCTATCCGGGGCATGGGCCGTCAACTTCCGTTGGCGTCGAGAAAAAGAGCAATCCACTGGTTCAAATCTGAATAGGGCTGTATGGCGGCAGAATCGGCGAATTCACCCTAGGCGCTGATACGTTCTTGCTTAGATCGATCCGATTTCTATACTGTGCAATTCTTAAGTCTATAATAGACGCTACTATAACTATTATTGCTGCTGCAATCATGCCGGGGGGAGACTTGTTCTCCCCCTGGCCGTTCCCCGGGTTCTTTGGGGATTTTTTGTGCCCCAATACCGGCTGTATTATTCGTAGGAAATACGCGTAACCTTCAGGCGGATAAACTGACCCGCCGCTAGCTCGACCGTGATCGGGCGATAGCCATCTGCAAGGGCGTCCACGCTGAAATTGGCGCTGCCGGTCCAGTCGCTGTTGGTGGTTTTGGTGAGCACCGTAGTCCAGACGCCATTGAGCGCGGGCGAAGTTTGCACTTCGTACAGCACATCCATCAAGGCGGTTTCTGGCACGGAGAATTGCAGCTCTATCTGCCCTGCATTCGTCGTGACGTCTGGCCGCCGTTGGGTGGGCTGCGCGGGGTCCATGCCCAGGGCGTATTCGAGAAAGTTGGCCAAGCCGTCGCCGTCGGGGTCGCCTTCCTCACCGGTGTCTCCGGCGCTGATGTTGTTGTCGACCCACAGCAGGAAGCCGCTGGTTAAATTGACCACAAACGCCGCGCTGTCGGTCGAGCCGTAGTCGCTGGTGATACGCACCCAAAACGAGGAGGGGGCCGAGAGTGAGCCCGTGTCGAGTGTTGGCGAATCGCCGCCCACGGGCGTGCTCGTGTCGCCGACTGCGCCTTGATACCACTCGTAGTTGACGGGGCCCAGCCCGCCGCGGGCCACGGTCAGCGTGGCGGATTCGTTGACCCCGACATCGCCGCCGGTCGGGTCTTCGTAGATGGTGGGCGCGGCTTTCAAAGCGATGTCCGAGGCGGTGGCGGCATCGGGCGCAAAAGCCCAGCTCCACTCGTCGCTGATGCCGTTGCCAGACACGGTCACGGTGGCGCCGCTGACGGAGACGTTGCTCAGGGTGACGGTCAGCGCGCCGTGATCCCACAAATCATAAACGCTGGCCAGTTGCAGGTTTTGCGTGGCGGCGGCGGTTAGTTGCAGCTGCTGCCAACCGAGCGAGCTGTTGCGGTTGTCAGCGGTGGAGGTCGTGATCGCGCTGCTGAGAGATTCCGTGGCCGCGATGTCGAACTCGCAACTGGCAGCGTTTTTCACGAGCGTATATTGCAGGTTGGCGGCGTCGCGGGTGGTGATGCCGCTGGACTGAATCAGCCAGTCGATCTGGCGGTCGACGTCGGCGCGAATGTCGTCCAGCACCAGCACGTAATCGCCGGGCTTCCAAATGAAGGAGCGCCGGTAGCGGCTCAGCGCGCCGAGATACCCGCCCTCGGCCTCGCCTTCGGTAATGACCACATCGCCGTTGTCCTCGATCCAGGTGATGTGCGCCATCTCGGTCATGTCCTGGCCGCCGGTTCCCGGCTGGGTGTAGGTCATGCCCTCGGCGCGGCCCTGGGAACGCTGGCCCACGCCGTCGACGAGGATCGTGTTGTGGTTGGAGGATTTTTTGCTGTATGAATAGCGGTCGGTTTCGGCGACCCACTCGTCTTCTTTGAAGAGGATGAAGCTGTTGGCGTTGGGGTCGTCGTGGGCGACGTTCACGTAGGCGCCTCCGTTGGCGTTGCGATAGTCGTTGAGCCGCAGGCCGCCGAACACGGGGGCAATGAACATCGCGCCGGCGTCGTTGTTATCCCAACCCTCGCGCATGTAGGTGAGGCCGAGGTCTTCGAAATGCGCAATGAGTGGCAGGTTGTGATAATCGCCGCCCAGGTCGCTCGTGCCGCGCCAGATGAGGCCCATCCAGCCGTAGGCGTAGGCATTGCTGTTTTGAGTGAGGTGGTAGTCGATGGCGTTTTGCAGATCGGCCTGACCGTGGCGCGCGGCGGCAAGCATTTCAAATTGGCCATAGTTGCCGGCGCTGTCTCCGCCGTCGCCAAACATGAAGTAATGCCCGAAGCCCGGCGCGATGGTGTGCATTTGGAATGACACGACGTTTTGATAGAAGGGCAGGTCGAGGTAGTTGGTGCCGAAGCAGCGGTCCGCCGCATCGAGGGCGAGGGTCAGGTGTGTGCCGCCGAAAACCTGGTAGCTCGGCGACTCGTGGGACGTGCCATCGTCGGGCAAATACTCCGCCACGAAGGCCAACTCGTCAAAGACCTCGCGCAGCAGCCATTCTTCGTCGGGGTCGCCCTCGTAGGCGGCGAGCATGCACAATGCCAGCCCGGCATTGCGGTGCCAGCGGTGGTTGTTTTGCGGGTCCACCTGCCAGTAGCCGCCTTGGCCGCCGAGGTGCCCAAGGTGATACAGCGCGCGTGCGTGGTAAAAAATCTTTTGGCGAAACTGCTCACGGAAAGTCGGGTCAGCCGTGCCCAGGTAGTCATACATGAGGTCGTAGCAAATGGCGGCGCCGATCATCATGTTCGCCGCGGCCATGCCGGAGTTCGCCTCCGTGCCCGTTTCCCAATCGGTGTAGCTGTCGAGCCACTGCATGTAGGCGAGGGTGCGGTCGCGGGAGGTCGTGTCGCCGGTCAGCGCGTAGTGGAGGGCCACGGTGGGCATTCGCCAGAGCCCTTGGCGCTGGGCTTCGGTGGCGTCGGTTTGGAAGCTGGAACTCGCTGGAACTTTCGATGCGCCGAGGTAGCCGAGCAGCTTGTTGTAGTGCGTGAGCAGTGGCTCACTGCCGAGGTTGGCCTGGATTTCGGCGAGCCCAATGTCGTCAAACAACAGGCGCGGATGCTCGCCGATCAGCGCGTCATCAAAGGGCGCGTAGTCGGCGGGATCGATTGTCGGATCGGTCGTTGGGACCGTGGCCGCAGGCATCAGGGATGACGCACACAGCAGCGCGGCGACGCAAAGATGCGTCCGCCAGTGGTGGCAGTTTGGTAGGAAATGACTCATAGGGGGATTTGAGTGCGTTTTCAATATATCACTTTAGGTAACGCATTTCGCCAAAGCATTCTGGCAATGGCGATGCTGCTTTTGCCCCCCTGAAACCTTTTACGATCAGTTAACAGATGCTGGCTTGCTGGGCTGTTGGCTATGCGCAAAAGTAGCCGCGATTTCCTTGAACTGCGGGTAGCGCTCCAGGTCGAAGTGGCCGTCCTCCAGCTTGGTTGCGCCATTGGGTAGCACGAATGCGTCGGGCGCAGTGGTGATCGCTCCGTCAACTGCGACAATGGAAATCTCGCCACGGCGCTTGATCGGCACGAAGTGCTTTAGCTGGTCGCCCTCGGCTTGAAAGCGCACATAGCCGGTGTAGTCGGCCGGGGCGTCGTCCTTTTCCCGCCACTTGCCGGAGCTGTCGGTGAGGCGGAAATCTTCGGCCGTCACCAGCACAGCGTAGGTCAGCTGGCCCTCGGTCATGGAGAGCATACACGCCACACCGCCGCTCTCGTATTCGCAGATGAGGGTCTGTTCGTGGTAGGCCTTCGCGTTGCCGATGCTCCGCATTTTCATGACAAACATCGCTGCGGCAAACAGCACGATGCTCAGGATGATGACTGCGTCGGTGGATAATTTTTTGGCCATGCGAAATGTCAGGTTGCGAGGCATGCTCGCCTGCGTAAATCATTTTCGACGACTTGGTGTATGCCCTTTGCGCTTGACCAATCGCGTTTGACTGGGGGTTAATTTAGCCATCCCCCAACAACGCCATGTCTGATCCAAAACCTGTCATTCCCGAATCGCTCGGCCTTTGCTCCGCCCGCCTTCAACGCGCGGATGCCCACATCGCCCGCTTCATTGCGGACGGCAAACTCGTCGGAGCGGTCACGCTCGTCACTCGCAAAGACCAGCTCTGCCACTTCAATGTCCAGGGCTATGCCGACCGCGAGAAGCAAACGCCGATGAGCGACACCACGCTCTTCCGCATTTATTCGATGACGAAGATCATCACCTCGGTCGCGGCAATGATTGTTTACGAAGAGGGGCTGATCGATCTCAACGATCCCGTCAGCAAATACATTCCTGCCTTTGCCGACCAGCAGGTGCAGCTCGAAGATGGCTCACTCGTCGCCGCCAACCGCCCCACCACGATTTACGACCTGCTCCGCCACACCGGCGGCTTGCCCAACGATTACAACCTGGAAAAACTGATCGAGTCCGACCGCACGCTGGCGACCTTTGCTGACGAGCTCGGCGCGCGCCCGCTCATTTCCCAGCCAGGCGAAAAGTGGATCTACGGCTACCAGACCGACGTCCTCGCGCGCATCGTGGAGATCGTCAGCGAGCAGCCTTTCGCCAACTTCCTGCGCGACCGCATCTTCGACCCGCTCGACATGGTCGACACCGGCTTTGACGTGCCAGAGGAAAAACGCGAGCGCCTCGCGGTGTGCTACCGTTACGCCAAGGACGGCTCGCTGACCCCGATCATGGGCAACGAGGCGGACAGTCTTTTTGTGCGCGAAAAAACATTCCACAGCGCGGCCGGCGGCCTGGTGTCCAGCACCCGCGATTACCTGCGCTTCGCCACGATGCTGTTGCGTCAGGGGGAGCTTGATGGCGTGCGCATCCTTGGCCGGAAAACCGTGGAGCTGATGACACTCGACCACCTACCCGAGGCGCATCCGGACCTGCAAATCGGCACCCAGCAATTTCGCTTTGGGCTCGGCGTATCCGTCGTGACCGACGTCGCCAAAACGCGCTGTCTGAGTTCGCTGGGCGACTTTGGTTGGGGCGGCGCCGCGGGCACGCAAGTATGGATGAATCCTGAGGAAGAGATGGTCGTGATGATCATGATCCAGGTCCGGGCAGAAGTCCCCACCGGCGTCATGGACGTCTATAAACGCTTGGTTTATCAGGCGCTGATTGGCTGATTTCGACGTCGCCGGAATTTGACACGCTAGGGGAAGCGGATAGGCTGTAGGCAAACTTATCCCCGATATGCCGAAACGTTACCTCCTTGCCCTCGATCAGGGAACGACCAGTTCCCGAGCCATTGTTTTTAACGCCGACGGCCAGGCCGTTGCCTCCGCGCAAAAGGAGTTCCCGCAATACTTCCCGGAGTCGGGTTGGGTAGAGCACGACCCGCTCGAAATCTGGTCTTCGCAAAGCGCTGTGGCCGCCGAGGCGCTCGGGCAGGCCGGTCTTCGCGGGCGCGACCTCGCCGGCGTGGGCATCACGAACCAGCGCGAGACCACCATCGTGTGGGACCGCCAAACCGGCAAGCCGATCTACCGCGCCATCGTGTGGCAAGACCGCCGCACCGCCGACTTCTGCGCGAAGCTGAAAAAGTCCGGCAAGGCCAAGGGCATTCTCGAGAAAACCGGCCTCGTGCTCGATCCGTATTTTTCCGGCACCAAGGTGCGTTGGATTCTGGACAACGTCGATGGTGCCCGCGCTGCCGCCGAGCGTGGCGACCTCTGTTTTGGCACCGTTGATACGTGGCTGATCTGGAACCTGACCGGTGGCGAGGTCCACGCAACCGACCCCTCCAACGCCAGCCGCACGCTGCTGTTCAACATCCACACCGGCGAGTGGGACGACGAGCTGCTCAAGTGGCTGGGCATGCCCCGCGCCATGCTCCCCGAGGTGCGCCCGTCGTCGGGAGATTTCGGGCAATGCGCGGACTTCGGCGCCGCCGCCATCGCTGGTGTCGCGGGTGACCAGCATGCCGCGCTCTTTGGCCAGACGTGTTTCAAAAAAGGCACGGCCAAGAACACCTACGGCACCGGCTGTTTCCTGCTCCAGCAAACCGGTGAAAAGCCTGTGGCTTCGGAGAATAATTTGCTCACGACGGTAGCGTGGCAGGTCAAAGGCCGCCGCCGCAAATACGCCATCGAAGGCAGTGTGTTCGTCGGCGGCGCGGTGATCCAATGGCTGCGCGACGGCCTGCGCATGATTCACACTGCCAGCGAAAGCGAGCCCCTCGCGGCCAGCGTGAAAGACACCGGCGGCGTGATGCTGGTGCCCGCGTTCACCGGCCTCGGCGCCCCGCATTGGGACCCCGCTGCCCGCGGCACAATCGTTGGCCTGACCCGTGGCACGACCGCCGCGCACATTTGCCGGGCCGCGCTGGAGTCCATCGCCTTCCAAAGCACCGAGCTGCTCGACGCCATGAACGCCGACAGCGGCATCCCGCTCAAGGAGCTGCGCGTCGATGGCGGTGCCTCCAACAACGATCTCCTCATGCAGTTCCAAGCCGACCTCCTTGGCGCGCCAGTCGTCCGCCCGCAAAATACCGAGACGACCGCTCTCGGCGCGGCCTACCTCGCGGGCCTCGCGACGGATGTCTTTAAGAACGAGCAAGCCATCGCAGCCCAGTGGAAAATTGACCGCACCTTCGAGCCCCAAATGGAGCGCGCGCAGGCGCTCGAAAAAATGTCCCTCTGGCGCGAAGCCGTCTCGCGCTCCAAGTCCTGGCCCAGCGTCCCGCTGGACCGCTAGGCAACGTGCCGTTGCATCCATAAATTTGCCCAATGGGCAAATGGCCAATCGAACTGCCTAAGGTAGGGCGCAGTCTCCAGACAAGCCGCCACGCTGCCTCTCAGCCCTAATCCATCACTCCAGGTAGCGCAGGCGCGTCCCCGCGCCGCACCCCATTGGAGTGGTGAGGTAGGGCGCAGTCTCCAGACAAGCCGCCACGCTGCCTCTCAGCCCTAATCCATCACTCCAGGGTAGCGCAGGCGCGTCCTCGCGCCGCACCTCATTGGAGTGGTGAGGTAGGGCGCAGTCTCCAGACAAGCCGCCACGTTGCCTCTCAGCCCTATTCCATCACCCCTTCAACGCGCTACGCTACCGTTGGGCGCTGACTTCGTAAGTCCCCGTCCGGTTGCGAGTCACCGTCACGCGCTGGTCTTTATCGATGCCGCCTCGCTCGCTTTTGGCCGTAATAATCTGCTGACATTCATCGAGCCTCACTTTGCCCATCGGCAGCATGGGCGTGATTGCCGTGCCGGTTTTGCCAATCAATTCACTGGGCGGTTGAGCCTTGGTGGGGTCCACGAGCGGTGCCTGATTTTTTAATGGCTTCAGGGCCAAACCAACAGCCAACAACGGCCACGCCGCGCAAAAAGCAAGCAGGTAGAGCCTGTCGCCATCCAGCATCATGCTGAGCGGATTCTCGTCTGCGCTCCGCCCCCGCGTCAGCAGGTAGCACACGACGACACCAACGATCTCATAGATCAGCAGCGCGGTGAAAAATTCAGCCATCGCGTCTACTAAAGCGGGAACCCGCCGCCCATGCAATGCAGCAGGGCGACTTTATGTTAGCGGGCGCAGTGTAATATATAAAAAAATGCTCGCGCGTTCATGTTTTTGCTTGGCGTCGGCCGTGGAATTGCTAGTGTTAAATTGATCACGCTTCTGTGGTCGGCGAGCTCCAATCAATCACTCGCATTTAACCCATCCACCGCCATGAATGACTCTACTGATATTCCACGCTGCCCGACGTAGCCTTGCGCTGCGGGTATCCCAGTCGACGCCATGCGGGGTCATCCGACCGCGCGCTTGGCGGCCGCTTGCAAACGGGCCCATTCGCCGCCTGCCTTGGTGACAGCAAGCAGGCGCCCGACGCCCAGATTTGTGCGCATCCGCTGCCTTGCGTGACGCTCTATGCCAGCCTGTCCAGCGCCGTGTCGACGTGTGAGTCGTGTCCCAACTGATCTGCTGTTTCGTTCGGAATTTTTCCTTTGTCGTAGCGGACGCCAGTTGCGGCGCGCTCCAGCCGATGGCCCCTAAGCCGTCTGCGTTCCACCTGCGCCTCGTTTGCGGCGAGCGGGCGGGCGGGGCAGTGTTCTTTCTTAGTTAAAAAATCGGGTTTTACCCCCCCCCTCCAGTCTCAAATGGGGTTCTACTTGGTCTGTTCTCACGTCGTCTGGTGGCAGACAACTTTCAATGCGACCGCTTTGAGCAGCTTTAGTTTTCCGTGTCTTTGCTGGTTTTGTATTGTTCTTCGAGGTGCTTTTGGAGGAGCTTGAGCGTGAGGTCGTTTTCGATCTCGGAGGCGGCTTTTTCGAGGTCGCCGGCCACTTGGGGCAGGCCGCTTTGGTTGAGGTCGGCGGCGATGGCTTCGATGATCGGGCGCAGGCTGTCGACGTTGTCAAACGACTTGTCGTAGTTGAGGTCGATGGCGCGGTAAAGGGTTTCATCGCCAGCAGAGGCCACGAGCTTCACGCGTTTGAGGGCGAAGTTGAGCTGGTTGATGACGATCTTTTCGGGGACGGTTTGGTTTTCCTCGGCGGCTGCGGCGTGGATTTGCTGAACGACGAGGGCCCAGTTTTCCTCGGCGGCCTCGATAAAGGCGTCGAGGTTGGACATGTCGAAGTTGCCTTCGCTGAAGCTGAGCTCGTCGATGATGAGCGTGATCTCGCTGAGGGCAATGTGGTCGGCGTCCCAGCTTTTGCGGTCGAGGCCGACGGTCAGCTCACCGATGCGCATGAAGTCGCGGTCGGCGAAGTCTTCCGGGTTGTCGATGGTGATGTCCTTCAGGGTGAAGGACTGTTTGCGGAAGCTGACGGAGCCGTCTTTAACACTGGTCGGGAAGCCAGTGGCCTCGGTGATCGCGGACTCGGCAATCTGCGGGGCCATTTCGTCGACGGCCCAGGCGAAGCCAATGATGAGCAATACCGCCAGCACGACGAGCCCGCCAATGAGGGATAGGATGCAGCCGATCGGCTTGGTAACGATTTTAAAGAGGCCCATGCAGTGTGGTAGATTGTGTGTGGCTGAAGCGTCGGCAGGCCAGCTTTTTCGTGCGGGAATCGTTTGTCCGCCGGGTAAAAACCGCGCCAACCGGCATGCTCGGCCAGCGCGGTGGGAAGGTTTAGGACTACTTCGTTAAATTCATTTAGAACCGCCTCAGGAAGGTTCATGAGGTGGAAATGGCCGCAAAAAGGCTCAAAAAACACAAATACTTGCTGCGCTGCCTACTGGTCTTGCGCTCTTTTGCGCCTTCTTGTGGCGATCTATTCTTTATAACTAAGTGGGATTAGGCTCCGGCGAAGGCGTCGGTGATCAGCACCACGCTGTCTTCGGCGGCGACAAAGGTGAAGGCCGTGTCGTAGGGCAGGAGGACGTTGGCGCCCTTGGCCACCTTGGCCCCGTCTTCGAGGTCGCGAACGCTGCCTTGGGTGACGCTGAGCAGGCGGGGCTGCTCGTTGGCGGCAAATTCCAGGCGCTCGCCGGCCTTGAGCTCAAACTTGGTCAGGTTGAAGATTTCGCTTTCGACGAGGTCTTGCTTGCCGGGGGCGGGCTTGATGGTTTCCGGCTCGAAGTCGTCGAAGTTGATGCACTTGAGGGACTCGTCGATGTGGAGCTGGCGCGGAACGCCGTCGAGGCCGACGCGGCCCCAGTCATAGACGCGGTAAGTGGTGTCGGAATTCTGCTGGATTTCGAGGATGAGGTTCCCGCCGTCGATCGCGTGCATGCGGCCGCTGCGGACAAACATCGACTCGCCGGGCTGCACAGACATGCGGTGGACGCATTCCTCGAGCGTGCCGTTTTTGAGGCGCTCTTCAAACTCGTCGCGGGTGACGCCGTTTTTGAGGCCCACGATCATGCCGGCGTCGCCATCAGTTTCGGCGACATACCAATTTTCGGTCTTGGGCTCGCCGCCGAGGCTCGGTGCGATGTCTGCCGGCGGGTGAACCTGGAGGCTCAGGCGTTCCTGGCAGTCTAGCCACTTGACGAGGATGGGGAAAGGGGTGGCGGGGTCCCATTGGGGTCCCATGATCTGGGCAGCGTTCTTTTCGAGGGCCTGGCGGATGGTGAGGCCATCGAGGCCGGCGCCTTGAAGGACGCTTTGGGCCTCGGGGCGGTCAACGACTTCCCACGACTCGCCGTAGGGCTCGTTGTCGGGGAGGGTGCGCCCGAGTTTTGCTTCGAGGCCTCGGCCGCCCCAAACGCGTTGCTGGTAGATTGGCTGGAAGGTAATGAATCGCATTTCAGCTTAGACTTTACCCCTGTCCTCAAGTGGGTCAATAGGGCGTTTGCGGTGCGCGCTACTTGCGAGTGAAACCGGTGCGCAATTGCCGGGGGCTTGTGGCTACCTTACATTTCCAGTTGATTGCAGGGGCTGACGCTGTCAGTTTGTGGGCTAAATCATTCAGTGGGAGGCAAAAAGAAGCTTTTTCTCTTTCGCCTTTGGTGGTCATGCTATCCATAGTTTGTAGCGTTTTCGCCTAATGGCTTGTTTTCGCAATCCTACTCGGTATCTTATCTTTCGACTAACCTATGGCCGGATCTGGCAAAAAAAAGCAACCTGCACCGCAAAAGAAGTCCTTCGCACCACGTGAGAAGTCGCGCCCGTTATTAGGCATCGTCCTGCTGCTGGTGGGGCTGTTTTTGTTGGTGGCGATGATCGACTTCGAGCCACTACAGTCCGACCAGTTTGTGGTGGGCGACGTGGGTGAGGGGTCCACGAACCTTGCGGGTGAAATCGGTGTGAAGACCAGCGCCCTCATGCTGCGGATGTTCGGTCTGGTTTCCTGGCTGGTCCCGGTGGCGTTCATCTGGGTGGCGTATCTGTTGATTTTTAAGCGCGCCCATCGGGTTCGCCTGCGCCTTTATCTGTCGATGGCGTTGTTTTTTCTGTCGGTAACGGGCATCGCAATGCTCTTTGAGCAGTGGGGCGCAGTGCCGCCGGATGACGCGTCAACTGGAGTGCAGGTGGCGAAGGTCGTTGAAGCGCCGGAGTCTAGTTCGTATCCGCAGGGCCTGGGCGGCTTGTTGGGGCAGGTTTTGTGTAACAGCTACACGGTCCAATACCTGGGCAGTTTTGGCAACGCGCTCTTACTTGCGGCGACAATGTTCTTCAGCTCGCTGTTCCTCTTTACGGATAACATATCGGCCTACTTGCGTAATCGGCAGGTGAATGCCGCCGCCCGCGCCGATGCCAAGGCCAAGCAAAAGGCCGCGTTCGAAAAGCAACGTGCGCGTGACGAGCTGGAGGCCAAGCGTGTTGTCGAACAAGAGGAAAAGAAGAAGAAGACGCTGAAGAAGCCCCCGACGACTAAGAAGGCCATTCTCGCAGACGATGGTCCCAAAAACCCGCGTAAGCCCTTGGCTCTGGGGACGTCTATTTTGGGTGAGCCGGAGCCGGCAGTGGATGATTATGTGCCGGAGGCGGAGCAATTTTCGCTGGAGGAAGAAGAGATTGAGATCGAAGAAGAGATCATCGACGCGCCGCCTACCCCGCCCAAGCCGAAGCCCAAAGCTGGCGAAACTCGCACGCCGTTTTCGCTGCCGCCGCGTCCGAACTCCACGACGCCGCCCTTTAAAAACAAGGACGGCAGCACGAATGCGCCTTTTGCCAAAAAGACTACACCGCCGTTCCGCAAAGTGGCCAATGGCGAAGATGACGGCAAGGTCGTGCGCCGCGTGGCGGGCATTACCATTGTCGAAAGTGAAAAAACGGAAAAGGCCGACTCAAATCGCCCGGATCGTCGCGGCGACTACATTTTCCCGCCGCTTGACCTGCTGGCCGACCCGCCCTCCAATGCGCACGAAGACCCGCAGAACTACGAGGAGATGGCCAACCAACTGGTCCAGACCCTGGAAGAGTTCAACGTGAAGGTCGCGCCGGCCGAGGTGCTCACCGGCCCCGTCATTACGCGTTACGAAGTCACGCCGGCGCCCGGCGTCCGCGTGGAAAAAATTCTCAATCTGGATAAAAACATCGCGCTTGGCCTCAAGGCGGACGCGGTGCGCATCATTGCGCCGGTGCCCGGCAAGGGCACAGTGGGCGTCGAGGTGCCGAACCGCTTCCCGAAGCCGGTTTGCATGAAGGAGATTGTCGAGTCGAAGTCCTGGGCTGATTCCAAGGCGGAAATCCCCGTCGTGCTCGGCAAGGACGTGACCGGCAAGGCCATCGTTGAGGACCTCACCAAGATGCCGCACATGCTCATCGCGGGCTCCACCGGTTCGGGTAAAACGGTCTGTATCAACGCAGTTATTGCGTCGCTGCTTTACCACGCGGGGCCGGAAGATTTGCGCTTCATCATGGTCGACCCGAAGGTCGTCGAAATGCAGGTTTACAACGACCTACCGCATATGTTGATCCCCGTGGTGACGGACCCGAAGAAGGTGCCCGGCGCGCTGAAATATTTGATCAACGAGATGGAGCGCCGCTACCAGATTTTTGCCAAGGTGGGCGTCCGGAACATTGCCGGCTTTAATAAGAAGCTCGCCAAGGACAAGGAAGAGCAGGCCAAGCTGGAGCAGCTCGAGCGTGAGCAGGGCGGCGATATGACCCCCGAGGAGCGCGCCGCGCAAGCCACATTGGAAGTCCCCCGCGACGACGGCGTGTTCGAAATTCCAGAAAAGAAGCTACCTTACATCGTCTGTATTATCGACGAGTTGGCTGACCTCATGATGGTCGCCCCGCAGGACATCGAAACCGGCGTCGCCCGCTTGGCGCAGCTCGCCCGCGCAGCCGGCATTCACTTGATCCTCGCGACGCAGCGCCCGTCGGTAAACGTCATTACGGGTGTCATCAAGGCGAATTTGCCCACGCGTATTTCGTTCAAGGTGGCGTCCAAGGTGGACAGCCGCACGATCCTCGACCAGCAGGGCGCGGACTCGCTGATCGGCAAGGGCGACATGCTCTTCATCCCGCCGGGCACGAGCAACCTCGTCCGCGCGCAGGGCGCGTTTGTGTCCGACGACGAAATCAACAGCATTGTCGATTACTTGAAGGAGCAAAATGGCGAGCCCGAATACGCCGAGGAAGTGCAGCAGCAGATCGAGGCCGGGGACGGCGATGGTGGTGGCGGCCCAGAGGGCGATTTCGACGACGAGCTCGTCCCCGAGGCGATCAACATCATCAAGACGCATCAGCGCGCCTCGACCAGTTTCCTCCAGCGCAAGCTCAAGATCGGCTACAACCGCGCAGCCCGCATCATGGAAATCCTCGAGGACGAAGGCATCGTCGGCCCGGACAACGGCTCCAGCCCGCGCGAGATCCTCGAGCCGATGGATTAGGTGGAAGGAAAAAGATTAAAGGAAAAAGGAAAAAGTGGGGATGCCTGCCTGTTGCGTATCAGGCTTTTGTCGATTGTCCTCAGCTCAATCCACCACTCTGAAACTTTAATTTTTAATCTTTTTCCTTTAATCTTCGGCGCACCTGCGCCGACCTCACAAGCTGCTGATCCGCTGTGGGATAGGTTTGGGGCGGGGGGGAACATTAAAAAGTTCGCGAATTTATCCCCTGTAAACATGAGTATGATTAATTCCGTCTTGCGCCCTGCCAATATTTCCCAACAACTCTAGGTGTTAATGCCGAACATCGGGGACAGATTGGAGGAAGCGCGGAAGCGTCAGGGGGTATCGATACGGGAGGCCTCTGAGGCTACCAAAATCCGTGGCGACCTATTGCTGAGTCTGGAGAGTAATAACTTCGACTTCGATCTGCCCGATGTTTACAAGCGCGGCTTCCTCAAGCTCTACGCCCGCTACCTCAAGCTCGACACCGATAAAATCATGGCCGACTTCGAGGCCGTCATGCTCGGGCGCAGCAAGGTAAAGCGCAGTGATTCGCGTGAATTTTTCGGCCGCATGGATTTGCCCGAGCGCACCACGCCGCTCGGCAGCAGTGAGTCCACGCCGCCCTTTGGCACCCACGACGAGGAAGGCAGCCGCCCCAATCGCGGCGAAGGCAAGCCAGCCGAGCGCATGGAGCAGCAGGCTGACACCTCGCTATACTGGAAGATCGGCGCGATCTTCGTGGGCGTCTTCATTATTTTCACTTTGCTGACGCTGCTCGTGCAGTCGATTTTCCCCGGTGACTCCGATGCTCCGGATGATTCGCCTGCCGACACCGCCATCACGGACACCACCGACACGGATTCCACGGTTGCTACCGCCGGATCGATGAATGTGGTCCTCGTTGGGCTCGGTGACACCAGTGTGGTCGTCAATACGGTGGAGGGCAATCAGCGCATTGTCGAAGCGTCCGGTTCTCTGCAAGCCGGCGAAGAAGTGTCCTTCTCTGCCAATGGTCCGATCATGATCGTGGCGCAGAATATTCAGAACATTATGGTTCGCATCAACGGTCGCGACTACCGCGCTGGCAGCATGACGGGCCTCGGTCGTTGGTACTTCAACGAAAACGGCCCCTATACTCCCTAACCCCAGCCTCCGGCTGGACCGGCGGATGCCTTGCATCCGGATTTCCGCATTGCGGAAATGGCCTATCGAACTGAAACGGGTAGGGCGCACTTGTAAGGCACTTTTCATCTAACTTGGCCAATCAGGTGGGGATGAGATTGTAAGCAGCGCAAGGCGGCATTGATTGAGCGGGCTGTAAGCCCGTGATTGAAATGCCAGCGCCGCGACCTTCCAATCTGGCCCCAAGCCTTTAACCGAGCGCTTTTCCGCGTCAGCTTCGTTGGCTTTTCTCTGACGCACTTACTTACAGCCCGCAGCCGCTCAAGCCGCCTTGCTGAACACGAAAAATCATTGCGGCCTGATCGGCCAAGTTAGATGAAAAGTGCTCTCTAAAAACTCAATTGACCTTCCTTGAAGCGCGTCTTCGTGGTCAACATTCCATTTCTTCACCTCGACGAAGTTAGAATTCTTTTTCGTAGCGCACGCCGTTGGCGTCTTCGAAGTAGAGCAGGCCGAGGGCCTTATCTTCACCGATCCAGCGGATGCCTAGCTCGGGATTGACAATGGTACCGGCTGGGTAAGTTGTTCCATCGAGGATCATTTTACCACGACCCACTTGAATGCCGCGCAGATTCTCCACCCAGTCGAGAATGTTCGGGTCCTGCTGGCCATAGGTGACGGCGCGTGGGCCTTCGACTACTGCGGGCTTAGCAGTTGGCGTGGGTGCAGGCTGCGGCGCAACTACGGCAGTTGAATCCGCTGGCTTGGAATCGCCAAGGATTTCATCCGTGTTCGATTTTTCATTCACTTGTGCAACGGCGGCTTTGGCCTTGTCGATGGACTCCTTGGGTATATCGGCAATGCTGGTCGGTTTGGGCTTAGACTCGGGCTCGGCGCTTGCGGTTGCTGGTGGTGGCGCGGGGTCTTCTTGGTCTCCCCCGGTAAAGAGCATGATGCCCACGAAGGCGATGCCCACGATGAGCACAAGTAAGATGCCCACTGCCATCACGATGTGTTTGGCGTGGCCCTTTTTGCTATCCAGTTCTTCGCCGACTAAATCTTGCTTGGGCGCCGGTTTGCCGACAGGGGGTGGCGCTTTCGTACCGCCAGTCGGAGGAGGGGGTGGCATGCTGCCACCTGCTGGTGGTGGAGGAGGCGGTGTGCTTGCGCCAGGAATTGGTGGTGGACCACCCGCAGTGGGGGGAGGTGGCGGACCTCCAGCCTGCGCTCCGCCAAGTGGCGGTGGAGGTGGGGCTCCTGTGGGGGGTGGCGGCGGTGGTGCCGCAGCCGGAGCCGCGCCTGTTGGTGGAGGTGGGGTAAAGGTATTGTTGGTGGCTTGCTCCTCTTCAGAGAGGCCCCAGCTCATGTCGCTTTTGGGTTGCTCGCTGGTGGTCGCGTCGTCACTGGAAGCGGTGCGCTTTAGGCCGAGTTTGACCTTTTTACGGGGTGGTTCTTCGGGCCCGGACGAAGGAGCTTGAGGGGCCTCCGCCGCCGGTGGCGCTGGCGGCTCAGGCTCAGTCGTGGCTGGTGGAGAGGTGGGGGCGCTATCGCTTGGTTGAGCGGGTTGCGAACCACGTTTGAGGCCCAGGCGCACCTTGGGCTTTTCTGACTCGTTGGCCTGTGGCTCGGGAGCCGGGGGAGGCGTGGCCGCAGCTGGCGGTGGCGTGGGAATGGGGGGCGTGGTTGAGGCTGCTGGCTCGGCGGCAGGTGTGGCTTCCTCCGCGGGTTCTTCGCTGGACCGCTTGAAGCTCATGCGAATGGGCTTCTTTTCCGCCGGTTCCTCAGCGGGCTGTTCGGCGGGGGAATCAGCGGGTGACGTGGCTGGTGCAGGCTCTCCCTTTTTGCGGAGAATCAGCTTACGCTTACCGCTGGAATTGCTTCCGGTATTCGACTCCTGAGTCATCGACGAACTGAATTTCGTTAGGATTAATAGCAGTTATTTTCAATTGATTTTGCGCCTCAACAATCGAGCCGACTTTGAACACTTGATTGTTCATCAGCACGCGACTTTTGCTGCCCGCAACCTTGATGCCTGTTATGCGGGAAGCTTGCAGAAAGGCAATGATTTTCGGATCGGCCCCTTGAGTGGCTGGCGTGGGCGCCGGTGTTGGCGCCGTGGTTTCCGGCGTGGTGACCGGCTGCTGTGGCATGGGCTGGATGGCGGGCTGTGGCGCGGGCGTGTTGTCCAGGTTCACGGTCATTGGCTCGTTCGGAATGACGACCGGCGCGGGCTTTGGAGCGGGTGTCGTGGCTGGTTGCGCCGTGACCGGGGCGGGCGCTGGTTGGGAAACGGTCGGTGCGGATGCTGCGGGCTCAGGAGTGCTGGCTGGCGTTGGAGTAGGGGCCACGGGCTGTGGCGCTGGTGTGGGTGTTGATGCAACTGAAACTGGCGCGGGTGCAGCAGTGGTTGCTGGTTCGGGAGTTGGTTGTGCCACGACAGGCTTGGGTGCAGGTTGAGCAACCTTTGGTGTTGGCGCTGTTGTTGCTGCTGGTTGGGTAGCCGGGGGTGTTGCCTGGGCTACAGTTGGTTTGGGCAATGGCTTGGGCGAGACCGGTTCCGGCGCGGGCTCAGGCAAAGTTGGCTCAGGCATTACGGGTGCCGGTGCTTGGGCAACGACAGGCGCAGGAGTGGGGTCCGGCGCTGGCGCTGGTTTGGGCGCGGGAGCAACTTGTGGCGCCACGCTAGGTGTTTCTAAGGTTTGGCTGACGGGCGTAGGCTCGGAAGCAATGCGGTCTGCGGTGCGCGGAGTGGCGTTGGCCACGGTTGGCGCGCTGGGCTTCGTGGAGGAAATTTGCTGCGGGGCGGACTCCGCATTCGCGGGCTTAATCGTGACGGGCACTTCGGTGATCGCGGGCGTCTCGGGCTCGGGACTTTTCTTCAGCGCATTGATTAAGATACCCAACGCCGCAATGAAGACTGCCGCCACCATGCCGCCGACCACGAGTGCGCGCATCAGCTTGAAGCTGCCCTTGTCGGCTGGGTTGCCGCTTTTGCGCGGGTGGGAGCCACCGACGCTGGGGATGTTCTGCTTGGCGGGTTTATCGCCGCCCTCGCGCTCGCGCTGGGCCTTTTTCAGTGCTTCGTTGATGAGAGACATGACTAGAGAGTGCTGAGTTTAGCCAAGGCGTTTAAGGTCTTTAATGGCGCGGGCGACATCGCCGTAGCCGATTTCTTCGGAGTCGCGAATATAGGCAGCCAGCAGCGCTTTGTCACACAGATTGTTGATCAGGCGCGGCGTGCCGCGGGTGTAGCGGTGGATGCGCCACTGGGCCCAGAAAGTGAAGCGCGGGCGGCCGTTGCTGCCTGCGGTGGTCAGCCGATGCTGGATGTAGTCCTGGCACTCCGCGCGGTTAAGATGTTGCAAATCGAAGTAAACCAGCACCCGCTGCCGAAACTGCCGCAAACGCTTTTCGCGCAGCTTCTCGTTGAGCTCCGGTTGGCCCATGAGGATGATTTGCAGCAGCTTTTGGTCGTGCGTTTCGAGGTTGGACAACAAGCGCAACTGCTCCATGACCTCGAACGATAAATTCTGCGCCTCGTCGATAATCATGACGATTTCCTTGCCGTTGAGGATCCGCTTGAGCAGCGCTTCGTTGAGCCGGGCCGTCAGGTCGATGTGGCTGCTTTCCGGAATTTCTTCTCCCAACTCGTGCAGGATATTAAACAGCAACTGCTGCTCCGAGATGCGCGGGTTGAGGATAAGGATCGTTTCGACTTCGGGCTTCTCGTCGAGCTCACCCAGCAGCGTGCGGCAGAGGGTGGTCTTACCGCAACCGACCTCGCCCGTGAGCACGATGAAGCCCTTCTTCTCCTGAATCCCGTAGCGCAGGTGGGCCAGCGCGTCCTGGTGAGTGGGACTCAAGTAGAGAAACTTCGGGTCCGGCGTCACGTTGAACGGCATTTCGCTGAGTCCGAAAAAATCCTGATACATCGATTGGCTTACAAATTCTGTTACGGTCTTGGGAGTGTCGCCACGCGGTGGCTTATCGAAGGGTTGTTTAAGCGGAAGAATCCGCCGAGCACAATAGCGCGTAATTTTTTTCCAAAATTTTCAAACTTCCAGCAGATGACGTTTTGAGGCGCGCGTAACCGTCATGAAAACGGCCAGTAGCAGCATTCGTGCGCCCTTCGAGGCCTCTAGACCTAGCTAAATGTTACGTGATGGCGAGGGTTTTTTCCTTGGCATGCCGAGCTTTGTTTTGCAAAGTCTGCTTGTCGTAACCTGTCGCGCCATGAACGAAATGCGTAAATATCAGATGATCCTCCCAGCCTTGGCCTTCGCCTTGGCGGGCGCTTGCGCGATTTTTGGCGTGATCTTGATGCAGTCCTGGCGCGAATACAATGCCTTCAACGACCGCAATGCGCAGGCCCAGGCCAAGCTCATCGAGTTGAAACAGCGCAATGCCGAGCAGCAAGCTTACCTCGCGGAGTTGCAGAGCAATCCCGACATGGTCGAGCGCGCCGTCCGCGAACGCCTCGGCTATTCCCGCGAAGGCGAACTCATCTTCAAGTTCGACCGCTAGCAACCTGCGGTTGCATCCATGGATTTGCCCAGTGGGCAAATGGCCAATCGAGCTGACTGAGGTAGCGCAGGCGCGTCCTCGATCCGCAGTTCCATTGTAGTGGCAAAGGCGAGCTTCGCCCGACCTCAACCCCATTGGCGCAATGCGCCAATCCGGATGCAACGCATCCGACGGTCCAGCGGGACGCTGGTGGTGAGGAAATTGTAAAAAAGAGTGGGGTTATCACAGCTGGATTGCTCTAGCGGGTGTTAATGGGTAGTTTACCGGGTATCATGTTACGTGAATTCAAATACGTGAAGCAGGAACCCGGGGCTGGCAAACGCCGGTGGTGGGGCGGCGACGGTTTGGAATTCACCGCATGGTATGACGCCGAAGAACGGCTAACCGGTTTTCAGCTGTGCTACCTAGAGCGCGCATTGACGTGGAAAACGTCTGGCTACTGGAGCCACGTCACGGTGGGCTCCGGCATCAATGAGACCCAGAGCCGAGGGTATTCATCACCAATTTTGCAGGCCAATGGCGCCCCCACGCGCCCGCCCTTCAGCTTACTGTCGCAGTTTGAAAAAGCCTCGGAAGCCTCCGTCGCTGAGCAGCTTCGTAGCGTCGTAACCGGCGTTCTGCAAATCATCGCCCGGTAGACGAAACGGCGATGTTTTGGGGCGATTCTGCTGGAACTGCCAGTTGAGGGGTAGCGTGCTTCCTGGAGTCGGTATTGTGCGAGGCTGGCCACTTTCAAATCCCGCTGAAAACGCTTGCCCGCAGTTGAATTTCGGCGTGTGCTGTTCCTCTTTTCGTCATGGCTTACGACTTCACCAGCATCCTCGACCGCTCCAACACCGGCTCCCTCAAGTGGGACAAATATGCCGGCAGCGATGTGCTGCCCCTGTGGGTGGCCGACATGGACTTCGTGTCCGCGCCCGAGGTGCTCGGCGCGCTGACCGATCGCGTGAACCACGGCGTGATGGGCTACACCAAGCCGTTTGCCGAAGTCGTCGACTCCGTGCTGGGCTACCTGTCCCGCGTGCATGGCTACGAGGCCAAGGCCGAGTGGCTACATTGGCTGCCCGGCGTGGTGCCCGCGCTCAACGTAGCGGCCCGTGCCTATGGCGAACCCGGCGATGCGATCCTGACCTGCACGCCAGTTTACCCGCCGTTCCTCTCCTGTGGCCCCTGGCAAGGCAAGGAGTGCATCACCAGCCACCTGAAGCTGACCGATGGCGAGTGGACCTTTGATTTCGAAGACCTCGAAGCCAAGGTGACGCCCAAGACGCGCACCTTCATCCTGTGCAATCCGCACAATCCGGTGGGCCGCGTTTATCGCGACGACGAGCTCCTAGCGCTGGTGGATTTCTGCAAACGCCACGACCTCATCTTGATCTCGGACGAGATTCACTGCGACCTCCTTTACGACGGCAAAAAGCACCGCATGACGGCCACGCTCAGCGACGAGATTGACGACATGACCGTCACCCTCAATGCGCCGAGCAAGACGTATAACATCCCCGGCCTCGCGTGCTCGTTTGCGGTCATTAAAAACCCGGAACTGCGCGCCAAGTTCCAACGCGCCGCGCGGGGCTTCATCACCGAGGTGAATCCATTTGGCTACGCTGGCTGCGCCGCTGCCTACAACCACGGCGAGCCGTGGCGCCAGGCGTTGATCGAACAGCTGACTTCGAACCGCGACTACCTTTATAACTTTGTATCGCAAAGTTTGCCGGGCATTGAGTTCCAGCAAAAGATGGAGGCGACCTATCTTGCGTGGATGAACGTGGAAGGCTTGAAAGCCAAAGGCGTTGCCAACCCGCATGCATTCTTTGTTGAAAACGGTGTGGGCCTTTCGCCGGGTTCGGACTTTGCCGACGGCAATTACCTGCGCCTGAACTTCGGCTGCCCGCGCTCGATCCTCGAGCAGGCGCTCGATCGTATGGCGAAAGCCGTGGCGAAGCTGTAGGCTGTAGGGCGCGATTTTTAGCCGCGGATGGACGCGGATTAAACGCGGATGCAGTGAGGCAGGATTAGGATTTTTTAAGAAGACACGAAGGATTTAAGAATGTAATATTTCTTTGTGTCTTCGTGCCTTTGTGAGAGAGCAAAGCGTTTGACTTGCATCCGTGTTTAATCCGCGTCCATCCGTGGCTAAAAAATAATACGCATTGACATGAAGCGCTCCGCTCCCATGCTCCAACTTGCAATGTTTAGCACAAAACACCTCAACCTTTGGATGGTCGTCGTTCGAATTTGGAACGACGGGGCGTCTGTTGTGCGTGTTTAACGAACACCAAACAGAGGCCTTAACTGGATGGCCTCTGTGGATTGCAAAACGCGTGTTTTCAGAGTAGCTGTTCGGTTCGGGGCCTTCCTCGACCAATGATCGCAAAACACATACGAATACCCGCACTTAACCTGAGCGCCAACGCGCAGGGCGTCTCCCTGATGCTCCTGTCCGTCGTGCTTTTCAGCGCGAACTGCCTCATCGTCAAATACGTGGGCGCGAGCGGCGAGGTGTCCTTTTGGGCGGTCAACTTCTACCGCGGCGTCGCGGGCACGGCGTTTGCCGTGATGCTGGCCGGAGGCAACTCGCGCCAGATGCTGCGGATTTTTCATCGGCCGTTGTTGATCGTGCGCGGGGTGCTGGGCGCCATTGGGCTGGCCTTGTTTTACACCACGGTCTTCCACATGGATCTCGGAACCGCGAGCGTGATCAACCTCACCTACGTGCTCTGGGCCGCGCTGTTTGCGGCGTTGTTTCTGAGCGAGCGGCTCGGGCGCATGCAGATCGTGGGCCTCGTCGTAGCGTTTGCGGGGATCCCGATTTTGTGCGGCTTCTCGCTGGACGGCGTGGGCGTTTACCACCTGGTTGCGATTGCTGGCGCGATGGTTGCCGGGATCGTGGTCGTGATGATTCGCCTGCTCGTGCGGACGGAGCGCAGCACGACCATCTACGCGGCGCAGGCGGTCTATGGCATGCTGACGGTTGTGCCGTTTATGGCGTTGGCGGACTTCGCGCCGGGCTATGGTTACGTCGCGATGATGATTGGCGGCGGCGTGCTGGTGGCCGGCGGCCAGATGGCGATGACCGTTGCCTACGAACACCTGTCCGTGGCCAAGGGCGCGTCGATCCAACTCATTTTGCCGATCATGAATGCGGTGGGCGGCATGGCGTTTTTCCACGAAACCTACGGCCTGCCAATCATCCTGGGCAGCACGCTTATCGTTGCCGGCAGCGGCATCGTCGTCCGGCAGCGGCAGCAGCAGCAACGTGCCGTTGCATCCGATGTTTCGCACACTGTGCGAAAGGGCTGAGGGGCAATGTTTACGCAGCATACGATTACGAAATTTCCAAAATAGAACATCATGAAAGAAACACCGATCTCCGCATACGAAACGACCAAGGGCATGATCTACTTCCCGCGCATGCTGGACAAGATCCGCAAGCACGCGCGCGGCGAGCTGCGCGAAGACTTCGTCGACAACCTCGGTAAAGGCTTCGACGAACGCTGTGCGGGCTTTCTCCGTGTGCCCTATGACGCACTCGTCGCCAAAACTTTGGACGGCGGCTCGGACGAGGCCGTGCTCGACTGGTGTTTTGCCACCGGCCGCGAGCTCAACGAACTCGATATCGCGATCTGGAACGACTACTTAAGCAAGCGTGGTCAAAACGATCCCGCCGCAGAAATCGTCGCCCGCCGCAAAGCAGAGAGCGGCCTCGCCGACCGCGACGAAATCCAAACCATGATCGAATACTTCGAATACGACGAGGGCCGGAAGAGCTAAAGGGAGGAGCGGTTTTTCTCCGTTTTCAATTTATGGATATACCAAATAAGTGGGACTGGGGCTACGGCCGGAATGACATTGCGCTGGATGAAGAAAGAGCGATGGAGCATTTCTATGGTCGCTCATTGGAGAGGGCAGAAGAGCTTTTTGCAGAGAACGCGCATATTTATAAGGAAGACTTGATGTGGATGCCGGTGAAACCATTTCAATTCTACATCATGGCATTTATAAATTACCTTAAGAGTGAGCGTAGTCAGAATGATTCTGGCGCCGCCAGTGCGTTCATTTCTCTCATTGATTTCAAGCTAGAGAATGAAAGCCGGTTTCTGATTGAAGTTTGGGAGGCGGTTTCTGACGCTTTGAGTTACATCCGTGAGCGGCAATGTTGGTATGATGCTGATCTCGATATCTACGGCGATTTTACTATGAAGGTGGATGCGGTTTTGGCTTCGGCAAAGAAGAAGCGGAGATTTAAGCGAAAGATTTAACGCTTTTCGAAGGCTACCAATAAACCTTGCCGAGCCCAGCGCAACGCGGCTGGACAAAAGCTTTTGCGCGGGCAATTGTCATTTTGTATTTATGTCAGATTTAAGCGTCATTCTGCTGCTTGCGTGGCCGACCATGTTGGCAATCGGGGCCGGGGCATTGCTGCTTAGGCGTGCGATCTTGCTTCCCGCCCGCCTGCCCGAGGAGTTTGCGCTCGCGGGGGCGTGGGTCTTCGTGGTGGGTAGCTTATTCTGGCTGGGCGTGTTTCTCAGTGGATCGACGTTCCTCGGGTTTGGTGCGCCGTGGACTTGGCTGACGGCGGCGCACTTTGCGTTTGCGGGCTTCGGTGCCTTAACGGTGACCGCGCTCTCGTGCCGGGTGGTGTCGAGCCGACGCGTTTTCGGGCAATATCTGAGCACGGCGAGTGGTTGGGGCGAAGCGATATTGTGCCCAAAGGAAGGCAATTGAGTTAGATCACATACTTGCCTTGCAAAGGGTAGGGACGGTTGCCCTCAACCGTCCGGTTTCAGTTACATGGCCCAGCTAACGCGGCGGACGGTTGAGGGCAACCGTCCCTACCACCTCCCAATATTCTTGCCGCTGGGCCTGCAACCGGCTACGACACAGGGTTTTTCCATGAACTCCGACGTCTCCATCGAATCCCTGGCGCTGCCGCATGTGGCGGCGATGCACGCGTACGTGCCCGGTATGCAGCCGACCGATTCCGGCTGGGTAAAACTCAACACGAACGAGAATCCCTTCCCGCCGAGCCCGAAAGTCATTGAGGGCATTCAGGCCGAGCTGGCCAATGCGGCCAAGGGCCTCCGGCTTTACCCGAACCCGACCAGCGCGCCGCTGCGCAAGGCGCTCGCGGAGCATCATGGCCTCGCGCCGGAGCAGGTGCTTGCCGGTAACGGCTGCGATGACGTGCTCAACCTGCTGATGCGCGTGTTCGTGGACAAGACGAATCCGGCCGGGATGACCGTGCCCAGCTATTCTTTATATACGGTGCTGCGCAACATCCAGGGCGCGGAGATGATCGAGGTCGAGTTCGACCGCAGCTTCGCGCTGCCGATGGACGCCATTGCGAACTCCGGCGCGAACATCTTTTTCCTGACTTCGCCGAATGCGCCCACGGGCGTCGCGTTCAAGCCGGCGCAGGTCAAGGCGCTGCTGGACAAGTTTCCTGGCATCCTCGTGGTCGATGAAACCTACGCGCCGTTTGCGGAAGAGGACTGCGTGTCCTTGCTCGCGGACAACCCGCGCTTGGTAATCGTCCGCAGCTTTTCCAAGGCTTACGCGCTCGCGGGCATGCGGGTGGGCTACGCGATGGCGAGCCCCGAGGTCATTGATCTGCTGGACCGCGTGCGCGACAGCTACAACCTCGACCGCTTGGCGCAGGCTGCGGCGGTGGCGGCAATTGGCGACCAGGCGTATTACCACGGCAAGATCGCCGAGATCAAGCAGCTCCGCGACGCGGCGACGGCGGATTACGCGCAGCGCGGCTGGTATGCGTTTCCCACCGAGGCGAATTTTCACTTTGTGGAGCCGAAGAATGCGGTGGGCGAGACGGGCAAGGACGTCGCGCAGTACCTTTTCCAGTTCCTCACGGACAACAAAATCCTCGTGCGTGCGTTTCCGAACCACGCCTTGACTCAATCATTCCTCCGTATCAGCGTGGGCAGCGCTGAAGAAATGAACCGCCTCGGCGAAATTTTGGACCAATGGCAGAAGAAGTAACCAACACCGCGCGCACCGCGACCATCAAGCGCGACACGAAGGAAACGCAGATCGAGCTCACCATCAATCTTGATGGTGTGGGCGAGTCGTCCATTGACACGGGCGTGCCGTTCTTCGACCACATGCTCGACCTGTTCGCGCGCCACGGCTTGTTCGACCTCCAGGTCAAGGCCACGGGCGACATCGAGATCGACTACCACCACACGGTGGAAGACGTGGGCATCGTGCTCGGCGAAGCGATCAAGCAGGCCGTCGGCGACAAGCGCGGCATGAAACGCTACGGGTTCTTCATCCTGCCGATGGACGAGTGCCTCGCGCAGGTGGCGATCGACCTCAGCAACCGCCCGATCTTCCGCTACAAGGTGGAGGCGAGCAATGTGATGATCCGCGACTTCAACATCGCGCTGGTCAAGGAGTTCTTCCAGGCGTTCACCAACGCCGTGGGCGCTAACCTGCACATGAAGCTCGAATACGGCGAGGAGCCGCACCACATCGCCGAGTCGCTCTTTAAATGCTTTGCCCGCGCCATCGATGTCGCGACGCAGATCGATCCGCGCTTGGGCGACCGCTTGCCCAGCACGAAGGAAGCTTTGTAATGACGAAGCTGGGGAGTAATTCTCTGATGCTGCGGGTAGGGACGGTTGCCCTCAACCGTCCGCTGCGTTGTCATGTCGGGCATCATGCAAGCGCGAGCCCTACATTTATCAGAATGGAAAGCGGACGGTTGAGGGCAACCGTCCCTACCCGCAGGCGCGTTGGCGCACTGAAAACTCAGAACTCTGGACAATAATTTATGGCGCCGAAACTTGCGATCATCGACCCCGGCATGGGCAACCTGCGCAGCGTCATGCGTGCGTGGGAGCACGTGGGCGCGGACGTCTATCTGGCCGACTCTCCGGAGAAGGTCGGGGACCCCGCTGCGCTCATTTTTCCGGGGCAGGGGGGCATGCCGCATTGCATGGAAGCGCTCCGCCAAACCGGCTTTGCGACAACTATTAGTGAATGGATTAATGCGGATAAGCCATACTTTGGCATCTGTTTGGGCATGCAGGCGCTCTTCGAATACAGCGAAGAAGGCGACTCGCCCGCGCTGGGAATTTTTTCCGGAAAGGTAAAAAAATTCCAGTTGCCGCCGGAGTATAAAATTCCGCACATGGGCTGGAACGCCGTTGAATTCAAGGATTCGGCGGATCAATCGGTTTCTGGCGTCGAAAACGGCGATCAATTTTATTTCGTCCACAGCTATCGCGTGGAGACGGACGACGCCGACCTGGTTTGGGGTGAAACGGAGTATGGTGAGCGATTTGTGAGCGCGGTCCGGCGCGGCAATTGCTTCGCTACGCAGTTCCATCCGGAGAAAAGCCAATCCAAAGGCTTGCAAATCTATCGCAACTTTGTGGATTCTGTTCGCTCCCGTTAGCACAGCTTATTTCTATTATGGACGATACCGCCACTATTCGCATTGGAAACGAAAACTATACCCTCCCCATTCTCGAAGGCACCGAGGGCGAGCGCGCGATTGATACGCGCAAGCTACGCGCCCAGACTGGCTATGTGACTTACGACGAGGGCTACGGCAACACCGGCTCTTGCCAAAGCAAGATCACCTTCATCGATGGCGAGAAAGGCATCCTGCGCTACCGCGGCTACCCGATCGAAGAGCTGGCCGAGAGCTCGAACTTCATCGAGTCCGCCTACCTGACCATTTACGGCGAGCTGCCCAGCGCTGAGCAGCTTCGCACCTACTCCCGTCGCATCCTGCGCGGCGCGCCGATTCACGAGGGGATGAAGAACCTCTTCAACGGCTTCCCGTCGACCGCGCACCCGATGGCGATTCTCTCCGCGCTGCTGAACTCTCTCGGCAGCTACTACCCGGAGCTCGCCACCAACGACCGCGAGAAGGACCTCGAAAACTTTGACGACGCCGCCGCGACTCTGCTGGCCAAGGTCCGCACCGTCACCGCGATGTCCTACCGGATGAAGACCGGCAAGCCCTTCATCTACCCGAAGCACAACATCGGCTACTGCGCGAACTTCCTCCACATGATGTTCTCCGAGCCGTATCACGACTATGTCTTCCACGACGACGTGACCAAGGCGCTCGACCTGATCTTCCTCCTGCACGCCGACCACGAGCAAAACTGCTCCACCTCCACCGTTCGCATGGTGGCCTCCGGCGGCGCCAACCTCTTTGCCTCCGTGTCCGCTGGCGTCTGCGCCCTGTGGGGCCCGCTGCATGGCGGCGCAAACATGGCTGTGGTCAAGATGCTTCAGGACATCTACGACTCCGGCGACGACGGCACCAAGTTCATCGAAGGCGCCAAGACCGGCGAAACCCGTCTCATGGGCTTCGGTCACCGTGTTTATAAGAACTACGACCCGCGCGCCAAGATCCTCGGCGCCTCGGCTGAAAAGGTGCTCGCCGCGCTCAACATCAATGACCCGCTGCTCGACATCGCCCGCCGCCTCGAAACCAAGGCCCGCGAGGACGACTACTTCGTCAGCCGCAACCTTTACCCGAACGTCGACTTCTACAGCGGCATCATCCTGCGCGCGATCGGCATTCCGCTGGACATGTTCACGGTTATCTTTGCCATCGGCCGCATGCCGGGCTGGATCGCCAACTGGAAGGAGCTCGCCGAGAGCGGCGCCCGCATCCACCGCCCGCGCCAGATTTACCAAGGCCACACGCAGCGTCCTTACGTCAAGATGGAGGAGCGCTAAACGGCTTTCAGCGCGTCGCGCTGAAAGAGTTTAAAGTAAGCAAATTAAAAATTAAAGCCCGGTGGAAGCGCCGGGCTTTTTTTGCGTTTTGTATGATTCCCATTCTCATGAAATCTATTACATTTCACTGACATATGGCATCAGATCGAATACCTTGTATAAAATGCGGCGCAATGATTCTTGAAGTGACTCATCGTGTAAATGATGGGCTTTGTGGTCGCTGTAAAAAGGCGGCAGCCAACTGCGAAAGGTGTGCAGCCCCTTTGGCATGGGTTTCAAGCAAATCGCCAGGGCCCTACTATTGTGTCGAGTGCGAAGAGCAGGTTCGTCGCGATCGGATGAATCAATGTGAATTGAATTCGATTGATGCTGTTGCGTCTTGGACGTTCGCAACTGACATTGTTTGGACGATCATCGAAGAAAATTTATTTTATATTCTCGATGCTCAATTAGGCGCATTTTTGGCGAAACATCCTGACGAAGAGATTTGCTCAATGCTTTTTTATGAAGGGCCCGATTGGGATTTGAATCTCGGTCTGAATACCATAGGTGGTTTAGAAATGATGACTGAGTCATTTCGCAATCAAAACCAGAAATGGCATGGCGAGAAATCTGATGAGGAAATCATTGCAATGTATGGTCATGATGAGTGGCCATGGTCTTTCGACTATTGGGATTTCTATCCAATGGATACGCGACTAAAGCAATCAATTATCGACTATAACCGATACCACTTGGCTATGTTTGAGCGCATCGAAGTGGAGTTGGATTCGAAAGGCTACGAAGATGATGAGTATTACGAGAAAGAGGCAATTATGGATCAAATGAGACTAGAGTTTCGGCAGGCATGTTTCCGGGCGGCAACTAGACTACTTCGCTCTGATCTTATCGCTTCATTGGTCAAGGCAGATGATTTTTCGGTGCGATACTACTACGATGGTTGGGATCAGGACGCTGATTTCCAACGCTTCCTTCAGTAGGGCTGCCTCTTACTCCACCTCGACGATCATCTGGATCTCGACGGTCGTGTCCTTCGGCAAACCGCTGACGGCGACGGCGGCGCGGGCGTGCTTGCCCTTGTCGCCCAGGAGCGAGACCAGCAAGTCGGACGCGCCGTTGATCACGGTTATCTTCGCCATCGGTCGCATGCCGGGCTGGATCGCCAACTGGAAGGAGCTCGCCGAGAGCGGCGCCCGCATCCACCGCCCGCGCCAGATTTACCAAGGCCACACGCAGCGTCCTTACGTCAAGATGGAGGAGCGCTAAACGGCTTTCAGCGCGTCGCGCTGAAAGAGTTTGAAGTAAGCAAATTTAAAATTAAAGCCCGGTGGAAGCGCCGGGCTTTTTTTGATGCCATCTGACTAGAGGTAGGGCGCAGTCTCCAGACAAGCCGCAGCGCTGTAAAGGTTTCACTCAGGCTTTTTAGGAGGGTAGGTGAAGTCCTTGGGGACTGTTGTAAAGCGAATCGGAGAGGTCATGCTGTCGATAGCAAAATACTCGCTTCCGGGCAGACCATTGCCCCATATGACAAAGACTTTAGAAAATCCGGGTTCTGTAGGAAATGAAAACAAATCAAAATTCTCTGAGATGAATTCATAATCTTCCTCACTAATCACATTTCTTTGGCGATAGTCAGCCAAGCTGAGATAAGCGCCGCCCTTTTTTTCATGATAATGAACGATCTTGGTGGCGATAGCTAATAGGGCATATTGCTTTTGAGATTCTTCGCGATTAAAAATCCGTACGTCACTGGTTGCGAATGAGGGCCTGACTGCTATGGCCAGCGGCCCTTCGGTGTCGGAGTCGACTTCGAGCGTTCCCCAATATTTTACGTTGTCAGAATTTACTCGGATGAATTGGGCGTAGCCGGTTTCGGTCGTTGCGAAGAACTCTCCGCTGGAATTTGTCTTTGTCGTTGCCAGAGTCTCATTCTTTACCATCGGCCACCATGAGAACTTGAGCGCTGAGCGCTCAAAGGTGACAGTGGCATTTTCGACTGGCTGGTCGGTTACTTCATTATAAACGATTCCAGAGTATGTGGAAGGTGGCAAATTTCCCCATTCTTGGGTGCAACCAGTGCAGACTAAGGCCAACATCACAAGTATGTAAGCATGTCTCATGACTTGACCTTTATTGAGTAGCCGCGTGCCTCTTACTCCACCTCGACAATCATCTGGATCTCGACGGTCGTGTCCTTCGGCAAACCGCTGACGGCGACGGCGGCGCGGGCGTGCTTGCCCTTGTCGCCCAGGAGCGAGACCAGCAGGTCGGACGCGCCGTTGATCACGGCCGGACTGTCGGTGAAGCCTTCGTCGGCGTTGACGAAGCCGTTGACCATCACCACTTGCTTGATCGCATCCAGGCTGCCGACGGCGGACTTCACCACGGCGAGCGAATTGAGCACGCACACGGCGGCGGCGTCCTGGCCATACTTGATGTCGCGGAGCTTGCCGACTTTGCCCGTGTGCGTCATCTCGCCCTTTTGCAGGCAGATGGCACCGGCGAGGTGCAGGATGTTGCCCACGCGGACGAAGGGCACGTAGCTGCCCGCAGGCGCCGGCGCGGCCGGCAGTTCATAACCAAGTTCAGTGAGGCGTGCTTCGATCGACATGCGGTGGAGGAGATAGGAAAAAGGACAAAGATTAAAGGAAAAAGGGCAGGGGCGGTGGGCTCGCTAACGCTTACGTCGCCGTGTTTGGGTGCGGTAGGCGAGTAGGGCAAGCGCGAAAGCGAGCGTCATTGCCAAGCCCCATATCCAGTGGGTGCAGAGTAAAGCGATTGAAACGACGATATAGGCAGTGATGCCAAGGATGCTCTCCAAGGTGAATTCAATCTGCGCTAAGGTCTTCCAGAAGCTCATTTTGCGCGGTTCCGTGCGCCGATCCCGTTCTCGGCCAGTCGGAAAACGCGCCGATGGCGGCAGTTCCCACCGCTTGCAACGGGGAGGTGTTGGCGGTCGGTATTGAGGCGCGTCCATTGAATTATAACCAGTATTATCATTGGACGGGTTTGTCAACGTGGATGAGGAGCTTTGACGCCTCAGGCTCACGCTTGCTGGGCTATGGAGTGCGCCAGTCCTCTGGCGCTTTAGGATGGAACTGTGCGGATTTGAACCTTCTCCGTTTTCGAAAAATGCTAAAAGCGCCAGTGGGCTGGCGCACTCCAAACTTGCGAGGCGCAGGCTAAATTTGTCTTAAAAAAATGCTCGCGCGTTCACTTTTTGGGTTGCGGAATTGGCGCAAATGTTTAGTGTTTTCTTGTTTATGTATTAACTGTCCGAGTGGCAGCATTTTCCCAAGCCAAATACCGCCATGAATCACTCTCTCAGCCAGTTTGAAACGCCGCCTTAGCTGGGGCGTCGTAGTTAAGTCGCGCAGCGTGGACGCTTTGCGACTGCCCTTTGTCAGTGGACCGCTGGAGCGCTTGGAAAAGCGTTCTTGGACGGGGCTTATTCGACGCCTGCCGGGTGACAGCCGGTTGGTGGACGACGCCCCCAGGCCAGCCAAGTTCTTTGGCTGGACCGATGCGCGGCGACGCGCTTCCACTCCGCAGCAATGGCCAGTCTATGCCAGCAAGCGAAAGCCCGCGCGACGTCCACATTGTGGCCTACGGACCGCAATGGCCCGACCTACGCCCAAAGCCGGCGATTGGGCGGGTTGCTTGTTCTCTGACAGTTTAGGGTCTGCCTATTTACTCCCCCCCCCTGGGGGGCTCCAGTGTCCCGCTGGACCGTTAGATTTGCACCTGATGCAAATGCTAGCTTGGGAAGGGAAAGGCCAGGGTGCTAAGCGAGCTTCGGGGCTTCGTCCTCTGCGGATGGATTGATGGCCGGATCCTCTGGTGCTTCGCTTTCAGCGACTGCGGGCTCCGGCTCCGCGTCGAACTCACCGTCATCCACTGGCAGCTGTTGCTGTGGTTCTTCACTGGGCAGGCCGACATCTTGCTCGGTGACTTCCTGTTCTCCCTGAGTTGCCTGGCGAATCCACTCCGTTATCTGGCTCGGCGAAAGCACATCCGAGGCAGGGAGTTCTTCAATCGATTGAATACCGATGAACTCTAGAAATTTGTCCGTGCTGCCGTATTGAATCGGGCGACCGGGTAGGTCCGCGCGGCCAGTGACGACCACCAGCTCGTGCTCGAGGAGGCGATTGATGGCTCCATCGGCCGAGACGCCACGGATGGCTTCCAATTCAGCGCGGGTAACGGGTTGACGATAGGCGACGATGGCGAGCGTTTCCATGGCGGCCTGTGAAAGGCGCATGGGGCGAGCTTCGTTGCGCAGCAGGCGCACCCAATCTGCGTAATCGGGCGCGGTGGTGATGCGGTAGCCCGCGGGGCCTTGAACGACGCGGTAAACCTCGCGTTTTTCGATTAGCTCGGCGGAAATCGCGTCCATGGCATCGCGAATTTGTGTGGCGGTGAGGAGGGCCGGCACCTGGTCCATGATGTCGTTCAACTCGCTTTGCTCGGGCTCAAACGGCGGGCGTGATCCGGGCGGTGGGTTGGTTGGCGACTCTTCTGGGTCGTCTGAGGCCTGCTGGTGGTAGCGGGTGATAACCGCTTGAATGTCCCGAATAGACAGCGGATCAGAAGTCGACAGCAGGAGCGCGCGCAGGATTTTCTTTAAATTGAAGACCATGAGTGAAACTCACATTCAGACGAAAACCGCAGCGAAGTTCAAGCCCAAGCCTGAGGCTGACCCTAGTTGAGTGAGGGATCGAGCATTGTAGTGTTAGTTTCAAATTTGTGCTTGCGCTTGGCTTCGATCGGCTCCTTTTTAGTCAACTTTACGCTGGATCCGTATCGCGGAAACACGGCCAATGGGTCGGTAGCTCAATCGGTAGAGCAGTTGCCTTTTAAGCAATTGGTTCTGGGTTCAAGTCCCAGTCGACCCACCACTTTAAAATCGCCTGAATCCCTATATTAAAGTGAAGTAGTTACGAGGCAATCTGACAGTTGTGTGATAGACCATGGATTATCAGTCTGGTCCTAATGCAAGAACGAC
>JAVDPD010000010.1 GCA_031296935.1 Cerasicoccus maritimus
TTCTTTTGATCGGGGTCGCAGTAGCGAACGGGAGTCTCATCGGCCTGGATGTAACCGCTGCTCAGCAGGTCGCTTCGTATGTAATTATAAATCGGCTTAAGCCATTCGGCGACGGCCTCAACCCAATCGGCCATCGTCTTGCGCGAGAGTTGCGCGCCCCACATCGCCGAGGCTTTTTCCTGTCGATACAGCGGCATGTGCTGGACGTATTTGGAGAGGACGATCCACGCCAGCAAACCCGCTGAGGCATAGCCGCCGTCGATCACACGCGCTGGAGCCGGCGCGACCACTGGTGGCTGTGAACGGTCCGCTTTGCGCCGATACTTGGGGCGCACGATACGGCGTTTGAAGAGCTTCGGCGGGTGGATATCGACTTCAAAAGTTTCTTCCTGGCTGATCTGTTCAAAGGCTTCGGGCTCGGCCTGGACTTCCTCCGGTTCGATCACCACGGTCTCTTCCACGGGCAGGTCCTTGAAGCGCTCGGCGGGTGTTTCGTGCTTGCCCGCCCTCGGAGCGCGACGCTCGTAAGCAATGCTTTGCGATGCAGAGTCTTTCAGTTGCCGCTCCAGCTCATCGAGCTGAAGACGCATCTGGGCGGCATCCAGCCGTTCGCTTTTGCCCGAGCCAAAGAGCTGCTGCTTGAGCCAGCCAATCTGCTCTTTGAGAAGAGACACTTCCAGCTTCAGTTGCTGGTTCTCCTCCAAGATGGCCTCGGCGCTGGACATGCAACCATGCCAATGATGGGCGCATCAATGTCAACTCACTTTGCATCGCAAAGTCGGGTTAAGTTTCATACCAGGCCTTCTGCATGCCGTCCTTCAGATCAATCCCGTTCATCAACATCGTCAGCGCCGCGGGCTTGATCGACAGCTTCTTCCCATCGCTGCCCAGCGGCCAGCTCAACCGACCTTGCTCGATACGCTTGGCAAACACCCACACCCCGCTGCCGTCAAAGTAAAGCAACTTGAGCCGATTGCGGCTTTTGTTGGTAAAGGCAAATAACGAACCACCCTTGGGGTCTTCACCCAAGTGGTCACGCGCCACGGCCCACAAGCCATCAAACTGCTTGCGCATGTCCACTGGCTCAACCGCCACGAACACACGAAGCTGATTCGGCAGTGTCAGCATCGCAGCGCCTTGGCCAAAGCCGCCAGAGACTCCGCATCGCCGCCGCGCAATACCATCCCATCAGGCAAACACACCTCCAACAACGATGGTGACACTGAAGGTAGCGATACCTCATGAAAAAGACTCACGCTCTTGGAGCCAGCACCAGCAGCTTGCTCCTTATGCCGACGCAACTTGAGCCAGTAAACTAAGGTGTTGTAAGCAAGCCCATGCTGCTCAGCAAATGCCCTCTGAGTCTGCCCGCTCACATCATAAGCCTCCAGCAAACGCTCACGCTCAGCATCGCTCTCAATCCGACGACCAACACTATCACGCTTCAAACCACTATCAACGATCTCAACATCCATCCCAGATGTATAACAGATCAAAGCCAATCAGGAAAGGTGGACGCAGCCCGGACGCTTACGAGCAATACAACGAGCATAACAACAAAAACCCGAAGCCATTCGTATGCTCAGCAACCGCAGTTAGATCATCAGGAAAGTTGCTCAACTTTGCCGGAGAGTTACTTCGTCAAGATGAAGAAATGATATTTCTCCGGCGAAGATATCTTGAGTTCTTAGACGACTTCTTAGAATACGGGGGCACTAGAGCGGGTGTGCGCCGAGAATCTCCTCGCCTGACCAAGCGCCGGACTTGTCGGCGGTTTCACCGCGAATTGCAGCCACGGCTTCTTCCGTAATTTCGGGAGCTCCATTGTCCCAGGATGCGCGGACGAAGGTCGAGACCGAGGCGATCTGATAATCGTTCCAGCCTGCGCCGTTCTCACCATAGGAAGGCATGTTACCATTGTAGGAATTGCCCTCAACCTCAATCGGGCCAGTGAGACCACGCAGAAGTATTTTTACGATACGCGCCTCATCGCCCACAACCCATGCTGAACCGGCGAGCGGAGGAAACGCGCCTGGGACACCAGCGCCATTGGCTTGGTGGCAGGCTTGGCAATTGTTCTTAAAGAGACGTTCACCAGTAACCATGAGCGGCGGTTTTTCGGCAACCTTCTCGGTCATGCCGGGCTTCCATTCAGGATTATAAATATCCCAGCGAAAATCCCCAGAGTAGTTCGCGATATAAACTCCGCCCCAGAAAACCAGGCCACCAAAGAGGAAGAGCAGCAGCATCGGCACCGGCGAAAAGCCTTCGCTCGGCTCGTCCTTTTCGCGCAGCAACTGGGAGTGAACGATATGGATATCGTCGTCCTCGTAAGGGGCGCTGTCGCCAGGCAGACGTTCTTTGGGAGTGTCGCTCATCGAGTTATTGGGCAAAGCGGGATTCGGGAAGTTCGTAGTCGAGCTTGAGGCTCAACAAATATTCAACCAACTGGTCGGCACGCTCGGTCGGTACGATCTCATAGCCTTCAGGCGGCTGTTCTTCCGGGAACGTGTCCGGAATGGTCAGTGCATTCGGGGAAGGCGCATCGCCGATTTTCTGCGTCTTGTAGAGATAGCGGAACGGCGGCATGATCGAGCCGGGCGAGGTGATCTGCGGATTGTAAAGGTGGAGGTGGTGCCAGTCGGCGCTGGGCTGGCGCTGACCAATGGTCATCAGATCCGGACCAGTGCGGCTGGTGCCGAGGAGCACGCGATCTTGAAGAATATAGTCACGAGGCACCGTTTGGCGGTCGCCCCAGCCACGTTCCCAGTCAGCGCCGTAGCCTTTACGACGCACCTGCTGCGAGTGACAATACAGGCAGCCCTGGTCGATGTAGATTTCTTTACCCTGCTGGGCCACACCAACGCGCGCAATCGGCATCGGCGTTTCGCCTTCATTCAGGGCAATCGGCTTCAAATCGCCAAACTGAATCACAGAGCTGAGGATCAAGCCGGACCAGGAGAAGGCCAGCATGAAGAAGATTCCAAAGAAAAGGAGTGGGAGATTTTTCATCGCTTAGGCACCCTTCCCTTCAGTGTTACCGAGTAGCGTCGGGCCTTCCTTGTAGCGAACGGCGCGCGGGCCGATCAGCATCCAGGCAAAATTAACAAAAAACGCGAAGTGGCCAATGGTCAGGAGCATACCGGCAACCGAACGCGAGAACAACCAAGGCACGAGCGCCTTAATAACCGTCATCGTTTCAGGATCCGAGCTGACAAACGGAATGTCCGGATTGTTCAGGTTGAGACCTTGAATCCAACCACCAAGCTGGAGGCCAACGATCATCATGCCGATGCCCAGACCAGAGAACCAGAAGTGCACCTTGATCAGCGTTGCTGAAGGCCATTCACGAGCGAGCAAGCGGGGCATCATAAAGTAAATGCCGCCAAACATAGTCATCGCAAAGAAAGCGTAAACACCGTGGTGAGCGTGGCCTACGGTAAATTGAGTGAAGTGCGTTACCAGGCTGACATCACGGAGAGCCATCCAGGAACCAAAGAAGCTAGCAAGCGTGTAGCTCATCGCGCCAAAGACGATAAAGCGGAGTGTCGGGCTGCACCAAACCGCGCGGGCATTGCCCACCGCCGTCATGTGGTGATTGATCGCGGTCACGACAACGGGAATCACCATCATCACACTGGCGACAATGCCGCAGGAAATCAACCAAGCTGGGATTGGTCCGCCGATCAGGTGGTGGACACCGGCCCAGTTGTAGAAGAGCGCCAGCGACCAGAAACCAAGCAGCGACAGGTAGTAGCTGTAGATCGGGCGACCGAGCACCTTGGGCATCAGGTAATAAATCGTGGCGAGGCCCATCGGCGTCATCCACAGACCAAGCACATTGTGTGCGAACCACCAGTTCGTCAGCGCTTGAATCGTGCCGCGAGCCGGCTCAAACAAGATCATGGTTTGCGCCACGACGTAGAGCCAGGGGAACCAGAAAAGTGCGCCAAGAATGTACCACTGGGATACGTAAACGTGGCCGCGCTCGCGGTAGCGGAACATCAGGATGCCCCACATACCGATCAAAATGTAAGAGAAAGCCAGAAGCGGAGCGACCTGCTTGGGCATTTCCAACCACTCAATCGAGGTCAGACCACCGGTCAGGATGCCAAATATGCCGATCACCACGGCGACATTCCAGAAGATGCCAGCGATGATTAAGAGGCCGGAAAAACGAATCTGCGCCTTGCACAGACGCGCCATCACCCACAGGCCGACACCAAAGATGGCATTGTTCGACCAGCCGTAAGCCATCGCATTTAAGTGAGCAGAACGCGCGCGGCCAAAGGTCAGGAATTCCCAGTCGGCGAGGAAATTCGGGCTGTGCATCTTGAAGGATGCAACGATCGCAAAGAAGGTGCCAACCAACAGCCAGCAGATGGCAAACGTGGTAAACATGATCGCCGGCACGCGCATTTGCTGATCCACCTCGCTCAACGCGACCTTCGGCGAGACTTGGGTCTCCCGTTGCGGATCGATATTGCTGAAAAATGAAAGGAGTGGGCTCATCGTTTAACGCTTCTCGGCTTCGCGCAGCTTGCGTGCTGCCTCAGCCTCTTCGCCGGGAAAGTAATCAGTGTGCACGCCTTCGGGTTCTTCTTCATCGAAGACCACGCGTGAACCTTGTTCAAAATTGCGGAGTTGACCGTGTTTGGCTGACCATACCAATGCGCACACTGCAGAAGCGAAGAACACTCCGCCAAACGCAGCGATAATCATCAGGTATAGGTTCCATTCAAACATCTAGACAACTTGGGTGGGCCAATGGCAAAACAGGTTTATTTCTCGTTGGCTTCGTTCAACTGCGGAACCACGAGCTTCATGGCTTCCTCAACTGGAATCTGGACTTGGCCGGTTTCCTTGTTGAGCACTTTGTAGCTGGTAGCCGCATTCGCTTCAGTCGCTTTTAATTCGGCCAAAGTCGCTTTGCGTTGTTCAACTAGCTCAGCGGTTGCGGGCTCGCGGTCGCTGGCAGGCACGTAGTAGGCAATGAAGATCAGCAAACCGAAGAGCAGCATGGTGCCCAACGCGCCGATGACCGACAGCGTCCAGTTCGAGTGGCTGGTTTCGGGTGCTCCGTGTAAATCGTGGTCGTCGCTCATGGTCGTTAAAGTTTACTGGTGAGCGTTAAGGGATTCCTTGATGCGCGGATCATGGAGAGGAATCGGGCTGTTTTTGGCTGCACTACGCAGGGTAGCCCAGATAACGATGCCGCCGAAGCCAACAATCGCCGCCAAGTCCCAGATGTTCGGGATGAACTGCTGAACGTCGTAGCCCAGGATGTTGTCGGCGCTCTTCTGCTTGGGCAGAATGTTCCAATACATGTCCAGCAAAGTGAAGAGCAGGATCCAGGTGCAAATGCCCATGAGACGTGCTCGGACAACCTTGGTCTTGTAGAAGAGCAGAATCAGGAACGGGATCAGGAAGTGGCCGAAGATGAGGCCCATCGAGACCCACCACCAAGTGCTCTTGGTGCCGTCGATGTTCAGCTCGCGAATGTTGAACCAGAAAGTTTCTTCCGGGATGTTCGCGTTGTAGATCAAGAAATACTGCGAGAAGCTGATGTAGGCCCAGAACACCGTGAAGGCGAGGCAAAGGCAGCCCAGGAAGTAGTTGTGGTTCTTGTTATAGAAGCCTTGGAGCCAGCCCTTCACTGCTGCGAAGTTACAGAGCAACACCGTGCCAGCCAAACCTGCGCGCATCGAAGCGGCAAAGAACCAGACGCCGAACATGGTTGAGAACCAGTGGTAGCTCAAGCTCATGAAAAGGTCAAAGGCCATGAAGGTCGTGGCAAAGGCGGTCAGGAAAATGCCGATCGCGGAGATCTTGCGGCAAGCAATGTAGTGCTTGGGGTCCGCAGCGGTGTCATTGGCAATCGAGTGCTTACGCAGGAGTGCGCCGAGGCCACAGAACACCAGGAAGTAAGCAATCAAACGGGCAATGAAGAACGGCGTGTTCAAATACGGAGCCTTGGCAATGTAGAGCGCATCGTGCTCAACTGTGTGTCCGTGAATGCCCGGAAGCATGTAAGTCGGGTCCATCCACTTCCAGATCGCGCCAGAGCTGTTGTCGCCAACGAAGAACGGAAGCGCCACCACGGGGATGATCAACAGGGCCATGAACGGGAAGGCCGCGAAGGCGTTTTCCCATTGGCGACGAATGATGGTCGCCCAGCCTGCATCAAACAGGTAAGTAATTTGGGTCAGGAAGAGCATGCCGATGAGCATGGCCATCCAGAAACCGAAGCCGATCAGCCAGCTTTGGCCCACACGACCGTAACCGTGGCTCAAGTCCATGACCAAGCCAATCAGGGTCGCAATGATCCCAATCACGCCAACAATCAGCGCGATGGTTGAAAAGTCTTTCTTGCCGCCGGAAGAGGCGACGCCAGTGGTTGCGGTTGAAGCGTTAGCGCTCATAGTCCAAGCTCCTTCCGGTGTTGCTCAGGAACATCTTCCACAGTTGCATTTTGAGCCAGTTGCAAGGCGCGGACGTAGGAAATAACGGCCCAGCGCTCTTCGGGATTCAGCTTCATGCCATAGCCAAACATCGTGTTTTTGCCATGGGTGATGGTGTTAAAGATTTCGCCATCGGCCATATCGCGGAGGCGATCGTCGTGGTAAGTCGGCGTAGCGGCCATGCCATACTTCTTGGTAATGCCGTTACCGTCCCCTACCCGGCCGTGGCACGGTTGGCAGAAGATCGTGTATTTCTCTTGGCCAAGCTGAACAAGGTCGTAGGTGACTTCTATAGGAATTTCCTTAATAAACTCACCACTCTCGTCCTTACCGGTCCAAGCGCTGGGGTTTTCGGCCTTCGCGAATTCGTATTCGCCGTCGAAGACTTCCTTAACGTCCCAGTTGTAGCCGCGGAGCACAGCGCCCGGCACCATGGGGCGGTCATTGCGCTCATCGGCGAAGAATTCATTTTGCCCTTGAGGCAAATACTTTGCCTGGATGTCCATGTCAGGGAACAACCAGATGGGAGGCTTGCGGAACTTCTCGCCGCGGAATCCAAGGATGGAGACCGTCGCGACGACCACAAATAACCAGACTGCCAGAAATATTCGCATTTTAGGCTTCGACGACGTGGACCTCTTCGGCCCCGATTTCAGTTAAAAAGGCTTTGGTTTTATCGAGATCGAATTGCGGATCCGCTTTTTCGATCACGATGAAGAACGTATCATCACCGGACTTAATGAAGTCCTCGTATTCAAACAACGGGTGGTTGTGGCGGGGAAGCAGGTTCATGATGAACATGCCACCCAGCGTGCCAAACGCTGCATTGAGAATGGTGAGCTCATACATGACCGGGAACGGGAACACGGGGCTCCAGTATGGCTTACCGCCGACAATCAGCGGGTAGTCAAAGCCGTTCATGTAGAAAGTAATCAGCATCCCCAGGCAGAAGCCAAATAGGCCGCCGCAGAGGGTGAAAATCGGCACCTTCGAGCGGCCGACGCCCATTTGGTCGTCAAGTCCGTGCACCGGGAACGGTGTGAAGGTATCCCATTTCTTGAATCCGGCGTCGCGGACCTTACCGGTCGCCGTGAAAAACTCGGGCGTCTTGCTGAACGTGGCCAGCAGACCGTATGTAGCTTTAGTGCTCATTAGTGGTGGCCTCCATTCTCAAATGCAAAAAGCAAAATGCAAAATGCAGAAACCATTGTAGACAGTCCTTTAGCAGAGGCCACTTTTTGAATTTTGAATTCTAAATTTTGAATTTTCATTAGTGGTGGCCTCCTTCCGCGTAGCCTTGGCCTTGGGTGCCGGTGCCGTGTCCGTGACCGTCGCCCTGCTTCATGACTGCCTTAATTTCGCCCATGGGCATCATTGGCAGGAAGCGCAGGAACAAGAGGAAGAGAACGGAGAACAAACCGAACGTGCCGAAGAAAGTGAAGATGTCGATGATCGTTGGCGAGTAGTAACCCCAGCTCGAAGGCAGGAAGTCGTTGGCCAGCGAAGTGACGGTGATCACGAAACGCTCGAACCACATACCGACGTTGACGAAGCCGCAGATGATCCAAACCAGCCAAGTGTTCTCGCGGATCTTCTTGAACCAGAAGAGTTGCGGCGAAATCACGTTACAGCCGATCATGATCCAGTAGGCCCAGGCATATTGACCGAATGCGCGGTTCACAAAGGCGAAGACTTCGAAGTTGTTCGCGCCATACCAAGCGATGAAGAACTCCATCGAGTATGCGTAACCAACCATGGAGCCGGTCGCCAAGATGATCTTACACATGCAGTCGATGTGGTACTGCGTAATCAAGTCATGCAGGCCATAGATCGCGCGGACCGGGAGCATGAGCGTCAGCACCATGCCGAAACCGGAGAAAATAGCGCCCGCAACGAAGTAAGGTGGGAAAATCGTGGTGTGCCAACCGGGGAGGTTCGAAGCCGCGAAGTCGAACGAAACGATCGTGTGCACGGAGAGCACGAGCGGGGTGGAAAGACCAGCCAAGAGCAGGTAGGCCATTTCGTAGTTCCGCCAGTGGCGGTTGCTGTTGCGCCACCCCATGGCGAACAGACCGTAAGCAAATGCCTTGATCTTACGACCGCCCTTGAGTGCGCGGTCACGCATGGTGCCGAGGTCAGGGATCAAGCCCATGTACCAGAAGAGTACCGAAACCGTTCCGTAAGTGGAGACCGCGAACACGTCCCATTCCAGCGGAGAGCGGAACTGTGGCCAGATCCAGTTGCTGTTCGGCAGCGGGAAGAGCCACCAGGCAAACCAGACACGACCAACGTGGAAGAGCGGGAACAGACCGGCGCAAACCACCGCAAAGATGGTCATCGCCTCCGCCGCACGGTTAATGGACGTGCGCCACTTTTGCCGGAGCAAACAGAGAATAGCGGAAATCAGCGTACCGGCGTGACCGATACCAATCCAGAACACGAAGTTAACGATCGCCCACCCCCAGTTAACCGGGTTGGCCAAGCCCCAGACACCAACGCCGGAGGATACAAGCCAGCTCAAGCCGAACAGGGTGAAGGTCGCCATCATTGCTGCAATCACGAACATGATCCACCACCAGCGTGGGGTCTTGGACTCGGGAATGCCGCAAATCTTCTCGGTGACCCAATGGAAGTCGCGATCGCCGGTGACCAGCTCGGGGCGTGGCACTTCGACCGGCTTGACCTTCGACAGCACCTCGTCGCGCTGGCGCGCGGCCTCGGGACTGAGGGTCAATTCTGCGGTGGAATCGGACATGGTTTGGTCAGTATGTAAAGGTTGCAGGTTTAAAAATTAGTGAGCGTGATCTTCGTGCCCATGATCGTCGTGGCCAGTGGCAGCGGGAGCGTGGCTGTCATGACCATCGGCGGCGTGGGAATCATGTGAGCCATGATCTCCGTGATCGCCGTGACCAGTCTTGAAATCGTATTCCTGACGCGAAAGCGGCTTGCCAGCCTTCGGCATTTTCGGATTCGGATTACGCAGCTTGGCCAGATACGTGGTGCGCGGACGAATGTTCAGGTAGCCGAGGACCGAGTAGTCGCGGTCTGACTCCTTCGCCTTCGAAACGGCGCTGTTCGGGTCGCTGATGTCGCCAAAAGTAATCGCGTCGGTCGGGCAAACCTGCTGACAGGCCACCTTGATTGTTCCATCCGGCACGTGTGTGTTGGAGGAATCCTTGGCCTTGTTGAGCTGGTTGATCTTCGCCGATTCGATGCGCTGGACGCAGTAAGTGCACTTTTCCATCACGCCGCGCATGCGGACGGTGACGTTCGGGTTCTTCTGCATGCGCGTCAGCTGGCTGGCTTCGGTCTTATACTTGTTCGGACCGAGCGGGCCAGCGTAGAAGCTGTCGCGTTCGCGCTTGTTGTAATCAAAGAAGTTGAAGCGGCGGACCTTATACGGGCAGTTGTTCGCGCAGTAACGGGTGCCGACGCAACGGTTGTAGGCCATCGTGTTGAGGCCCTGCTCGTCATGGACGGTCGCATTAACCGGGCAAACGGATTCGCAAGGCGCCAATTCACAATGCTGGCAAGCCATGCTCATGAAGTTGACCTGCGGGTCTTCCGGCAACTCGGTGTTCGGCAGGCTCGGGTCGGTTGCGAAGTAGCGGTCCAAACGGATCCAGTGCATTTCGCGGCCGCGGAGAACCTGGTCCTTACCGACGATCGGAATATTGTTCTCCGATTGGCAGGCAATGACGCAAGCGTTACAAGCCGTGCAAGTGTTGAGGTCGATGTTCATGCCCCACTGCTGCGGTGGCTTGAACTGATCTTCGGCGCCCTTCCAGACATCGACGTTCGGCGCGGGCTTGTCAAAAGCCGGCGTCTTATACATCGAGCCACCACGGGGGATTTCGAGTGCCTTCTCTGCGATGGAATCCTTGCGCGCCGTGCCGTAAACGGGCGGCGAGTGCGATTCCATGCCGAGCTTATTAACAAATTCCGGATCTTCCTGGTATTCCGTGTTGTTGGCTTCGCGGATGATCGCGCGGCCTTCCATCGACCAGTGCTCCTGCGTGTTCGCAAGCTGGTAACGGTTGTTGGTGATGCTGATCTTGGCGCCCGTGGTCAAGCCCATCGAGGCGGCAGTGGTCAGCGGGTAAGCGTCAAAGCCAATGCCCTTGCCAACATTCGGTGCGAAGACGTCGGTGCCGATGCGGCCAGTCTTCTTGCGACCAAAGCCGAGAGAAACCACCACGGTGTTGTCGGCGAGGCCGGGCAGCACGTGGATCGGACCGGTGACCTTCTGGCCGTTGACTTCGAGCGTGCCGATGCGGGCTTGCTCCTTACCGATCTTGAAATCGTTGGCGTTCGGCTTGATGGCCTGCTTGGAAAGCAATTCAGGCGGATCGCTGAGCAAAGTTTGCTGCGGCATGATGCCGTGCTTCTTCGCGAGCTTCGGGCTGATGAGGATCGCGTTGTCCCAAGTGAGCTTGGTCATCGGATCCGGGCACTCCATCAACCAACCATTGTTGTTGAAGCTGCCATCGAAGGCGTGGGTGCTCGGGATGATGCGGATCTCAACGGCCTCTGCGGTGACTGGTGCAGGTTTGATCGAATACTTAGAAACGAGCATACCGGCTTTAACTGCGGCGTCGGTTCCGCCCTCAACGCTGGCGTAGCGAGCATCGAGCCAGACACCTTCAGCGAGCCACTTTTCGAAAGTGACCGAGTCGGTCTTACCGGTAACCTTACCGAAAGTTTCCTTCACGAGGTCATACCCCTCGCCTGCCGGGTCGATGCCCTGCATGAGCGCGATGACTTCGATTTCCGAGTAGCCTTCGAACAGCGGAAGGATCATCGGCTGAACCGGCAAGTAGTCGCCACAGATCGCGCGACCGTCACCCCAGCTTTCGAGGTAGTGGTTGGCGGCAATCGTGACCGCAGCGGCTTCCGACGTTTCGTCGTCGTAGTAGCCGTGGCGGATGACTTCCTTGGCGTTCTTCAGCGCTTCGCCGAACTTCAGGTCGGCCGGCGCGTCGTAAACTGGGTTGCCGCCGAGCACCACGAGGGTCTCGATGGACTTGTCGTTCAGGCCGGTTACGACGTCAGCAATACCTGCTTCGACGAGTGCCGGTTGCTCGATGTATTTGATGGTGTGACCATCGGCGGCGAGCATGCCGTTCATCGCGTAAACGAGCACGTGCACTTCTTCCGGCAGATGCGGACCGGCGACAATCAGCGACTCGCCCTCGTGTTTAACGAGGTCCTTAACGCATTCCTTGATCCACTGCTCGTTGCCGGAAATGCCCTTGGCTTGTTCCTTGAGCTTGGCGACGATTTCACTGCTGCCGCCAGCTTGCGACATCAACTCTGCGGCAATCGCGGCGGTAAAAGCCGGGATGTGCGCGGTCGAGGCGCGGAGGCGGTGGTCCGCCATACCGCCGGTCAGCGAGAAATTGGACTCAACCGCGTAAAGGCGGTTCATCTTCTCGGCCTCGGAGGAATCCTTAACGGCGCGGCTCTTACCAAAGCCCTTGCTGTAGTGGATTTGGCCGGGCTCGGTGGCGAGGAAATCGCTGTCCAGCGCGAGGATGCGCTTGGCCTTGTCGAGCTGGTAGAACGGACGCGCGGGCTTGCCCATGACCTTGGCCATGGCGCGGATCGGCGCAGACGTATCAACCGGCTCGTATTCCGCCCAAACGGCTTCGGGGAACTGCTTCTTTAAAGAAGCAACCAGACGGCGGCGGGTGTCGGAAGTCGACGGGCGTGCGAGAATCGCGAGGCCCTTACCCTTGTTGGCCGAGTAAGTCTTGTTCAGGCCAGCGAGCATCGAGCGAACTTGCGCTTGATCGATGTTCTTGCCGCCCTTGGCAAAAGACTTCTGCAGGCGGTCCGGATCATAAAGATCAAGCACGGAGGCCTGAGCGAAAGAATCAGTCGCGCCACCGTAGCCGGGATCAGAAGGGTTACCTTCGATCTTGGTCGGGCGGGCGTCATTGGTTTCAACAACCAGCGGAATGTTTTCAGCAGAGCCCGGATAGGACGACGCGTAATACATCGGCACGCCGGGGACCATCAGCTCGGGCTGCTTGGAATACGGCAGGATGTGACGCGTGGGCATGCGGCAACCGGCCAAGCCAATGCCAGCCAAGCCAGCGGAGGCGCCCATCAGCTTCAGGAAGCTGCGGCGGTCGGTTTCGTTGGCTTCAGTCGCGCCTTCGGGGAACTCGCGTTCCAGCCATTCCTGGAACTCGGGCGTTTTCGCCAGCTCACCCGGGCTGCGCCAGTATTTTGGTGCGGCCAGCTCGCGTTCTGTGGGCTCGGGATGGTGGAATTTACGCTTCATCGGTGGCAACCGGAACAGCTCTGTGGCGGGTTAACTTTCCAATCGTGCACGAACTTCGTGCCCTGCTCGATCTGCTCCTCGCGGCTATCGTAGCTGAAAGTGAGGTTGGTGACTTCATCGACCGGGCGAATGAAGTTTTCAGGATTGCGGTGACACTCAAGGCAGAAGGCCATGGAGAGCGGCTTAGCGTGGTAAACCTCTTCCATTTCGTTGACCTGCCCGTGACAGTGCACGCAGGAAACACCACGGTTAATGTGAACCGAGTGATTAAAGTAAACGTAGTCCGGGGTGCGGTGGATCTTTACCCACGGCACCGGCTCGCCTGATTCGTAGCTGTTGCGGATCGGCGCGAGCTTCGGGCTGTCCGTCTTGATCAGACTGTGGCAATTCATACAAGTGGAAGCGGCGGGAACATTTGAGTGCTCCGAGCGGTCCACAAAGGTATGACAGTAACGACAATCCAACCCAAGTTGATCTACGTGCAGCGAGTGCTCGAAGGAGACTGGCTGTATCGGCTGATAGCCGACGCGCAAATACTTGGGCGTTGCGTAATAGGTGACGCCGGCCACGACGGTGCCGACTGCCAGACACAAGCAAATCACTATTTGGATCGGCGCTGTGTTACTCCACTTTGGGAAAATATTGGCCATTGTTTGAACCGAAATCTCAGTCTAGAAAGAGCGCGCTCTAGCTACTGACACGCTCCACTGCACGAGGGGCTTTGCGTGCTTCCACGGGGAAGCGCGCGCGTTCGGGTTCAGCCGACGCAGTGTCACGCGTGGGGGCTGCGCCCGATGTCCGGGGCAATAGAAACAGACCAGCCGCAATAGCGGCAAGAGCCTGTAGAAAGGATTTCCTGTGCGTATTCGAGTCAGCCATGAGCAAGAAAGAGAGCAGTGAAGGCTGATTCGTTTTTCTAATCAACCCCAAAATGAGTGCAAATCGTCACTTTCCTCCAGTAGTGGTCATTCATAAGGGATCATTGGATCACATATTAGCCATTCTCGTAAGTTATAAAAAAGCTATAAGCGCCAAACCCCTGACCAACAAAGGGATTCAGTGCATCAGAGCCACACAGCCTAACATGTCTGCTAATCGCAATCTTCGGAAACCAGCTCGGGCACCATCAGGTAAGTTCCAAAAAGAAAAAACCAAGACCCCATCATCAGGGCGAAATAATTGCCCAGCCATTGGGGCATTTGGAGGGGGCCTTGGCCGAAATAACCGACCACACTGGAGATCAGGAAACCAAAGGAGCCCAATAGGCTAAAAAAGTTAATCCACCAGGAGACATCCCACCAGAGCCATGCCCATTTGCGGTGCGACACCTCCACAAGGCCCAGATAACTGGCCGTCACGAAAAAGCACGAGGCGACCGTGCTCGGGGTCCAGACGAGGATGTCCGCGATGACCCAATTCATCCCCTCGACCAGGCCCATGCCGCAATTGATGTTAAACGTAATCGCGCCGATCAATTGCACGGTCGCAATCCAGTAGTCCAAGCGATTGCCCGCAAAGCCCATCCAGCGTATGCGCCGCGTGCGTTGATCCTGCGGCTTGTGCTCCACGTAGCGCTCCAGCTCATGCGCCTTCAGTTGCACGGTCGCATCGAAGTCCGTGTTCAGCGCTTCTAGTAATAATAGATAACTGCCGATCGTGAACCACACCGAGCCAATGAAGCACACCAATGCGTAATTATAAGGCTGCAGCCCAAACCAATCCAGCACGCCGGGGTAAGCCGTGGGCACCGTGCCCACTACGAAGCAGATCGAGCCGATAATAAAGATCAGCCCAATCCACCAGGAAAGGCTTTCAACGCGCCAACCCCACAACCGAAAATGCTGGCGCACGGATTTCGACGCCGCATTGACCTGCCCCACGTGCTCATGCGAGGCCACTTGCGACAACGCGCCAGCCGAGTCTTGAATCACCGCGCCACGGCGTTTGCGGTGTCGCCGGGAAGTCCACACATGCAGCCCGCCATCGGGCAATCGGTGAATAACGCGCGTTATAAATCGCCCCACCCGATGCGTGGCGACATGCTCCCAATGCGCTGGAAACGTTACGTGGGGCGGCAGGTCAGTAGCGGGTGTCCGGTCAGCCATCAACGCCATCCAAAGACGCTTGGCGTCACGGGGCAAGCCCTACCAATCAAAGAGTCGGTCAAAGAAGCCGCGCTCGGAATCCTTACCCGTAGTCTTCGCCGATTCACCCGGGGTTGGCTCTTGGTAGGTGGCGACTTCGGCGTCCTCGCCCTTGATCCGCGCCATCACCCGGCGCTGCTCAGCGCTCATTTGCGGACCAGAGTCGCTGCCCGCCGTTTGCACAGGGATGCCAGCATCGGTCTTATTCTGCCAGAACTGGTAGCGGTTAATATCCCGCAGGGAGACCTCGTCCACCATTTCCGAAAAGTGCTGCGCGCCCGGCGTATTCAGTTCCGTGCCGCTAAATTTGTGCGACATCACGTTGTCGCGCAAGCGGTTCCAATTTTGCACATTGGCCATCTTCCGCTCGTCGGACTCCAGTGAAATCTGCGCTTCCTCGCGGCCGATCTTGTCGTAATTCAGCTGCGAGGTCGCAAATTCCTGCCCTCCGCGCGTCTGCAAGGAATTCGCCTTCTTGTCACCAATGGACGAGAAAGACTGGTGCCACTGCTTGAACTGGATCTTGTCCTTGTCCGCGCCAAACATCTCATCCCCGCGTGGCGAGCTGGAGTTGCCCGCATCGAACTTCTTGTCGGTCAGGTTGTTCGAACCGCCCAAGTCAGACAAGCGACGCGGTGCGGCGTCCAGCGACAGCATGGCTGCACTCAAGATGACAAGGGATAAACTGGCGCGGGTTAAAAACATCAACGCAATTAAGGTATCACATCGCCGCCCGACATAAAACTGTTTTTTCAGGCCATCGCAGATAGACAACTTTTTCAAATCTCCCCTTCCCCTTCGCCAAACTTGACTCCCCGCCCCTGCCCCGAAATAGTCGCAGCGCATGAAGACCTACTTGGACCTGCTCCGTCACGTAATGGAAAACGGCGAAGACCGCGGCGACCGCACCGGCGTTGGCACGCGATCAGTTTTCGGCGCGCAGGCCCGGTATTCGCTCTCGCCAGATTTCCCCATGGTCACCACCAAGCGCGTGCACTGGAAGTCCGTCGTATACGAGCTGCTATGGTTCCTCCGCGGCGAGACCAACGTCAAGTGGCTCCAGGAGCGCGGCGTCTCCATCTGGGATGAGTGGGCCGACGAAACCGGTAGCCTCGGCCGTGTCTACGGCGCGCAGTGGACCGATTGGCAAACCGCCGACGGACGCCGCATCAACCAGCTCGATGAGCTCGTCGAAGGCCTTCGCAAAAAGCCGCAGTCCCGCCGCCACATTGTCAGCGCCTGGAACCCCGCCGACCTGCCCGACGAATCACGCCCCCCGCAGGACAACGCCCGCGAAGGCAAAATGGCGCTCCCGCCCTGCCACGCCCTGTTCCAGTTTTACGTCTCCGAAGACGGCGGCCTCAGCTGCCAGCTCTACCAGCGCAGCGCCGACCTCTTCCTCGGCGTCCCGTTCAACATCGCCTCCTACGCCCTGCTCACCTGCATGGTCGCCCAAATAACCGGCCTGAAACCCAAGGAGTTCATCCACACCTTCGGCGACCTCCACATTTATAAGAACCACTTCGAGCAAGTGGAAAAGCAACTCGCCCGCGACACGCGCCCCCTCCCCCAGGTAAAGCTCAACCCGGCCATCACCAAGCTCGAAGACTTCGACTTCGACGACATCGAGCTCATCGGCTACGACCCGCACAAAGGCATCAAAGCCCCCATCGCTATATGATGCGTAATAATTATAGCCTGATACCGCTACCAAGCTGACATTTTGAACTGCTCGAAGAATACTCTCGTGAAGAGATTCATAGCTTTCGCATCAATACTTCTCCTCTGCATCCCCAATCTTAGTGCGGACGAGACATCTATTGATAAAATCAAGAAGGCGTCGGAGAGCAGAGAACTAGATGAAATGACCGACAGAGCTGTTTCTATTACAGCATATGGCGAGGCGTGTAACTTCAAATCAGTTAATAGCCAAATCGTCATCGAGAAAATAATCTTCCGTGAATATCGCTCGGATGCCGATGGGGAAATCATCCTTGGAACGGAAAAAGAAATTGAAGTCTTAGCTCTTGCAGAACTTTCCCAACTCGCTGCTTGGCCCAAAGAATATAGAGGAAAGAAAATCCTGCTAACCGGTTTCCTCAGACAAAAAGAGCCGCTAGCTCAAAAACCACCCATAACAAAGGTCAATGAGGTCGACCTGTCACTGTTCGCTTACCATCCTTACACGCCCTATTTCTTCGAAAACTATAGTTGGGAGTTAGCTGAATGAAAACCTTCGAAGAAGCGACCGAGTTTGTGCTCAAGCATAAGGTGGTCACGGTGTTTGGCAGCAAGGGGTCGCCGCATCCTTCGTTGTGGGACAATACCGACCTCTCCGCCGACAAACCCAAGACAGGCGGTTGGAGCCCGCGAGTCAGCGCGGTTTGGGATTGGAAAACGCGCATCCCGGAAACCTTTCCCGACGAGATATTCTACGGCAAACTGCCCAACGGCGACGCCGTCCTCATGGAGCGCGAATACCTGCGCACCACGCATTACCCGCAGGCATTCAAGCCGGTCAGCGAGCTCCCCCTGCTCTGCCAGCAAATCTACGAATGCGTGCGCATCGAACCATGGACCACCACCGCGCTGCGCAAACACGCCGTTGCCGAATTCAACACTACCAAGAGCCGCTTCGACACCGCCCTGAAGAAACTCCAAAGCAGCCTGAACATAGCCCGCTCTATGGACCCACAATGCGACGGCGACACCTGGATCCCCTTCAGCGAAGCCAACCTAGACATCGTCGAAGCCTACCCCGAGCTCCAAGCCGACCCCTAAACACCGACGATGCTAAGCCATAGCACAGCCTGTGTCATTACTTAGCACTGCCTGTGCTAAACCTTAGCAGCGGCGGTGTCATGCCTTAGCAGCGTCGCTGCATCATTCAAAGAACCAGCCAGCACGGGGAAATCATTGCCATCGCCAGCTCACAGCCAGTTCCTCGGTTAGGAATCGTCAGATCCTCGGTTAGGAATTACCAGTTCCTCGGGCAGGAATTACCAGATCCTCGGCGAGGAATTGACAATGCCTAAGGCAGGAACAGCCACCTGAGTTGGAGGGCGACGCTATGTCGTCGCCGCAGCGCGGGAGTGCTCGCAATCAGTAGCACAGGTGTCCCGCCTGTGCCCGAACCAAGGATTCAAACACGTTTACAAAATGAGAGATTGAAGCACAGGCGGGACTCCTGTGCTACGGCCGACACAGGCGGCTACGACGGAGCGTAGCCCTCCAGCAGTCAAACCGCCCCCCTGCCGTCTCCCTTTTTCCTTTAATCTTTTTCCTTTTTCCTCTGCCTTTTAGGTTCGCCAAAGGCGAACCTAAAAGGCATACTTTCAGCATGAAAAGTCGGCCCGCCAGAAGCCCCCAAAGCTGGCTAAGTATCGCCGACTGCGCGACCAAGCGTCGCCGACTGTAGCTCGAAGTGTCGCCGACACTTCCTGGGAGCGTCGCCGACGCTTCGACCAAAGCCTAGTAAGGGTTTACTCACAACCAAGTGCTTGTTCGCCCCTAAACCCTGGGTAGGGTTGTGTCAGAACCAAGGGGTGGGATTTGGTTGATCCCATGGCGAGCGCACCAGCAGCTCTAGGCCACATCAAACATAAACACTATCAACACATACTTGACATATTCAATGTCATATACATAAACATTTCATCCACTCGGATGCAGCAGCTTAAGCAAGCTACCGCCTCATCCACACTGCATAGCAACTAATAATAGCGCTACTTTTTGTGTCGCCCCATAATCACTCTTTTTATCAGTGAGCGTTCTAGCCACTTAAAACACTGCTAGGTGTGAAAAACTAAAGAGACTCAACTATGACATTTAGACTGAAAGAAGCGGAGTGGAAAGAGCTACGAAACGAGGCTATCTCCTTATCGCAAGAGTCTCGGAAGCTCGAACTAGTAGCGGTTGCCGGAACTGGAGGAGTTTATGCCTGGTTAGCAACAAACAACCTGGGCAATCTACAATCGGCCGCGTGGTTCATTCCGGTGCTCTTTTCTCTGGCGGGATCACTACGTGCTTGGGCGATAAATAAGAACATAGGTGTGATTTCAAAATATTTACTAACAGTTGAGTCAGAGCTCTCGGATAACGAAGGATGGGAGGCATTCTTCAAGCCCCGCCGCGGACATCTATTTGGTTCCGCAGTCACGTTCTGGATCCTATTTATTCTAATAACGTTTACGGTACCTATCGCAGTGATCAGCTGCGCAGAACAGGCGAAAATAGAAACACAGCGTATCTGCCCCGAGCTAGAATGATTCACCGCAATACCAAGCTCATCCCCCATTTGGCGTGCGCTTAGTATCAGCAGTGCCACATACTAGACGTTCGTTCCATTAAGCCATGTCACGCATTATCGATCTAAGAGTTGTTCGCAAACGGTCATTAGACACGGTCAATGAAGCAATGCAACGCTACGCAAGCATTCACGAGGAACTGAATGACCTTAGTTACCAGCGATGGCTTGCATGCATGACTCTGACCGACATGCATGGCGCTTGGGAGCGATTCGCGGAGCGGCGCTTGGTTGCTGCTCTAAATCACTACCCCGATCACTTTTTAGCTGAAAACTCAGTAAGAGGAGTCTCTAAATTACCTGCGGGGCTAGCGGACTACTTAACACGGGGCGGGCGAAAATACTTCGATTTTCGCTCTTGTGCCGACCTTATCAAGATCGCGAATACTCTGGTTGGGAAACCGAACAATCCTTTCCGTACCATACCGAAGAGTTTCGCCTCGCATTTGGACGCTGCAGCTGCACTTCGCAACTACATCTTGCATGAAAGTGATGCATCTTGGGACTCGTTGAAGACGCAACTCATGACAAACTTCAACATCAAGGCAACCCCTCAACCCGGGGAGTTTCTGGATTCAATCGACCACCGAAACGCAAGCCCAAAGAAAGGCCACAAACGAATCTTGGTCTTCGCTATGGTATTTGAGGACGTCATACGGAAAACTTAATGACAGACCAAGCTGGCATAGGAATCGTCCGCAATCCGGTGAGTCCGTTGCCTAGAGTCTACTGATCAGCAGCTCGCGCTCGAAGATGAGCTCCTTGGGCAGGTGGTCGGAGAGCTGAAGGAAAAGCTCTTCGTGCTGAAGAATACCCATCTTCGTGCGCTGGCGGTCGAAGGACATCGCTTCCTTGAATTGCTCTTCACTGAAGTCCATGCCGCGCCAGTCGATGTCGTCGTAATGCGGCATCCAGCCGAGCGGCGTTTCCTGGGCGAAGCTTTGGCCGCTGGAGCGGTCGACGACCCACTTGAGCACGCGCATATTGTCGCTGTAGCCCGGCCAGAGGAAGTTGCCATCGTCGTCGCGGCGGAACCAGTTGACGTGGAAAATGCGCGGGGTCTGGTCGAGGCCCTTCTGGAAGTTAAACCAGTGGCGGAAGTAGTCGCCCATGTGGTAACCGCAGAACGGCAACATCGCCATCGGGTCGCGGCGGAGTTCGCCCTGCTTGCCTTCGGCGGCGGCGGTCCGCTCGCTGCCCATCGTGGCGCCCAGGTAGACCCCGTGGCTCCAGTTGAAAGACTGGAAGACGAGCGGAATATCCGTCATGCGGCGGCCGCCAAAAATGATCGCCTTGATCGGCACGCCTTCGGGCTTTTCCCAATCTGGGTCGATGGCCGGGCAGTTGGCGGCGGGCGCAGTGAAGCGGCTGTTCGGGTGCGCGGCGGGCGTGTCGGACTTAGGCGTCCAGTCCTTGCCCTTCCAGTCGATCAGGTGCGCGGGCTTTTCCTTGGTCATGCCCTCCCACCAGACGTCGCCATCGTCGGTCAGCGCCACGTTGGTAAAGATCGTGTCCTTGGCGCAGGAGGCAATGGCGTTCGGGTTGGTGTCGGCCGAGGTGCCGGGCGCCACGCCAAAGAAGCCGGCCTCCGGGTTGATGCCATACACGCGGCCATCGGGACCGGGTTTGAGCCAGGCAATGTCGTCGCCGACGCAGGTCACCTTGTAGTCGCTCATGCCTTCCGGCGGGATGAGCATCGCGAAATTCGTTTTGCCGCAGGCGCTCGGGAAAGCCGCCGTCACGTAGGTCTTCTTGCCGTTGGGCTCCTCAACGCCAAGGATCAGCATGTGCTCGGCGAGCCAACCTTCGTCGCGCGCCATGGTGGACGCAATGCGGAGCGCAAAGCACTTCTTGCCGAGCAAGGCGTTGCCGCCGTAGCCAGAGCCATAGGAAACAATGGTGCGCTCTTCCGGGAAATGAACGATGTGGGTGTTGTCCGGATCGCAGGGCCAGGCAACGTCCTTCTGGCCAGGCTCCAGCGGCATGCCCACTGAGTGCAGACACGGCACAAACATGCCATCCTTGCCGAGCACTTCGAGCGCCGCGTCGCCGACACGCGCCATGATGCGCATGTTGACCACCACGTAAGGCGAGTCCGAAACCTGCACGCCGATCTGCGAAATCGGGCCGCCAATCGGGCCCATGCTGAACGGGATCACGTACATCGTGCGCCCCTTCATGCAGCCGTCGAACAAGCTCTTCATCTTACGGCGCATCTTGCGCGGCTCCTCCCAATTGTTGGTCGGGCCGGCGTCGTTTTTATTCACCGAGCAAATAAACGTGCGGGACTCCACACGCGCCACGTCGCGGGGATCGGAGCGGAACAGGTAGCTGTTCGGGCGCTTCTCCTCGTTGAGCTTAATGCAGCTGCCCTTCTCGATCATCTCCGCAAACAGCAGATCCGCCTCCTCCTGGGAGCCGCTGCACCAGTGGACGCTGTCCGGCTGGCACATAGCGATCATTTTATCGACCCACTTCAAGAGGGCCTTGTGGTTAGTCTTCGGTTCAGAGTTCGCGAGCGTGGGTGACATTATGAAGAACAATAGATATGAGTTGAGACTCTTATAGTGCCTCACACTCTCCACTGAAACAACCCTAAGTTCCGAAAATTACTCTACTAAGGCCCATAAGGCATACTCATGCCCAATTGAAAACTATCAGGCTACGGCGCCAAATTGTTATCTACGCAAAGATGAAGAAAACCTTGCCCGCCAGACGGCCGAAGGTGATAGTCAGGTTTTTTCTCATGAATCCCGAGCAACCCAACCAACCGGGCGGTCAACCCCGCCAAATCAATCTCCAACAGATGGCCCAGCAGCTAATGGGCGGTTTGCAGCGTCATTACGACATGCTTGCCTTCAACCTCGCTGCCCAGGAATGCGTCACCGAAGAAGCCTACAACGCGCGCTCGCAAGCGACAAAGATGCTGCCCGTTCCGCCGGCGCACCAAAACTTCGAGCAGATGCAGGCCTTTGCCGCCGACATCATGATGCGCAACGTCTGCGGCGACATGATCAACCTTTGCGTAGCTGGTCTGAATAATTTCCACATGTTCCTCGCCGCCATCAAGGCGCAGAAGGATCACGGCCAGACGCCTGAGTCCCAGCAGCAGGTCCAACAAGCCCAGCAAGCTTTTGCCCAGGCCCAAGTCGACGCCAAGTTCAACACCCTCGAGGAAGAATACGGCATCCTCTGCGAACTCGAAGACACCATCATCTCGATAGGCTTTGCCATCCAGGCGATGATGCAACACGGCGGCATGGTTCAGCAGGCTCACGTCGACGACCAGGGCGAGCTCGCCTTCGACCTCAAGACCGTGGAAATCCTGACCCAGCCCGCCGAAGGCCAGCCCGGCCAAGCGCGCCTCGTCGACCAGCGCAAGGTCCTGCGCCAAGGTGAAAAGGTCCACTTCAGCAAGGACGAGCTCCAGCTCCTCATCCTGACCGTTGGCTCCTTCCTCGACACGCTGTTCAAGTCGGTCGGCCGCTACGCTCAGGAAAACGCCCCGCAACAGCCGGGCAGCTAAGGCAGCAAGTCCAGCGCGGTCTCTTCATCGACCACCGCGCGCACCAGCAAACGGGTTCCCGACATGGGGCCCGTTTTTGTTTGGGGCAACGCTAGCCCCTGCTCGAAGGATGAGGCATCGTACCAATCTAAAAGATTATCGCTGGTTTGCAGCTTCCAGACGCGACCCGCTGGCGGCGTCCAATTCGCCGCATACTCGCTGCCATCAATCAGCAGCCCCAGAGCGGGTATGGCGTCCGGCTTAAGCGGATCGGTGCCCGCCAAAAACTCATCCCAATTGTCGCGCGCATCGCCATCGGGATTGCCCGAGGGGCCAAAATCGCCCGCGTACTGCACGTCACTGAGCAAATACTCGCGCTCCCAAGCAGCAGGGAGCCCATCCGCATCAGCATCGTAAACGAGATTCCCGCCCAGACCGATGCCGAGCTGATCATAAAACGAACCCGGCACGAGCCGCGCGTCATCCGGCGGAATATATTGCGTGCGCTCGCCGTTGGACCAGATCATGAGCTCCCAATAGGCGTCGCCATCCGCCGGCGGTTCGTGCTCGGTGTGCTCCTGCAGGCAGCGGTAAAAGCGCGTCGTGCCTCCGTGGTAATGCTGCACAATGTCGCCCACATAATATGTAATCGGCTGGCCTTTGTTGGTTTGATAAGCCGAAAAGCCACTCTCCTCGCCAATGGTCGCCGACCACCGATTCCAGCGCAGGTAGTCCGGCGCTTCAGCCAGACCGAGCAGGTTGCGAAACGCCGGCGGCAGCACGGTTTTCTGTACGTTGTTGCTCGCGATGATGTTGGCCGTGCCACTGGCCCAGCGCAGATAAGCGCTACTGCGCGTGGCGTCGTAAACGGTGTTTTCCACGGTCACATCCACGCTTGCGGTCGGGATCAGGTGAATGCTGCCCGTGTCCCACGACGAGGTAAAAACGAGGTCGTATTGGTAGTCGAAGCCGCCAAAGAAATTGTTGCGCCAGATCCACGGCGTCACGCCATCTGTGCTGGCAAACTGATAACCGCCGCTCCCACTGCGGCTGGCCCAGTGCACGTTGTTTTCGAACACGAAGGGATCGCCATTCGGCGTGATGTCCGAGCGCGCGGCGTTCGACACGTTGTAGAAATTACCCGCCGCGGCCAAGAGGACGTTCCCGCGAAACGTCACCCCGCCCTGTCGCGTGCCGACCTGAGTGGTGTTGTCCTGGTAGCGCTGAAACGGCGACATCCAGTCCAACGCGCCCCAGAGCACGTTGTTGCGAATCAGGCAATTCGCGCCAAGCTGCCCAACTTGCAGCGCCTCGGTGCCCGTCCGCACGATGAGGCAATTTTCGATCGTTAGATCGTGAAACATATGCTGCGGGTCAGCCTGGGTGGAGCCGAGATAGATACCCTCTGAGCCGGTGTCGTGGATATACAAATGATGCAGGTAAACTTCATTCATGTCGAACGAGCCGCTGTCCTGCTTCAGCAGCATGCCCGCGAATCCACCATCCGACACCTCGATGTGGTCGATCTCCCAGCCGTAGGCCTCCCCATTGACATAAACACAGCTATCGCTCTCGTTGACCCATTCGTTCGAAACCCAGATTCCAAAGCGCTGATGCGAAAACCCGAAATCAACCGTGCTGACATCCGTGTCGCAGCCGGGAAAATCTTCGTGGCCCAAGCCGCTGACCGCATCGTATTGCCCGGTCAATCGCCAGAACTGCCCATTCCGCAGCCCGATTTGATTCGCATAGACCTGCCCCAGAAAGTTCGTGATCGTTACGCGGTTGTCCGCGTCGGTACCATTAACGTCCACTAGGTCGATGCTGATCTTTTTATAGATGCCAGCCTTGATCAGCAGCTTGTTCGGTGGGGTTAATTCAATGCCGCTATTATAATAGATGTGCGGTCCGCTCGAATCCGTGGCGCTCCAAATGATGAAATCGCCTTCGTTCACCTCGGGATACGCCGCCGCAACTTCGGCGTCCGCATAGCCGTTGGTGTCCCACTTTCCAGTGCGATCCAAGATGCGCACTTCGAGCTGAATCTCCGTCACCTCGCCGCCGCTAGCGACCACATCGAAGTCCAGGTTGTAACCCGCCTGCGCCTCGAAGTCGAACGAGCGCGTGGCCCAGAGCTCCATTCCCTCCAGACGGAAGTATTGATTGTCGCCTCTGGAGTTGTCGAACTCCACAGTGTAAGTCTCGCCATCGGCGCCCCCAGACTGCGTCAGCGTGCCGACCAATTGCTGCCATGGACCATTCTCTTCGAGTTCGTCATTACTCAGAGCGAGCTGCGGCAGGTCCGCATACTCCGGCGGCACAAGCCCATCGTAGATGAAGCCAACAATGGCGTATTCCCGCGCACGGTCAGCATAAGTCGACGACGACTTCAGGATCAAGTAACGCCTCTGCGGAATCACGCCACCCAGCTCACTGATGCGCTTATCGCGAAACCAGATTTCCGAGCCGACATGCGGCACGCCCTGACCGTTGTTGAAATTCAGGCGATCTTCGGCCATGCCGTCGTCATTGACCGCATCGATGTCGTCGTCCCACCACATCTCGACGTAGCCCGGATGACTGCCGCCGGAATACGTCCGATAAAGCGTCCACGTCTCCATGATGTGCACTTGTTCGTAGTCAGCGCCAAAATCAATGTAGCCATAGCGATCACTGTAGGCCGGCGCATTGTTAGCGCCCGCCGTGCCGCCTACCTCTGCCGCGGCGCCATCCCAAGTCGGTGCGCCGTCAAAGGCGTTTTGTAGCGGGAAATACGCACCGCCCGTTACCACGCCCGCTCCATCAGGCGTAATGATCTGCCACTCAGCTGGCGGCGGATTCGCGTGGACCATACCGGCGACCAAGCCACCAGCCAGCAAAATGCGACCAAGAAAACAAGAGGAGGACATAACACAGCAGACACAAACGGACTTGAAAAATATTATCCTCTGACATAAACGTCAACGCTCGCTCCGCCCCTCGTTTTCTTTTACACTTTCTTCGAGCAACCTTGCCGATCAGGCATTCACCGCAATGAGCACATGACTTTTGGCATGCGACCTGATAGACACCCAACATGCGTCGCGCTTTCCTTCTATTATTAATAAATTCATCACTCTGCGCTCAGACCGAACATACCTTTAACGACCTGCCCTTTCCCGAGCCCAGCAATGACGATCTCAATGCCTCGATCCTCGATGACTCCGTGAGCATAGGTGAGACCTCCACCCTGCCCAGCCTCAACGCCAAGCAAGTGGCAAAATCCCACTGGGACTACACCATCGGAACCAGCTACGAGTCGCAATACATGCTGCGCGGACGCCAGGCCGGCTACGACGTCATGCAGACCATCGGCGTCATCGCCCACCAAGGAGCGAGCTTCAGCGTGTGGTGGAACCAGCCACTCGACCCGTCCGACAACGCCGTCGACGTGCCGGAAATCGATTTCACGCTCAACTACTCCAAGCCCATCACGGAGGATGTCGACGTGAGCATTGGCGGCGTCCTCCAATATTACCCACGCGCGAACGCGATTCCAGGGGCAATATGGGGCATCGCTGGCGCGGTCGAAGTCGACTCCCTCCCTGCCAGCCCGACCCTTCTCTATCAATACATCTTCGAGATGGAGCGCAGTGAGTTCTACTTCCTGCTCGACCAGCAATTTTCACTGGAACCCATCTTCGGCGACCCGAACGTCTTCTTTGAGCTGACCGCCAATCTCGGCTACGCCCATCAGGGCGACACTGCCTACGGCTCGAAAAACGACTGGGCGTGGGCAATGGGCTCAGCCGCCGTCGGCTACCGATTCCTGGATCAGCAGCTCGAAGTCAAAGCAGGCCCCAACTTCGCAACCAATAACGACGGCGCTGCCAACAACATTGCCGGCCGCGAAAACAACGTCTGGCTCAGCATCAGCGCCGACTATTCTTTCTAATGGCTGCGCAATCTCGCCTCATGGGAGGTTACTCGAAGTGCGCTAATCTATTATATATACGCACGCAAAGGCGCCCAGAATCCAGTAAAGTCCAATAACCGGCGCTTATTAGCAGAATATGCTGGTCAGCGGGCCACAAATACCCTCTGCTGTCGCGCTTCCGTAATCGGCGCAGTGTTCAACTGGGCTACGGCGACCTGCCACACGGATAGTGAAATTAATCCAAATTCGGCCAGAAAAGGGGTTGACAGAGACGTCCGTTAGCCTACTTTCTCCGCTTTTCCCTATTTTCGATGAAGACAACTTTAGCAAAACCAGACGCCGACAAGAAGTGGGTGCTCGTAGACGCCGAGGGCAAAGTCCTGGGCCGCCTCGCCGTAGAGATCGCCAATATCATCCGCGGCCGTCATAAGCCCACCTACACGCCGCATGTCGATGCAGGCGATTTCGTCGTGGTCATCAACGCCGAGAAAGTAGTCCTGACCGGCAAGAAGGAAGAGGACAAACAATACATGTTCCACACTGGCTGGGTCGGTAATGAATACCGCCGCAATGTCGCGCACTTCCGCGCCAAGAAGCCGGCGTTCCTCATTGAAAACGCCGTCAAGGGCATGCTCCCCCGCAACAAGCTGGCTCGCCACATGATGAGCAAGCTGAAGGTATATGCAGGCGCAGAGCACCCGCACCAAGCACAAAACCCACAACCGCTCAGCAAGTAATTTAGTTAGTTACCTACCATGACCGAGACTCAAACAGTTTTTACCGCCGTTGGCCGTCGCAAGACCTCCTCTGCCCGCATTCGCCTGATCCAGGGCGGCAGTGGCAAGATCACCATCAACGGTCGTGAGTTCGAAGACTACTGCTACTCCGAGATGATGCAGCGTGGTGTTGTCCGTCCGCTCGTCCTCACCGAGACCAAGGCAGACTTCGATGTAGTCATCCGTGTTGAAGGTGGCGGCCCGACCGGTCAAACCGGCGCGATGGCGCACGGCATCGCTCGCGCGCTCCAGAAGTTCAATCCCGAGCTTCGCCCCGTCCTCAAGAAGGCTGGTCTCATCACCCGTGACCCGCGCATGAAGGAACGTAAGAAGTCCGGTCAACCCGGCGCTCGCAAGCGTTTCCAGTTCTCCAAGCGCTAACGCAACCCGCGAAGGTTTACTTCACTTTCGAAACCCTTCTGTGGCCGTTGCCTGGGAGGGTTTTTGCGTTTTTACCAAGGCCGTTACGAAGATTTTTCAAATATCAAAGTTCAAAGGTCAGTTTTCAATTATCAATGACCATACACTGACAACTGACAATTGACCATCGACCACTGACAATTTAACCGACCACCACCGCTATGAAACCAGTCAATGTAGGCATCGTCGGTGCCGCCGGATACTCCGGTGAAGAGCTCGTCCGGCTCATCGCCGGGCACCCTTACGCCAACCTCACCGCCGTGACCTCCCGGTCCCTCGCGGGCAAGCCGGTGGTGGAAGTCATGCCGCGGTTCCGGGGCCTGCTGCCCAAAGACTTTGTTTTCACGGAATCCGATCCCCAGGCCCTCGCCGCACGGGACGATATCGACGTCTTTTTCTTGGCCCTCCCCCACGGCGTTGCTGCCGAATATGCAGAAGCCCTCGTCGCCTCAGGCAAGAAAGTCCTCGACCTGAGCGCGGACTTCCGGCTCAGCTCGACCGAGACCTACAAGGAGTTCTACGGCGCGGAACACCCTGCCCCGGAACTACTTAAGGACGCAGCCTACGTCATCCCGGAGGTGCATGGCAGCGGTTGGGAAAACGCCAAAATGATCGCCTGCCCTGGTTGCTACCCAACCAGCGTCATCACTCCCCTCGCCCCCCTGCTCAAGGCCGGACTCCTCGAAAAGGACGGTATCATTGTCAACGCTATGAGCGGTGTCAGCGGCGCGGGCAAGAAGGTGGCGGAAGACTACATTTACTGCGAGCGGAACGAGTCCGCCAAGGCCTACGGCGTGCCGAAGCACCGGCACCTCTCCGAAATCGAGGAGCAGCTGAGCGCCGCCGCCGGCGACCAGGTGATCATCCAATTTACGCCGCATCTCGCCCCCATGAAGCGGGGCATCGCCACGACCATCGTCGCCAAGGCGAAGCAAGTCGGCATCGAGCCCATCTACGCCGAGTGGGAAAAAGCCTACGGCGACCGGCCCCTCGTCTCCCTGCTGCCCAGCGGCAAGACGCCCGACACCGCCCATGTCACCGGCACGTCGCGGATTGATTTCTCCGCCGTCTACGACCCACGGACCGGCAACGTGGTCATCACGAGCGCCGAGGACAATTTGCTTAAAGGCGCCAGCGGCCAAGCGGTTCAACTCATGAACCTCTGGCTGGGCTATCCCGAAACCGCTGGCCTTTTCTAAATATCCGACCATGAGCGACGCTATCCAAATCACTAACCCTTCCCCCGGCATCGGAGACACCCCTGGATTCGTCGCCTCAGGCGTAGCGTGCGATGTGCGCTGCAATGGGAATGAGCGGCTCGACCTTACGCTCGTCTATTCGAAGACACCGTGCACCGCCGCGGGCGTTTTCACCACAAATGACGTCAAGGCCGCGCCAGTCGTCCTCGACATGGAAGTTTTAAAGAGCAGCGCTCCGATCCACGGCTTCGTCGCCAACAGCGGCAACGCCAACGCCTGCACCGGCGCTCAAGGCATGGCCGACGCCAAGGAAATGATCGCGCTCGCCGAGCAAGCTGCTGGCGCGCCCGCAGGCTCGTTCTTCGTTTGCTCCACCGGCCGGATTGGCCGCGTGCTGCCGATGACCAACCTGCGGAAAGGCATTGCTGATGCGGGTTTGGCGCTGGAAGACTCTGCGGCGCAAAGCGAAAAGGCCGCCTACGCGATCCTTACCTCCGACACCAAGCCGAAGACCGTCACGACGCGCTTCGACTGGCAGGGGCAGACGATCACCGTGTCCGGCATGGGCAAGGGAGCGGGCATGATCGAGCCCAACATGGCCACGATGCTCGCTTTCGTCACGACCGACGCCGCCGTTGCCAAGCCACTGCTTCAGCAGGTGCTCTCGACTGCCAACCAAACGTCGTTCAACCAAATTACCGTCGACGGTGACATGAGCACCAACGACACCGTGCTGCTGCTCGCCAACGGCGTGAGCGGCATCGAAGTGACCGAAGACCAGGCCGAGCTCCTCGCGCTGTTCCAGCAAGCCGTCGGCATTGTCTGCCGGAAGCTCGCGGAAAAAATCGTCGGCGACGGCGAGCGGGTTACAAAGTTTGTCCGGCTCTACATCAAGGGCGCACCGTCCGACCAAGCCGCCGAAAAGGTGGCGCGGGCGATTGGCAACTCCTTGCTGGTCAAGACTTCCTGGTTCGGCAGCGACCCCAACTGGGGCCGGCTGATGGACGCTGCGGGCTACGCCCGGGTGGGCCTTGTCGAAGCCAAAGTCGACCTGCATTACAACGACGTCCCCGCCCTGCTCCAGGGCACGCCGCAGGATGACAACCTCGCGCAATGGAAGGCCATCGTCGCGAATAAGGAATTTTCCATCACGCTGAACCTGAATGTCGGCGAAGGGGCCTACGAATTGCTTTCGACGGACCTCTCCACTGGCTACGTTGACTTTAACAAATCCGAATAACACCACATGGCTCCCACCGCAGCAACCCCCTCCCTCGACGGAATCGACATCACCACCAAGGCCAAAGTCTTGTTGGAAGCGCTCCCCTACATCCAGCGTTTCCGCGGCTCGATCTTCGTCGTGAAGTACGGCGGCAGCTTCATGGATGACCCCGATCCAGAAACCCGGATGCGGGTCGCGACGGACATCGTTTTCCTCGCCGCAGTTGGCATCAAGGTGGTCGTCGTCCATGGCGGCGGCAAGGCCATCACCCGGGGCATGGAAGAAGCCGGCCTCGAGCCGGTCTTCAAGAACGGCCTGCGCGTGACCGACGCCGAGGCGGTGAAGATCGTCGACAAGGTGCTCAACGGCCAGGTCAACCTCGACATCTGCGAACTTATTCAGCAAAAGAACGGACGCCCGCTCGGCATCCCCGGCAACTCCGTTTTCAACTGCGAGAAGATGCTCTCGGAAGACGCCGACGGCAACGAGATCGACCTCGGTTTCGTGGGCTCCATCAAGTTCGTGAAGGCCAAGCTCATCAAAAAGGCGCTCACCGACGGCTACACGCCGATCATTTCCCCAGTCGCCATTGACGACAACGACCAGCCGCACAACACCAATGCCGACGTGGCCGCCGCGGCCGTCGCTGGAGCCCTCCGAGCACGACGATTAGTTTACATGTCCGACGTGCCCGGCCTCCTCAGCGATCCCTCCGACCCAAGCTCGCTGATCTCCACGCTGCACGTCGATGAAGTCGCCGGCCTCAAGGCCGATGGCACCATTGGTAAGGGCATGATCCCCAAGGTCGACAGCGCCGTCAACGCGCTCCACAACGGCGTCCATCGCGTCCACTTCGTCGATGGCCGGCAGCCACACAGCATTCTTTTGGAAATCTTCACGGATCGGGGCATCGGCACCGAAATCGTGAACCGCTAACTCCCCTAATGACCACCGCAACATCACTTTACGAACAATACGTTCTTGGTAATTACGGCCCGCCCAGCACCACCTTTGTGCGGGGTGAAGGCGTCTATGTGTACGACGACGCCAACCGCCGCTTGCTCGACTTTGGCTCCGGCATCGCCGTGACCAACATCGGCCACTGCCACCCACATTGGGTGGACGCCGTCCAGAAGCAAGTCGCCCAGCTCGCGCACATCAGCAACCTGTATGCGCACGATTCCCAGGGCCTGCTCGCCGAACGCCTCGTGAAAAAGGCCGGCCCGGGTAAAGCGTTTTTCTGCAACAGCGGCGCCGAAGCCAATGAAGCCCTCCTCAAGCTGGCGCGCCTCCACGGCCGGAAGCTGAGCGAAGGCCAGGAAGCTTTGCGTTACAAAGTAATCACTGCCGAGAACGCCTTCCACGGCCGGACATTTGGCGGCATGGCGGCGACTCCTCAGGAGAAGATTCAAGGCGGCTTCCGCCCGATGCTCGACGGCTTTGCCCACGGCAAGCTCAACGACCTGAACAGCTTTGCGGACAAGATCGACGCGCAGACCGCAGCCATCCTCGTGGAGACCATCCAAGGCGAAGGCGGCATCAACGCGTGCACTCCGGAGTTCCTTCAGGGTCTGCGGAAGCTATGCGACGAGCACAACCTGCTGCTCATGATCGACGAAGTTCAGTGCGGCATCGGCCGGTCCGGAACGTTCTTTGCCTTCGAAGAAGCCGGCATAAAGGCGGACGCCATCGGCATGGCCAAGGGCCTCGGCGGCGGCTTCCCGATTGGCGCAGTGTGGATTGCCGATGCGCACGCGGGCCTCTTCACACCGGGCTCTCATGGCACCACATTTGGCGGCGGTCCCCTCGCCTGCACCGCGGCGCTGGCCACGCTCGACGTCATTGAAGACGAAGACTTGCTCGGCAATGTGCAGAAGAATTCCGCGCCATGGATTGCCCGGCTGCAGACCTTGATCCGGTCTTACCCGAACCTCGTGGACGAAGTCCGGGGCCGGGGCTACATGGTTGGCCTTGCGCTCAAGACGGACCCACGGCCCATCGCCGTAAAGCTGCGGGAAGCTGGCCTGGTGACCATCCCAGCCGGCGGCAACGTCCTACGTTTACTTCCACCCCTCATCGCGTCCGAAGACGACCTCCAGGCCGCGACCGACATTATCTTCAAAGTATTTTCAGAGCTGTAGAGATGAAGCACTTCCTGAAAGTTACCGACCTCAGCGTCGAGGAAATCAGCGAGGTTTTTAAGCTGGCTGCCCAATACAAGCGCGAGCGTGCCGCCACCCCGAAGCCCCTCGACGGGCAAAGCTGGGGCATGCTCTTCTACAAGAACAGCACCCGCACACGCGTGTCGTTCGAAGTCGGCTTGCATGAGCTTGGCGCGCATCCGGTGATCCTCAGCGCGAGCAATACGCAGATCTCCCGCGGAGAAACCGTGGCCGACACCGCCAAGGTGCTGTCGCGCTACCTGCATGGCATGATCATCCGCTGCTACGAGCACTCCCTGCTCGATGACTTTGCCGAGTTCGGCACGATGCCGATCGTCAATGCGTTGTCAGATTATTCACACCCGTGCCAGATCCTCACGGACATCTTCTCGCTCGCCGAAAAGGTGACCGATGGCGACTACCTGAGCGCCGTGCAGGGCCGCAAGATCGCCTTCATGGGCGACACCAATTGCAACATGGCCAACTCCTGGCTCCTTGCTGGCGCGCACCTGGGCATCGACATCGCCCTCGGCGGACCGCAAGAGCTCGCGCCCGGTCAGGAAGTCATCGACGACCTCGCCTCGCAGGGCAAGCCGCTCACGGATCAGTTTACCACCGATCCGCTGAAGGCCGCCAAGGACGCCGACGTGGTTTACACCGACGTGTGGGTCAGCATGGGCATGGAGGACGAAAAGGAAGACCGCCTGAAGATGCTCGAACCATACCAAGTGAATGCCGACGTAATGGCCGTCGCCAAGCCGGACGCCTACTTCATGCACTGCCTGCCGGCTCACCTCGGCGAGGAGGTCAGCGAAGACGTCTACAACAGCCCGGCCTCCATCGTCTTTGACGAAGCGGAAAACCGCCTCCACGTCCAAAAGGCAATCCTCACAGTCCTGACCGCGAAGTAGTCGCGAAGCCCATTAAAATTTCAAAAGCCGGTGACCCACGTCGCCGGCTTTTTTGTGCGCCTGAAGCGGTGGGCCAGAGCAAGGCAACGGTTTATCGCTGGTTCTCCACTTACCGCGCATACGGTCTTGAGGCTGTTTTAAATGGTGGATACTGAGGCGCTAAGCACTTTGCCCATTGCCCTGTTTACGGTCTAGGTGACCGAGGTCGCGGTTGGGGTCCAGGCGGTCGCGGACACGCTGCTTGAGCGCCTTTACATCCGGGAAGCCGCCATCGCGCTTGCGCTCCCAGAGCAACTCTTCGTCGTAGTGGATTTCAAACATGCCGGCCTCGCACGCGGGCTCCAGCGTGACGCTCTGCAAGTCGTCGACAAAGGTATGCAGCAGCTCCTGCGTCATCCACGCAGAGCGCAACAGCCAGTTGCATTTCGGGCAGTAGCGAATGAGGATCTTGGGCTTGGACATGCGCCTTAGCATGAGCGCGAGCACCGACAAATCAATCACATTGGGTAGGGACGGTTACCCTCAACCGTCCACCGCAAGGGATTAGCATACGCGAATTTGCAGACAAATTGAAACCGGACGGTTGAGGGCAACCGTCCCTACCAATGGTTTCAGCATCCGGTTCACTACTCCCCTCGAATTCAGCAATCCGCAATCGCAAATCCGCAATTGACCAACGCGCGCCGGTTTGCAGCTTTAACTCTTTCGCGATGACTGTATTCCCAAACGAGAACGATTTCCTCACGTCGGCCCAGACGGCCGCTGTTGTGCCCGTGCACGCAGATTTGACGGCGGATTTCGAAACGCCGGTTTCGGTTTACTCGAAGCTGCGGGCCCACGCGCCCGCGTTCCTGTTCGAGTCGATCGTAGGCGGTGAACACATCTCGCGCTACAGCTTTGTTGGCTGCAGCCCGCGCCGGGTCATCACGAGCTGGCCGGAAAAAACCGTCATCACCGAGCGCGACGGCTCGAGCCGAGAAGTCGCCACGCCCAGCGACCCGCTGACGCTGATCGAAACCGAGCTCAAGCCCTGGGAGACGCCGACGCACCCCGATCTGCCGCCCTTCATCGGCGGTGCCGTGGGTTTCCTCGGCCACGAATACATCCACCGCATCGAGCCGACCGTCCCGCCCGCTAAGGAAGACGTCCTCGGCATGCCGCTGATGTGGTTCGGGCTGATGGACACCGTTGTCGCCTTCGACCACGCCAAGCAGATCATCCGCATCGTCAGCAATGCGCGCCTGGAAGACGGCCGCGACGCCAAGGAGGTCTATGCCGACGCGTGCGCCGAGATCGAGCGCGTGATCGACATTCTTTCCAAGGGCAGCCAGCTCGCGCCCATGCCGCTGGCGCAAGTCGACCCCGCCGACATCAAGGTGCCGGAGGGTAACTTTACCCGCGAGCGCTTTGAAAACGTCGTCGAGGCGACCAAGGAATACATCCGCGCCGGAGACATTATCCAAGTCGTCGGCTCGCAGCGTTTTGAGGCCGATTACGACCGCTCCCCGCTCGATCTGTATCGCGCGCTGCGGTTCGTGAACCCGTCGCCGTACATGTTCTGCCTGGAAACGGGCGACTACGCAGTCGTCGGCGCCTCACCAGAGGTCCATGTGCGCAGCACAGGCGGCCGGGTGGAGATCCGCCCCATCGCCGGCACGCGCCCGCGTGGCAAGAACGAAGCCGAGGACCAGGAGCTGGAAGCCGACCTGCTCGCCGACGCCAAGGAACGCGCCGAGCACCTGATGCTCGTCGACCTGGCGCGCAACGACATTGGCCGCGTTTGCGAAGTGGGCTCGGTCCACGTGTCCGACTACGCGATGATCGAGCGCTACAGCCACGTGATGCACATTGTGTCGCAGGTGGAAGGCCAGCTCGCCGAAGACAAGTCGCCCTTCGACCTGATGCGCGCCACCTTCCCGGCGGGCACCTTATCCGGCGCGCCGAAGATTCGCGCGATGCAGATCATTTCCGAGCTCGAGGGTCAACGACGCGGCGTTTACGGCGGCGCGTTGGGCTACTTCAGCTACGATGGCAACCTGGACAGCTGTATCGCGATCCGTACCGCCCTGCTCAAAGACGGCAAGATCTACATCCAGTCCGGTGGCGGCTGGGTCGCAGACTCCGTCCCCACCAACGAGTATCAGGAAACGGTCAACAAGGCCAAGGGCATGCTGAAAGCCGTGGCGCTTTCCCGCCTGCTCGGCAGCTAGCTTGACTAGGGCGCTTTCTCTGAAGTAGCGTGTCGACTATACCGATGCGCTACCTATCACTCAGCCTGCTCACGATCCTGGCTAGCCTGTCTCTAGGCTGTGAAGGCATGAAGGGCCACTACGAGTCTGAACTCAAAAAAGCCCGCGAACGCGAGGAAGCCCAGACACAAACCATCGCTCAGCTACAGGCGCAAAACACCGCCATGCAGGACGAGCTGTTCGCGCTCAAGAAAGCCGACCACGTGCTCGTCACGGGCGAGCTTAGCCAGCCGGGAATTTATTACATTGGCCAAGAGGCAACACTGGTCGATGTCATGTTGAAGGCTGGCGGAGAAACCCGCTTCACCTCCAAACACGCAGTCATCACCCGTGACGGCGAAGGCATCGACATCGACATTACCCGGCCAAAGTCGTCTGCCATCACAATTTTGCCCGGCGATATTCTCTATTTTGAGAGAGCAAGTTTCTAAAGGCCACTTTGATATAATTGCAAAGTGCATGATTAAGCGGAAAAGCGCATTGCGAGTTGACTGAGCTGTTTTCGACAAAGAAAGACCTTATGCCACCCCGACCCTCAATCTAGAGGGCTTTTTGCCAAGCAATTAGCTCGTGGCACACAATTTGCGGACGTAGGGTAAACCCGAGGCAGTTTGATGGAACAAAGACGAGCAAAATTGATGTCTCTTATAAACATCAGAAAAAAAATTCCGATAAAAGCGTCAGGAAATTTGCATTTGTTCGACTTACATCTTACAATCAGCCTCTAACGTTCGTTTGAATCCACTACACAGCTTACCTATGATATCCAAGATCTCAGCCAGCGCTTCAGCCAAAATCGCCGTCCCTCGTGAAGACGATCAACCCGCTTTAAATCTTGGTCGTCCTCGTGCTCGCGTCAGCGAACCCGAGACCTTTGAGGAGCTGCCCAATTCGGAAAAATCGCCCCTACAGCTTTACTTACAGGAAATCGGCCAGATCCCGCTCCTCAAGCCTGAAGAGGAAATCGCTTTAGCTCGCCGCATCATGAAAGGCGACCACGAGGCTCGCCAACAGATGATTCAAGCGAATCTGCGCCTAGTCGTTAAGATTGCCTACGATTATGCAAATTTCGGGCTCCCGCTGCTCGACTTGATCAGCGAAGGCAACATAGGCCTCATCAAGGCCGTAGAGCGTTTTGACCCCGACAAGGGCGGCAAGCTGTCAACCTACGCCGCATGGTGGATCAAGCAGTCCATCAAACGAGCACTGGCCAACCAATCCAAAACCATTCGCCTGCCCGTCCACCTTGTCGATAAGATTGCGAAGATCCGGAAGACCTCGATGCAGTTGCAGGAAGAACTCGACCGCGAACCCACTGACGAAGAAATCGGCCTCGTGCTTGAGATGCCGGCCAGCAAGGTCGCGCACTTAAAGAGCGTTAGCACACGCCCCAGTAGCCTCGATGCCCCTGTGGGCGAGGATGACGGCGCCCAACTTGGCGAGCTCGTCGGCGATGACAACGCCATGACGCCCTACCAGACCTTGAGCGGCAAATCACTCATGACCGATGTCAATGCCATGATTGATGCCCTCGATGAGCGCGAAGCAGAAATCATCCGCTTACGTTTCGGACTCAAGGGAGATTCCCCGATGACACTAGAAGAAGTCGGCGCGCTATTTGATGTCACCCGCGAACGTGTTCGTCAGCTTCAGAACATTGCGTTGCAGAAAATGCGACGAGCCATGATGGATAAAGAGCGCCAGCGCAATGCCGAAGAGGTCAAAAAAGAACGCCTCGCCCGCAAGCGTTTTGAAGTCCTTGAGGAATTCTTCTCGAAAGTGGGCGAATAACCCTCCGCGCCACTACCTCTCACCATTGTAATCGGCACCAGATATAGTCGCTAGCTTAACCGTGCGCAAAAAGCGTCGTTTTTTAGATTCTAGCTCGGTAAATGCTATAGTCATACCACCTACCGTCAGCAGGTCCAAAGCGCACTGTATTTTTGTATTGATCCAGAGACCTATTTAATACATTAAAGACCTGACCATCTTGCTAATAAATCTGTAGGGCCAAAGAGGAAAAGGGAGATAAATGCCAAAAGTAAAATGGACGGATTTTCAGCAAAACCCTGCTGAGGAAGGACGCGTCGTCGTTGTGCCACGTACGCCGGATTTTGATCGCCCTTTCAGTGCACGTGTGCCCAAGCCGCCACAACGTAAGCCACAATCAGCTCCGCCGGCGCCTACTCCACAGCCTAAACCAAGCCATAATCCTCAGGCTATGGGCATTGTGATCGCCATTGTGGCGTTTGCTCTGATTACATTTGGTGGTCTCTGGTTCATGCGTCGTGAGCACGAGCCCAGCGCACAAGAACGCCAACTGCTCGCCGCAAAACTGGCAAGCGCTCAGATGGCAGCTCAGGAAACACCAAAGGATTTCATTGATGCTATGGATATCACCATGGTCCGCTTGGCTGGAGATCAGACCCGCGCCAATATCAACGGTGAGCTCTATCGTGTTGGACAGATGATTGATGAGCACCACGGCATTGTATTCGTAGGCTCAGACCCCGATGGCGAATTCCTGCTGTTCCGCGACGACGAAAACCAGACTCATTTCTATCCGCTTTACAAACGCTGATCTATTGCGGCCAAAAAAAAGACCGCGTGTTAACCGACGCGATCTTCTGAATCTACAGGTGTATCCACTGCCTGAGGCGAGTTTGGCACCTTTTCCTTTTGGATGAACATATAGGGCCGAACTGGTACAGTGGCCGAACATCCTGCCAGGAGTGCAATGATGGCCAATAGGCCTGCGAGACGAAGCTTCATAAAGGTGGAAGCTAGGCCTACAGACCCCGCAATGCAAGAATTTATCCGGATTTAATAGCCGTCCGAGCAGCTTAACCTAACACTTCTTCCGGCTTGAAGAAACGGGCGATTTCCGCTTCGGCGGTCTCGGGACCATCGGAAGCGTGGCAGACATTCACCATCATGTCCGTGCCCATATCGCCACGGATCGTGCCAGCTGGGGCTTTGGTGGAGTCTGTCGGGCCGAGCAAATCACGCACCTTGCCAATCACGCCTTCACCCTTGAGGACGAGGAGGATCACCGGACGCGAGCTCATGAAAGCTTCAATGTCCGGGAAGAACGGCTTGTCTGCAACGTGCGCGTAGTGGGTACGCAGAATTTCGGAGTCGAGCTTGGCCATTTTGCAGGCGGCGATTTCAAAGCCGGCTTCAGCGAAGCGGTCGAGAGCCTTGCCCCAGAGCTTCTTTTCCATGCAGTCGGGTTTGAGAATGATGAAGGTTTTTTCCATGATATGTGTGTCTTTAAAACGGGCAACATAGCCTCAACCACACTGGTGACAAGGCCTTAGTTTCACCCATCTGCCTCGTCCGCTTTCTCTCCCCGAATTCACCCATCAAAAAGCCCCCGACTACACTCAGTCGGAGGCTCAAAAACATTGCCCCTCAGCCGCCTTGCCTCACCGCCCATTTCGCCAATGGCGAAATCACGATGCGTAGCATCGAGGGTTTTAGGGCTGCGCCCTAATGTTTGAAGTGGCGGGTGCCAGTGAAGACCATGGCCATGCCGCGTTCGTTGGCGGCGGCAATGACATCGGCGTCCTTCACTGAACCACCCGGCTGGATGGCGGCGGTGGCACCAGCGTCGGCTGCGGCGATCAGGCCGTCGGGGAACGGGAAGAACGCATCCGAGCAAATCACGCTGCCTTCGATCGAGAGACCGGCCTCGCCAGCCTTCCAAACGGCAATCTTGCTGGAGTCCACGCGGGACATCTGGCCAGCGCCGACACCGATAGTGCGCTCGGGCTTCGCGTAAACAATCGCGTTGGACTTCACGTGCTTCACCACGCGCCAGCCGAAGAGCAGCGCAGCCCATTCTTCTTCGGTGGGCTGACGCTTGGTCACGACCTTGAACTCGCGCGGGTCGATCTTCTTGCTGTCGCGGTCCTGCACGAGCACGCCGCCGATGACGGACTTAACTTCCTGCAGGGACTCGGCGCGCAGCCAATCGCGGGCGATCATCAGGCGGAGGTTCTTCTTCTTGGCAAAGATTTCGCGGGCTTCAGCGGTGAAGTCCGGGGCGATGATCACTTCGCAGAAAATGGAGGAAATGATCTTGGCCAGGTCGGCGTCGAGCGTGCGGTTCATCACGATGATGCCGCCAAACGGTGCCTGCTTGTCGGTTTCAAATGCCTGCTCCCAAGCCTTGACGAGGTCGAGGTCCGAAGCAACGCCGCACGGGTTGGTGTGCTTGAGAATCGCCACGGTGGGCTTCTCGTATTCGCCAATCAGGTAGGCGGCGGCGGTGATGTCGATCAGGTTGTTGTAGGAAAGTTCCTTGCCCTGAAGCTGCTCGAAGCACTCGTGGAAACGGCCATAAAGCGCCGCCTTCTGGTGCGGGTTTTCGCCGTAGCGGAGCGTCTGCGCGCGCTTCAAATTGACGTTCAGCTGGGTCGGCACGCCGAGCACACCGCCGGGAATTTCCGATGCGAGCTTGCCGTCGAGGTAAGTGCCGATTGCAGCGTCGTAGGCGGCGGTGCGCTGGAAGGTCTTCAGCGCCAACTCGCGGCGGAGCGCAGTCAGAGCTTCCTCGCCTTCCTTCATGGCTTCGAGCACGCGGCTGTAGTCGGCCGGGTCGCAGACCACACTCACGCTGGCGTGGTTCTTCGCGGCGCTGCGGAGCATGGACGGGCCGCCGATGTCGATGTTTTCAATGGCGTCGGCAAAGGTGGCGTCACGTCGGGCAACGGTGGCCTCAAACGGGTAAAGGTTCACGCAGACGAGGTCGATCATGTCGATCTCGTGCTTGGCGGCTTGATCAAGGTGGTCCTGCTTGTCGCGGCGGCAGAGCAGACCGCCGTGGATCTTCGGGTGCAGCGTCTTGATGCGGCCTTCCATCATCTCCGGGAAGCCGGTGTAGTCGCTAACTTCGGTGACGGGCAGACCCGCCTCCGCAAGGATTTTGGCGGTGCCGCCGGTGGAAAGGATCACGTAATCGTGCTCCTTGACGAGCGCCGTGGCGAACTCCACCACGCCTGCTTTGTCACTGACCGAAATGAGGGCTTGCTTGGACATAGCGCGTGATTTCGCCGTCCCTCCCCCTCCCTTGCAACAAAAAAGGCAACCTGCGGTTGCATCCGCGGATTTTCGCACTGCGAAAATGGTGAGGGGCAAGGAGTTCGGAGAATCGAGGCTGGGAAAATTCCTGACAAATGCCTTTTAAGCACGAAGAGCTCGAAGGACTCGAAGTTAACGAATCGTTCTTCACCCGCAGAGGCGCGGAGACGCTGAGATACAATTAAAAGCTCCGCGTCTCTGCGCCTCTGCGGGATACCAATTCGTCCTGCTGGCTTCGTGCACTACGTGGTTAAAGCTACATAGCAAAAAACTTCCTACCGCGCTAAATCAACCCGTGGCTAATCATGGCCTGGCCGACGCGGAGGAAGCCCGCAATGTTGGCGCCGGCCATGTAGTCCTCGGGTGTGGCGTATTTATTGGCGCAGTCGGCGCATTGTTCGAAGATGCGGTGCATGATGCGTTGGAGCTCTTCGTCGACCTGCTGGAAAGTCCAGCGTTCGAGGCCGGCGTTTTGCTGCATTTCGAGCGCGGATACCGCCACACCGCCCGCGTTCGCGGCCTTGGCCGGACCATAGAGAATCCCCGCCTCGCGGAAAACTTCGATGGCCTCCGGCGTGCAGGGCATGTTCGCGCCTTCGCAAATGAGCTGTAGACCGTTGTCGACGAGCTCCTTGGCGTCGTCGCCCTCGAGTTCGTTCTGCGTCGCGCAGGGGAAAGCCATGTCGCAGGGCACGCCCCAGACTTTTTTGCCCTCGTGGAAAACGGCGTCGTGGTGGCGCTCGCAGTAGGCGCTGATGTGCTTGCGCTCGACTTCGGCGAGGTGCTTGATCACGCCCACGTCGATGCCGTCCTCGTGGTAAAGCGTCCCCGTGATGTCCGAGCAGGCGATGACTTTCGCGCCGAGATCGGTCAGCTTTTTCATGGCGTAAGTCGCCACGTTACCAGCACCGGAGACGATGACCCGCTTGCCCTCCACGCTGTCGCCGCGCAGCTTGAGCATCTCCTGCGTAAAGTAAATGACGCCGTAGCCAGTCGCCTCAATGCGCGCCAGCGAGCCGCCCCAGGAAACACTTTTGCCGGTCATCACGCCCATTTCGTAGCGATTCGTCAGGCGCTTGTATTGGCCAAAGAGGTAACCGATCTCGCGCGCACCGACACCCATGTCGCCGGCCGGCACGTCGCGCTGTTGGCCGATGTGGCGGTAGAGCTCGCTCATGAAGGCCTGGCAAAAACGCATGACCTCGTCGTCGCTCTTGCCGTAGGGCTCGAACTCCGCGCCACCTTTGCCACCGCCGATGTTCAGGCCGGTGAGGCTGTTTTTAAAGACCTGCTCGAAGCCAAGGAACTTCATCACACCCATGTTCACGACTGGCTGGAAACGCAACCCACCCTTGTAGGGACCAAGCACGCTGGAGAACTCGATGCGGAAACCGCGCGTCGTGTGCACCTTGCCGTCGTCGCCTCGCCAGACCACGCGGAAAATAATCTGCCGCTCCGGCTCGCACATGCGCTCGAGCAAATTCAGGTCTTCAATTTCCGGATGCTCTTCGAGGATTGGGTTGAGCGTTTTGATGACTTCACTAACGGCTTGCAGGAAGATCGGTTCGCTGTGGTTACGCTGTTGGACGGTATCGAGGGTTTTCGCAATGTAGGGGTGCATAACTTACTTTATATCCAATCGGATATTATAGGCTATTCTGTAGCCAATGTTTGCAGAAAGGGCAACGCAAGGCTGTGGATTTTATTGTATTGGCAAAATCAAACGATTTATCCATGCTTTGATCAATGAAATCTTCGATAATGCCCATCAACGAAGCCTCTCCCCTTTCAATCGACGAACAATTGAATCTCTTTGCTGGTCGCGACGCCTGGCACTACCCCGCAATCCCGTCGCTAAATCTGCCTGCCATGCAGGTGGCCGACTGCGGCCACGGCGTTACATTGGTCGCTCCCCCCTACGGCAGCGCCACGTGCTTTCCGACTTCAGTTGGCATGGCGGCGACCTGGAATCAGCCGCTGATTGAAGAAGTCGGGCAAGCCCTCGGACGCGAGACCCGCGCCAAAAACTGTCGCATGCTACTGGGCCCGATGGTCAACCTGCACCGCCTGCCCTGCGGCGGTCGCAACTACGAAACCTTTTCCGAGGACCCCGTGCTCGCGGGCAAGATGGCCAGCGCGATCATCCGCGGCATTCAGTCGGAAGGAACCTCGGCCTGCATCAAATCGTTTGCCTGCAATAACCAGCAGTTTAACCAGAAGAATATCAGCGCCGAAGTCGACCCACGCACCCTGCGCGAGCTCTACCTGAAGGTCTTCGAGATCGCCTACCGCGAAGGTCAGCCCTGGGCCACGATGACCTGCTATAACCCGATCAATGGCGAGTATCCGGGCGACAGCCAGACTTGGCTACAAGGCGTGCTGCGCGACGAAATGGGCTTCGACGGCTTCATCGTCTCCGACTGGAATGCCCTCCAGGGCGAAGGCGCCATCCAGTCCAGCGTCGACATGGAAATGCCCGGCCCCGGCAAGGTCCTTACCCCCGAGCGCCTGCGCGACGCCCTGGAGCTCGGCCTCGTCGACGAAGCCGAGCTGGAGCGACGTCTGCAACGCATCATCGAGCTATACGAAAAGTGTGAGCCTGCCCGCAAAGGCGAGCGCTACTCACCGCCGGAGCTGGACTCCCCCCGCCACCGCAGCATCGCCCTCCGCGCCGCCGAAGAGGCCATTACCTTGCTCAAAAACGACGGCGCTTTGCTGCCCTTCGACCGCACCAGGATCAAGCGCCTGGCCGTCATCGGCCCCAACGCTGCCAACGCACGCCTCGGCGGCGGTGGCAGCGCCTCGGTCAGCCCGTTTTACGCGATCTCGCCGCTACAGGGCATTCGTGACCTAGTCGGCGATAGCGTCGATGTCCTCTTTGCCGAAGGCTGCTCGCAAGGCAGCAACCTTCCCACCGTGCCGCCGGAATTCCTGTCGCCGGTTGATGGCGAGTTCGGCCAAGGCCTGACCGCCGAGTATTTCCAAGTGGATCATTTCCTCTCGGACGAGGCACCAAGCGTCACGCAGACCAACGGGCAGATCGACTTCTCCTGGGGCTGGGCGTCCCCCGCCACCAGCCTGCCGCGCAACGATTACGTGGTCCGCTGGTCAGGTAAGCTCCGCCTACCAGCCGCCGGCCAATACCGTTTCTCCATCGCCACGCAGGAAGGCATTGGTCGCGTCGATTTCGACGGCGAGACCGTTATCGACTGCTGGAGCGACTTCGACCCGACCAATTTCGAAAGCGCCTACGCCAACCGCGCGGGCGAGTTCGCCATCGAGATCGACGCCCCGCGTGACGTGGAGCTCTGCGTGCTTTATCGCAAAACGAAGACCCGCGGCGGCATGCACTTTGGCTGGGAAACGCCCTTTAGCCAGGACCCAATCGAAGCAGCCGTAGAGCTGGCTGCAAGCTGCGACGCGGTGGTCATCGCCGGAGGCCTGAGCAATCAATTTGAAGGCGGAGACTGCGACCGCAAAGCCTTTGCCCTGCCCGGATGCCAAGCCGAGCTGATCCGCCGCGTCTGTGCCGCGAATCCGCGCACAGCGGTCGTCCTGAAAAACGGCACGCCAGTGGATTACCGGGACTGGCTGGACGCCGCCCCTGCCCTGCTCGAAGCCTACTATCCTGGCCAGGAAGGCGGCACCGCGATAGCCCGCGTGCTCTTTGGCGAGGTCAACCCCAGCGGCAAGCTGCCCGACACGCACCCGAACAATTGGGAGGAGGTGCCCTGCATGCAGTTTTACCCGGGCGAAAACGGCAAGACCGAGTACGGCGAGGGCCTCATGGTCGGCTATCGCCACTACGACGCTGCTGGTGTTGAGCCGGTGTTCCCATTTGGCTTTGGCCTGTCCTACACCACGTTTGAAATCGGGGTGCCCAAGCTCAGCGGTGCCTTGACCGAAGGCAGCGAGATCGAAGTTTCCGTGCCCGTGGCCAACACCGGAAACCGCGCTGGCCAAGAGGTTGTGCAAGTTTACCTGGAGTGGGTCAACCCGCCCGCCGGGCGCCCGCCCCGCGCGCTGATCAACTTTGCCAAGCTCGCACTGAAGCCCGGCGAAACGCAGACCGCGCGCCTCGCCGTGCACTACCGCGACTTGCTGACTTACAACGCTGACCACGCGGCGTGGGAGCTGGAGCACCGCGAGTTCAACCTGTGCATCGGGAATTCTTCGCGTTCGCTGCAGCGGATCAAACTACGCCTGAATTAAAGTCTGCTTTACTCGCTTTACTCGCGCTGGATGAGTCCGCAATCTGTCCGGCATCCGATTACATAGATACATATTTGGGCAACTCCTGCTCGCCTCGACGATGGCGGTGGCGGTCTTCGTGTTCATCCTGGTTTTCTTCAAGATGCTGAAGGTCGCGGGTGACGCCTTGGCCAGCGGGCAGATTGGCGGGCACATGCTGTTCTACCTGATCGGCATTACGATCCCAGTCATGCTGCCCTACGCCCTCCCCCTAGGCCTGCTGACGGCGATCCTGCTCGTGCTCGGACGCATGTCCGCCCAAAACGAAATCGTGGCAATGAAGGCCGCCGGACTCAGTCTGTGGCGCATCACCACACCTGTCTTTGCGCTAGCGCTGATCGGCGTCGTCATCTCGGGCATCATCAATGTCTACTACGCGCCAATCGCCGACACCGCATTCCGCGCAACACTCCAAAACGCCGTGCAGCGCGACCCGCTGAGCTTCTTCACCCCGCGCACATTCGTGAAAGACTTTCCGGGCTACGTCATCTTTGCCGACCGCCGTGAAGGCAACGAGCTCAAGGAAATCTACGTCTGGGAGCTGGACGATCAATCCCGCGCCATTCGCCAGCTTCAAGGCCAGCGCGCGCTGTTGAACGTGAGCGAAAACGCCACGGAAATCGTCCTCACCGTCTTCAACGCGAACGGCCAGATGATGAACCCCGACGAATTGGCCAATCTGGACGACATGCCCATCGTGGAATTCAAGAAATCAGAATTCCGCCTCTCCCTGGCCGATCTATTGGGCGAGCACAAGCAGACGAAGCTTTCCATCAAAACGCTCAACGAGCTGATCGCCCTGCGCGAGGCAGCCATCCACTCAGGCGAAGAAGACTCCTTTGCCAAACGCATCGAGCTACAAACAGCAATTCAGAAGAAGTTCTCGTTCTCCTTTGCTGTGCTCTCGCTCGCGCTGGTAGCCATCCCCCTTGGCATCAAGGCCAGCCGCACCGAGACCTACGCCAACTTCGCCATCGCGCTCGGATTGGGCATTTCCTATTTTGTGGTCTTCATCTTTTGCTCGTGGTTGGAAAAGACGCCCACGATGCGCCCGGACTTATTAATCTGGGCGCCCAACTTCGCCTATCAGGCCCTCGGCGGCATTCTCTTTTGGCGCGCCAGTAAGCGTTAAAATCCGCCCGTCAGCGTGAACTAACGGGCGGATCGAAAAAGAGTTTAACCGCTGGCTCCTTAGCGTCCGCTGTTGAGCTTTACCAGGGCAAACATCCGCACGCCGTAGTCTTCGATCGGCTTGGGCGAGCGGTAAATATAGACATCGTCATCGCCGTCAGCATTCGGTCCCGAGACCAGCACCCCAGCCTCGCCACTGCCGCTCAGCGTGGCCAAGTCCGAGCTAAACACCGTGCTCAGTTGCACGTCAGTCGCCTCCGGTCGCTTGCGCACAGTGATGACCCAGTATTCGCGGCTATCGCTGGTGAGGCCCAGTTCGTCGCCCGCCATGATGCTATTCTGAGGCTGTTGATCGGGCTCAAAACCCGTGGCCGACATGTTGTAGGCCCAACGCTCAAGGTTAGTCACACCGTGGCCACCGCCGCTGTAGTCCAGATCGCGCTCATCTTCGGGGAAGTTTTGCTCAAGCCAATCCTGCACGCCCGGAGTTGCCGGGACAGCATTGGGATCGTCGCCGTTGAGCGCGACAACGCGGTCGAAAGGATCACCATCATACGAAGTGAAGTGACCACCGACCCAAATGCGCCCCTGATCATCCACACGCAGGCCATACACATTGGAATTAAATCCAGTCCCCTGATCGAAGTCGTTATCGATAGAGCCGTCTTCTTCGGCACGAACGAAGTAATTCACGGCTACACCATCATAGTTGGTGAAAGTTCCGCTCATCAGGATTTGATTATCGGGCAGCACCACCATTTTCTCAATCTGGGCATAGGCCGGACGGTAGCTGTTATGCGACTGGAAGCTCGTGTCAACGGCACCAGTCGAGTCAACCCGGTAAAGGTAACCATATTGATGACCAACCAGGAATTTGTTCCCCTGCTGTGCGAGACTGTAGACGATGTAATTACTGATCCCTCCATAGTCGAATGATTCGTCCACCGAACCATCACTGTTGAGCAAGAGAACGCGGTCACTGAAATTACCCGCCACCAGAATCTGACCATTGTCTAAAACGAGAAAGTCGCGCACCGTGCTACTGACTAACGGGTCCTTGGTAAATGTCGTATCGACACTGCCATCTTCATTAAGTCGGGTAAAGTAGGCGATGTCCGTGGAGCCGTTGAAGCTGCTAAACTGACCGCCGATATAAACCTTGTTATCCGACGTAGCCTCGACCTTGTAAACATAGCTGTTTGGGCCAGAGCCAGTATCGAACGCATCATCAAATTGCCAACCTTCGACTGGGTCGTCGATGATGCGATAGACTCGGCCCGGCGTGGAATTATTGCCGCCGCCGTAGATGCGCCCACTACCATCGACCGACAATGAATAAGTGTAGCGTGCTTGCGGGAAGGTGTTATCGATGACGCCATCATCACCGAAGATCGCCAAGCCTTGTCGGCTCGCGCTGCCCCCCGGATAAGTCACTATGCTAAAGTCACCCGCTGCAATTACTTGTCCATCATCCAAGAACGCGAAGTCCCGCACGTAATAGTTGAACTCAGGCACCGTAATCGCGGCAAATGGGCGAGCTGGATCGCGGACAATGAATACCTGAATCTCATCACTTTCAGTCGTGCCTTCCACGTTCGTTGCATGGAGTTCGAAGGAGCCGCTAAAGCTCGGAAGTGGGTTGGTGATCAGGAGTGTATCCGAGTCAAATCCAGTAACGCCGTCTTCCTCGCTCAATGGTTCTCCATCGCGATACCATTGATAGCTGATCGGCTCAACGCCGCGCACCGAAGCCCGTAAATAGGTCGGCTCGCCAAAGGCGATATCGCCTGAAGCAGGCAAGCTGATAAACTCCGGCGCACCGAGGAAAATCAACTCAGCGGATTCCGATTCGACAAAACCGGACTCATTGGTGACCTTCACTGAATACTCGCCAGCCGAAGAGGCATTCGTGCTGAGCAATCGCAGCTTGCTGCTCGTGGCGCCATTGATCGTGCCGCCATCACTGAGCGGGCCGCCGTTTTTATACCATTGGTAACTGAGCGCCGTCGTGCCGGTGGCAAAGACTTCAAATGTTGCTGAATCACCCTGCACCACTTCGACATCTGCAGGATCCACAATGATGTCCAGCTCGACGGGATCACCGTTGAGGAACACCAGGTTGCTATACGTTCCACTGACGCCATTGAAGGTGTAAAAGGTGCTGCCATAAGCAATGCGCCCATCGGGTAGAATTTCCAACGCGGTCGCGGAGTTGTTCGTGTCTTGGCCAGGATCGGTGCGGAAGGTCGTGTCGAGCGTTCCGTCTGCCTCCAGGCGCATGAGGCGCTTGTAAAGCCGACCATCAATCGTCAGCCCAAATGAGCCACCAACCACGATGCGTCCATTGCTCTGCACTTCCACTTCCGTAACGGTCGTGCCAATGCTGGCTGCAAACTCGGTATCCTCTTCACCTGTTTCCAGATTGAAGCGAATCACATTGTTGCCCGTACCAATGAGCCCGTAGTCATCCGTGTGGATCGCCACGTCATAGATCTGAGAGACAGATGTAGTCACCGGCGAAACAAAGCTTTCGCGAATATCTCCATTGGGCGAAAGTCGCGTGATGCGCGGACCGTTGGACGCAGTCGTAAAATAACCAACCGCCAGCAAATCGCCATCAGGCAGAATCTCCAGCGCATTGACCGTTCCGTTCAACGGGCTGCTGAAAGAGAGATCCACCGAGCCATCCGGGAGGAGCTTCACCAGATATTGACTAGGCTGCATCGAGCCTCCCGCGTAAATGCTGCCATCAGGTCCAACCGCCAGCGCATTGATCTCATAGGTCTGCGTGAAGTCATCTGGGGCGAATGAATCATCGAGCGTCAAGTCGCTGTTCAAGCGGGCAATGCTGTTGCGCGTCTCCCCATCGACCGACGAGAAACGACCAGCAATGAGGATCTTGCCATCGGGTTGGCGCACCATAGCTTGCACATCAGCAAATGAACCACTCAGACCAATCGGCAGACTCCCTGCGACGTTCTGAGTCAGGTCGGCATTCAGCGCCAGCAGCGTGTAGCTCGCATAACGATCCGAGCCAACCAACACTCGGCCATCCGGCAATGCCAGAATCGACTGCGGAGGACGATTCGGGTATGCGTAACCTTCGGTGACGAATAACCCGGCGGGCGGCTCAATTACATCAATCTGTACGGGAACAGTCTCCGCCGAGCCGAAGCTGTTCGTGACACGCACGAAGTATTGGCCGGCATCGTCAAGGGCCATATTAGTAATGGTTAGCTCCGTCGTCGTGGCGCCGGAGATGTCACCGCCATCAGCCAACACATCATCACCGTGTAACCACTCAATGGTGTAAGGCGCAGCGGCAATGAAATCCGTGAACAAGGTCAAGGTATCGCCTTCCACGAGTAACTGGGCAGTCAGCGGTTCGAGTTGCTCCGGATCATCGAGGACAATCAGGTCTGCCCCTTCGCTCGTGAGCGTGCCCGCATCACTCGTGACGTCCACCGTGTAAACGCCTTCGTCTGCCTCTTCCGTATCGAGCACGCTGAGGTTAGCGGTGGTTGTGCCGGAGTAGTCGGCACCATCGCTGAGCGGATTACCGTCTTTATACCACTGATAACTCAAGGTGGTATTACTGTAGGCGATCACCGAAAACTCCGCCGTGTCACCCGGGTTGACGTCCATGCTGCGCGGGTCGGTGAGGATGTTGAGCAAGATCTCATTCCCCTGCAAACGCACATAGTAAGGCACCGTTACGTTGTTAAACTGGGCAAAGCGACCAACCAGCCAGATACTGCCATCGGGCGCCACCGAGACATCGTAGGCCTGCCCTTGAGGACCCGCGCCAATGCCGGTGTTGAATTCCGTGTCTGCCGAGCTGTCGGCATTCAGACGCCAGAAGTAAGGCGACTTCGCCGAACGGGCGACAACCATCTGGCCATTCGCCTGAACTCCGACGCGCCCACCCATGCTGTTGCCATAAGACGAAGAACGTGAGCCATCATTCAACAGCAACTCCGTACCAACATTCCCATGAGAAACGATGATTTCGCCATTATCCTGCGGCAGTAACGACGTGCGATACAGCGAGTAATTGTAGCCATAAAAATTCTGATTCCAGGTGGTGTCCAGTTTGCCATCATAAGTCAGGCGAATAAAGTAATTCTTGTTAGTGTCGACGTGAGTAAGGCTACCCGCCAGGTAGACATAATTTTCATCCGCTGCGACATTCATGACAATGCCACGATAGGGATATTGAGACCACGACAAGATCGGCGCGTAGTCCGAGTCCAGGCTATAATCTGACTCCAAAATGGCCGTACTGCTCCGTGCCACCGAACCAATCATGCTAAAGTGGCCGCCGATCAGCAAATTTCCGTTCGGCATGCGTGCGACATCATAGATAGAAGCGTTTGCGCCTTCGAAGGCGGTGCTGAACTCGGTATCCAGCGACCCATCTTCAAAAATGCGCGTGAGGTAAGGATAGCTGTTAAAGCAGATGAAGTAGCCGTCCCCATCTGGAACGATGCGTAACACTTGGCCACTTACGATGGAATCCACCGTCCAATCCGTGTCGACCGTGCCGTCCGGCTTTGCCTTAAACAGGTAGTTTTTGCCCGTGCCATTGAAATTGGTGAAATTGCCGCCAATGATCGCGCCATTGTCCGAAGTCGCAGCAACGTATTCCAAAGTAAGCCCGGTGTAGGTGAAGCCAGGGTTGAAACTCGGGTGGATCTTTGTCGGGTCTTCCAGAATAGAAAGGCCGACTTCGTTGGACTTCGTCGTACCGCCGCTGTTGGTGATCTCCACGTAGTATTTACCCACATCCGTCAGCGCCACCGGATCGATAGTGAAGGAGCTGCCGGTCGCGCCGGGGACGGCCCCCTCGCCCACTTTGTACCACTGGTAGGTGAAGTTCGTCTGGCTTTCCGCGACGACGCTGAACGTGACCGCGTCATTTTCCGTGACGGACTGCGGAACGGGCTGTGTCGTAATAATCGGTTTCTGATCGTCGTCGATCACGGTGATCACGTAGCGGTTCACACCGCCGGCTTCCATACCGACGGGATTGCTCAAGCCGAGTTCGAAGCTTTCCTCGTTTTCCGAAATACTGTCGTTGGAAATCGTCACCGTGACCGTCTTCGGATCGCTGTTGCCGGTGGCCCAAGTCAGCGTTTCAGAAATTGCAGCATAGTCGCCGTCACCAAGCGTCGCCGTGCCGTCGATCGACACCACATCGATGCTGGCCGCACCCGATGCGTCGCCAAAGCGGTAAACTTGCACATCGACCGTGCCAACGGTTTCCAGGACTTCCGTGCCATATTCGCCAAAGCCAGCTGAGCCGGGGCCACTGGCCAAGCTTGCCAGGTAGTTGACCGGCTGATCATTCAAGAGTGTAAAATCACCGCCAATCACGAGATTCGCGCCATCTTCGATAATCGCGTTGACCGTGTAATTCGCGCCGGTCCCGATCAGGAAGTCATCATTGAGCGAGCCATCCAGATTCAAGCGCGCGACACGGTAACTCGTCTCGCCGCCGATGGTCGTGAAGTTGCCGACGATCCAGAAAAAGCCGTCGAGGTAAAGACCGTCAAGCACTGGCCAGTTGATGTCATCTGTCGAAAAATCTTCTGCGGTCGAGCCGTCTGCCTCAATCACCATCACACGCTCTGCGTCTTGGCCATTAACTTCCGTGAAGCCGCCAAAAATCGCGTAGCGGTTACCCGGAATTTCGATAATCCGGTTAGCATACCAATTCATGTCCAAGGTGAAGTCCGAGACGACGTTGCCGTTCGAATCCAGCTTCTTCACGGCATACTCGAAGCTAAAGCTACTCTGGTAGCCGCGGTAGCCAACCAACACCGAGCCATCATCCAGCGGCAAAATGCTGTAAGTAGTGATGGAATTGAAGGTCGAGAAATTGCCGTTAAACGAGTAGTCTTGATTACCAGCGGTGTGAAAACGCTTCAGCTTCTGCGTATCGTTGAAGCCGATGAAAATTTTGTCATCTTCGGCCACCGAAATAACACTCGGAACGTACGAAGAATTGAGGATCGGGTTGAAGCTCGTGTCGATCACGCCCGCCGGACTGATGCGCACCGCCTTGGTGACCGCCGTTCCACCCACCGAGGTAAACGAACCTACCGCATAAATATTACCCGAGCTGTCCACTGCCAAGCTACTAATCGAGCCATCCGTGGAAAAGCTGAAGATGGCGTCTCCATCTCCGTCCACAGCGTTCAAATAATCTGAACCGCCATAGGCAAAACCACCACCTGGCAAGGCGACCATCGAGATCACGCGGCTCGTCGCATCCACATCGAAAGAGCTGTCAAACGAACCAGCCGGAATATTAATCACCACTTCGGCATCGTCCGACTGGATGGAGCCATTTTCATTCGTCACGACCGCATGCCATGTGCCTTGGTGCGCAGCTTGGTTAGCGGTCAGAGTAACGCGGGCACCAGTGGCGATTTCCACATCATCCACATACCAGGTAACCGTGGTCGGAAGCACGCTGTCGAGCTCCAGCGAAATTTGAAACAGATACCCCTGATTCACCGTCACGTCGGAGGGTTGCACGGTTATTGTTGGCGCGCTGTCGTCATCACGCACGGTGACCGTGGCAACTTCGTTTTGACCCAATCCAGCGCCGGATGCATTGCTCAAACTAACCGTAAAGGTGCGCACACCGTCATCGCTGTTGTTGTCGGTCACGGTCACGTCGAAATACTTCACGCCGGATTCACCGTCGGCCCACGTCAGGGTCTCACTCACCGGTGAGAAGCCCGGGAAGGAAAGCGCCGAGGCGGACACTTCTACCGACACTGCGCCGCTACCAGCGGGATAACGCGCCACCGGAATCGACAGCGTCACGTCGGACTCATCATAGGTGAACGAACTCGCTGCCAGCGTGACTTCGCTGCCGCCGATATCGTCCCCCTCAAACCGAACAATATTGTTAATCTCCAGGTCCGGGTCAGTCACCCGCTCAAACCAGCCACCGACTACATATTTGCCATCCGGCTGAATCGCCACGTCGTAAAAGTGCGTGCCGAATTCGCCGCGAACGGTCGTGTAAGGCTCAGGGAGGAAACCAGTGTCCAACGTGCCGTCTGGGTTCAGACGCGCAATGGACGCCGTTGGATTGCCGTCGATTTCATTGAAAATACCACCAACCAGAATCTTGCCGCTCGGAATCTGCTTAATGAAGCCGCCGACCCAGCCATTGGTTCCACCGCCGAGATTGGCGTCGAATGTGGTGTCCAAGGCACCATTGGAGCGGAAAACAGCGATCCACTCAGTCGAGGAGCCCACGTCGTAACCGTAGGGATTGCCGCCCGCGACCACACGCCCATCAAACAGGCAGGCAATGGCGTCGATGTCGCCCTCGTAGTCATTGATGTCCGGGCTGAACCCGTTGTCCAGCGAGCCATCGGAGTTCAGGCGATAAAGCAAATTCAAGGTTGGCTGGGCAAAACCCTGCGAATAAGCGCCGCCCACATAGATATCACCATCAGCGGCCAGCGCCATGTCGTAAATAGCCGCCGAAGTCAGGGTCGGCGCAAAGGATGTATCCACGGAGCCATCGGTGTTCAGACGTGCGATATTCGAGCGGACCACCCCGCCTACTGAGCTGAATCCGCCCGAGATCAGCACCTTGCCGTCGGCCTGTATTTCGATGTCGTTGACATAGCGCAGCGTGCCGCCGACGCCCGTCGTGTCAAAAGAGGTGTCCAGCGTGCCGTCCGCATTGAGCTTCACGATGCCAGAGCGGGAGACGCCGTTGTAGGTGCTGAATGTTCCGCCCACCAGGATTTTGTCATCCGACAGCACGTAGATCACATTGACTTCTGGTGATCCCGAGCTCGCCGCCAAGCCAGCATTGCCGGAGTTGAATGACGTGTCCAAAGTCCCATCGCTATTGAGGCGGCGCAGTGCTTCGGCGTCCCCGGTCCCCTGAAAAAGCGACACATTACCACCGGCCAAAATCTTACCGTTCGATTGCAGCCCTACGGCGTTAACTGCCCCGGTCCCAAAGATTTCCGGATCCGGATAACCTTCTTTTGTGATCCCGATGCCCACTCCACTGAGGAAGGTAGCATCAAGATCTACGGGCGTTGCATGGCTAGTCACTCCCAGGCCGCTGATTGCGATCCCAAGACAGGCTAAAAGGGCGGTATGCTTCATAGTAGGTAGCCAAATTGGTAGCATAAATCCGCTTAATAATCTAGCCGCAATGAACCCAACTCCCCAAATTTCGCATAAACGAATGTAACCACCTACTTGCCATTATGCCCTCATGGCACTGAACAGAATCATGCATATACATCAGACATTCACTGTAGTCACTAAAAAGCCGAGACCCTCGAAAGAGACCCGGCTGGAAAAGCGATTTTTCGCGCTAAAGGCGCCTAGTCGATACTATCCGCCGGCTCCCAGGATTGCAGGATGCGCATGTAGTTGCCGCGCTCGATGACTTCCGGGTTCGGCGCGTGGCGGTAGCTCATGCTGCCCTTCATCTGCGCGAGGGATTCGTATTCCTTGTCTTCCATCCAACGCGACATTTCGCAGCGCAGATCAGAGAGACGCTCGACGCCGTCCGTCAGCAGTTCGGAAACAACCTGCACAACATCCGCGCCGCACATAACGGCCTTGATCGCGTCGTCGCGCTTGTGGACGCCACCCGTGCACGCGAGGTCCAGCTGATAGCGCCCAGACAGCACGGCCAGCCAACGCAAGCGCAGGAGCAGCTCCGAAGAATTGGATAGCTTCAACTTGGGCTTCAGCTCCAGGTCTTCGATGTCGATGTCCGGCTGGTAAAAGCGGTTAAAGAGCACCAGGCCTTTCGCACCGGCTTCTTCCAAACGGCGGGCAAAGTGCGCCAGCGACGTGAAAAACGGCGACAGCTTGACCGAGACCGGCATCTTCACCGACTCGCAAACCGACTTCACGATTTCTTCCAGGCGGGTTTCCACGTTGTCCGCAGTTTCGTCGGACACGCGGGGCTGGTAGTAAAGGTTCAGCTCCAGCGCATCGGCGCCGGCCTTTTCGATTTCCTTGGCAAAGTAAGACCAGCCACCGAGGTGTGTGCCGTTGAGCGACGCGATGATCGGCACATTGACGGCCTTTTTCGCGGCGCTGACGTGCGCCAAATATTCGTCCGGCCCGAGGTGGAACTCCGCCTCTTTCGGGAAGTAGCTGCCAGCTTCGGCAAAGCTTTCCTCGTAGGCGTGGACGTGGGCGTCGAGGCCAGCTTCCTGACGCAGCCCCTGCTCTTCAAAAAGTGAATGCAGGGTGATGGCGGCAGCCCCGGCGTCTTCGGCTTTGCGGACGCGGTCGAGGTTCGAAGCCAGTGGCGAAGCGCCGAGGATAAATGGATGGGGCAGCTCGAGCCCAAGGTAATGCGTGGTGAGGTTCATGAGAAATGCAAAATTGGAAAGGCAAAATGCAAAAATCTTAGTGGACGCGTTATGAATCCATTTTGAATTTTGCATTCATAATTTTGAATTTAAATCGGTTCGCCGATGTCGTCTTTGGGTTTGTTAACCTGCGCGAGGTTTTCGTAGAGACGGCGTTGATCGCCGTCGATGGACTCGGCCCGGTTGATAAGCTCCTTCGAGCGACCGGGGTTGACTTGCGCCAACGAACGAAAGCGGACTTCATTATCCACGTATTCCTGGAGCGATTTCTTCGCCGCCTTACTGTCGAGCTGCAGAGCGGGATCACCGCGTTCGATACGACGCGGGTCGTGGCGGTAGAGCGGCCAGTGTCCGCTGTCCACGGCCAGCTTTTGCTGCTGCAGACCGAAGTTCAAATTGTAGCCGTGGGCGATACAATGGCTGTAGGCGATGACCAGGCTCGGCCCGTCAAAGCTCTCCGCTTCGTCGAGCGCCTGGATCACCTGACGCTCGCTGGCGCCCATGGCGATCTTGGCCACGTAGACGTTTTGGTAACCCATCGCGATCAGGCCCAAGTCCTTCTTCGGCGTTTCCTTACCACCGGCCGCAAACTTCGCCACCGCGCCCATTGGCGTGGACTTCGAGGCTTGCCCGCCCGTGTTGGAGTAAACTTCCGTGTCGAGCACCAAGATGTTGACGTTGCGGCCACTGGCGAGGACGTGGTCCAAGCCGCCGAAGCCGATGTCGTAGGCCCAACCGTCGCCCCCGACGCCCCACACGCTCTTGCGAACAAGGAAGTCGGCGAAGGTCAGCAGTCGCTTGGCGGCCGGCTCGTCCATGCCGATCAGCTTGCGCTTGAGCTCCGCTACGCGGTCGCGCTGAGCGAAGACGGACATCTCGTCCTTCTGATGGCTCATCAGGATTTCGCGGACCAGCATGTCGCCCAGTTGCGGCGTGAGTTGCTGGAGGAGTCGACGCGCCATTTCCGTCTTTTTATCGACGGCCAAACGCATGCCCATAGTGAACTCGGCGTTGTCTTCGAAGAGCGAATTGCTCCAAGCCGGGCCGCGTCCATTCTCGTCCGTGCAATACGGTGTCGTGGGCAAATTGCCGCCGTAAATCGAGGAACAGCCGGTCGCATTGGCAATCATCAGGCGGTCGCCGAAGAGCTGGGTGAGCAGCTTCAGGTAAGGCGTTTCGCCGCAGCCTGCGCAAGCGCCGGAGAATTCAAAGAGCGGTTCGCGCAGCTGAGTGTCGCGAGTGGTGAGGCCCAGCGCGGTGCGCTCGGGGCGCGGCAGCTCCTGGAAGAAGTCCCAGCGCATCTTTTCCTGCGCCACGGTCTCCTGATGCGGACGCATGTTGATCGCCTTTTCGCGTGGGTTGGCCTTGTTCTTGGCCGGGCAAGCGGTCACGCAGAGTCCGCAGCCGGTGCAGTCCTCGGGCGCTACCTGGATGGTGTAGCGGTGGCCGGTGATCTTGCGGTCCTTGAACGGCGCGGAGAGGAAATTCTCGGGCGCTTCGTCGAGCGCGTTCTCCGGGTAATGCTTGCAGCGGATCGTGGCGTGCGGGCAGACGAGCGCGCACTTGCCGCACTGGATACAGACGTCTGGATCCCACACGGGGATTTCCGTGGCGATGTTGCGCTTTTCCCACTGGCTCGTGGCGCACGGCCAGGTGCCGTCGACCGGGAAGGCTGAGACGGGCAGCAGGTCGCCATCGCCTTGCAGCATGACGCCTGTTACGCGTTGAACGAAGTCTGGCGCCTCCGCCGCAACCGCCGGAGGGAAGGCGATGGATGAGTTGGCGGTGGCGGGGAGGTCAACCAGATAAAGCGAGCTCAAGGCCATGTCGACAGCGGCGAAGTTCTTCTCCACAATCGCGGGGCCCTTGCGCATGTAGGTCTTTTCGATAGCGCCCTTGATCTTCGCGATGGCTTCGTCCTTGGGCAGGATGCCGGAGATCGCGAAGAAGCAGGTCTGCATGATGGTGTTCGTGCGGCCGCCCATACCGGCCTTGCGGGCAACGGCGTAGGCGTCGATCGTGTAAAGCTCGAGCTTCTTTTCGATCAATGTTTGCTGCACTTCGAAGGGTAGCTTGGACCAAATTTTTTCCGGCGGGAACGGCGAGTTCATCAGCACGGTGGCGCCTTCGGCGGCGTATTTCAGCACGTCGTATTTCGTCACGAACTGCCACTGGTGGATGCCCACAAACTTCGCGCTTTGCACGAGGTAAGGTGCCTTGATCATCTTCGGCCCAAAGCGCAGGTGGCTCACGGTCATCGCGCCGCTCTTCTTTGAGTCATACACGAAGTAAGCCTGCGCACAGTTGTCCGTTTCTTCACCGATGATCTTAATCGTGTTCTTGTTGGCGCCGACGGTTCCGTCGCTGCCGAGGCCGATGAAGACCGCGGAGAACTCGTCTCCTGAAGCAACCTTGAAGTCTTCATCGACCGGCAACGAACGGTGGGTCACGTCGTCCACGATGCCCACCGTGAAATGGTTGATCGACTCGCTGCCGAGCAGGTTGTCAAAGACCGCCTTGGCCATGCCCGGATTGAACTCCTTGCTGCCGAGGCCATATCGTCCAGCCAGCACAGTTGGCTCACTGGCCATCTTGCCGAGGTCCTTCGCTTCGCGTAGCGCGGTGACCACGTCTTGATAAAGCGGTTCGCCGAGAGCGCCGGGCTCCTTCGTGCGGTCGAGCACGGCAATGCGCTCAATCGTCTTCGGGAGTGCGTCAATAAAGTGCTGCAGCGACCACGGACGGAACAAACGAACGGCCAACACGCCGACCTTGCGGCCATCCGCACAAAGCGCTTCGGCGGCTTGTTGGCAGGTTTCAACGCCCGAGCCCATCACGATCACGACGTCGGTCGCATCCTCGGGGCCGGAGTATTCAAAAAGTTGATAACGGCGGCCGGTCAGCTCACCGAACTTCGCCATGATGCGGTCAACGATTGCCGGCAATGCGTCGTAATAGCCATTGGCGGCTTCGCGGGCCTGGAAGAACACGTCGGGGTTCTGCGCGGTGCCGCGAATCATCGGGGCGTCCGGGGTCAGGCCGCGGTCATGGAAAGCCTTAACCGCGTCGTCATCGATCAACTGATCGAGCACTTCATTGCTGACGGGCTCGTAGGTGTTGATCTCGTGCGAGGTGCGGAAGCCATCAAAGAAATGGAGGAACGGCACGCGGGACTCGAGCGTCGCGGCGTGGGCGATGGCGGCAAAATCCGCCGACTCCTGCACGCTGTTGGAGCACAGCATCGCAAAGCCCGTCTGGCGGCAGGCCATGACGTCCGAGTGGTCGCCGAAGATCGACAGCGCGTGCGTCGCGAGGCTGCGGGCGGTCACGTGGAGCACAAACGGCGTCAGCTCCCCGGCGATCTTATACATATTGGGGATCATCAGGAGGAGCCCCTGCGACGCCGTAAAGCTCGTCGCTAAAGTGCCGGCGGTCAACGCGCCGTGGAGTGCGCCGGCTACGCCGCCTTCACTCTGCATTTGGACTACAGTGGGAATATCGCCCCAAAGGTTCTTCTTACCCGCCTGAGACCACTCGTCCGAAAGCTCGGCCATCGGGGTGGACGGCGTGATGGGGTAAATAGCGATATTCTCGCTGAGTCGGTAGGCCACCGAGGCTGCTGCTTCATTAGCGTCGGTGATGGCAAAATCGCTTGGCTTATTCATGGTTGCGTTACAATTAGAAAAACTAACCAACCAAAAATCCAATGGCAAGAAAAACTAATGATGAAATCGAATCTCATTAATTTAATTTATCAAATAGTTAAACCCTCTCTCCCCTGCCATAAAAAAACCACCGCAGTTACGGTGGTTTCAGAGATGAAATTTTCCTCTAAGCTAAAAACTTTTTTGCCAGAAAAGTGAGCTTCCCGAGGGGTGATAGTCCTCCAACAGCTGCTCTAGAGCATTTCTCATCTAGCTTGGCAATGAGCTCATGTCGCAGGCATGGCTTTGCCAAGTGTTCGCTGAAAAGTGCTGCTTCATTTGGCACTTCCCTTGGATGGCTGCGCAGCAGGAAAATGAACGGCGCACAGTGTCAAAACAGATGCGTGTAGATGGCATCTTCGCACATACGCGCAAAGCTATCCTCTACGGAGCGTCTTTATCCACCTGCAAACGCAGGAATGACAGCACATCCTGGAATTTCTTCTGGTTGCTGCTGTCGGCCTCCACGAGGCATTCGTGGGCCTTGAGTACCATCGCTGCGTTGTCCCGCTCGGACTGGCTGGCGTTTTTCAACGACTCGGACTCAGTCGAATTAAAGGTCATCTCGAAGTCGCCCGTTTCCACATTCATAATGCGGTGGAGGCCCAGGTTACGAACCAGTTCGAGATTGCGCTGGCTCAAGCGTACCAAGGTGAACTCCCCGGGCGGATCGAGCTTGCGGAATTCCAAAGCGGCCCCGGCCATAATACCGAGAAATGTGCTATCCATCCCAGTGCAATCCTGGAAATCAATGACCACGCTACGCTTGCCCATTTCGGCCACCCGGTCGAAGAAGTCGCGCACTGGGGCGCAATTCAGGAAGCTCGCGCGGCCTTGAATGCGCAGAATCACCGGCTCGGAATAAGCATCGATGAGAAAAACTGGGCTTTCGCTGTCAGGCATGCGTTTTTAAAAAATCAAGTATTCAATGTATATAACTTCGCTACCCGGAATGGCCGGGCAACGAAGCAAAGTGCTACTAATTACTTATCGAGCAGTTGGCGCAGAACATAAGTTAAGATGCCACCGTTACGGTAATATTCAATCTCAACTTGAGTATCCAACCTCACGTCTAAAGTCACCTCTTCGGTAGAACCATCGGCGCGCTTGATCACCAGCGTGGCTTCAGCGCCAGGCTTTATGTCTTCACTAAGACCCAGCAGATCAAAGGTTTCCGTGCCGTCGAGGCCCAGAGTATCCTTGTCCGTGCCTTCCTTGAAGCAAAGCGGAAGAACGCCCATGCCGATCAAGTTGCTACGGTGGATACGCTCAAAGGACTTCGAAACCACGGCCTTTACGCCGAGCAGCGCGGTGCCCTTGGCCGCCCAGTCGCGGGAGGAGCCCATGCCATAGTCAACACCGCCAAAGACAATCAGGCCTTCGCCGCGCTTCTTGTATTCCATCGCGGCATCATAGATCGCCATGATCTCGCCGTCCGGCTGAAGCTTGGTGTAGCCGCCTTCCTTGCCTTCAGCCATTTCGTTGCGGATGCGAACGTTGGCGAAGGTGCCACGGGTCATCACGCGGTCGTTACCACGGCGGGAGCCGTAGCTGTTGAACTCGCGAATTTCCACACCGTTGTCCATCAGGTATTTACCTGCCGGGCTATCGGGCTTAATCGCGCCAGCCGGGGAAATGTGGTCAGTGGTCACCGAAGCGCCGAGGAGGGCCATTGGACGCAAGCCGCTGAACGACTCAATCGTGCCAGGCTCCATACCGAAGTTTTCGAAGAACGGCGGGCGCTGGATGTAGGTCGACTTTTCATTCCAGCCGTAAACCGCGCCGGTCGATGACTGAACGTCATTCCATTGTGGGCTGGCGGAATTGAGGTCAGCATACTTTTGGCGGAACATCTCGGGCTTGAGGCCCTTGAGGATGTTGGCCTGGATCTCTTCGTGGCTGGGCCAAATGTCCTTCAGGTAAACCGGGTTGCCGTCCTTGTCGTTACCGAGCGGATCGTTGTCCATGTCGAAGTTGACCGTGCCAGCGAGGGCGAAGGCAACGACGAGCGGCGGGCTCATCAGGAAGTTAGCCTTGATCGAGCCATGCACGCGGGCTTCGAAGTTGCGGTTACCGGAGAGAACCGATGCCGTGACGAGTTCGCCCTCGACGATTGCTTCTTCGACGGACTGGTCCAACGGGCCGGAGTTGCCGATGCAAGTCGTGCAGCCGTAGCCGACGAGGTTGAAGCCGAGCTGGTCGAGGTATTCGCTCAAACCGGTTTCGTTCAGGTAATCGGTCACCACGCGGGAGCCCGGCCCGAGGGAGCACTTAACGGTCGGGTCGACGGTCAGGCCCTTTTCCACTGCCTTCTTGGCCACGAGACCAGCGGCAAGCATCACGGACGGGTTCGAGGTGTTGGTGCAGCTGGTGATCGCCGCAATCAGCACGGAGCCGTGGGAGATTTCAGGCAAAGTTTCAGTCGCAACCAATGCGCCACCATCGTCACGCCAGCGCTCAACGTCCTTGGTGCTGTCCACCTTGGCGCTGCGGGTAGCGTTTTCGCTGGTCACGCCGTAGCCGCCTTCGGCCAGCGGAGCGTGGAGCATGGTGTTCCAAGCGGACTTGAGGTTGTCCAGATCGATACGGTCTTGCGGACGCTTCGGGCCAGCAACGCTCGGGACGATCGTGCTGATGTCCAAATCAATGCTCTTGGTGTATTTGATTTCTCCTGCCTTCGGCATGCCGTAGAGGCCCTGAGCTTCCAGGTATTCCTTAACGGTTGCAATCTGCTCTTCGGTGCGGCCGGTGGCGCGCAGGTATTCGAGTGACTTGTCGTCGATCGGGAAGAAGCCCATCGTGGCGCCGTATTCGGGAGCCATGTTGGCAATCGTCGCGCGGTCAGCGAGCGTCAGCGCCTCAGCGCCTTCGCCGTAGAATTCAACGAACTTGCCCACGACCTTTTCGGCGCGAAGCATTTCCGTGATGCGCAGGGTAAGGTCGGTCGCGGTGACGCCTTCCTTGAGCGCGCCAGTCAGGTTCACACCAATGACTTCCGGCGTCTGGAAAGCGATGGGCTGGCCGAGCATGCCGGCTTCCGCTTCGATGCCGCCCACGCCCCAGCCAACGATACCGAGACCGTTGATCATGGTGGTGTGCGAATCGGTGCCAACGAGGCTGTCCGGGTAAAGCACGTTCTTGCCCGCAATTTCCTTCTGGAAGACCACGCGCGCCAGATACTCGAGATTCACCTGGTGAACAATGCCCACTGCGGGCGGAACCACACTGAAGGTTTCAAAAGCTTGCTGGCCCCACTTGAGGAACTCGTAACGCTCGATGTTGCGCTCGAACTCGCGCTCGAGGTTTGCGACGAAGGAGCTGGCGGTGCCAGCACGATCCACCTGCACCGAGTGGTCGACAACGAGGTCCACCGGGACGAGCGGCTCGATCAGGCCGGCGTCTTCATTGAGCTCGGCCACGGCGTCGCGCATGGCGGCGAGGTCGACGAGCAGCGGCACACCGGTGAAGTCTTGCAGGACGATACGGCTGACGACGAAGGGCACTTCTTCCGGTGCCGGAGATTCGGCATTCCAGTTGGCCAGGCGCTTGACATCGGCATCCGTGATGCCCGCCGAGCCACAGTTGCGCAGGACGCTTTCTAATACGATACGGATGGAAACCGGCAAGGATGAGACCGGGCCCACTCCACTTTTTTCCAACTCGGGCAAGGAGTAATAAACGCCCTTGTCGGCGAGTTCTTTGACGACATTAAACGGATCGGCGAGTTCTGACATAGTGTTAGTTAAAGCGAAGCAAGATTGATGCGAGTTGGGCCAGCGGAAAAATTGTAATTAGCTGAGGGCGGCCTTGACCTCATCGAACGGCGGCAGATTATGCGGATCTTCCGTCACCCAAGAGTAGGCAACCTTACCATCGGTATCGATCACGAAAGCAGCGCGCTTGGAAACACCCTTGAAGCCGAGAAGGTCTTCGTAGAGCACGTCGTAGGCGGCGGCGACTTCCTTGTTGAAGTCCGACAGAAGCGGCACGGTAATGGCGTTTGCCTTGGCGAAGGCTTCCTGCGCGAAAGGGCTGTCGACCGACAGTCCGTAAACAACGGCATCGAGGGCGGCATACTCTTCGAGCGCGCTGCTCATTGTGCAAAGTTCATCGGTGCAAACACTGGTGAAGGCCAGCGGGAAGAACAGAAGAACAGTTTTCTTCGAGCCGAAGTTAGCGCTGAGCGTGATGTCGGCCAGACCATCTGCGGTCTTGGTCTTAAGCGTGAAATCGGGTGCGGAGGTTCCAGTAGCAAGTGCCATAGTCAAAGAATGTTGATAATAAAACCATTAACCAAGCCCGATGCCGCGGCCAAGTCAAGCATTGCGGCGGCTCGGCATGAAATGTCCGCAGCAAATTTATCATTCAATTAAATTCGGCTTCCCACCGGGGGTCAATACGCCGTCCACATTGCGCTTGAGCGGCTCCGGAGAAACCGGCAAGGGCGCACCGGGTGCTTCTTCGATCGTAACGCCATACGGCCAGTCTGGCGGGCAGATAGCCACATAGCGCGCAAACCCACCTGTACCACCCAGCGGCTTCGCGTAGCCAATGGCCACCAGCGCGCCCACCTCAGGAACCTTGTCCAGATTCATGACCCCTTCGGCCTGCGCGAAATTGTGATGCATCAGCCAGGCTTCTCCCTCGAGATCGTCTGAGTCATCGGTGTCGAGCGGCTCGTGCCCATGAAACAAAATATGCCGCTCCAAATGGAGAAATTTCAATGCAGGCAAACTCACTCCCGGAAACGGTTTGTCAGTAAAATGCGCCACGTCGGGCCATTTCTGATACCAGTCGCTGCGGACCATGACCACCGCCCCTTCCGGGATTTGGCCGTATTCTTGTTCCCAGGCTAGGACGTCGTTCATGGTCAACTCATAACCGGCGTTGTCTTTTAACTGATCAACAATGGAAATCACCACCAGTGGGCGGACCGCGAATGTCGGCGGCAGGTCACTGATCGTTGCTCCAACCGGATTCCAATGCGCCGGCGGGTCGAGCTGCGTGCCGTATTGATCACTGGGCAGCACGTAGGCAGTCGCCCGGAAACCTTGCTTGGAAATGGTAAACGGCTGCCCCTTCTCGATGTAACCAGGCATATCTTTGGCTGCGACGGTAGCCGAGAATGTCGCTTCGCCGAAGCCTGGCCACACGGGCTGCACTGGCGCAAAGGCATGCGTGAGGTCCACGTATTTGGCAGACTTGAGTTGCTGCTCGTAGAGATCCCACAGCGGATGCCCCGCGAAAAGCGCTTGGGTGATCAGCAGCAGGCACAGAGGAATGATTTTCATGGCGCGGCCATGATGCCTACCCAAGCCCACCCGCTCAAGCAAGATTACTGTGCGGGAGCGGTCTTCGCCGACTTATCACCGTATTCCTTGAAGTAGTGGCGCGCAACTGCGGTAAACAAAGCAATGTAAGCGATCATCGACATCACAGTTTGCACAATGTGCGGATCGATTCCCTCAACGAAAACGGCGATGTAAAGCGACACGATGCCGAAGATAAACGCACTCAGCATCGCAAATATGAAATAGAAGGTCACAAAGGCCGCCAGCAAGTATGCCGCCTCTCCCCACCCTGGGCGAAGATACCATGCCAACAGCGGAAAAACAGCGACCAGCAAGACGATAATCGTTTCCATCTCCATATATTAGCGGATGCTAGGCGCGTCTTGGCGGGATGCGCAAGCCCCGTATCATCAAAGGGCATGCAAGGTGGCATCAATCATCTGAAGATTGCATCCAGAGAAAACGCGCCTAGGCATCCGCCGAAAGAGAAGGCGTTGGTTCAGCTACGCGACGCGTTGAAGCGAATTGGCGCAGCCGAACCAACGCCATGCAGCAGTGGCAATAGACAGAGTAGGCTTGAGAAAGAATGAATTGGTTCATGGGGGTGGAGGCGAATGGTTGAACAAGCTACGACGGCAACGGCTATCTTGCCAAACCGACAAAACCCTAATATTTAATGGGCAGCCCTCGCAAAATTAGAAACCGTGCTAGCCGATACAGCAGTACACCCCCACGGATACGCTCCTGAACTGCTTTTGCCCTTGTCCATTGCCCACGAATCCGCCTTTAATCCTCAGCTTTGCAAATCCCATGAGCCAACTAGCAAACATTAAGCAGAACATCGACACCATCATCGGCGCAGACGAGCTGATGGAGCGCATCCGCGCCGGCAAAAAGCTGCGCATCAAGCTCGGTGTCGACCCCACCCGCCCCGACCTCACCTTCGGTCACCTGGTAGTCTTTAATAAGATGAAGCAATTCCAGGACATGGGCCACGACTGCATTTTGCTCATCGGCGACTACACCGCCACCATTGGCGACCCGTCCGGTCGATCCGACACCCGTCCCGTCCTCACTGAAGACGAAGTGCGCGCCAACGCCGAAACCTACCTGGAACAGGCATTCAAGATCCTCGATGAGGACCGCACCATCGTCCGCTACAACAGCGAGTGGTTCAACGAAATGTCCTTCGGCGACACGCTTAACCTGGCCCGCAAGATGACCGTTGCCCGCATGCTCGAGCGCGACGACTTCGCCAAGCGCCACGCTAGCAACAGCCCAATTTCCATTGTCGAATTCCTCTACCCGCTCGTCCAGGGCTATGACTCCGTCATGCTCGAGAGCGATGTCGAGCTCGGCGGCACCGACCAGCTCTTTAATATGCTCGTTGGACGCCAGCTCCAGAAGGACGCTGGCCAGCCCGAGCAAGCGGTCATCACCATGCCGCTCCTCGTCGGCCTCGACGGCGTCAAAAAGATGTCCAAGAGCTACGACAACTACATTTCCTTCAACCACACCGCCAAGGACATGTTTGGCCGCATTATGTCCATCAGCGACGAGACCATGTGGGACTACTATCGCCTGCTCCTCCTCATGGACGAAGAGCGCATCGAGCACCACAAAAGCGATCACCCGATGGTTGCCAAGAAGCACCTCGCCTCATCCTTGGTCGCGATGTTCTACTCCCTCGCTGACGCCAAGCACGAGCTGGAGCAATTTGAGCAGGTCTTCGCCAAAAACCAACGCCCGGACGACATGCCCGAGTTCCAATGGGACTCCCTCTCCGGCGGCGAAACGACTTGCCCACTCCTCAACCTGATGGCCGGCACCGACCTCTTCCCGAGCAAGAAAGAATGCCGCCGACTCGTCGAGCAAGGTGCGGTCAAGGTCAACGACGAATCCGTCAGCGACCCCAAGGCCATCCTCGACAAGCCCGCCGACGAGCTCGTCATCCAGGGCGGCAAGCGCAAGTTCTTCAAGGTCCTGGGCTAGCAACGTGCCGTTGCATCCATTGATTTGCCCATTGGGCAAATGGCCAATCCACGACTAAAGGTAGGGCGCAGTCTCCAGACAAGCCGCCCGCTGCCTCTACGCCTTACGTTATCTCGAAAGGTGGCGCAATCAGCCTGTCCCACAAAGCGGGATCTCGATCCGCAGCTTCATCGGTGTGGGCTAGCAACGTGCCGTTGCATCCATTGATTTGCCCATTGGGCAAATGGCCAATCCACGACTAAAGGTAGGGCGC
>JAVDPD010000011.1 GCA_031296935.1 Cerasicoccus maritimus
AGTCTCCAGACAAGCCGCCCCCTGCCTCTACGCCTTACGTTATCTCGAAAGGTGGCGCAATCAGCCTGTCCCACAAAGCGGGATCTCGATCCACAGCTTCATCGGCGTGGGCTAGCAACGTGCCGTTGCATCCATCGATTTGCCCATTGGGCAAATGGCCTATCCACGACTAAAGGTAGGGCGCAGTCTCCAGACAAGCCGCCCGCTGCCTCATTCACTTGGCTCAGACATTTGCCCATCGGGCAAATCCTCGGATGCATCATCCGCCAGCCCCGCGATGATCTCACGCGCGGCCTTGGCGTCCTCCTCATTGAAGACGCAAATATTAGGGTACATCACGGGTATCGGAATCTCCGTGGTCATGGTAATGGCATTCCAATTACGGACCATTGTTGGAATACCCGCGCTTTCGAGCATGCTGTTGTAGAGCCCCACTCGCGCGGAGCTCATATCGCGGAATACTTCGATCATCTTATATCCAACTTTACCAAGCGACAAAACCAAGTCAAGGTGCCAACCATGTCTCGACCGTCCATGCGCCTAATCTCCCGCAAAAATTATGGCATTTTATCGAATCCCCTATAATTAATCGAAAAATCACCCAAAAAAACGCCTAAGTCGTTATATTTAGAATTGACGCCCCCTTCATCAAACCCTTTACTCCTACACCAAACTGAAAACTGCCCAACAATTATGTCCCCTAAAATATTAACACTCTCAATCCTACCTTTCACCCTAAGCCCATTGTCAGCGGTGACCATCGCCAACATCGGCAACGGTGACGAAATCACCAGCGCTTACGCCGCTTTCCAAGGAACCAAAAACACTTGGGAAGACCCGGAAACCGGCTCCATCATCAGCCCATCCTCCGCCAACTATGTCGGTCCGGAGTTCTATGGTTTCTACGGCGCGGAGCTCAACGACGCTGAGTTCACCGGCTCGATCACGGGCGCTGCAATCAGCACCTCGCCAGACTACCTAACCGTCTCCACCAATATGACCGGCGAGACTGGAACCGGCGCCATGCTCTTTGTGCCAATCCTGGAGGTAACCAACGTCAGCGCGATAAACTTCTTCGAGTTCGCCGTCCGTGGCAGCGGCTCCGGAGCGAATACCCAAACCTTTTTGCGATTTGTGGTCCAACTGGACGACTCCAGTTACGTGATCAGTAACGAAATCTCCTCTCCCTCGGGCAGCGTCACCCAGTATGACATCGGCACCCTGAGCTGGAACGAATACGCTCCCGCTACCGACGCTTGGGCTATCGGCGCAAGCTCCAGCTTTGATGGCACGGGCAACATCACTGCCGTCGGCTTTTATCTGACCGAGGTGTCCGACCTCACCGCTGGCGGAGCCAATCCCGCCACGGGCACCACGGCTTTCACCGTCGACGGGGATGTCATTCCCGAGCCAAGCCACTACGCCCTCCTCGCGGGACTCGTGACCCTCGGCCTCCTCGCACGTCGTCGTCGTGGGTAAATAATTTCTCCGCAACTAACCTAAAGGCGCCCGCTACTAAGCGGGCGTTTTTTTTCGGCCTATCGCCAAACAAAAATAAAACTTTGTTCACTTTTATCTTGTTCACTCCTCAAAAATCTACATACTGAACATTTTAACAACACAACCATCCATCCCTACCGCCATGAACTCCCCCCAACCAACTTTCCCCATCTAGCTTTCGGGCGGCCATGATTTGCCGCCCTAACCGGCTGCTCGCGACTGCGCGCAGCGTTGCACCCGCCGACCGGGCCCATTTGCCGCCGTCTTGGTGACAGCATTTCCGCGGCAACGCCCACAGGGTTTAATGCAAGACGCTCCCTCACCAGAGCCTTGCCCAGCGCCGTCCCAGTCTATGCCAGCTTGCAGCCTGCGCCCGAGCGATCCCCCATCATGCTCGCCCCCAGCAAAACGAGCCTTGCGCCGTATTCGCTGGCCCTACCTGCGCCCATCTGGCGACAGGGCGGGACCTACTGTTCCTTGTCAGTTCGATTTTACGCGTCAATGCCCCCCCCCCTCCCCGCCTCAAAACGGATTTTAACCGTTAAGAAAAAGTGAAGGATGCGCATCAGAAGAAAAAATCTTTCACCTGGTCCGCAACCCGCTTTTGATAAGGCGCTTTCGAGTGGTTTTAGACGTATTGCAGAACCCGGCCTATTTGCTGAGCCTGTTCCTGGTTGCCTCGGTCCTCATGATCTGGCGGCTGGAGGAACTGTCGAACGGCGGCATGGAGGGCACGGTACTGGGCAACCTCGTCATGCCTTACCTGAGCGGTTTGGGCAATTTGCTGTTCGTGGCCGTCGTGCTGCGCACGCATCAGCCCGGCGATCAGGTGATGACCAACTGCCTCGTCAACAACGCCACCAACCTGACCCTGCTCCTCGGCCTGCCCGCGGTCATCTGGGGCCTCAGCCTCGCCCCCCGTGGCAAAGCCAAAAAGGCCAAACAACAGGCCGAGCTGCACCGCCTGGCCCTGCTGCTCACGCTGCTCGCCATTTTCTTCTTCGGCGGCATCACCTGGGCCCTGGGCAAGGATGGCGTGCTCGACTTTGGCGACGGCCTCGCGCTGATTGCCTTGTTCTTCCTGTGGCAGCTTTTCCACGTGTATGAAGTGCTCAAGGAAAACGTCCGCAGCAGCAGCCGGTTCAACCCGTGGCTCATCGTAGAGTTCACCCTGCTCGCCCTGGGCGGCTACGGCCTGCTGTTTAGCATCACCGGGCTCGTTGATTGGCTGTCGGCCATCGAAACGGGCTTCATCAGCCGGGAAAACCTCGGCCTGCTGACCGGCCTCTTGATGGCCCTGCCCAACGCCATGTTGTCGATTTTCTACGGTGCCCGCAAGGAGGCCGACGTCGTTTACAGCGCTCAGGCAGGCGACGCCCATGTCTGCATCCCGCTCTGCATCGGCCTCTACGCCGTGGTCAAGCCGCTGCACCTCGGGGAAAACTTCACGCCCGGCATCCTGATGATTGCCGGCGTCGCAGCCTTCCACGTGATCAGCCTCGCGCTCTTCCGGCGTTTACATCGCGTGAGCGGCGCCGTGCTGATCGTGCTCTACGGCCTGTTCCTTTATTGGAACGGCTGAGTCCTGATTGCCCCATAGCAGGAACGCGAAGCTTCAGCGAGTGTACGCCGCCGCTCAGCAAACGTGTCGCTCGCTGAAGCTTCGCGTTCCTAGCCTGACAATCGCTTCTCTCAGTTGCAAAATCACGCCGCTTGGCTTGGGTTTGCGCATGTGGCATTCGATCCGCACCGAGTTAACCCTCCCCCTCCCGCGCGATGAGCTATTCGAGTTTTTCTCTCAGGCCGAGAACCTGGAAAAGATCACTCCGAATGAGCTCGGCTTCCGCATCCTCACCCCGCTGCCCATCGCCATGCGGCAGGACGTCGTGATCGACTACCGCATCCGCCTGCATGGCCTCCCGATGCGCTGGCGCACGCTGATCCCCGTCTGGCAGCCGCCGGTCGAGTTTGTCGATGAGCAGATCAAGGGCCCCTACAAAACGTGGATTCACCGCCACTCCTTTGAAGAACTCGGCCCCCGCGAAACCCGCATGACGGATTACGTGCGCTACGAGCTGCCCTTCACGCCGCTGGGTGACCTCGCCTACCCGTTCATTAAGCGGCAAGTCGAGGGTATCTTCCGCCATCGCAACGAGGTCATCCCGCAATTGTTGTTGCCCAACGCTTAGCGCATTTAATGTCGGCGAAATGAACTTGCCCCCGGACGCTCGGGATTAAACAGTCGTGCCAGCATGAATGATGCATCCGCCTATCTTGAACAAGACACCTCCGGCGAGGTCGGCCTCGTCGCCTGGCAGGACTATGTTCACGAAAAGCCCTTCACCTGCGAAGGCGGCGGCGTGCTGCCCGGTTTCACCCTGCGCTACGAAAGCTACGGCCGCCTCAACGCGCAAAAGACCAACGCCATCCTGATCTGCCACGCCCTCAGTGGCGACCACCACGCTGCCGGCGTCCACGATCTCCACGATAAAAAGACCGGCTGGTGGAACACCATGATCGGCCCGGGCAAGCCCATCGACACCAACGAATATTTCGTTATCTGCTCCAACTGTCTGGGCGGCTGCCAGGGGTCCACGGGCCCATCGAGCATCAACCCGGCCACCGGCAAACGCTATTGCCTGGATTTCCCCGTGGTCACCATTCGCGACATGGTCCGCGCGCAAAAGCTACTCATCGAGCACCTCGGCATTAAGCAGTTACATGCCGTAATCGGTGGCTCCATGGGCGGCATGCAGGTTCTCCAATGGATGACCGAATATCCCGACGCCATGCAGCTCGCGCTGCCGATGGCCACCACCGCCCGGCAAAACGCGCAGGCCATCGCCTTCAACGAGGTTGGCCGCAGCGCAATCATGCAAGATCCCGATTGGAATGCTGGCGATTACGGTGAAGGCCAAGGCCCCCACGTCGGCCTCGCCATTGCCCGCATGATGGCCCACATCACCTATCTTTCCGACCGCGGCATGGACGACAAATTTGGCCGGCGCAAGCGCTCCTCCGACGCCCGTGAGCTCTTCGACATCGAGTTCGAAGTGGAGAGCTACCTGCGCTATCAGGGCAAAAGCTTCGTCAACCGCTTCGACGCCAATACCTACCTGTATTTCACCAAGGCGCTCGACCGCTTCGACCTATATTGCGAAGACGGTCGGCTCGAAGACCAGCTCGCCGCGGTAAAATGCAAGACGCTCGTCATCGGCTTTAAGACGGACTGGCTGTTCCCCCCCCAGCAGAACCGCGACATAGCCCAAGCCCTCCTCCGCGACGGCAAGCACGCCACCTATGCCGAGATCGACAGCGACCTCGGCCACGACTCCTTCCTGGTCGATGCCCCCGAACTTGAGGCCCTTATCCGCCGTTTTCTAAGCATCGCAGCCAAGTAAACCGTCCAGGCTGCATAAGGGATCCATTGCGCCAGCCACAAACTGAATCAACAGTGTGAGCAGATCATCATTTGGCATGGCTGTTAGTATCGGATTGAATATTCCGCATACTCAACAAACCCCATGTGTAAACTCCCCGTATCGATCGCACTGGGCCTCTCTCTGGCCTTCAGCAACTTTAACGCATCTGCCCAAACGGCTTCTGAAGACTTCGAGGACGGCAGCGTATCGCCGTTCAACATCGAGGTCATCAGCGGCAATACGGCGGAGATCATCACGCCCACCGGTTTCCCGGCCCGCTCCGGCAGCAAGGTGCATCACTTCGTCTGGAATTCCGCCAATTACAATGGCAACCGCTCCAGCAAGAGCGTCGAAGGCTCTTCCGGCTTTCACTTGGATCGCATCACGGGCGAAGGCTGGCTCGGCTTCAGCCTCTACGCGCCGGAGAGTTTTCCCACGCCGGGCAAAGCAATGGTGCTCGGCCAAATCCACGCATGGCATTCCAGCCTGCCCGCCACCAACATCACCATCACGGTCGGCGTTGAAGCCAGCGGCGCACTGATTCTGGAAGGTGCTTATGGCGTTGGCGATGGCAGCAAGACAGTCACGGTTTATTCCGAAATCGCCCCTCAGCTGACCAAAGGTGAGTGGCACGACTTGATCCTCTACTGCAAGTTGTCCCGCGCCGAAACCGGCATTCTCCGCGCTTGGTATGACGGCGCGCCCGAAGCCTTGCCCACCGTCGAATACACCGGCATCAACCTCGGCAACGGTGCCTGGACCAGCGACGAAGAGATGACCAACGGCGCGTATGTTAAATGGGGGCCCTACTGCTGGGATCACTCCAACTACGACGCCAACGAAAGTCGTGAAATCTTCTACGACGACATCGCCTACTTTGTCGGCAACCCAACCAACGCTTTTGATTTGGTGAAGCCGACGGACTACGGAACCGGCTACACGATGCCCGAGCTGGGCGACGCAGTCTTCACCGAAACCTACAACGAGATGACCACCGGCTCCTGGCCAACCGGCTGGAGCGTCGGCAAGGATTCGTCGACCAATATCTTCGTCCGCGAGTCACCCAGCGCGACCGACAAAAGCATGCAGTTCTATGATGGCAACCCCGTCGGCGAAATCGAAGCATGGCGCAGCATTCCAGACCTCACCGCGCCCTTTAATCTGCATTGGAGCTTTAAGCAAACTGGCGGCGGCTCTCTGCTCGGTGAAGGTCATCACATGGGCCTGCTCTCGGGTAGCGATTTTGCCGTCGAGCTACTGACCTTGAGCGGCTACCTCGTCTATCGCGACGGTGATAACATTTACCACGCGCTGGCCCCCGTCGCCACCGGTGCCTGGCACGATGTGGACGTGGTGGTGAATCCAGTCCACGGCGTAGCCGATGTCTATCTGAACGGCGTGCGCGTGCTCAGCGGCGCATCCTTTACGATGCCTGCCAACACGTTTGACGGCCTCCTCTTTGGCACGAGCAACGAGTCTTACACTCACCACCTCTACATAAACGACATCGTGATCTCCAACCTCGCGCCGATCCTCGATGAAAGCTTCAACGAAATGGAGACCCGCTCCCGCCCAGAAACCTGGATCTATAAGATGGACAGCAGCACCAACGTCGCCGTCCGCGAAACCCCGAGCGCCACGGATAAATCCGTCCAACTCTGGGACGGAAATACCAACGGATACCCGCGCATGTGGAAAAGCTTTGTGCCGCAAAGTAACCCCGTCACCGCCAGTTGGAGCTTCCGCGAAAACGGCATCGTCGACGGCCACGTGATGCGTATTCAATCAGGCGAAACCCCCGCGATCGATTTGGTAACCGACGGCCTCGGCAACTTGCTTTACCGCCAAGCCGATGGCAGCGACGTGATTCTCAGCGCCATCCCCGCCAACAACTGGCACTTGGTCGAAGCGACCATCAATCCTGCGACAGACCTCACCAATATCTACGTCAATGGCGTGCTTTGCCTCGAAGACGCAGCGCTGAGCAACCCCGTCGATTTCGTCGACCGCGTTTACTTCGGCTCCAGTGACACGCCCGCCAGCTATCACCTTTACGTGAACGATGTCCGCATCGATTCGGCCGAAATTCAAAATCCCTGATCCATTTTCATGAGCAACCCAACCATCAGTGACCACGCCATCGACCAAGTGTGCGACTTCATCGCCGCACATTGGCAGGACACCGTACGCGCCTGCCCGGCTGACGACGGAACGCTGATCGGGCTCCCCCACCCCTACACGATTCCTTGCCGCAAAGGCGCGTTCCAGGAGCTGTATTATTGGGACACGTATTTCACATCGCTCGGCCTGTTGGCCAACGGCCAAGGCGAACTCGCGCTCAACAACACGCGCAACCTGCTCGCCCAAGTCGAGCGCTACGGCTACGTGCCCAATGGCAACCGCACTTACTACCTGACGCGCTCGCAGCCACCTTACCTGGCGCCGCTGGTCGATGTCGTCGCTCGTAATTTGGAACACCCAACGCTAACCGCCGAGGCCTATCCATTGCTCAAGCATGAGCACGAATTTTGGTCGAAGCAACGTGCGACGCCCACCGGTCTGTCGCGTCATGGTCAGCAGGCAACAGACGAGGAGCTCATCGCGTTTTTCGAAACGATCAAACACCGCCTGGGCCTGAGTCACCGCAAGCCGGAAGATTGCCTTGCCGAGACTGCGCGTGCGATGGCGGAATGCGAGTCGGGCTGGGATTTCAACTCCCGCTTTAGCGGCCGTTGTCCGGACTTTTGCCCGGTTGATTTAAACAGCAACCTCTGGCTTTACGAAAAGCTCTTGGCCGAATGGGCACCCGCAAATGAGGCCGTGTATTGGCAAGCAAAGGCCGATGCGCGCGCCGCGCTCATCAACGCATATTGCTGGGACGAAGAACGCCAGATGTTCGCGGACTATAACTTTGCCAAAGGCCGACGCAGCACCGTCGTCAGCTCGGCAGCGCTCCAGCCGCTATGGGCGGGCCTCGCCACCGAAGCCCAAGCCGCCGCTGTCGTGAAGAACGTCTTGCCGCAGCTTGAGCACGCCTACGGAGTTGCCACCGGCGTTCCGAATGACGCGCCGCAACAGTGGGACTACCCAAACGCGTGGGCCTGCATTCAGCACTTGGTCTATCGCGCGCTGGACCGCTATGGCTACGTGGAGGACGCGCGCCGCATTGCCCGTAAATATATTGCCAGCGTCTGCCAAACGTTTGCCGCGACCGGAGACCTGTGGGAGAAATACAATGTCATCAACGGCACGCATCACACTTTGGAAGAAGCGGGCTATCTGATCAACCCGGACAACCTCGCCACGGCAGAAGCCACGACTGAATCCGCCGAGCCACCTGCCATGATGGGCTGGACCGCCGGTGTCTTCGTCGACGCTGTTGCCTACATCAGCGCCAGCCAACCCGCAAGCATCGCCTAGCCAGAACATTTTTAGAAATACCCAAATGGAATTCAAACAGCCAATCCTCATCGCGCTCCTTGCCGCCCTCCCCTGGGCACCCGTCCATGCCGCCAAAACGCAATACAGCGTTAGCGGCGATCATGCGGACGGCATTTACGCCGAGGGCGAAACCGCAGTTTTTCAAGTAAAGCGTGAAGAAGCCGCCATCGGCCAAAGCGCCGAATATCGCATTTGGCAAAACCGCTGGGACACCATCACCACGCAACCGCTCGATGCCCAACTTGCCGAGGAAAACATCAACTTCTCGCCGGATGGAAATGGCTGGTATCGCTGCTCAATTCGTCTGCCCGAGGTAAGGCGCCCAGCGGCGGAATCCGGCATCGTGGTCGCTCCGGAAAAGTTTCAGCCGTCCATGCCCGCGCCGGAAGATTTCGATGCGTTCTGGACTGCGCAAAAAGAGCGACTCGCGGCCTCGCCCGCCACCCCGATCATCACGCCGCTGACGCCCGAGCAATTTAAACTCGAAGCGAAGAATCCGGATCACCGCAAGAAGATCGAGCGCATTGCCGAGAAAGGCTTCACCTACGCGAACGTCGAAATCCCCTGCCTCGATGTCCAGCCCGTGCGCGGCTACTACTGTGCGCCCAAAGACGCAGCGCGCGGCAGCACGCCCGCGATCATTCTCTTCCACGCGGCTGGCGTTAAAGGCGGCTGGTGCCGCTCCAGCCTCGTCCAAGCGCTGTCAATGGCGGAGAAATACAACGCCATCGTGATCGACATCAACGCCCACGGCATGCTCAACGGCCAACCACAGGCCTACTACGACGATCTGGAAAAGGGTGAGTTGAAAAACTACCGCCATCAGGGCAACCAGAGCCGTGACGATTTTTACTTCCTGGGCATGTTCCTGCGCCTCATGCGCGCCATTGATTTCCTCTGCGCGCAACCGGAGTGGGATGGCCAGCATTTGCTCGCCTACGGCATCAGCCAGGGTGGCGGCCAGGTGCTCGCCGCAGCAGGGCTCGATCACCGTGTTTCCGGCGCGGTCGCCATCGTCCCCGCCTTGTGCGACATCTCCGGCAACGTGGCCGGATGGCCGGGCCTTGGCAATGCGAAAGCAGGCACGCCAGAAGCGGAAGCCATCGCCAACACCATGCGCTACTTCGACGCTGTTAATTTTAACGCCCGTTCTCAGGCTGACACGCTTATGGCCGTGGGCCTCATTGACACCACCTGCCCACCGCCTGGCGTTTATGCCGCCTATAATCAGTTGGACACGCCGAAACGCATCATCAGCGCTCCCGATCAAGGACACCACCAAATGTCCATCCCCAACAGCCAACTTCGCCGCGAATACGAGAACTTCATCAAGGAACAGTTGAAGAAGTGAGCGTAGAGCCGATATATTAATAACCAAGAACCCCTGCCCCTCATGCCAGCAAAAATCAGACAGAGCAAACGCCCCCTGGCTCGCCCTACTCGACACAGCGGTTTCGCACTAGTGATTGCAATGCTCTTGATGGGCATGATGGTCCTGCTCTTAATTTCCTTAACGACGCTGACCAAGGTCGAGACGGAGCTTTCCACGCAGAAAAAGCAATCATCCATCGCGCGGGAAAACGCACTGCTCGCGCTCAACATCGCCTTGGGCCAATTGCAGAAATACGCCGGCCCGGATCAGCGTACCACCGTCCGCGCCGACATCGACGCCAACCTCGTCGACACCACCGGCGCCAACGCCCAGTGGATCGGCGTTTACGGCAATGGCGCGCCTGTTGACTACAGCGAGTTGCCGTCTTCCGTATCGACAACCATTGCAAATAATTCCGACAGCAAGGGCTCTCAAGCCAAGTTGCTTAACTGGTTGGTGAGTGGTAACGAAGGCGTCGACTTCACACCTGAAACCGATGTCGCCGACGATGGCCACATCCTCAACGCGCCCAGTTCCTTCGCATTTACGCCCATCAGCACTGTGGACCTCAGCCAAGCAAGCGCCTTTCCCTCTGACACCGACACACAGGTTCTCCTGCTCGGCGAAGCTGCCGCTTCTTCGGTTTATGATTACGTGGCGGCGCCGCTAGTCGATATCACTAACGACGCGAATTCGGCCACCAGCGGACGCTATGCCTGGTGGGTTGGCGATGAAGGTGCCAAGGCCAACGCGACACTCGGCATGGCCGACACCGCAAACCTCGACAAAGCATTCGTCAGCGCGCAACGCACGGCCATCGAATTGATGGACAAAGACGATTACCCCACTTTCACATCAAGCCAGTTAATCGGCGATAATTTCAACCCGTCGTCGGAGAGTTTATCGCTGCTCAACTCGCTCAACGAATTGTCCTTCCTCGCGGTGAACGACTCCAGCGAAATGATCGACGCCATGCAGGCCAACCCACACGCGATCACCATTCATTCCGAAACACTCTTGGTCGATAGCTATGCAGGCGGCTTGAAGCAAGACCTCTCCGCTGCGCTCGCAACGAGTGCGATCTCCCCCGCCGACAGCGACTACATTTTCGAGCCAGATGCAGACGACGCCAATGACAGCTTCGCCGTGCCAACCTGGGGTGCCCTCCGTTCGTTCGCTCAAACCACCACCCCCAGCTCAGGTGGACTGGAACCCCGCGTCCCCACCACGACCGATGTAGGCGTCTCGCCAGTGCTCACCTACTTCTCGCTGGGCCTTCACTACGTAGCGCCAGAAGGACGCTACGAAGGCGCGCCCATACGCCTGGCGATGTTTCCGCTCGTCGTGCTCTGGAATCCCTACACGACCACGCTTAAAGCACATACTTATGAAGTCGGCCTCAACCGACCTTTTCACGCCTGGTATCAGCTTCAAGTTTATGATGAAGATGCCGGTGAGTGGAAGGAAAGAGAGTCGGTGAGCTTTAACCGGGGCGCAGGCATCAACAGCCAATGGGATAACAACACCTACGTTCGCTTCGCCATTGATTGCCCGGACATCCCTCCAGGTGCCAGCCTCATCTTCTCCTTACAAGGCAGTGAGAGCGGAGCCACCTACGACGCCGACGCCAATGATGAACCTAAAAATGTCCTGACCAACGGACTTTACAGCGCAGGGCATGTGCTCTGCGATTTTGGCAACAACGCGATTTATATGGAGGCCGATGAAGTGGATGCCCAATTTAGGGTCACAGGCGCATACCTGTATCATCCAGTTAATAGTAGCTACGGAATGTCCGGCGGTGAATTATCCGCATATCTGGGTGAAGTCGTATCCACCGGCCCCCTCGGCTACGAAACCAGTGACAGCAATGACAAGCAATGGCATCAAACCATCTCGCGAATTTCGCCAGCGCAGGACAGCGCTAACAATACCGTGATGGTTGGCAACAGCGCTCGAAACGAATTCCTCCAGGCACCTGCGCAACTCGATGAGTTTGCGGTCCAGCCAAGTTCGGTCATGTATATTGAGAAGAACTTTGCTGCGGCCCCACCTTCGTCTTCGATTTACACTGACGTGCGCTGGATTGCTCAAAGCAACCCACGCTCACTTTACATCACCAAGACAAGGAGTGACTCCAGTAACCCATCCAACTTCAGCGCCGGCGGAGGAATGGAAAGCCCATGGATGACATTTAATGCCGAAACCAGCGGTAAGCGCGCCTCGGCGGGAACCAGTCTGGACTCAGTTACTGGCATCGTTGACGCTACCTTATTTGAGTTCCGCTCCGAAGACCAGCCGTTGCTTGCGCTGGGCCAGTTGCAACACGCCAACTTGTCTTACATCAATACCTACCCGGCCTACCCCATTGGCAATAGTCTGGCTGATTATCACTTCCGCAATGCGCGTGATCAACTCCGTCTGACCTATTCTGGCGGCGTTCAATCCCCGAGTGATAAAATCACCTCCTACTACGATATATCCTGGCTGCTCAATCGCGCGCTGTGGGACCGCTACTTTGTCTCCACCATTCCCAATGCTGGTACTGGCAAAGCGACCGACACCAGTTTGAGCGATATCCCTGCCGAGCTGCCCAATGCACGCATTGCATCCAACGATACACTCACGGACGCAGAACTGCGTGATGCCAAACTAGCCGCTGCCGGGCTCACCCTTAAGGGCGGCTTCAACATCAATTCAACCTCCGAGCAAGCTTGGCGCGCAGTTCTGGGCGGCATCAATCAACTACCCTACGATCCCGAAAGCGACACCGCTTCAAGCAGTAAACTCGGCGCAGCCCTGCCTCGCTTCAGTCGGCCCACCGAGGTGCCCAGCATTGACTCCACGCAGGCCTGGGGCTGGCAAGGCTATCGCCAGTTGACCGATGAGCAAATTGCCGAGCTCGCCAAAAACATCGTCGCAGAAATTCGCAACCGCGGACCATTCGTTTCACTCGCAGACTTCATCAACCGTCGCCTCGTGAACAACGCCAGCACCGCTGACGACGAACGCTTCAAAGGCGCACTGCAAGCCGCCATCGATGCGACCTACTCTGGCTCGGCCGCTGTCAACCGCGGCGAAGACAACGCCTACGGCAGCAGTGGATCCAACCCCTTCCACCACCAAACTGGCGAGCTGCCCAACTACACCGGGGGCAACCTCGACCTCGAGCTCATGCAAGGCTATAAAGGCACGCTCGACGGCGAGGTCCCCTACGGCTCCACGTCCGCTTTCGCACCGCAGTTCCTCACTCAAGCCGACGTATTGTCCGCCATCGGCGCCGGGCTGACCGCACGCTCGGACACCTTCGTCATCCGCACTTATGGTGAGGCGCTAAACCCACTTACCCAAGAGGTGCAAAGCCGCGCCTGGTGCGAAGCCATTGTCCAACGCCAGATCGATTACATAGACTCTGAGTCGAATGCTCCTGAAGACACGCTCGACGACCTCACTCTGCAAAACCGGTCCTTCGGCCGCAAATTTCAAATCGTATCATTCAGATGGCTCACCCCCGAAGAAATTTAATGCCCCACCACTCCCTATTCAAAGCCAGCCTCCTTGGTCTGGGCATCGCCTTGGCGAGTGCTACCGCTTTGGCGCAAGACGCCGTCGAGACGACTGCCAGCTTCCGCACCCTCGCCCTTGGCAAAACACTCTCGAATGTATTCTACGACATCGATGGCAAGCCGAAGACCATCATGGCCGGCAGCTCGGGATTCTCCTCGCCTTACCAAACCGAGATCGGCGAGAAGGTTGAAATCTATCGCGAAATTCCTGGCGAAAAACCGACTGACCCGCCACAGAAACTTTCAATTGCCGACTTCACACTCCCGGACGCGGGCCCCTACCTCGTCCTCTTTCACGTCAATCCGCTGGACACGAACAACGTGCTCATCAAGGTCGTCAACGACTCCTGGGAGCTGCATCCCGTCGGCTTCATGCGCGTGTTCAATTACTCGCCACGCCTGGCGATGATTAAGATCGGCGACGAGGTGGCAGAGCTCAGAACCAGCGACTCACATCAGTTTCCTTATTCGGACAAGCTCCAAGTTTGGCTGCAAGCCGCAGTCCTGGAAAAAGAAGAATGGGCATTGCGCGTCAGCGCACCGCAAGCGCTGATTCCCAATTCACGCTCAACGATTGTCCTCGTGGATCAGGAACCGTCCGAAGACCGCCCCGTGACTGAAGAGCTGCTTGTGCGCAACTTTATCGAGCGCGCCCCGAAGCCGAAAGAATAAAGTAGAGCGAAGTGTTGCCCAAGTGCTCTAAAAAGGCTGATCGAGTCGGTGAGGTGCATTCGAGAGTTTGCAGTATCAATTGGTGCAATGTAATTGATTTAAACAGGAAGATCGGAAAGAACGGGAAGCAGCAAGAACCTTCCCGTTCTTTCCGATCTTCCTGTAAACCCTCCGTATCCTGGGTTGTTTTAAGCCTCGCGATCGCGCTGTTCGATTATCTTCAATACGCTCTTCTTTGCACGGAGGCCACCCCAGTAAAGCAACCCGCCGACACACAGGATGAACGCCGAAATGAACAAGACACACGCCCGCCCGCCCCAGTCATTCGGCACCAGCAGGATGAGTAGGACGCCCAAGCCCACGCCCAGCACCGCCTTCGACAAAACGAAGTATTGGTCGTAATCAATGCTGCTCGAGCCGACTTCCTTCTCGTAGTCGATGGGCCGATGCATCGTTTCAAAAAACTTGTCAACATCCTCGCGCGATTTCTGCGGAGTCGTTCGGTAGAGCAAACGGCAAATGACCGTGGCCGCCAAACCAAAGAGCAGAATCCACATCGTGCGTTCTTGAATGGTCCATTCCTCGCCAGTCGTGTACTGCTGCCAGAACGACCAAATCGACGGCAGCATGCAGCCGCCAAAAATCGGGAAGTAAGACCACTTAGGCAGTTTCTTAATCCAAAGCCCCATAAGCATCGGAAAGCCCATCGGCACCCCGATCACCGAGCCGAGAATCAGGTAGGCGTCGAAGAGCGCAAACTCCGTCTGAGCGGCGATCAATAAAGCATAGGTAATGATGATCCCGCCAAGAATGATCGTGGAGATGTGACAGATGCGAATTTCGGTCTTGGGCGGCAAGTCATCTTCATAGCCCAAAGCGCCCCGCAAGCGCGGGATGATGTTACGCGCGATGACGCCGACCTGCCCGTTCAAGCCGGAATCCATGCTACTCATCGTGGCGGCAAACATCGCCGCAATCAGCATGCCCAGCATGCCGTTGGGCAACAACTTCGTGGCAATGAACGCATAGGAGCTCTCCGACGGTTTTTCCAATCCGCTGGCCACGATATCCGTCTCGAACATGAAACGCGCCACCATCGGCGGAATGAACCACACCGCGCTGCCAATGGCCATCATCGCAAACGCCCACCACGAAGAGCGCGCCGCTTCCCGCCCATCGCGCGCCGCAATGTAGCGCCCCGCAGCGCTAAAACTGACCTGCGAATAGATCTGCATGACGAAGACCACGATTGCCCATTGGTAGGTGAAGCGGTCGCCGTCGAATTGCCCCGGCTCATTGATGAAGCGGAAGTCTTCGCTCACCCGCGGATCGCTGAAGTAATCAAAGAACGGGCCCAATCCGCCAATCGCGCGCAGCGATAAAAAGCAGACCACCAGCGTGATCGCAAACATGATCAACGCCTGCACAAAGTCCGTTGCCATGACTGCCCATTTACCACCCGTAGTGGAATAAAAAGTAACGATGATGCCGATGCCGATCAGCACGGGTACGAGCTCAATATTGAGCACGGTGCTCGCAAACAACGACAAGGCATACAGCTGAATCGCGGCGCCAAATGGCCCAAGAAAAACACCGGAGATCGCCGAAAATTGCTCCACTGCCGTACCGAAGCGCGTCCGTACCACATCGGCCGTCGTGAAAGCGCGCGTCTGCCGAAACCATTTTCCCAGAAACAAGCCACCGATCGCAAAGCCCAGGCAATTCGCCACGTAGATAATCAACAAGCTCGGCCCGCCTTCATAAGCCGCCGCCGCATTGCCGGTGAACGTGAAGGCGCTGATGCCACTCATGAGCATACTCGTGCCAACCATCCACCAGGTACCTTGGGCGCCGCCGCGTACGAAGTCGCTTAGGTTTTTATTAAAGCGGGCAAACAGCCCGCCCAAAAGTAACAGGACGCCGAGGTAAACAACGAGAGTTATGTATTCTACTTTCATTCAGGCAATGTATAAGCAGCCACTATTGTGCGGCATGAGTGACAGCGGCAAGAACAATTACCTGCGCCATATCATCAACCGCAGATATTTCCCAAACGCCATCTTCACTCAACACGGCCGCAAAATCGCGCGACTCCTTCGACTGAAAATCAAAGCCAATAAACTTCAGTTGCGTTGCGCCAATCGCAATGACCGACGTTGCCTTACCGCCTTCGGTGCGCACCGCGACAAGCCCAGCCTTGAGCTCGGCCTTGTCTTCGCCCAACGCAAGCGTCTGCATAGAAGGCTCAACCTGCCAGGCTAAGTAGTCCACCCAGTCGCCGTTGGACAACGTGAGCTGGCATTGCCCTGGCTGGCTCGCCACGATCTTCGTTTGCAATGGTGCGAGTCCGCTCTCTCTCGCCATTGGCTGAAGCAGCGTGACGAAGGACAAGTCATCGCCTTCCTGCTCCACCGCGTAGCTGCGATTGCGATCCAGCTTCACATCGACTTTTTCCTTGGTGGGCATGCGCTTGGTCAAGGCCATCGCCGGCTCTAATAAGCGGACAAACAGCTTGCCCTTTTTGCCATTGATCAGCATGCCGTCGTTGGCTGCCTTTGGCGCGTAGCGAAACTGCGCCAGCCATTCCGCCTTCACCGGCTCGGGCGCTTTCACTGAATCAAAGACTAGGAAGTAGTCGCCGCGACGATGCAACAACCCACGCTCAACTGCGCTGACATCGTCGTAAACATCACTCAAGTCCACCGAGGCCCAGTTCCAATTCGGCGCAGACAGAAACTCCGTCACCACCGCCTTTGCGTCTTTATCGAAGCGTTGGTTTTGCCCGTTGATCAGCAACGTGGCATGGGACTCCGTGGCGTTGGAAAAATACTCCCAGCGCGGACCATGTCGTTGCCAGAAATGACTCTCGCCGCCGCCTTTTCCATAGCCAGGAGAAGTCAGCAACCAGTCATCGCCATAGGCAAGCATCAGCGCGCCCGCGTCTAGGTGGCTGTGATTGCGGTTCGTATAGCCCGCCTTCATGCTCAGCAAATAATCCGTATCTGACCAGCCACTGCGCGTGGTGATCATGTCGTTTTCCGTCAAGCGATGGTCCAACTGCTGCGGCGCGTTCTCCGGTGTCGGCGCAAGACTCGCCCAGAGCATTTGCAAGGCGTATTGATCCAAGCCACCGTTGAGCGGATAGGCAATATTTTCTGCGAGCCACGCAGCGTTGGGGTCGTTGTAAACCGACGCCAAGCCAAAGAGAATATGATGCGGGCCATGCCAGTCGCGCGCCACGGCGTCACCCCACAAGAGATTACCGCCCAAGCCGGATGTCGACGCCATCAGCCGATAGCTCGCAGCGTTCTCCAAGAACGGCAAATTGTAAAGCGATCCACTGTCGATGATTGGCCGCGTTGCCTCGATGAACTGCAAGATGTATTCCATACCATACGTCCAGTACGACACACCTTCGACAGAGCTGCCATCCGACGCCATGCTGCGGCCGACGTTGATAAAATTCAACCGCGCCGCTGACAGCCAAATCGGCGCCGAGGGGATCTCATCATAGAACGCAATGCCGCTATAACCCAGCGCCGTCACGCTCACGTGGTTGTGATTCTCGCCATAGCCGCGCGCCCAGTAAGCATCGCCGTAAAGCGCACGCAAAAGGTTGGGCATGCGCCGCGCCATCGCTTGGCGGATCTTGTTTTGTTCGTCGGCCGAAAACACATCGCGATGCCAATCGTAGGCCAAAGAAATTCCCCGGCCAATGTGGCCAGCCGCCAAGTCTGAATTGCTACCCATCGGCGGATCGTGGCGTCCCCAAGACTGGTAGGTAATGGCCGCCATAACCAAGTCGCGCAGGCGCGTGCGATAGGCTTCGTTGTCCGGGCGCAAGCGCACGGCGAACGCGTAGCCAAAAATCTCATTGCCGACATCCCGTTGCCAGAGTTCTTCGCGGGCACTGTAAAGCGTGCGCGCATCGCCACGGGTGCCCGCAATTTTCTCTGGAGGCAAATACTCGGGGACCGGCTCGCCCAGACGACGGTCGGCTTCCTTAAAAAACGTCTCGCGATACTCGCCGCGCACGCCGGTCATTGCGTCGATGCCGTGCGCGATGGCGGGCCATTGTTCGTTCGTATAAAACAGGCGCGGCTCATGCGTTTGCACGGCTTGCTCCCACTCCGCAGCATATTCGCGCAGGGACTCGCCAACTTCCTCCGGCGTGATGACCGGCAAGTCACTCGCGCGGGCGCTCAGTGTGAGCAAAGATAGGAACACAAAAGATCGGTAACGAAGCTTCATAAAGCATCAGGGGGTTGGTTTCGTCGAGACGACGAAGGCTAGGGAATGTATGATGCCGACAACTACTCAAGTCGCTCGGTCGTAAATATCAAGAGTTACCACCGCTTCCAGGGGGGTGCCCTTGAAGTAGGCAGCCATGTTGCGCAAGGCCTGGTCTCCGCAACGAGCAAATTGATCCGAAGTCGGGCCAGCGATGTGTGGCGAAAGCACCGCATCCTCGACTTCGTGTAGCGGCGAGTCCGGCTCAATGGGATCTTCCGCAAAAACATCCAGCGCGACATCGATGCGACCGGCCGACGCCAAGGCCGCCAGCGCTTGCTCGTCCACCACTGCGCCACGCCCGACGTTTACGAATAGTGCGCCGTCGGGCAGGCATTCAAGTATTTGGCGGGTCACCGTGCCCTGAGTACGTTCGTTGAGCGCCTCGCATTCCACGATGATGTCGCTGTTGGCAAACAAGTTTTCCAGGCTGTCGCACTGCGCTGCACTATGCTCTAAAAACAAGTCACTGGGCGCTCCCTCGGAATAGGCCAACACGCTGACGCCAAACGGCTGCATCAGGCGGATTAAATTCTGGGCGACGTTGCCCATGCCATGCAGGCCAACGCGTTTGCCAAACAAAGTGCGTGTCACGATTGGCGACGGCTGCCACTCCCGTTCGCCCGCAATCACACTGGGCCATTCCGTGGCGCGGCGCAGACCCGCCAATACCAAGAGCAACGCATGCTCAGCTACATTGGCCGCCACCAGCGTGCCCCAATTTGTCACGACGAGGCCGAGCTCCAAATAGGAGCGCGGGATCAAATTACGCACTGAGCCACTGGCGTAGCACACATAACGAAGGAAAGAAAAATCCTTTCGCCAGGACTCTTGCAAAGGCGGCGTATTCCAACAGGCAATGAGCAACTCCGGCTCAAATTCAAGCATCGTTTGGTGAAACACTTCGGGGCCGTCGTCCGTATTAAATTGACGCAGCTCAACACCATCCAGTTTCACCCCTCGTGGGAAAAACAACGCAAGCTCATCATCCGTCAGCGTGCAGAGAACGCGACGCTCTGGCTGGGCGTTGCAGTGGCTGGGAAGCGTAATATTTAGTTCCGAATCCTGGGGCATTTCAGCCATTGTTAATCAGCCCTTATGCAGGAACGAGCCATACCATGCTCAAACTGTTGACAGCTGGTTTATTCCGAGTGAAATTAAGGGCATGAATTCCCGCGTTACCCTTCGCGACATTGCAGAAGTCGCCAACGTGCATTATAGCTCCGTGAGTCTGGCCCTGCGCGACCACCCACGCGTGTCCGCCCCCGTTCGCGAAAAGATCAAAAAGCTGGCGCAAGAGATGGGCTACGTGCCCGACCCCGCCCTATCCGCGCTCAACGCCTACCGCAAAACCAAGCTGCCGGTTCATTACAAATCGACCCTCGCCTGGATCGACACCTGGACCGGCAAATACGAGCTCCGCGACCAGCCCACTTTCAACGAATATTTCGAAGGCGCTTTGGAACGCGCACGCCAGTTGGGCTACACCCTGGAGGAGTTTAAGCTGCGCGACAGCAAGCTCTCGCCGAAACGTCTCACGCAGGTGCTCAACAGCCGCGGCATTGTCGGCATCTTACTGCCGCCGCAAGAGAGTCCGCGCAACCGACTGGACCTAGACTACACGCAATTTTCCACCGTCACCTTTGGCTATAGCATCACACCCCACGTGTTTCATCTGGTAACCAATCACCAGTATCACAGCATGAGTCTCGCTCTCGAAGAACTCACCAGGTTGGGCTACCAGCGCATCGGCGTTTACCTGCATGACTACGTCGACAGCAAAACCGACAACGCCTATACCTCAAGCTACTGGAGTTTCCAACAGCACCACCCCGAACATTCGTTTTTGCCAGCATGCATTGTCCCCGATGGAAAAAGCGACCGTGAGGCATTGGCCGAGTGGTATGACCAGTACAAGCCAGACGTCATCTTGAGCGACACCGACGAACCGACCAAGGAAATGCTCGCCGACATGGGCCTGCGCGTCCCCGAGGACATTGGCTGTGCCTGGCTCAGCCAAAGCGGTGAAAAAGACCACCGCGCAGGCATTGACCAAAAGGGACAAATCATCGGCCAGACCGCAATCGACTTCCTTGTGGGCATGCTGCAACGCGGCGAACGTGGCATACCCGAAACGCCCATACGCATGTTGGTGGAAGGTTCCTGGCGACCGGGTAAAACCATCGCCCCGCAATCCAAGCCCAAAGCACGCCGCAAAAAATAGCCGACAACTGAAAAACAGTTGTCGGCCGTATGAACGATGGCCTGGAATCAACCAGTGCTCATCCCCCAATTTACTCAGCCCCCGCCGATATTGGCGTTGAGTCCTCCACCAGTTCCAGGGATACATCGTCCACGTAAAAACTACCGCTGCCTTTCCACACGAAAAGCGATACATTCATTTTCGCCGTGTCGGGCGAAGCTTCGAAAACGGCTTCCAGCTTTGTCCACTTGGTCGGCATGGTTTGTCCTTCAAACACACTGACGTCTCCTCCACGCACCACTGCGTCATCAACGCCCAGGTAGATGATGCCATTGGTGGCATTCTCCCAACCGCGTTCGGTCGCAAACATCGTCACCCGAAGCAAGAAGCCAGGGCTGTCAAATTTTGGCTGGAAATCGTCCCCCGCCTTCACCCAGGCTGTCACGCGATAGCGCTGGCCCGGGGTAAATACGTGGTCCTTCACATAGTTGACAATACCATAGCGCACTGCCTCGGGCGACTGCATTTCCGCTGCGCAAGTTCCGCTGTGCGGATCTTCCGTAGTGACGGACCACGAACACCCAACAGTCGAGGCGTCACCCGGCGCAAAGAGCGACCAGTTGGTCTCAGAATCTTCGAAATCGCCGTTGTAGAGAAGGTTCTCCGCTGCGCAGTTGGAGGCCGCCAGGCCCGCAATTGCCACCACCAGATTAAATGACTGACACCATTGCATAACTATAATCGTTTAGAAACTTTTGGCAGAACAATCCTCTGCCATTGGAACACATGATCGTATCAAGGTAACTTATTTACGGCGCTTCAGGCAAACCAATACCCCCATCAAACCACCAAAGATCAGCGCGATGGAAGATGGCTCTGGAATCGAATCGAAGCCCAGGATCAATGAGCCGGAGGAGCTATCCAAAGTAGCCACGTAGTTGGCCGTATCATAGCCGGTAATGCTTACGTTACTATACGAGCCGCTGCTGAATCCGCTGAGCAGTTCATAGGTGTCACCATAGTCGAAGCCAGCACCCAGGCTCAGCGCAATGGATGCGCCATCGATGCTGTAAACGCCCGAGCCGGACCCAAGAATCTGGTCGAGATCTGTGCCCACATCGAGGTTCATCGTGCCACCAGTTACCGTGAAGTTTTGGTCCGCAGCCACGGTAAATGTGCCAGCGCTGCCAATGCCATTGGGCGTGATCGAGCCCGAGCTCATCGACACTGCACCAAGGCCGAGGTTGATGTTCGTCGTACTGCTTTGCAGGTCACCGCCATTGACCAAAACCGACGAAGTGCTGCCCGGGCTGGTGCTTAAAACTAATGTGCCGCCAGAAACCGTGGTGGAGCCGGTGTAGATCAGATTCGAGCCCAGAGTTTGCGTTCCGGCGCCATCGATGACGATGTTGAACTGGTCGCGAATCGTGCCGCTGTAGCTGGTCGATACGCCGGACTTGGTGTTGATCGTCAGCGTGTTGTTGCCACTCGTGCTGCCACGGATCAAACCCGAGCCGCTCAAGCCTGCGATTTCCTGCGTAAGCCCAGTCTTGCCAAAGCGCCAGGTAACATTCGAGGTCATGTTGACCGTCGTCGTCGTGGGCAGGGCGTTGCTCTCACCATCGAGCATCAGGTAAGCGCGGTTTTGCAGGTAGGTATCGCCCGTGTAAGTGGCCGAAGTCTTCAGATTGAGACGGCCGGTGTATGCGGTGCTGTCGCCGGTGTAAGTCAGATCGTGATCGCCGGTGATGACCGAATACATATCGATTGAGCCGTTACCCGTGGTGGTGATAATCGGCACATCAATGGAAAAATCATTCAAGCGCACGGTGCCAGTGCCATCAGCGCTCGTGCGCAGAATGCTTGTCGCCGTAATGTCGCTTTCCAAGTCAATGTTGTAGAGCTCGGTGTAGCCGGTAAAGATTGCGGCATTGCCATTGGTCCAGGCAACGTCGGAGCTCCCATTATTCCAATTGAGGTCAGTCGTGTTCCAGTTGCCATCGCCGGACAGGATCCAGGTCAGGTCAACCGCGGAACCGGTGGTGGTAAACATTAACAAGGCACCAGCGGCCAGGGCAGCACTGCGATTCAACGCAGAAGGGGTGAGGTTGTTCATAATCTTAGTTCGTTAGGGGTTGTTTGGGTGGAAGACTTAATGAATTTCCCCCAATTAAGCTTAGTTTTGAGCGCTGTTCAATCTGCCCAATGCTCAAACTGTTGAGCAATATTTGCAGCGTTTAAGCGGATCACTCCTGCCCCTCGATAAAAAAAATCTTTTCCAGTGAGCCATGCGACTACATGAGCGCCCCCTTGCCCCGGACTTCCGCCGACTGGCGCGCTCATTTTGCGAGTGTAAGTCGTTGATTCCCAGCGCGAGTTAATAGAGAGAGCTACTCACTAACAAAATGCTCAAGTGAGCACTTTTTAGTGGCATTTCCCGCTCATTAAATTAGTATTCAAGCGATCATCAAAAAAGACTCTATAGGTAGCACAAGCGCGTCCCTTAGTCAGATTGATTAGCCATTTGACCGCTGGGCAAATCGATCAGCCCAGCGGGACGCTGGCTCCCAACTTTTCGAACCGACACACCTTACCACCGATGAACTTCTCCATCCAGCACCACCCACCTTAGCCAACACAACGAAGGTATCCCAGTCGACGCCATGCGAGGGCTTTCGAGTCGTCGTCGTGTGAGCGTTGCGTCAGCGGGCCCATTCGCCGACGGGTAGGTGTAAAATGCCCGTCGCCCGACGCCCAATGCTGCGCAACCCAACTCCACGCCGGACACTCTATGCCAGCCTGCCCAGCGCAGCGTTGACGTGTGAGTAGGCGTCAAACGTCTCTCCGGCGGTGGCCCCTGAGCTGCCTGCGTCCCACCTGCGCCTCGTTCCGGCGAGCGGGCAGGTTGAACAATGTTCTTTGATATTCATTCGGGGCGATTCCCCCCCCCCCCCCCCCGCCCCCACACGGAGCAGGAATTGGAGTTTAACTATCGTCGCTCGATTTGAGGATGGTTAAATCGCCATTGTATAAATCGCGGTTGCTCGCGTTGAACTCGAGCTTCAGTTCGCAGACTAACCCAGCCAAATCGAGCACTTCAAATGAATCAATGCGATAGCAGTCCTCGGCAAACTCCGATACCTGAAAGCCAAACAGCAAGTGAATCGCAGCTTCACGCACCTTTGGGTCGTCAGTGGCCGAAAGGTAGAATGAACGCTGCGTGGAGTTTTCCGTTTTTTTGCTGAAGCACTTAACCTCCACGTAGAATATTTCTCCATCCTTGCGCGCAACCAGGTCCGGATAGCCGGCGCTTTGGCGACGCCCTGATTGTGTCCGCGGAATGTCCACCACGAAGCCCTCGGCTTCCAAAGCTGCCTGAAGCCTTTTTTCAACAGCCAGCCCCACTTCGTTCACACGACCCGATTTGACCGGCCTTTCCTGCGCACTCAGGAGAGTCGCCTCGGCAGCTCGTTGCAAGGCGGCGGCCTGCTCGCCATCCCAAGGAATGACGTGGTAGCCGGAGATAGCCTTGATCAATTTCGGGAACGCAAAACCAGCGTTATCATCCCGTGCGACTAATGCCTCCAAGCCCGACTGCGCCACAGGCGAAGTCTCAGCCCGAAGCCCAGCTAAAGCACAGGCCAGAGTCAACCAGCAGAAGAATTGGCAGTGTTTTTTAAGTCCCACGTACATGATTCAGATGATGCTTGAAACTACGGTACATTAATCAATGTTGTAATCCATGCCAGATGTAAACGAGGACATTGAGCCTGTAGCGCCCTGCGAAGACAACGAGCAATCGTTGGAACAAACCATCACCCTGGGCAAACTGGCGCGCGGGATCGCCCACGACATCAACAACCTCGTCACCAGCATTCAAGGCAATGCGCAACTCGCCGAACGTGCTCTCGATAACGAGGCCGAGCTGCGAAAATCCTTGTCCAACATTCGGTTGGCATCGCGGCTAATCACCGAGCTCACTGGGCAGATTCAAGCGTTTAGCCGGACGCATCAAATGCCCACAGCATGCTTTGACTTGGCAAAAGTCGTCAACGACATCGTCCAGCTCATCAAGTCAACAATTCCGCCGAACATCTCACTCAGCGTCGATATCACCGATGAGCCAATCTACGTCGTCGGCGCCTCCAGCCAACTGGCACAAGCCGTGATGAATCTATGCACCAATGCCCTCCAGGCCTTGAGTCAACAAGATCGCGGAGAGCTGACCATTAAGCTCAGGAATCAAAACGGCCAAGCCTGCATCCATGTGTCGGACGACGGTCATGGCATCGACCAGCAAAAGCTCGATCGCATATTCGACCCTTTTTACACCACCAAGCACTACGGTATGGGTAGCGGCCTCGGATTGGCCGTAGTCAAAAGCGTGATCGACGCCCACAAGGGAACCATCCACGTCAAAAGCGCAAAAGGTCAAGGTGCCACATTCGATATCCACATGCCACTGGCGCCGAGTAACGTCATCGAGGAAATAGCCACCACTCCAGCCGTTCAAGAGGTAGCCGATCATCAACAGGCACGCACCATTTGCATTCTTCTGGTGGACGACGAGCCTACCATCCGCAGTCTCGGTGTTGATATCCTCCACTCGCTTGGATACCGCGTCACCGTGGCTAGTCATGGCAAAGAAGCTTTCGAAATATTTGAGCGTCGCCCGGAATATTTCGACATCATCTTAAGCGACTCACGCATGCCAGAAATGACTGGTATGGAACTGGCCGCCGCGGTGCGTGAAGTCCGCCGGGACATTCCCTTCATTCTCATCACCGCCTTCGACGACACAAAGGAAAACCCGCAGTTCGACCAGCTTTCAATCACCGATATCGTGCCTAAGCCATTTCGAATTGAGCAGCTTCAGCGCAGCTTGCGTCAAGCTATGCTCGGCATAGAAAAATAATTCCAGAGCTACTGAGCGGCATCCAAGAAGCGCTGCATTGCTGAAAGCGTTTCATCACTGATGTGGTGCTCTAAACCCTCTGCATCGGCATGCGCTTGGGCATCAGATACCCCCAGCTTCAGTAAGAAATCTACGACCAGATTGTGGCGTACTTGCGCTTCTAGCGCCATTTTTCGACCCGAGTCAGTCAGTATAAGTCCTTCTTCGCTAGAGCGATTGAGCAAACCTCGCTTCTCAAAGCGCTGTAATGCGCGCACCACAGACACATGTGACACGCCGAATATCTCCTGTAAATCAGTCACCCTGGGAGGTTGCCCCGCCTCAGTCATTTGATGAATGGCCTCGACGTAATCCTGCGCCAATTCATTGGAATGCTGCTTGCGCACACGTTGATGTCGACGCGCTGTAGATTGTTTGTTTGGGGCTGCCTTCATGTTTTAACCACATGGAAGCAATAACTGTTGACAAGTCAACCTCGTAGCACAGGCTACATCAATATGGTAGCACTAGCTACATTAGCAGAATTAACAATCCTACCATATTAGAATAATACACCCTTCTCATGAATGTATTCGGCCTGCCAGATGCTAGAGGCTATCTCATTATGAAAATGAGACATACTATCGCCGCTCTTTTAACTTTCGCGCCAACTCTTCTCCCGGCAGATCCAACCATGGAAACGCCCCCAATAGATGGCCAAAGTGACGAGATTCGTACGGCGAGCCCCCTACTTGAGGACTCATTCCTGGAAAGCGAAGGAGTGAGTGGCGATTGGTTTGGCGTTCGAAACGATCTGAACGAGATAGGCATCCAGCCCTATGCTGAATTCACAGGACAATTTCTTGCCAATGCCAACGGTGGCGGGGCTACAGGCTCCAGTTGGCAAGGGCTGCTCGACTTTGGCTTGGAGGTCGACTTGGAAAGCCTCGCTGGTTGGGAAGGCGGCGTATTTTTCGCCAATGCCTTTTATTTTCATGGCAACGACATTAGTGGGTATTACGTGGGCGATTTTAACGCGGTCAGCAACATCTACACAGACACCGACTTCAATGTCTTCAACATCTTCCTGCAGCAGTCCTTCGCCGATGAGCTCTTCACCATCAAGCTGGGTCAAATAGCTGCGGACGATGACTTCATGGTGTCGGACACTGCCTTGCTGTTCATCAACTCCGCCTATGGCCCCCTTCCCGTCGAGTCAGGCAACATTACCGCGCCGATTTACCCGCTAGCGGCACCTGGTGCCCTTGTTCAGATCGAGCCGATCAAAAACTTTCATTTCCAAACGGCGGTTTATGCTGGTGACGCTGGTCCCAACCAATCCAACGTTCATGGCTTTGACTGGCGCACCGGCGGCAGTGCCGGCATGGCATGGTTTGCTGAAGCCGCATTAGACTTTGAACTGCTGGGCAACGGCGTGTTCAAACTTGGCGGCTACTACGCGACTACGCAATTTGCAGACTTCAACACCGGTGCCACGGAGTCAGGCCTCGGCGCGGTTTACGCGATAATTGACCACCAGATCATGGATCCGTCCGTCGATGCCTTTGGCCTGTCGGTCTTCTGTCGTGGCGGTGTTACCCCAGATGACAATCTGGCCACTGTGGGTGCCTACGTCGATGGCGGCATATCGCTCCATAGCATCTGCTTCGATGACGACGCCCTTGGCCTCGCCTGTTCGCACACCATCTTTGGCGACGACTACCTCAATGCGACCCGCGCCAGTGGAACTAGCGTCACCAGCACCGAAACCGTCATCGAGGCAACCTACGCCGTGGCTGTTGCCGGATGGCTCTCCATCCAACCCGATTTACAATACGTGATCAACCCGCACTACAGCGACCGCGACGCCTTAGTCGTCGGCGCCAGGTGCGCGGTCGCCTTTTAACCAACTATGAAAAAAACACTCCTCTACTTCAGCGCTCTATGCGCCGCATTTTTCTCCCAAACGGCCACAGCCGCTCCCAAGAGCTATCCATATAAAGTCGTCACCACGGTGGGCATGATTACTGACATCGTGCACAACGTGGCTGGTGATAAGGCCGTCGTCGATGGGCTCATTGGCGAAGGCATCGACCCCCACCTTTACAAACCAACGCGCAAAGACCTGATCGCGCTAAAGGGAGCAGACATCATCTTTTACAACGGCCTCATGCTCGAAGGAAAAATGACGGATGTGCTCGTCAAACTCGCCTCCCGCAAGCCGATCTTTGCCGTAACCGAAGGTATTGAAGAACAAGAAGGCTATGTGCTCTCCGACGAGTCCCAGCATTACGATCCCCATGTGTGGATGGACGTCCAGGGCTGGATCGCCGCCACCGCAGTAGTCGCAGAAAGCTTGTCCGAATACGACCCGAAGAACGCCGCATATTATGAGAAAAACGCCGCGGCCTACATTCAGCAGCTCCGGAAACTCGACGCCTACGCCAGCGAAGTGCTCGCAACGATTCCCGAGCAGCAACGCTACCTCGTCACGGCCCACGATGCGTTTAACTACCTCGGGCGCGCCTATGGCATTGAGGTCAAGGGCATCCAAGGCCTCAGCACGGAGTCCGAAGCCGGCGTGCGCGACATCGAGCTACTCGTTGATTTCCTCGTCGCGAACCAAATACCCGCCGTATTCGTAGAAACCTCGGTGAGTGATAAAAACGTCCGCGCGCTCATCGAAGGCGCGGAGGCAAAAGGCCATAAGCTCGAGATCGGCGGTTCACTTTTCTCCGATGCAATGGGCACAACCGGGACCTACGAAGGTACTTACATCGGCATGATCGACCACAACGCCACAACGATCGCCAACGCCCTCGGCGGCCAAGCCCCCGCCCAAGGCCTAAACGGCAAACTCACCCCCAGCGACTAAGCGGCGCAAAACATGCTTAGAAAGGAGGACTCACCATGCCAGACCTAGCCTATCACAACAAGCCGAGTGCCACGCCCCCCCTACGGGAGGACGATCATTCGCCGCGGGCACCGTTGTCGATCCACGACCTCACCGTCGCCTACCACCGCAAGCCTGTCTTGTGGGACATCGACCTCGACATTCCCGAAGGTAAGCTGGTCGGCATCATTGGCCCCAACGGCGCCGGCAAGAGCACGCTGATCAAGGCCTGCCTTGACCTCGTCCCCAAGGCCAGCGGGCTAGTGCAAGTTTATGGCCAGCCCTACAAGCGCCAGCGCAGTGTGGTGGGCTATGTGCCGCAACGCGAAAGCGTTGACTGGGACTTTCCCGTCAGCGCGTTGGATGTTGTGACGATGGGCCTCTACCGCGACATCGGCTGGTTCAAAGTCGTCCGCAGAAAGCACAAAGACATCGCCCGTGCTGCGCTAGACCGAGTCGGCATCAGCCACTTGGCGGAACGGCAAATAAGCCAACTCTCGGGTGGGCAGCAGCAACGCGTATTCCTCGCGCGCGCCCTTGCGCAAGACGCTTCGCTCTACTTCATGGACGAGCCCTTCGCCGCAGTTGACGCTGCGACCGAACGCGCAATCGTCACCTTGCTCAAGGATCTGCAAAGCCAGGGCAAGACCACACTCGTGGTTCACCATGACTTGGCCACCGTCACCCAGTATTTCGACTACGTCATTCTGCTCAACATGCGCGTCGTAGCCGCCGGCCCCACCGAAGAAGTCTTCACGGCGGAAAACCTACACCGCACCTACGGCGGCAAGCTGACCCTGCTTGCCGAGGCCGGCCACGCGCTGAGCCAGATTAAACGCGGATGATCTTATCCCCACCTGATCGGACAAGTTAAATGAAAAGTGCTCTCTAGCTATGGTCTCCGGTCTCCACAACACCGGCTTAGACTGGCCTTCAATAGAGGCCCTGCTGAACGTGCTGTTATTGGAAAACAGTACGACGGCAAAAGTCGTGATTAGCACCACAGTCCTTGGCCTTGCCTCTGGTTTGGTCGGCTGCTTCCTGCTGCTACGAAAACGCTCTTTGATGGGCGATGCGCTCTCCCACGCCTGCCTCCCGGGCATTGGACTAGCCTTCATTGTCATGACGCAGTTCATGGGACTGGAAGGGAAAAACCTGAGCGGGCTGTTGCTAGGAGCAACCATCACGGGGATAATCGGCGTAGTGCTGGTGATGATGATTCGCAACACCTCGCGGATTAAGGATGACGCTGCGATGGGCATTGTGCTGAGCGTCTTTTTTGGACTTGGGACAGTTGTTTTGACGCTTGTACAGCAAAGCCCGGGCTATAGCGCCGCTGGCCTTGAATCATTCATTTACGGCAAAACCGCATCGATCACCCAACAAGATGCAGACATGATTCAGGCAGTGGCTGCAGTGGTCTTCCTCTGCTCAGTTTTACTCTTCAAAGAATTTAAATTACTCTGCTTTGATGAAGGGTTTTCCCGTAGCCAAGGTTGGCCAGTCAACGGCTTGGACGTCATTCTTCTGGCGCTGGTCACGCTGGTCACGGTTGTCGGACTGCAAGCGGTGGGGCTCATTCTGATCATCGCATTCTTGATCACACCGGCAGCAGCTGCCCGTTTTTGGACGAATGACTTAACGGTCATGGTGATCCTCTCAGCGATAATCGGCAGCATCAGCGGCTGGCTCGGAGCAACCCTCAGCGCCCTGCTCCCACGTTTGCCTGCGGGTGCGGTGATCGTCCTCGTCGCCGCGATGATTTTTATGTTTAGTATGTTTTTTGGCAGCGCCCGCGGCGTGGTTCGCCGTTGGCTGTCGATGTATAAGCTCAAGCGCAAAATTGGTCGCCAACACCTGCTACGCGCCGTTTTCGAAATACAGGAAGCGCTCTGCCTTGAGCAGAGCAAAGATCCCGCAAACGTAGCCGTCCCGTTCAAGACGCTGCTCAATCACCGTAGTTGGACACCCAAGCGCGTGCGCCAACTACTCCGTCAGGCAGACCACGAAGACCACATCGACCTGATCGACGGCGACAACGTGCGCTTGTCTGAATCCGGCTTTGGCGAGGCCGCGCGCATCACCCGCAACCACCGCCTGTGGGAAATATTTCTGATCACTCATGCCGACATTGCAGCGAGCCACGTGGACCGCGATGCGGACTCCGTCGAGCACGTACTGAGTCCGGACATGGTGCGCGAGCTCGAAGAAAAACTCGACATGCTAGGTATCCCCGAGAGCCCACACTACATTGCGCAAGCAGCGAGAGGAGGCCCCGCATGAACTGGATTGTCGATGACACCTGGATAGTTATCATTGGCGCGCTGACCGCTATTGCCTGCGCCCTACCCGGCTGTTTCCTCGTCCTACGAGGCATGAGCATGATGGGAGACGCCATCAGCCATGCTGTGCTACCAGGACTCGCCATAGCATTCCTCGTCACCGGGACACGGGCCAGCTTTACAATGTTCATCGGGGCAGCCGTAGTGGGTGTGCTCACCGCCGTGTTTACCCAGTGGATAACGAATCTGGGAAAAGTCGACCGCGGCGCATCGATGGGTATTGTTTTCACGACGCTCTTTGCGCTGGGCTTGCTGCTAATCGTGCAAGCTGCTGACTACGTGGACCTCGATCCTGGTTGCGTCCTCTACGGCAATATCGAATGGACTACGTTCGATGTATCCTTTGAATTCAACTGGGGCAGCACCCTGGTTTTCGTGCCGCGCGCGGCAATTATTTTGGGCAGCGTCGCTTTGCTAAATCTGTGCATTACCGTGTTCTTCTTCAAGGAGCTAAAAATCAGCGCCTTCGATCCAGAACTCGCGACTACGCAAGGTATCAATGCCCAACTAATGCACTACCTATTAATGACCCAAGTCGCGATTACAACGGTAGCTGCGTTTGAGGTCGTGGGCAGCATCATCGTGATCGCGATGCTCGTCACCCCTGCGGCAACCGCTCACTTATTAACAGATCGTCTGCACTGGATGCTGGTAATCAGCGCAATCATCGGTGCCAGCGCAGCAGGCATCGGTCACGTGCTAGCCATTGTCGTCCCTCCGCTCATCGGTTTTGAAAGCACCACGACATCCGGGATGATGGCAGTAACAACCGGTCTGCTCTTCATCGTGGCCTGGCTTTTTGCGCCGAACTACGGGTGGCTATCGCGCATTTTATCGCGCAAGGACGTCGAAAACCCGTTCAGTGGACCATTGCCAACGGATTAATGTAAGCGAAGGTTCTGAAGCATACAGCTAGCAAGAGATCGCCTTTGCCCTTGGCGTGAGCCAGTCTGCGATCAGCAAAGAACTGCGACGCAACGCCGGACTGCGTGGCTACCAGTCCTTCACCACCCGCTTCATCGCCTTGGTATCGAAGTTGCCAAACTCTTCGCTGCCCTGCTGATCCTCAGCAAACTGGACCATTTCTTTGTATTCCATAGCGACTTCCTGTGCGTTCTCTGCATTCAGTTGCTGGGGCGCATTAGGATCGCCGGGCTGCTGCACTTGCTGCTGTTGTTGCTGAGTTGCTAATTGCTGGGCGCGCGCGTTGCGCTGCGAGAGCAAATCCTGACGCGCAGCCGCCATCTTTTGCACCAACGCCGCTTGCTGCTGCTCGTCCTCACTGAGAGCCAGGGCTGAGTCAAAATTCTTGATCGCCATCTCCTGGCGCGCGATGGCTTGGTCGTCCTTACCAGCATCTTGGAGCCGCTCAGCGATAGCTAACTGCAAATCCGCAGCCTGCTCCAATACATCGGCAATGTGAGCGTTGGTCTGCTCCAACTTTTGCTGAGCAGACTCATTACTGGGGTCAAGTTGTGTGGACTTCTCTAAATCTGTTTTCGCTTTCAACAAACGATCCGCCGCGTGCTGAGCGCTCGATGCCTGGTAGTTCTCATATTTCTCAATTTCGTTCTCCAGACCTTTCAGCTTATTTTCCGGCGCGGTTTCAAGCTGCTCACGCATTTGCTCCAAACGCGGCTGACGATCCTCGATATTCTGCAGCGCCTGCTGTGCAACCTGTAAATTTGCGTCAGCCTTAGCCTCATGTTTCTCGGACATTTTTTGCTCCAGCTTCCACTTCTCGGCAAAGGCTTCCTGATTGTCGGGATTGAGGCTAAGCGCCTGCTCATAGTCTTCTAACGCCCGCTCAGCCTGGAGATCCGCGTGATATTGTTGACGGCTCATTTCCCGCGCCAAATCTTTGTTTTCCTTGCCCAACTCACTACGCTTTGTTTCGTCCTCTTCGTTTTTCAACTGCGCTTGAATGACTTGCCGACGCTCCTGCATCTGTGCAATGGAGTCATCCAAAGCTTCACTGTTTTCTCGCCATTTGTCGGCGATATCCTTCATCAAATCAGAAGCCTTCTTCCGCGCCTCTTCCAGTGCGTTAGCGGCCTCTTGATCATCCGGGCTGATAGAAGCCGCATCCTCAAAGTTGGCCACCGCTTCGCTGATTTCATTTTGTGCCCGGTTCAGCTCACGTCCCTCTTCGCTCGTCAAGCGATCCTCGGCAGTAGGCTCTTTAACTTTTTTAAGTGTCTTCTCAGCGGACGACAAATTTTTCTCACCGGAATTCATCAGGTAATCTGTCATCTTCTGGCGTGTGTCGTTGACGAGTTTTTGAATTGCCTCGTCATCCGGCCTGATCGACAAGGCTTCCTCGTAGTCCGTCAACGCCGATCGATACAACACCAGGTCTCGCTCACCTTTGACCCATTTGCTTTCGGATTTCTCGATCTTTGAATTGCCCTGCTGCACGAGGTGCGCGACGAGTTTCTTCGAAACGAAATCAAAATTCTGAACCGCTACATCGTAGTCATCGTCCCGCTCAACCGCAGCTTGGAGCGAGTGCTGCGCGCGTCGTAGTTGAATCGTCGCATCCTCTTGGCGCCCCTCCTCTTGTATTACTTCACTGATGCGGTAACTCGCGTTGCCGATCTGTGCCATCGCCTTCGTCACCAGATCTTGATCGGAAGCCATGCGCACCTTTTCCCAAAGCACCACTGCCTCTTCAAAATCACCGGCCGCATAATGGGTCAGCGCCAGATTGTAGAGTAGGTAGGGATCACCCGGCGTCTCTTCCAATCGCTTCTCAATGAGCGGTTGAGCTTCCGAAAATTTGCCTGCTTCAATCAGTTGCTCAACGGGATCTATTTTCGCCAAGGACCACATCGGCGACACAAAGACCAACGAGGCAAGGAGGACGCTTTTGCAGGTAGAATTATTCATCAATCAAAATTGCGCGCGGCGTGTGCCGCAGGTTCTTCTCGGGGATAACGGTCTGTAAAAGCAATATGACGATACCAATAAACAACGGAATGGGGAAAAATTCAACATAGCCTTTCATGGTCGTGGCATCGGCTTCATCACCGAGCGGCTTCAGCGATTCGTAGTAGAGATTTGTCAATGCATCACCGTCTTCGTCCAGCTCGATGAACTTCCCCCGACCGGCCTCAGCCACCCGCCGCAAGAGCGAGCGATCCATGCGCGAAACCACCTCAGAACCATAGGCGTCTCGCTGATAATAAATCCGGTCGCCACGACGATAAAGCTCGATCTTGGCACCTTCCAATGTGCCCACGGCAACCGTGTGCACCGTGATGTCATCCTCGCTTGCCATCCGCCGCGCAAAGCCAACGGCATCGCCCTCCAACTCTTCGCCGTCGGAGATCACAATGACTGCCTTTTGCTTTAAATCCATCGGAGCCATCGCTTCGGATACGCGCTCCAAACCGCTTTGCAAACTCGTGCCACCCGGGTAGGTATTCGAAGCGCTCACATGATCGAGCACGAGGTTGTAGGCGGCAAAGTCAAACGTGAGTGGCGCGCGCAAGTAGCCTTTACCCGCAAAGACCACCAAGCCGACGCGGTCTCCCTTCGACACATCGAGCAGCTTTTTGATTGCACGCTTGGCGGCCTCCAGGCGATTGCTTTCCATGTCGGTCGCTAGCATGCTCTTCGAACCATCAAGCACGATAAAGTAGTCCATGCCAATGCGCTTAATTTCCTGATCTTCGGGCTCCAGGACTGGACGCGCCATCGCAATGACGATGAACAATAAACCGGTCAGAAAAAACAACGCCTTCAACCGGCTGCGCGCATAGACTGAACTGAGATTCTCCACTCGTTCAATGGCCGGGCCCAGGAACAAGCGCAGTCGTTTTTTAGCGCGCCAGTTCGACCACATAAAAACCGCAACAAGGCCAAGGATCCCAATCAAGCCGCCCCCCAAAATCTCAGGGTAAACGAACCTCATGGCAGCCTCCTTTTCAAAGTCTGCCAAAGCAGAAAATTCAAGGTAAGACTGCCCAACCCAACCCACGCAAACCAGTGGAATACTTCATCGAAATTCTGAAAACGCTTTTGCTCAATGACCGTTTTCTCCATCTGATCAATCTGCTGGTAAATCGACATCAGCGTCGCGGTGTTTGTCGCTTGGAAAAACTCGCCACCGGTTTCTTTGGCAATGGCATACATCACGTCACGTTCTAAATCGCGTGGACGTACCGTGCCCGGATTAATGCGAATGGTATGCACGCGAATGTCATGCTTTTTGGCAATCATGGCCGCCTCCATCGGCGACATACCCGTGTTGCTGATACCATCAGAAACAAGAATCAATACCTTCTGCCGTTTGTCCGGACCACGCGAACCTTCGACATCGATATGCTCTTGTATATTCAGTAAATCATACCAGTTTGCCTTTGCTTCCGGCGCACCATTGGCCTTGTCAGCAGCACGCTTTTGCTCATCGGCCAAGAGGTATTTTACGGACATATGGATACCTTCGCCAACCGCCGTTCCACCCTCGGTCTTAATCGACCGCAGAGCATTTTCGATCCAGTCATAATCGAGCGTCAGGGGACTCGTGAGATACGGATACTTGGCAAACCCAACGATACCAAAACGGTCATGCTTACGTCCTTTCAGAAACTCACCGATTACTGTGCTCAGCGCCGTCAAGCGAGAGACTTCTTGTCCGTCAACAATGTAGTCCTCCGCATCCATTGAGGCGGAAAAATCCAGCACCAGCATCACGTCGATGCCCTTCTCCGAATCTGGAATCTCTCCTTGTGGAATACGTGGACGCGCCAAGGCTGCAACCAACATCGCTAACCCAATAACTCGCAACAAACGTAAGAAAAAACCGCGACTCACACGGTTCTCTTTCGCAAGGCCGGTGAGTATCTTCGTCGACGAAAAGGTGATCGATCCAGCTGGCCCATGCTTAGACGCAAAATAGATGGCGACTGGAATCAAGAACCACAACAACAAGACCCACGGATAGGCAAAGGATAGCTCGGAAAAGCGTAACCAGAAGTCGCTCACTTCGCAGCCCCCTTCTTTGGCTTCACTTCAACTGCCTTGATGAAATTTTCCACCCAATCGAGGAACGCCGTTCCAGTGGAGATCGGCACCGTGCGGTGCGCAAACTTGGCGGCATCGGAAGTTTCTAAAAACTCCTGCGTTTTATCGCGGGTAAGTTGTTCAAAATCTTCATTTCCAGCAACTGCCCGTAGGAATTCACCGGTAGTCTGAGAAGTCACGCGGACCTTGTAATGCCCCTCTAAATAGCGACGAAAAATCTTCGACAATCGATCGATAAACTCACGCATTGCCATACCCTCCATGCTGGCGCGAAGCTCAGCCAATTCTTCCCGCGCATTCTTCGCCGGGTCGGGCGGAGCTGGCACCGTCATCTTGGCATACTTGGCTTGAATTTTTCCGCGCATCAGCCAGAGCACAACGACCAAAACGAACGCTACAATCAGCGGCCCGACATACCACCAGATGCTGACTTCCACTGGTGGCGTGGCCGGCGTGAAGTCATCAATAAGGCCGACTGCTTCGACCACTTGAGCGTCTGTGGATTCGTCCGCCATCAGGCCAGTCTTCGCGCCGAGCGCTCGGTTAAAAATTGGCAGAGATCCACGAAATAAGGGCGGTCGGTATAAATGTCCAAAGCCGGCACCCCGCCGCTGCACAGCTTGTGGTGGAGGCTGCGGTAGCGCGCCATTGCTCGCTCCGTGTATGCCGCGCGCACTTTCTTCTTGTTGGTATTGATCTCCACAAAATCACCGGTTTCAGGGTCCTGCAAAGTGACCCAGCCCACACGCGGCAACTCAAAATCACGCTGGTCGACCAAGTTCAGCGCCATCATCTCATGACGCTGGTTAGCGGACTTCATGGCGCGCTCGAAACCTTCATCCATGAAATCCGAAATCACAACAACCACCGCTGGGCGCGCCGAAACGCGCTCCAAGAATTTGATCGCTTCGGAGATATTCGTGCCGGTATTACGCGGCTCGTGAAACAACGCGCCCTTGATCATGTGGAGCACGTGATCCTCGCCTTTGGCAGGGGGTATCCACGCCTCTACTTCGCTCGTAAACAGCGCCATGCCCACACGGTCGTTCGAACGAATTGCACTGAACCCAAAGACGCCACAGAGCTCCGCTGCCAGTTCGTTTTTCGACTGCTCAGCGGACGTGAAAACGCCGGACGAGCTCAAGTCGCACAAGATGATAAACGTCAGCTCGCGCTCCTCGATGAAACGCTTCACGTAGGGTTCGCGCATGCGCGCGGTCACGTTCCAGTCGATGCGGCGCACGTCGTCACCCGGCTGGTAGGGCCGCACGTCTTCGAAGTCGATCCCGCGCCCGGTGAAGATCGAATGCGCCTGGCCCTGCAATAGTTGCTCGGACAGCAGACGTGTCTTCACTTCGACGGCGCGAACTCGCTTCAACCATTGCTTGGCGCTCATAATACAGCGATCTGCGTTGGCTTAGGGAACAGTTACGGTCTCCAGCACACGTGTTAAAATATCCTCGCGGGTTATCTCATCGGCCGCTGCTTCGTAGGTGGTGTTGATACGGTGGCGCATCACGTCGAGCGCCATTTCTTTAACATCGTCCGGAGTCACGTAGCCACGACCGGAAAGGAAGGCCTTGGCGCGCGCGGCGAGCGTCAGGTTAATCGTCGCACGCGGTGAGGCACCGTATTTAATGTAAGGCACGAGGCTTTCATCGACACGGGCCGGATCACGCGTGGTCATGACCAAGCTCACGATGTAGCGTCGCACGGATTCATCTACGTAAATCTTATCTACGATATCCTGCATCGCCAAAATATTTTCGGGCGACAGCACCGGCTCGATTGGAATCTTGGGGCGAGTCTGAGCCATGATGTCGAGAATCTGCAGTTCCTCTTCCTCCTCCGGATAATCAACAACCACCTTCAACATGAAGCGGTCCATCTGCGCCTCCGGCAGCGGATAAGTCCCCTCCTGATCGACCGGATTCTGCGTCGCTAAAACGAGGAAAGGCTCGGGCAGTGGATAGATCGTGTCGCCAATCGTCACCTGGTGTTCCTGCATCGCTTCGAGCAACGCAGACTGCACTTTGGCGGGTGCGCGGTTAATTTCGTCAGCAAGGATCAAGTTGCCAAACAGTGGGCCCTTGTGGGTCGTGTAAACATTATCCTTCGGGTTGTAAATCAGAGTGCCGATCAAGTCTGCCGGCAAGAGATCGGGTGTAAACTGGATGCGCGAGAAGTCGGAGTTCACCGCGAGCGCCAACGCGTTAATCGTCGATGTCTTGGCCAGCCCCGGTAGGCCTTCAAGCAACACGTGGCCGTTCGCGAGCAGCCCGACCAGCAGACGGTCGATCAGGTATTGTTGGCCAACAATGCGCTTGGCGAGTTGCTCGTAGAGGGCGGGTAGCCACTGGTTGGCATTTTGCACCTCTTCGGTGATTTGCGAGATATAGTCTTCGGTCTCAGTCACTGTGGTGATTGGGTTGGGGGATCGATCGGTGACGGCAAAAGTAGTGCGTTACCAAACAAATTAGAAGCGTTTTCTTCGAATATAAGTTTCTGCCAAAAATATCATTGAAAAAGCTGCAAAAGCTTCAGGCGCGACACGTCGATCAAGAGCCGGTTTTTGTTGTGAGTTGCACAAGGGTATGCTCCACTGTCGCAAAACATGGCCCTCCTCATCATCTATGTGCTTATCGCGCTGGGATTTTCATTCCTATGCTCGCTCCTGGAATCCACTTTACTCACGGTGACACCGTCCAAGATCGAGTCCGCCAAAGCAGCCGGTCTGCCCTGGGGACCGCGCATGGAAAAACTCAAGGACGACATAGACCGCCCGCTCTCGGCCATCCTCACCCTCAACACCATTGCCCACACAATGGGCGCAGCCGGCGCAGGCGCCCAGTATGCCCGCATCTACGGAAACGCAGGCGAAGCCATTTTTGCCGGCGCACTGACCTTGGCGATCCTCATCGTCACCGAGATCATTCCGAAGACCCTGGGCGCTCGCTACGCTTTATTCTTTGCGCCCAGCGTTTCCTGGCTGCTGCCGTGGCTAATCCGCCTGCTCGGGCCACTCGTTTGGCTGTGCAAACAGATCACGCGCGTCATCACCCGCGGTGACGCCGAACACCCGCACACCAACCGCGAAGAGCTCCTCGCCATGGCCAACCTTGGGGAGGAAGAAGGCATCATCGCGCCGCAAGAGCGCACCGTATTTCAAAACCTGCTCCAGCTAAATGCGGTGCACGTAGAGAACATCATGACGCCACGCCCGGTTGTTTTCATGCTCCCGCAGAACACCACTGGCAGCGAATTCGTCGCCATCATTAAAGACAAGCCCTTCAGTCGTATCCCCATTTTCGGTCGCAACCGAGATGATGTAAATGGCTTCGTGGTCCGTGCCGAGGTGCTCTACCGCTGCGCCACCGAGGGAGAGGATTTCCACATTGAGGCGCTCAGTCGACCCATCCTTGTCACCCCCGAAAAGGAATCTGTCGCAGTGCTCTTTCGCCGACTTTCTGAGGAAAAAACCCACATCATGCTCGCGACTGATGAGTTTGGCTCCGCTACGGGCGTGGTGACTTTTGAAGACGTCATCGAAACCGTGCTGGGCATTGAAATAGTCGACGAGAACGATCGCCACCAAGACCTGCAAGCCGTTGCTCGCAGCCTATGGCGCACCCGTGCCGAGCGCATGGGCATCGCACTCGACGAGGCAGAGTAGCCCCGACCGGTAAAGAGCAGTCTCAGCTAAATTCGCACTGCGCTCCCAACAAGCTAGCCTGCTCCCATTCAATCGTCAAAAAATAGCACTTTTCGCCGTTTTTAACGCTGTCGCAGGCCTGTTTTAGGCAAAACAACTGCATCCACCTATCAGCAAACAACTTACGACACTTCCAGACGCATAACCCCATCGCAAAGTAATACTTTTATGCCATTTTCATGCCCCAAATAGACAAATCTATGGCATGTGGAGCAAACTTTGGACCATGAAATGGGCTTGGTGGACAGCGATTTTGCTTGCCAAATGGCTGTTTTCTAATTATTTGTAATACATGATAAATACCCCCAAGTCTGGCAAAGCGGCCATGCGGCGCACTTGGGATGAGCGCGAATTGCGCGAGTATCGTGCTCAGTTCCTGATCGGCGTTATTGGTCTCGGGCTAATGATCCTCATCGTCTTCGGCTTGGCCGTAGGTGTGATTCCGCAGCACGGTTTAGTCACCATGATTGCAGTGGCGTTGCTACTGATAAGCTTCCCGGTGACGACCATCTGCCTGCTCAATGCCCTCCGCAAAGGCCCCCGTCATCGCCCCTCGGTGATGGAAATGTTCGCCCACCACCACTAACCAGCCTCCGGCTGGACCGTTAGATTTGCCCATTGGGCAAATGGGTGGTGTGCTGTACTCGGTGGGTATATGCTGAATTTCCACTCCAGAGCGGCGGCTTGTCTGGCCAGCCATAAGCTTGGCTGAATGGTGGGCGTCGCCCGAGCTGACCACCTATATGAAACTGCGGATCGAGACGATTCGCGCCACCTCATGCAGTTAGACAAGCCATTTGCCCAATGGGCAAATCCGGATGCAAAGCATCCGCCGGTCCAGCCGGAGGCTGGCTATGGGTGCAGTGGCACGCTGCTGGACATGAGTTGGCGGGCGTGTTCGCGGGCGGAGGAGGAGTCGCGGTCGCCGAGCATGCGGGCCAGCTCGCTTTCGCGGAGGTCCTTATCGTCGTCGATGCGGCGGATGGAGACCGTGGTCGAATCGTCGTCCTGCCCCTTCTCCACCAGAAAATGCTGACGCGCGAGCGCGGCCACCTGCGGCAGGTGAGTCACGCAAAATACCTGGTGATCGCCGGCCAGCGCCGCGAGTTCGCGGCCGACCGCAGCGCCGATTTCCCCGCCGACATTCGCGTCGACTTCATCAAACACGAGCAGCGCGGTCGAGTCTGCCTTGGCCAGCACCGCCTTCAGGGCGAGCATCACGCGGGCGGTTTCCCCGCTGGAGGCAATCTTGTTGAGCGGCATCAACGGCTGCCCGGCATTGGGCGAAAACACAAACTGGCAATTGCTGTGCCCGTGGCGCGACAGCTTGTCCTCGGTGGCGACTTCGATCGCGAAATCCGCCTTTTTAAAGCCGAGCTTCGTCAGCAGCTCCTTGGCCTGCGCAGCGAGATCCTTCGCCCCCTTCAGGCGGTTGCGACGCAGCTCATCGGCCTGCTTGCGGAGCGCTTTTTCCAGCTCGCCCGCGCGGTGCTCCAGCTTGATCAGCTGGCCTTCCACGTTGGTTTGCGAGCCGATTTTCCGCTTCAAATCCTCGCGCTTGGCGCGCACAGCCTCGGTGGTGGGACCGTATTTCCGGCGAATTTGCAGCCAAGTCTGCATGCGCTGGTGAATGGCCTCCGCCTCGCTCGGGTCAAAATCGCCACCGCTGGCCAACGCGTCATATTCGTCCGCAAGGTCTTCGGCTTCAATGATTAGCGCATCCATGCGCCCAGCCAAAGCGTCGGCTGACGAGTCGATTTCCGCCAAATCTCGGGCGGCGCGGAGCACGTGAGAGGCCGCGCGGGCTGCCTCGCGGGCACCCTCCCCAGCCTGCTCGGACAAAGCGCTCAGCTCGCGGGCGTTGTCCAGGCGGTTAAAGTCACGCTCCAACTGCTCGATGGACTCGTCCGACGGGTCCACTTGGTCGATGGCGTTGATCTGGCCCTGCAAAAACTCCGCCTCCTCGGGCGAGAGCTGCTCGGCGCTGCGGAGGTTGTCCATCTCGCGCCACAGGCCACGCCAGGCGTCGTAGTCGGCCTGGTATTTTTCGAGTGATTTGCCGTTGCGGGCGAAAATATCGAGCAGCGACAGCTGGTTTTTCTCGTGAAAAAGCTTCTGCGGCTCGCCCGGGCCATGGAAATCGATCCAGATTTCGCCCAGTTGCTGGAGCGCGGTCACCGTCGCCAGCGCGCCATTGATCATCACCTTGCCGCCGCGTTTGCGGTGCAGGCTCCGCCGCAGAATCAGCGCGCCCTCCTCGCAAGCGGGCAGCTCCAGCTCTTCGAGCAGCGCCACGATATCGCGGTCTTCACCCACGTGGAGCGAGGCCTCGACGAGGACTTCGTCCGCACCCACGCGGATAATGGTCTTGTCCGCCCGGTTGCCCGCCAGCAGCGACAGCGCGCCCAGCAGGACGCTTTTGCCGGCGCCGGTCTCACCCGTCACCGCGGTAAAGCCAGGCTCGAAGTCGAGAGAGACTTCGTCCAGCAGGGCCAAATTACAAATGCGCAGAAATTGTAGCACGAGTCAGAAGGAAAAACGAAAATCGCCTCAGTGGAAAGATCAACGTTACCCCACCCCACAAAATTGCAACGTGCCGTTGCATCCATAGATTTTTGCAGAGCAAAAATGGCCGGCGTGCCGATCGAGGTAGGGCGCAGTCTCCATGCGACCAGCTCATGGCAGGCTAGACAAGCCGAGGCGGCGGAGTGGGAGGTAGCGGCCAGCGTCCCCGCTGGCCAAGCATGTTCAACGAAAAGGAATTGGTCCGCGCGAAGCCATATCCGCGAAAGACGACCTAACGATAATCATTTATTTGCGGCCTACATCATGGCCAGCGGGGACGCTGGCCGCTACCTCGGAGTGGTCGATTAGAACTCAGAGGCAGCGCAGCGGCTTGTCAGGCCTGCCATGAGCTAGTCGCATGAAGACTGCGCCCTCACCTTACATTCGCCCATTTGCCCACTGGGCAAATCCATGACTGCAGCGGCACGTTGCCCGGATGCTTCAAAAAAATTAAAATAATTCTTGCGCCGAGTGCCTGATCTGTCTTTTTTCCTCCTTTTCCCATTTATGGGGGTATAGCTCAGTTGGCTAGAGCGCATCGTTGACATCGATGAGGTCACTGGTTCGAGCCCAGTTACTCCCACCATTTTCAAACTTAGATTTCATCATGGATCCAACTTACCGTCCACACAAAGTTAAGCGCCTTCGCAAGTGCGGCTACCGCGCGCGCACGAAGACAAAAGGCGGTCGTAAAGTCATTGCTGCACGCCGCGCCAAGGGCCGCAAGCGCCTTGCCCTGATCAAGCACACGCGCCGCCTCTGCCGCTAAAGCGCAGGCTACAAGTCATTTTCTAAAAGACGACTCCTCGGGGTCGTCTTTTTTTGTGGGAAAATGGAGAGTTGCCTCAAACAAACGCGCCTTTCCTACGCTGCCGCCTCGGCTGCCGTCGCCTTCTTCTCCGCCTGCAAGTAGATACTTTCCACGCAGTTGCGGATCAGCTGCTCGTCGGAGATGCCGAAAATCGCGTCCTCGGGTAGCTTGACGCGGGCCTTGAACTCCTCCGCCAGTTCGGCAAACAACTTGACGCGCGAAGCGGGCTCCAATTTTTCGCGGCGGAGGAGCGCCTGAAAAGCCAGCATCGCCAACTCCGGCGCAATGCGCTGACGCAAGGTCGCCTCAACGTGCGGATGCACGCGCAGGGAGTTGAATTTGTTTTCGGGCAGGTTGGACAAGTCAGGCTGCCGCGGGAGTTTTTGCCGGACCACCACCGTGCCAGCAGCGAGGTCGCCCAGGCGCTGGTAGCGGCGATTGAAAATACTCACGCAGCCGCCCAGAAAATACAGGCCGGGCAGCATGTCGGCGAAGCGGAGGAGATTGCGCAGGACAATTTGGTCGGTGTGGAGCTTGAGCCCGTGCGCGTCGACCACGCGGATGCGGAACACGCGCTTGCCGACCGTTTGCCCGCGCCAAGCCCATTCCAAGACCCAAAAGTAGCAGATCGAGATTAGAAAATAGCCGATGAACGCGACCGCACCGGCCAGCTCGATGCTGAGAATGCTCAGGAACGCCAGTGCGATTGAAAACCCGACAATGATCGCAATGATCACCATCAAGTCGACCGAAAGCGCCAGCAAACGCACGGCCGGGCTGGCCAGCGTCATCGAAAAACGCACGCCTTCGGGTGTCTCGATCACGAGGGTGTTTTGACGCTGCTCGCTCATGCTGGCAGCCCTTCGTTTTCGCGGTCCACTTGGCGGCGGCGTCCGGCGAACATCAGGAACGCGATCAGCCCAACGAGCTCCAGTGAGCCAAAGATAATTTTCACCGAATACGGCAACACTGGCTCGTGATATTGCGAGAAAAACGCCTCCACCAGACCAGCCCAAACAAGCATCACCGCGATGCCGCCCATCAGCGTGAGCAAGTCGCCGCGCACCTCGCGCATCCGCGTCACGAGGCCCTTGTCGCCATCGCGGAACAGCAGCGCCTTGCCGAGCACGAGCCCCGCCTGCCCGGCGAGGATGATGGCCGGAATTTCGATGCTCCCATGCGGCAGCAGCCACCCGATGAGGAACTTTGTCTCACCGGCCAGCATGTAGTCCATGCCGACCGCGCCAAGGATAACGCCGTTGTAAAACAGGTTGATGATCGTGCCGATGCCGAACGTGATGCCCCACGCCAAGGTATACATCGAGACCTTGATGTTATGCGTCATGAGCATCGCGGAAAACGTCGTCTTGCCGTCGGACATGTTGGCGCCGCGGTTGGCCTCCTCTTCCGCCACGCGCTCGCTGGGCGAGCCCATGAGGTGGTCGAACCCGATGATCGTCGGCTTGGCCTCCACGTCGAGCATCAGCGCCATCGCGCCAAACAACGAGCCCAAGAGAAACGCCGCCAGCGCCAGCTTGAGCGCACCAAAATGGCGGCGGACCGTCTGCGGAAAAGTCAGCATGAGCCAGTTGGCCATCGTCCGGAGGACGGGCAGGCGCTGCGTCTCCTGCACCTCGCTGTAGCCACGGGCCAGCAGCGACTCCAGGTAGGCGCGCGTGGCGGGGTCGGCAGCGGCGGTATTGATCTGGTTGAGATCGGCCGCCACGCGCTCCAGCAGGTAGTGAAAGCGCTGGGCCTCGTCGAGCCCCAGTCGGAGCTTGGGGTTGTTTTCCAACCGCGTCAGCGTGCGCTCGCACTCGTCCCACTCGGCTCGGCGGGCGCTGATGAATCGCTTGAGGTCGATGATCATGGCGGCGGTTTAAAGGATTTGGCGCTGCTTGACGCGCAGGTATTGGTTGACGATTTCCACGGCGAGGTTGCCCTGCTGATGCAGCGCCAAGTCGACGCCAGATTGCTTCAAGCCGCGGCTGAGCTCGGTGAGGTCGTGCCAGCGCAGGTGGCCACTGAGCGCGCCGTAGATGTCGTCCACGCTGCGCGGCTCGGGGCTGGCGCGGAACAACGGGCCGATCTCCTCGCCGACAATCATGTTGGCCAGGACGACGTGCTTGCGCGTTATCATCCGCACGCGGCTGGCGAAGGCCTCGGCGGCGGACGGATCACTCAGGTCGGTGAGGAAAATGAGCAACGCGCGGCGGCGCAAACGCAGGCGCAGGAAGGTGAACAGCTCGTCGAAGTCCGGCGTGGTGCGGTCGGTTTGCAGGTCAAAGAGCGCGTCTTGCACGCATTGCTGATGCGCGCGGCCGGTGCTGGCGCGTAGGTAATTCGTGACTTGGTGCGAGAACGTGACGAGGCCAAAGAGGTCGCCCTGACGCGCGGCCACCATATTCAGAATGCTCGTAACGGTCAGGAATCGCTCCAGCGTGCTTTCGTCCGGCCCACCGTTTTGGCCCTCAGCCACGATGCGCCCCGACAAGCGCGAGTGGTCGACGATGAGGTAAATCTCCCGCGTGCGCTCGATCTGGTAAGTCTTGGTGACGGGCTCGTTGCGCTTGGCGGTGGCCTTCCAGTGGATGTCGAACATGCTATCGCCGGGCAGGTATTCGCGGAGCTGCTCGTAGTCGCGCCCCTGCCCCACGATGCGCTGCACGTGCGTGCCGACGGAACCGCGGTTCATGAACAGGTTCGCCAGCTGTCGGCGGTCGCGGCGCAAATTCGGGTAAACACGGATCTCGGACTCCACCGGGAACTCCCGTCGAAATGTCCACAGGCCGAGCGCGGAGGTCGTTTCCGCATAGACCGCGCCCACGTGATAAACGCCACGCTGGCGCGGCGTCAGCGGCCAATTCGTGGACCAGAATTCGCCCTCGTCATCGAGCGTGACAGGGAGTTTCGCGTGCTCGGATTCGAGACTCGGATCAAGCCCCAGCGCGAGGTTAAAATGTTTCAAGCCCGGCCCTAATCGGCGGATAAACAGCTCGACCTTGTTGGGGTTCCCCAGCGACATGCGGGTGACCGCGGCAGCCTCCACCTTGATCGCTGACAAGCGCTTGCGCGCACCAAGCCAATCAACCACCGCCACGACAAACACCGCCACATACAGCACGGCGCACACCGCGAGCAACGCAGCGTTCAGCGGTGCTAGCAAGGCCGCCGGGCACAGCAAGCCGGCGAACAAAACAAGGCGATTGGCGGGAGCAAAGGTCATGGAAAAGTTAACGCGGCACCGCGACGGCTTCGAGCAGTTGGCGGATGACTTCGGCCACGGTCAGGCCCTCGATTTCATATTCCGGGCGCAGCGCGATGCGGTGGCCAAGCACGGGCAAGGCCACGGCCTTGACGTCGTCCGGCGTCGCGAAATCGCGGTCTTGCAAAACGGCCATCGCGCGGGCGGCCAGGAGCAGCGCCTGCGTGGCGCGCGGGCCGGCACCGACGAGGATGCTTTCGTGCGCGCGCGTCTTGCGGACGATCTGCACGATGTAGTTCAGCAGCTCTTCCTTAACCGTGACGGCGAGTAAATTGCTGCGCGCAGCTTCAAGCTGTTCGCTGGTCAGCACGGGCTCGATGGCGCCGCTGGCCAAGGCGTGCTCCGGCGTGTCGATGGACAACAAACGGCGGGCCAGCTCAAGCTCGTCGGACTCGTCCGGGTAGCCCATGTCGATCTTCAGCATGAAGCGGTCTTTCTGCGCTTCAGGCAGCGGATAGGTGCCCTCGTATTCGATCGGATTCTGCGTGGCGAAGACGGTGAAGTTCTGGCTGAGCTGGTGGTTCGTGCGGTCGATCGACACCGTGCGCTCCTGCATGGCCTGAAGCAGCGCGGCCTGGGTCTTGGCGGGCGCTCGGTTGATTTCGTCGGCCAGCAGGAAGTCGGTAAACACCGGCCCCTTCACCAGCACGAACTCCTGCGTCTTCATGTTGAAAACGTGGGTGCCGGTGATGTCGGCGGGCATCAGGTCGGGCGTGAACTGGATGCGCCCGGACTCGCAGCCCATGACCGTCGCCAGCGTGCGCACGAGCAGTGTTTTGGCGACGCCGGGCACGCCTTCGATCAGCGCGTGGCTGCCGGTGAGGATCGTGATGAGCGTCAGGTCGATCACCTCTTCCTGACCGATGATCACCTTGCCAATTTCCTGGCGGGCGGCGGCAATGACTTCTTTTAAGGTTTGGGTCTCGTTCATCTCAAGTTGATGCGGTGTTTGGTTAAAATGTGAACTATGTTGCGGTAAGCCTGCACGGGGCGGCGCTTACGCGGCGGCGTAATTTTTAAAGCGGAAAGCTCGGCGCGAATTTCTTCCATCGCCGGATTCCAGCCCGACATGCGCTTGAGCTGCGGGCCGAGGTTGGAGAAACGCTCAACGCACAGGGGCAGCAAATCCACGGGTGCGATAGAGCGCTTGAGCAAATTACGAAGCCCGGTGTGCGTGGAGCCGGACAAGCGGACCACGCCCGCGCTGAGGTTCGTATCCGCCGCGCGAACGGGCGTTAGCGAATACAAATTGCGCCACACAAAGAGCCCTGCCAGCAAGGCCATACCGAGCGCCAGGCCGCCGAGGCGATAGCGCCGCATGAGGATGGCCACGCCGGTCGGCTCGCGCAGGCCGAAGTGCCATTCGTCAAAAATCGCGTGCGCGGCGTCGCCGTGCAACCAACTGAGCAAGCCCGCCTCGCGGTCGAGCATCATGGCTTCATTGGAAAATAAATAAGTGTTCGCCAGGAGGATCACCTCGCCCTTGCCGTAGCTCCGCCAAAGCGCGACGGGGCCGTTCTTGGTTTCGTAAAGCACCTCCCATTCTTCATCGAATTCGACGAAGTAGTCCTGCCCCTTCCATTCGATTTTCTCCGGTGCAGAGACATCCGCAACGCGGCTCGCGCCGGGGGTGTCAAAGTCGCCAATCTTCGTGCTCAGCTCCCACCTGCTGACCACCACTTCTTCTTCCTCCTCGACGTCTTCCTCTGCCTCCGCATCATCCGCCGGTTCGGCCTTTTCATCTTGTTCGGCTACCGGCGTTTCGTCCGATTCTTGATCCGAGTCATCAAAGCCCTCCTGCTCTTCCAGAAACTTGCTGAATGACGAGTAATTATCGGCATAGCTCATGACGACGCGGCCGCCTTGCCCCATGAAATCCAAGAGGCGATTGGGCCCATTGCGGCGCTCGAACAACGACTCCGGGTGCGCCCGAAAAACATACAGCGTGCCGTCGGAGGGGAAGTCGACTTTGGCCCAGTGCCGGTAGTTGCGCTCCACTTCAATGGCCGACAAGGCGTCGAGTGACTCGGCCAGAGCGCGTGCCCCCAGCGGGTCAACGCGCAGGCTCGAATGCGCCGGATAAATATCCCCGCGCTCCAGGCGCACATGCACCAGCTTGACCAGCGCGAAGATCAGCCCTGCCACGCAGACCAGCAATAAAATCGGGATGCCGTAACGCTGCTTCACCAGGCCAACCCCGCGTTGCGCAGGAAGCCCTGCATGTGTTCAATCTCAGGTTCGCCCACGGCGCGCTCGCCATACCACACACCGTCAAACAGATTGGCGCTCGCCACGTAAGCCTCCAGCACCGCGCCCGCGGAATCGCCCCGGCGCATCAGCTCGCGGCGATAATCGTAGTTGGACTTGTGGCGGGCCAGCTTGATCATCCCCTCCTCCGAGAGGTAGGACAGCTCGGCCAAAAACAGCGCACGCAGCGCAAGCCGGTAGTCGCCTTTGGCAATGAGTTCTTCGGCAATTTCCAACCAGCGGTTGCGGGGCAGCTCGTCCGCTGTGATGTCCTCGCGATTGAGGTCCGGCATCTGCTCGATGGCGGATACATTCAGCGCCGCCGCGGGCGCCGGTTGACGCGACAGCCACAGCTTGACCGCCACCCAAATGAGCGCAATGACCGCGATGGCGATCAGCAAATATGTCAGCACATCGAGAATGCTCAGCCCGCTGAAATCGAAGTCCCACGGCTCGCTGGGCTCCGGCTCCTTGTCGTCGAAGAGGCCCTCCAGCCACTTCGAAAAGTCGTCCGACATCTGCTTCAATCTTTCCAAAAAATCTTTGAGCCAACTCGACGGCTCGACTTCGCCGGTGACTTCTTCTTTCGGGAAACGCCAGATGTAATCCGGCTGGCTCATGGTGTCCTCAATGGCTTCCTCGACGGAGGTCTCGCTCGGCCCCTGCTCATTGGGCGCGGCCATCAGCGGCTGAGCCAGCACCAAGCCCAGCGCGAGCATCACAACTGCGGCAGATGCAATCCGCCCGAGTTTACGGGTGCCTTTTTTGAGCATCCGCAGGTTGAACAACAAATCGTCGCCGCTCTGTAGCGACTGCGTATAAAAACAACGGAGCAGGTAAGCGCCCTGAGCCAACGGCGCATAAACCAAATACATCAAGCCCAGCGCAATGGACACCGTGGTCGAGTTCGACGTAATGAATTCGCTGCCGCGAATCGCCGCGCCATCCACCCCAAAGAAGGTCTTGAGCAGCAGCGGAATCGTCATGATCACCGTGAGCCAGGTCAGGTAAAACAGCATGCCCAGGAAGATGAGCAGACCAATGAGTGACCAGCTTTGGTTGGTCCACACCCCTGCCAGCTTGAAAGCGCGGGGCGTGATCGGCTCGTCCGCCTGCTCATCACAAATGGCCGACAGTAACAGCTGGTTTTGAAAGAAGCCGTAAAGGCGCGCAAAGGGAAAGGTGAGTAACGCCGCGATAGGGAGGACCAGCAGGCCAGTGGTCTGCCATTGCACTTGCTTGAGCAACATCCGTAGGCCCGTTTGCAGTGAAACCGGCGGCAGCTCTTGCCCCCGCAACGTCGCCCACATGCCGCGGGCAAACCACGCCTGCCAAAAGCGCATCCACACAAAGAGCCCAGCCAACGTCAGCGAATCACCCAGGAGCTCGCCCGCTGCCAGGCCACTGAAAGACATCTCATTCCAGAAATACAAAAACGCTACCAGGAACGGCGCTGCGCCCAGCAGATACATGGTCCAGCACGCCATCGGTAATTGCCGCAACAGATGGATCGACTCTTCGATCATGTCCAGGCCGGAAGGTTCGTCTCCAATGCGACGCTTTTTGCGGCGAATCCGTGGCGGACGTTTCTGTTTCTTCTTCCGAGCCATAGCTAGCGATTCAAGAAGCTCCCGTCGTGGAATTCACTGGGGATGGACAGCAGCGTGCGGCCAATCATGTAGAATACCCACCAAGCCAGCAGAAACCCGCCTGCCGCGCCGACCAGCCCGAGCAAGCGCCCCCAGATGGGCGAGCGCTCCTTAACCTCCGGCTTGAGCAACTCGGAGAGGCAGGACTGGCAGATCACGCGGCCCTCGTGCTCGGTCACGCATTCCCGGCAGAAAAATTTCTCACACTCCGGGCAACGCGCAACCGCCTCACGTTGTCCGTGAATGCGGCAGCGTTGCTTGACGAGGACAGACACTGGGCGCGCGGATTCGAGCGATTAAAGGTCGTCGTAAAAACGGGCAAAGGACACCATGGCGTATGGCATCAGCCAAAACAGCCCGATACCCAGCGTGAGCATCGCCAACAGGGCCCAACCGATGAAGGAGATGTAGAGCATGAACAGCTTTCCGGTGTGTCCCTGCATCATGTGCCAGCTTGTCTTGAGCGTCTCAATGACCCCTAGGTCCGGATTGTCGATAAGCAGAAAATACGATAGGCCAAATTTAAGTTGCACAAAAAACGCCACTGCCAGCAAAGCAACCACGAACACAAAAGCGAGAATGCCGAAAACGACGTCTGAACCACCACCGCCTTTTTCCATCGCCGGTATCATCAATGCTGCCAGAATGCCGATGATGACAATCGGCACGAGCATGATCAACATGGGGAGAATGTAGACGCCGAATGCGCGCTTGAAGTCCTGGAATCCACTAAACATGTAATCGTTGCTGGAAGCTTCCCCGCGCGCGATCATGAGCATGTTGTTCTGGTAGCCCAAGGTGAAGGGGCCGCTGACTGCGTATTGAACCAGGAAACCCACAAAGGGGATCATGCCTGCGGCCATGTTGATGCCAAACTGGATCATCCAAATCAAAAATGAAAACAAGGCCGCCGGTCCCCACTGAACCGACAGGCAATCACGCGCCTGCGCCTTGAGTTCGGAAATCGGGGTCAAGCCGCCGGTGCCTTCGGGTTTCCCCGCGGGTGCGCTGGCGCCCTCGATCAGGCGTTGCGAATAGCCGCCGCTGCACTGCGGGCAGACTACTTTATTGTCGCCGAGCGGAATGAGGTTATTCGAATGCGTCATGGCACCACAGTTGGGACAAGCCACCATGCCCTCGACGCCCGCGGGCGCTGTTGCCTGGCCAAAAACCGACTGGTAGCTCTGCCACTCGGCCATACCCTCACGCCAAATGAGGGTTTGCGCATGAATGACGCCCTGGCTGACCAGGGCCTGTAGCTCCGCGTCTTCGACCGGCCCCAGCTGCTGATTGTTATTCGAATAGTACCACTGCATAATGTAGAAGAGATGGAATTGGGATTAGGTGACCGCAGATTGTGTAGCGTTTTGTGCCGCTTGCAATGCTTCACTCGTCAACGTTCCCTGCACGGCCTCCACGCGCTCAGTGAGCTGACGCTCAAATTTACGGGCCTTGCGTATGTTGCCAATGGCTGGCAGGCGCACCAACTGCACGCGGGTCTTCACACCCACGGCGCAACTGCGTCCCAGATAGAGCATGATTGCAAAAATAACCGCGCACGGCACAAAGACAAACAGCCCGCCCCAGTTCGGCGCATCCCGTCCTGAAGCAATGCCCATGACGCTGAACAACATAATCAGCACCAGAAGCAACTGGACGATGACCGACATCGCCGTGGGGTGCCAAAGCAAGCCCTGAATGTCTTTATAATAGAGGCGCCGATAGCGCTCGGTGGTCGAGCCGTCGATCACCAGCAAATGGTCATCACCAAAGTAGAGCTTCTGTCGCTCAAAGGAACCGCCACCCCGCGCCGCCAATTTGTATTGATCTGCGTCGCTCATTATAAATCCAAGCCTCCCGTAAAGACCCAGGCCAGCAGCAGGATTTCAATGAGCCCGATGACCATCGCCACGACGTAGCGGCTACGCGTTTTGCGGACAATGCTGGTGGGGCCCTGCTTCCATTTCCAAAGACAGATGCCAATCGCAATCGGCGCAAAGAACGGCACCAAAAGCAGCGCCAGCGCAATGTCGTCCCACAGTTTGCGGGTATCGTCCAGCTTGGAGACCTTGCCCTTGGCCTTAATGTCGCTCAAGGCCTGAAGACTGATGACCTCGCCATTGAATTCCGTGGAGCACAAATCACAGATAAAGCGGCCACTGTGGCTGCACATATTCGTCGCCGCAAACTGCGGGTGGTAAAAGCAGCTCGACTCATCGGCCTCCAGCAGTTCCTTGCCCTGCGCCAGCCCTGCGCGCTTCAAAAAAGCCGGATACAAATGCACGTGGTGCGCCACCTTCGATTCGCGCTTCCCGTAGTTGTCCACCACCGGCTCGCTCGGCAGCGGCAGGATATGACTGGGGCGATTGAGCGCATATAAAGTCAACTCCTGAACAGCATAATTTGGGCGGGCAGCAACCGGCGTTGACATGGCGCCTTTCTGAGCAATGGGCGACATGGGAGGCGGCGTTAACGGCGGGGGCGTTGCCGGTTTGGACCACGGCCCTTTGGGCGCGCCCGGGGCGGTGCTCAGTGCTTGCCAGCCAGGCATAGACGAGCGCCACACCAGGGTGTCGCTGGTGATCGTGCCTGCTTCCGCCAACGCTGCCAACTCAGCTTCCGAGACTGGACCGAGCCGTTCATCGTCGATTGCGTAATGCCACTTGATTGTATCGCTACTCAAGACATTGCCACGCTAGATGATGCACCGAGCCTAAGACGAGTCCTTTTTTCAATCCGTGATATATTTTACGAGCGCGCCCCCGTCATCGCATGGCAAAGGGCCGCAGCCGCCGCATCAGCTTCGTCGGAGGGCAGATCGGCCATCAGCTTGAGGTGCTGGCGGACCATCGCCGCGACCTGCTCCTTGCTCGCTCGGCCATAGCCCACAACGGCCTGCTTAATGCGCAAAGGGGCGTATTCATGGATCGGCAAGCCCCGCATGGCCGCCGTCGCAATCACCGCCCCACGCGCCATGCCCATGATCTGCGCCGTCTGGAAATTCTGCACGTAAATCGTCTGCTCCAGCGAAACGCACGTGATCGTTTCCTTCTCCAAAATAGCCGATACCGCGCGCGCAATCTCGCCCAAACAATCACTCTGAGTCGCCTTCGCCTTGAGCTTGAGCGTGTGGCTGCCAACAAGCTGTGTCGGCTCCCCAGGGACAAACTTCACCACCGCCAAACCCGTGCCGCGCAAACTCGGATCGACGCCCAGCACCGTGCCATCAAAAGGCTCACGCTTGGCCGCAAACTGCGCCTCGATCGCCTCGACCGTCACGGCCTCGGACACGCCCTGCCCCGCCAACTTGGCGCTCCAGAGTGCTCGCGAGGACTTCCTTCCCATATGCCCCCACACCACAACGCAACTTCCCCGCCGTGGCAACGCTGGTTTTAATCAGTAGGCGCAAAGCGCCGCGAACAAAGTTTTTTGGGAAGAGCGCGAGAAACCCTTTTGTGGACAAAAGGGTTTCTCGCATCAAATAAACTCCACCACCTTAAACACTCGCCAACGCGGGCGACAGGTCGATGAGGTGGGCCTTGGTCATGTCTTCCTTGGTGTTGGCGCCGTGGCTCAGCGAGGAACGACCGCCAGAGTGGGCGTCGCCCAGCGCGCCGAGGTTGACCGAGCAGTCGAAGAAGAACGTGTCTTGCGTGGCGTTGACCAGCGCAGCGGACACCGTGATCTTTGCTTCGTAGAAAAGCTCCTTCTTCGTAAACTCGACTTGCGCTCCGGCCACCGGATTGCGATCACCGTCCACCAAGCTAACCTCGCCATTGAGGTCCGGTAACAGCATGAAGTGCTTGACCGGCTCAGCCGTCGGATCGGCAAAGAAGAACTCCGCTCCCGAACCGAGGAAGAACTTGCGATTCGTCGGTTGGATATCCGAATCTTCGACCCGGATATGGATGACCATGTTGTCGCCATCGCGCTGCAAGGAACCCGCTGCACAGGGGAAACCGGAGAGATCAATTTTGAACTCGGCCGCACCTGCATCGTTTGCGGCAATGACCGGATAAGGCCGCAGCATCGTGTCGACGCACAGCACGTTTTCATCGCTGGCAGTCAGCTTGACGAGGAGCATGTCCTCGACCTCGGCATTTACTTTGCCTGGCAAAGTCACGACTACCGTCTGGCCCGCTGGCGCGTTGACCGTGGCGCTGGTTGACTCGAAGGCGACTGCGTCGTTCTCCAATTCAATGGCCACATCGAAAGTGGCATCCTGCTGGCTTGGGTTGTCGACTTCGACTTCGAGCTCGAAGCCGCTGCCCACCTGATCAAAGCGCAGGCCACGGGCCTTTGCGCGGGCAATGAGTTGGTCGCCCACTCCGGCGTAGCTGCGGCCAGTGTTCGCGATGACCGGCTCGAACTCGCCAAGGAAACCGTCGCTCTGGTGCGCTTCGATAAGCTCGTCGCACATTGCCCAGATCTTGTCGAGCGGCAGCGTGGCGCTGGTGTGCGGATCAAGCATCACTGCGTGGTAAATGTGCTCGCGCTTGCCAGTGAGCGCAGCCTGCACAGTGAGTTGCTGCACGTTGACATTCGTCATGCACATGCTGGCCAGTTGCGGCGGCAGGTTGCCAATCATCGTGGGCTGCAGGCCAATCGCGTCCACCTGGCAGGGAACCTCGACGCAGCAATCGTCGGGCAGGTTCTTGATGATGCCGCGGTTCGGCACGTTGCCATAAACGGTGCGCAGCGTGTTGGTTTCGCGCGAGTGAATGATGTAGCTGCCATACTCGTGCGACGGCTCGCCGACAACCATCTTGTGATCGCCCTCGCCGATCAGCTTGGCCTCGGTGTCTTTCCACGACGCCATGATGCCCTCGCAGCGGCGCGGGTATTCGTCGAGCGGCACCTTGAACTTATCGATCATCTCCTGGCCGTGGTGGATGAAATAAGGCACGTATTCACTCTGGTGCTCGGAACTCTCGGTGACAAAGTACCCGGTGCGGCGCATCATCTCGTAGCGCACGAGCTCGAAGTCGCGGTTTTTGTCTTCCAATACTTTGTAAAGCAAAGGATACGCGTCGCGGCCCTTGTATTGGAACTTCAGGAAAAAGGCCATGTGGTTGATGCCGGCCACTTGGTAGCTGACGTCTTCCATTGGCAGGTGCGTGTGGTTGGCCAACATGCGCGCGGTGCCAAAAACCGAGTGGCAAAGGCCCACGTGCGGAATGCCCACCTCAGCATCGACCGCCATGCAGTTCATGGCCATCGGGTTGGTGTAATTCAGGAGCAGGCAATCCGGATGTGCGTGATCAGCTATGTCCTTCGCAATCTGATTGATCACCGGGATCGTGCGCAGTGCGCGGAAGACGCCACCAACGCCGAGCGTGTCCGCAATGGTCTGCTCCAAGCCATACTTTTTCGGGATGTCGAAGTCGCGCATCGTCGAGGGCTTATAGCCACCAACCTGAATCGTGCAGATGACGTATTTCGCATCTTTGACTGCTTCTTTCTGGTCCATCGTCGAGGTCACGGTGGCCTTGACGCCAAGGGTCTCGGCCACGCGCTTCATCATCACGTCCGCCACCTTGAGGCGAGCTGGATCGATGTCCATCAGGCAAATATGCGCGTCGGACAGTTCCGGGAATTGCAGGATGTCGCCAATCAGGGTCTTCGCGAAGACCACCGAGCCGGCGCCGATGAGGGTGATTTTACAAGCCATGATGGAAACCAGCTCAATGCATTTAGGTAAATTTAACAAGCAGTCGAAATTGACAATTTTCCGGCATTTTGTGACCATTCGCCAAATGCCAGAACTCTACCATGTCAACTGGGTCGATCAAGAAGTCCGCCACTCCCGGCGCTACATGTGGGACAACCGTAACCGCGGCGGACCTCCAATGTTCTGTATCCAACGCACGTTGCGAGGCTGCGGATTCATCGAGCGCGATGGGGTAAGAGCTCTCGTCCCAGCCAACTATGCCATGCTGTTCTGGCATGGCGAAAACTCCAACTATGGCTATGCGGAAGAAAGTCAGGGGCCCTATGAACTCGATTGGCTCGCGATCAACGGCCCACAGTGCATGGAGTTTTTCCAAGAAATCCTCCAGATCAGTGGCGGCGTAATTCACCTACCGCGTCAGGCTGAGCCCACCCGTCTGCTGGACGAAATTCGGCGGCGCTTTACCGAAAAACAATTTCAGGACCCCTACCACGAATCGCTGCTCATCTATGAACTGCTCACGTCACTGCTCCGCGAAGCGGCCCGCACACCAGTGGAGCGCGATCCCATCGCCTACGCCGCAGAATACATTGAACGACGCTTCCACCAGCCAATCACTATGGAGGAAGTTGCCCAAGCCTCCGGCGTTAGCCGCGAACACCTGACGCGCCAACTGACTAAACACTGGGGCGAGTCTCCCGGCAAACACCTGCAAGCGCTGCGCCTCAACGCAGGTCGCGACATCGTATGCCACACCACCGCGCCCATCGAAGCCATTAGCCGACACTGCGGCTACCTCGATCCCGATGGCTTTGCCCGCGCCTTTGCCCGCCGTTTTAAATTGTCGCCCGGAAAATACCGGCAGCGCTACCTGGAACACGAAGCCAAGAAGGCGCGGCGTTAGGCTACTGATCGGTGCGCGCAGCCAGCAGCTCGGACACCGTCACGAACTGAAGCCCCTTGCTGCGGAGCGTCTCGATGATGCGGGGCAGCGCCTCGCGCGTGTGGACCGACCACGAATGCATCAGGATCACATCGCCCGCTTGGCCCTTGGCGGCACGCTCGTAAATCTTCTCGGTGGTCACGTCTTTCTGCCAGTCACGAACACTGATCGAGGAACCAATCGCATAGGGCATCCCGTATTGCTCAACGACTGTGAGCACTTCATTGTTCTGATCCAAATACGGAGCGCGAAAGATAATGGGCGTCACTCCGGTTGCTTCCGCAATTACCTTTTGCGTCTCGGCAATTTGGCCATCCACCTCTTCCGCCGGAAGCTTGGTCAGGTGCGGATGCGTCATGGTATGATTGCCGATCTCGTGCCCCTGCTCGTGAACTTTTGCGGCCAACTCCGGCTCCTTCACCACATTTTTGCCGATCAGGAAGAACGTCGCCTTCGCCTCGTTGTCCGCAAGGATCTTCATCATCGCCGCCATGTTTTCACCATTGGGCCCGTCATCAAAGGTCAACGCCACGTAGGGCTGATCGGTTTTCACCTTGGTGATTTTTTCCGACTGAGCGTTTGCAAAGGTGGACATGGCAAGCGCCACGCCGAGGACAACGAGGAGGGATTTCATGCGGATACCGAAAGCGAATGCCCATCCGCAGACAAGCCAACATTTCGCGTTGTGGACAGTCATTACAAACAGACGATTCGGTTATAATAGCGAGTGCGCGGCTGGAGGCGTATCATCAAGTTAAACCAAACCTGATACAATGAACCTTGAACCCGCATTCTATTGGCTGATCGCCGGCATCGTGCTGATGATCATCGAACTACTCCTCACGGGTGTATTTTTCATCTACCTCGCGATCGGCTGCATCGGAGGTATGGTCGCCGACTGGCTCGGCTTCGGACTCACCGGGCAGATCTTCGGCTTCACCATCGCCATCCTGATCGGCCTGCTCTTTTTCCGCCGTTTCTTTAACCGCACGTTCTTCCTGACTGGCGGTGAAAAGACCAACACCGACGCCCTCATTGGCCGCAAAGCCATCGTCACCGAAACCGTTTCCGACCAGGGTGGCCGCGTGCTGCTCGGCGGAGAACACTGGCGCGCCGTCAGCGACATGATGCACGCCGAAGGCAGCGCAGTGATGGTCACTGCCGTCAGCGGCGCCACCGTGCGCGTTGCTCAATTACCCGAAAACTAACTTTAGACAGGAATACGAAAATGGAATACATCATCATCTCATCACTGGTCGCCTTGTTCATCATCGCGATGGCAATCAAGGGCGTCACGCTCGTGCGCCAATCCGAAACTCTGGTGGTCGAACGCCTGGGCCGTTATCACCGCACCCTGCCCTCCGGCATCAACGTGATCTGGCCGATTGTCGAAACCGTCCGCGTCATCAACTGGCGCTACACGACCGAGGTCGCCGGCAAGCCGAAGGTGAAATTTCAAACCGTCAAGCGCATCGACCTGCGTGAAACCGTTTACGACTTCCCGCGCCAAAACGTGATCACCCGCGACAACGTGGCAATCGAAATCAACGCCCTGCTCTACTTCCAAATCACGGACCCGGTGAAAGCTGTTTATGAAATTGCCAACCTGCCGAACGCCATCGAAAAGCTCGCCCAAACGACTTTACGTAACGTGATTGGCGAGCTGGATCTGGACGAGACGCTCTCCTCCCGCGACCACATCAACCAGAAGCTCCGCGTCATCCTCGACGAGGCCACCGACAAGTGGGGCGTCAAAGTCAACCGCGTCGAGTTGCAGGATATCAACCCGCCGCAAGACATCCGCGACGCCATGGAAAAGCAGATGCGCGCCGAGCGTCAACGCCGCGCCGCCATCCTCGAGGCCGAAGGCCAAAAGAAGGCAGCGATCCTCGAAGCTGAAGGCGTGCGCGAGTCGGCCATCCTCCGCGCCGAGGGCGACCGCCAGGCCGAAATCCTGCGCGCCGAAGCCGAGTCCAACGCACGCCAGCTCGTGGCCCAGGGCGAGTCCAACGCGATCCGCAGCATCCACGAAGCCATTGGCACCTCGGGTGAAAACGCCGACTCCACGCGCTACCTGATCGCCGTGCGCTACCTGGATTCGCTGAAGACCATGACTGCAGGCGACGCCACGAAGACGGTTTACATGCCCTACGAAGCCACCGGCATCCTCAGCTCGCTCGGCGGCATCAAGGAGCTCATGGCCAGCCAACAGCCACCAAGCGTCAATTAACCTTCACAGAGTTGACGCCAGCGTCCCGCTGGATCGATTGATTTGCACTTCGTGCAAATGCTGAGCGACATAGAAACGGCGAAGATGGAGGCGCGCCAACTGGAGGGCGATGCTCCGTCATCGCCGCATGCCAGAGTGGCGTAATTAGTAGCACAGGTGTCCCGCCTGTGCCCTAACCAACGGTTTCGACGCGTGTATTTATGAGAGATAGAAGCACAGGCTAGACACCTGTGCTACCGCAACGCTGGCGGCGATGACGGAGCATCGCCCTCCATTTCCCTACAGCTCAATCAACACCAGCGCGCCGCTGGGCGTGGCGTCGAATAACTCCACGACATCCTCGTTGCTCAGCAACACGCAGCCGTGGCTGTTGGGCGTGCCGATGCGGTCTTCCTGATTCGTCCCGTGGAGGTAGACATAACGATCATGCGTGTCGACGCCCGGGCCTGCGTTGACGCCCTTTTCCAAACCACGCAGCCAGAGAATGCGCGTCGTAATCAGGTTTTCCTCATTGCGCGCGGCTTCGAGCTCGTAGCAATTTTCGCCCGTCGGCACGCGGCCTTTGAGCACCGCGCCGGCAGGCAAGCCGTCGCCGATTTTCTCATCGATTACGTGAAGGCCGGTTGGCGTGCCGAGGGAGTTTTCCACGCAGCTCGGCGGCTTACGGGAGGTCGATACGGCGTAGATTTTGCGCAGTTTCCCCTCTTCCCACGCCCAAAGTTTTTGCTCGCCAATCGAGACGTAGAGCGCATGGTTGGTCGGTTTCACTTGGCGCTCGTCGCACACTGCGAGCACGCGCTGAAAATAAGAGGAAGAATCCATGAGTTATCGTGTAGGCATAGTCGGCGCAACTGGCGCCGTGGGTCAAGAATTGATCGACCTGCTCCATCGTCGTCATTTCCCGATGTCGGAGCTCGTCCTGTTGGCGTCCGCCCGTTCCGCCGGCAAAACCATCACCTGGCAGGACAAATCCTGGACCGTGCAGGAAGCGACCCCCGAATCTTTCGAAACTCTGGACATCGCCATCTTCAGCGCCAGCGGAACCCTCTCCAAGGAGCTTTGCCCGGAGGCCGCCAAGCGCGGCTGCATCGCGATCGACAACTCTTCGGCCTTCCGCATGGACCCGAAGGTGCCGCTCGTCGTGCCGGAAATCAATCCCGAGGCCGCCCGCGAACACAACGGCATCATTGCCAACCCCAATTGCTCGACCGCCGTCGCGCTGATGGGACTCTACCCGCTGCACCGCGAGTTCGGCCTCAAGCGTTTCTTCGCCGCGACTTACCAAGCCGTTTCCGGTGCCGGCGCGGCCGCCATGACCGAGCTCGAAGACCAGCTCCACGCCTGGACCAAGGGCGAGGAACTGACCGTCAGCGAATTTCCGCACCAGATCGCCTTTAACCTCATCCCGCATGTGGACGTCTTCTACGACGACGGCTACACCAAGGAAGAGCACAAGATGCTCAACGAGTCCCGCAAGATTCTGGGCATGCCCGAGCTGAAGGCTTCGACGACCTGCGTCCGCGTGCCGGTGCTCCGCGCCCATTCCATCGCGATCAACGCCGAGTTCGAAAAGCCCGTCGACGTGAAGCGCGCGCAGGAAGTTGTCGGCGTCTTCGAAGGCGCTGAGCTCGTCGACAACCCGGCCGAAAAGCAATACCCGATGCCCATCGATTTCTCCTGCAAGGAAAAGTGTGGCGTGGGCCGCATTCGCCGCGATGCCGCCTTCGACAACGGCCTCGCCCTGTGGGTCTCCGGCGACCAGCTCTGGAAGGGCGCCGCACTCAACGCCGTGCAAATCGCAGAACTCGTGGCCAAGGAGAATCTAGTAACCCCGAAGGCGAGCGCCTAGGCAGCGGCAGTGTCCCGCTGCACCGATTGATTTTCGCACTGCGAAAATGCGGTGAGGCAAAGCGTAGAAGTGGAAGGCGATGATCCTTCATCGCCGCCCTGCAAAATCAAATTTCATAAGGCAGCGCTGAATCGGCGTTGCCTTATTTGTTTATGCTTATTTCAATGAACGGCATGAACCGCCGCGCTTGCCTACTACTGCTTCTCTCCTGCGCCCCGCTGTGGGCGAAGTTTCCGACCGACTTTGAGTCGCCGCTGACCACCATTGCCTTCGGCTCATGTAACCAGCACAACCTGCCCCAACCCCTCTGGGCCGTAATCGACGCCCAGCAGCCCGACCTGTGGATTTGGGCTGGCGACAACATTTACGGCGACACCGAGGACATGACGATCCTCAAGGAGAAATACGACGCGCAGTTCAACCAACCGGACTACGCGACCTTCCGCAAAACGACGCCCGTCCTCGGCACTTGGGACGACCACGACTACGGCGCCAACGATGCGGGCCATTGGTATCCGATGAAGGCAGAATCCAGTGTGCTCGCGCTGGACTTTTACGAGACGCCCACTGACGATCCACGCCGTCAACACGAGGGCATCTACGGCAGCTATGTTTTCGGCCCCGAAGGCAAGCGCGTGCGTGTCATACTGATCGACGACCGCTACTTCGCCGGCCAGCCCAAGACGCCTGGCTCCGACCTCCTCGGCGATGCGCAGTGGGCTTGGCTCCAGCAAGAGCTGCTCGCGAGCAAAGCGCAGATCAACCTTATCGTGACCGGCATCCAATTTCTGTCCGAACAACACCTCCATGAAAAGTGGGCGAACTACCCGCCCTCCCGCGCCGGCCTGCTGAACTTCATTCGCGAAAACCAGATACCCGGCGTCGTCTTCCTGAGCGGCGATCGCCACCTGCACGAGATCTCGATCAAAAGCGACGCGGAGACGATTTACCCGCTGATCGACGTCACCTCCAGCGGCCTCACGCACTACTGGAAAAACTTCCCCGGCGAGGACAACCACTACCGCTCCGGCCCCATCTACAGCGGCCTCGCCTTCGGCCTGATCGAGCTCGATTGGGACGCCCAGCCCGCCACCCTCACCGCGAAGATTGTGAACCAAAGCGGCATCACCGAAAACGTGCTCTCACTGCCGATTGGGGCGCTGCGGGACACGAGTCCAAGCAGAAAATAAATATAAAGTAGATCATGTATATTGAATGTCTAAGCAGTCTGCATGCTCTCAAAAAATAACATTTAACATTACCTTCTGAAGTATCGAATATTGGATAATTGCTCAGTGGGCATAGGTCCAATCTTAGGAATATTCTCACCAACAATTCCTTCCAAATGCTTGGTCCATCCAATCTGCATGAGATCAAATATCTCGCGATCAATACCTTCGTAACCTTTCCTATAACAAGGAAGCCATACGAGGACCTTACGGTCTAGCCCATGCATAAATGCAGCTAGATTTACAGTAAAAATCAAAACATTATCAATAGAGCTGAATCCATTATCTAATATTTTATCTACTGCATGAGCCAAAGCATCGATCTCAAGCGCGTAGTTCCCTTCATTAACCAGCAATAAAAGTCCCTTAGCAGAGGGGTAACTTAAATGCTTCTTTGTCTGCCTTATCTGTTTATTAGCCTTATCAATTCTCCTGTGAATTGGCTTCTGAAATACTTTGTAAATTTCATCCTGACATTGTCGTGGAAGATCTTTTGTTGAAAGTTTGAATGTTCCATAGCCAGGGTCTGGAATTAGGCCATCTTTAATCCACAGCTCCAACAATCGATTTAGTTTCGTTTGAACGCGAGGATCATCAGACTTGTCCTGAGTCAAAGTCTTTAGTTCAGCAACAATATTATATTTCTCGAAATAATAATCAGCATTTGAAAAGCAAGGCGACTTACCTACATGCTCGCCTAGTACCGTGCCGCCAAACTCTTTAACAAAGCAATTAAATTGCTGTTCTACCAATACACCTGACATACGAATTTAGATTAGACATCAACACTATAGGATCAGGTTAAAAACAAACCAGTAGCACCCACGATAAATCCAAGAATAAATGCAGTAAGGCCAGTATAACCTAATATTCGATCAACCTTCCCACTTGGCACCCTACTTGAGTCTCTTTTGATCAAGTCAGCATAATCCAACTCTTTCATGTAATGAGCCTCTACATCTTTCTGCCAATGACTAAATAATCGATTCATACTTTCATATGCGTAAGCCACCATGCATCCACTCGACACTAGACCAACAAAGAAAAAGATAAGCGCTAACTTCGGAGGTAGAGTGCCCCTGATATCAGCTGACGCTCCAAGAAAGCTTAAAGTTGCGACAGCACCACCTGAATTCATCAAAATTAGATATTTGATTGCTTCTTTCCCCCACTCTTTATCGAGTTCATAAAGCTGCGACCATCTATTATTAATGTGATCCTGTCTCTGCTTCCATGCAATATATTCAGCGTCTTTTCTTTCCATTAGAAAAAGATATAAACCAAACCATCATATTTAAAAGTTAATTCTCAATTATTAACTGATTTACGGTTACTCCATCAAGCCCCAGGTTCTATTCTCGCATACGACAGATAAGGCACTATCGTAATACATTCACTGAATTCAACCCGAACCTAGCCGCTTGTTGCCGTGAATCCAGGCGTGTGTTGCCTCAATGCACGGGCGGTTGTTACTCCCTACGCCCGTGGGCGTAGCGGGCTTACGTCCGGGGACGGAGGGAGGTTACGTCCCGGGAGGTAGATGGGCTACGTCCATGGACGTAAGCAGCAACACAGCCTAAGGAGTTGATCTAAGCCACGGCTTGGTTTGGCGCAGTACTCGACTGAGTTTCGACCGACAACACTTGCTGGCCTACGCCAACCACCAAGGTGGTGCAGTCGCGCATGCGGGAGCGGACTTCGAGCTGGTAGTCGCCGGGCGGCAAGTCGTAGGGGGCTTGGGCGATGAGCCATTGTGGCGTGTTCATCACCAAGTCCTGCAAAGGGATGCCCTCGTGGGGAAACTTGTCCAGCGGGACCAGAAAGACGCCTTCGTCGGGCGCGGCCTCGTTGAACTTGAGACGCGCGCCATAGACCTTGAGCGGCATACCCGGCTTGAGCGTGGTGACGTGTTCGTGGCGCGCATTGAAGATCGCCGTGACGTTCGGGCGCAAACGGGTGTCCGGCGCATGGACGCGCTCCCAGCTCAGCTGGCAGTTGATGTCCCGCTTCAGCTTCGGCGGTACGCGCACGCCAACTTTCACCTGATGGCGCTTGGCGTCGCGGAGTTCGTTAATGTCGTCAAAGGTTCCCTGCACCGAGGGAATGAACTGCGCCAGCCCTTGCAGGTTGACGCGGCGGCCCTCGCGCAGGCTGTCGCAGACCTCGTCACCCAGCGCCGCGAGCACGGCGGCGACTTCGTGTTCGCGCAGGCCAGAGCGCATGGCAAGGCGTTGATGCAAGGCCTTGCCCTGCAAGGTATCTTCGCCTTTGACACGAGCGATGTATTGGCTGGATGAGCCGGGTTGAGAGTCGATGTTTTGGAAGGATTCGAGATAGTATTTCAGCATGATGGCAGTGGATTTAAGGATTAAACGTTCAGTGAACATTATTATCCAAAACAAATGGAACCACAAGCCAAAACAGGGAGCATTTTTTCACCAAAGCAAACACGCAGATTTGTCTTACTGAAAAGGTAGGGACGGTTGCCCTCAACCGTCCGCCACGCAAGCATGACCGCGAGAAATGAAACCGGACGGTTGAGGGCAACCGTCCCTACCCCATGCACAAAACCACAGAGGGCACGGAGTTGAGAGATGTTGATCTCCGCTTCTCCGTGCCCTCTGTGGTTAAAAAATGCGTCTGATCGAAGCCTTAGAAGCCCTTGATTTCGAAGAGGCTGGTGACGGATTCGTTGCTGTGGATGTGCATGATCGCCTTGCCGAGGAGCTCGGCGACGGACAGCACCGTGATCGGCAAGTCGCGCGACTCAATCGGCGTGGAATTCGTGGTGATCAACTCGTCCAGAATGCCCGCCTTGTCCTTGAGGCGCCTGTAACCGATCTCGTTAAGCACGCCATGAACTACAGAGAGCGAGGAGATTTGTCCCACTGAAAAGGTAGGGACGGTTGCCCTCAACCGTCCGCCACGCAAGCATGGCCGCGAGAAATGAAACCGGACGGTTGAGGGCAACCGTCCCTACCCCATGCGCAAATCCACAGAGGGCACGGAGTTGAGAGATGTTGATCTCCGCTTCTCCGTGCCCTCTGTGGTTAAAAAGATGCGTCAGATCGAAGCCTTAGAAGCCCTTGATTTCGAAGAGGCTGGTGACGGATTCGTTGCTGTGGATGTGCATGATCGCCTTGCCGAGGAGCTCGGCGACCAACAATACCGTGATCGGCAAGTCGCGCGACTCAATCGGCGTGGAATTCGTGGTGATCAACTCGTCCAGAATGCCAGCTTTGTCCTTGAGGCGCCTGTAACCGATCTCGTTGAGCACGCCATGAACTACAGAGAGCGCGGAGATTTGTCTCACTGAAAAGGTAGGGACGGTTGCCCTCAACCGTCCGCCACGCAAGCATGACCGCGAGAAATGAAACCGGACGGTTGAGGGCAACCGTCCCTACCCCATGCACAAAACCACAGAGGGCACGGAGTTGAGAGATGTTGATCTCCGCTTCTCCGTGCCCTCTGTGGTTAAAAAATGCGTCTGATCGAAGCCTTAGAAGCCCTTGATTTCGAAGAGGCTGGTGACGGATTCATTGCTGTGGATGTGCATGATCGCCTTGCCCAGGAGCTCGGCGACAGACAATACCGTGATCGGCAAGTCGCGCGACTCAATCGGCGTGGAATTCGTGGTGATCAACTCGTCCAGAATACCCGCCTTGTCCTTGAGGCGCTTGTAGCCGATCTCGTTGAGCACGCCATGACTGACTGCTGCACGGACGCTATTTGCGCCGTGGTCTTTGATCAGCTCAGCGGCGGCGATCAGGGTGCCGGCGGTTTCGGTCATGTCGTCGACGAGGAGCACGTCCTTGCCTTCCACATCGCCCACGAGACTGGTGGCTTCCACCGAAGTCGCGCTGGTGCGCTTCTTGGCGACAAAACCGAGCGGGGCCTTAAGCATTTCGGCGTAAGCAGCGGCCATTTTCATGCCGCCAACGTCGGGCGAGTAAACCACGAGATCGCTCTCGAGCTTGAGCTGCTGCAGGTAATCAGAGAAAACCGGCGCGGCGTAAAGGTGGTCGACGGGCAAGTCGAAGAAGCCCTGAATTTGCTGGGCGTGCAAGTCCATCGTGAGCACGCGGTGCGCGCCGGCGGCGGCGATCATGTTGGCCACGAGCTTGGCGGTAATCGGCACGCGAGGCTGGTCCTTGCGGTCCTGACGCGCATAGCCGAAGAACGGCAGCACGACGGTGATGCGGCTGGCCGAAGCGCGGCGGGCGGCGTCGACCATGATCAAGAGCTCCATCAGATGATGGTTCGCGGGGCAACAGGTAGGCTGCACGAGGAAGACATCGCGTCCGCGAATGTTTTCATCGATGCGCACGAACGATTCACCGTCGGGGAAGGCGGTGACATCTGCCTTACCGAGGCGGCAACCCAGGTGCTGGCATATTTCTTCAGCCAGCTTGGGATTAGCGTTCCCGGTAAAGATTTTGAGTTCTTGTTCTTTCATGCCGGAGGTTTCTGGATAGAGGGAATCAGTCAAAGGAGGTGGGAAATTCAACAATTAGGTGACGGATGGCGAGTCTTTCCGAAAAAAACCTCCTGCGGGTATTTCTCGAAATGATAACTGTCACTGTCGCAAGGATGCTCTGACAAGCTTAGTTCGAAGAAACCAGAGAATCCTCCAGCTGTTTGACCCGCTTAAAGAGGTCCGGCAGGCGCTTGGAGAGCACGTGAATTTTGTTAGCCAAAGAAGATTCAAGCGCCGGCGTGCCGCGGTAGTATTTGCCGGGTTCGGTATCGAAATGGAGTCCACCCTGCGCGCCGATCACAGTGCCGGCGGCGAGCTTCAAGTGCCCCGCGATGCCCGCCTGCCCGGCCAACACCACATGGTGGTCGAGAATCGTGCTGCCGGATACGCCGACCTGCGACACGAGCAAGCAATGAGGGCCAATTTGGCAGTTGTGGCCGATCTGAACGAGGTTGTCTATCTTGGCGCCTTCGCAGATCCGCGTGCAGTCAAAACGCGCGCGGTCGACCGTGGAATTCGAGCCGATCTCAACATCGTTCTCAATGACGACATTGCCGATCTGCGGCACCTTTTCGTGCACGCCGGTCTGGCTTTCGTAGCCAAACCCATCGGCGCCAATCACCACACCCGAATGCAGGAGCACGCGGTCGCCCAGGACGCTGCCGGCGTAAATGGAAACATGCGGGTGCAGCCAACTTTTCTCGCCGACCACCACATCGCGACCGATATAAGCTTGCGCTTGTAGCCATGCGCCAGCGCCGATCTTGGCTCCCGCCTCGACCACGCATGTCGGGCCAATGTAGGCTGTCGGATCAATCTCAGCCGACGCGTCAACCACCGCACTCGGGTGGATGCCCGGTGCCGGGCGCGGCCACATCTCAGCCTCGATGGCGGCGCAAATACGCGCCAGAGCCCAGGAGGGATTGTTCACGCGCACAAAGCACTGACCGTCCTGCGGGGCGCCCTCGAAATCGGTGGGGATCAAGATGACGCTGGCCTGGGAGACCTTGACGTCCGGGGTGTATTTTTTGTTACCCAAAAAGGAGAGATCGCCAGCGGCGGCTTCCTTCAGGGCGGCGATGCTGGATATGACGCCTGCGAAGTTGCCTTCGACGGCCTCAGCCTCGCTCAATTTCTGAATTTGCTCTACGGAAAAAGCGATTTTCATCGTGGGGCCAGATTCAAGAAGCCAGCCGCGCATGGCGAACATTTATTCGTGTTGACCGTCAAAATGAGGGCAAAAAAAGCCCCGGTGACGTGGGTCTACCGGGGCTGCTAAAATGAACGATGAAAAGCGCTTAGGGCTTGTCGGCGTTGAGCTTGGTCAGCACCTCGTCGGTGATGTCCATGGACTCATTGGAGTAAACCACGGCCAAGCCTTGAGTGTTGAGCACGAGGTCCGCGCCCTTGCCCTCGGCCACTTCCGTCACTACAGCCTGGATGTCGGAGAGGTGGAGCTCGGTGATGGCCTGACGGCGCTGCTGAAGCTGGCGGTCCGTAGTCTGACGGAACTGGTTTACATCGCGCTCCTTCTGCTGAATCGTCTGGATCATGGTCTGCGCTTCCTTGGCGATTTCCTTCTTACGCTCTTCGGAGATTGCAGGGCTGGAGGACTCGGCCTGTAGCTCCTGCAGTTCCTCGGTCAGCTTCATCCCGTCCGCGATCATGGTTTGGATCTCCTGCTGGGCGTTTTCAATGGAGCTTTGGAACTTGGCTTCGGCTTCCTTGGCCTTCCAGTAACCGTCGTAAAGCTTGGCGACGTTGACCGTAAGGATGACCGGAGAATTCTGCGCAAAGGCAACGCTCATGGCGCACATTGCGAGGAGGGTGATCAGGATTTTTCTCATAGTTAGGATGTGTATATACTAGGGCGTATTGCTAAATTGATTTAATCAATGACGTTCGAGGTATCAGAACTGCCTATTGCAGACAAGAGGATTAGAAAACCGTTCCGAAGGAAAAGTTAAAGACCGGACCAGTTTGATCATTAAACTTGTCGGTGTGAATCGGCCATGCGAGGTCCAGATTGAGCGGCGAGCCGAGGAGCATGATGATCAGACCAAAGCCTACGTCGTCATTCCAACCACCGGATGTTGCGGTGTAAGTATCGCGATTACCGGTAGAGCTGTTGTAAACTTGCCCGCTGTTGGTAATGGGTTGATTCGGTGCCCAATCGCCAGCATCGGCGTTCACAAAACCACCGTCATAGAAGACCTTGAAGCCAAGCTGCTCGATAAAGCGGAAGATGTATTCCACCTGGACCATCGCCATAGTGTCCCCACCCAATGGCTCACCGGAATACGGGTCCTTCGGGCCAACTTCGCGGTAGTCGAAGCCGCGCAACGTGTAAGGTCCACCGAGGAAGTATTTGTCGAAGAAGGGCACACCGTCGTCGAAAGTCTCCGTTTGCTGTGCACGCTGGTTATAGAAGGTGCCGGTCTCGCGCTTGGTGGGGATGACCGTGCCGGTGCGTCCATGCAAGCGGATCGTTTGGTCGAACAGGTCAAAGGTCGGGAAGTATTTCGTGGCGCGCACTTCCTGACGCACATAATTCGTGTCCCCACCGAAGCCGGTGCCCGCGAGTTCGGAAATGTACTGCAAGCGGCTGCCGCTCGTAGTCCAAAGCAAGTTGTTACGGGTATCACGCAAGAGCCCGAAGCCAACTTTGGACGTGAGGGTATTGCCCTCTTCCTGCTGAATCACCGGCGAGGCGAAAGGATTCACGTCTTTGATGTCGATGTTTTCAATCGTGTAGGACAGGCGGCCTTCCACGAGCTCGAAGAGGCGCTTGCGCAGGTAGAGCTCGATGCCCATGCGCAATTCGTTGTAATTGCTGGAGAGGTAGTCTGACTCGGTGCGGTAGAGGTTGAAACCGGCAGCCAACTCACGCTGGTAAACCCACGGCTCTTCAAAGGAGAGCAGGACTTCGTTGGACTCCAGACCGATGGACAGACGCAAGCGGAACTTCTGACCGCCACCCTGGAACATCGAGCGGTAGTTCAGAATATCGAAGTTGCTCTGGGTCAATTCCGCGAAGGCAACTACCGACTCGACCGAGCTAAAGCCCGCGCCGAAGGTCAAGTTACCCGTGCTGCCTTCCTTGACGGTTACGCGCAGGTTGCGGCGATTCGGCAGGTTCGTGGCCTCGGGGGCCAAGTTCACGGACTCGAAGAAGCGGGTGTTTTCGAGGCGGGCCTGGCTGGCCTTCATGCGAACCAGGTCAAACACGTCGCCAGGCGCAAGGGCCAATTCGCGGATGATCACGTTGTTGCGGGTCTTGGTGTTGCCCTGAAGGGTGATCGTTTCCACGTAGAATTGTTCTCCTTCAGTGACCACGAAGGTCATATCAATCGTGCCTTCTTCCACATTGGGCAGGCGCTCAATTCGGACAAAGGTGTCGAGGTAACCAATCTGACCATAAAAATCTTTCAGCAGTTCAACGTCCTGGTCGACTTGCTTCGGCGAGAAATAATTGCCGGGCTGCGTCGCCAGAATGCTTTCGAGGCGCTCAGTGGTGAAAAGCTCGTTCCCCTTGAAAGCGATGTCGCCCACGTAGTAGCGGCGGCCCTCGTGAATGGTGATGACGATGTTCATTTCACCTTCCGATGGGTATTCCAGCACCACTTCGGATTCCGGAATTTCGACGTCCAGATAGCCTTCGTTCTTATAAAAGTCGCGGAGCTTTTCCAAGTCGTTCTGGAACGTTTCTTCCTGCAAACGACCACCACCGATCAGCCAGGACCAAAGCCAGAAGTATTCCTCGGTCTCCATCAGGTCGCGCAAATCGCCGGAGCTGTAGTGCTCGTTGCCGACGAACTCGATGTTGTCGATGTCGAGCTTATCGCCCTCGTCGACCACGAAAATCACTTCGGCCGTGCCTAGTTGCTCATTGCGGTCGATGCGGTAGCTGACCTTGGCGTTGGTGTAGCCGTCTTCCTGCAAGATGTCGAAGATCTTGGTGGAATCGCGCTTGACCTGTACTTCGTCCAGCGGAAGGCCCTCAGCGGTTTTGACATCGTCCTCGAAGTCACCGGGGTCAGTGCCCTTGAGGCCCTCGTAAACGACCTTAGTCACGCGATATTTCGGCACCACGACGAAGATTACCTCGTAGTTGCCGCTGGGGAGCGTCGTGCGGCGCGCCTCAATGAATTCGAAAAGTCCGCTCTGGTAGAGCGATCGAACGGATTTATCGATCTGCGCTTCAGCGTAGGGCGTACCCACCCGCTGCTGAATGTGAGCAAAAACATTCTGTTCGCTTACGTTTTTGAAGCCCTCGAACTGGATATCGATTTTTTCGACAATCGGCCCGGAGCCTGTTGTTTCCTGCGCCCAGCCAGACTGGGGCGCGAGAAGCAAAGTGAGAAACAGGAATGCCTTGACCGTCCAGTCAAGCAGGTTGTGGCGTGTAGTTTTCAAAGCGCGTCAGGTTCTTTGTGAACATTAAAGGCACGGTTCCTACCGGCCCATTGCGTTGCTTGGCAATGATTAAATCGCGTGCAACCGCGTCACTGGCAAGGTCTTCCTGTTCATCAAACTCTCTTGGCTTGGATATTAGCAAAATTACGTCTGCGTCCTGCTCGATCGATCCGGACTCACGAAGGTCGCTCATTCGGGGCTGGCGCTTCTCTTTTTCACTCTCACGATTGAGCTGCGCGAGCACGATGACCGGGACGCCGAGTTCCTTCGCCATGCCCTTCATGCCGCGGGAAATTTCCGCAATCTGCTGCTCGCGCGGGATGTTGTTGTCGCCGGCCACAAGCTGCAGGTAGTCGACCATCACCAGACCGAGCTTGACCTGATTCGAAAGTCGGCGGGCCTTGGCGCGGATTTCCAAAATCGTCAGACCCGAGCTGTCGTCGATGAACAAAGGCGCCTGCTTGAGCTCCTGCGCGACCTTCACGAGGTCCTGCTGCTTCTCCTTGGGCAAAAAGCCCTCGCGCAGCTTCGACATGTTGACGCGGGCGCGGCTGCAAAGCATACGGACAGCCAGCTGCTCGGAGGGCATTTCCAGCGAGAAGACCAGTGTCGGCGCCGCCTCACCTACGCGGGGGAACAACGCGCCCTCGACCATGTTCAGCGCAATCGATGTTTTACCCATCGAAGGACGGGCGGCGACAACGATCATTTCCGCAGGATGCCAGCCCGTGGTCATCTTGTCCAGGTCGATGAAGCCCGTGGTCGTGCCGGTGATTTCACCGCGGTTTTCATACATCTGGTAGATCATCCGCATCGCGTCGTCGACGGTCTTCTCGACCGGCTGAGCGGCGTCCGAAATGCGGTCTTCACTGATCTTGTAAATGCTCTGCTCGACGTCCTCAATGAAGGCCGTGACGTCGTCCGGGTTCTCAAACACACCCTCGATGGTGCGGTTGGAGAAGCGGATCAGCTCGCGCAGCAGGTGGTATTCCTTGATGCGGTCGATGTAGTGCGGCAGGTGCGCCGTGGTGCTGATCTGGTCGGTGACCTCAAACAGGTAGGCGTCGCCGCCGATTTCCTCAAAACGCTTGGTGCGGGTGAGCTCGTCGCGCAGGATGACTTCGTCAATCGGGGTCGAGTTGTTGTAGAGCTCGGTCATCACCTCGAACATCAGCTGATGCTTCGGGCTGTAGAAACACTCCGGACGGAGCTTTTCCTGAATGCACTGAGCCATGGTGTCGGCACCGCCTTCCAGCAGCACACAGCCCAAGAGCGCCTGCTCGAGGCGCAAGTCGTGCGGGATAATCCGATCGCCGGAATAATGGTCAAAATCTAGCTTATCGCGCTTCTCGAACGGTCGCGACTTCCTCTTGGTATCAGCCATCGGATCAACATTGTGAAAGCCCCCCTGCCCTTCAAGAAAAACGTCAACCAGCGCCCAAGAAGTTTTTCACATCCGACTGTGAATAACCTCAGGAGCCCAAGCGCTGAAACCCTCCTACACTTTTGCCCAAAAAGTTGCGGCGACCGGCCCCTACCTTAGTTAGTCGCCCTGTTCTCGATCGCGCTGCTGAACGCCAATATTAAGTTCGAAAGGAACATCCCCGACCTCTCCCCGGTCCGCGCCGAGAAAATGGACGCCCTACCGAAGTCCCCGACACTTCGCCGACGCTTCGACCCAACCCTACTAAGGGTTTGGTCACAACCCTTAGCTTGTTCGTGTCGAAACCCTGGGGAGGGTTGGGTCCCGAACCCCCAGTGGCTTGCCTCAACAGCAATCTAAGGCGGCCACACCTTCCGCCCATGTAAAATTCATTGAATGCAATTACTTTACCCTTGTCATCTTTGCCGATAACGACAGTAAAGTACTTTACCACGTTGGAAGGAGCGACCAGCCACCCTCCCGTGCCATAACCCGTATCCCGCCAAGCATCGCTATCCACGACACCGCTTTCATTCAATCTGCCTCACCCTCAGATTACTCTCCTTGTTCAATGAACGTTCGCGTCACTTAAAAAATACTGTTGAAATGAAGAAAGAAGGAAAATATTTTGACAAAGAACTAGGTCCGTTGATTTACAATCCCGACTTAAATTGGTATGATGTTTTGCTGGATACAAAATACGGGAAGGTCGAAGTGAGCCTGAGTTGTGATGAGTTCGAGAGGATGGAAGACTTCATCTCTGAATTAAGGAAATTCTGTAATCGGATTGAGAGTGTTATGGCTGAGGCCCACTTGCTTATTGCGGAAAAAATGGTTCCTTTGAAAAATGAAAGCTGGCTGGACGAAAATGAAGATCCAATAACTAGAGAGATGCTGATGGACGCAATCGTTCCACAGGGAGCAACAATCAATCTCTCAAAGGGAGGTTTAGCGGAAATGTTTTTTGATGATGGGGGCTTTTTTGAAGAACATTCAATAGTAGTATGGCATAGCGAAGATGGTTCAGTCTCTGATCCCCATCTCGCTGGGTAGCTTTTTTTGTCTATGTCCTACAAATGAATTTCAAAAAATACTGTTATGGTAAAAAGGTTATGAAAGGTTTCGACAAATCCGAATCACCGATTACCGAAACTCAGATCGAGGGAGCTGAGAACCTTATCGGTGTATCTTTCCCTGAAGAATATAAAAAAGTAATAAGGGAGTTCAACGGAGCATATGGCGATGTTGATTTCCCCATACCTGGCTCAGAATATGGCGGTTCCATGGGTATCTGGTTGTCCTTAAGCCCATGGGACAGAGAAACTATTTGGTCATCTTTGAGCGCATGGAATGAACACGAATTAAGTGAAAAGATAATTCCGTTTGGTGAAGATGGCGGTGGGAATTGGATATGCTTCGACTACCGAGAGAACAAAGAAGAACCAAGCATAGTATACTGGTTCCATGAGATCGGAGGAGATGATGGGTGTATTTTTGTCTGCGATAGATTCACAACATTTCTAAACTCACTTACCACTCCAGATGATAAACCACAAGAAGCCACTTCAGGAAATGGCGAGCAAGCTCCCCATTCCTGAGTTCAGCGTTAGGAAAATGAAAGTTTGAAAATCGGCACTGAATAACTATGCTAAGGATATGAGTTTGGTTGAAATCAAAGAGGAAATCAAAGCCTTACAAGCAGCGGACTTGGATGAAGTTGCGGCATTGATCCTACAACTGCGCCGCGCCCGTGACCCCGAAAGGAAGGATCAACTGGCGGAACTAATTGATGGCGAAGATTTTGTCCGTTGGACACCGGATGCCGACCAATAGATGTCGGAGCCATACGCCATTTTCTTGAAGCGGCCTGTCCACGATTTATTGAAGACTCTTCGTGGGTATCGCAAACGGGCAATCGAAAAGTATATCGATTACCTTTCAGATAACCCCTTCGATGAAGGGGATTTTCCGGAGACTGATCGGGAGGGACGAATAGTCTACTGCAAGATCGTTCGAGATTACGCGATCACTTACTACCCTGATCACCCGGTTAAAGAAGTAAAAGTCCTAGAAATCGTCCAAACTCCGTAAAGCGAGTTTGCCAATTTGGACAGCGCCCCCCTCTACTCCGCTTCCAGCTTTTCGCGGACGGCGTCGATCAGGTAGCCGGGGGTTGAGGCGCCGGCGGTGAGGCCGATTTTGGCGTATTGCTTCAGACAGCTCACGTCCAACTCTTCCGGCGACTCGACATGGAATGCTGGCAGGCCGTTTTTCTCGACCAACGAGGCGAGCTTGATCGTGTTTGCCGAGTGGCGGCCGCCGACGACCACGATGGCCTCGACGCCTTGGTTGATCAGCGTGTAAATATCGTCCTGACGCTCGCGGGTGGCGCCGCAGATCGTGTTGATGATCACCGCCTTCGGGAAACGCTGGACCAGCAGGCTGGCCAGCTTCTGAAACTCATCCACAAACATCGTCGACTGCGAGACCATGCACACTTCTTCGCCCAGGTCGGGCAGCGCGGCGATGTCTTCCGGGTTGCTCACCACGTGGCCGCCGCTCGTGGCGTAGCCGAGGATGCCGATCACTTCCGGGTGCTTGGGGTCGCCAAAAATGACCACCTGGTAGCCCTTGCGCGCGTGGAGCTTCACCTTGCCTGCGATGATGCCCACGTCCGGGCAGGTCGCGTCCTTAAAAGTCATGCCGAGGTTTTTCAGGTAGGTCCGGCGCTCGGGGGAGACCCCATGTGCGCGCACGACCATCACGTCGCCGGTCTGATTTTCCAGCTCCAGCGGCGACTGGCTCTGGTAGTCCCCCACCTCGCGGATGCCTTCGCCCTCAAGTTGTTCCATCATTTGACGATTATGGATTAGTGGGCCATCGGTGTAGACGCGACGATCCTCGCCCGTGTTTTTACGGGCAATATCGATGGCGCGTTCAACTCCCCAGCAGAAGCCGGCACTAGGTGCAGTAATTACTTTCACAACGCATAAGATGCGCTAAATCGCGCGCAGGTCAAACACCGTAACCCAAATTTAAAACTGCATCGCTTGAATTCAGGAATGAACCTAGCTAAGGAAACCATCATGTTACGCTGCTTTTACGCGCTTGTTTGCTTGCTAATCACGCTCGCTCCCCTCCAAGGACGCCAATTGACGCTCGTTGTTTACAACGTCGAGAACCTCTTCGACGCCGACGGCGTGGCGCTCTACGGCGATTATCAGCCCGACAACGACAACAACCCCGCCCCCTACAGCCCGCGCAAGACACTGACCAAGATCCAGAACATCACCAAGGTCTTGCAACGTTTCAACAACGGTGAGGGCCCGGAAATCATTCTCTTCCAAGAGTTTGAGCTCGACCGCACCCCGGAGAGCACCGTGCCAAACTACGCCACCTTTCTGGAGTATTATAAAGACACCACGGTCGACCTGATGCTGACCGAGCAGTTCGACGACACCGTCAAAGGCCTCCCCGTCGATGCGCTCATCTTGAAGTATTTCGAGGACCACGGCCTAAAGGGCTACCACGTCGCCCTGCCTGCCCCGTTGACACCGTTTGAGGACTCCCCCGCGCACACCAACGTCGTCTTCACGAAATTTCCGATCACCTACGAAAAAGATCATCCCACGCCCAGCGCGCGCGTGATTCAGGAAGTCGGCATCGACGTCGATGGCAGCGAGCTGATCGTGTTTAACAACCACTGGAAAAGCGGTGCCTCCAGCCCCCGAACCGAGCCCAAGCGTGTGCAAAACGCCCGTGACCTCCGCGCCGCCGTCGAGGCAGTCCTGGCGAGAAACCCGCAGGCGGACGTCCTCATCGGCGGTGATCTGAATACCTACTACAACGCCCCTGAACACTTTCCCAAGGAGCACCCGGATCGCTGGAGCCATGTCCAGGAATTTTCCATTGCTGAGCTTGGCTCCCAGGGCAATGAAAAGGCCACGCGCGACGGCAAAGCCGCACTCTACAACCTCTGGTTTGAGCTCCCCGAGGACCAGCGCGGCAGCGAACTTTACCGCGGCTACTGGGGCACGCTGATGGAAATCCTCATCACGCCCGGCCTCTATAACGGCCAGGGGCTGCACTACGTGGACAACTCATTCCGCGTCATCGCTGTGCCCGGGCTCAACTCGCACGGCCCCTGGCATGAGCCGCAATCCTGGCACTTCATGGGCGAGACCGGCGGCGGTTTTTCCGACCACTACCCCATCGCGATCACGCTTTCCACGGACCCGGAGCCACTTTTTGATAAGCCCTCCAACCTGAGGGCCAACGCCCCTAACTCCGTGCCGACGGTCGATTACACCACCCTGGATTTCGACAACGTCATGGAGTTCAGCGGCTTAGTGAATCAAAAGGCGGAAACCCTTTCCAAGAACATGGGCGAGGTCTACGCAGTCACCGGCGTTTACACCAACAACCGCCCGAGCACGATCAACGTCAACGGCCACGAGTACGAACTCTACTCGCCGGTGATCGAAGTCAAAGCCCGCCTCGGCGAGCAACAAGTCGACAGCGAATTCCGCTTCATCGGCCAGCTTGGCGAATACCAGGGCAAGCCGCAGTTTGTGATCCACGACATCAGCTGGATTCAGTAAGGATGCAGCTTAGTTGCAAAGGTAGCGCGGATCAACCCAGTTCGCAGTCACATCTATTAATGTAGGCCCAGCAGGATGGAACTACCCATTAGGGATAACGGGCGTTTGCTACGGGATGCATCCACCGCGAGCCAACATCACCCAGCCCGCCGCGCCGCGTTATAAACACCCCCTTTCATTGCAATAGCACGCGTGCCTCGAAAGTGAGAAAATAGCGGCATGAAAGACCGCTATCCTGAAAACTTCACCATTGAAATCGACCGCCTCAAGCTGCGCCGGTATTACCAGTTGGCTTCACTCTGGGGCTTTGGCTGGTTCTTTGGCATAATAGGCATTGTGCCAGGCTTCATCCTAGGCTCAGCGTGGCTTGACAGCGTTCACCAAGCCACGCTTCTACAGTGCTGCCTCTACCTCGGCGCTGGCGGCGTCGTTGGTTTCATCGGCGGTGTACTCACTGGCGGAATCCTCCACCTGCTATTCTCCCACTGGCGCGCCAAGCGCCGGGCCAACGCCGCCAGTATCGAAGTCCAGGGTCCGTTCCTCAAAGTCGTCCAAAGCATACCCGAGCACGAAGACCGCAAGATTCACTTTCGCTCGATCACGGACTTCTCCGTCGCCCAAGACCACCTAATGCGCTGGGCCGGCATTCATCGCCTATTCATGTCCACCACCGGCAACCGCCCGGTCATCGTCGATGGCGTCAAGGACGCCGAAAAAGTCCGCGACATCCTCGCCGAAGTCGACGCGATTCGGGAGGTGTAGATCAGCCATTAAAATAATGACAGCATCTCCGTATACATTAATAGTCGCTACAGTTTATGCAACAGACGCCTCCAGCCCTGCCTGCCTCGCAAGATGAATCCCATCTCAATTCGCTGGCCATCGCACACTACGCCATTGGCGGCATCGGTGTGCTGTTTGCCTGCATGCCGCTGATTCACATGGTTGTCGGCCTGAGCTTCATTATCGGAGGCAACCCGATGGCCGAAGAGCTGCAAAAGCACCCGGAGGGCTTTCCGTTTCCACCAGAACTGTTTGGCTGGTTCTTCTTCATCGCTGGACTGGTCTTCTTCCTGTTGGGCCAGGCCTTGGCGATTTCGCTCATCCTCTCCGGCCGCCAGCTCAAGCGACGGCGGGGATACAATTTCTCCTTCGTCGTCGCCTGCATCAACTGCGTGGCCTTTCCCATCGGCACCGCCTTGGGCGCAATAACGCTCATCGTGCTTATGCGCCCGTCGGTCAAGGCCATCTACGACGAAGCCAAGAGATAGGCCACGAGGGCACCCTTTTCCCAGAAGAATCATTGGCCAAAAAACTTTGGCAAAAAATGTCCGCATGTTCACTTTTTAGTTGGCAAATTCCGTTCCGCTAGATAGTGTTATTATGAACATTTAGTTAAGCCTAAATCCATGACTCTGAGGTAGGGCGCAGTCTCCAGACAAGCCGCCCAACGGAGTGGTATTTGCCCATGGCAAATCTATCGGTCCAGCAGGATGCTGGCGGCTTGTCTAGAGACTGCGCCCTACCACCACTCCCAACACAACACCGCCATGAAACACACTCCCACCATTCTGCCGAGCCCGCCTTAGCGTGCGGCTAGTCCAGTCGATGCCGCGCGACTGCATTCGTTTTCCCGCGCCCTTGAGCCATTAACGGGGCTTATTCAACGCCTGCTCTGGTGACAGCAGACAGCCCGTTGACGCCCCCAGGTTTTAATCCGGCCGATGACAGCCATCGTCCAGCAAGGTCCGCGCGAAATTATGCCAGCCTGCCCGTTGCCCGCATCGACGTTGGTGCGCCCGACACAACGGGGCGCCTGCCTCCCGCTCAACGCCACTCCGGCCCACGGGATGCCTTGCTGCGCCCGCACATTTGCCCGAAGCCTGATTTTACCCCCCCCTCCCCTGAATTCTCAAAACTCACCACCCACTCCTCACCACTCAGCACACCGAAACTTCCCCTTCTTTTTCTTTGCGATCCGCGCAAAATCCCTCAACGTATTCACCTTTTATCATGATGACCGAAGCAACCTCCGCAATCGACGCCACCCCGCTCGCTCAACTCGATCCCGACATCTTCGCCGCAATGGAGAAGGAGAAGGCTCGCCAGCAAAGCCACATCGAGCTGATCGCCTCGGAAAACTTCACCCTGCCCGCCGTCATTGAGGCCGCCGGCAGCGTGCTGACCAACAAGTATGCCGAGGGCTACCCGGGCAAGCGCTACTACGGCGGTTGCGAGTTCGTCGACGTCGTTGAGCAGATCGCGATCGACCGCGCCAAGGCCCTCTTCGGTGCCGACCACGCCAACGTGCAGCCGCACTCCGGCAGCCAGGCCAATTTCGCTGTTTACGCGGCTACGCTTCAGCCCGGCGACAAGATTTTGACCATGAACCTCTCCGACGGCGGTCACCTGACCCACGGCAACCCGGCCAACTTCTCCGGCAAGCTGTACGACGTCGTCCACTACTTCGTGAGCCCGGAAGATGGCCGCATCGACTACGATGGCCTCGCCGCACAAGCCGAAAAGGAAAAGCCCAAGATGATCACCGTGGGCGCCTCCGCCTACCCGCGTGTCATCGACTTTGCCCGCATGGGTGAGATCGCCAAGAGCGTTGGCGCACTACTGCTGGCCGACATCGCGCACATCGCTGGCCTGGTCGCCGCCGGTGAGCACCCCTCCCCCGTCGGCATCGCAGACTTTGTCACCACCACCACGCACAAGACCCTCCGCGGCCCCCGCGGCGGCCTGATCATGTGCAACGCCGAATTTGCCAAGAAGATCGACAGCGCCGTATTCCCCGGTGGCCAGGGTGGCCCGCTGATGCACATCATCGCCGCCAAGGCCGTTTGCTTCCAGGAAGCCGCCAAGCCGGCCTTCAAGGAATACGCCAAGCAGGTCAAGCTCAACGCCGACGCCATGGCCAAGGCTTTAATTGACAAGGGCTATAAACTTACGAGCGATGGAACCGATAATCACCTTATGCTCGTTGACCTTCGCCCCAGCCACCCAGACCTGACCGGCAAGGTTGCCCAGATCGCCCTCGACAAAGCCAACATCACCACCAACCGCAACACCGTGCCCGGCGAAACGCGTAGCCCGTTCCAAACCAGTGGTTTACGTCTCGGCGCTCCCGCTGTTACCTCCCGTGGCATGAAGGAAGCCGAGATGGTGAAGATCGTCGAAGCCATCGATTTGGTGCTCAGCGATCCCGATAGTGAAGAAAAGATTGCCCAAGCTAAAGCAATCGCCCTAGAATTATCGAACCAATTTCCGCTTCCTTACTAAGCACAACCATCACCAAGCCCCTGAAAATATCGCGATTAACAGCGAAAATTTGCTTTTCAGCCGACTTGAAGTGATATTCATAATTAACCTGAAGATTATAAATCATCAATCGATGGTCTAACCCGCTATCGACTAATCCCACAACCCGATTACCGGAAAATGACACTATCTCGTAAAGCAATCAGCCGCCAAGGCTTCACCCTCGTCGAACTTCTGACGGTTATCGCGATCATCGGCATTCTCGCCGCGATCCTGATTCCCGCCGTTGGTAAGGTGCAGGAATCCGCAAAAAAGTCTGCCGCATCCAGTGATGGTCGCCAAATAGGTCTCGCCTACAGCACATTCTCCAATGGCGGCGGCAAGACCCGCGTGATCGGTAACAGCGCAAGCTCCACCTATTCGGCAACCACCCCAGCAGAATTCGCGGCAATTCTTGCCGACAAGGCAGACCTGAATGATGCTGCCATCTGGTACATCACCAGCGATGACAACCTCGCAGGCCTGAGCATTCCGAAGACAGTCATCACCACCGCCGAAGGTTCCAGCGAGCCGACCAACAACCTCACGTCCTTCGAGGGCCCGATCAGTTGGGCAATTACCTGTAACCTCTCCAGCAATGCGCCGACCAGCACCACCCCATTGCTCTACACACGCGGTATCGAAGACTCCGCCAGCACTTGGGACACTACCTCACCTTGGAAGGGTGACGGCGGCCACATCATCTTCCTCGACGGTCACGTGACCTTCTACGAAGACCTCGAAGAAGAACCACTTGCCAAGTATGATGGCTCTGGTGAAGCATACACCATCCCAGAAGCGCAGAACAGCAATGCCAAGACATATCAGGACAGCGTTAAGTAAGCGCTGATTAACACATAAACCTATTTTTCAAAAGGCCGGGTTTCGACCCGGTCTTTTTGTTTGCTAATGAGGCATACGCGTTTGAAAGATAGCGAAAGATTACTTTCATTTTCTCCCAAATCCAGCTTTAGTTCTCGCGTTCCACAATTAGGTGAGTATCTTGCTAGGCTACTTTGATAGAGTACATAAATCCATGACACCCACGTATATTATTGGTCATAAGAACCCGGATGCAGACGCCATTTGCTCGGCCATCGCTTACGCCGCCTACAAGCAAGCCATTGGCGAAAAGGGCTACACCGCCGCACGCTGCGGCAACTCCAATGCCCGTATTGACGCCATCCTGAAGCGCTTTGACCAGCCCCTCCCCCTTTTCCTTGGCGACGTCACTCCCCGCGTACACGACATCATGCGCCGCGACATCTACCGCATTGGCGACAAAGCCACTTGCGCCGAAGCCCTCGAGATCATCGACGAGCACGACATCCGCTCCCTGCCTGTGGTCAACCCCGACGGCGTGCTCGCTGGCCAGGTCTCTATTTTCTCCCTCGGCGAATTCTTCATTCCAAAGCCCAAAGAACCGCGCAAAATGCGCCACGTCTTCACTTCGATCGGGCACATCATTCGCTCGCTCAAGGCCGAGGTGCTCAACGTAATCGATCCCGAGATGACGCAGGACCTCTACGTCCGCATTGGCGCGATGGACATCCGCTCCTTTGGCGCGTTCACCGAGAGTGAAGGCGTTACCTTCAAGGAAAGCGTTGTCGTCGTCGGCGACCGCTACGACATCCAACAGAAGGCCATCCAAGGTGGTGCCCGCCTGGTAGTCATCACGGGTGGCCTTGAAGTAGACAAGGAAGTAATCGAGTTTGCCAAAGACCGCGGCGTCTCACTGATCGTCAGCGAGGCTGACTCCGCCACGACTTCGTGGATTATTCGCACCGCGACTTTACTTGAGCCGATGATCGACCGCGAGGTCCCCACCTTTGGGCCCGATGAGAAGATCAGCTCTGTAAAGCGCAAGATTGCCAATTTGAGCGCACCGATTTTCTGCGTAGTTGACGAAAATAAAAAGCTCATCGGCCTGTTCTCTAAAACCGACCTGCTCAAGCCCGTCCCCACCCGACTCGTGCTTGTGGATCACAACGAGCTGGGCCAGGCGGTTAATGGCGCTGGCGAAGTGAACATTGTCGAAATCATCGACCACCACCGCTTGGCCAACCCAGCCACCGCCCAGCCTATCTTCTTCCGCAACGAAATCATCGGCTCCACCAGTAGCATCATCGCAAGCCTTTTCCAGGCAGCGAAAATCACGCCATCCGCAGAAATAGCTGGCATCATGATGGCAGGCTTGATTTCGGACACACTCAACCTGCAAAGCCCAACTTCGACCGCCAAAGATGCCGAACTCCTACCTTGGCTGGTGGAGCTGTCCGGCGTCTCCGTCGAAGAAATGTGCGATCTAGTCTTCAACTCTGGCTCCATCATTCTCACCTCGACTCCGGACCGCGTCATCGAGACAGACTGCAAGCAGTATGACCAGGGCGGCATCAGGTATTCCGTCTCGCAGATCGAAGAACTCGGCTACGAAAACTTCTGGAAGCACCAGGATGCCATCCAAAAGGCACTCGACAACTACCTAACCAACAATGGCTTGAACTTCTCCTGCTTGCTCGTAACCGATATCAATCAGCAGAATTCACTCCTACTGACCTCAGGCGAAAGCGATATCATCGCCAACATTTCCTTCACACATGTCGATAATCACCGGAATATTTTCGACATGCCCAGCATTGTCTCCCGTAAAAAGCAATTGATTCCCTATTTGAGCAATTTGCTGGATAGCATGGGAGTGGAGGCAGTTTAGGTTGCACTGCCCACAATTAATCGCATTGTGCCCCTATGAACCTCTCTGAAAATGAGGAAGACTCCCTGCGATCCATGGTCCATGATATGAATGGCCAGATATTTCTTATTCGGGGACATTGTGAGATCATTAAGCGCAGCCAAGACGAAAACCAACTCGCTAAGAGTATAGACCAAATTCAGGCTGGCTCAGACGAATTGGAGCGACTCGTCCGTGAGCTGCGCCGACATTTTGGTTTTCCCAAAGTTCAGTAGCACAATTTTGCTTAATGCTGGGGTTTTTCGACCGATTATTACCCTTGATACATGAAAGCACTGAGTGAAAAACTAACAAAAGACCAGAGCCAACCTGCTCCCCCTGTGAATCCTTATGCACATTCGGCGACACCGCGACATGCAGTCAGAAGTGCCGCACAAAACCTCTTAAGCACAGCCTTGGCGGATATCTGGCGTTCTAGACTAGCGAGCGCCGAAAAACGCACTTCCTACCCGCAGCAAGGTGCTTCCTGAGGCAACAGCAGCTTCCAGATCACCACTCATCCCCATCGAAAGTTCTGGCAAAGCAACGCCAAACTTACTGGCGAGCTGATCACGCAGCTCACGCAAGCGCATAAAGCAACGCACCGCCACGTCGGCATCGTCAGACAAGGGAGCAATCGTCATCAACCCGTCAACCTGCAGATACTCTAACTCTAGTGCGTGCTCCAACACCCCGGGAGTCGCTTCTACCGCCAAACCATACTTTGCCGGATCATTCCCCGCGTTGACTTGAAGTAAAATGGGCAGACGGCGGCCACAGCACTCCGCCGCCGCATTCAGCCTCTGCAACAGCTTGACACTATCCACGGACTGAACGCGGTCAAACTTCTCTGCGGCTACCTTGGCTTTATTTGACTGCAAATGGCCAATCAGTTCCCAGCGAATCGGCGCCTTGCCATCGGCAATCTTATCCAGAGCTTCCTGCACACGATTCTCACCCACTGCGACGTAACCTGCCTGTGCGGCATACACAGCGGCATCCACCGGATGCGTCTTCGTCACGGGCATGATCTGGACATCACTGGACTTTCGTCCTGCTGCCTCGCAAGCAGCCCAAAAACGCTCCTGCACCCGTTGATTATTTTCTAAAAACTGTTCGTAGGTAATCACTTAAAAATCCCGATAAGTTTTGCTATTTTTTATATTGCAAACCGATTAGCTCTCGTGATATTAGACTTAATTATGCATATAGAAAATCTGAAAATCTTTTCTGATCTCGTTGAAAGCCAGAGTTTTTCAAAGGCGGCAAAATTGAATGGCATTACCCAATCAGCTGTCAGCCAGCAATTACGCGCCATGGAAAAGCACTTTAATGCGCTAATCGTGGACCGCAGTCAAAAGCAATTCCACCTCACCCGCGAAGGTGCCAAGCTTTACGAATCCTCCAAGGAGCTCCTTCATCTCTATGAAAAGCTGATGAGCGAGCTACAGGAAATGAAGAAGGTCATCAGTGGCACTATTCATATTTCCACGATCTACTCCATTGGTCTCCACGAACTGCCCCCTTACGTGAAGGAGTTCCTACAAGAGTTCCCGGACGTCAACGTCCGCGTGGAATACCGCCGCGCCAACCTCGTTTACGAAGACATCCTCCATAACGCGGTGGACTTCGGTTTGGTCGCCTACCCGCAAAAGCTGCGCCAGCTTGAGACCATTCCATTCCAGGAAGACCAACTCGTCGCCATTTGCTCACCAAGCAGCCCCTTGGCTAATATGAAGAGCGTCGAGCTCAAGGAACTAGAAAATTACAAGTTCATCGGCTTCGATCCGGACATTCCCACCCGCAAGGCCACCGACCAACTCTTCCGCGACAGCAAGCTCGACATCGACCCAGTTATGGAGTTCGACAACATCGAAACCGTCAAGCGCGCGGTCGAAATCGACGCCGGCGTCTCGTTGGTTCCGTCCACCACGGTTCTGCAAGAAGTGAAGCAAGGCCTACTCGCCGCAGTGCCACTGCGCGGCAAAAAGGTTACCCGTCCCCTTGCTATTGTGCACCGCAAAGGCCGCGTCTTGACTCCCGCCATGAAGAAGTTTGTGAAGCTACTGACCACCAAGAATCTGCTTCACAAGGACGCCGAATAACGTCCTTCCACCAACAAGGGCTTAAACGTCGATTACATCGTCGTCACGTTTGTCAGTATCCCGCGGCTTCTGCTGACCGCCAGAGCCGCGGTTTACTTGTACTCGGAAACGTTTCGGGCCACCAAGTAAGGCATTGGCGAAGAAATTGGTGATGCTAACCACCACCGCGCCCCACACGGCTGACCAAAAGCCAGCCACTTCAAAACCTGGCACCACACTACTGGCCAGCCAGAATAAGAGACCGTTGATCAACACGATGCCCACACCCAAAGTCATCACGACGAAGGGCAGCGCAAACAGTAGCAATAGCGGCCGCAAAAAGACATTCAGCAAGCTGATAAGTAGCACGCCCAGCACGAGAGCCGCATTACTGTGAAAACTAATGCCGTCGTTCGTCCAAGCCGCCACGAGGACACCCAGTGCAATGATTGCCCAAGAACGAAACCAGGTGCCCCAGTTTTGAGCTTTTGGTTCTGCCATCTTATTCGAATTGCTGCACGTTATTCCTTCTCGGCGGCTCCTTCTTCTGCTGGCGGAGCAACGCTGGTCGGCTCGGTCGTGGTCTTTTCCAACATGTCACCACCCAATTGGTTAAGCGTGTGCATTCCGATAAATTCTTTCTCCTCGTAGCTTTCTTCGTAATAGTCATCCGGGTTCACTGTCTTCTTAAGGAAGATGCGCACTTGATAGCGATAAGGTGGCGGTATCACCCGCTTGGAGGTCATCATCATGCCAGCAGGCTCAAGCATAATCGTCAGCTTAGCTTGGGATTTTTTGATAAAATTAGAATAATGCACAATCATCTTATCGATCGGCGGTGCGACTAACAGATCGTTTTCATCTAAAAAATAAGCCTGAAAATTGTTGTTAACAATGCGCAGATTGAGCTTCGCAGCGCCCCATTCTTTCGCGTCGATATCAACATAGAGCCCGAGTTCAGGCTCTAATTTTTCCCCTTCGACGACCTGCCCCTCAAGGGCGGCAGCGGCCAAAATGAACAACAGGGAGAATCCGAATCGAATGTTGGCGGTTAATTTCATAAGCAAATATCTAGCAACACTCAGGCTAATCCTCAAGCGACAAGTTCCCCCCTCCGGTCTATAGCCCAGATGCGCACCACCTACCCCTGATCGCCTTCGGCACGTTGTATCTCAGCCTTCATCGCGCGCCACTTACTCAAGCGCTCACCAATGGCCACCTCGGCGCCGGCTTGCTTCGGCTCGTAAAAAGTCTGCGGGTCGATCATGTAGTCCTGCCCTGACACCGCCTCCGGGTACTCATGGCTGTAGCGGTAGCCTGCCCCCTGTCCTAGTTTTTTATTGAGCTTGGTATGAGCGTCACGCAGCCACATCGGCACTGCCTGCAAGGGACCCTGGTGGATCGCCTGCTTTGCCGCGCTGATCGCCATTGTGGTCGAATTACTCTTAGGCGCACAGGCCATAAACACCGTCACATGCGCCAAGTTCAGCTCACACTCAGGCATGCCAATAAATTCACATGCCTGAAACGCCGCGACCGCCAGCGGAAGCGCCCGGGAATCCGCCATGCCAACATCCTCACTGGCCAAAATCACTAAACGACGCGCAATGAACCGCGGGTCTTCGCCTCCGGCCAGCATCTTGGCCAACCAGTAAAGCGCCGCATCTGGATCGCCCCCACGCATGCTTTTGATGTAGGCCGAAATCGTATCGTAGTGCTCGTCCTCGTTGTTGTCGTAACGAATTTGCCGCTCACGGGCGAAGACGGATAAATCGTCCGTCGTCAGCTCACTGCCCATAGGGTGGCTAAGCACCAGGGTCTCCAGGGCGTTCAATGCGCGGCGCGTATCGCCGTCGCACAAATGCGCCAAGCCGAGGAGGATCTCGTCCTGCGCTGTACAATGCGACTTGCCCAAACCGCGTTCCGCGTCTTCCAGCGCCCGACGCAGCACCTGCACCACGGAGCCTTCAGGCAACGGCTCGAGCCGGAACAAATGACTCCGCGAAAGCAGCGGCGGGATCACGTAAAAGCCGGGATTATGCGTCGTGGCGCCAATCAAACGCACGTGCCCCGCCTCCACATCAGGCAAGAGCAAATCCTGCTGCGCCTTATTGAAGCGGTGGATTTCGTCGATAAACAAGATAGTCCGCCTATCTGGCTGATAACGCGCCACGCGGAGCACATCACGGAGCTCGGCCACATTGGATAACACGGCGTTCAGCCGCACACAGTGGCTACCCGTCTCTTCGGCAATGACTTCCGCCATCGTCGTCTTACCACAGCCCGGGGGGCCGTAAAACAGCAGGCTGCCAAACGAATCCGCCTTGATCAAGCGCGGCAGCAGGCAACCTTCGCCTAATAAATGTTCCTGCCCAATAACCTCACCCAAGTTGCGCGGGCGCATGCGCACGGCCAACGGCTGATGCGCCTTCGCAGAGGCTGGCTCGATAGGCTCATCTCCAGACTTCTGCGAGGACGAGCTCTGAAAGAGCGAGGTTTGTTCGGAACGTGGCATGAACCGAAAACATGGGCGCCCACGCCTCGGCTTGCAAACCTTCGCTGCGAGTTACCCCACCAAAATGCGACTCGCCGGACGCACCCTTGCTTCGGCCTGCCCACTGTCGCAAGCCAGCTTGAGGCGAAAAGCCGCCACGCCGCCGTCGTTACGACAAAGCTTCAGCTCAGCATGATGAGCATCAGCAATTTCCCGCGCCAAACTGAGCCCCAATCCGCTGCCACCGGAGGCGCTCGTACGTGATGCGTCCACTCGGTAAAAACGGTCAAACAAACGCTCAGCCTGCTCAGGAGGGATTGGAGAGGAAGCATTCGCAACGGTCAGCTCAGCTTCGGCTGCATTCGCCGTCAACGTCACGCGGACCCAACCACCGGGGCGATTGTAGCGCACCGCGTTGACCAATAAATTCTGCACTAGCAAGCGCAGCATATCGGCGTCGGCCAATACTTGAACATCCGGAGCCATATGTGCGGTGTAGCTCAGCTCTGGGTTGATCAGGGGAATGTCTTCCCACAAGTCCGAAACAAGCGCCGATAAATCAATACTCTTTCGATCAATGGGCATCTGCCCGTTGTCACTGCGGGCCAGCATAAGCAGCTTTTGCGACATCGCTTTGAGCCGCATAATCTCGCTCAACAAGCTTTCACACAAACGCAGGTCCGCGGGGGAATTCTCCACCGTGCGTAAATGCGCCTCCACCTCACTCTGCATGACGGTGAGTGGCGTGTTGAGCTCGTGAGCAGCGTCAGCACTAAAACGCGAGGCCTGGTGAAATTGTCGTTCTAAACGATCAAGCATACGGTTGTGATTGAGGATAAGCACGCGGATCTCAGACGTCGCGCCACGCTCATCAAGCCGCTTGTCGAGGCCGGCGGCATCAATTTCATGCATCCGCTCAGCCAGCACGCTAACGGGCCGCAGTGTCCGTCGACCAATTTCCCACCCACCAATGCCCGCTGTAATCAACGCAAATGGCAACAGAACCAGAAACGCGCGGTCAAGCTTCGCAAGGGCCAGCACCACATTTGCTTGGCTCACCACCCAGGCAAACGTAACGCCATTTTCGCGGGAAACCGCCAAGCGCCATTCATTGGTCCCTTTCGGATAGCTGAAATAGTGGAAGCCACCCGCCTGAGCAGGAGGCAAATCTTGCGCTGCTTCCCATAGCCGATCACTATTCAACGCACCAACGTTGCCCCGCTGCATAAGCAACAAGCCGCCTTCATCATAGGCTACCAAAGCTGCACCATTTTCCAGTGGCGGCATCGGAGGCATGTGAAAATCCCCGATTCCATAAGGGTCGCTACTCAGTGTATCGCGGGTGGGCCAATAGAAATCCAACTGCGAATGCATTTTCTCGTCGAGGCTATCGATCAACAGCCCCTTCATGGTGAAACGAAGCGTCAATGCGAGGCCGGAAATAATGCCCAGAATCAGCAGTGCGCTGCACAGCGCCACACGACAGCGAAATGAATTCAGCCAGCACATAGCTAGGCGGCCAGACGGTAGCCAACCCCCCGAACAGTTTCAATACAAGGTGGCGCACCTTCATCCGTCAGCTTCTGACGCAAGCGCTTAATGTAAACATCAACGAGGTTTGTGCCCGGATCGAAATGATATTGCCACACGTGTTCCAGAATTTGTGGGCGCGTATAGACCCGCCCCGGTGAACGCATAAAATACTCCAGCATATTGAACTCCCGCGAAGTCAACTCGATGGATTGCTCACCCCAACGAACTTCCCGTGTGGCCAGGTTGAGCGTGAGATCCCCATATTGCCGTAGGTTTAAGTGCTCACCTGAGGTTCGGCGGCTCACGGCCTGCAAACGTGCGGCTAGCTCTTCCACGTAAAATGGCTTCACCAGATAATCGTCAGCACCGAGCTGAAGGCCCTCAACGCGATCTTCCACCTGTCCACGCGCGGTCACCAGAACAACCGGCATATTCAACCCTTCACGCCGCATGCTGCGCAGCACATCAAGTCCGTCTTGCTCGGGCAGCATAATGTCGAGCACAACGGCGTCATAGCTCTGAGCCCGAGCTTGATTAAGCCCCTCGGTGCCAGAGTGCGCGAGGTCTACTACGTGGCCCTCGGCCTCTAAACCACTGCGAATGAAGTCCGCGATCTTTCGTTCGTCCTCAACAGCAAGAATTTTCATAATCACCTTATAAACAGCGTTTATAACAGATAGTTGCAGCCCGCTGCCAAAAAAACATGACGCTGTAGGGGCATCAAACGCAAGAATAGGTCGACATGAAGATAAAGAGCACTTCGGAAATTTGTACACAGATAGTCCCCGCCCACAGGGCGGGGACTGGCTGCTACTACTACTACTACTACTGCTACTACTGACTGAAGTGTTGGTTTTACCCAACGCTTGTATCGTCAATAATATAAACGACATGTTCCTTAAAACCTTATGCTTTGAGAAGCCTTTTTTTCAAAAAAATGCGTTTTGTAACTTTTGTGGTCAAAAATTCGTGAACCACGGCTCCGAAGTCATTATTTTGCCAACAGGAAACTAAGTAAGTCTACCTATAGCCTTTGGTAATTGCCAATTTTCAGGGATTCAATTGACCATCGCCATCAACGCCGTCGCCACTTAGAAACTCCATTTCATTAGCCTCTTGTTGATTCTCGTAACTCAATACGGCCTCATCTTTGGCGTAGGCCTCTTTTTCTTTTGCAGTGAGCGGAGTCGATTGACAACCGATCAAAAGAGAAGCGCTTATGAACATCGCAATAGTGAATTTAATAAGGGCTATTTTCATGTTTAATTAACGCTCTAGTTACCGGGCGCCTGTGGTTGATATTCCTGACGCTTTTGTTCCATCTTGAGCACATTTTCTGTGCGATCAGAATTTTCCGATTCTGATGATGATGCGCAGCCAGATAAGATTAGAGACATTAAGACTGCGGCAAAGGAGGAGGTGAGTCTTCGCATAACTGTTTACTTCCCCATAGCTTAAGAGGCAGCATCCCCAAGGCAATCATCAAGACCTGGCTCAGCCAGAATATTGTCAGCCAAGTGAAAGCCGCGCTCAGGAAACCATACGAATGCAGACCGATGCCCAAAAGGTTTGTCCCGAACCAACTCCAAGCCGTGACAATGTTTCCGCCGACCGCGAGCACCATGAACCCACGTTCGCGCACCAAGCCGCCCCAACGCGCATGGAGCATCAACGCGCCCCACAAGACGATGATCAGCGCGCCGTTCTCCTTCGGGTCCCAGCCCCAGAAGCGGCCCCAGCTTTGGTCAGCCCATACGCCGCCCAGCATCGTGCCCACAAAGCTGAACAACAGCCCGAAACAGGTGATGCCGTAGCTCATACCGTAAAGCGTCTTGGCGGTCGATTTATCGAGGCTCGGCGTCAGCAAGCCGCGCTTGATGTAAATGATCCCCAGCGCACCGGCCAGGAACACCGCGCCATAGCCTGCCGTGATGATCACCACGTGCGTCGCGAGCCAGAAGTTATCATCGAGCACCGCGCGCATCATTTCGAGCGTGTCGCCAGTCAGGGCTAGGTTGTGCGCAATAATCAGCGTCGCAAAGCCGATCAGCGACGCGACAAAGCTGCCCACGCCATTGCGGTAAATTCGCTCCTGTATAACACCCAGGATAATCGACACCCAGCCAACAAAAATCGCCGACGAGTAGAGATTCGTCACCGGTGGACGCCCCTGGATATACATACGGGCAAACAGACCGAAGGTGTGCACGACCAGCGCCAGGATCAGCAGCCAATAGGCCGACTTTTGCAGCGGCGCCGCCCACTTCAGCCAGCTCACGCAAACCAGAGCGAAGATCAGCACGTAAATCACGATCGTATAATAGAAAGGCTGTATCAGGTTAAACCACTCCTCGAACTTCACGCGCCCGGCATTCACATCTTGCGAAAGCTCGTGCTCAATGCCGGCCACGGCGTTGGCAAAGACAACCGGGTCGCCCGTACGGTAAGCATCACCAGCAGCGCCGTAGCCAGCGACCACGGGATTCAGACTACCGCTCTGGATCGTCATGAACATGCCTTCGCCGATGTTCAGCCAGTCGTTGTTACCTCGGCTTTCGGGCGGCGGCGTAATGCCCAGATCGGCGGTATTGGCGAGGCGCATGTAGTAATCCGCCATCATGATGAAGGGCGTCAACGCCTCTTCGCTGAATGGCTTGCCTTGCTCGCGATTTTGCAGAGCTTCACCGCCGGGCCCGGCAATCTCCGGCCACACCGCGTAGTCCTCACCAGGATTGAGCGCATGGCCAAGCGAGTTGTAAAGCGTGAGGGCATTAGTCAATTTCAGCAGCGCCTTGTGGAAAGGCGTGCGCTGCGTCTCCTGCTCCGGCACTTGGCGCGCGAGCTCAGCGAGTTGGTTAAACTGAGGCTGTAGCTCATTCCATGAGAAATATTTGCGGTCGTCCTGCTGCCAGCCAAAGAGCCCCAATACCTCCGCGTTGACGATACGGAAAACGGGGTAATCGTCCGCCTCCTGCGGCTTGTAAGACAAGTTGAGCAGCCACTCGGCGGCGCTGAGTTTCGTGCCGTCTTCCAAGCGCACATTCTGGCGACCACGAATGATGCGCAGTGAGTTACGCGCCACGGAATCGATCGGCAAAATGCGCCCACCGCTCTGCACCGGTAGCTCCGCAAAGCCCTGCACATCGAAGTCGGACTTTGGCAGCGAGAACAAGCCCCAAAACGAAATCAGTAAACCGATCACCAAGAAAATCCCGGGCACAATCACGCCACCCGCCAACGGCGGCACCATCCCCTTGGGCTGCTTCTTTTTTGCGCTGCTCTTGCGATTGGCAAACGACATCAAGCCCAAGCCGAACTGCACGCACATGCCTAGGCCCACCAGCGTGATCGCCAGGTAAGGCAGCCACCAGGTGGCGTTACTGACGACTTGCAGAATTGAGGTCGTATCCTCGTTGGCAAAGCTCGCCTGGAAGAACGTGTAGCCGCCGTAGCGCAGCGGGTTGTTCATGTAAATCAGCGTCGGGCGATTTTCGCCGGTCTCCGGGTTGTCGATGATGACGTCGCTGGAGAAGTTGCGCGGGATTTCCGTGCCCGGGTATTTGTCGTGCTTGAAGTCCTTCAACTGTAGCGTAAACGGGAAATACGTGCGCTCAAATCGCAGGGCGAGGTCGTAGCGTTTGCCCTCGTATTCAAAGCCCTGGGCGGGGAACTCTGGACCGAGGCCCGCGCTAAGCAGCCACGTGCCGAGCGTCTCGCCGTTGGGTGCAACCACCTGCACGGCAGCGGCGGCCATGTTGGCCTCGTCCTGCTTGAACGTCGGCGGGTGTTCGATCACTACCCCGTCCATCATCGGCGCAAAGCCTTTCAAAGCCAGCCCTTCGGCGTTGAGTAGCGGCAGACCATGCATGTCGAGCATGACGACGTTGGGGTCGCGCAGGCTGGCGGCAGAGTTGGATACCTGCCGAAACTGCGCTTCGCTCATCTGCGGCGCACCCCGCTTGCCGACGCCGTTGGCAAAGGTTTCATACTCGGTCAGCAAGTTCGAACGCATCCCCATGCCGCCGTTTTCGACGGCTGCCAGGATGTTGAGCTGGAAGCCGTTCGGCAAGGTGACCGAATCTTCGTCCATCGCCAGGGTAAACGGCACGGCTGTAACCGTGTCAGTATCGGCGGCGGACTTATCGATCAGCACAATTTCCTGATCGTTGTAATCAACGGAGAAATTGACCGGCGCCCCACCCTCGTTGAGCGTCATTTGGCTCTCCTGCTGAAGCATCGCCGTGGTGAAGCCGCTGATAATCAGCAGCAGCACGCCCAGGTGCAAAATCGCGATGCCGGACTTTTTCCAGCTCGCCTTAAAGTAGCGGAAATGTGCGCAGGTCAAGTTGATCAGCAGCAAGGCACCCAGCGTGAAGCCGCCGGGCAGCGGGAACTTGATGTGCGCCAAGTCGGGGTCGAATTGCTGCGAGGTGAACACCTTGATCAGCGACACCACGGGCGACATCACCACCCAACTTTCAAAATACAACTTCTGCGTGTGGCTGATGCCCCACTGAACCTGGTCGAGGGTGCCGAAAAACACCAAGACAATCGACAGGGCCAGCAGCCAAACCGTCAACGTGAGTGAGCTAAAAAAGCGGAAAATTGGATTCATCAGGGATTGCCGGTGTTGGAGAAGTCGACGGATTCCAGGAAGCTAAGGAAGCCCGGTTCCTGGCTGGCGACCAGAGCGCTGTCGCCCTGCATTTTAAAGAACCACGTGGCGCCGTCGCGCGGGAGAATCGCGCCCAGAATAGCCTGCCCGTCCGGGCTCTCCAAGTGGACCACGTGCCCGTGCGCGCCGCCAAAGTCGAGGTGCATCATCATCGATTGCAGGCCCGCAGCGTCGACCGGCGGTTGCCCCAGTTGACGCAGCCAGCGGTTGACGTTTTGCAGGTCGCCACCCACATCGCCGGGAAACACCGTAACGGACATATCGGCCTTGCCGCCGTCGCCCACGATGTCCCACGAGCCCTTGCGCACGGAGCCGGGATCCTTCGCCTGCCAGTCCGCGGGTGCAGTCCAGCTCGGCGTTGCAAAGCCGCTCACCTGCGCCACCATGCCGGGAGTCGCGGTCATCGAACCACCGCCTGCCATCGGCGCGCCGCCACTCATCATCGGCCCTGCCGGAGCGCCGCTCGCGGGGGGCGTCATCGGCGCATCGCCTGAGCCGGTGCCCGCCATCGTCGGGCGGGACGCAGTTTCCTCCTTGGGAATCGTGTAAGTGCTAACTTCGGGCTTCGGCTTGCAGCCAGTGAGCAGCAGCCCGGTGCCAAGCACTATGGAGAGTGTGGTTCTAAGATACATCAGAGTCGAGTTTGGCCAAGGTTTGCCGAGCCCGATCAAAGGTCAAGGCGAACCGGACGATTCCGCCGATGCGCAAAATTCATCACTTGGATTCGGGCCGCTCATTCGGCCTTTAGGTCATGCTGTGGAGGCCAAAAACACCTCATTTTTTTGGACGATTGGTTTCGAAAATAGCCCCTGCTCACAAAAAAGCCATAAACTCATATCCATCAACATCTTACACATCAAAAATTCAAAATCCAGGCTTCAAACCAATACTTTTATGCACTTTTTTGCCCAATTTTGACCCAAATCATGGAATCTAAAGCAAACTTTTGGGTAGCACATCGCGGCAAAAAGCCGCTCCAACCTAATACGAAGCGGCCGTGCAAGCGGCTTTATGCCGCGATAATCTTCGCCCAAGCAAGCGCCTGCTAGTGTCCCGCGAGTTAAATTCGCTAAATAATTGGCTTCCTTCCTGCTTATCTTCGCTCATGCCAAAAGGACG
>JAVDPD010000012.1 GCA_031296935.1 Cerasicoccus maritimus
GAGCTCACCGTGTGAGCGCATACGCCCACTTCCTCGGCGATGGTCTTGTTGTTAAGCCCCTCATGCATCCGCATCAGCGCACGAGCACGACGCGATTCGCCCTGAGGTAGATTACGGCGACGAAGAAGGGTTTGAAGATACCCAAGCTCATCGGTGTTTAGCTCAATCTTTGCTACATTGCGTCCACGTGTTTCCATCCAAAAGAGCATGAATGGGCTCTCCGAAAAAGTACAGATTATTTTGAGATAAACTTCGCTGACACCACACTAGAGATAACATGAAGTTGCCGGGTCCAGCCACCTCCGCTCGTCCTCGGTCAATGCGATGCGCAAGCCTTCGAGCGATGTCCGCAGCTCGGTAATCGTGCGGGGGCCGATGATCGGAAACGTCGGGAAGGGCTGGCTGAGTACCCACGCCATCGCCAGGTTGATCGGCAGCACGCCTTTCTTTTCAGCGAGCTGGTAGGCGCGCTTTTTGCGCTCGAAATTGCGGTCGCTGTAATAGCCCTTCACCAAGAGCCCATTGTCCTTTTTATCCGGCGCGCTTTGCTCGGTGAAGAAGCCTGCGGCTTGGCTCGACCAAGCGACCAGCGGCACGTTGCGCTCTGCCAGCCAAGCTTGACGCTCAGCATTCGAGCAGGACTCCGTCCCCGGCCAGACCGGGTTAACCATCTCCGCGAGGCTCAACTGATTCGACAAACAAACCGGTCCACGCACGCCCTTGGCCTGCGCATAGGCAGCGGCTTCATCGTAGCGCTCGGGTGTCCAGTTGGAGAGCCCGTAAGCGTGAATTTTGCCGGCATCGATTTGCGCATTGAGTAAGTCCACGAACTCGCCCACCGGCACGTCAAGGTTGTCGCGATGCATCAGGTAGAGGTCAATGTAGCCGCAATAATTCGTCTTCAGCAGGCGGTCGATTTCGTCCGGCATGTAGTCCGGTGTGCAGTTGGGCGTATGCGCGCCCTTGTCAATTATCACACATTCTTCGCGCACGCCGCGCATCGTCATCCAGCGTCCGGCAAAGCTCGGTTTCGTCGCCCAGCCACGGTAGATGCTGCCGTCATCGAAAACATTGCCGCCGCGCTCGAAGTAGGCATCGAAAAGCGATACGCAGTCCGTAAACAAGCGCTGCGTGTTGGGATGCCCCATACACAGACGCGCCATTGGCTTGGCCACGCCAGGCATTTCCGCGCTCGGAATTTCGCAGCCGCGCGCCCAACCGGTACCATACACGCAGGGGAACTTCGGACCCGGTTTTTCCATTTGATAAACCAAGCCGATCTCCTGACGCCAACGGTCGAGTGCCTGCATGTTGCCCAGGGTATCCTCGACGCTCATCGCGCAATTGAGCAAACCGCCGCCATGCGCGAGCTGGTGCAGCGCCTCGATTTCGTAAGTGTAAAGGTGGCGCTCCACAAGCGGCTCGAACACCTCCGGCTGCTGACCTTTGCGCTGCAAAGTAATCGGCTCACGGCAAAACCAGAAATCCTTCACGTGAATCGTCCCTTCCGTGCCCTGCACGAAGAGCTCGTTTTCCGCATTGGCGCGCACAGCGGTAAAGGCCTCGGCCACGATGTCGCCCTCAAAAAGCATGACTGCGCTCGTCCACACATCCACGCCGGTCTTCGGGTCGAGGCGCCCCACCGCCTTCAGCTCCTTTGGTTCGAGGAAGCGCTCACCATGTGCCGCGCCCGCCAGCAGACGGCACATCGACACCGGGTAGCAACCGACATCCAGAATGCCGCCGCCGCCCAGTTCGTTGGCCTGCAATCGGCTTTTCAAGTTCTCACCACAGTCAAAAGCAAACGACACCCGCATACGCTGCACTTGGCCGATGGCCCCGCTTTGCACGAGCTCGTAAAGCTTCGCAGTGGCCGGATGGCAGCGATACATAAAGGCCTCCAAAAACACCACCCCGGCTTCCGCCGCAGCGTCCACCACCGCTAGCGCATCGCCGTAATTGAGCGTCACCGGTTTTTCGCACAGCACGTGCTTGCCTGCGCGGGCGGCCTTGATCGCCCATTCCGCGTGCATGGGGTGCGGTGTGGCAATGTAAACCGCGTCCACCGTCGGATCATCGAGCAAGGCCTGGTAACTATCATAGGCTTGGCCACCGCCAAACTCATCCAGAAACTTCTGCGCCCGCGCCTTATCGCGACTGGCGGCAGCGTAGAGCACACCCGTGTCGGTGTCGTCGAGCCCCGCAGCGAATTTACGCGCAATGTTACCCGGGCCGATAACGCCCCAGTTAAAAACTTTCGTGTCGGAAGAGGAGAGGGAAGCAAGCGTTGTCATACCACCAGCATACGCCACATCACCCTTGAAAACAAGCGTCAGTCTGGTCATAAAGTATAAAAATCTTGCTATATGCCCCAACTCGCCAGCAGTCCGAGAATCATCATCGCCGGCAAAGCCCGACACGATCAAAAGTCTCCCAACCGCATACGCCGCCCCCAAGGCCTCCCCCACTGGCTCCTTGAATACACCACTGCGGGCGAAGCTTGCATGCACCTAAGCGGGCAAGATGTAACCGTAGGCAAACACAGCCTATTCCTCTACGAGCCGGGGGCACCGCAATCCTACGAAAACCATGCCAACTCTGGCGCATGGACCCACTACTGGGTGTGCTTTCAACCGCGCTCTGAGTGGATCGACTGGATGCGATGGCCTCGCGAAGATACCGGATTTGGCCTTTTGCCAGCGCTGGACCCCACCATTGCTAATCATGTAAAATCCTGCTTCATCGACTTGGTGAAGGTTTTCCTTGGCCCCTTGCCCCAACGCCAAGCGCTAGCGATGTCGCTACTCGAACAGCTGCTGCTTTGGAGTGACTCCGCCAACCCCAACACCGCCGCGCAACGACTCGACTCACGCGTTCGGCGTGCCATGGCCTACATCTGCGAACACTACCGCGAACCGCTCACGCTGGACGCGATTGCGGCCGCCTCCGGCATCTCCATTTCCCGGCTGGCGCATCTATTTCCTCAGGAGATCGGCGTCACCCCGATGCGCTACCTGGAGCAACACCGCATTGAGGTCGCGCGGCAGCGTCTGGCGGGCACCACGGACTCCATCACGACCATCGCGGAACACGTCGGCTACGGCAGCGCGAGCTATTTCAGCAAAGTCTTTCGCGCCAACGAGGGCTGCACGCCGCGCGAATGCCGCACCCGCGCCAACCAAGGCTAGCATAACGTTCAACAATAGAGGCGGCGGTATCACTCCTAAGAGCGCCGCCAGCATGGACCTGCTATTTTGACTGTATATATGCTAACTCTTAAAACGAATCTCTCTGCTATCCATTCACGATAATAAGACGCCCTGCCCCTGTGTTGCCTCTTGGGGATAGGGCTGTAGCCGACTGAGAATGTGGCAAATGCTGTGGCTTGGCAGTTCTTTATGAGCGCCGTGCGGTCGCACGTTTCGCATCCCACCCGAGTTCGAAGACTGAGCCGACTACAAGGTCGTCATTCGCGCCCGCGCGCCATGCCCCGAAAAAGCCTACTTAGGAAACTCAGAAAAGCCTGCGTAGGAAACTGGCCAAAGCCTATACGGTTGTTTCCGAAAAGCCTATGTAGGAAACTCAAAAAGAACCGCTCGGTTCTCTCCCTAGTACAGCATCGGTTGTCGACCAAGTACAGCCACTGTTGTTGCTCCAGTACAGCATCGGTTCTTTTTGAAAACGCAGGTGTGGGAATTGAAAAGCACCCTGGATGGCATCACTGAACGTCAAAAAGCTGGTTGATGATGTCGTGGCAGAGATCCACTTCGAAAAATGTTAACCCGAAATGCCTGCCTCCTTTCTCCCTTTCTGGGCTGGTCAGCGAGGCATGGGATTCACCGGGCGTAACTGTGTTTCACGGTGGACTTAAATTGATAAACAATGCAAGGTTGATTCACGAATCACAATGTTACACATCAGCGCCTTAGATGATTTTATGGGTAGAGTATGAACCTTCAAATTGAGCAGTTCTTCAGAGAAATCTTAGTCAGAGATTTTAAGCGGCGAGAAGATGGTGATGCTGCTCAAATCATTGGGATCCAATGGTATGCCGATACGGCCCCAGCGGTAACCTTTTCTGAAGGTATAGAGAAATCGATTTCTGGGTATTTCGGATTAAGCGACTCCCCAGCGGTAACCTTTTCTGAAGGTATAGAGAAATACTTCGATGATCTGAATACATCCACTTTATGGCTGAACGTAGCTGGCACTAAAACCGAACCGGACGAGAAGCTTCTGGAGTTTGCGCACACGGCCTTGGTCGAACTTGGTCGCTTTGCGGCAAAATTACCACAATGGGCCATTGAAGACTTTGAGCTATGTGGACTGACTTTCCCATACGGATGCAGAGATAAGTGTTGGTATATAGAGATGATTTCGGAATATGGATCCATGATCGATTTCGCGGTGTTCAGTGGGCTTGAAAATCGCGAAGCAGAAGTCCTGTCCGTTGATTCAGCTATCACATTTCAGCGCATCCCAGACTTGATCGACTCTGCGATTCGAGCATTGAATGTGTGTGAGGATCAGAACGCTCAGGAATTGGTGAATTACGTTAGAAATGGCAGCTTCTTCGGCGACGAGATTATTGAGCGCGTCTATGAAGCATTTATTAGCTATGCTTCGCCTGACAACACATGGAACTATGAAATGATTGCATCAGGCCTACAGACTGCGATGGCCATGAAAATGAATGGATTTAAATGAGCCACTTCTTTCAACGCAGGCGATAGTAGTCCAGAGATCGAACAGATAGCTATGCGACTCACCATTTACGGCACAACTGATCCACCTGCTTTAACAGAGTAGGAATGCGGTGAGGTCCGTGCATTAAGGCAATCGCGTTGCAGGCGTCCTTTAAATCAATGCCAGATGTAGTCACATAGAGCGGGTTTTTACTTATGCCTCGGAGAACCTCACCAGGATGACTTCCCGCGAAATAACTCTTAGCTACACCAATGACTTTATATGCGGGACCGACCGCATTCTGCAAATGTGCACCGAGGCCTGGCTTATCGCCCAGCTTCACATAGCCATCTACAATGATCGTATAGAAAGACACTTCCATCTCATCTATGAGTGCAAGAATGCAGGGCAACTCGCGCCTGTAGAATTCACCCGGATGATATTCTTCGGTTTGAGAAATGCGCTTAGTGTAGCAAGCTACTGAGTCAGCATCTGCGTATTCCTCGAAAACGACGGCAGCTGCATGGGCGCTACCATCTTCAGCATAGTCGACATCGAAAGCGGCAATCATAGACTTTGTTAATTCCAGAACACTGTTCTTTGGGCTTAACGATGATGGTGCAATCGTATTTATGCTGCAATGCGGAGCAGAAACAGAAACCTGACCCTGTGCTATATTTTTGGAAAAAGTTATCGACCTACGACTGTGGCAATGTCAGCTAAAATAGCAGTATGAGATAGTTGAAGTAGTGTTTTGTTATGAATATAAAATTATTGATGTTTGTGTTAGGGGTGACGACTGGTGCGTTATTGAGTGCTTTGTTGTTTAGGGAGCGAAGTATTCCTGATAAGATATCAAAATTTTCTAATGAAAGTGTTGTAGATAAAAGAATATTGTTTGAGGAGTTTTCTCAATCTGCTGAAGGAATGATGTTTATGATGGCTGTATTGGGTGATGACGGTTGTAGTGTTGAGGATCGAAAGATGGCTCTGTCTGGAATCCTTAACACTTCATTTGTTTATAATGGTGCGTATCTGTCTACCGCTCACGCCACGCTTGATTCGGAGGATTCAATTAGAGCAGAGACAATTGGTATTTTGTCTAATAAGTATTATGTTTTGCATGGTTCATTGCTGAATATTATTTTCAAGTCTGCGTACTATGAAAATGATCCTGGTATAAAGGGGGATAAGATTAGTTTTATTGCTTTGCTTATCGGCCGTGATGATCAATTTATCTGGAAGCTGCTTAATGGATATTCAGACGATGTTGATGTTGGAGTCTATCTAGAAGAATATTACCTGAGTAAATCGAAGGGGACAGACTAAAGGCCTGACCCTGTGTTGTCTCTTTGATGAGGCGCGCTAAACATGACTCCAATCCAAGAGGATGCCGAGATTGTCTTGAGACGGGTCCGAAGCCATAGCGTAAGCTTCCTTAGCCTCGGTTGCAGGAAAACGGTGGCTGGTTAAGCGAGCAACATCGAGCTTGCCATTGGCTAGTAACCTGAGCCCGTAATTAATCATACGGTCCGGTGTCCAATTATTGCGCGGAGCAAAAGCCAATGCCGGATGATTATCGTGAGCCCCCAGTAAACGGACACCGCGCAGGATGATATCCTTAGTAATGTGCTGGCCATTTGGGTCGCCGGGGTCGCCCAGCAACACGACCTTTCCGAAATCGCGGACCATTGCCAAGCAGTGAGGCAATACGGCCGAAGAGCCGGTCACATCAATCACGATGTCAGGCGCTTCGCCGTAACAAGCTTGGAGCACGGCCTCGCCCGATTCCCCAATGCCGGACGCAATAACGTGCGTAGCGCCGTTTGCTTGCGCGGTGTCCAGGCGTGACTGGTTGGTGTCAATAGCGATGATCGTTTCACAACCCGCGTGCGCCATATATTGCACTGCCAATTGCCCCAAGATTCCGCAACCGACAATGACCACCTTTGAGCCCAATTCGGGGTCCGCGGTTCGGGCTCCTACCTGAACGATTTTCAGCAATCCAACCCAAGCCGCCAGGCTGGCATCCAAGCCATCCGGCAAGCGGTAGAGGCTTTCTGCATTCACACACACATGGGAAGCATGCGCGATGCGGGCGGCCACGCGATCGCCTACCGACCATTCCTTAGCGGCTTCACTGCCGACGGCAATGATCCGCCCCGCTGCGCTGTAGCCAGGCGTATGCGGATACTTGAGCCAGTCATCCCAATGCGTGCCCGCCGCAAAGCGACGATGCAGGCAGGTGAGCTCGGTGCCAGCGGAAATCAGGGACCAGTCATTTTTGACAATGACTTCGTTTGCGTTGGGTTCGCCCAGCTCGCTGGAAACGAGTTCCACTTCTCCTTGGGCAACGAATTGAACGGTCTTGGTTGGGTAACTCATGATAGATAAACTCCTCTCGAAATGAGCTCGGTGCGTAATTGTTGGACGTTGATTTGATGAATGTCTTGGCTCGCTATCGCCATGCTCGCAGCGACGCCGGCGGCCTCCCCCGTCGACAAGCAAACTGGCATGACGCGCACGCTTGCGTTAACGGCCCGATCCGTGCCGATGCAGCGTCCGGCAACGAGCACATTTTTCAAAGCTTTGGGGCAAAGGCTGCGGTAGGGAATGCCATGGGATTCGCCCGGCTGGTATTTCTCAAAACGCCCATGCACGCGCTCTTCCCACGGCTTGTCATCCTCGACTTCTTCCGAATAGAGGTGGATGTCGATGAAGTAGGCGTTGCGGCAGATGTCGTCTTCAAACGAGCGCCGGTCCAGGTAGTCCTTGATCGTTAATTCATAGTCGGCGATGATCCGGCGCGTTTCACGAACGCCCAACAAGGAGCCCGTGTTGATAAGCACTGCCTCACCAAAAATTTCCGGCAAATACTTGGCGAGCCCGTCCCGGTAGAGCTGCGCCAGACGCCGACCTTGCATCACGCCGCGAGAAACGCTTTCCGGCTGGGTGTTGTCGATGTCATAAATATGACCGGCATTGAAGCTCATGCAGCCGGGGCCAGTCAGGGCGACGCAGATGTGGTCATCCGGAATTTCTTTAAACAAAGGGTCTTGGCGAATCTCGTGGATGACGGATGGGCGGTCGCCTCTTGGATTGATGAGATCCAGCGAGCGGTCATCGCCAGTTTTCTGACAGTTAGCCAGGGTGAAACACATGGTTGAGGGCATCAACTCACCGCCCTGATCATCGCCCATATGAATGTCGACATCGCAGCGGGCAACCAAGTCGGCATCTCCCGTGCAGTCGATAAACACGGCGCCGCGGATCAAGTGTAGGCCCGCTTTATCCGCTACGACCAGACCACTCATCAGGCCTTCCTCATCGGACACCACGTCCACGACCAAGGTGTCGAAGCGAACTTCTGCGCCGCTATTCGTGACCTCTTCATCGTAGATGACTTTGAGGTGCTCAAAGGAGATAGGAACCCAGTCCAGACGATTGGGATCAATGTGTGGGGTCGACGCAAGAGAGCGGCTCAACATACGGCCTGCGAAGCCGCGGTGAATTTGCTGTTTACGGTCGCTGTAGGGACACCAGGCCGGAACTCTCGCCAGTGTGCCCATGCCTCCAAGTGCGCAGCAGCGTTCGATCAGCAATGTACGGGAGCCACTCGATGCAGCGCCAACGGCCGCAGCGCAGCCCGCAGGACCACCGCCAACGACAACGACATCCCAGTCGCCAGCATGGTCCAGTTGATCAGGCGACAGTTGAAATGAACGACTTTTCAGCCCAGGGATAGGTTCGCTTTTCATGCCAACAGTATATTAAATGGAGAAAGATTGCTCAATGGGGGCAAACCGCATACTTTTGCGTTTTTATGACGTATAGGTCTTTTAAGACTAAAAACAGCCTCACCGAACAGGCGCTTGAGCTGATTGACAGTGTCGAAAGCGCCTGGGATTGCCGTATCACCATCCACGATCAGCTTGGGTGTCTGGCGCTCGACGGCACCCCGCTGCTCCCTAAAAATCGCTACGAGCACTCGCATCGTTTCTGTCGCTGGCGGCGATACAAGCAGACCGGCTGGCACACCGCCTGCAACCAGCATTGCCTCTACGACATGGGTAAGTATGTGCTGCGGGGCAGTGGCTGCCACAGCTGCTGGAAGGGAGCACAGGAAGTTGTCTGCCCAATCATTGTAGGTGACGCTCACATGCTCACCATCTTTGGAGGCGTCTTTCGCGGAATCCAACCCACTGGGATCGAGGGGAGCGTCGCTTGGCAGGAAGAGTGGAGTCGTTTGCCAGAGCTATCCGCAGCTGATCAACGTCGTTTGGTGTCGCAACTACAGATGCTTGGGCACCACCTATGCCAACTGGTTCAGCCACGTCCGAAGAGCAGCATCACGCGCAAAGAGCGCATTGAGCTATTCTTCGCGACCCGAGCCCATGAGCCCGTCATGCTTGGTGATTTGGCCAATGAGCTCGGGCTCAGTGATGCCCAATGCAGTCGTGAAGTGAGTCGCCTGATGGGAAATTCATTCAAGAAGCTCTTGCAACTTGAGCGACTGAAACGCGCAGCGATACTCTTGCAATATTCCGAACTGAGGGTTGGCGAAGTCGCGCAACGTGTTGGCTTTGGCGACCCTTACCATTTCAACCGCATCTTCAAGGTGCAATACGGTTCCTCACCCGGGGCCTGGCGTTCCGATACGAAAAGCTGACAGAGTAAGGAAGAGCGTGGTGCATAATCATCAAATTGCGAATATTAGGATGCGCAAGGACTACTTCGTTAAATTCATTTAGAACCGCCTCAGGAAGGTTCATGAGGTGGAGATGGCCGCAAAAAGGCTCACAAAACACAAATACTTGCTGCGCTGCCTACTGGTCTTGCGCTCTTTTGTGCCTTTTTGTGGCGATCTATTCTTTCTAACTAAGTAGAACTATGTTGCCTGCAGCGATTGGATCGCCGCCGCCGTCTGACCTTTGCACTTATTCAGTTTGCGCTCAATCGCCACCCCAGCCCGTGTCTCTCGGGGATTGCGATGCAGCCGTCCACAATGTCGAAGGGAGTGGTTAGTATATCGGTGCGCAGTTGATTGCGATTGATGTCCCATTCGCACAAGCCCTCTGGGCAACCCGCTGCATAGTGCAGCGAGGCGGCTTGCCCAATTGCCGATCCGAGAAAGTGCGGCACCACTCGTTTTCCGCCGAGATCAGCTTTCAGCAAGTTTAGCGCGAAGCTTGGCATCGTGTACTTGGTGATGTCGGGCTGGAGAATATCGAGTGGCAAAGCGAGCGTCTGCGTCCAGTGCTCCTCGTCGGCCATCAACTGGTTTTCGCCGCCGGAGATCGGTATCGGGCTTAGCCGCCGCAGTTCACCGAGCCGATGTTCATCGTTCCTCGACAGTGGCTCCTCAAGCCATTGGATATCGAGCCCTGCCAGCATCGGCAACCACTCGAGTGCTTGTTCGAAGGACCAACCGCGGTTCACGTCGACTGCAACCTTGGCATGCTCGCCAACATGTTGCTTGAGCGTATTGAGGTTGTAACGGTCAATGGCATCGCCAAATCCTAGTTTGAGCTTAAATAGCTGCACGCCTGCCTGCATGTGGGCATCGACCAAATCAAGTGGAAGCGGGCTGTTGATGCCGCTGGCGTAGAGCCGAATTCGGTCATGGGGCTGTTCAAACCACAGCTTGGAAAGGGGGAGCTTTGCGCGTTGGGCTTGGATATCCCACAGTGCGAGTTCCATTGCGCTCAGTGCTTGAATCAGCGGTCCGATCGTACCGGCTTGATGAGCCGGGCCCGAAAAATCTTTATAAGCCTGCGCCATGGTTGTCTCAATGGAATCGACTGCTTTCCCACGAAAATAGGGAAAGATACCTTGTTCAAAAGCGGCGATTCGCTCAGCCCATGCCCAAGTGGGAAAATTCACCCAACTTTCGGCGACACCCGACACGCCATCGGTGTCGACTATCTCGATGAATAGCGCATGCCGCTCAGTCATTTCGGCAAAAGCAGTTTTAACAGCATGTGCTATGCTCACAGACCGATGACGAACTACGCATTTATCGATTTTCATCATCGCAGGAAAATAGATCTAAAAGCCTGGGTCAATGGCGTGATTTGGGCGACTTGATAGTGTGCGCTCGGAAGTTTTAGGCTATGTGGCTTCAGTCGCTTCTCGTGGCAAGTCGTTGATAGAGGCTTTGATCGTCTTTGGGCATCGGTTGGCCTGAGTGCCGCGGTGGCTGGGAATCGCAGAGATGCGATGCATACCTATTGCAGATTTCGCGGGATGTGGTATTCTATAGGCTAATCTGTTGCGGAAATGAAAATTATCTCTCTTGTTTGGGCGCTGGTCGCCCTGGTGGTCGGCGTAGTCATTGGCTACTCTTTGTCGTCTGGCGATGCGCCGACGGGTGAAACTCAGGTTGTCGCGTCTGCGCCGAAAAAGGACGCCCTGGCGGCGACGAAGGCGCGCGAGGCAAGCTTTGCTGTGGATGAAGTCACCGGCGAAGAGCAACTGGCCGAAATGGTGACGGAAGAGGATGTCCGCATTGCGGCGTTTCAGGAATATCTAGCCCTCAGTCAGGCGCAGCCGCTCAAGGCCGCGCGCGAGGCCCTGCAGTCGACCAACGATTTGGAGCGCATGATGAAGCTTTCCATGCTGCTCGAAGGGGCGTCGGCAGATGACTTACCCGCGATCGCGGAGATCATCCAAGAAGAGTCCGATGGCTGGCAGCGCATGCAGCAGATGGGCATGCTTTATTACGCTTGGGGCCGCGTGGATGCGCCGTCCGCAGTGGCTTACGCCGAAACGCAGGGTGGCCGCGCAGCTGGCATGGGTGTCACGGCGGCCTTGTCTTCCTGGGCGCGGGTGGACCCGTCTGCCGCACGTTTTTGGGTCGAGGAAAGCGAAGATCCGGGCCGTTATCGGCGTGGGCTGCTGATCGGCTGGAGCGAAAGTGACCCGACGGGCGCTCTACAATATGTGTCTGCGCAAGAGGGTGAAGGCTCGATGCTTGATCGCTGGAGCGGTCGGCAATTTGCGCGCAATTTAGTGAATGCGCGCGGCGTTCTGGCCCTCGATGATGTGGCGGCGATGTCGAACAATGAGACGCGTCGCGAGCTGTTGGAGCGCATTGGCAGCGAGTTGGGTGAAAACGACCCCGCTAGCGCCGCCGCACGATTGTCCCGCATTGAAGACGCCGACATTTTGCGCTCAACGATTCCTCAGCTCGCGCAGCAGTGGGCGCAGGATGACCCCGTGGCCGCCATCGAATTTGTTTCCCAATACCAGAGTGATCCGAGCATCTACCAGCATGCGATGGCGGAAGCCATTGAAGAGTGGGCAGAGCGCGATCCTTACAGCGCGGGGAATTACCTGAATGAGCAACCGCCCTCGCCCGAGCTGGACCGCGCCGTGGCGGAGTATTCCCGCGAGGCGGCCCGCGTTGACCCCGATGCGGCCATGACTTATGCGATGTCGGTCAACGACGATGGCATGCGCTCGCAGGCGGTCCAGCAAGTGGCGCGTCAGTGGAATCGCAATGCGCCCGAGGCCTATGCCAAGTGGGCGGCGGATAATCCCGAGATCGCGCCGTCGGCTGATTCACTGCAAGATCGCCGTGGCGATCGACGCTGGTAGGGTAGGGCGCAGTATTTTTAATTAGTGCTTCCGGTAAAAATCAAGTATGCGCATGTTGATTCGCATGTTTCAGACATGGCGGTAGGCTATGCGGCCAGTCGCCCGGTAGCTGACTTAGATGAAAAGTGCTGCTATGAAGTTTTTTGAGTCAAGCATGCTGTTTGTTATTTTTTCTGGTTGAAGTCCTCCCTCGTTTGCTCGCTTGTTTTCAAGCGGCTTATACTGCTATGCGCGCGACTGGTCGGCGCTTAATGACGTATTCAATGTCGTTTGAGGGTGGCAGGCGGTCTTATCTCTAGAACGGGCTTGGCCCATACATTTTTCCAGACGCGCTCCTTCACCGAAAGTTTTGTTTGGTTGGCTTTTCTACTTTGTTTATCTTGAGCGAAGTTATCCTATTGACGGTTTGATGAGCAGGCCGATTTGCTCGGGGGTGGTTTGCTCGGTAAAGAGTCGCCACAGGTCCACGGCCAGTCGTCGTGTGACGGCGACGATGGCTTTTTTCCTGGCTGCCGGGGAGGTTTTCTTTTCCAGCAAGGCGGCGCGGAACTTTTGGATCGGCGGGTAGTCGGGCTGATAGCGCACCAGGCGCCAGGCGCACTCGACCAGCTTGGCGCGCACGCGCGGGTTGCCGTGTTTGGTGATGTGGCCCTGCCGTCGCTTTTTGCCCGAGGAGTGTTCGCTGGGGCACAGTCCGGTGTAGCTGCTGACTTGGCGGCGGTTGTTGAAACGACTCCAGCCAAACGGACCAGCCTCGTAACAGGCATACACCTGCTCGGCCTCAGACTGCTGCTTGCTCACGAAGCGAAGAAAAGACTCACGAGTGCGAAACTTTTGCGAAGTCTGAGGCGTGCTGCCATCAACTTGACGAACCACCACGTAACTGTCAGCGTGAACATCGATGCCGAGCTTAACGGCCAGGTATTGTTTTTGATCTATCATCAGTTGCCGGGTTGAGCAAGGGCTGGACCCGGCAACTTCATGTTATCTCTAGAGCACGGGAAAGCGCCCACAAAAAAGCGCCCACCCGCTAAGGTGAGCGCTCTTCATATACCCCTTCTTGATACGAAATTATGCGACGGGGGCGGCGGCCTCGGCGTAGGGCACGAAGCCATCCGGGCAGGCTTCGCCGTTGACCGTGATCGCGTAGCCTTCGCCTTCGCGGCGAATCTCAATCGCGTAGAGCTTGCCCCGAACCATGCGGTCGACCTTTACGTTGTCCCACTCGGTCGGCAGGCACGGCGTGATGTCCACCCCCGCGTAGCCCGGCTGAACGCCGCAGAAGTAGTCGACGATCGAGCGGAACATCCACCCGGCTGAGCCGGTGATCCAGCCGCTGATCGACTCACCCGCGCGACCGTTGTCCGGCCCGAGGTATTGGTTCGTAAAGGCATAGGGCTCGCAGCCGCTGATGAGTGACGGGTGCTCCGGCGTGTCGGGCATGACCTTGCGGTAGCTGTGCAGACCTTCGTCCGGGCGACCGGCCACGCAGTCCATGACGATCTTAAACGCGGTGCCGTGGCAATACGGCGTGCCGTTTTCATACATGCCCGGCAGGAGCATGGTCACGCGGCCGACGTTCTCGTCCTTGGCGTTGTAGGCGGGCGTCAAAGTCAGCGAACCGTGATCGGACTCGAGCTGTTCGTCGATGGCCTTGAGGCAAGCTTCGCGGCGTTCGCCCTTGGCGAGACCGGCGAGGATGGCCCAGGTTTGCGGGTTGAGGAATACTTTGCCTTCGGCGTTTTCCTGCGAGCCAACGGCATTGCCGAAGTCACTGTAGCCGGCCAGATACCACTCGCCGTCCCAGCCGTGTTCTTCGATCGCGGCTTCGATCTTGGCCTGGCGGTCGCGGAGCTCGGTGGCGAGCGCGGCGTCCTTGAGCACTTCGTCGGCAAGCTCGATCATGGCGGTGAGGCCGTAGTGCAAGCCGATGGAGGTCCAAACGCTTTCGCCCTTGCCGGCGCGGCCCATCCAGTTGAGCGAGTCATTCCAGTCGCCTTCGTGGGCGAGGCAGAGGCCGTGTTCGCCAAGGTCTTCGCTCAGGTGGCGGAGGCCGGTCAAGGTGTGTTCGAGCACGGTGGCTTCGCCTTCGTCGAGGTAGGGGACGACTTCGTCGAGCAGGCTCAGGTCGCCGGTTTCCTTCAGGTAGCCGCAGATCGCGAGCGGGATCCACACGGGGCCGTCCGAGTAATGGTGCGGCTGCAGCGGAAGCCAACCGCGAACGGCGTGGCCGTCGGCGTGCTGGTGGCGCAGCGTTTCAATGATCTTTTCGCGGGCGAGGGCCGGGTTAAACGGCGCAGTGCCCCAGGCGTCCTGCAAGGTGTCGCGGAAGCCGCGGGCGCCGTCGCGACCAAACTCCACGCAGAGCTGAATCTGCTGCTTGGACCAAATATTTGTCAGCAAGTTGATGCGCTCGTCCGGCGTTTCGACGCGGACGGTGTCGATCATGGTTTGCTTTTGCGCGGCGAGTTCGGCGAAGGCCTTGGCGCGGTAATCGGCGTCGAGCACCTTGCCGATCAGGCGGTCCTTTTCCGCGTCGGAATCGAAGGAGCCAATGATCACGCAGCAGGTCTGCGTTTCACCGGGCTGGAGGTCGAAGTCGATGCCGAGTGAGCCGGCGAGCTCTTCCACCCAGGCTTCGCGGCAGGCCATGCCGTCCTTGAGCGCCTGCGGGCGCGCGGCGTCGCCATAGGGGCCAAAGAAGTCGCGGCGGCCACCGCACCAGTCGTCAACCTTGCGGTCGGTGGCGAGGAAGGCGTTGTAGCGCTCGTGCGGACGCTCGTCCGAGGTGTTGTAGCTGAGCACCGCGTTGCGCTCGGCGTCAAAGGTGCTGCGCAGGTAAGAATACGGGCTGCTGAACGTCGCGTAACCGCCGAGGTGGAATTCCACAAACGGCGCGAGGCGAATCTGGCGCGCGCGGTCGGTCTGGTTGGTGACTTCAAACTCCCAGATTTCGACGGGCTCATCCGGCGCCAGGAAGCACTTGGAAACGGTGCGGACGCCTTCATCTTCCATTTCGAAAACCGAGTAGCCGAGGCCGACGCGGGTGACGAGCTTGCCGCCCTCCTTGTTGACCGGGAACAGGCCGGCGCTCCAAAACGCGCCCGACTCGCGGTCCTGCAAATAGAAATACCGGCGGCCGTGGCGGATCAGCTGCACGCGGCCCTTCGGGTGGTTGAGCATCAAGGTGCGGTCGTTGAAGATGCCTTCGCCGCTGCCGAACTGGTTGAGCCCGGAAATGATGTGGTCATTCCACAGGAAGTTAATCTGAGCGCGGGGCGGAGCCAGCGGATCAGTGATCACATACTCGAGGCCATCTTCTGAAAAGTGGCCGAAGGTAGTTGGGGTGTTTGTCATAATTGCATCCATAGAAAAAAGGAGGCCACCAGCAAGAGTGACGGCTTCCATACATTTGAAACAATAACCACCGCGACGGCGGGTAATTTATAAGTTTACAGTAAAATGGCCTCCGAGGATAGGTCTGGAGCCGACTGAATTTGTGGCAAATGCCGTGGCGTTAAGCTCTAGATAAGCGCCGCCATAGCGTATTGGACGGAGCCGACCACAAGGTCGTCATTCGCGTCCGCACGCCACGCCCCGAAAAAGCCTACGTAGGAAACTCGCAATTGCCTACGTAGGAAACTCGGAAAAGCCTATACGGTTGTTGCCGAAAAGCCTACTTAGGAAACTCAAAAAGAACCGCTCGGTTCTTTCCCCAGTACAGCATCGGTTGTCGACCAGGTACAGCCACTGTTGTTACTCCAGTACAGCAGCGGTTCTTTTTGAAAACACAGGTGTGGGAATTGAAAAGCACCCTGGATGACATCACCGAACGTTAAAAGTGGGTTGATGATTTCGTGGCAGAGATCCACTTCGAAAAATGTCAATCATACCCAAAGCCCCCCCCTTGACCTGACCGCCCAGACAAGCCACTGCCCTACAGTGCCATTTAAAAGATCTGGAAAAGGTAGCAACTGAGAGGCAACGCGGCGGCTTGTCTGGAGACTGCGCCCTACCATCAGAGAGGCAATGCGAGCAGCTGATAAATCGACCAATAAAGCACTGAACAAGCCACGCCTATTCGCGCCTGCCTGCCGTAGGCAAAAAAAGCGCCAGGCCGCTGACGACCTGACGCTATTAATGAGGGATATACAAGCAAAAGCTAACTTTCCTTAAACTGCGTGACCAGCCCGGTGATGGTCGCCTTCGCGTCGCCGTAGAGCATGCGCGTGTTCGGCATCAGGAAGAGCTTGTTCTGCAGTCCGGAGAAGCCGGCACCCTTACCGCGCTTCAAGCAGAAGCAGGTCTTGGCGTGGTGCGCGTTGATGATCGGCATGCCGTAAATCGGGGAGCCTTCGTCTTCGGCGGCGGCGGGGTTGACCACGTCGTTCGCGCCGATGACCACCGCCACGTCGACCGTTTCCATGGTCGGGTTGACGGCGTCCATTTCGCAAAGCTGCTCGTATTCCACGTCGGCTTCGGCGAGGAGCACGTTCATGTGGCCGGGCATGCGGCCCGCGACCGGGTGGATCGCAAAGCGGACTTCCGCGCCGTTGTTTTCCAGCAGCTCACCGAGCTCCTTCACGGCGTGTTGCGCCTGCGCAACGGCCATACCGTAACCCGGGATGAAGACCACGCTCTTGGCGGCTTCCAAAATGTAATACGCGTCTTCCGCGCTGATCGGCTTAAGCTCGCCTTCGGTCTCACCGGCCGACGATTGCTGCGTCGCGCCAAAGCCCGAGAAGAGCACATTGCTCAGCGTGCGGTTCATCGCCTTACACATGATCACGGTCAGGATCAGGCCACTGGCGCCCACCAAGCAGCCCGCGACGATGAGCACGTTGTTCGCAATGACGAAGCCAGCGAAACTCGCGGCCAAGCCCGAGAAGCTATTGAGCAGCGAAATCACCACCGGCATGTCGCCGCCGCCAATCGGCATGACGAACATCACGCCCAGCACCAGCGACAACACAATGACGCCAATCAACACTGCCGAAGCCGTGCTGCTCATCGGCGAAATCGTGAAGACCACACCCGCGCCCACGAGCGCCAAGGCGATCAGGCCGTTGACGGCTTTTTGTCCGCCAAACACTGTGGCCGCGCCGCCGAGTTTACCACTCAGCTTGCCCCACGCGTAAATACTGCCGGTAAAGGTCACGCCGCCGATGAGGATCGTCAGGATGATGACCGCCGCCGTAAAGGCGCTCAGCTGAATGCCCTCCGGGTAGTGCGTGGCGAGGAAGGAATCGCCGCCACTGGTCAGCGCGCCGACTACGTTTTCCTTGGTTGCCAAGTAGGCTTGGTTGATCGCTTCAACGCGGGCAAACTCGGCCCAGCCAACCAGCAAACTGGCGAGGCCGCCAAAGCCGTTGAACAGCGCCACCAGCTCGGGCATGCCCGTCATGGCAACCTTTTTGGCTGCGACCAGGCCGATGACCGCGCCGATTAAAATGCCGGCAATGATCAGCTCATAACGAATGATGTGGTGGTCGAACATCGTGACCACCACGGCCAGCAACATGCCGACCGACGAGAGTTTGTTACCCTTGCGCGCGGTGTCGGCGCGCCCGAGCATTTTGATCCCGAAGACAAACAGGATCGCCGCTACAATGTAGGCGAGATTAACAAATGTTTCCATGACGCGTTACTCCGGGCGCTTGGCCTTTTCCTTCGGCTTAAACATGCCGAGCATGCGGTCGGTCACCACGTAACCGCCCACGACGTTAATGGTCGCCAGCACGACCGCCGCAAATCCCAACCAGGGCGCGAGCGCGCCGGCTGTTTCATTGGTGGAGCCCGCCGCGAGGAGCGCGCCCACAATCGTGATGCCGCTGATCGCATTGGAGCCGGACATGAGCGGCGTGTGCAGCTGCGACGGAACTTTCGCAATCAGCTCGAAGCCGAGGAAAGCCGCCAGCGTGAAAATAAAAAGAAGTAATACGAGGTCCATGATTTGAATGGGGTTAACTACGAATAGCGCGAATGTTCACAGATCCATCAGGACGCATAGGCACGGGCAAAAACGCTGCGCCTTGGAGTCAAATCTGCGTCTATCTGCGACATTCGTAGTTTTAAACTTCGTTGGTTAGGCTTTGAATTTTTCGTGGACGATTTCGCCGTCGCGGGTGATCAAGCTGCCGCTCAGGATTTCGTCTTCGGTGCGGTAAACAAACGCCTGCTGCTCAGCGTCCCAGAAGTGCTCGATGAAGTTCGCAAAGTTTGCGCCGAGCATCTGCGTGGCGTCCTTCGGGTAATAGCCCTCGAGGTTTTCCGGGCCAATGATCTTTACGCCGTTTGCCGTAATGACGTCTTCGCCGACCTTGGAGCCAGCGACGTTGCCACCGGATTCCACGGCGAGGTCCACCACGATGCTGCCAGGCTTCATTTGCTCGAGCACGGCCTCGTTGAGGATCACCGGCGCCTTGCGGCCAAAGAGTTTCGCCGTCGTGATGACCACGTCTGCGCGGGCGCAGGCCTTGGCCATTTCGAGGCGTTGCTTTTCCATTTGCTCGGGCGTGAGCTCCTTTGCGTAGCCCTGGTCGGTCTGGCCAGTGTCGCCGAGGTCCACCTTGACAAACTTTGCGCCGAGCGAGCGGACTTGCTCTTCCACGACGGGACGGGTGTCAAAGGCTTCCACGCGGGCGCCGAGGCGCTTGGCGGTCGCGATGGCCTGGAGGCCGGCCACGCCCACCCCGATGATGAAAAAGCGCGACGGGGAAATCGTCCCGGCCGGCGTCATCATCATGGGCAAAATCTTCTGCATGCGGTCCGAAGCGAGCACCACGGCGGCGTAGCCAGCGAGGTTGGCCTGGGATGACAGGGCGTCCATCTTTTGCGCAATCGTCGAACGCGGAATCATTTCCACGCTGACGGCGTTGACCTTCTTCGCGGCCAGCTTCTGGATCAGCGCCGACTCGTTAAAGGGATCGAGGAAACTCAGGTGCAGCACGCCGGTGGGCAGGGTCTCGATCTCCGAATCCTCGGGCTTGCGCACGCGGAGGATAATCTCCGCTTCTGGCAACGCCTTGGAGCGTTCGGCGACGGCTGCCCCGGCTTGACGGTAGTCCTCATCCGAATAGCCGGCCCGGTCGCCGAGGCCTTGCTCGACGGTTACAGACAGGCCGAGCCCCGCCAATTTCTTAGCGGATTCGGGAGAGAGTGCGGCGCGGGTTTCCTTAGGGTGGCTTTCGCGCAAAGCGAGTACGCGTTTCATGGCGATACCGTGTCGCAAAAAGTTTTACTAATCAAGCTCGTATTTCACTATTAGAAATTTAACTCAGAGATAAATACAGATTCTGCCGCTCAGTGCATAAAACGGCCTCTCACACTTTGGGATTTTATCAGAACGCATTGGGAACGTTAGCTGGCGGCGGCGGCGGGAAATCTTTCTGGAATTCTTGCGTGCCATCGGCGGCATTCGTGACCAAGCTAGCCCCGTGAGTCAGAAAACAGCTCCTTTAAAATGCGGTGTCGCCGGCGTTGGCTATTTGGGCCAACACCATGCGCGGCTCTACGCAGCCCTGCCCCAGACCGAGCTCGTCGGCATCTACGACGTCGACCCGAAGCGCGCCAAGAAGATCGCGTCCGAGCACGGCGGCCAAGCTTACACCTCGCTGGAAGAACTCGGTGCCGCATGCGACGCAGTCAGCGTGGTTGTCCCCACGGATCACCACTGCGCCGTCGCCCAAACGCTGCTCAAGCAAGGCTGCCACCTGCTCATCGAGAAGCCGCTGTGCACGAGTCTGGAAGAAGCGGAGATTATCCTCGGCGCCGCCAAGGAGGCCGACCGCATGGTGCAGGTGGGCCACATCGAGCACTTCAACCCGGTCATGTCGTTCCTGGAAAAACACGTGACCAACCCGCGCTTCATCACCTGCGACCGCCTCGCGCCGTTCAAGGAACGCGGTATCGAAGTCAGCGTGGTGCTCGACCTGATGATTCACGATATCGGCGTGATCCTGCAGTTGGTCAACTCCCCCCTCGAGCGCGTGGACGCCGTCGGCGTGGACGTGCTGACCAAGACTGAGGACATCGCCAATGCGCGCCTGACCTTTGCCAACGGCTGCGTGGCGAACATCAACACCAGCCGCGTGAGCCTGAAGCCGGTCCGCGAGATTCGCCTTTTCCAAAGCAACGCCTACCTGTCGCTCAATTTCGCCGAACAAAAGGGCCACCTGATCCGCAAGACCAAGCTCGGTCTGCGCAAAAAAAACGTCCCCATCGAAAAAGGCGAACCCCTCGCGCTCGAACTGGCTGGCTTTGCCCACGCCGTGCAAAACAGCGCTGCGCCCAAGGTCAGTGGCGAGCTCGGCAAGACCGCGCTCGAAGTCGCGATCAAGGTCACCGAAAAGATCCGCGAAAGCGCGGCGAAGGGGAAGACTGAATTATGAAGTATGAATTCAGAATTATGAAAACCACCCACAAGGATTCCACAGAAGATCCCTTTCATAATTCAACCTTCATCATTCATAATTAGATATCCATGCCTGAGCCCATTCAGCTACCGGTGCCGACGCAGCAGCCGGACTTGCTCATCGTTGCGGGCGAGCACTCGGGAGACCAGCATGCCGCGGAGCTGCTCGACCAGTTGTCCGAGATCAAGCCCGGGCTGACCGTGTGTGCGCTCGGCGGGGAAGCGTTGTCCAAAGCTGGCGCGCAGGTGATCTTCGACCTCGTGGACCATTCCGTGGTCGGCATTGCCGAGGTGCTGAAAAACTACGGCTTCTTTAAAGAACTGTTCGAAAAGGTTGCAGCGTGGATTCGCGAGCACCGCCCCAAGGCGATTTGCTTCGTGGACTACCCGGGCTTCAACCTCCGCCTCGCCGAGCGCCTCGTCAAAGAAGGCCTCGCAGTCAAGGGCGGCGGCGACATCCCCCTGCTCTACTACATCAGCCCGCAAATCTGGGCGTGGAAGGGCAAACGCCGCTTCAAGATGGCAAAGCTGCTGGACTCGCTCGGCGTGATTTTTCCGTTTGAAATCGACTGCTATCAGGACACCGACTTGCCGGTGGAATTCGTCGGCCACCCCTTTGTCGCGAAGGATTTCAACCTCGGCCTACGCTACGAAAAAGGCGCGCCGATCCTGCTCCTGCCGGGCAGTCGGTTGACGCCTGTGCGCCGCATTTTCCCGACGCTGATCGAGGCCTTTATCGACTTCCATGCCGAGCGCGCCACGAACCGCGCCATCGTGCTCTACCCGAGCCCCGCGGTCAAAGCGCTGCTCGAAGAGCTCATAGCCGCGCGTCATGGTGCCAAGGATTTGATCAAGCTCATGCCAGCCGATGCGGACATCGCGGCCTCGGCGGTGTTGACCAGCTCGGGCACGATGTCCCTCAAGGTCGCGTTGGCGGGCATCCCCGGCCGCATCGTTTACCGCGCGAATCCAATCACCTACGTGCTCGGCCGCATGCTCGTGAAGATTCCCTACCTCGGCATTTCCAACATCCTGCTCGATCGCCCCAGCTACCCGGAGTATCTTCAAGGCGCAGCCAACTCGGCTGTACTTGCCCGCGAGTTGGCCAAGATCACCGACGGCGACGAGGCGGCCAAAGCAGCGCAAGCCGACGCCCAAGAGCTGCGCAAGCTCCTCGGCGAAGGCCAGGAACACGCCGTCGCCGCATGGCTGGCAAAGTTTCTATAAGAGGGCGTCTAAAAAGTCTAATCGAGTCGGCGAGATGTATTTGGGAGGCAAAATTTCGGCTTCTGAATCGAGGCGAAACCAGTTTCGTCGAAATGAAGAAATGATATTTTGACCCCGAAGACGCTCTCCGGCGAAGACCAATTGAGTTTTTAGACGCCCTCTGAGTGAATCAGCCAAACTCCATCGTCAAAATGCAGCTCAGCAAGTGACATTGCCCGCGTGTTGACGTAACACTGGTTCGTTTGCTTTCAAAATTGATGGACGTGGAAATAGGCAATGCCCATCCCGCGCAAGGATCACTCCGTTTCGTCTTCGAGTTCGAGCTCCTCGCTTACTTTTTCCATCAGATCTTCAGTCGTAGCTTCCGTATGCGCATCGACGATTTGCTGCAATGCATGCGCGGGTTCACGGGCCAGGATCGGGCTCCAGATGCGTTTGAGGTTCCAGCCTTGGCCACGCAAAATTTCCGTTCGGAAATACTCCCAGGCAATGGGGTCCGGCGTCTTGCGGAAGCGATTGAAATCGATCAGCAACCCCAGCGTGACATCCTCGGGCAGGTCAGGATGCGTCAGGGCGACATCGACGCAGAAGCCATCATTGCCCCAATGCACCGTGCTGCCGATCTGGCAGTCATCGCGCAAAGCCATGCCGGTCTGCACCGCCAGCTTACTGGGCGCATCCGTCTCAACGACGTGACACACCGACTGCGCATCTCGCTTCATCGTTTCGAGGTAGTCCTGGTAATTCTCGAACTGCTCCTCAACATACTCCGCATAGCGCAGGTAGGCGTAAAGCTGATGGCGTCCGGTGACTTGGCCAGGCTCCGGCATGACGCTGGATCGGTATTCACTGCGGGGAATCGACGTCAGCACGTGGATGGCTGAACGCGCACGCGTAACCAGCACATTCAAACGACGGTCGCCACCGACTCGCGACAAGGCACCGAAGTTGCGGCGAAACTTTCCGTCCGCATCTGGCCCAAAGGTCGTGGATATTATGATGTGGTCGCGCTCATCGCCTTGAACGCTTTCCAGATTGCGTACAAATAAGCCTTCAAACGAATCCCGTCCGCGCCGTATCCGCGCGGCGGCGAGGCGTTCCGCGAAGTCCTTATCCTGCTCGGCGCGATCTTCCAGCGTTTCGATGATCAAGTCGCGCTGGTTGATGTTAAAGCTCACAACGCCAATGCTTGGCGGGTGTTCCTCATCCAACAACTTCGCGAGCAAATCAACTGCCGCAATGGCTTCGTCCGGGTTCGTCCGCTCTTGGTAAACACCATCGACGGAGGTCAGCTTAAGCGGCGCTTGCAACGCCTTGTTGCGAGGATGCCCGGGGATCGGCTGCAAACGGCGACCGTAAAATGCTTCGTTCGAAAAGCCGATCAATGCCTCATTACGCGAGCGGTAATGCACGTCGAGAAACGCTTCTTCCACATCGAGGTTGAGCGACGCGGAAAGCAAATCCTCCGTCTCGCTCATTTGCTGCTCGGCCAGCTCTTCAATCGTCTCCGCATCGGTGTCGTCCGACTCCGCGACATTGCTTTCGAAGAAGCGAGTTGGCGGCAGTTGCTTCGGATCACCTGCCACCACAACACGCGCCCCGCGCAGCAACACAGGCATGGCTTCTTCCAGGCGACATTGGCTGGCCTCATCAAACACCACTACATCAAACATCTCGCGCCGCGGAAAGATCTGCGCCACCGTCGAGGGGCCCGCCATCCACACCGGGCAAAGCTCGAACAAAGGATCTCCGCCCTCGATGCCCTCGCCCGTGGCAATCATCTGCCGCAGCTTCAACGCCTTCTTGCCACGCACATAGAGGCGGTTGCGCAACGCGGCACCATTCGAGTTAAGTCGCGAGCCGGTTGAAGCTAAGAGCTGCTCCCGCTGACGCTTGTCCCAGCTGCCCACAATGTATTGGCGGACCAAGTCCTGCTTCTCCGCCATGCGGCGACCATACTCATCGAAGGCTGCATTAATGCGAGCAGAGTCGATCCGCAACAACTCGGGATCACGCTCCACATAGCGTCGTATTTCATGCTGCAAAGCCAGTTGCTTCAGCTCAATCAATGCCCGTTCGGCATCGAGTTCGCGTAAGGCAAGTTCGCGCAATGCTGGCTTGAGTGAGTCGGGTATTCTTCCCATCGCATCCTCCAAGCGAATGACTGCCTCAAGGCAGTCCACATGCTCTCGCCACTGCGCAACGAGGGGGCTCGCGCTTTGGTTACTGCGGATCGCGAAATCGGTGGATTGAATATAGCTGTCCTTAAACAGCACCGCCTGCCCCATCGCTTCGATGAATGCCTGTAATGCACGCGCCCGCTGAGCGGACACTTGAAACACCTGAGCAGTCCGGGGTGCCGTCTCCACATCTCGCAAGCCTTCGCTTATCCGCGACCACAAGTCGGTGGACTCCTCACTGCCACAAGATTCAAACAAGGTGAAGAATTGCTCCAAAGTCGTGAGCGCACGACGCAAGCTTTTCTCATCGTTCGCCGATAGCGTCGCCTCCGTGATCCGGCTGTAAAAATCAACAAGCCGCCAACGCGCGCGCACACCTTGATAAAATGCAATCGCCCGGTCCACGCTGTCATCACTCAGCGCCGTCCCCAACTGCTTGAGCACTTCACTCGCGGCCGACTTTTTCTTAAACTGCAGGAAGCGGAAAAAGCTCCCCTTCGTCGCCGAGTATTCTTCCAATGCGGCAAGACGCTGCATTGCATCGCCAAGCGGCGGAATCGAATTGGAAAGCAGCAACACCCATTCGCGGTTCAGATCTTCACGCACGCCTTCGACCACCGAGTGCAGTGTTTTCCACTCATCGAACTTGGCTTCCAGTTCATCGCCAGGAAGCCCAGCCAACGCAGCCGCGAAAGCAGCATCGCCATCCTCAACGATGGCATTCAGCGATGCCTGAATCGACTCACGTTGCGCCGCCTGATCGAGCAATGCCGCTTGCTCATTGAGAGGCGGCAAGTCGTCCAGAGATTCCCCATCCACGCCGCCTGCGAGCTGCTTAAGCGGTGTCAGCTTTTCAGTGATCGCGCCGTGCCCCAGTTGGAAATACGTATCGAGCGTGAGTACTGTATTTTCAAACAACGGATTAGACGAAAGCCGAGCATCGCCAGCCCGCAACATGACTTCACTCACATCCGTCTCATGCGTTTCAACGCCTTCCAGTGAAACGTCATTGCCGATATCAGAAGGCAGATCACCTGACGCGAGTCGTGAGCAGGCGAACCACTCACCCACCAATTCATGAAAGCTGCGTTCCTGATCCTCATCGCGATGATGCAGCAGCTCGAAGTAGCGAGCCAGCTCAGCATTGAGTTCGGTTAGGCGCGTATTCGTCTTTCGCAGTTGGCGCTCTTGGTTCGCCAATGGCGCATTGTCCACGAGCGCTTCCATGCGTTCCCGCAAGCCCATGTAGAGATTTCGCCGGTCGCGCGAAGGATCGTGAATAATTCCGCAAAGATGCCCGAGCCCATAGTGGTCCAGGCGATGCATCACCACATCGAGCGCCGTGCGCTTGTCGCAGACGAAGAGCACGCGCTGCCCACGCGCCAAATGATCGCCGATGATGTTGGTAATCGTCTGGCTTTTGCCGGTCCCCGGAGGACCATGAATCACGAGCGCCTTGGCGCTGCGCGCTGCGTCCGCCGTTGCGGCTTGGCTGGGGTCAATCGGCGCAATGAAAAACTCCTGATCAAATGCCTTACCTTGCTCACCCGCGTGCTGCTCGGGTAACGGTGGCGGCGTGGCTTCGTCATAAACCTCTTGTGGCTGCGCAAGGACATCCTGCCGCAGGTAACGCGTGATCGGGCCAGTGAGTGTGCCCTCATTGGCCATCATCCACTTCGTGTCGCGCATCAAACCGGGGTTGGCGAGCGGGAACAAGCCCAGGATTGCGCTCGGTATCAATGCCGATTCATCGGGCAACGCTTCCGCCTTGGGGATCGACTGCAATGCCGTTTCAAAATCAAACTCAGCCCCCTTCAGCGCCAATGCCTTACGTGCAAACTCGAGGATCTCGGCAAATTCTTTCTCCGGCGCATCGCCAGTCTCGTCATCAAATAAGTCCGGCACCTCATGCCCGGTTTCCTTCTCAATCCAAGCGAGGAGCGCGGGGTTTGGAATCAGCAGGTCCGCGCCTTCGCCCACCACGGTCAACGTGGCGCCGGGATTCGCTCCCTTGCGGACGGCCAGATTGACCGGCACAAACGCCAGCGGCGCCAGCACCCGCGAGCTGCGCAACGTATCGTCACCCGACTTCGGCGGCAGGGATATAATGGGGAAGCCAACGAACAGCGCACTCTCCCCGTGATCATTAAAATACTCCTGCGCGTCGTTGGCGATGTCATGGAGTTTCTTGAGCAAGCGCGTTTGCTGCTCATAATCCTTGGCCTGTCGCTTTTGCTCGTCCGACCACTCGCTCTCCGGATATTCCGGCTTACGAAATGCCGGAACCTTGGCCGGGAGCGCCACTTTCCGCACCTCACTCAGGAGCGTCGGTAAAACCTTATCGGTCGCAATGCCCTGGAATAGCTTGAGCTGAGTCAGGTCAACCCGCTGGCGAGAATTATGCGGCCGAGCATTCAAACAGGGCCCGCGTTGCAGACTCGCATAGAGCCGTTGGAGCATGGCATTGAGGATCATGAAGCGCCTTTGAGTGAGATTCGATACAGAAGTAATTCCACAAGGGAGGGCACTCAAATAATCGCAACGAGCAGCATCTAGTCAAGAAAGCTATTACACTCTACCTTGATTCATCACCGCCATCCAATTAGCACCCTGCAAACGCCTAGCCGGAGGCCTGACATCAGCAGGGTGAATTGAAAAAACCTGAACTTTTTTGCGCGCTTTACTCAACAATCAGCTGGATATCCTTCGCAGCCTTGGTGAGTTCCTCCCGGTGGTCGGGGTGGGCGATGCTGATCAAGGCTTTGGCGCGCTCTTCGTTGTTCAGGCCAAGCACGTTGACGCAGCCGTATTCGGTCACGAAGTATTCCGCATCCATGCGTGAGGTGGTGACTTGATCGACGTTCAGCACGATCTTGGAAATGCCTTTCGTCGCCGAGGGCATGACGATGATGGTGCGCCCGCCCTTGGACATGCGCGCGCCGCGAACGAAGTCCGCGTGGCCGCCCGTACCGCTGAACTCATGGCCGGCGAGGAACTCCGCGTTGACGTTGCCATAGAGGTCGACTTGCACGGCGGAGTTGATCGACACGAGGTTGTCGTTTTGCGCGATCACCGCTGGGCAATTGATGTAAGACGACGGGTAGGACTCGATGGCCGGATTGTCATTGATGAAGTCGATGAAGGCCTGGTCGCCAAGCGCGAGTGTGTAGAGCGTTTTGCGCGGGTGGATGTTTTTCCGCTTGTTGGTGACGACGTCTTGCTGCATCAGCTTGGCCATGCCGGGGCTGAGGAGCTCGGTGTGGATGCCGAGGTCTTTGTGGTTGGCGAGGCCGTCGCAGATGGCGTCGGAGATACCGCCAATGCCGAGCTGGATCGTGTCGCCATTGTTGATGAGTTTGGCCACCTGCTCGGCGATTTTTACCTGCTCATCGGTGGGCTGGCCGCCGGGCGGGAGCATCGGGATCGGCGTGTCGTTGTTTTCCACGACCATGTCGACTTCGCTCACGTGAATCATCGAGTCGCCAAACACGCGCGGCATCGTCGGGTTGACTTCCACGATGAGGTTTTTGGCGCTGCGCGCGGCAACGGTGGTAAAGTCGTTATTCGTGCCAAAGCTGAAATAGCCGTGCTGGTCCATGCTCGATACGGTGACGATCATGGTGTCCACGCCGATGTCGTTGACCAGCAGGTCCGGCAGCTCACTGAAGTTATACGTGATGTAGTTCAGGTGCTTCTTGTCGGCGTTGATGCCGTCGCTGCGCAGCTTGCGCTCAACGCCCGTCATGAAGAAAGTGTTGAGCGTTGTCTTTTTCACCACCTCCGGTTTGAGCAACGTGTTGGCCATCGACTGCATGGCCAACTTGTAGTAAATTTTAACCGCGGGCAGCTTGTCGGCGAGCAGGGCATCGGCCAGGCTTTGGAGAAGTTTTTCCGGTGCGCCAGCGGCCATGCCGACGACGATGTTCGTCTGGTCGGCGATCGTGGCAATCGCGGCTTCAGTGGTCGTGAGTTTGCTTTGGTAAATTTCGTCAGACATGATGGGTAGCAGGCTTAGGGGTTTTTGTGATGGATTTTGTCAATCAGCTTTTGGACGTCTTCGCGGAACCAATCACTGGCAAAAATTTCTTCGCGACTCTTCTCGATCGCGTCGACGGTGGCCGACTTTAGCGTGACCTCGCGGCACAGCGTGTTGACCTGATACTTCGTGTTCGCGATGCCCTCCTTGACCGAGCCAATGATGGACTCGCACACTTCCTGAATCTTCTGGTCCAGCGCCTCCGGCGTTTCCAACACCGTGTTGAAAATGCCCGCGTTGTAGGCATCTTCAGCCGTCGCCGGAGTGCAGCGGAAGAAAAGCGCCTTGAGCTTGTGCACGCCCATGACTGCCATCCAGTTTTGGTAATCCTTGATATCAAACGGCACGCCCATGCGGTTCGCGGTGATGACCAGTTGCGCGTCGCGTGTGGCGTAAACCATGTCGCAAACCATCAGCATGTGCAGCGCGCCGGCAAAGACTTTGCCACTCACTTTGGCCACGACGGGCAGCGGCGTGCTTTGGATGGCATCGAACATCTCAAACATCGGGTCGCTGGAGAAATCACTCGCGCTCTTGAGGTCGTTCAGGTCGTGCCCCGCCGAAAAAATGCCGTTCGACAAGTTCGCAGTGATGACAATGACCCGCACGCCCTGGGCGTCCGCATTGTTAATTAAACCGGTAACGGTTTCCGACATTTCGGCATCGAAAGCATTACGCTTCTCGAGATTGTTCAGGGTAATCGTCAGGACATTACCCTCTACTGAGCTTAGTATCTTGGGTTCTGGCATTAGTGAGGTTGTAGAGTATGAATGAAGAAATAACCCTAATTTCAGTCATTCGCAAACATCTTTAACAAGAATGCGTATTTTTCCTAATAAGCCCAACAACTTCAGCAAATCCGCCGAGCATGACCCAAGCCTGAACTGAAAGTTTTGAGGTGCAATACGTTGACCGCGGAACGATACGCAAACTGCAGGTTTCGACAGCGATCAAAAAATTCCATAGAAGGCCAGAAAGACCCCTTGCACTTCCATCTGCCCTCCCATAACATGTATGGCACGCTTTGAGATTCCCCTTATGTCCTCACTAACTCGCACCCTCGGAACTTACCTCGTCACCACGCTTGCAGCAGTCGCGGCAGCCCCCTTGCTCGCAGAGCGCATAGCGTTTCCCACGCCCGATCAATGGGCCGCACGCGGAGACGACATATGGCAGCTCGCGACGAATGGTCAACTTACGCAGCTGACCGACGCCGACGGCGCACAGCATCCGGTAAAGGTCATTGGCTTTGCGGACTTGGTTGTCGATACAACGCCCGCGAACATGGAGATCGACGCTCAATATTACAATGACTTCGTCGACGCTTCAGGTGAGACCATCCAGGGAGACCTCAAAATGCGAACCATGAAGGACCCGATCAATGATTTCGGAGCAGCCCTGACCGGTGGCGAATTCCTCAACCTTCCCGCGCCTTTCGATCACGATGCCAATGGGGCTCCTCTCGGACTCAAGGTGGCGACCGAAACCAGCGCACCAAATCGACTGACGTTCTTCAATCGCACCGGCGTGCGATTCAGCAACACGCCTCCGGGCCGCCTGATGTTTCTCTATGAGATGTCCACCCCTGCCACCGAAGGCGCGCGCTGGTATGCCCGCGAGTTCACGGCGCCGGTTGCCGGCTGCCCCTGGCGTCCGACCAAGGAGGTTCTCAAACAACCCGAGGTCCACTTGCGCAAGTTGTTGGTCGTACAGCTTGAACCGTGGGATAACCCCGCCGGTAAAATTCCGGCCAAGCTCCAACGCGGCGATGTGAAGATCGACTTCGATGCACACGCCGCTGGCCTCGACTGGCCAGGCACGATGGACTGGATCGCGGCCAACGTGAACGACACGCTGATCCCTGCTGGCGGCACTTACGTGATTCAGTTACCCGGGCAATACCTGACCGACCCGGACATCCTAGGCATCCAGGCCAGCCAGTGGACCAAATGGGGCAGGGCCGTGCACGAGCTGACCGAAGGGCGCAAAGTATGGCTGGTCGGGCACCCCGATACCCGCATCGCTTCGTGGCGCAGCTCAGGCGACAACCTTGGCCTGCTGTTTTGCAAACTCACGCGTGAAACGGAGTTCCCCGTCGAAGGCAAAGGAGCGGACAAGGCCTACGAATACATGGTTGAACTTAGCGGCAACAACATCGACTTCCGCAACAACTGGATCGAGTGCCCCGACGGTGCCGCACAGTTCGGCATCTCGATGCGCACGTTAGAGAATAGCACCGTGCTGGACAACATCATCTCTGGCGTCGGTGCGGGCTTTTCCACCGGTGGCCCCAGCAAGCTGACCAATGTCATCATCGCACGCAATTGGCAGGAGCGCGGCTACGACGCCGTGCAAATGTATGGCAGTTGGGTGGATATCATCGTGGCCTACAATCACTTTGCCGGCGCGAGTGGTTTCCCCAACCGCAGCGACACGAGCGGACACCTCGGTGCCAACCTGCACACCGACGAATTCCAGAGCCAGTCGAACCTCACCGACCGCGACCCGCAGTCCATCATCGTCTTCTCGAACTTCTCTCAATTCGGCCGTCACAACTGGCCCGCCGCATGGCACGAAATCGGTGGCGCCACGCAGAACTTCATCATCGATGGCGACTCCTACGAGGACAGCTACATCTACTGGAACATCTTCCAAAACCTCATGCCCGCTGGCCATCGCGGCCTCAAGACGATCGGGCCGGACAAGGACTTTGCCCTGAGCGATCCCAAGGCGCGCGACGATAACTACATCACCAATCTCGGCGTCTTCGGCAACGCATTCCTCGAGCGCTGGGATCACAACAACAACGCACACTACGGCTACCTCGTGGAGGGCAGCGGCATCGGCGGCAGCCTGCATTTTCCGTTCTACGAAATGATCAACTCGGAGAACGCCTACGTGCGCACGCACCTCGACCGCCAGCCCGCCGTCTTTAAGCAACAGATCGACGCGCGCCCCGACGCCGCGGCCCGCGAAGGCTGGCGCGCCAACGCCACGACCATCACGGACGTTTACGAAAATCCCATCACCTTTACCGGCGCATGGGACCAAAGCTACGAAGCCGATTTCTCAAAGACTGCCCACGCGGGCGACAAGCTGCTCGAAGGCTTTGTCGAGCCACTCGATTATGCGCCCATGCCACACTGGGAAAAGTCGCCCGGCGGCGCAGATCGCCTGACGCCCAAAAGCGAACTGGCAAAGATCGCGCCCATGCCCACCGACCTCGCGACGTTCCTCGGCGACCCGTCGCGCAAGGGCAGCTTCTTTGACGAGTTAAAAGCAACGCCGGTTCAGGCTGCGCCGCAAACTCTCGACACCCCCTGGCGCGAAGGTTCACCCGACGACGGCTTCCTGCTCCACATCAAGTTTGGCTCCGTCGGCACGCCTGGCACGCTGCGCGAGATCATCAGCGAGAGCGACGGCAGCAAGCGCTATGAAGTCGTCCTGACCGAACGCGATACCGCGCGCTACCGCCTCTACAACGGCGAGGAAATCCTTAGCGAAATTGAAACAGAAGACACCTTCCAGGACGGCGACCACCTCTCAATGCAGATCCTCACGCCCTACTTCCAAGTCTGCGCAGAGGTCGGCTATCCCACCATGCTCCTCACCCGCAAATACCGCGAGGAAGGCTTGCGCAAGATTCGCTACATCACCGCAGACCAGGCGCCTGACACCAGTGATCTCACGGACGCCAACACGCTTTACGTGTGGATGAACCCGAGCAACGGCTACCGCATCAGCGAGCTGATCAACGGCCAGTGGGTCATCTGCCAAACCGGTATGGACTCGGTGCACGCCAATGCGTTCCGCTCGTTCTCGAGTCAGCGCAATGATAGCTTCCACCGCAATTTACAAAGCAACATCCCGGGCACGCCCGAGAACTTCTGGCGCGACATGTATCCGCAGGACGACCAGTGGCACACGCTCTACATCGACGGTCCCGGCGAAGACTCATCCGAGGTTTGGCAGGAAGCCGACCTACGCTTCATCTACTCGCCCAACAACGGGCCCGGCAACATCATGATAAACCTCGGCGGCAAACAAGCCGGCGCCAACCGAACGTTCAACGGCATGGCTATGGCGAGTGGTCGCCCACGCGGATTCCTCCGCCACAACGTTGACCACCAAGCCAAACAGTGGGACTGGAAATGGACACCCGATGTCGATCTGCCCCGTGGCGAGGTCAAGCTGTTCGACTCCTTCGACGGCAGCTACGAAAGCTTCCGCGTGATCCGAGGTGGCCAAGGCGAATACGGTGCCCCGCCCAACCCGCCTGCCTACCGATCTTTGGAAACGATGGCCGCTGCGATGTCATTCATCCGCGAGCCACTCGACGCCGAAGGCCGCGCCCCCGGCTGGGGCAAGCCGGACATTTACCTGCATCAATAATAGACAACCTTTCACGCCATGAAACTCAGTCTATTCTGACTGGCGGGCTTGTTGCTGGCTGCCTCAACTACGCTCCCGGCGAAACGGTATCCTCCTCGCCTCCAAAGCTTCCTGCTCTTGGCGCTCTTCCTATTATATAAGCTGCATCGCTGGCTTTGCTCTCTTCGCTATCTTCTGTTCAAAACCCTCCCCTCCAAGCCCTAAGCGTATCGCACCTCCGCGCTCTCGGCGTTCTCTGCGGTTAATCCCAACGTCTCGCTGGCCCCACGCTTCCCCAACCGTCCCAATCCCCGCTTTCCCAAAACTTTTTTCAAAAAAGTTTTTTCCACCACCCCACTTTCCCGCCTCCGCAGCCCCGCTTCGCTGCTAGTCAGAGCCACTCACTATTAGTCAGTGGCTTTCACTACGAGCGAGCAGCTCTCACTGGCACCAAAATGTAGACATAATATCGCAAAAGTGCCCCACCGAGCCAACTGAGCCAACCGAGCCTGTGTAGCCAGCCGAGCCATTGACCGTTCCCACGCCTTTTGATAATATGAGCACGTCACTCGGGCGAAGGCGCCCGCCCTTGGGACACCAACTCAAACAAACAACTAAACATAAAAACAAGAAACAGAGTAAGAAAATGCAAACAAACACCCTCAAATACACCCTCCACCAAAACCCGCTCAACGGCGATGCCTACATGGCCACGATGACGCCCTCTCGCGCCGTGGAGATCGAAGAGATCATCAAGCAGATGAAGCTCCTCGGCTCCACCGTGACCGAGGCCGACATCCGCGCCGTCGTCACCGAGCTGCTGCGCGTCGTCGAGCATCAACTGCTCGCTGGTCGCAGCGTCAACCTCGGCGGCATCGTTCGCCTGTGGTTCGGCATTCGCGGCAAGTTCGTTGACGAGCACGACGCCTACGATGCCGACCGACACGAGCTCTACCTCCACGCCGTGGCCGGGCAGCCGTTCCGCAAACGTATCCAGGGCTCCGTCGTCCCGGAAAAGATCGAGACGGTCGACCGCGCCCCGCGCCTCTACCGCCTCATCGACAAGGGGTCCGGCCAGGACAGCGCCACGCTCACGCCCGGCCGCAACGCCATCATCAAAGGCAAGCGCCTGAAGTTTAATGAGGACCAGCCGGACGAAGGCGTGTTCTTCATCCACCAGCCCAGCAACGTCGAAACCCGCGCGGATGAAATCACCCGCAACGATCCGCAGGAGCTCACGTTCCTCATCCCGCCCGAGCTCGAAGCCGGCGCCGACTACAAGGTCGTCATCCGCACCCGCGCCCTCCGCACCAACGACATCCGCTCCGGCACACTCGACGCCATCCTCTCCACCGAGGCCCGCGCCGCCTAACCGCCCCCCCAACGCGCGCCGCCACCTGCCACCCCCAACCCGGCAGACCATGCCCGCCCCACAACGCCTCCGCCCTCACCGGCGGGGGCGTTTTTTTGTGCCCGCCGGACCAAGTAGAAGCGGCATCTTGCCGCTTCTACAAAGACTCCATCCCGCCGACCCACACCCCGAAAAAGCCTACGTAGGAAACTCGCAAAAGCCTACTCGGTTGTTTTCAAAAACCCTATACGGTTGTTTCCGAAAAGCCTACGTAGGAAACTCAAAAAGAACCGCTCGGTTCTTTCCCCAGTACAGCATCGGTTATCGACCAAGTACAGCCACTGTTGTTGCTCCAGTACAGCAGCGGTTCTTTTTGAGAACACTAGTGTGGGTTTTGCCCCTCCCCCAATCCTAACCCACCGGAGGGTGCCCAGTATCAAAGGCATCGATCTTCCACCTCTCGCTCCCCGCAACACCCCTTCCGCAAAACTACGGGGATAGGTCTCTTTACAGATAGAAAATGGACTTCACTACTAAAATCCAAAAGCTCTCAAGTAGAAAAAACTGCTACTGAAGCTTCTAAAGTCCGTCGGGAAACAGCCAGATACCATGCATTCATTCTCTTGTCCCATGAACGCGATTCCACGAACTGCGACCAACTGAATTGGTAGATAGCTTTGAGGCTCCAGTCTTTATCGAGTAAAACAATCAATATACACTCAAACAACTGCCTAGTTTCATCATCGCTGTCAGGATAAATCGTACCGGTCTTTGATCCCTCACAGACGGTCTTGATTGAAAAACGGTCACCATTTCTAGATAGAGCATCTACATTTTTCGTGCCAGGAGGAGCTAGCTGCAACTTTGGCAATCCCGAGGTTTTCTTAAAGTGCTCAATTGCAAGTTGCTCACCCACAGCACCTACATTGTCTGCTATACCACGTCGACGCATTTCAACTCTTAGAAGAGCACGAAGCGCGATCAATTCACTGTCAGGAATGCTAGAAAGAGGAGCTTTCAACATATGTGATTAGGTGGCCTGTTCACGCTCTAACGCTGAGCTCAACCTACTTAAAATCACCCGTTTATCGATATCAGGCGTTCCAAGACGCCCAAAATACCTAGAGAACCGAGCTAAGACAGCTTCCGCAAATGGACTATCTAAGGAGGAAACAACCTCAAGACTATCAATGACTGCAGGCGATACAGACTGCAATCGTTGAAAATCAACTATAAGATTGGGTAGAAAATAAGTTCCGGGAAGAAATTTATACCTCTCGGACTGCATATCTTGCCTATTGTCTCCGATTAAAGACTTTAGCGCACCTTCAGCACCATCGTTCTTCGCTCTCCAATTAACATACTCGGGCGCACTTTCCAGCGGGATACATTCTGCCACGATAACACCTTCAAGCCTACCTGCTTGCTCGAAATCGCATGATGGCGTTAGCACTAGCCAGTAAGTAGAATGGTCTGCTCCATTAATACTTCCCTTAAGAATATCTCCCGCCAGTCGCTTCTGGCTGATAGGCGGGCGAACATAGAGCTCCATAGGGTGAACATTATTGGGATCAGCTAGAGTTATCGAACGCCCTCCCATAGTTCGCGCCATTTTTCTGGCTTCGCGCTGAAGAGATAACGCCAACCTTCGAGCCAGCAAATACGCAAAATCAGCGTGCTCATCTGGAGTTTCGAATTCAGACCAATTTTTGCTAACAAAATCCCACATGTAGCCTCTCTGAATTTCTTCTACGCGCCTTGATAAGACAGGTAGCCGAGTCTCCATGACTGCCAATACTTCCTGCTTCAATTTGGCCACACCTTCCGTTTTCTCCACGACTCTTACAAAGGTAGTCTCCTCCGATCTGACTTTATGAGCCAATGCAGTATAGAATACTACGGGAGTAAACCTAGTCTTCTTCAATTCGTTAAAGACGTAGATTCCAGCGGGTTCTTCATCAACCTCCGGGTATTGATCAGCTTCATCCTTTAAATCGAGAATTATTACATCATACTTTCCAGTAGAAAGCTTATGGCGCGCATCCTCAAAAGAATCGTGGACATCTACTTTAACTGAATCTGGAGCCTCGATGCATGTCTCGAGAATCTGCTCAACTTGCGTAGATATCTCTTCGTCATCCTCTATGACTAGAAAATGCCACTCAATCCCCCTATCCCTGCTCATACTCGTTTCCTCAAGCTAATCAAAAAGTTCGCCCCTTTCAATGGGCCATGATCCAATAGTTCAAGTTTACCGGAATAGTAATCTGTGACAATTTCACCAACTATTGCCAAGCCCAATCCAACGCCCTCTGGTTTTGTCGAAAAATAAGGGTCAAAAATACGATCACGATTTGCAACAGGAACGCCAGGGCCACTGTCTGAGAAAGTAATGTCGACTTGATTTGGAGATATGCGGGCTATACCAATCTTAATCTCACGCTTATGCTCATTCGTTTGCTCAATCCAATACAAACTATTCTGCAATAAATTAATAAAGACCTCCTGGATTTCAGCCTGATCAACCCGCACTAGTGTCTGAGATCTGGGAATTGCGGTCTTTACGTTCAAACGTCTTAAATCGTCTTCAAAAACTGAGAAGGCATCCTTGATAATGTCTTCTAAATAGAGCTGAACAGGGCGTCCTCTACGACGACCACCGAATGGCTCCATTCGCTTGAAAGCGATTGATAATACATCTCCCTGTTTCTGAATTCTATTAAATCGCCCCTGCAGCCGAGGCACTAGCTCATCATTGTATTTTTCTTTATGATCGATATCCAATAAGCCAAGGGCAGTCTCATTGTTTATAGCAGCTATTGGCTGTCGACCCTCGTGAAGAACATGATCTATTAACTGGCCCAAAGTTGCCAAACGCTGATACCGAGCAAGAACCGTCTGAATTTCCTTTAACTGAGTATCTATCGCTCTTTCCGTTTGCTGAACTAGCTTTTCAACTTGTTTATCGCCTTTATAATTCTCTGAAATATAATTGGATAGTGGCTCCAAATCCACCTGCGAAAACAGACCACCAACTGGGCGACTTGACTTAGCAACAGATCGTGGTCGCGCACCGTAACGGAGCGCCTCCAAATTACTCAATGCATAATATAATACATCACGCAAATCTTCGAGTGCCTGATTCTCATCCAAACCTTCACGATTTGATTGGTCCCGAAGCCCTGGGTTTGCATCAGCGGATATCTGTATAACGCCATAAATCTGATTATTTGATAGCCTCATGGTAGGATTCTGCACACGCCGGAGATCCAATCGAAGCCAGTCGTCTCTAGGCTCCCCGTAAGGAAGTACCCGAAAACCATCACGATAAATATTCACACCCGCAACTGCATCTAGATCAGTTCGAATATCCGTTATGGTTGATTGAGTCTTCTGCACTACGTTTCCAAGCTCATCTCGGTCCCAAATTCGAAGCTCCAATTCAATTGGCCCACAAGACAGACCTCTACTATCCTCTAATCCCTCATCTGCACCAGAAGCAAGTTCACGAAGTTCATACCGCCCCCTTCGGTTTGGCACCCTAGCCAACACAGATTTAACAACATGGTCGGCACCTTCAGACAATACTCGATATTTTGCACTAAAAATACCATCTTCATTCACCGATCCTTTAATGATATAGTGCGGGTGGCGAAGAATTGCAGGCGGCTCAATAGGCGCGCTGAATTCAGAATACTCTTCAGTAGCATCTAGCTCTACATGAAAACCGGGATCTTTATTTTCTTTGGCCGCTCTAGCATGCTGCGGTGAAACTAGTCGCGCCAAACCGCGCCTCAACTCCTCAAAATGCTTAGCCTCCCATTTCTGCTTCAAACCCGACATACGCAAAATAGTTCCGTGTGTCCGGTCACGGGATGGCGGCAATTTCCTATCAGATCCCCATAAGCAATCAAAATCCCCTTCAGGCACAATATCAGTTGGATTTCGCTCATCCCATAACATGATAATTTCATCCAAATACTTGGAATCATCATCAAATTGGCCCCAATCGAACAAACCGTATACTTCAGTAGATGCGCCTTTGCGCCTAGTAATAACCTCTAGTTGCTCCGCCAAACGAGAGGAGGCAAATCGTCCAATGCCTTTCTCCCCAAGATAACGACGCTTATATCTATCTGACCTTCGACTACCACCCTTACCACGCTTTGACGGCGTCGATGGCTCCATCCAAACCGTCCTAACTGTCTCAAGGTCCATGCCATGCCCATTATCGATAACCTCGATGCTTCCTACCCCCTTTTCCAGAGGCCCATTAAATTTAACTAGTACCCGATCTGCATCTGCATCATATGAATTCTTAACCAATTCAATAATAGCCACAACCTCACTACTAATCAGTTCCTCTCCGAGAGTACGCAGCAATCGGGCGCGAGGCCTAAGAGTTGATCCGGTATCTTTAGTCATTACATAACACCTTTCGAGGTAAGAGTTTTAACTACATTCTTCATGACAGGTGGACAGACAGCATTGCCGATCATTTTTATCCGATCTCTACGCGTTCCCGATTCCAGTTTCATTTGCTTGGGCATTCCCATCGCTGCCTGTAATTCAGGCACCTGAAGCATACGCATTACGTGCCCATGTATCTTGTCAGGCTTAACGATGGCAAACCGATCAACTGTAGTTATAGTACGAAGAGGTCGCTCAAGCTTTTGCCACCCCCCACAACCATCAGTACCATAATACACTAATAAAAACGGCTTCTCCTTCCCAAGCTCTGCAATACCACGATCTGCTCTCTCCAAAGTCGCCTTGGCACGCCTCGGACTCCTTAGTGGTGACCAACGATATGAACCATTCAAATCAACCAAATCGACGACCTTCTTCTGCGCCATCTTTCTTGGTTTAATCACAGGCGGCCTGCCTACTTGATCAGCGAGCAGAAATAAGCGGCGCCTAGACTGTGGAACCGCAAAATGTGCTGAATTTAGCACTTGCTCATGCAAATTGTAGCCCAACCGTTCTAGCTCCTCCTTAAATTCGCCATATCGCGTCCATTTACGCATATTTACGACATTCTCAATGATTAGCCACCTAGGCTTAAAAGCTTTCGCAAATCGGACCACCTGAAAAGCGGTGCCTTTACTCTCTTCACACCTGGGCTTATTGCCTTTTGCAGGGCTGTGGTTAGTACATTCAGGAGATGCCAATATTAAGTCAATCTCTCCGAATTGCTTAACCAACGTTTTCAAATCCTGATCCTCTAGCCGTCCCTCGATGAAGGCTGATTCTGGAAAGTTAATTCTATGCGCTTCGCCTGCCAACGGCCACAAATCGAACGCAGCGACAATTTCCACACCAGCTTCCCTCGCTCCCCAACTACTACCGCCAGCGCCACAAAATAAATCAAGTGCTCTCACTTTCATAAAGGGGGGTTTAGAGTGGATAATCAAAGAAGGCCAGGCAGAAATCTAAGCCAAGACTGTGTCTATTGAAGGGAACAGAGAACAACATTAGCCTTACTTTCCATTAAAGATGACTAAGCGCAGCGCGTCATTGTTATCAAAAGATAACATTGGTCAATATGCATTACAACTACCATAGAGCAAGACTGCAAATCATCCAAATAGAGACATGGAAATTACCCCAGGACGAAATGAAAGCCACAGTCAAATGCTCTTCTGAGGCTCATAAATATGGGACCACCCCCAACCCGGAACTTTCCGCTTGATCCGCTGTCGTTCAATCACATCCTGAGGAGTTCGTGAAGCAGCGCCTAACAGCATGGATCTATTTCCTACTGGCCGCCGTCGTGTGTTTGTCGGCGGCGGATGGGTCGTTGCTGCTTTGCTTGCATACGAGCGGAGAGCTGCATGCGCCGACGGATGAGCATGAGGCCGTGATCGCTGAGCCGGTGTCCGTCTGCGAGAGCGAGCAGCCCTGCTGCGAAGTCCAACGCGATACAGATTGCGTGGACCTGCAGATCGACGGGCTCGACCTCGACTTTGCGGCGGACCACGCCAAGGCGCTCAAAGCCTTTACCGGCATGTCCCTGCCCGTTGAGCAGGCCGACCTTCTGCTGCCCAAGCCCTCGGCCTGCTTTGCCGAGCTGCAGCCCACGCGCGCGCCGCCCATTGTCGGACCGCACGTCCACGTATCCATCGCGCAGAGCGTGCTGCGCAACTAAAGAAATCTGATTGGTCACGCCTCGGCTTTGCGCTGGGGCATTCGGCGTCCGTGTGGACGCGTCACCCGTAACCGATCAGATTTTTATGTTTCGCATTTTCATTTTCCTAGCCGCTGCGTGTGCGGCCCAATTACACGCCCAAGAACCGCCCCCACTCACCGTCGACCGCGACAGCGCCGTCCAGCGCGCGCTCTATGGCAACCGCGGCCTGCTGGCGGCCCGCTACAGCATCCAACGGGCGTCGGCGCGCACCATCGACGCCGGCGCGTGGAGTAACCCGTCGCTCAACCTCTCCGGCGCCTCGGACTTCGCCTTCAGCAACGAAGGCGAATACACGTGGTCCGTTGGGCTGGAGCAGCGCTTCCCCGTAACCGACCGCTTGCGGCGGCTGCGCAACATTGCCTCGCTGGAAGTGCAGCTGGCCGAGCTCGAAATCCGCGACGCCGAGCGCCTGCTGGCCTACGAGGTCGAGCAGATCTTCGACCGCGTGGCGTTCATCGACACCGAACTCACGCTCTACCAGGAGCAAATCGACCTCAACCAGAAGTTCGCCGCCTTCCTGCAAAAGAAGATCGACCGCGCCGAGGCATCGACGCTCGACCGGGGCCAGATCAAGGTGTCCATGGCGGCACTGAAGCAGAAGGTCTTCCAGCTGGAGCGTCAGCGTTTCGGACAGCTCGTCCACCTGCGCGAACTGCTCGGACTGGAGCTCGACCAGGGCATCGAGATCCAGCCGGACGCGGCGGATGCCCAGCCCCACACGCTACCCGAGTTTCGCCAAGCCCAACTGGACGGCCACCCGGCGTATCAACTGCGTCAACAGCTGGCCGACATTGCCAACGAGCACACCGCCCTCGCTCAAGCCGAGCGCTGGCAGGACATTGCCGTCGAGGTTTTCTATGAAAACGGTCTGGCCAACAACGCCATCCAAGACCCACTGACGAACAACGTCTACGTGGGAGCCGAACGTGAGCAGTTCATCGGCATCGGCCTCTCAATTCCCTTGCCCCTGCACAGTCAAAACCGCGGCGAAGTAATCAGCCGTCGCGCCCGCGAACGCCAGCTTCAAGCCGAGGCCGGTGCGCTGGGCTTTCGTTTGCAAAACGAAGCGGCCGAGATGCGCGAAGAATACGCTGAAGTCGATGAGCAAATCGCCGACTACGACACGGCCGTCATGAACCAGGCGACCGACAACCTGCGCCAACTCGAAGACGCCTACGCCATTGGGCAAATCGATTTAACGACTGTTTTCCGCGCGCAGGAACGTCTCTTGGAGCTGCGTCTAGACCGCGCGCTGCTGGAGACCGAGCGGCAGGACTTGCTGACGCAGTGGCGCTACATCACCGCGAGCAATGTGACGGCAATGGCCGTAGAAGAGGAGGTGGGTGATGAGTAGGGCTAAGCAAAGACCAGCAGGGTTGGTAGCCTCTCACGGAGGCACGAAGGGCACCAAGAGGAATGCGAGGAAACTTTGCATTGCAAAGTCTAATCCAACTAGGGCGTCCTCGAAAACCGCCATAGGTGCAGGGTATCGCGGCATAAAGCCGCTCCCACAGTTAAGGAAGAAACTGTGGGAGGGGCTCCCACTGTTAAAGAAAAAGCCGTGGGAGGGGCTTTATGCCCCGATTATGATTCGTAACGCAGTGCGGATCGAGACGAGCCCCCCTACCTTTGACAGAGGGATTAGAACCAGCAGACTGAAACTGCTCGCTAGGGATAACGAATGCTACCTCAAAAAGATTAAGCTTTGCGATGCAAAGTTATCTGCAATGAAACTAAAAATGACTTTCAAGATACTCACGACATCCATCCTCACGCTGACTGCTGGCGCGCTCGCGCCGACGGCCTTTGCCCAAAGTCGGGCGGACAACACCGTGATCCTCGACGAGGCAGGGGTGCAGAACCTCCGCATCGAAACAGTGGTGGCCGACGAGGAAACCTTTGAAACGACTATCTTCACGATTGGACGCATTGAAGAAATACCCGCCAACCGGTCGGTGGTCTCTTCGCGCATTGCGGGGCGCGTCGTTGAGCTCGATGCGTTCGAGGGCGACGTGGTCGAGAAGGACCAGTTAGTCGCCATTGTGGAGAGTCGCCAGCTGGGCGACCCGCCGCCGACCGTGAAGCTCTACGCGCCGCAGTCGGGGCTCGTAGTGGCGTCGCATGTGCGCCTGGGGCAGCCGGTGGAGCCATCGCAGGAGTTGATGGACATCTCCGACCAATCCACACTGTGGGCCGTGGCGCAGATTCCCGAGCAGGAAGCCGCGCAGGTGCACGTGGGCGATGTGGCGCGCATTCACGTGCCCTCGCTCGGCGAGCAATGGATCGAGGCCAAGCTGGCGCGCTTTGGCGTGAGCGCGGATCGGCAGGCGGGCACGGTGGAAGGCATCTTTGTTATCGAGAACCCCGAGGGGCGTATGCGCCCGGGCATGCGCGCGGAGTTTTCCATCGTCGTGGACGAGCGCGAGTTCGTGCTCTCCGTGCCGCGCAGCGCCGTGCAGGGCGATCCGAGCAACCGCTATGTGTTCGTGAAAGACTTTGGCCTGGACCATGCGTTTATCAAATCCCCCGTGGTGCTCGGCGAAGAAAACGAGCAGCGTGTGGAAGTGATCAGAGGCGTGTTTCCCGGCGACGAAGTCGTGACGCGCGGCTCCTATGGGCTGAGCTTTGCGGGCGCCGGTTCCGGCATGTCGCTCAAGGAAGCGCTCGATGCCGCGCATGGCCATGAGCACAACGAAGACGGCTCCGAGATGACGCCCGAGCAACGGGCGGCCAACGCACGCGCCAAAGAAGAAGCAGCGATGCGCGCAGCGGGCATTGACCCGAATGCGCAAAGCGGCGGAATCTCGCTACCGCTGATGATTTATGCTGGCGTAGCGACGCTGCTCGCGCTCGTGCTGGCGCAGTTACTTTGGAATGCAAAGCGAACGAAGTCGGAGGGCAGCAATGCTTGATCGGCTGATACGTTTTTCGCTGGGGCAACGAGTCATCATCCTCGTGGCCGCTATCGTGGTGCTCGTCTTTGCCTGGCGCACCACGCAGGAACTCCCCGTGGAGGTCTTACCCGACTTAACCAAACCCACCGTGACCATCCTCACCGAAGCGCCCGGCTACTCGCCCGAGGAAGTCGAAACGCTGGTGACGATCCCCCTCGAAAATGCGCTGATGGGCGTGAACCACGTGACGCGTCTGCGAACCGTGAACGACATTGGCCTGTCGCTGGCATTTGTCGAATTCGAGTGGGGCACGGACATCTACCGCGCGCGGCAGTTTGTGCAGGAGCGCTTGGCCAATGTGCAGGAGCAGCTGCCCGAAGGCGTGACACCCTACATGACGCCGGTCGCCTCACTGATGGGCAACATCATGCTCGTGGGCGTCGTCGACAAGACGGGCGACATGGCACCGCGCGACCTGCGCACGCTCGCCGACTGGACCGTGGCGCGCCGCCTACAGGCGATCCCCGGCGTGGCCGAAGTGCTCGCGATGGGCGGCGGCGTGGCGCAGATCCAAGTGCAGCCCAATCCCGACCGCATGCTCGCGCTTGGCATCAGCTATGAGCAGATTCGCGAGGCGGCGACCAATGCAGTGAGCAACACCACGGGCGGCTTTTTAACGGAGCGGCCCGAGGAGATCATGGTGCGCAACCTAGCTATGACCACCGACCTCGATGCGATTGCCGACACCGTCGTTGTCCACGAGAAAGACCGGCCCATCCGCCTGCGCGATGTGGCGACGGTCGTGTGGGATGTGCAGCCAATGCGCGGCGACGCGGGCCTCGCCACGCGTGACTTTGCCGACGGCGAGATGAGTCGGCGCGGCGTGATCCTGAGCGTGACCAAAGCGCCCGGGTTCAGCACACTGACGCTGACCGACGAGCTCGAAGACGCCATTGCCCAAATGCAGGAAACGCTGCCCGAGGGCGTGGAGCTGGTGAGCGTATACCGGCAGTCGGAGTTCATCAACCTGTCGATTCATAACCTCGAGGAAGCGCTGCGCGACGGGGCGATCATGGTGGCGATTGTGCTGCTGTTGTTCCTGCTCAACTTGCGCATCACGCTGATTACACTGACCGCGATTCCGCTCTCGCTCGGCATCACGGTGCTGGTGTTCGACTGGATGCAGTTGTCCGTTAACTCGATGACCTTGGGCGGGCTCGCAGTGGCGATCGGCATGGTGGTGGACGACGCCATTGTCGACGTGGAGAACGTGTTCCGCCGCCTGCGTGAAAACGCGGGCAAGTCGACACCGTTGCCGAAGCTAGAAGTCATTGCGCGCGCCTCGGCCGAGGTGCGCTCTTCGATCTTTTACGCTACGGTGCTGATCATACTCGTGTTCCTGCCGCTCATGGCGCTAACCGGATTAGAGGGGCGTTTGTTCCAGCCCATTGCCATCGCGACGATCGTTAGCATGGCCGCGTCGTTCCTGGTATCGCTCACGGTGATTCCGGTGCTGAGCTCGTTCCTGCTCAACCCGAAGCCCGGTGGCCGCGCGCACGAAGGCACGTTCATCGAGCGCGGCGTGAAGGGGCTCTTCCGCGCGACGGCGCTACGCATGGCCTTGGCGCAACCGTTACTCGTCATCGCCGGCACCCTGGTGCTAATTGCGGTGGCCGGCGTTGCGCTCTCCAAGATGTCAGGCAACTTCCTGCCGGCGTTCCGTGAACCGACGGCGTTGATTGCGACCACGATGTCGCCCGGCACCTCGCTGAAGCAAACCACCGAAGTGGCCGACGTGGCGACGGATCTACTGATTCAGATTCCGGAGATTCGCACTGTGGGCTATCGTGTGGGGCGCGCGGAAAATGGCGACCACGTGGTGCCGGTTTCGACAGTGGAGTTCGACATCGAGTTCATCGAAGAATTTGACCGACCGCGTGATGAAGTGATGGAAGAAATGCGCGCCACCATGCGCAGCATCCCCGGCACCTTCAGCGCGATGAGCACACCGCTCGCGGACCGCATCGGCCACATGCTCAGCGGCGTCTCGGCGAAGATCGCGATTAAGATCTACGGGCCCGACCTCGAAGAGCTGCGCAAGCTGGGCACCGACGTCGCCGAGATCGCGCGCGGCATTCCCGGGCTCGAAGAAGCCCGCATCGAGCAGCAGGCGCCCATCCCGCAACTACGCATCGAAGTGGACCGCCAACGGGCGCTGGCTTATGGCGTGACGCCAGGCGCGCTCAATGAGCAGCTCTCCGCGATGATTGGCGGCGAGGCCGTGGCGGAGGTTTACTCCGGGCAACGCGTGTTCGATCTGGTCGTGCGTTTGCCGATTGATTGGCGCGAATCGCCCGAGCGCCTTGAGCGCATGTATATCGACACGCAAAGCGGTCAACGCATTCCGCTCAGCTACGTGGCGAACCTGCGTTACGCGACGGGCCCCAACACCATCCTGCGCGAGAATACGCTGCGGCGCTTCGTGGTGTCGATCAACCCAACGAGCAACGACCTGAATGCGCTCGTGGAAACTTTGCAACGCAAAGTAAGCGAAGAAGTGAAGTTGCCCAGTGGCTATTCGCTGAACTTCGAAGGCGAGTATCAAGCGCAAGCCGACGCTAAGCGCACAATCCTACTGTCGTCGCTGCTGGTGGTGCTCGTGATTGGCGTTTTGCTCTACAGTTACTTCCGCAGCTTTGCGTTTGTGCTGCTGGTGTTTAGCATCGTGCCGGTGTCGCTGGTGGGCGGCGTCTTGCTGACGTCGCTTACGCTGAACAACATCAGCATTGCGACACTGGTGGGCTTCATCGCGGTGAGTGGCATTGCCGCGCGCAACAACATCATGCTGCTCGCGCACTACCTGCACCTGATGCGGCAGGAGGGCATGGCGTTCTCGAAGGAGCTCGCGATGCGCGGCGCGGAAGAGCGCTTGTTGCCGATTCTCATGACGGCCATCTCCGCTGGCTTGGCGCTACTGCCGCTCGTGCTCGCAGCGGATGATCCCGGCAAGGAAATCCTCAACCCGATTGCGATTGTGATCCTCGGCGGGCTGGCCACCAGCACTGCGCTGGGGCTGCTCATCACGCCGTCGATCTTCTATGCATTCTATGAAAAGGCGGCCCAGAAATCCATCGAACGCGGTTCCAGCGCCAGCGAATAACTTAAAAGCCAACAACGAAAATGAAACACATTATGAAAACCAAAATCCTCCTACTTGCGTTTGCGCTTTGCGGCGCAATCAATGTAAACGCACAACACGACCATGACCACGACCATGACCACGACCACGGTGATCACGGGCATGGCGATCATGGCCACAGCCATGAGCAGGCGAAGGCCGGCCCCAATGGCGGCAAGGTCGTTGAAGCAACCGAGCCGCACTTTGAGCTGTTCATTCAGGACGACCGCAAGGTGCGTGTGACCTTCCTCAATGACGAGCTCAAGCCAATGGCGCATGATGGTGCCACGGTATCGGCCATCGGCGGTGATCGCAGCAAGCCCGCGCGCCTGAGCTTTGAGCAGGTCGCCGGCGCTTATGTCTCGACCGAGCCCATGCCCGACGGCGCCAACGTGCCGCTGATCCTCCGCGTGAAGCCTGACCAAAAGAGCAAGACCGCGACGGCGCGCATCAACATTAACCTGGCTCAATGCCCCACCTGCGACTTTAAGGAATACGCCTGCATCTGCGGGCATTGATCAGCGGGCACACACATCCCTCTAAACAAAATGGCTCCACTGTGAACAATCAGTGGAGCCATTGTTTTTTCGTCTTATTTCAAAGCTAGTGGATTCTCACATTGGAGAAATAGCCGTTGGCGCCGACGTTGGCATCGTCGTCATTCAAGAACGTGAGGTAGCGAATGAATCCGGTGTAATACTGCCCGATCGGAATGACGTAGTGCTGATACCCATTTCCGCTGTAGGTTTCATAGTCGCGGATCGCCCAATTCTGAGTGCCGTATAGTTCAAAGGCCTGGCTTTGGCCATGCACGTTATCGCCATCGAAACCAATGCCTTGGATCTCGCCCTCAACCGTGCTCTGGTAATCAAACTCCAGCACTGTATCACTCGTGATGGTGTAATTGAGATCGATCTTTTTCCAAGCATTGCCGCTGAGCAGCAAGGTCGCGCCATCATCTTGAACCGTATACGAACCATAATCCTGACCGCTCCCATAAGACGTCACGCTGTGGTCATTGAAGTTGATGCGCACATCGCCTGCGCGTTCGAGAATCCATTGGCTGCTCGTATCGCTAGCGTCGATCACATCGCATTCGGCATAACCGAATAGACCATCGGTGTGCAGGTAGGAAGTCGATGCCCAGCGATTGTGAATCCGCGCGTGGAAGCCGTCGTAGTCTTCAATCGCCCAATGCGAGGTCCACGCGCCCGTCTTAATGGAGGTGCTTTCTACATAGTCCAGATTGGTTCCCTCGTAGCGGCTTTCCAGATTCCAAGTGCGGCTGCTCACCCGATTCACCACTCGGTAAAAACTGCCGTATTCCTCAAGCTTCCAATGCGACGTCAAGTCGTCAGCGGCCATGGCGTCATACTGAGTAATGTCGGCATCGTTGTAGTAATCCAGGAAGAGGTATTCATTCGTTAAACGATTTCGAATGCGGTAATACTCACCCGCTGGCGGCAGCCCGTCATTAGGCGTGAATGAGAAGTTGGGCGTGTCGGGGCCAACTTCGATTCGAGACGACGTGCTGGTGACGGTAGAGCCGTTGATGCTGATGTTTTCGAAGGAGACATTTTCAGCCTGATAGGCGCTGCTCCAACCAGACGTGAGCATGTACTGCCCCCCATGCTCACCGGTGCAAGTGATGCCCTTGAACGTAACGTCATCAACATGCCCGGGCAGACGAACAGTCATCCAATGGTTAATCGTCGGCCGCACCAAGATGAACGCGCTCTCGCTGGCGGCATTTGCCATCGCACGAATATCTTCAAAGAGCACGTTCGGCCCGACGGTTCCGTTTTCTCCGGGCTCAATAAGAAAGGCCGGATTACTCTCGCCGTAGTGAATGATGTCGCAATCCGTGACGGAGATATTGCTCATGTTGTTGGCCCGCGTTTCATGGCCGAGCAGGAATATCCGGGCGCGGTCTCCCCAGAAGACGCAGTTGTTGATCGCGATGTTATCGAGGTCGGTCCGCAGATCGCTCATGCCCTTAAAGGTGATGCAGTCATCGTCGGTGCGGATGAAGCAATTTTCGATGGTCTGATTCACCGTGCCGTTCACCATGTCAATGCCATCGTCGTTGGTCATGTGGCCATTGCAGATTTTCAGATTCGAAATGAGCAGGCCGTCCGTATTCCAGGTAACCACAGTCCACGCCCAAGAGGAGCGAATCGTGATGCCGTCGATCGCGCAGTTTAAGGCGCCGTTGATATGCACCGGGTAGGTCGTTGGGCCGCTGTTTTTCGCGTAGCACGATCCATCCAAAATGCCGCGCCCAGCGATTGTTCCATTTTCACAATCGAACATCGTGACGCCCGCTTGCACAAAGGCGCCGCCGGCCAAATAAAGCGTCTGGTCATCAATCAGGTCGATGCGGCCAACTTCAGCATACATGCCAGGCCCATAATAAAGAACATCCGGGTCGTTGGGATGCGGCGGGGTTAGGTCTGGCGCAGTCGCAAAGATATGCAGCGCGTTATCGGTGTCGGCTCCATCCGGCAGCACCGTAATCTGCGCCGGATCACTCACGCTGAAGGTGATGGTATTGCCATTCACCGTTGGGCTGATGCCCATAGATTCCGGCAAGATTACTGGATTGGATACGGCGACATTGGACGTAACTGACACAACCACCGAGTCAGAGAAATCAAACAAACAGAAGTCATACGCGTAACCATTGTTCTCCGCCCCAGCGTAAACATCCACCGAGGCGCCATCGACACTCACTGTGTAGTCCGCTGAAAGCGGCGCGCCTAGGGGAGCCGGATACGTCATTAGATCTTTGACGGTTAAGACTTCAGTCCAGCCCGTGGAGTTATAGCGATTCGCCCAACTGTCTGGCGTCAGATAGGCGAGCCATGAGTATTGCTGACCATCGGCAGCGGACTCGGGAACAATGAAGTCGAGGTCCAGGCTTCCCAATCCAGAATCCACCGGGGTGTCCGCAAAATCCACATACACGCCGTCCGATACGCGGCGGACAATGGTTCTGAGGATAATGCCATCCGCCGGCGAATTGAAGTGCACCGTCATGCCGACAGTCTGCCCGGCAAATGCCTCTTCGGGGCCACTGACTGTCACATCGACAACTGACAGCGTTTCCGTCCAACCCGTTGAGACATAGCGATTGCTCCAGCTGTCGGGCGTCAGGTAGGCGAGCCAATCGTATTCTTCGCCATTGGCTACGCCGAGCGGCACCGTCCAGTCGATCTTCACCGTGCCACCGCCCGCGACCACAGTGGTGTCGATCGCCTGCATGTAGGCACCATCGGAAACGCGGCGCACAATAGTTCGCAGGATGGTGTTGTCCGCCGGAGAGTCGAAGTGGGCGGTCGCGGTGATGGTTTGCCCTGCGCATGCTTTGTCAGGACCGGAAATATTTACCTCCGCAGCGAGGCATGAAGTGGACACCAAGCATAGCCAGAGGAACGAATAGGATACGGCGAAAAGCCGTTTAAGCACAACATTCATAGGTAATCATTCAGGGGTTTGAATTCTAACAGCCGGTTCGAGTAACTGGCTGCGATCAGCTATTTCTATCTGCAATTGCCCGACCCGATATGAATAAGCACAGCTCCTCCAAAGGTCCGCAGACACTTTAAGCAGGCAGACTCCTATCTTGGTAAAGCTAAGCCAACCGATGAAGTAGACTCAGTGAGACTCTCGGGGTGTTACTGGGTAGTACGCATATTTGGCGGGTAACGCGATATGCAACTACGGTCTCCCAAACAGTAATGATAGACGAGTATCAACGACACGCAATTCTGGGTAAATCATTGCCCGATTTGGTACGTCTATCTGCAATACCATCGCCAGATAATGAAGCCGACAGGTTATTCGAGATAACATCAAGTTACCGCACAGCATTGCTCAAGCCGACAACCAATGATAGATCTAAGAGGGCGTCTAAAAACTCAAGTGGTCTTCGTCGGAGTGCGTCTTCGAGGGTCAAAATATCATTTCTTCATCTCGACGAAACTGGTTTCGCCTCGATTCAGAAGCCGAAATTTTGCCCCTCGAATACATCTCGCCGACTCGATCAGACTTTTTAGACGTCCTCTAAAACAATGCCTCGCGAACAAGCTCGGCGTCGATGGGCGTGACCAATTTGTGGCGGCTCCGCAAGACTGGGATGAGCAGGCGCGCGGAGTCCCAGCTTTCGAGCCTGATGAAGGTGCGCCAGGCGCAGAGCTTGGAACAGCGCTGGACGCGCTGCTTCCCTAGCCAGAGGTCAGCCCAATTGCCCTGAGAAAGCTACAGATATGCGAGCGACAACACACTCCGGGCAAGCAGGCCACGGACACAAAAACCACACGCCCCAATATTCATCCATCTGAAGGAAGGCAGCAACAGTGTCATGATACAAATTCGCTCGTGGCCAAGTTGGCATAGAGGAGACTCCCCAATGTTCCGTTCCCCCGCCCACACGCGACAGCTCGCATCGGCAATTGACTTTGTGGGCTGGCTGAATGTCCTGTAGGGCCATGAGCGAACCACAGCCGCACCCTTTTCTCGACCCGTCCTTTCACGTTGCCTGGAGCAGCCTCGACCCTGAGCTGATTGAGGAGGACATTACGCTGGCCCTCACCAAGGCCCAGAAGAATATCGACGCCATTGCCGGGCAGTACGCCGACGCCGCGACCTACGAGTCCACCATCCTCGCGCTGGAGGACGCCGCGGAAGAGTTCTCCCGCGCCTGGGGCTACGCCGACCACCTCTCCAGCGTTTGCGAAGGGCCCGAGATCCGCAAGGCCTACAACGCCATGCTGCCCAAGGTGTCCGAGTTTTCGACCCGCATCTACCTCAACGAAAAGCTGTGGCAGGTCTTCAAGACCGTTGCCGAAAAGCCGGAAACCAAGGCACTCGGCGGCGTGCATGCGCGCCTCGTTGAGGACACGCTGCGCAGCTTTAAGGACCACGGCGCCGATCTCCACAACGACCGCCGCGAGGAGTTTGAAAAGCTGGCCACCGAGCTCTCCCAACTCACGCAAAAGTATTCCGAAAACGTCCTCGACTCCACCAACGCATGGGAGCTGATTGTGGACGACGAGGCCGAGCTGGCAGGCATCCCCGATAGCGCCAAGGAAGCGATGAAGGAAGACGCCGCCGCCAAGGGCCATGGCGACGAAGCCTCGCCGAAGTGGCGCATCACCCTGCACATGCCGTCTTACCTGCCCGTCATGCAATACTGCGAGAACGGAGCTTTGCGTCGCAAAGTATGGGAGGCCAGCAGCCAGATCGGCAAGACCGCCGAGCACGACAACACGCCGCTGATCGGCAAGATTTTAAAGCTCCGCCAGCGCAAGGCCGAGCTGCTCGACCGCAAGGACTTTGCCGAGCTGACGCTGGGCCCGCGCATGGTCAAGAACGGCAAGGCCGCCCTGGGCTTTGTGGAAACTTTGCATGACAAAGTGGAGGACGCCTTCCGCGACGAGATGGCCGAGCTACGTGTCTTTAAGTCCGGCCAGACGGGCGACGCGCCCGATGCGCTCATGGAGCCGTGGGACACGACTTACTGGGCCGAAAAGCGCCGCCAAGCCGAGTTCTCTTTTGACGAAGAGGAGCTGCGCCCGTTCTTCCCGCTGCACCACGTGATCGATGGTCTCTTTGCGCTGACTGAGCGCCTCTTCGGCGTGAGCATCGTGAAGCGCAGCACCTTCTACCGCGATGCCAAGACCGGCGCCGAAAAGCATGCCGACGAACCCGGCGACAACGAGCCCGTGGAAGTCTGGCACCCGGAGGTCCGCTTCTATGACTTGCTCGACGACGACGGCACGCACCTCGGCTCGTTTTACGCCGACTGGTTCCCGCGCGAAAGCAAGCGCGCCGGCGCCTGGATGAACGCCCTGCGCACCGGCGGCCCGCGCAAGAAGGGCTTTGCCCCGCACCTCGGCTTGATGGCGGGCAACATGACCAAACCCACCGCCGCCAAGCCCGCGCTGATGACGCACCGCGAAGTCGAAACGATTTTCCACGAGTTTGGCCACCTGCTCCACCACCTGCTGGGCACGGTGGAGATCCGCTCGCTCAACGGCACCAACGTCGCCTGGGACTTTGTCGAGCTGCCCTCGCAGATCATGGAAAACTGGTGCTGGGAGCGCAGCGCGCTGGACCTCTTTGCCCGCCACTACGTAACCGGCGAAGTCATCCCGGACGACCTTTACAACAAGATGATGGCCGCGCGTAACTACATGCAAGGCACGGCCACGATGCGCCAGCTGTCCTTCGGCAAGCTCGACCTGGACCTGCACATCAACCACGCCAACGACGCGGCCGAGCGCGACCTCGACGAGCTGATCGACGAAATCCTCGATGGCTACACCGCCGAATACGCGACCAAGCCGCCCTCGATCGTGCGCCGCTTTGGTCACCTGTTTTCCGGCCCCACCGGCTACGCCTGCGGCTACTACTCCTACAAGTGGGCCGAGGTGCTGGAGGCCGATTGCTTCACGCGCTTCCAGAAAGAAGGCGTGCTCAACAAGGAAACCGGCCGCGCCTTCCGCGAGTGCATCCTCTCCAAGGGCGACAGCGAGCCGCCGGAAAAACTCTTCCGCGACTTCATGGGCCGCAACCCGGATTCCGACGCCCTGCTCCGCCGCGCAGGCCTGCTCGAAAAAGCTTAACGCCAAGCCTAGGCGACTGCGGCATCGCGCAAGCGCGAGCCCTACGGCCCGACGCTGAATACTTAAAACACTCTCCCACGCCATGACCGACGCCATTGCCCACCTCCGCGAATTCATCACCGCCGAAGGCCGCAACCTGGGCAATGGCATCCTGAAGGTCGATGCGCTCATCAACCACCAGATTCAGCCCGGGGTCATGCAGGCCTTCGGGCAGATCTTTGCCGATCGCTTTGCATCGCAAAGTCCGACGCGCATCCTGACCGCGGAGGTGTCCGGCATCGCGCCGGCGGTCTTCACAGCGCAGGTGCTCGGCGTGCCGGTGGTTTACGCGCGCAAGAAAAAGCCGGTCACGATGTCGGGCCGCGTTTACATGGCCGTGGCCGAAAGCCGCACCAAAGGCGGGAGCAATGAGCTGGTCGTCTCGGCAGAGTTTCTCCACGCCGACGACCGCGTGCTCGTGATCGATGATTTCCTGGCGCGCGGCAAGACGTCCGCCGCCCTGCTCCAACTGGTCCGCGAAGCCGGCGCCACGCCCATCGGCTACGGCTGCCTCGTGGAAAAGCAGTTCGAAGGCGGCCGCCAATATTTGCGCGATAACGGCTTCGCCGACATCCCCATCGAGGCCCTCGCGAGCATCATCCACATGGACGACAGCAAGATCACGCTGGCAGATAGAGGGGCGGTTTTCCGCGATCGCGGCTCAAACAGGATGCCCCCCACGTAGGAGAGGCTTTATGCCGCGAACACCCATTGACTGGAACAATTTGGCACACCAGTGGGTCATTTTGAAACCATCGTCTCACCTGTGCCACCGCGCGCCCCGGTGCCGAAAATCGGTCGAAGTCGCTTGCAATCAAGCCTTAGGCGGCAATGGTGCCCCTACCGAATGACTGGAACCATCTCTGCTAATACCTTTCCAAACCAATAAGCAACCATGACACTTTTCCTTCTTCTCATTGTTCCGACCATGATCCTCGGCTTCTGGGCCCAGAGCAAGGTCAGCAGCACCTACAACCAATTTAAAAAGGTGCCGACACGCAGCCGTATCTCCGGTCGCGAAGCGGCGGACGCCGTCATGCGCAATGCCGACATCTACGACGTGGAAATCGTCGAAGTCCCCGGCCACCTGACCGACCATTACGACCCGACCAACAAGCGCCTGGCCCTCTCCCGCGAAAACTATCGCGGCTACAGCCTCGCCGCAGTCGGCGTCGCCGCGCACGAAGCCGGCCACGCTATTCAACACAAGGTCGGCTATAAGGCATTGCAGGCCCGCATGAGCTTGATTCCGATTACCACCTTGGCGTCACAAGCATTGCCCTTCGTGATGATTGGCGGCTTGTTCTTCGGCGCCCTTGGGCTCATCAAGCTCGGTGTCATCTGCTACGCGATCCTGACCGTATTCCAGCTCGTGACGCTGCCCGTCGAATTCGACGCCAGCAAGCGCGCCCGCGTCCAACTCGGTGAGCTCGGCATAGTCGGCCAAGATGAAATGCCCGGCGTGGTCAAGACGCTCAACGCCGCCGGCCTCACCTACGTCGCCGCCTTCGTCAGCAGCCTCGCCAATTTGCTCTACCTCTTCGCCCTCTCCCGGGACTAGGCCAGCCTCCGGCTGGACCGTCGGATGCGTTGCATCCGGATTTGGCAACGTGCCGTTGCATCCATTGATTTGCCCATTGGGCAAATGGCCAATCCAACTGGCAAAAGGTAGGGCGCAGTCTCTAGACAAGCCGCTACAGAGGAATGGCCCCAATCGACGACTCTGAGGTAGCGCGAGCGTCCCCGCTCCGCATCGTGCTGCCATCCGGAAAAATGGTTTAGCCTTGGCGAATCGGCGTCGAGCTGGTATATCAACACATTTAACTACTACTACACTTATGAAGACACTCGGGATTCTCTCCTCCGCGGGGTTTGCGCTGGCCTGCGCTAGCGGGCAAGCTGCTTCGATCTCCAGCACATTCGACACTGATGCAGAAGGCTGGACGCAGAGTAATGGCGACAGCGCATCGTCGGTGCTCTGGCAGGCCACCGGAGGCAATCCGGGAGGGCACATCCTCTACGATGAAGCCGCGAATGGCGGGATTGACCGCATGAGCGCGCCAGCGAAGTTTCTCGGCAATCGATCCGCATACGTGGGCGGGACGTTATCCTTCGATTGGCAAACCGACAACCTCAGCGCGCCAACGAACTTCAACGATGACGTGGAGCTAACGGGCAACGGCATGACGATTCGCTTCGACCTCAGCTCTCCATCGCTCGGGGAATGGGAGACGACGATCATCGACCTCACCGCAGGTGCCGGCTGGCTAGTCGACACCACCGGAATTGCGCCGACGAATGTAGAGTTTGCGAACCTCATGGCCGACCTCACGCAATTCACCATCCTCACGGATTTCAACAACGGCGTAGAGAACCCACGCTTCGACAACATCGCGCTGACAGCCGTTCCAGAGCCGTCCACCGTGGCTGCACTACTCGGGGGCGCAGCCCTGCTCGCCGTCGCGATTCGCCGACGCCGCAGTTAAGGCGATTCGCTAACTGACGGTATCGGAGATAAACCAGGTTGCCTAAGCTGGAGGGCAACACTCTGTGGTTGCCGCCGATTGCCACTAAGTCCTTGCCTTCTCATGTCCTCTCCAACGAACGGCGATGACAGAGCATCATCATCGATGGTGAAACCGGCTTCCAGACCCCGCTCGAAGTGGAGTGTGCCCTGGGGGGCGTTCAAGGTGTTCAGTTTGCCGGAAGAGGCAGAGTGAGAGCGGACAGGCAGGTCTGCAGAAAGCCACCTTACCCACGACGTAGGCGGCGGAATACAACCGAACCAAGACAGAGGCCGCCCAGGACCAAAGCATATGTGCTAGGCTCAGGCACCACGACACCAGTGACCGCGTAGCTCGCAAACCTGTCGATGTCAAAGCTCACCCAGCCATCGAGGTATTCAGCGAGATCAGGGTCGTAGGCTGTCCACGGGCTCGAGTCATTCAACTGGCCATAAATCTTGACCGACTCCACCCCGGCACCCACGTCAAAGGAAAGTAGACCCAGAAAGTCACCGGATAATGACGAGTCGATTTCGTAGGCACCAAGCACGGTCTCGCCTGCAATTTCGCCAATGGATAGCTCCATGACGGTGATGTCGATAACACCCACTGGCTCGCCGAAACTGATAATGAATTCACTCTCGCCAGCGGTTTGCTCCACGGCCAATCGCTGGGCGCCAGCGTCGAAGCCCGTGAGACTGCCCGCCTTGGTCTCTGAATCGAGCACCAGGTGGGTGAAATCACTGACCACGAGTCCGCTTTGGGACGCGCTCCACTGGCCACCCACGCCGATAATTTTTGAGCCGGTGATGCCGGACTGCGCCTTGATCGGTGTGGCCAACCCAGCGGGCATCAACGGGCCAACTGCCAGGGTAATGTCGCCATCGACGGCAACACTACCACTGCCGCCCGCGCCTGCCTCCAGCATATCGTTTCCCGAAACAAGAATATTGATGCGACCAGTGGAGGCAATGGAGATATCGCCTTCGGTCATTATAGAGCCGCCGCCCGCAAGGTTGACTGTGCCGAGATTGCCCACCGTGAGTGCTTGAGCGCCAAGGAAACCGCTCACGCCCAGCTTGGCTTCGCTGCCTGAGCCGCCGACGCTGCTCGCACCAGTGAACAGGTTGCTCCCGCTGAGGACGATTTTTCCCGCCTGCACATCGACGCCAGCAAAGGTGTTGCCACCCGAAAGATGCAGCTCGCCGGTCCCTTGTTTGATGAGCTGACCCGGGCCGGATATGTCGTTATTCCATAGGTCTTTGGCGTGGAAACCGCCTTGGGAAGCGTCCATGACAACAGTCGTGTCACCTTGTAGCGACCCATAGCCGCCGGCGGCATCGAAGAGGTTGAGCCGGAACCAGCCAGCGTATTCAGGGTCGGTGTTGTCCAGCGGGGCACCGGACTCGATCATGGTGGTGCTGAGTACATCAAGCCGCTGCTGAGTCGTCAGATAGGGAAAGCGTGTCTCCAGCAGGATCGCGGATGCCTCGGGGGCGACTGCCTCAAGCTCGGTGCTGTGGGTGGGCGTAAGGTCATAAGTCATGCGGTAGCGGTAGATTTCACGAGCCTCGGCCAGCTCCGATCCGGAGATGCCTTGGCTGAAAATGTCAGTGCCGTCGCCCGCCCCGATGATGCTGCGGAAGTCCGTCGCCGCCTGCATGAGGCTATTGTAATTGTCCTCATCCTGAAGGTATTGAGCGATGGAGTACATGGCGTTGGTGCGGCCGCCCATGACATCGAGCGTGTAGTGGTGGCCCATGACAATGCGACCGTTGCCAAACTCGGAAGCGCGGTAGAGCATGTCTTGGTATTTCTCGGGAACCATGATGGCGAACAGCAGGCCACTGCTGTAGGCGAAGTCCGTATGGCCACTGGCAAAGGAGGCGCTGTTTACCAAATATTCCTCACCAGTGACATTGGAGAAATCAGGACCCACCGGCGGCGGCGTTCCCCCGGCAACCGGGATAACGAAGGAAGGGGCACTGAACTCAACTATGGTTCTGCCCAGATGTGGGGCCACCTGAAAGGGGCGCGGATCGCCCTCCCCGTTGGGATCAGGCGTGACAGTGGGGATGTAGGCCTTCTGATAAATATTTGCCTGGCCGTCCGTCGGGAAGTTGATGGTCAGGTTACCGCTGTCGCCTGTACCAAAGAATTGCTTACTCAGATCGAGCCCCGGCCCCGTGTAGCCAATACCACTGGAAAGGGCATTGTAGATGGTGCCCCCGCTCAGGGTGGTGGTGTCCCCCGCGTAAATAGCGGCAAAATAGCGGTTGGTGTAAGTGCTGCCGAGCCCGGTGGCCATCGTCGTGCCGAGATCGGAGTCGATCACAAAGTCATGGATCGCCTGGTGCTGCTCAGCTGCGGTGGCATTGTTCTGGATGTGGAAGCTGGTATTCAGGTTGTCCTGAAGCGCCTGAACACCATCCGGCGTGCTGAGCAATTGGCTGAACGGCATGAGCAGTTCGACGGAATCAGCCGCGTAATCCGGATAAGTCGTTTCGGCATTGGAGCCAGCGGCAAGGCTAAGCGCTAGTATGCATCCGAGCCTTCGATAAGCAGTAGCAGTAAACGGCATTAGTGCATCTAAGGCCAATTGATCCCACCTTGCAATGAGGCATTTTGCCAAATTCTCATGCCAACAATACCAAATAAGCGCCAGCTGATGAGCTGGCACTTTTTAATTAAAGCTTGCTTGAACAACGGTCGCTTAGGCGCGGCCGAGGTAGCTGCCGTCTTCGGTGCGAATCTTGAGAACCTCGCCGGGCTTGATGAACAGCGGCACCTGAACGACCAGGCCAGTGGACATCGTGGCGGGCTTTTGCACGTTGGAAGCGGTGTCACCCTTAACGCCCTCAGCGGACTCGGTGACTTCCATTTCCACGGCGGCCGGGAGGTTCACGGAGACGGGATTGTCGTCCACAAAGAGGATTTCGTAAGTGTTGTTTTCAACGAGGTACATCTTGGCGTCGTCGCAGACTTCGGACGGAAGTACATGGTCTTCAAAGCTTTCCGGGTCCATGAAGTGGTAGCCCATCTCGTCGATGTAGGAATACTCGAGCTTCACGTTGGACGTGTGGCAAAAGTCGACGCTATCAGTGGAGCGGAACTTGGCGTTGGTGGAAACGCCGTTGTTGAGGTTGCGCATGGTTACCTGCACAAAGCCAGCCTGACGGCCCTGCGTGCGGTGCTGCATATCGAGCACAAGGTGCGGGGCGTTCTGAAAGTTCATTACGCGGCCTTTGCGGATTTCGGTGGGTGACGCCATTGGGATTCCTTTTGGAGATTTGTCGTTGCTGAAAAAACGATGACTTGTGGGGGAATGCAGGCCATCTGTCAAGATCAGGGAGCGGTGGACGGTGATCGGAGGACGGATGTCGGAGGTCAGTGGTCTGAAGTCAGCAGTCGGTATTCGGTATGGATAGGTCTTCTGCTCTCGGACTTCCGATTACCGATCACTGACCTCCGTCCTCCGACTTCCGCAATCGAGCGAATCGGCGCTTTACACAGCGGCACATCCCCCTACTTTCATTGGATTTTGGATACGATTCTACTCCAACACATGAAGCAACGGACCATATTGCGCGAAGCCTCTGTTAAGGGGAAGGCCCTCCACACCGGAGAGGTCGTTACGCTGACCCTGAAACCCGCGCCCGAGAACCACGGGGTAGTCTTTCGTCGTGTCGATCTCTACGGCAATCCGGAGCTGAAGCCCGACGTTTCCCTCGTCTCCGACTTGGTTCGCAGCACCACGATTTCCAACGGCCACGCCAAAGTTCACACCATCGAGCACGTCCTGAGCGCCCTCCACGGCTGCGCAGTCGATAACTGCATCGTGGAAATGGACGCCAGCGAACCGCCGATCCTCGACGGTTCCGCCAAGCGCTACGTAGAGCTCATTCAGGAAGCAGAACCCGTGGAGCAGGAAGCCCTCCGCGAATACATCGAGCTCGATACGCCGATTTCGGTGTCCAAAGGCGGCAGCTCGTTGATCGCCCTGCCCTGCGACAAGCTCAAGATTACCTGCACCAGCGCCGACGACCGCGGCATCCACACGCAGCACTATTCGCTCGAGATCGACCCGGAATCCTATGTGACCCAAGTCGCACCGGCCCGCACGTTTACCATTTACGAAGACATCGAAGAGCTGCTTAAGCTGGGCAAGATCCAGGGCGGCAGCCTCGACAGCGCAATCGTCATCAAGGGCGACAAGATTCTCTCCAAGGAGCCCCTGCGTTTTAAGGAAGAATTCGCACGCCACAAGATCCTCGATATCGTGGGCGACCTGATGCTGCTCGGCAAACCGCTCAAGGCGCACATCGTCGCCGTGCGCCCGGGCCATGCGCTCAATGCCGACCTCTGCCAGGCCATCGTCAACTCGCGAAAGGGCGGCGAGTCGAAGAAGGAAGTCCCGCACGTGCAGCAAGTCCTGCCGACGGAGACCGCGCTGGACATCCGCCGCATCCTCGACACCTTGCCGCATCGCTACCCCTTCGTGATGATCGATCGCGTCATCGACATCCCCAACCCGGATGAAGTTTACGCGGTTAAAAACGTCACGATCAACGAACCGTATTTCCAAGGACACTTCCCGGGCCGCCCCGTGATGCCAGGCGTCCTGCAGATCGAAGCTATGGCCCAGGCCGCCGGCATCCTCATGCTGCGCCGCATCAGCTCGGAGAACAAAATCGCGTTCTTCATGAGCTGCGACAAGGTGAAGTTCCGCCGCGCCGTCGTTCCTGGCGACGTTGTGGAGATCCACGTGAAGCTGGTTAAAAATCGCGGAAACAAAATCGGCGTGGCCGAGGGCACTTGTAAGGTCGACGGGAAAATCGTTTCCTCCGGCGAGTTGATGTTCACCATTGCCGACTCGCTCAACGATACCTAACTTCCCCTCAATGCCCGACATCCACCCGACCGCAATCATTGAACCCGGTGCTCAATTAGCCGAAGGCGTCCAAGTTGGTGCCTACGCTTACATTGGCTCAGAGGTGACGATTGGCGCGGGAACCGTCGTCCACCATCACGGCACGGTTGAAGGCTGGACCACCCTCGGCGAAGGCAACGAAGTCTGGCCCTACGCGATGGTCGGCGGCAAAACGCACGACCTGAAGTTCAAGGGCGGCAAGCCCGGCCTCAAGATCGGCGACCGCAACGTTTTCCGTGAATACTCTACCGTCCACTGCGGCACCAACGACGGCGAGTTCACCACTATGGGCAACGACAACCACATCCTTGCCTACAGCCACATCGCGCATGACTGCCACGTCGGCAATCATCTGATCATGAGCAGCCACGCCGCGCTTGGCGGCCATGTGATCGTTGGCGACCGCGTGGTCATCGGCTGGAACGCCGGCCTGCATCAATTTTGCCGCGTCGGCGACTACGCCATGATCGGTGCCTGCTCCAAAACCGTGCAAGACGTCCCCCCGTTTATGATCGCCGACGGCAACCCGGCCGAAGTGCGCACGATCAATAAAATCGGCCTTGAGCGCGATGGCTTTTCCGCGGAAGAAGTCGCCCTCGCCCGCACGATTTACAAGCTCTTCTACCGCGAAAATCTCAATAAGACCCAGGCGCTGGAAAAGCTACGCGCGCACCCGGAGGTCGATTCCCGCGTCGCCCAAATGCTCCTCATCTTCGCCGCCGCCGGCGACCGCGGCTGGGCCTAGCAAGGCGCAGCCTTGCAACCCCGATGCTCCGCATCGTGATGGGGCCATGCCCCATCGCTCGCATTGCTCGCCGCCCCCAATGACCTGCCCCACAGCTTTCGCACAATGTGCGAAACCTCCGGTGCAGCAGGATGCTGCCTGCCTAGGTTTGGGCGACTGGTTTGGCACCGCGTAGCTTTTGGCGCAGGCCAGCAGGAAGCACCCGCTTGAGGGCGGACTTCAGATAAAACGGCAAGGTCCGCACGAAAGCGGACAGAAGTGAGCGGCGGTAGCGTTTGCGGTCCGCAGCGGTAACCAACGGACACAACCCATGCTCATCGACAAAAAACTCGTCACAATCTGCCGGCAAGGGCTCGTAGCGGAAACCGTCCTTCCGCTTGCTTTGGATAAAGTGGAAATACCCGAGCGACCGGCCAATCAACACATCGCGCACCAGCCCCTGCTTCCAGTGAATCACAAACTTTGGACGCCCGGACCACCAGATCAGGCAATCGTCCACCTGCATGCTTTTTTGGAAAAACTTGATCTCGCCTGTGTCCTTGAGTGACAGCAAATGCTCCGCAAACACCTTTTCGTCGAAGACTTCATAATCCCGGCTGCTGAGCATTTCTAGGTAGCGGTCGCAGCTGCGGTAGAGCAGGTTGAAGAATTCGTTGTTTCGCAACAGCGTGCAATGGCCAACGATCATGTAAGGCGAAGCCGTGATGACATCGTGCTGGTCCAGCACCTCATCGGTGATGCAGTCGCCCAGCCGCCCCAACACGAGATCGACATCCGTGTATCCCCAGAAGTCGTATTGCTCCAAGTAGTCCGCGAAGATTTCCCCGTAAGCTGGCTTCATGTCGCAGAGCTTGTAGCCGTAGGAGAACTTATACGGGATTTGAAACACCTTGCCCACCCGCTCATCGAACTCCGCACGCGTGATGGAGTGTAAAATGACATTCTCCGGCGGATTCACATCCACGCTGCATTCGGTAAAAATCCGCCAGTGAAAATCCGGATTCGCAGAACAGGTCTTAAAAAAGTAATCCAGCCAATCCGGCCATTGCCCAAAGAACACCACCACAAAACAAACGCGCGCCTTGCCAGTCTGCTTGGCCACTGCCGTTGAATCCGCTTGCTTGAGTGTCGTTGTCATAATTGCCCCGCCGCTTAGACGAAGTAACGCCGATTGATGGCATCGGTCAGCTTGGGGTTGCGGTCATACTGGTGAACGATGGAGATCAGCTCGCCCGCAGCGGTTTTTACCGTGCAGGGCGGCTCAAAGCTGATCGCCTTACTCGACAGATGATGCAGCGTGACCAAGCGGTCGCTGCCCTCCGCGCAAAGCTCCACCCGCTCGCCCATTGGCGTAAAACGAAGCAGATGATTGTGCACGGCCTGGTCGTAGCCATTGGCCCGCACAATGCGGTTGCCCGCGTCGAAAATCACCTGACAAAACGCGCGCAGGTAGTCGCCCATCGCTTCAAATTCGCCACCCGTCACGCCGGAGCAGAGGATGAGTTTCTCCCCGATCTGCCTGTATTCGTCCTCGCCAAAGACTTGCACATACCAGTCGCCATTGACCTGGCACTTGCCCATTTCCAGGCACTCTTCACCGGTGAAGATCGGCTTGTCCGACTGGTGATCGAAAGGGTCTGCCTGAAAGAAAACGTCTCGCGTATCAGCCAGCAACACCTTGCCATAAACACCCGGCTTTTGCTGCAGATACCAGTCCAAGTACCAAAGATAACGCGCAATAGCCACACCATAGCCCAGCGTCACAAAGTGGTCGCTACAGAGTTCAACCCTACGCTTGGCGCTGCGCTTCTTCCCATAACTAAGCGCCATTTCTGACAGGCGACGTCTGCCGCGCCGAAACCTGTTCAGCCAATACCGCAGGCTGATGTCTCCCGGGCGAATCAGTGTAACGCTGGGGCAAGCCGCCTTCGCCTCGGCCACCGCCTGAGCATCGTCGCGGTGATAGAAAATAAAAACATCGGAGTTCGGGATCGCCTCATGGCAAGACGCCAAAAACGGCTTTAATTGCTCAATTGTGTATCCGCAAGCGGCACCTAAAATTACTGTCTTCATTAGGGCTCCTTACTTAGCATCTGTGCTAATTGCATCCACCCGGCTGCGTATCAAGTCCGTCGGGATTCCCCCGTCAACGGACATTTCAGCATTCCTGCCAAGGAACGCGCCATCACGATTGTGAGCATAGAGCAGCATACTGATCAGGAAATACCCGCAGCCCTTTCTGAGGCAAGGGTAATTTCCCGAGGTAGCGTGCCGCTGCACCCAGAGATTTGCGCAGGGCGCAAATGGCCTACCCAACTGAAAGAGGGCGGGCGACACCACTCCACTGCCCCACCGCTTTCGCACAATGTGCGAAACTATGGATTGAACCGCAGGTTCATTTTTTGCCGCGGGCCCAGGCGGGCTTAGGGGGCTCGGGGAGGGAGCGGGCTTGGCCGAAGACCCCGCGCACGCAGGGCTCGGCGCGGAGCTTTTTAAAGGCGTCCGGGATCAGCTGACAATTGAGCGATACGCCGAGGTCGGCATGGAGCGCGCGGTCGGGCTCAGTGAGGATCGCCAGCTTGACCGAGGTCGGGCCTTCGTTATTTTGCAGGTAGTCCGAGAGCTCGTGCGCGAAGTTGTCGAGGCGGTGCGCATCGTTGTCCACGTAGAACGTCACTGAGTCAATGAACGCCGACAGCGCCGTATCGAGGCGTGCCACGCGGTTGCCATTGAGGCGGACTTCATCGCGCTCGGTGTCGTAGCGGATCTCGCCCTCGATGCACACAACGGCACCGTTTTCGAGGTTCTGCATATTCTGCTCGAAGGCGTCGGGGAAGATATTGATCTGGTAGCCCATGCGCCGCGTCGACAGCGTGAAAAACGCCCACGGGCGATTGTCTTTACGCGTGAGTTTTTTAACGATGTTGTTGATGACGCCGCACAGGCGAAAGCTCTCGCGGTCCCAGCGTTTGAGGTCCTCACTTGGGCCAAAGCTATTGATAATATCGTCGAGGCCCGCATAGGCGTTCATCGGGTGACCAGACACGTAGAAGCCCAGTAGCTCCTTTTCAAACTGAAGGCGGTCAGCCTGAGACATCTTCGGACCACGTGTGTCGTAGTTGGCGGTGTTCGATTTGCCTGCCGCCGGCTCGGGTGCCGCCAGCAGATCGAAGAGATTGGCTTGGCCAGACTCCTTGTCCTTCTGCAAATCGGCAACTTCAGAAATGATGCCTTCCATCGAGCTGAGCAAGTGCTGGCGGTCGATGCCCGAGTAGTCGAAGGCTCCGGTTTTAATCAAACACTCCAGCACGCGCTTGTTGACGGCCTTCATGTCGACGCGCTGCGCAAAATCATGGAAGTCCTTAAACGGCCCGTTCTCTTCGCGCTCAGCAATGATCACCTTGGCCGCCGCGTCGCCCACGCCCTTGATCGCGGACATCCCGAATCGGATTCTTCCAGAAGAAGAATCCGATTCGGAGGAAAAAGCAGAATGATTAAACTTTAAAGACTCAGAATCAGAGGACGGAGCGACGCCATTAGACTCTTCACCATCCCCTTTTTCCTTTAACCTTTTTCCCTTAATCTCCCGGTCGTCGAGATCAACCACCGGCGTAAACATTTCGCGCGATTCATTGATGTCCGGCCCGAGCACTTCGATCTTCATCGACTCGGCTTCCTCGACGAAGTGCGAAACCTTGTCCGCATTGCCAAGCTCGGACGACAGCACCGCCGCCATGAACTCGGTGGGGAAATTCGCCTTCAGGTAAGCCGTGCGATACGAGAGCATCGCGTAGGCCGCCGAGTGCGATTTGTTAAAGCCATACTCCGCAAACTTCTCCAAGATGCCGAAAATTTCCGTGGCCTTGCTCGCTGGGATATCGTGGTGCTCCTTGGCACCCTTGATGAAGATCTCCTTCTGCTGGTCCATGACGGACTTGATCTTCTTACCCATCGCGCGGCGGAGAATATCCGCGCCGCCGAGCGTGTAGCCGGCGATGATCTGCGCGCTCTGCATGACCTGCTCTTGGTAAACCAGGACGCCGTAAGTTTCCTCCACGAGCTCCTTGAGCAGCGGGTGCGGCACCTGAATCGTCGAGCGGTCTTTTTTACCGCGAATATACTGCGGAATAAACTGCATCGGGCCCGGACGATACAGCGCGATAAGCGCCACAATCTCGTCCATGCTCGACACTTCGAGCTGACGACAAAGGCCCTGCATACCGCCGGATTCCAGCTGAAAGACGCCGACTGTTTTCGCCTCTTTGAGCAGTTGGAAAGTCGGGCCATCTTCGAGGCTGACCTTTTCGATGTCAAAGTCCGCCATGCCCGGCAGACGCTTCACATTCTCCTGCGCATCGGAGATCACGGTCAGCGTTTTCAGGCCGAGGAAGTCACATTTGAGCAAGCCGAGGTCTTCGGATGGCCCCTTCGGATACTGTGTCGTCAAGTCGCCCTCCTGCAAGGTGACGGGGATCAGATTCGTGATCGGCTGGTCCGCAATGATGACGCCGCAAGCGTGCTTGCCGGTGTTGCGCACCATGCCCTCGATGACCTTGCCCTGCTCGATGATCTTCTTCGCGATCGGGTTGACCTTCATCTCCGTGCGCAGATCAGCGGACTTCTCCACCGAGTCGTCGAGCGAGATGTTCAGCTCGTCCGGAATCATCTTGGCGATCTTGTCCGCGTCGCCGAAGGGAATGTCGTTCACGCGGGCCAAGTCACGCACGATCATCTTCGCGCCGAAGGTGCCAAAGGTGATGATGTTCGCCACACGGTCGCGGCCATATTTATCGCGCACGTAGTTGACCACGTCGTCGCGGCGGCGCATGCAGAAGTCCACGTCGAAGTCCGGCGGGCTAACACGCTCCAGGTTGAGCATTCGCTCAAAGAGCAGACCAAAACGGAAGGGGTCGATGTCGGTAATTTTCAACACGTAGGCGACCACGCAACCGGCACCCGAACCACGACCCGGGCCGACCGGGATGCCGCGGTCACGCGCCCATTTAATGAAGTCCCAAACGATGAGGAAGTAGTCGATGAAACCCGTGCCAATGATGATCGCGAGCTCATACTCCAGCTGATCACAGACGCGCTTCGAATACTCGAAGCTCAGTTCCTCGTTCTTGGTTCCTGATTCTTGGTTTTCGTCGCTCGAGTCTCCCGCCTCCGACTGCTGACCACCGTCCTCCGACTTCCGAAACGCATCGTAGTCGACATCATAGCGCTCCTTCACGCCCTCTTTACACAGCTCGAACAGGTAGAGGCCATTCTTGCGGAAGGCCACGCGCTCGTCGTCGGATAGCTTAATCGGGTCCTTGCCGTCGCGCACGAGGATCTCGTTTTTCTTCACCTCATAGAGGTCGAGAATGCGGTCGAAGTTGTCCGTGTCCTGCGCGTGGGTGATCTCAATCGGCTTTTCGTAAACCGGGTAATGGTCCTCGCCGAAGGGCAGCTTGACCTCGCACATTTCCGCGACGGCGTTGGTGTTGACGAGACAGTTCGGGTCGTAGCGATCGAACACCTGCGCCATCTGCTCGCGGCTCTTCAGGAAGAACTGATTGCTGTCGTAGCGGAGGCGTTTTTCGTCGGCCAGCTTGGCACCGGTCTGAATGCAGATCAGCGAATCGTGCGGCTGCCAATCGGTATCGTTCACGTAGTGCACGTCGTTCGTGGCGACGACTTTCAGGTCGAATTCCTTCGCCAACTTGAGCAGGTCGGGGATGATCCGCTGCTGCTCCTCGATGCCGTGGTCCATCAGCTCGATGAAGAAAAACTCCTTGCCGAACAGGTCCACAAACCAGCCGCAAGCTTCGCGTGCGCCAGCGTAATCGCCCTCCATCAGTCGCTGGGGAATCACCGCCGCCAAGCAGCCGGAAAAGCCGATCAAGCCCTCGCTATGCTCCGCAAGCTGACGCCGCGATACGCGCGGGTTGCGGTAAAAGCCCTCGGTGTGGCCCATGCTAACGAGCTTCGTCAGGTTCTGGTAGCCCTTGAAATTGCGCGCCAGCAGGCCCATGTGGTGGCTCTTCTGCTTGGCTTTTACGTCGTTGGTCGCGCCGAGCTCGTCCTCGAAAATCAGGTAAATTTCGCAGCCCAACAGCGGCTTCACGCCGGCCTTGTCCGCCTTTTTGTAGAAATCCGCCAACCCGAAAAGCACGCCGTGGTCGGTGATCGCGATGGCTTTTTGCCCGAGCTGGGCAGCCTTCTGGCAGAGTCGGTCGGTACGGCTGCAACCATCGAGCAGGCTGTAGTCAGTGTGGACGTGCAGGTGGACAAATTCGGGATCTTTGGACATCGGCGAAACCACCAAACAGTGCCCGTCGAAAACAGCCAATGCAAGCGGAACAACTTCACGGGTTATTCACCAAGTTATTAACATCCGTGAATAACTTCTTGCCTTGTCGCTATTTAGCCATCTTTGAGACCGTATTATTGCGAATAACAACAAATGATCAGGGCCGTGTGTCACCGGCTGGCGGCAAGTCCAAAAACGCGAATATCTCGCCGGCCATGTAATCGTAAAACGGATTCCAGTGCAAGCGGAGCATATCGCCAGGTGCAACGGTCAACACGCCGCGCTCTCCACGCAGCGCCAAATTGCCCAGCACAATGCGCTCACCCGGCTGCCGTGGCGCATCGCCATAGAGCGGGTCGTCCGGCGCAAACGGGAGCGCAATGTGCGACAGCGAGTAAACATCCTGTGGCCACGCCGCCTCGAGCAGACGCTCTGTCGGCTCGGTCTCGTCGGGCGCATGCGAGCGCGCGAGAACCTGCGGGCTGTCGGGACCGACGTTGGTCACCGCCGTCAGCGTGTAAGTCAGGTCCTGATCCTTGAGTAACGCGACGAGCTCGGCCTTGGGGTCGTGCTTGAGCAGCTCCTGCACCGGCGCAATGCGGTTCAGATCGAAAAGCACTAGCTCGCTCCCATTGGCGGGCAGGTTGGCAAACAACCCTTGCAAGACCGCCGGAGTGGACACCGTGGCGTCCACTGCCGATTGAAACGCCAGCAGCGGCGGACAATTTTTCAGCTTTCCCGCCTTGCCCATCTCGTGGATGCGCTCGCGAATGTGCCTGGTAATCCGGTAGGCTTGGTCCCCCGCATTGACGGCGAAGGAATTGTATTTATAGGGATCATACTCGGGCTGAATCGAGTTCCACGCCAGCTTGTCCATCCCCAGCAAGCGCCCGAGACTCGCCTGCATCCAGGCAAACTCCGCCACGGGCGAGACGCCAATCTCCGGCGAAATCAGCACGCCCTTCGTCACCTGTGGCAACGAGTCGTCTTCGATCGAATCCAGCGCATACTCCACCGCCAACGCCGCGCCATTGGAGTAGCCTACCAGGTAAAGCGGCCGGTCACCGACCTGCTCGGCCAAGTGCTTCATGGCGAGCTTCACGGCGGCTTCCATATCCTCCCAAGTCGTCTTGACCAGCCCGCTCGGCGCTGTCCCGTGCCCGGGAATCCGCAGCCCCACCACGTAAGCCCCGCGCGCGTGCATCGCCTCGCCCAGCGCGCGCAAGCTATAAGGCGCGTCCGACATACCATGCAGCAGGAGCACGCCGGCGACTGGGCTGCCTGCTTCGGGCTTCAGCACAAAAGTGCGGTTCCAATCGCGCTCCCAACGGCTGGGATTCGCAATACTGCCCGCGCCATAGCGGTTGACCTGTCCGTATTTCGCGGCGTCGACCTGGTCACAAACCTCCTCCTGCAACTGCGCAAAAAGCCGATCTTCCAACGCGAGGTATTCTTCGAACGTTTCAAGGTCATCCCGCGCGCGAAACTCTTCATCGAGATCCGCCGTGTGCCACACTTGCAGATCAGGGCGGTTATTCAAAAACAACACCACCGCGAGCAACAGCCCACCAAACAACCCCACCGCGCCATACAGCAAAAACAACAATGCATGCCTGAGGATTTTCGATTTAGGAAGCGGCAGTTTCATTCAACTACTCAGCCAAAAATCTCCCCGCGAGGCGAGGCTGTTTAGAGATAGTTCGCCTAAAAGACCTTCTGTATGGGGTGCGGCGCGAGGACGCGCCTGCGCTACCTAAGTTAGTATGTATAAACTCCACGCCACCGTGCGGCTTGTCTGGAGACTGCGCCCTACCTCGTTCAGTTGGAGTGGCATTTGCGCACTGCGCAAATCCGGATGCAACGCATCCGACGGTCCAGCCGGAGGCTGGCTAACGCCATTCGTGCTTGGGGTAGCGGCCGCGGAGTTCTTTTTTGACGCCCTCATAGGAGGTCTTCCAGAAGTTCTCCAAGTCCTCGGTAATTTGACACGGGCGACCATTCGGTGCGAGCATCTCGATGACCAACGGGATGCGCCCATTGCCGATTATGAGCTGCTTCGGGTCGACATCGTAGAAATCTTGCAGCTTGCTGGAGATCACCGCACGCGGACCGCCGGGAGCATCGGGTTCATAGCGAATCTTCGACGGGCGACGCCGATTCGGCAGCGTAAACTCAAGCGGCGCCATGTAATCGAGCGCGGCAATCTGCTCACCCGTCAGCCAGTCTTTGAGGAACGGCCACGGGTCCTTGTCGCGAATTTCTTTGTAACTCACGCAGCCATAGCAAAACTGTTCAAGGATCATCTTGCGCGCCTCGTCGTCGATTACTTCGACCTCCAGCTCCGGGAAACTTTGCGCTGCAAAGTTAACGCGGCTAATCCACTCATCACGCTGAGACGTCCACTTCTTGAGCTCCAGCTTACCCGCCATGATTTCATCCGCGAGCAAAGCCGCAGCGGCATAACTGGTAGGCTCGCCGCGATCAGTGGAAGCCAGCACAAGATCGCGGAACTTGCGCTCCTCGCGCATCACCACGCGGCGCAGGTCCTTGTCGTAAACGACTTCACTTTGCACTGCAAAGTCATCGGGGAAGAATTCCTCCAGCCAACCCTCCTCAATCTCCGTCGCCAGCGAGAGGACCACGTTGACATCGCCACGCGTTTCGATCTCGTCAATTTCGGCTGCGACAAACAGCTCGGCATCACGCGCCGCGCTGTCGCGCTTCAATTCGCCACGACGCCCGTGCACGATGGAACAACGCAGTGTGCCGCGACCATCGCGCTTGGCGAGGTGGTCCGAAAACGCGAGCAAGATGCAGCGGCGCAGCGCGTCTTCATCCAGCGGCCCCGGGCCAGCATTGAGCCCCTGCGACTCCGCAATGCGGCGGAACTGCTCCGCCGCGCGGTCTGCATCGCGGCTGGCGTTCGCATGGATGCCCCACTGGCGACAAAAGCCGTGGTTAAAGTTTTGCTTCCGCGCCATGCCCCACGCTGAGAGCCATTGAAAGAAGTCCGACGGCGCATCACCCAACACCGCCTCGCGCTCCTCGCGCTTACGGCGTTCCCGAAGCGGCATCAGGATATCGCGCCCCTGCGCAAAGGCAGCGAGCAGCGCCGCGTGCCACACGCAGCCCTCGTCGTGCGCGGCGAGTAACAAACGCGCCCAGCGCGGATGCAGTGGGAAGTCCGCTAGCTTGCGGCCAATCTCCGTGAGCTCGTAATGCTCGCCCTTTACTTTGCGTGGCAAATCTACTTTGCGATGCAAAGCGCCGAGATCCATCAGCAGTTCGATGCCGCGTTTGAGCGATGCCTGTTCCGGGCGCTCGAACCACGGAAATGCGTCAAAATCCGTCACCCCGGCCTTGCCCAATGCGAGCAGCGTTTCGCTGAGATCGATACGCTTAATTTCCGCCAGCTCGCGTTCCTCGCGATGCTCGTGCTCCTTCTCACTCCATAGGCGAAGGGCATGGCCCGGCGCGGTACGGCCGGCGCGGCCCGCGCGTTGGTCAGCCGACGCGCGGCTCGTTTTCTCGATGAGCAAAGTATTCACGCCACGATGAGGATCATAGCGTGCCACACGCACGAGCCCGCTATCAATCACCAGGCGCACACCATCGATGGTGATCGATGTTTCCGCGACGTTCGTTGCGACGACGACTTTGCGCTTATCGTATTGCGCAACGGCGGCGTCCTGCTCCTCGGGCCGCAGCTCGCCATAAAGTGGAAAAACCAACGACTCGCGCCCGGCCTTGGTGCACTGGATCGACTCCACCGTCCGCTTGATTTCATACGCGCCCGGCATGAAGATAAGGCAGTCGCCATCGTATTCGCGAGAGAGGCGCTCGAAGTGGTGCGCGGCCTGATCCCAAACCGGCGCGCCGGCCACTTTTTGCGCGGCGGCGGAGTATTCAATGGTCAGCGGGTAGGTACGCGTATCGACCGTCAAAACCTCCGCCGGTGCCAGGTATTCGGCGAGAGACTCGGTGTCGAGTGTCGCGGACATGACGATGATCTTCAGGTCCGGTCGCACAGTCTCCTGAAGCTGCTTAACCATCGCGATGCCAAGGTCGCTGTAGAGGTGACGTTCGTGAAACTCGTCGAAGACGACTGCGCCAACATTCGGCAACGTTGGCTCACTGAGCATTTGCCGCAGCAGGATGCCCTCTGTTACAAGTTTGATACGCGTGTGCGCGCCGAACTGGCGGTCAAAGCGAATGTGGTAGCCCACTTCATCGCCCAGTTTTCCATCGCGCTCGTGGGCAATGCGCTTGGCCAGCAAACGCGCGGCGAGCCGCCTGGGCTGGAGCACGACGACTTGTTGCCCACTCGGAATCAGCCCTGAATCGAGGATGATTTGCGGGGCCTGAGTCGACTTACCGGAGCCGGTCGGCGCCTGGAGGATTGCACGCGGCAAAGATCCGCTGAGCGCATTTTTCAACTCGACGGCAATGGAATGAATAGGCAAATTATCGGATAACATAACATCAACGCATACAATCCGCAAAGGAATGAAACGAAAACAACAGCATGTAACGCAAATGCGCCCCGGGAGAAGCATAAAAGCCTGGGTCGTGCTGAGCATCTTCATCTTTGGCGCGATTTACTCATCCGCAGCCGTCACCTGGCAAGCAAGCCCCAAGCAATCCTTTAAAGTCGGTTTTCCCGCTGGAACCGGCTCAGTCACGCTAGAGCCCGGCACCGCATATCCGATTATCTGGGAGAAGCAAGACGAGTGGTACATCACCGTCAATTTAGACGGCAAGGCTCGCAACCTGCTCGTGAGCAAAACTTCCGGTGCCACCACACGCGATAATGAACTCGTGGTGGCCAAGCCGTTGAAAATCGACGCCAGCCAGCAGTATGCAATCCTTCGAAAAGAGGAGCAGTATCCTGTCATTGAACGCTCCGAGGATAAGATTTCCATCGAACTGCCTGACGATAGCCCGCTACGCACCTGTGCCTTTCCCAAAAAATATTTCTCGCTGATCGCGATCATGGTCAGCGAAGATTCGCTCGCCCCGAGCGAGAGCGGCGACGCACTGAAGCAGCAGCATGACGCACTTAAAAAGCAGCACGCCCACGACCTCATCCTGAAGGCCGACAAGCCGGAAGACTACGTGCTGCTCATCATTGGGGACGCAGGCTCGGGCACCGGATTCCTGATGCGCGAGGGCGACAACGTTTATTGCTACACCGCCTTCCACGTCATCGACGGATTGAAGGGCATGCAAATCTTCAAAATGAGCGGCGAAGAGCTAACGCCACTCACCCTGGAAGTCTCCAACCGGCGCGACATCGCGCGCATGCTCATTGGGGGCATCGACAAGGCCTTGCCCGGCTTTCGCGAGGCAAAAATCGGCGAGGAGCTCACCGTTTACGGCAACTCCCAGGGCCGCTATCGCATCACCGAGCTAAAGGGCAAAGTAACCGGCGTCGGCAACAATGAGATCGAGACCAATGCCGAGTTCACCTCGGGCAATAGCGGCAGCGCCCTGGTGGCCAAGAGTGACGGCTATGCAATTGGAGTGGCCAGCTACATCGAATCCAGCGCATCCCCCGACGACCTCAGCGTGCGCGGCACCCAGTTTGCCAAGCCCCGCCGTGTCAGCGAGGCGCTGGACGATCGTATCGACTGGATCAACGCCGACCCCAGGCGCCTCATTTCCGCCAACCGAAAATACCAGGAGAACAAGGAATTCATCGGCCAATGCCTCTACGTGATGCTGCGCATCGTCGGCAACCCCTACAAGCCGGTTAGCGACCTGAATATCTCCGACCTAGGCCTGAAGCGCTGGATCAGCAACTACAACCGGCGAATCCAGCAAGCGCGCAAAGGAGTCTCTGATTACGAAAACAGCCCCGAAGGCGTTCAGGAATTTGCCAGCGATTTGCTCGTGCTTTACAAAGAAGAGATGGAGCGCTTTACCCGCTTGTGTAATGCCCGCGAAGCGCAAATTCGCGCGATGCGCTTCTACCCGGGAACTCATTTCCAAAACGAACAAAACCAGCGCATGCTTTACGAGATGGAAGCCTTGAATGAGATCAACGAGAACTTCGTCCGCCGACTGCAAACCCTGGCTTCAGGCAACTAACTTTGCATCGCAAAGTCTTTACGGCGCCAGCCTCAAGCCTTCCCGAAAACGGTCAAGCAGCTGATCCCAATTCGCATCGACCGGTGCAATAATCCAGTAGAAGGTTGCCGGAGCAGTAAGCTGGGTGCTGAAAATCGCCTGCGTCGCAGGGAATCGCTTATTAAAGGACGGGCTATACCAGCCCGCCTCAAAAGGCTCCGTTTGGCCGCGCAGAAGATCTACCGCCCAAGGCTTGTCGCTAACTAATACCATGCGCAGATTCGCGCCCTCGGCATCCACTGTCACCAAGCCATCATCATCCTGCTCGACCATGCGATCCGGGTGAAACAACCAACGCGCCTCCACCGTCGTCGGCCCAAAAGCAATCACTTCATCTTCCACAATCCAAGCCTCCCCGCGCAGGTAGCGCACCGTGCGCCGGTGGGTGCGTGGCCCCTGCCCCTTGAGCGGCTGCGCGGGGAACTGGACGCTAGCGGAAAAAACATCCTCACCCTCGCCAATCTCCGCTACGACCTCCATTGGCGTGCCGACTTTAGACGGGCCGGGCAGCGGCGCCAGCCTGTCGAGCATGATCGTGTTGTGCCCCATCGGCCCGGTGAAGTAATCCCGCGTCGCACCAGGCAGATAGTTGTAGCGCCCGGTATCGACGAGGAAATCTTTTCTGCCAAAAGACACCGACAAATGCAGCCGATCATTGTGGTGGTGATCGCTGCCGTAGGGGCCGATATCGAAGAACGCCCATTGCGCATCCCCCGTCCAGCCGTCGCGCATAATCGCGTGCCCCGCCCACGGATAGTACCGCGACTTGAACCCCTCAGGCTCTTGCCCACTTACACCTGCTGACGCGAGGTATTCCCAATCCGGATGCTCAAACCATTTCAAGGCCCGCTGCAATTCGCGGCGGTTATTGATCAGGTCAGAATCATTATTGAGCGGGCCATGACCATCGGGGCGCATCGCGTAAGCGAAGTAGTCCCACATGCGTTCCACACCAGGCTTCACGCGCTCGATGTATTTCGTTTTACCAGAGGCAACCAACAGCTCCAGATAACGCTGAAAACTCAGCAGCGCTGTGAATTGATAATGGTTCGTGAGCTCTTCATAAGCGCCATCAGGATAGACCTGCTTTTCCATCAAGCCGGCTACGGTGCTCACCGAATCATCGAGCCACGCCCCGGCGTCTTTGAACTCCGGAAACGCAATCGCGAGCAGCCCCAGCATGACCTTTTCCGTCAGCAAATGATTGCCCCATAGGGAGGGGTAATTCAGCAGCGCATCGGCGTGATCAGGAATGCTCGACAGCAGCAGTAGCCGCGCACTCGGAGAAAAATCCGGCGAGTCTTCCAGGCGCACAAAAGCAAACAGCCATGCGCGGTCGATGCGGCGCGCTACCTCCAGCGGACGCCAAGCCGACGAAAACGAACGTCCACCCGGGTAGGGATTCGCGCGCACCCAGTCGGCAATATTCTCGCCGGCAAACTTCGCGTAGCGCGGATCACCCGTCTGCTCCCACATCGCAGTGACGGGTATCAGGTAGCCCATGCGGTTGATCCACCACGACCACTCCGGATCATCGCGCGGCCCGCGATCCGCCCAGTCGAGGAGTCCATTCTCCTGCCGAGGTTGAAGCCCGTAGTTTCCATGCTGCTCGTAAATGTCCTGCATTACCAGCTCGGCCATCGCATAGTTCGCACCGATGCCCGAGACGTCCTCCGAAATAATCTCAGCCCACTCACGCTGCCGGTAATACTCGACCAAGGCCAGGCCCGCGGCCTCAAGATCGCCAGATTCGTAAAACGCCTTCACCGACTCAAGGCCCGGGTAGCCTAAATTGATCTGCTCCAGCAAACCACGTAGGCGCTCGCTCGATATTTCCAACGGCTCATTTGGCAGCCGCTCGTCGGGCGCGAGCTTAACACCCGCCCAGTCGATTTCCGCAGGCGGCCGCCATTCCGCAGCTTGCGCCTTCACTTCCGCCACGGTCGACGCTACATCGCCATAACCGGACGCAGCCAAAGCGCTCAACGCCACCGCGCAAACCAGCCCCCATCTGCGCATTGCCCCGCGCATGTCCTTAGGAAAGTCCACGCCCGAGCAGACGGCCCAGCGGCTTGCTCAGCGCCCACATCAGCCCGGCTATGACGATCAAGCTCAGCGGGCGCGCCACTTGGATCAGGATGAAATAGCCGAGGTAGGTGGGGTTAAAATCGCTCGCCCCTTCAATGAGGTTTGCGACCAACAGCCACAACCCCAGCACGCCAAAGAATAACGCGCAAAGCCGAACGCCGAGGATTGCATGGGCGGTAGTGGAGTTCATGAAGCCCACCTTAGTGGCCGAAGATTAAAGGAAAAAGATTAAAGATTAAAGTTTTTCGTAGCCCCAAGCCCAGCCGCGCCTCCCCTTTTTCCTTTAATCTTTTTCCTTTTTCCACTTAAACGCTTCCATGAACTCCGACGACTTCGAGCAATCCATCATCCGCCTGGAATCCCAGTTGGCGCACCTGCAGCGCCACGTGGAAGAGCAGGACCGCGAGATCTACCGTCAGGGCGAACTCGTCAACCGCCTCGTGAGCGAATCGAAAAAACTGCGCGACCAAATGCAAAACATGGCCGACGCCAAGGACATCCCCAACGAACGCCCACCGCATTATTAGACGACCAAGCTTTGCGTTGCAAAGTTTAGACCGCGCCGTCCTGCCCGGCAATCATCGCGCCACGCGCGCAGGCCGCCTTCAGCGCCTCGGCAACCGGCTGACCTGAAATCAGTCCGAAAATCAAAGCCGCCATAAATGCATCTCCCGCACCCACCGTGTCTTTCACTTCGACGGGCGGTGACTTGGCCGAGTGGACCTCGCCATTGTCCCAGAAAACACCGCCCTCGGCGCCACGGGTTACGCAGATACGCTGGCAACCGGCAATCACCTTCAGCTTCGTGCATTGCGACGCGACGCCGTCCACTGAGTCAGCGGGGTCGGAGTCGGTCAGGCGGCCCAGTTCGATCTCGTTGAGCTTCACCAAGTCGGCTTTAGCGGCGAGCTTGAGCGCGAGCTCCACATCGTCGTAAGGCTCGCGTAGATTCACATCCAGGCAGCGCATCGGCCCCTTGGGCGTCAGCAGGGACTCCAGCCGCTCGCGATTGGTGTGCAGCCGCAGCGCCAAAGTTCCGTAAACGATCGCTTGCACATCTTTCACTGCGGAGAGCACACATTGCCCTACATGAATTTCGTCCCACGCAACCGGCGTCGGAAAAGTGTAGCTCGCATTGCCCTCATCGCTGAGCGATGCGATCACCGTTCCGGTCGGCAACTCATTGTCGCGGAGGACATATTCCAAACCTACGCCGTGTGCCTCAGCTCGCCGTAGCGCTTCGTCGCCAAGAAAGTCTTTGCCTACCGTGGACACAAGATGCGAGTCAGCACCTAGCTGCGCCAGGTGACACGCGACATTAAAGGGCGCGCCGCCGAGGAAAAGCCCCCGCGGCAGGCAGTCCCACAGGATTTCGCCAAAACAGATAATGGATGGTTGAGGCACAGTATAATGAGGGGTCGAAGTTCCGTTAAAAGCTCGCCCTGTATCATACACCACCCCAAGCAGAACGCAAAAAGAAACCTGCGCTTCCGTTCTTGGCGGACGCACTTTTTTCCCTACTGTGGCGTATATGAGCGTCTACGAGACCGAACCCTTACTTGCCCAATATTTGTTACTTCACTACGGCACCGCCGATGAAGTGCTACCCTTCGCTTTCGGGCCCAAGAGCGCGCTGGACTTCCCACTTCGCTGCGTGGAAGACCTCGTGGCCCGCATCGATATCCCCGCCAGCGCCCGCGCGCTCGACGTCGGTTGCTCCGTCGGTCGTACCAGCTTCGAGCTCGCCCGCGTCTGCGAGGAAGTGATCGGCATCGACTTCTCCCAAAGCTTCATCAACGCCGCGCTTACTTTGCGGGACAAAGCTCAACTCGACTACGAACGCCCGCACGAAGGCGACATCACCCTGCGCACCACCGCCGTCGCACCCGACCGAGTGGAACGCGAGCGCGTGGACTTCCGAGTCGGCGACGCCATGAACCTCCCGGCCGAGCTCGGTCAGTTCGACGTTGTCATGGCGTGCAACCTCATTTGCCGTCTCCCCGATCCGATGAAGTTCCTCAGCCGCCTCAAAGAGCTTGTGAAACCCGGCGGTCAGTTAATCATCACCACCCCATTTTCCTGGCTCGAAGAATACACCCCCAAGGACAACTGGCTCGGCGGCCTACCCGACAAGTCTGACTCATTTCTCGGCCTCCGCAGCGCGTTGAGCACCGACTTCAAGAATGAGCTTACGCAAGACATGCCCATGCTCATCAAGGAGCACGCGCGCAAGTATCAATGGACAGTCGTCCAAGGCACACGCTGGCGTCGCAAAGGCTAAACAAAAACCCCCTGCGCCCACTCTACCGCTACAGCTTGCCTGGAGACTGCGCCCGACCTTTGCCAGCGATCTGTAAAAAGAAAAAGTCGCGCCGAAATTCCTTTGCCAACGGCGGCAACGTTGTCTGTATTCCACCCTTTTTCTCGCGCTATGAACGAAACCCATGTGATCTCCATTGCCCAGGAAATTAGCGTCCCCGTCATGCAAGTGGCGGCGACGGCCAAACTGCTCGACGAAGGCGCCACCGTGCCCTTCATCGCCCGATACCGTAAGGAAATGACGGGGCAGCTGGACGAAGTACAGATCACCGCGATTCGCGACCGCCTGGGCGAAATGAAGGCCCTCGACGATCGCCGCGCATCGATCGTGAAGTCCCTCGAAGAGCGCAACCTGATGACCGACGACCTCAAGGCCAAGATCGACGCCGCCGAGTCCGTCGCCCGCCTGGAAGACGTTTACCAGCCCTTCCGCCCCAAGCGCCGCACCCGCGCCATGATCGCGCAGGAGAAGGGCCTCGCCCCGCTGGCGGATTTCCTCTTCGAAAACCAGGGCGCCGCCGTCGACGCCGAGGCCGCGAAGTTCATCGTTGAAAGCGAGGAAGAAGACAAGGCCGTGCCGGACGCAGCCGATGCGCTCAAGGGCGCGCGCGACATCCTCGCCGAACGCTTCAGCGACGACACCGATATGCGCGTGAGCATGCGCAAGCTTTACGAAGAAGACGCCATTCTCGAGTCCAAGGTCATGTTTGGCAAAGAGGCCGAAGGCGCAAAGTTCCAGGACTATTTTGACTTCAGCGAGCCGCTCGCCAAGGTGCCCTCGCACCGCATGCTGGCCATCCGCCGCGGCGCGAACGAAGGCTTCCTGTTTTTCCGCATCGTCGTGGATGAAGAGCACGCGACCGGCCTCATGAAGCGCCGCTTCCTCGCGGGCAACGGCGAGGCTGGCAAGCAAGTCGAGCTCGCCATTGAAGACTCCTTCAAGCGCCTGCTCGGGCCGTCGATGGAGACCGACTCGCGCCTCTCCTCCAAGAAGCGCGCCGAGGAGCAAGCCACGAAGGTCTTTGCCGAAAACTTGCGCGAGCTGCTGCTTGCTTCGCCGCTCGGCCAAAAGCGCGTCATGGCGGTCGACCCCGGTTTCCGCACCGGCTGCAAAGTCGTCTGCCTCGACGCCCAGGGTGCACTGCTGCACAACACCGTCATCTACCCGGGCATGGGCGGCTACAAGGACGAGGAGGCGAAGAACGTTATCCTCGCGACCTGCCACCAGTTTAACATCGAAGCCATCGCGATCGGCAACGGCACCGCCAGCCGCGAGACCGAGGCGTTTATCAACAAGTGCGGCCTGCCGAAGTCGATCACCGTGGTGATGGTCAACGAGAGCGGCGCGTCGATCTACTCGGCGTCCGAAGTCGCCCGCGAAGAATTTCCCGACCACGACCTGACCGTGCGCGGCGCGGTGTCGATTGGCCGCCGTTTGATGGACCCGCTGGCCGAGCTCGTGAAGCTCGATCCGAAGAGCATCGGCGTGGGCCAATACCAGCACGACGTCGACCAAATGAAGCTCAAGGATAGCCTCGACGACGTCGTGGTCAGCTGCGTGAACGCCGTCGGCGTGGAGGTTAACACCGCCTCGAAGCAGCTGCTCAAATACGTTTCCGGCCTCAACACCCGCCTCGCCGAAAGCATCGTCGCCACGCGCAATACCAACGGCCCTTTCCGCTCCCGCAAAGAGCTGCTCAAGGTAGCCGGCATGGGCCCGAAGAGCTTTGAGCAATGCGCGGGCTTCCTCCGCATTCGCGATGGCGAGCACCCACTCGACGGCTCCGCGGTCCACCCGGAGCGCTACACGCTCGTGGAAAAGATGGCCGCCGACGCCGGTTGCTCGGTCTCCGATCTCGTCCACAGCGACAAACACCGCACGCGCATCCAACTGGACAAATACGTGAGCGACGAAGTCGGCCTACCGACGCTTAAGGACATCCAGTCCGAGCTCGCCAAGCCCGGCCGCGACCCGCGCGAAAAGTTTGAAGCGTTCAGCTTCGCCGAAGGCGTCAACACGATGGACGACCTTTCCCCCGGCCTCAAGCTGCCCGGCATCGTGACCAACGTTGCGGCCTTCGGCGCTTTCGTCGATGTCGGCGTCCACCAGGACGGACTGGTCCACATCAGCGAGCTGAGCGATGATTTCGTCAACGACCCGGCAGAGGTGGTCAAAGTCCACCAGCACGTGCAGGTGACGGTGCTCGAAGTCGACGCCGCCCGAAAGCGCATTTCGCTTTCGATGAAGACCATGCGCGACGGTGCCCAGCCGCACAAGCATGCCGGCCGTGGTGGTGATCAACGCGGACAGCGCAACGACCGTGGCGGCTTCCGTGGCAACGACCGCGGACGCGGTGGCTACGGCGGCGGCAATCGAGGCAATGATCGTGGCCCACGTCGCGGCAACGAACGCCAGCGCAACCAGTCCTTCGGCAACTCGCTGGGTGATTTGTTTTAAGGCGTGCCAGTGCTCTTGCCAGCCTTCATGCCCTTCAACCAACGCGCATGGGCCGTCCCACATTCCGGGCAATAGTAGATTCTTCGTGTTTTTTCTGGCATAACAACACAGCCACCCAACACTCTTTTTTTATAATGGGGGAAGCTGTTTGCTAACAACTTCCAATCAGGCTCAAATTCTTCACCAAGCGGAAGGCCGTATTCTATCTCGGCGTCAATTATCTGCATTGGGCGACCATGGACCTCACACACACCGCGTTCGTATACGACGACATCATTGCTCAGAATCTTAGTAATGACAGGTTCCATTCCATCAAAACAATATTCCGGGACTCCCTTCGCCAAGTAGTCCTTTTTATCTTTTTCGCTAACACTCGAAAACAGCGACGGATGAGTTTCCTTTTCCCAAACAAGATGAAATGAATAGACCTCACCTTCCTGAATGTTCTTTGGGAAGTATTCGAAGTCGCCATATTCATCAGGCGTGTCCCACTGAATCCAGAGAATTTGCTCACCAAAAGGTAGAGTCAACATCCTGGGCAAGTCCCCAGTCTCGCTACCAGTCGGAGCAAACTCTGCGGGGGCATTGATGACGATAGGCTTATAAACATCTTCCGCATAAGTCGCGATCGACATACAACAAACCAGCAATTCGGTGAATAATCGTCCAAAAACCTTCATCACAATTAGCAGCATACTTCACGCACCATAATTATCAATAGTGATTACACATGATCACTAGCTACGCTATCGGAATGAATCGGTGCCTGCGGTAGCCATGCTCGCTGCCCCAAGCGAGGCATTCGCCGGATGCGCAGGCAAAGACATCACACCAGATCAAAATCAGTTGCGTTCTTTGAGCGCGTATACGCCTCTCGATAATCAGAAGCCGAGCGGTCGTAAAACTTACGAAAAGCGCGGCAGAAGTTCTCGGTATTGGCGTAACCACATTCGGCTGCCACAGCTTTGATCGGCGTGTTCGTGGAAGCCAGTGCATGCCCGGCCGCGCGCATGCGCTTTTGAATCAGGTATTGATGCGGGCTCTCGTCAAGATGCTCACGGAACAGCGCATGCAGATGCGATACGCTGAGGTCGGCGCTTGCCGCGATGTCTTCCAAGCCGATAGGCAACGCGTAATTTGAGTTGATGAAGTCCGTCGCGAGCCTCAACTGCGGATGCAAGTTCTGGGTATTGGCTTGAGCATGAAAATGCTCCAACTCGAAACGCAAACGGCTCAAAAAAAGATTACCGATGACACCACGGTCCAAGGCCTCAAAGTGAAAGGCGTGCAGCATTTGTTCGGCAAACTGATGCATTGCCTTCCGGTCGCCCCATTGAAACACCCGCGGCCAGGGCGACATTGCTTCTCCCCGCAAGCGAACGATCTCCACATTCAGGCAATTGTAATAGCTATCCCGGGGCGACTCCGATACTGTATACTCACCCTCTTGATGGCAAAAGACCGCGCCTTCTGTATGCAAGACTGGTTCTTCTTCAAAACCGTAAACCGAACCCTCCAATATGATTTCAAACCGGTAATACCGCTTAGGAATTTGCACGGATTTAATCGCCCCGCCTTTTCCACTAAGGTATAAGCCGATACTTTTTAGATCTGGAAGATTTCGCCAACGATTCATAGAATTAGTCAATATACTGAATAAAGCAGCTATGTTATAGTGCTATTTATATAAATTTACAAAAGAATTTATCAAACCCCGAACTAGGACCCTTACTATGACTCCACAAATATCCGTGCAACTTTTCAGCGTTCGCGATCAGGCCAAGGCCGATTACGAAGGCACCATCCGCGCCATTGCCGACATGGGCTTTGGCTGCGTCGAACCCGCTGGCTATCCCGGCTCCTCGCCCGAAGCAGCTGCCAAGCTCTTCGCCGAGCTCGGCCTCAAGGCGCCCTCCGCGCACATCGGCCTGCCCATCGGCGACGATAAGAACGCGATCATTGAGCAAGCTCAGCTCATGGGTCACCAGTATCTCATCACCGGCTGCCCCCCGAAATTCAAGGAACACTACGAGTCCATGGACGGCGTGAAGGCCATGACCGAGCTCTACGCCGAAGCCGCCGCCAACGTTGCACCCTACGGCATTCAGATCGGCTACCACAACCACGACTGGGACCTCGCCGAAGTGGAAGGCCAGCGCGGCTACAAGTATTTCCTCGCAAATACGCCGGACACCGTCGTCTATGAAGCCGACATCTTCTGGGTCGCCCGCGCAGGGCTCGACCCCGCCGCCTTCATCAAGGAAATCGGCGTGCGCGGCAAGGCCCTCCACTTCAAGGATGGCATCGTCAACGATCAGGCCAAGTTCCAGGAAGCCGAAACCGAAAGCGGTAAGATCATGCTCAGCAGCTCGATCCCCTTCCGCGCCGCTGGCACGGGCCAAGTGGACCTCCTCGCCGCTTACAAGGCTGTTCAAGAAACCGGCCAGACCGAAATCATCGCGGTCGAGCTCGACAGCTTCGAAGGTGACATGATGGGCGCCATCAAGACCAGCTACGACTACCTCACCAGCAAGAACATCGCCCAAGGCACGAAGTAAAGGAACCCCATGGCAGACAAAATTGGAATCGGCATCATCGGCTGCGGCAACATCTCGCAAGCCTACTTTAACGGCGCGAAGCTCTTCGAAGTGCTCGAAGTGGTTTCCTGCGCAGACGTCAACATGGACGTCGCCAAAGCTAAGGCGGAAGAAAACGAGTGCCTCGCGCAAACCGTGGACGAGCTGCTCGCCAACCCGGATGTGCAACTCGTCATTAATTTGACGATCCCCGCCGTCCACGCGGAGGTCAGCCTTGCGGCGCTCAACGCAGGCAAGCACGTGCACAGCGAAAAGCCATTGGCGGTCACCCTCGAAGACGCCAAAAAAGTGCTCGAAACCGCGAAGGCCAAGGGCCTGCTCGTAGGTTGCGCGCCAGACACCTTCCTCGGCGGCGGCATCCAAACCTGCCGTAAGCTCATCGACGATGGTTGGCTGGGCGACATCAAGAGCGGCACCGCGTTCCTCATGAGCCGCGGCCCGGAAAGCTGGCACCCGAACCCGACCTTCTTCTATGAAGTCGGCGCCGGTCCGATGTTCGATATGGGCCCGTATTACATCACCGCCCTCGTCAGCCTGCTGGGTCCGGTCAAGCGTGTCAGCGCAGTGACCACCAAGGCTTTCGAAGAACGCATCGCAACCTGCAAGGAACAGTTCGGCAAGCTGCTGCCTGTCGAGATTCCGACCCATTACAGCGGCGTGCTCGAGTTCCATAGCGGCGCGGTCATCAACATGACCATCTCCTTCGACGTGCATAAGCATGGCCATAGCCCGATTGAAATCTACGGCACCGAAGGCTCACTCAAGGTGCCGGACCCGAATACCTTCGATGGCCCGATCTCCCTGTGGACAGCGGCAACCAAGGAATGGCAGGAAACGCCCTTCAGCCACCCCTACCGCATGAACTCCCGCAGCATTGGCGCGGCCGACCTGGCCTACGCAATCCTCAGCGACGGCAAGCACAAGCACCGCGCCAGCGGTGAGCTCGCCTACCACGCATTGGAAGTCATGCACTCCTTCCAGAAGGCTTCGGAAGCTGGCGCAGCAGTGACGATCGAGTCCTGCCCGGAACAACCGTCAGCCCTTCCCTTGCAGTTGATCGAAGGCCGCCTGTAAGGCGCAACAACTTAAGCATCTTCAACACAGCGCCTATCGAGGAAATCTCTCGGTAGGCGTTTTCTTTTTGCGCAGCTGTAGCGTTAACGGGCCTGCGAACTTTGTAATGAAAAGTAGGTAACTACGCCGCCGGAATATAATCCACGCCGAGGCGGTAGCCGCGCTTTTGTAAGTCGGCTTCAATGAGCTGACGCGCGCCGCGGGCGCCGACATAGATCAGCACCGCAACGGGGCCTGGCTCGGGGAGTCCATCGGGGGAAATAACGGGGATTCCTTCGATCTCCTGGCCGATTTTATTTTCGTCGATGTCGATGTAGCTCGCGATCTTAACACCGAGGCGGCGCAAGTGCTGAAGCCGCTTACGCGTCGTCCGGCCAGCTCCCCACACGTAGAGTTGCTTGCGGGCAAAGTTATCCCTCAGCCACTGATTCAGGTAGTAGGCCTTGAGCTGGTAAAACACATCCACGTCGTAGCGCGGATCGTTGCGCGAGAGGCGCGTCGGCAAGTCGCGCCAATGCAGGAGCGACTCTGGGCATTTTCCCATGCGGACCCCGGCAGCGGCCCAACGCAGCCACAACTCGTAGTCCTCGGGGAAGTCGCCGTTTTTATAGCCGCCATGCTGCTCGACGATCGAGCGCCGAAACGCCACGCTCGGGTGCGCGAAAGGCGACTCGACAAAGCGATAGACATGAATGTCTGAGGGGGTGACGAGCGTGTTAATCCAGTCCACGTAATTCGCATAGCCGGCGTTAGCGTCGCGGTCGCCGAGGAACGTTACACAACTGCCGACCACGCCGATGTCCGGGTTTTCCTCCAAGAAACGAATCTGCGTTTCGAGCCGGTGGAAGGTGGCGATATCATCGGCATCCATGCGAATCAAGTAACGTCCCTGCGAACTTTGTATTGCAAAGTTAAGCGCGTCCACAATACCGCGCCCTGGATTCATTTTGCACTGGATACGCGGATCGGCGGTGGCGAGCTTGCGTGCGATGTCGCCCGTGGAGTCAGTCGAGTGGTCATCCACCAGAATCATTTCCCAGGCGAAAAGCGACTGGGCCATGATCGATCGCACGGCGAGCTCGAGCGTTTCCTCGGCATTCCTCACCGGCAATAACACAGAAACCTGTGGCGGCATGAGCTAGACGCTAAGCATTCCGTACCAAAGCGCAAGCGAGGAGCGATGCCCGCTCGTCAAGGGGCAACGACGCTACTCAAATGAAAGATTGGCAGGAACAACACGCCAACACACAGCGCTCCAATGATCAGCACCAGCACGGATAGCGCCCAGAACACGCCACTGCTCTCACGCTCAGATTTAGACGAAGTCGCCACCACAAAGCCCGCAATTAAAGCAGCGAATATACCTGCGGTAACCAGCAGATTGTATTTCAGCAAGTGCGCCACGTCGAAGACGATCTGAGTCAGCTTCGGCAGCTTAGCGCCGAAGTCCGCAAACATCTCGGCAAAAACTGGCACGACAAAGAGTAGCCCCAGCAATAACAGCAGGCACAGCGAAAAGAAAACCGCAGGGGCTACGACGGACCCACTTTCTTCAGCATGGCGATCACTCATGCTGTAACAATACCTACTTTCCGCCCGCCTTGGCTAGCATTAATCGCAGCGCATACACCAGCAGCCCAATTGGCCCAAGCAGCCAACACAGCACCAGCTCCACCGGAATGCTCCACTTGCGCTTGCGCGCATCGATGTAAATCGATTCGCCGAGGAAGAGGTTCAGTATTTGCGCATGCGACCAAAGAATCAACAGCACCAGCGGATGCGTGGCGACGGCGGCTTGGTCGCTGTAGTCGAGCCCTGTTGGTGCATCGGGCAAGCCCACGGACCACAGCTGGTAATACAAGTAAATCAGCCCCAGCGCAAAGATCGGCGGCGCGAGGTACGGCGTGCACAAGTGCCGCGTGTAGGGTTTGCCCGGCAGGAAGATCATCAGCCCCCAAAACGGCGCGCCCGCGAGCGTTATGATCCAGAAGAGCTGCGTGAGCGTCTCTTCGGCAAAAAGTTCAATCATCCAACTGGGCATGCGAATACTGCGAAATTTAACTGCGGATCAACGCGGATTACTCATCTGGAGCCATCTTCCGAATGCACATAGAAATAGCAAAAAAATTTCCCCGCCCGGCCTAACACCGAGCGGGGACCTCTCATCTACCCCCTGGTTAACTGGGATGCTCCCATCCCAACTAACTGGAAATTGGAAAATCTAAGCTATCACCTAGTATTTGACGCTGCAACCATAAGGTTTGCTTTTAGGCGTGGTAATTTCTTTGCCCTCCATGGCTGCCGTCAGGGCCAGGTCCACGTAGTTGTCGGCCGACGCGGCATCTTTCGGATTCGCCGATGGCTTGCTGTCGATCGCGCCCATGTAGACGATCTTGCCCTCGGGGTTGATCACATACATCTGCGGCGTGTTGGTGGCGCCGTATTCCTTGCCGACCTTGCCCGTGTCGTCCACGAGGTAGGCCGAGCCAGACCAGCCCTTTTCAGAATTCGTGGCCTGCGCCTTGGCGGGGTCCATGTGGCCTTGCTTGCCAGGCGCGGAAGAGCAGACCGACAGCCAAACGACGTCCTTGCCCGTCCACTCCTTTTGGAGCTCGGTCATTTTCGTCGAGCCGTCGTAGAACTTTTTCACGAATGGGCAGCCGTAGTTCGTCCACTCCAGGACGACCCACTTGCCCTTGTAATCAGCCAGGCTGACTTCTTTGCCATTGGCGGCGGGCAGGGTGAAATCGGGCGCGGTCTGGCCGACGTCCACCTTCGCGGAGGCAGTCAGCGCCAGAGTGAAAACGGATGCGGCGAGGATTGTGTTGCGGATAAATGTCATAGCTTCAAGTGAGTTGTGAGCCCATTGGGACCGTTACTGTTCGAGTTTGTTCGAAATAATATCGTTACCAGAACATGAAAATCGTCAAATTACTTGCGCCGATTTCGTGTTCGCACCAAGTTCTCCCCATGCAAGCAGAGGAACTTTGGCAGGAATTATGGCAAGAGGCTGAAATCGTCGCGCGGCGTGAGCCTGCGCTGTCGGGCCTGATGAACGAAGTCATCCTGCTGCGGCACTCCCTACAGGAGGCGCTCAGCGTGCGCCTCTCGCGCAAGCTCGCCTACCACGCCACGCCCGAAGGCTACTTGAAGGGTATCTTCACCGAGGCCTTCGACCAAGACCCCACGCTGATCAAGCGCATCGTTAACGACATCGTGGCCGTCAACGAGCGCGACCCAGCCTGCCCCAACCCACTCTACCCGGTGCTCTATTTCAAGGGCTTCCAGGCATTGACCTGCTACCGCATCGCGCACCACCTGCTCTCGCACAACCGCGAGGACCTCGCCTTTTATTTGCAAAGCCTGATCAGTGAAGTGTTCGCGGTGGATATCCACCCGGCCGCGCGTATCGGCTCCGGCATCCTCCTCGACCACGCCACCAGCTTTGTGGCGGGCGAAACCGCTGTCATCGAAGACGATGTGTCGATCCTGCACGAGGTCACCCTCGGTGGCACCGGCAAGGAACGCGGCGACCGCCACCCGAAGATTCGCCACGGCGTGCTCATCGGCGCGGGCGCCAAACTCCTCGGCAACATCGAGATCGGCCAATGCGCCAAAATCGGTGCCGGCTCCGTTGTCCTCAACGACATCCCTGCGCACAGCACCGCAGTCGGCGTCCCCGCGCGCGTCATCGGCGTCGCCGACGAAGACGAGCCCTGCCGCATGATGGATCATCGCATCCGCAGCACCGACTAACCCCAGCCTCCGGCTGGACCGGCGAATGCCTCGCATCCGGATTTGCGCAGTGCGCAAATGCCACTCCAACTTGTCGAGGCAGGGTAACGCTCTTAAAAGCAAGCCGCGACGCCCAAAGAGGGCGTCTAAAAGTCGTACACGCAAGAAATGACTGCACAATGATTTACAATTCTGACACAGCCTTGTGATGCGTGCACGATATTCGAGTGATCATAGCCATTTGGGCCGACCGGGGATACGCCGGAAAACTCATTAATTGGGTTCCCCAAATAAGGCGTCACCGAAAAATACAACTGCACACCGTCAAACGATCCGATAACGCCAAGGGGTCACGCTTTTCCTCCAGCGTTTACATCGTCTCGCTCAATCTTGACCTCCTTGGCCTCGAAAGCTGCTTTATCGGCGAGGGAGACATGTCCATCCACCATTCCGTTGTCCAGTGGGTCATCGACGCGTGCAGCAAGATCGATGAAGAGTTTGCGGATATCAATGATGCCACCGATTAGGAACCAGACCGTAGAAATGATGCCAAGAATTGCAGTTACCCATAAACTCGTGACGAGGAAATAGTTACTCCACCACTCGGTCGGCCAAGGCGAGATGAGGTTCCAAATCAGCACACCACAAAAGCACAGTCCGAACTTGTAGATAAGCGCATAGCCAAAGACTGACCACGCAATGATTCTATCTCCAAGAGTATATTCAGGGGTGATACCGATTAGCTTATTGAAGGCATTGCGCAGACTCCACTTGAAAGGCTCTTTATATTCGTGTGCGACATCATAGACGCCACGGTGCAACAGTCGATCCAGGTTGAATGGTTTACGCTGAGTCAATGCAGATCCGATTACGTAGGCGAGGATCCCACTAACCATAGCCATAAAATAAAGTTCATAGGAATTAATTGGAAATTTGACCGCATTCATTTCCCATACGACGTATGGATTTAGCGGACTGGAAACATTCTTGAGGAATTGGCCAATAGGCGTCACCCAACCATGCGCATCAAGCCACGGATAAACCGTCTCGGCCCAATTCCTCTGCAGCAAAAGCCCAACCAGCGAAAAACCGGATCCAAAGATTAGCGAACCAAATGCGCCAACGGAATTACCAAACCGGCTGTAGAGGCCAAAGATCATGATCGGCCCGGCCCCACCTAGCCATAATCCGGTCATGATGACCGTGAACATCATAATATAGTCAAGCTGAACAAAGAATATCGAAACAACAAAGAAGAATAAACAGACCGCAACAGAGATCAGACGTATGGCGAGCAAATGCTGCTTCGGTGTAAACGGCTTCTTGCGGAAAGGAAGGATGATGTCCTGAACAATGGTCGATGAGGCATTAAAAACCCGCGAATCATCGGTGGAAATCAGTAGCATGAACATCAGTAGGCAAAATAATCCCATGAGCCCAACCGGAAGAATATTCCTCAGTGCAACGGGTAACATCATCTGATGATAGAGTGTTCGGAACTTTTGAAACTCTAAATTGCCCTCTGGCGTTCCAGTTAAAGTTGCGCGTGCAGTTTCAATATAAGGCGTGTCAATGTTCTGATGTCGGGAAAGCGGATCATCTTCGCCGATCTGATGATTCTGGACCGGCAGTTGAGATAAATTGGCATTGAGTTGATCCCTTAGCGTAGCATCAGCCACCGACTCCAATGAAACTTTCGTGGTTAGCTCCTGACGAATTTCGTGGGTCTGCTCTGCGAATTTCTGGTGCGTCATCAATGCAATCATCATAACTGCAATGAGCAGCAGCATGAGTTGGGCATAAAGCGAACGCCAAGTTCCCAGCATCCCCGCCATTTTTTGTTCATGCGGTGTGCGACCACAATTGGTCGTATCATTTCCGATCCAACTAGCGCGATTTAATACGTTTCCCATGATCGTCACCAAGAGCGCAAAGATGTTAAAATCGCGAAGCTTCTCGATATCGAAAGGGTTAATGAAGCTCTCGCCCTGCACACGATCCATCATCACAGGGCCAATCGTATCATGCCAACCGAAGTTCAGAAAAATATACCCAGCGACGATGACAAAAATCGGATAACTCAGTAACCCTTGAATTGCATCAGAAACGAGCAATGAGATACGCCCTCCTGGCCAGATCACTAACATGCATAGACACAGCGATAGCGCAACGATCAGCCCAAAGGTCGGCATATTAATACCGAAGAGCATGAATTTATGAGGGAGTCCGAGAAAGTAGATGAAAAAGTTGGCTGCTACCGCTGGACCAATCGAATTGGTCACCATCTCCGAAAATGTTCGCAGGCCCGCAGCAACAATGCGTAACGGGCGATTATAGCGCATTTCGAGGAACTGACCAATTGATAGCGAACGCGTCTCTCGAAAACGATAAACACAATAGCCTGTAAGTCCCATAATAACCCATACCGGGACCGTTAAATACTCCCAAAAAGTTAGCGCGTACCCGACTTGATATTTGGCTTCAACCAACGCCACCAGTGTAATGACACTGAGCCCTGAAGTGAGGTCTCCCGCTGACAATACATAGCGACCTGCAACTCGACCGGCAGCCAAAAAGTCGACCACTCCACGAACATACCGGCGACTATAAACAGCCAACCACAGGACCACCAACACGGGCCCAACCGCAATAATCCAATCGATCCAATGCATCGTCTTGTAAGATTAATGGCTGAGAGTTTACGCTGCCGAAATCCGCGCCATTGGTGAGACTTCCTTAGCCATCTCCGCTTGTATAAAGCGATGCAGGAATGTTGCCTTGATGTTGGCGTATTCTGGATCATTAAAGCGATTTATGTAATCTCCGATAGCTGTCTTCAGGTCGAAGAGCTCACCTTCATCCAAATTTCGATAGATCGTAAGTTTGTAATCAGCCTCGTGCTGTTGCTCACTGGTAATAAGCAATATCTTGGGTTTCGAATTTTTCTGCATCTGACTTATTGAATTAGAATACCGCTCTCGGTCTCCACTGTTCTCTCCCGGAACTCCCGGATGCTGACTCCCTTCGGATTGGGGTCTCCTTCGGAAGGAGGTATATCGGTAAGGAAAAAAGTTGTCCGGGTTCGGGAACTGACTGAGCGCGGTGAGCTGACCACTTTGATCCACCCTTCGTCATCATCGGCAACTGCGACTTTGAGCCACGCCTTTCGCTCCTCAGGATAACTCACGACCTTTGATTCCCCTGACTTTAGCAGTAGATTTTCACCCGACAACTGGACTGCCATATCGCGCTTTGAAAAATTGAATATACGAAATGCGCCAACGGGATGCGAATCGATTGAGGCATCAATGATCGCATTCCGGTAATAGGGTTCTCCGTTTCTGAATTCAGTTCGTAAAACGACTAGAAAAGGTCCATCCCCTGAGGGTAGATTCATTTGAGCAACGGGCACCTTTACCGGAGCCGAACTATCCGTAGGAGTCGTCTCGACATAGAAGCGAATTCTTCGGTCAAGAGGTGCTTCATACAGTTGGGAAAATGATCCTGCACTCACGAACAGCTTCTGGGGCTCACCTTCGTAATCGTAGTAGAATTGCGGGATGTCGTGCATCGACACCAAGCGGAATTTGACCGGTTGTTCCCCCTGCCCATGAATGCGGGAGATGCAGGCCAGCAAAAGCAGAGCCAGAATCCAATGCGATACTATACTTCGTCTGCAGTTAACCATCGAAATGAAATGATTTTAAATTTGCGGCCAAAATTGCGGTTCGTCTCATCAGTTGCGGGATCCTCGGGAGAGTCACTTTCATTAACATACTCCGGCAGACGCTGAACGATTGCCTCACACCACGCAGTAGAAACCACTTCGGAAGTCAATGGGTCCAACGCTTCTCCGCAGGCCCGGATGGTGAAGGTGTCCGAACGAGCGGTGAGATTGGCGCCAATTGCTGAAAGAATATCCCCCTGAGTTACATATTTGGGCGCAAAGGCAGAGCGGTTACTGTAAGGCCGGGCAGGCTCATCCGCTCCCCAGATCTTCTCTTTCTCATAGTGCGTCGAAATTTGATTGGCCTTGAGATCATCGGTCAACTCATCAGCCGCCCAGAATGACAACGAAGGATCGTTGGCAGGAAAATTTACATTCGTGCGATCCAAGGCAGCCTGTAGGGTCCCCCTGAAATCCTCATGCTCATATGATTCATTGTTGGCATTGGCGTCCCCTGTATCCGGATTGTCAACCAAGCGGCGGTTTACAAAATCTGAAAGCGAGGTGAACGGACCACGATTTTTAATCTCAATGACAATGTTATGCGCCAATTGAGCAATTTGCTCTTCGGTTAGGGTACGGTAGCCTTGCCACGGATCATTCGGATCGTCATCCGAAGTAGGCCTTCGGAAGCGTGGAAAGGCAGAGCCCAACTGATTCATGCTCGGCTGGCCTGGGTTTTCCGGATCATACTGCAATTGGTATAGACCTCCGAGCACCGCCCGCCACGCCTGCTCCGACGTTGAATTTACATTAAAGCCCCCTTCCAGCATCAAGCCTGCGGCGGCAACATCAGGATCACGCAGATCAACATCACTATATTTACGATGCCGCTTGTTGGGCAACTCATCAGGGATTGTTCCAGTTGCCGACACAGAAGAAAAGAAATACTGGTCCCAAAGCGTGCGATTCAATAGATAAGAAATATCATAATACCCAACCATGTCCGCTTGAAGACCACCCGACGACGCGCCATCCACCCGCGCAAGCTGATAGCCAACAGGTGTGCTTGAGTCCTGGTCATTCAACCGGAAGTCAGCCAAACTATTCCCTACAGGATACGCTGGGTATGAGCCCACGAGTGAAAGATTGGCATGCTGCAGTTGCCCAATCGATTGCAATGGCTCATCTCCAAATGGAAATTCAAATAAGGTCGCGTCCACCGGGGAGCCATTTTCCCAATCATGACCACTCCCTGCTGATGCTCGATTAGAGTTCTCCCCCTCGTCCGTTTGAAATTTTTGCCAAGGCGTTGTCACTCCTTCGGAACCCGTGGTGGCCGTGAACAATACATTGAAGTCTTTGTCACGACTGGTTCTACCGGTGCGCACTGCCCGCATATTTCCCTGCGCAACCCAACGCGTAGGGAACATAAATTGCCCCTTATTATACTGAGCATTGGAACCGGAGCCCGAAAATAAAGCCTGAGTTACAAAGGTATAGGCAGGAGGCAGGGCATCTGAAGGCGGGTCATAATAAAGTAGTTCAGGACCTTGCATGACAGACACGCCGCCCTCGTCCGAAGCGAATTCATCATAGAGAATGCTTTCGTCGAGAATTCGGCGATCACCGTCATCATCGGTATCCTCAACGAGCACTTTAGACAGAGCCATGCGGTTGACTACATTCCCATCCCAGCCAACACCTTGATGAGTCTGATACCAGTTCAAGTCCGATGAAGTTGGATCATACAAATGCGAGTCATTGTTGAGGTTATTGCTCATGGGAACTCGATCAGTTGACGGCTCCCCTAAGTAAACGAACATTTGCCCATTTTTCCCATCAGTCAGGCTCTTTCCTTTTGCCTGCCAAGTTTGCGCCCAGTTTCCCCAATAGTTAAAGGAAGTTAAACGGAATGGAAGACTCTCCTCCCCCTCTTCGAACGTCGACAAAGGAACCGACACGTAGGATGCGGGCTCTGGTTCAATATTCTCCAATACCGGTAAATTTGAATCTGAGTAAAGATCTCCACTGCTGGAAGCAGGCAATGAAAAGATCAGGCTTTGCCCAGGTGGAATATCAGGACAATTCAATCGAAAGCGCATGAATTCGAAAGTATTCGTGCTGCCATCTGAATCTTTCTGAAAATCAAAAGACGCCTTCGAACGCCATTCATAGGATTCAGTCGAAGCCTCACTCCCATCTTCGTTGTATTTGGTTATATCGCCCGGATCAAAAACCTCCAAGCTAACAGCGACATTCCACGTCGGGTAAATACCGACTTCGAAGTTACCCTCCCCGCTGGATGTTTCTGGAGCCTCTAGCGTAAAATCGTATGGATTCCATAGAATCACCAGTGGATAAAAATTTAAATTGATGTCTACTCCCGGTGCAGGATTGCCTCCGGGTGCCGCACGAAAGCCAAGCGACACATAGGTCAAAACGGGTGCAACGCCAACATCGTCCTGAGTGCCTACCTTATCATGCGCTGGTAAACGAACAGCAACGGAATTTGAGTCTGGATCGACATGTGTTTGCGCAAATGATTTCAAGTGCTTCCATGTTGGAATAGCATAGCCAGTTGTATCCCCTGAATGAGGTGTCCACAGGCGGTTACCATCATATGTTGGGTCATCGCTATTGGCAGTGAAACTCACATCCAGCAATGTGGACAGGTCCCGCTTGAGTCCGCCAGCATAGGTGTCCGATAAAACAGACAGTGAAAATGGCGTCAGATCATGGTAGCGATATTGAATAACGCTTTGAAACGCATTCTGGTCTGGAGACATTAAGGCGAGATCTTCCAAACCAACGACGCGTTCGAGTTCTCCATTGGGGTCATATCCGTCGCCTATCCTCGCGGCCTCCAATTTCCCCTGACTCAACTCGATGTCATCAAAGTCAATTGCCTCCGCTCGGTCCATAAGCTCAATCGCGTTTCTACTAGCATTGCTGAAGGCGTTCTTGCGGTCCTCCGTAGTAGTCGCCATTTCGAGATTCGCCCGCGCTTTGACGCCTTCATCCCCAACCCACCAGGCATAGCGCCCAGTTGTTGCAGAATTATTGTTTTCAAGATCGACCAGTGGGGCGACTACATAGGCTTGGGGAGCTACATTGCCAACGCTTCCTGGGCCCACCATAAGTCGAGCAGCATGCACCTTCCCTTGAGTATCTTCGATTTCGATATCATGCGAATTAGCGGTCACATCAGCAGGCATGGTAACGATGGCATCAGGCAAGAAATTAAACTCATCACTTGCAGGCGCATTAACAACTTCACCATCGTCACCAATGTCAGTTTGCGGGTTGAAAAACGCCGCCTCATTTCCACTCACCAGCCAGTTGAGTAATCGAGCGGAAGATCCCCGATCGTTCACCAGCTCGGTAGCCGTCAATTGGCTAACAATTACCTCAGGCGTCGCCTCATAGACAGGCGCAATAGAACTACCATAAACGCCCACCCAATACGCATTAGCATTCGCATCCCCATACTCCAAATCAGCACGAGCCGTCACACGTTGATCCGGACCCGCAAACTTTTGCAATTCTCCCAAAGCAACCTGCAGTCCAAGCAGCGCATTATTCTCGGCCTGTGTTTTAATTTTAGCGGCGGACGAAGTATGCACCTCAATCCGTGTCATACACACCAGTGAGGTGAATAAGATAAACATAAACGTCATGAGCATTAAGCTCACAATCAGCGCAAAGCCTTTCGGTATCGCGCGTTGTTTACGACTGTTTGCGTTGAACATACTAGGGGTAGTTAGTTGGGGCAGTTCTTCTAAATGTATGCGGTCATGCGGTAATGTAATCCATATTGCCGATGGATGAGGGTGAGCAAACACTGTTGCTCGCAATTATCTCACGGTAATAAAGGGCAGAATCTTTCAAGGTGCGCTCCTGCGTCTCGTAGTCGACATATATCAGGCCAAAGCGTTGTTTGTATCCCTCAGCCCATTCAAAATTATCCATGATAGACCAATGGAAATAACCACGAACATCCACACCGTCGTCAATCGAACGCTTAAGTGACTTGAGGTATCGCTGCATGTAATCGATGCGCTGCGGGTCATGCACCTGCCCATCCAATGACATCCAATCGTGGCAGGAAATTCCGTTCTCGGTAATATAAACCGGAAGCTGATATTGCTCATACAGAAATTTCGTCCCCCAGTACATCGCGTCAGGAGAGACTTTCCAGAGCATATGCGTGTGCGGGAAGCCATGATGCGGGGCAACTGGCTTCGGACGGCCATCCTCTCCAGCCTTGATCGCCATGCCATGATAGATGTTGCAACCGTAGAAGTCGATCGGCTGCTGAATAATGTCAAAATCACCAGGTTCGACCCTTGGGCAAGACTTGCCATATGCCCGCAACCCCTCCTCCGGATATTGGCCATGAACAACAGGATCACCCCACCAGCGATTATTAAAATTCGAATCAGCGTACACGCCACTCATGGCGGCATATGCCGCCTGGCGGTCTGCCTCAGAATCGGTCGCAGGGAAATAGCAAACGCCGACTGGTGCCCAACCGACCTTAGCCGGTATTTTAGCCCTGGCGCGAATAACCTGCGTAGCCCTGCCGTGCGCCAATAAGGCATTATGCCCGGCTTGGAGCACTTTGCCCATTTCAAGTTTCATCCCCGGAGCATGACTGCCGTTACCATAGCCTAAACCCAGGAAACACTGTGGCTCATTTAAGGTAATCCAGTGGCTGACGCGGTCCGATAGCGCATCCACAATGACTTGCGTGTATTCCGCAAACCACTCCGGGCTCTGCGCAGAAAGCCAACCGCCTTTAAGGTCCAGCGCATAAGGCATATCCCAGTGATACAAAGTCACCCAAGGCTCGATATTCGCTGCCAATAAAGTATCGACCAACCGATCATAAAAACCGAGCCCCGCCTTGTTGATGGTGCCGGTCCCATCGGGTATAACCCGCGGCCAGGAGATCGACATACGGTATGCCCCGAGACCGATCTCGCGCATTAATTCAACGTCACCCTTGTAACGATTATAATGGTCGCAGGCATCATTGCCATTGTGTCCCAACCAGCAATTCTTGTCGTTTTGCGAAAAGACATCCCATACCGAGAGGCCTTTGCCATCGGCATTCCATGCGCCTTCGATTTGGTATGAGGCCGCAGCTGCGCCCCACAAAAATTCATTTGGAAAGGTATCGTTGTTATTTCGGGTGTCCATCAACTCGCTTCTAAAAGGAAAGGGTTTGGGTTCAGAAAACTCTATTCTATACGACTTTCCACAATACCATGAACGCGAAACCGACTTCATTCGTGTCATTTTACGCTGCTAAAAATCGAAGCGATCGCATCCACAGAGAAATCCGACCAACCACGACCGCTCCACAGAGCCAAGGGTGAGCCAACAAAGCCCCTGCAGCCCTAGAGCACAAGCGTCATTCAGACGAAAACAGCGTCTAAATCCACTTGATTAAGAAACAATCGCGACAATCCAAATAGTCGGAAATCAATACACATAGAGTCGCAAAACGACTTACTCTTTTTCGCTTAAAGTGTTAACATTCCTACTACGACTGCGCCAGTCCTCCCCGCACACACCCCGCATTCACTGGTCAGTCCCGAATCGAACAACACAACCCCATGAAACATACACCCATCCCAATTCTACTTTGCCTAGCCCTACCAATTGCAACATTTGCCTCCAACATCCAATGGAGCGGCACCGCGGGCGACCACGACTACAGCAACCACCTAAACTGGTCTGGAAGCGTTGCCCCGGCCAACAATTTGACTAGCGACACCGCCGTTTTTGCCGGAACACCCGCCAGTCAGTCAATCGTGATTCCAGCCCATCGCCAAGCTTACGCGATAGACCTTCAGAGCGGAGGCTGGCAATTCTCCGGAACCAACAGTATATCACTGTCGGACTTAGACAGTGCAGGCACCGCCGCAAATACGTTTCTGCTAGATGTAAAAGTGCAGAACGACAAGACTTGGGTCGTCAGCAATTCACTAAGCTTCGAGTCCAAGTTGCTTCAATTCAATGATTCACTAACCATCCGGGGCGGTGGCACGGTGACTCTCTCGTCTCGCATTGCCGGCACCCCAACCTCAGGCAATCCCCGTGAGTTGCACATTAAGAGCGCCGAAGTCATCGTTCTTGATGATCGCGTATACCCTGACTATGCATCTGGCACTGTCTATTTGGAAGAAGTCAATTCATGCCTTGTCCTGCAAGCCACTATGGCAGAAGTCGAGAACTGGATCACATCGGGCAAAATCGTAGATGCCTACGGCGAAGGCTTAGTCCTAACTAACGATCCTGCTACCGGCTTTACCTCGGTCATGCCGCAAACGCAATTCGCCGTCGAGTGGACCGCCTCAGGCGGCAGTGGAGATTTCAATAACGTCCTTAACTGGGACCGAGGGGAGGTTCCCGACGCCGACGACTTTGCGGTTTTCTATAGCGGCAACACTGGAACAGCGGGAACCGTAACCCTCCCCGACTCGCAAACCGTCTTCGCCATCGATTTTCAAGACACAGGCTGGACCATTGCGAGCACGGATAAATACCTAAACTTGATGGACGTATTCAGTGCTGGCTCAGGCACGAACACTTTTGATTTAGAAGTTCGCCTCGGCGGAGCATCTTATTGGGTGGCACCCGAGGGAAACTGCATCTCCATTGCGGATAAGCTAACACAGATCGGAAACGACTTAACCGTGGACGGCGGTGGGCGCTTCGAATTTGCCCAGCGCATACTGGGCAATAACTCCAATGGCGACACTTGGGGCATCTACATCAATGAAGCAACTGTCTCCATCGAGGATACGAAAGTCTTCCCTGATTATTCAACCGGGATCGCCTTCATCAACAACGCCAACGCAGTCTTGGAAATGCAGGCGACAACCAGCCAAGTCCAAACTCTCATCGACAATGGCAGAATCGTTGATCTGACCGGCAAAGGATTGTTGCTAACTGACACAGGCAGCGGATGGACGCAAGTTTCACCCGCGATCGCCCCACCCATGCCTGGAAATTGGCAGCTTGAATTCGAGGACGACTTCGAAGGGACCGAGTTAGATGGAGACAAATGGCGACTTGGGACAATGTTTCCAGACATTGTTGGAATCGCCGGCATGGGCCCCAACAATGTCACGCTGGCAGACGGCAAACTGCGCTTGGGTGCCACCGTCATCGATGATGGGAACGGAAACCTGAGTTATACCAGCGCGCAGATTAGCACGTTCCGCAAATACCGTCAGCAATATGGCTACTTTGAAGCACGCATGCGCTATCCGGTGCTGGGCGGATTCTGGCCTGCCTTTTGGATGATGCCAGACCGCGGAAATTACGGGCGTGCTGCCAAGTATTTCGAGTCATTCCTAAAATTCGACCTCACCGGGATCGACCCCGCCACTATTTCTACTGCAGAACTCAGAGTAAATGTTGCCAGCTTGGAAGACACGACAAAGCACAGCGTGTGTTTCATGAAATTGGACGACGATTCATGGGATGAAACAACCCTAACCTGGAACAACAAACCCTCCCCTAAGCCCATCTGGATTAATCGCATCGCCAACGAAGCCGTTGTTGGCCAAGACATGGTCGTCGATGTATTTGACTACATATTAGAGCAGACTGAGGGCGATCAAGTTGTCAGTTTCGTTCTATCCGACCAATTCATGACAACCAAGGAAGTCGGCCTCCACACTCGTGAAGCGACTGACCCTGCGATTCGCCCGCGCCTGATCGTCGACGGTGTCACCTATTACCCGGTAGCAGACACCCAGGCACACCAACTGTCCCCCGACACGAACTACGGCACAAACACGGTGATGACCGTTTGCGAGGGATACGCGAACGCATCGTCCACTAAGACCATCGACGACGGACAAGGTATGGAAATCGACATCATGGAGCACCTCGGCGTATGGGGGCCAGACACTGCCTCACACGCCTTGCATTGGGACGGCTATGCCGCAGATCACAAATCTCTCAGCAGCGGCCACTTCGATTTTACCTCCGCTGAAAGCGACTTCCACGTCTATGGCGTTTACTGGGATGAAGCTCTGATTGAATTCTACGTCGATGGCGTAAAAACCTTCACGTGGGGCAATGGAGTGAATGAAGAGACCTACGACGCCTCACGCATCATGAATATCCCGGCCTACTTGATCTTGACCCTCCAACTCGGCGGTTGGGACGGAAATCTGGATGCGCTGGGCTCCCACGTTGACGGTCAGTATATTGAAATTGATTGGGTTCGCGCCTGGAGCGGGACTCCGACAAATCCATAGCATGACAAAGGCCTGAGTATGCGCACACTCCTCCAACATCAGACCATACCAACGAAAGAGTTGGCGCACCTCAGGCTACACTTGGTTTTAGCACGAGCCTTGGGCAATAAAACCAATCGATGTGTCGCCGTTGCCCCTCACTCAAGGGCAACCACCGACACTCTGCTCCATCCGGTCAATCACCTCACGCAATGCATCATAAGATGCGTTGCTACACAGTCATGAACAGGCAAACTCTAAACCATGTTCGATGACATCACCATGAGCAAAAAAACAGACCGGTTTCCCGACGGATTCATTTGGGGAGCCAGCACCGCGGCCTATCAAATAGAAGGAGCCTGGAACGAAGACGGTAAAGGCCCTTCCGTCTGGGATATGTTTACCCAACAGAAGGATAGAACCTGGAAAAACAGTGATGGCAAAATTGCCTGCGATCACTACCACCGTTACAAAGAAGACATTGCCTTGATGCGACAAATAGGCATCAAGGCCTACCGGTTTTCAATCTCCTGGCCTCGCATCATGCCGAATGGCACAGGCAAGGTTAACGAAAAAGGCATCGCCTTCTACGACAACCTCATCAACGAGCTGCTCGACAATGATATCGAGCCGTGGGTGACCATCTTCCATTGGGATCTCCCCTACGATCTATTTTTGAGAGGTGGCTGGCTAAATCGCAAGTCGGCTGACTGGTTTGCCAACTACACCAAAATACTAGTCGACCGCTTCTCCGACCGCGTGAAGCACTGGATCACAATTAACGAACCACAATGCTTCATTCAACTTGGCCATAAATCCGGAACCCATGCTCCGGGTTTACAGCTCGGGATGCCCGAAGTGTTACTTGCCGCACATCACACGCTACTCGCACATGGTCGCGCAGTCTCTGTGATTCGGGAATACTCGAAAAGTAAAAAGCCCATCATCGGCTGGGCACCAGCCTGCTCGGTTTACTGCCCGGCGACCCAGTCCGTCGAAGATTTGGCAGCCGCCCGCCAAGCATTCAACGGAGTTTTCCCTGATGGAGTGTGGAATAATCGCTGGTGGGGGGACCCCGTTGTGTTTGGCTGCTACCCGGAAAATGGATTGAGAACTTTCGGGGATGCGGTGCCCAAAGCAACCGCGAGCGACTTCGACATCATCAGCCAACCCATCGACTTTTACGGCTGTAACATTTCACACGGCGTCCTGGTTAAAGCCTCAGCAATGGGCGGTCCGGAAAAAGTTGAATCCGGCCAGAACACCAACTTAAGCCTGTATGGATGGCCCCAAGTCCCCGACTGCATCTACTGGGGTCCGAAGTATATTTCAGAACTCTACTCGCTCCCCGTAGTCATCACCGAGAATGGATTCACCGACATCGATCAGGTTCACTTCGATGGTGCGGTCCATGATAGCAATCGCATTAACTTCCTGATCAAGCATCTGCTTTCATTGAGGAAAGCGATCAGTGAAGGCATCGATGTTCGTGGCTATTTCCACTGGTCCTATTGCGATAATTTCGAATGGCAGGAGGGCTATCGACAACGTTTTGGACTCGTCCACATCGACTACAATACGCAAAAGCGAACGATCAAAGACTCCGCGTTCACCTATAAGGGCATCGCAGAATCAAATGGGGAAAGCATCAAGATGTTTGCCACTGACAGTGAGGATGAGCTGCCATACATCGTAAAAGAGGCAGTCAACTACATTGAAAGAAATATCTCCGAACAGTTTAACATCAAGACTCTAGCCAACAAGCTCAGGTGCCACCCAGACTTCCTCAGCCGCCGCTTCAAGCAACATTACGAGGTCAGCTTAAAAGATTATATCCGGCATGCGCGGATCGAGTTCTCACGCAATTTACTCCGAACAACCAACATCATCATCGATGACGTTGCTGACCGTTCAGGATTCTCCGACAGAATTCGCTATAGCAAAGTCTTTCGCGAACTGACCGGCATGACACCCGGGCAGTACCGCAAGCAGTATCGGGAAACCAGCGACACGTCGCCCAACTTAATTTCGGGCAACGATACACCTCGCTAAGTGGCGCCGCTCCAGATCATACACGAGTCCATGACGAACTTCATCTTTTGCCAGTAGCTTTCTGCCGACCTATTTAACATCAAACGTCCACTTGATTCTTTTATACAAAATGAAATCACCCAAAGACATATACAGAGAAAGCACCCCCAAACTGATGGCTTCGTGCATGGTCGCAATCCTAGCAGCCCTGTCCCTCACGAGCATCGCCAACGCAAATACCGCGAGCGAGGAAGACGTCCTATTCGACATCGACGCCGTCACCGACATCAGCACATTGAAAACGACGCATGCAAAAGCTGCCCTTAAGGAATCGAATGGAGCAGAGACCCTGCAAATCGAATTCGACTCCACAATCGCCTATCCCGCGTTTCATTTTCCAGTCCTCGATAGCGGTTGGGACCTGTCGGGCTACACTGGGGTGGAAATCGAAATCACCAATCCTGGCCAGGAAACGATTGGTGTCGGCATGCGAGTAGACAACCAAGGTCCGTGGAAAGATAAGCCCTGGAGTACAAACTATACTCGGCTAAAGCCTGGCGAGACCAAGACGCTACAGGTCACCTTTGGCATGGAAAGAAACGAGCCCGGATACCCGATCGATCCATCTAGGATCACCAAAATCCAGCTATTCACCATGAAGCCGAAGTCGCCCGTCGTAATCCAAGTATCTGATTTGAAAGGCTTCGTCTCCGAGAATGCCGAATCGGCGCAAACTGAAGCCGGAACGATTGGCCAGACCAATATGAACCGTCCACGCATCCAGGGCGACTTGATCAACCTTGACCACGCCACTGACTTCAGTGGATATAAAAAGCATCATACTGACGTTCACTTGATTCAAGGTGGCGACGAATATTCGCTGGAGATTGATTTCAAGAATAACACCCAATACCCGGCCCTCCATTTCCCCATCCCTGAAGGCGGCTGGAACCTCTCAGACTACGCCGGCGTGGCAGTACAAGTCACCAACCCAAGCGAGGAAAAAATTGGCGTAGGCATGCGAGTCGACAACAAAGGTGACTGGAAAAAGAAACCTTGGAATTCTAGTTACACGCGACTCAAACCTGGTGAAACCAAAACGCTACAAGTCGTATTCGGCATGGATGGTAATAATCCAGGTTATCCACTGGACTCTACTAGAATCAGCAATATTCAGCTCTTCACGATGAAGCCGAAGTCTCCGGTGAAAGTAATCATCAAAGATCTAAAAGCATTCGGGTCCCCACAAAACATCCCGGAGCAAGCCTCAAACGATGGCTACAGTTCGCCCAAAGACATCACTACACCGGTTACGCCTGCGGAATGGGTTGGCCAGCGCCCGCCCGTCGATGGCGATTGGGTCATGACCTTCGAAGACACCTTCGACGGCGATTCCCTAGACGAGACGAAATGGACCAAGTGCGATGACCACTTCAGTAGATTTTTCATCTACCAAGAGGAGAATAGCTACGTTGAAAGTGGTGTGCTCAAACTACGGGCTGAGAAGAAGGCTGTCGATGGACGCCAATACACCTCTGGGCAAATCGAATCATTTGGCAAATGGGCACAGCAATACGGCTACTTCGAAGCACGCGTAAAATTACCGACAACGCGCGGCTTCTGGCCAGCGTTTTGGTTGATGCCAGACCGTTTTGTGGATGGGCCGTCCGATCAGCGATCCATCTGGATTCGCAATAGCACCCAATGGGGTGGCATGGAGTTCGACATCATGGAACATCTATGTGAATGGGGCCCCGGACGAAATAACGTTGCGGTCCATTGGGATGGCTATCGGGACGATCACAAAAGCTGGGGCACCAACAAGGCATTCTTCGGGCCGACGCCAGATGGTTGGCATAACTTCGGTATGCTATGGGAACCCGGGAAACTCACCTGGTTCATCGATGGCGTCAAAAAAGCTGAATGGAGCAATGAGCGTGTCGGCTCAGTGCCCGCTTACATGAAAATAAGCCTCCAACTCGGTGGCTGGGCCACTGAAGACATCGACATGGGCAACATTCATCAGACTTACGACATTGATTATGTCCGCGTCTGGCAAAAACAGGAATACATAGACAATCCCCCCAAACAGGCCCCCTTGCCCGCAGATCGCCAAGCACACATTGATAAATCAGCCAAGGACGCTTAGACACTCAGCAACCCCAATTCCAGATAGAGAGATACGGTTAATATCCGCCAAACACACAAAGCAAAAACGCCACTTGTAGCGTTTCCCGACCTCAAAAAGATCAAAAACCACCCAAAATGTCGGATATTGGCACGTCTTTGGTCGGCTTCCGTTCTACTCTCCGTGTATTTTTTATGATACAGTTATCACCCTATTCGAATAGAGCTGCCCTACGGGCAATCAGCCAACCCTAAAAAAATAGTACTATACCCATGAAACACGCAAACCGTTCCCCGCTCACTCCAAGCAAGCCCAAGGAGCTCGCAGTCATTGCGGCCATCCTTTCTTCATTTGCGACAATCACTGCTCAGGCAACCGTCACCCCCACCGGCTTTACCACGCCCGACTCCAGTGACGCATTCTGGTCAAGCGGGGGTGATGCTGGCACACAAGTTCAAGTTGGCAACAACTCAGGCGATGGCTCTTTACTTATCGAAGGTGGCAGCACCCTCACATCTGCCCGCGGCTTCATCGCTAACTCAAGCGGTATTACCGCCAGCGTCACGATCTCTGGTTCTGGATCAGCATGGAACTTCGCCACCGGAGAATTTCTCAACATCGGACAGGGCGGCAATGGCACATTACTCATTTCCAACGGCGGTGGCTTAAGCACGGAAGGAACAAGTAACGTGGGCAATAGCACGGGCTCCATTGGTCGTGTAACGATTACCGGTGCAAGCTCATACTGGAATGCCGGATCCATCTTTCTTGGTAATTCTGGTGACGGCGCAGTAGTCGTTAGCGACGGCGCGAACATCACCTCGGGGGGAATCTCCCTGGGACGTAGCTCGGGCGGCACTGGCTCATTGGTCGTTACCGGCAGCGGTTCCAGTGTGACAACCGATACCATCTCCAATATTGGCTTTGCTGGCTCGGGTTCGTTAACGGTCGCAAACGGTGGCAGTTACTCGACGACCGCGAACAAAAACATCATCGTGAATCGCAACGGAACCGCCGAGTCCGGCATGGTGAATATCCACGTCACCAACAATGGCATGGTCAATGCCACCGGCCAATTCCAAAACAATGACACCGTCAACCTCTTCGCCTCCCCCACACTCACCGCAGGGACTTACACGCCAATTACCGCGAGTTCCTTTACGGGAACCGGGGGCGTTTACAACACCTGGGGCGGCGAATGGAATGGCAGCAACGAGTTTGTCGCCAACACCGTCAGCGCATCAACGGGCACGGTCAGCGGAGACTTGAGCAGCCAACGTCTCAGCTATGACAGCGCCAACTTCATCGCAGCATTCCGCAGCGACGTGGGCACTGGCGATTTCTCTGCCACCAGCTTGAATATTAGCGACATCGGCGGCGAAACCGTTCTCAACGCCTACACCATTTCCTCAACGCTTACGGAATCAGCAGATTACATTTACCTCTCCTTGCTGGTCGGCGCATCTGTCGATGAATACAGCATCTACTTCCGGGAAGACGATCAAGAATCCTGGTCAATCGCGGCCGCCGAGAATGTAGTTTACGATGGCGAATACCTCAGCTTTACCATTAGCCAAGCAGGCGACTATGCTGCAACCGGAAGCATCATTCCTGAACCGTCCACCTACGCGTTGATTTTATCGCTTGGCGTATTCGGTGCCTTGATCCGCAGAAAGCGTGCAGCTGCTCGCTAAGCGTAAGGGTCATTCGGATAGACGAACTTTAACCCGTCCCAACGACCACTGAGATTAACCCCGAAAGCGGAAGTTTTAGTGAAGTTGGCGTCACACTCGGCCACCTTGCCTGCAAATAGCTTTGCACAAGGTGGCAGGGTGTATCGCGCACAATTTTAGACGGCATTGAAGTTGGTGGCGCAGTTGGCAACGACACCGCCCATCATTGACGAAATGATTTCTTATAATGTCCCAAAAACTCAACATCCTCTGGATTTCCTTTGAAGACACCAACCCTTACTACGGGTGTTATGGGGATCCCGTAGCGATTACCCCCAATTTGGATCGACTGGCAGCCGAAGGGTGTCGCTGGCCAAATGCCTATTCAACAGCCGGGGTATGCGCACCGGCGCGTGCAGGAATCATTACAGGCATGTATCCAATCTCGATTGGAGCACACCATATGCGCACGACCCACGTCCAGAAGGGGATGCCGGAGTTGCCCACACCCTACAACACCGTAGCGCCTCCTCATGTAAAGTGCTTCACTGAATACCTACGCGCGGCGGGCTACTTCTGCACAAACAACGAGAAAACCGATTACCAGTTCCAAACGCCACGCACCGCATGGGATGAACAAGGCCATCAAGCCCATTGGCGTAATCGGCCTGCCCCTGATCAACCATTCTTCTCCGTGTTCAACTTGGGTGTAACTCACGAAAGCGGCATGTGGGAAGACAAGAACCCCAAAGCCTATGTTGATCCAGACACGATCCCCCTCCCGCCCTACTTCCCTGACACGCCAAAGGTTCGAGAGTCAATGGCCAGGATGTATAACAACATCAGCTATAACGACTCCCTTCTCGGCCAGATGCTCCAAGACCTTGAAGATGATGGGCTCGCCGAAAACACCATCGTCTTTCACTGGAGCGACCACGGTCCGCTCCCTCGAGGCAAGCGCTGGCCATACGACTCCGGCATTCACATCCCCATGATCATTCGCTGGCCGGATGGCCTGACCGCAGGCGAAGTCCGCGATGAGCTCATCAGCAGCATCGATCTCGGACCAACAGTACTGTCACTCGCCGGACTGGATATTCCACACCATATACAGGGCCAGGCGTTTCTCGGACCGGAGCGCGCTCCATCGCGAGACTATGTTTTCGCATCGAGGGATCGTCACGACTGCACCTACGACCGCGTCCGCGCCTGCCGCGACCAACGCTTCAAATACATCCGCAACTACTATCCCGAAGCACCGCGCGCAGTCTGGATTCCCTACCTCCACCAGCATCCGATTATGGAGGAACTGTGGCGCTTACATCTGAGCGGAGAATTAACAGATCTACAGGAGAGTCTTTTCTTTGCAAATACCCGAGCAGTCGAAGAACTCTACGATACAGAAGCTGATCCTTTCGAAACAAACAACCTCGCAAAAGATCTAGCCTACGACTCGGATCGCCGGCGCCTCAGCGACGCACTCGACAACTGGCTGGATGAAGTTGGTGACATGGGCGAAATTTCTGAGTCAGAAATGGTCGCGCGGTGGTATCCCAACGGCAAGCAACCGCAAACCGTGGCGCCCATCGCCGCATGCTATCAGGAGGGATGCGCCGGCCTCGGCGTGATGGATGAAGAAACCTGCACCAGCTTTCCTGCAACAATCATACTTCAAAGCGCCACTCAAGGTGCCTCAATCGCATATCAACTGGAGGGCGACAGTCACTGGCGGCTCTACACCGGTCCCCTACGACTTCAACCCAAACAGCACTCCATTAAGACAATCGCGAATCGCATCGGCTATGCTGAAAGCGAGGAACGACTATACCGAGTAAACGTTAAACAACCATCCACAACCATCAGCGCGTAGCCAAAGATGCCTAAGCAAGCTCCGAACTTCCTTTTAATACTCAATGACGATATGGGCTATTCCGACCTCGGTTGCTATGGCGGCGAGGTCGATACTCCCAATCTTAATTCGCTCGCGGAAAATGGCCTGCGGTACACCCAGTTTTATAACACGGCACGCTGCTGTCCCTCCCGTGCGTCACTGCTCACCGGCCTGCACCCGCATCAAGCAGACATCGGGCACATGACGAATAACGACGATGTCGATGGTTACTTGGGCGATCTGAGCCCCCGGTCCGTCACCATCGCCGAGGCGCTCAAACCCGCAGGCTATCGCAACTACGCTTCCGGCAAGTGGCATATCACGCGTCACATTCAAAACGATGCACCAAAGCACAACTGGCCACTTCAGCGTGGCTTCGACGATTACTTTGGCATCATCGGTGGAGCGGCTAATTACTACCAGCCTTGCACGCTTGTCCGCGGTAACGAACGCGTGGACCCGCTCGACGAGCCAGACGATTTTTTCCTAACCGACGCAATTTCAAACCACGCCATTCAGCAACTCACTGCGCATGCCACAACGCATGGCGATCAGCCCTTTTTCCAATACGTTGCCTATACCGCTCCCCATTGGCCTCTCCACGCCCATGAGCACGATATCGCCAAATATAAGGGACGCTTTGATGCCGGGTGGGACCGCCTTCGCGAGGAACGTCTCCACCGTATGAACCAGATGGGCATCATTGACACCAACTGGGACCTGACCAATCGCGACCCCGAAGTTGGCCCCTGGACGGAACAACCCAACCAAGCTTGGGAAGCACGCCGCATGGAAGTTTACGCAGCACAGATTGACCGCATGGACCAAGGCATCGGTCGCATTATCCAGGCACTCAAGAACAATGGACAGTTTGAAAATACAGTAATCGTATTCCTCGCGGATAACGGTGGTTGCGCCGAAGAAGTCCAGGCCGAATGGGCGAAGTGGATGCATGGTCGCGCGAGCACCGAATACACACGCGATGGTCGCAAAGTAAGCGTGGGCAATACACCAGACATTTGGCCCGGCGATGAAAGCACCTATAGCAGTTATGGAGTTCCCTGGGCCAATGTGTCCAATACGCCTTTTCGTCTGTACAAACACTGGGTGCACGAGGGCGGCATCTCGACGCCATTTATCGTTCACTGGCCTGCCGGCATCAAAGCACACGGCGAATTACGCACCCAGTGCGCCCAGCTCCCCGACGTAATGGCCACATTCCTAGAGCTTGCCGGAACCGAATATCCAAGCGCACGTCAGGGGATGCCAGTCAAACCACTCGAAGGCTACAGCATGTCGGCTACGTTTGAAAACATGCCGTTCGACCGAGAAGTCCTTTGCTGGGAGCATGAAGGCAATAAAGCGATACGCCGCGGCAAGTGGAAGCTCGTCTGCCGACATCCGGGTGCTTGGGAACTGTTCGACATAGAAACCGATCGCACAGAAATGCACGACCTGGCCAAGGAAAAATCTGAGATCGTCGCAGAGCTATCCTCTCTCTACCAACAGTGGGCGAACCGTGTAGGAGTGCGTGACTGGGATGAAATCAATGCCCGCCGTTGCGCACCGAAAGCATAGCGAAGACTGAGCGAATGAGGTAAACCGATATCACACAACAGACACCCGTCACCGGTGAACGGGCTGATGCAGAACCATGCTCCAACCAGAACGAAACGACGTCTCGCAAATCGACACCGCCAGCCAACAGTTTCGCCTCTCGATACTCAGCAATCTTAATCATCGTCAGCGTTGCATCGGTTCCTGTTGTAGCATACTGAGCACGTTGCTGCTTCTGCCGCTTCCTAAGAGGGCGTATAAAAACTCAATTGACCTTCGTTGGAGAGCGTCTTCGTGGTCAAAATTCCATTTCTTCACCTCGACGAAACTGGTTTCGCCTCGCTTCAGAAGCCGAAATTTCGCCTCTCGAATACATCTCCCCGACTCGATCAGACTTTTTAGACGCCCTCTTAGTTTCAAAGGTGTTTTGTATGCCCCGGTATTTTCGACTAGATTCTTTGAAAATGAGGGCAAATCGAGCCCAATTTGACATCTTAATGAGATGATCGACCTCAACAATCCACGCACTAAAAACCACCCAATCCTATCACATTCAGCACTTTACACATGGTGCGGGCGGAGGGAATCGAACCCTCATCTCAAGCTTGGGAAGCTCACATACTAGCCGTTGTACTACGCCCGCGCTTTGCAATGCAAAGCATGCACACTGGCATACTGCCTATCGCATGTAAAGCTAATGTCTTTCTGTCAATTCGAAGACTTGTTCAAACAGCATGTTATCTCTAGCGTGCGCCGCCCTGAAAATGGTCAGGGTTTCGCGGCTTTGCTTCTTCCTCCTCCGTCACAGGAGTAGGTGGAGTGGGCCTTCGCTGAGGCAGCGTTGTCGCGCGCGCCACATACGGCAGCCAATGCTTCACCATCACGTCGAGATCACCACTGGCCTGCAACTTCGCCACAAAAGAATCCGCCGCATGCTTAAGCCCGGGGTTCCTTTTGGCAATGCCCCAGGCGATGTATTCATTCGTCAGCACCGCCCCAACCGGAGTCAGCCCCTTCATGCTATCGTCAGCGGCGAGCCACCAGACAGTCGGCGCATCGGCCACCACCATATCAATCTGCCCCTTGGCCAAATCAGCAGCCGCCACACTGATATTATCATAGGGCACGCGCTCGGCGTAGAGGAAGTTTTCGCGCACCAGGAAGTCGCCCGTCGTGCCCTTCTCCACTCCCACACGCGCCTGCGTGTATTTGAGCGCAAGTGTCGTCGGATAGCGGGATAAGTCACTGGCTCGCACGAGCGGCATCTGCCCAGTCACCAAGTACGGCGTCGAAAAATTAATGCGCACCGAGCGCACCTCGGTCGCTGTCATGCCCGACATAATGATATCAATCTTCCCACTGGTCAGGGCTGGGATGAGTTCATCCCAATCCATCACCACAAAATTTAGCGGCACACCGAGGTCCATTGCGAATGCACGCGCCAAATCCGCCTCCAGCCCCGCTATGCGCTTGTCCTGAACAAAAATCACGGGTGGCTGCTCCGGGTTAATTCCCACCCTCAGCTCCCCTGCGGGTAAAAAGTCAAGAGCAGGTGAGTCTGCCACTTGCGCGCTAAGCGGCGCGGCAACAGGCCAGAGAAGAAAAAACAGGAGGCAGTAAAAGTACTTTGCCATGCCCCTCATTTTTCCCAATGCGCCCGCAATCGCAAGCGGTTTTTCCCGGCGAAAACAGACGCTCTATGGATCTGCTTTACGCAGCACAATTCAGCGGCTCATTAACTTTGCGTCGCAAAGCAAACTAGATCCAACGCTTCTTTCGGAAGTAGACCAAAAACGCTGCAAAGATGAAAAACATTAGCCCCAGGCACAATGGATACCCATACTTCCAGTATAGTTCGGGCATATTCCACGGGCTTACCTCGTGATCAAAGTTCATCCCATAAACACCGGCAATGAACGTGAGCGGCAGAAAAAGCGTCGCAATGATCGTCAGCACTTTCATGACCTCATTGGTTCGGTGTTCCTGCTCCAAGTGATAAAACTCCTGCATCGTTTGCAGAATGATTCGGCTATGGTCCATGCGATCGACAGCACGGCGCGCTGAGTCTGCCAGGTCGCGGAAATAAAAGCGGTCCTCCTCGGCAATTAGTGAATGGTCGAGGAGCTCCAGGCGGTTCGCATTATCACGTATCGGCAGCAGAATTCGCATCAGAGCAAGCACGGATCTTTTTTTACGGTAGATCATCTCGATGCTAATGCCACCATCGCGATCGCTGTGCCTTCTTTTCCGTGGAGCCTCTTCGTCGCCCTGCGGATCAATCATCACTTGTTCCGTCGCCACAATGTCATCCTCAACCTCATCAACGATTGACAACAAGAAATCGTTCTTCACATCGAGCAATGCAAACATCAGGTAGCTATGCCCGCGGCTGCGTATGCGCGCTCCGACCTTGCGAATGCGGCGCGCGACCGGCTCGAACAGTTCCTCATTACTCTCCTGCACGCTCAGCAGAAAGTTTTCACCCAGGTAAATCGCCACCTGCTCCATATAAATCGCGCGCTCTTCCTGTTTAAAGAGGCCCGCTTTGGTCAGCAGAAAAAGGTCGTCGTCAAACTCATCGAGTTTCGGGCGACCATCGGTGTTTAAAATATCCTCGATCGCCAGCGGATGCACCCCGAGCTTTGTCGTGAGCTCGGTGATCGAAGCACGGTCGCCTACCCCGCGCACGTGTATCCAGGTAACTGCGTCCTTCCCCACCATAGCCAGCGCATCGTCTACAGTACATGTGCGCTGCTCCACGTAATCATCAAGCCCGTAAGACATCAGCCGCAATTCCGTTTTTGGGCAGATTCCGCTTTCCAAGGGAACAACTTCGCCCGGCGGCAGGCCAATGCCGTGATGAAAAACCGTTTCCCGGGTCACTATACGCATCTTTTTAAAAAAAAATATTTTTCCGGCCATTCCAAGCCCGCGTTTTGTTGAATTTTGGCGCCAGTGAGCACGAGTGAGAGCTACTCACTATTAGTCACTAATATTCAGAGCCACTCAGTGGCGCCGAAAATTAGACATAATATAGAAAAAGTGCCCCACCGAGCCAACTGAGCCAACTGAACCTGTGTAGCCAGCTGAGCCATTTACGCCCGGAAAAAACTTTGTTATTATTTAGCCATCGTCAGGGGCGAACGGGCAGACCGCCGGTTCCAACCAAATGGCAAACACCACCATCAACGCACTTCTCATAAAACGCCAACCGCAAACCGTCCGGTCTCCCCGTTCGCCCCTGACGAAACTCTGCAACACAAAGTAAAAAATCACTCATCCTAATTCTTAAAACCTAATTCCTAAAACTTCGCCATGAATCCAGCATTCCCAGCCGAACTCATCACCCTTGTGGGCTCCTCGCTCATGGGCGGCATGATGAAAATGTGGGCCATGTCCAACGCCGCTCGCCGCGAAGAGCGACTGCTCGCCATGCAAGCGCTCAACCAACAAGCCGGCCATATCGACAGTGCCCGCCGCTACTCCAACTCAGGCTTTCAATGGACGCGTCGCGTCATTGCGCTGACCTGTGTTTTCTCCGTCATCGCCCTGCCAAAGATCATCGCCATTTGGCGTCCCGACATCCTCATGCAGGTCGGATACCCAGAGCTCGAAGAAGGCTTTTGGTTCTTCACCAACGACGTGGAAAAAATCCACTGGAAGGAAGTCCGCGGCCTCACCATCACCCCGCTCGACACCCACCTGCTCAGTGCGATCGTCGGTCTCTACTTCGGCGGCTCGCTCGCCGGCCACAACCGCTTCTAACTTTGCAATGCAAAGTTATAACGTTCGTAAAGTGTGTAGATTCGTAAAGTTCAAACGCCCACAACCCTACGAATCCACGAACCTACACACCTACACACCTACACACCCTACACACCTTACACACTCTACACACCCTACACACCCTACACACCTACACACCTACGAACTTATAATGAAATGAATGCCAATCCTGAATTCCTCGGTTCACTCGTCCTGGCGGGCGCCACACTCCTCGGCGGTCTGCTCTTGATCATGCGACTCCGCGAACACTTCACGGAGTCGCCCGACCCCAAGCTCACCTACGCCACTCAAGCTCAGCTTCACCAACTGCGCAAGGAACTGACCGCCCACCAACGCGACATCAAAACCGACCACGGCGACATCCATCGCCTCATCCGACAAAACGCCGAACACATCGCCGCCCTCATTGCGCAGTCCAAAATCTACAACCAGCGCATCACTGAGTTCGACGCCAAGTTCGACAACCTCCACTCCCGCCAACGCTAGCTCTGCATCGCAAAGTAAAACCCATAAACTAAAGCCAAAGACTTTGCGTTACAAAGTTACTCGCTAACTCCCGCCATCCCCCAACGTCCCACTCAACCCGGCGTCGCAAATCCACGCGGCGCCGGGCGGGGCCCCCGCATACCGATTTCCCACCCTACACACCCTACACACCTTAACTACCATGAACAACCAAGACCAACTCCGCGCCGCACGCCGCCAAGTCGAGCAGATCCTCGAATCCGCCTGCCCGGGCCACAACATGGCCGAGGCCTCCCTCGCCGTCACATGGGAAAACCTCTTCTCCCAACTCTGCGAACTCAAACACCTCGACCTCGCCGAACTCAACGTCATCTCAGCCGTCATCCACAAGCTCGTCGGCGCCTTCACTCAGCTCAAGTCACTCGAACTCAAGGTCCACGACGCCGACATCAAACGCGCCGAGTTCGAGCTCAAGCGCGCCCAACTCGAACAAGCCCTCGAAGCCACTACGCGCCCCGGCGGCCTCACCCCCGAAGTCCTCCAGGAAATCGAGCAAAAGCTCAACCTCCTCTAACGCACTTACACACCTACACACTCACGCACTTACACACCAACACCCATGCCATCAATTATTATTAAAATCGATCCGATTCAGCTTCTGCACAAACTGCTCATAAAACGCATTGCCCGTGCGGAGTGTCTTCTCCGGAACGTCCAGCGTATCCCACTCAGCGCCGCTCACGAGATTCAGAATCGCCACCTTCCCTTCATAGGTATCGAGCCGCCACAGGTCGCCTTCCGCTGACACCAGAAAAACGTAGCGCCCGCCCTGCTGTTGTATCAGCCGATCCAGCTTCGCATTCAGCGACTCAATGCTCGTTGAGCCCGTCGTCTTCTTCGACTGCGCCTGCGCTGTGCCCATCAATCCAATCAAAAGGGCAATCATTACAACCCCCATCCGCCAACTAAAAATGTGTGTGTTCATCAACACACAATGCCACACGCCCTCCCCCCTGTCAATCACCGCCACCCCCCACAAAAAACCCTACACACCTTACACACCTACACACCCTACCCACCTTACACACCCTACACACCCTACCCACCTTACACACCTTACAAACATCCCTCCCATGTCCTTCTTCCTCCCATACCAGCAGCGCTGGATCGCTGACCCCGCGCCTTTCAAAATCATGGAAAAGTCGCGCCAAGTCGGCATCTCCTGGGCCAGTGCCTACGCCTGCGTCCGCCGCGCCGCCCGCCACGGCCAGCGTCTCGACACCTGGGTCAGCTCCCGCGACGCCATTCAGGCGCAGCTGTTCTTGGAAGACTGCCGCGCCTTCGCCGACACATTGAACCTCGCTGCCACTCAACTCGTAGCCCCCCTCCTCCCGGGTAAAAACAGTGCCAACAACCAAACGCTTCGCTTCGCCACCGGCCCGCGCATTCACTCCCTCACCAGCAACCCCGATGCGCAGGCCGGCAAGCGCGGAGCCCGCGTGCTCGACGAGTTCGCGCTCCACCGCAACCCCCGCCAACTCTACGCCATCGCCGCGCCCGGCCTCACCTGGGGCGGCCAGCTGGAGATCATTTCCACACACCGAGGCGCGCAAAATTACTTCAACGAGCTCGTCAACGAAGCACGCCACGGCGGCAACCCCAAGGGCATCTCCCTGCACCGCGTCACTCTCGAAGACGCACTCGACCAAGGCTTCCTGGCGCGCCTCAAAACCAAGCTCCCCGCCGACGACCCACGCCAGCAAATGGACGACGCCGACTACTTTAACTTTGTGCGGCAAAGTTGCACGGACGAAGAAACCTTTCTCCAAGAGTACTGCTGCGTCCCTGCCGACGACCAAAGCTCCTTCCTGCCTTGGGACCTCATTGCCGCTGCTGAATACAGCGAGCAAGACACCTGGGAACTCGACCTGCTCACCCTTAAGATCGGAAGCCGGAAATCAGAGATCGAAAATCAGAAGTCAGAGATCCGACCTCCGTCCTCCGAACACCGACCTCCGAACACCGTCCACCGGGACTCCGTATTCTACCTCGGCGTCGATATCGGACGCGACCACGACCTCTCAGTCTTCTGGCTCGTCGAAGCCATCGGCGACCAAACTTTGTCACGCAAAGTAATCTGCCTGCGCGACACGCCGTTTGCCGAGCAAGAGGCCACGCTCGACTCCCTCATGCGCCTGCCCGGCCTTCGCCGCGCCTGCATCGACCAGACCGGCCTCGGGCGCCAGTTCGCCGAGCGTGCCCGCGAACGCTATGGTCGCTACCGCATCGAAGGCGTCACCTTCACACCCGCGCTGAAAGAGTCCCTCGCCTACCCGCTCCGCAGCGCCCTCGAGGAGCGCCGCGTAAAGATCCCACATTGCAAGGACATCCGCGCCGACCTGCGCGCCATCAAAAAAGAAGCCACCACAGCAGGCCACATCCGTTTCAGCGCCGACCGCGGCCCCAGCGGTCACGCCGATCGATTCTGGGCACTCGCCCTCGCCCTGCATGCTTCCACTAAAACCAAGCCACGCCTCCACCTGCAACGCATTCAGCTCTCACGCCCTTACTAACTCTGCAACGCAAAGCAAACGAACGGCGATGAAAGAGCATGGCCCGCAATCCCACCACACAGCGGCTTGTCTGGAGACTGCGCCCTACCTTTTCCAACACACCTAAAACTTAAAACCTAATTCCTAAAACCTAACCGACCATGAAAACAGCCACCGCCATCCATCCTAACCGACTGCGCCGCTCCCGCCGCGCCGCATTCAGCCCCGTCCGCAACCTCACGCCTGAGAGCCTCACCCGCCAGCTCGACGCATTTCACGCTGGCTCGCTCGCCGAGGCCGCCCGTCTGTGGGAAGTCATCGAGCAGCGCGACGACATCGTTAAATCCGTTGCCACCAAGCGCAAGAAGGCACCCGCACGTTTCGGCTGGGACATCATTGCCGAGGACAGCTCGCCGCAAGCTTTGCGTCACAAAGCTTCACTAGAGCAGTTTTATCAAAACGTCGAAGCCACCAGCGCCGTCGACCAAAACGAACGCGGCGGCATGGGCCTGCTCATTCGCCAAATGATGGACGCCATCGGCAAGCGTTACGCCGTCCACGAAATCGTCTGGCGCCCACAGGCTGGCGCCGAGGCGTCGCTCAGCGCGAGCTTCCGCTTCGTCCCGCTCTGGTTCTTTGAAAACCGCACCGGCGCGCTACGCCTCCTCCCCAACGACGCCGCGCAGGAAGGCCAAAGCCTCCGCGACGGCGAGTGGCTCATCACCACCGGCGACGGCCTCATGGAGGCGACCAGCGTGGCCTACCTCTTCAAGCACCTCCCCCTCCGCGACTGGCTCGTCTACTGCGAGCGCAACGGCATGCCCGGCGTCCGCGGCGTGACCGACGCCACACCTGGCAGCGCCGAGTGGGATGAGGCTCTCGACGCCGTTCAGCAGTTTGGCACGGACTTCCGCGCCCTCATGTCGACCGGCACCGAGATCGAAGTCGTCGACCTCACCCACGGCAACAGCCTCCCCTACCCAGCCCTCATCGAACGCATGGATAAAACCATTGCCACGCTCTGGCGCGGCTCGCCGATGGGCACCATCCAGGACAGTGGCACCGGCATCAGCCTCATGGGCAAAGAGACCGCGCTGATCGAACGCGAAGATGTCACCCACCTATCAGAAATCCTCCACGGTCAGGTCGACCGCTGGGTTACACAATACCTCTTCGGCGAGGCACCCCGCGCTCGCATCCAGATCCGTCATAAAGACGCGGGCCCATCGGTCAATGAAGTCGACGAAACCCGCGAAGTCATCGCCGAAGCCTTGCCCAAAGCATTCGGCAGTTTCTTCCAACGCTTTTTCCAACCGCAAACTTTGCAAGACAAAGCTTAACCACCAACCGCACGACGACGACACGCATCGCCCTCCACCTTACCCACCCTACACACCCTACCCACCTTACACACCCTACCCACTTATGAACCAATCCATCACCTCCACCGGTCTCTGCAACGAGATCCCCTCCGTCACGCAGCGCAGCAGCGCCTGGCTCCGCCTCGCCGAGTATGGCGACTGGCCGCACAGCCAGGGACTGCAACGCTTTAACCGCTCGTCCGCCGAGCAGCTCGTGAGGCATTTCAAGAGCCTGCGCGGTCGCCTCGCCCGCAAGTTCGGCGGCCTGCCGGTTTACATCGGTCATCCGGACGACGAGCACTTTGCAGGACAAAGTGGCCACGCTGACACCCGCGCCTATGCGTGGATCGAAGCGCTCGACGCTCGCCCGGACGGGCTCTACGTCCTCCCCCGCTGGTCCGACGCCGGCCAGAACCTGCTCCGCAATGCGTTCTATAAATTCCTCTCACCGCGCTGGGCGATGAAGCCGCTCGGCGACGGCGTCTTCGAGCCCGTCCGCCTGATCTCCGTCGGTCTAACGAACCAGCCCAATATCCCGGGCGACGCCATCGCCAACGAAGCCACCGGCGACGATGCTTCCCCCTCCCCCCAGGTCAACGCCGATGCCGACTGGACCAACGTCCTTGCCAACGAGCGACAGGAGCGCATCGGCGTCATCCTCGACAACGCAGTCCTCACCGGCGTCATCGCGCCAAACGAACGCGAGCGCTGGCAGGCGGGCCTCACTGCGGACTTCGAGCTCGGCCTCAGTGAGCTCAAGACCCGCCGCCCCTCCCTGAAGACCACCGCCAGCACGCTGAACCTAAACCTCCGCCAGGCCAGCAACGCGAGCCGCGGCTTTCTGGACCACGTGAACGAGCGCATTGCGCAAACCGGCGAACCTTTCGCCACGGCATGGAAAGCCGTCAAGCAAGAGCGCCCGGAGCTCTTTGAAGAACTCAATACTTTTTAACGCAAAGTAGCTCTGTGCTGCAAAGCGTTTAACCCAAAACAACCAAGATAGAAAAACAAAATCATGAATACACTAAACGATATCCTCCGCGCCCTCTTCGGCTCGCGCCCCGTCTTTGCGAATGTCGCAACCGGCGTCCACGAAGGCGGCCTGACCCGTAAACTGTCCTACGCAATTAGCGAACGTTACTTGCTCGGCGCTGGCACCTTGAGCGAAAGTGAAGTAACGCTTTGCGGCTCAGACCAAATGCCGCTCGGCGTGATCACTGACTCAGGCAGCGCTGGCGACTACGTCAATGTAGCGCCGTTGGGCAACGCGTCTTCAACACTGCTGATGGTCGCCAGCGAGGCGATTACCGCCGGTAGTCCGGTCTATGTCGCAGACGACGGCCAAGTACAGAACGAACCGGAGTTCGCCGGTGAGTATTACCACGTCGGCCATGCACTGAGCTCCGCCAGCACCGCAGGAGATCTGATCGAAGTGATCCCGCAAACACCCGCGAAGACGATCATCATCGACGCCTTTACCGGCACGGCCAGCTCCGACATCGCATCGCTGGGCGCCGCGCTCGCGGATGCGCCCGACAAAGTGATCGTCCTCTCCTAACCCTCCCCCCCTCCAATCCATAAAACAAACTCCCAAGCAAAAAACATCATGACTACACCCGCCATCAATGAAATCCACGCGGCCAACGAAAGCCGTTTTAACGCCGCTCACTTCAGCGAAGCCCTCACCGCGTTTACCGTCGGTTGGAAAGACCCGGAGAACCTCGCCGCGCTGCTCGACTTTGTCGCGCCGAGCGTGCCGGTCGGCCGTCGTTTTGAGTTCCAGAAAGCGAACAACGCCGAGGCGTTTTTCTCCGAGACGGATGACATCCGCGCAATCGGCAGCGCCTTCAAGCGCGTCGAATACACCGGCGAAATCGTTCAGGCAAAAACGCTCAACAAGGGCCTGACAATCCGCATCGACCACGACGAGATCACCACCGACGACTGGGAAGAGCGCACCGTGCAAATCCTGCTCCAACGCCTGTGGCGCAATGAGCTCCGCCGCGCCATCACCGCGCTCGACACTGCCGCGACCAATGCAGCCAAGGTGTGGGACAACGCGAGCAACCCAGACGGCGACTTGCGCGCCATGCTCATTGCCGCAGCAGATGAATCTGGCGTGCGCCCGAACCGCCTCATCCTCGGTGAAGGCGCGTGGGATCTCCGCGCGAGCGCCTATGAAAGCCAAGACAACGCCGGCGCCAATGCAGGCGCGAGCTACACGCTCGATCAACTCGCCAAGAAGCTCTTCCTGGAAGATGCCCGCGTGTTCTCCTCGCGTTACCAAAGCACGGCTTCGGCCAAAAGCGCCATTGTCGGCAACGCGGTTTACGCGTTCTTCGGCCAACAGGCGCTGAGCAAGGACGAGCCGTCGAACCTGAAGCGCTTCGTCACCCCCACCGACGGCGGCGACTTCCGCGTGTATCGCGAAGACCACGCGAAGTTCACCGACATCACCGTGGAGCACTACAGCTCCGTCATCGCCACCAGCGACCTCGGCGTGCGCAAGCTCTCGGTGTCCGCCTCCTAACCTCAATACAACGAACTAAACCAACTGTGTTGCCGAGTTAACTAAAGCGCGCGCGGGCCGTCCGATCCGGTCCGCGCGTCAGCGTCTCACTGAACGAGAGATTTTTCCAGCATGCAACGAAACCAAACTGGTCATAAGGACGGTGTTAAGAAGGGGTGTTACAAAATGCGGCTGAAGGTGAGTGCGATGACTCGGAACAATCAGCCCCCCTTTGACTTGTTTAGCCCCGCAATTCTTGATGCCGGAAACAATCAGTCGTGTGGTCGTTGACCATGCCGACGGCCTGCATGAAGGCGTAGCAGATGGTGGAACCGACGAAGTTGAAGCCGCGCTTTTTTAAGTCCTTGCTCAGGGCGTCGGAGATCGTGGTCTTTGCGGGGACTTCGGACAGCGAGCTCCAGGTATTTTGGATCGGCGCGCCATCGACGAAGCGCCACAGGTAGTTGTTGAAGCTGCCAAATTCTTCGATGATCGCCAGCGTGCCGCGGGCGTTCTTCACGAGTGATTCCACCTTCAGCCGGTTGCGGATGATGCCCTCGTTCGCGAGGAGTGTTTCCAAATCCTTGGGCCCAAATTCCGCTATGCGCGCGTAGTCGAAATCGTGCAGCGCTGCGCGGTAGTGCTCGCGTTTGCGGAGGACAGTTATCCAGCTGAGGCCGGCCTGCGCGCCTTCGAGGATGATGAATTCAAAGAGCTTGCGGTCGTCGTGAACGGGGACGCCCCACTCGCGGTCGTGGTAGTCGACGTAGAGCGGGTCATCGCCGCACCATTCACAACGATGCGGGCTCATAGGTTTTCGGCCAGCGTGGCGGCGTCGGTGGTGGGCGCGAGGCATTGCGTGCCCACGCAGAGCTGGAAGCCGTCGGGCTGCGCGGCGTCGTCGGTGGTTTGCAGGAAGACGGGGCGCCACGGGCGGGCGCTGATCGCGTCGCGCAGGGCGTCGAGGTCTTGCGCGCCTTTGATCTTAACCACTGGAATGCCGACGGCGCTGTGTGTAAAGCCGGACAGCGCATGCGCGGCGGCGCTGGGCGCACGCTGGGCAATGCCGGTGTAGGCCGGGCGGAGCGCCTGGAGCTGCGCCTCGTAGTCGCCGGCGCCGGTCAGCGCGTAGAGCGCCGCGTAAACCTGCACCATGGCCGAGTTGCCCGCGGGCGTGGCGTTGTCGAACCACGTTTTCTTGCGGGTGACGAGGTCGGTCTGGTCGTCGGCGGTGAAGAAGCAGCCCGGCATGTTCGGGTCGGTAAAGCGCTCCTGAATCGTGTTGACGAGCGCGATGGCGCGGTCGAGGTAAACCTGCGATGCGCCGGGCTCGATCCAGTCAACTTTGCCACACAAAGTAAGCAAGGCTTCGGCGAACCACGCATAGTCGTCCAGGCGGCCATCGTAGCGCGCGCCTTCGCCGCTGTAGTAAACAGCCTTGAGGCGCGTGTAGCCGTCGGCGTCTTCGCTGGCAAAGGTTTCCCAGAGCCAGTCGGCGACTTCGCGCGCGCGCTCGATCCACGCCTTCTCGCCAAAGGCGAAGCCCGCGGTGGTCAGTCCGCGGACGACGAGGCTGTTCCACGACAGGAGCACCTTCTCGTCGAGCCCGGGGGCGATGCGCTCTTGCCGCGCGGCCAATACTTTGCGACGCAAAGGTTCCAGCGACTGGCGCTTCTCAAAGCTGTCGTAAACGAACGCGGGGTTCGTCGTGCCGTGCTCGAAGTTGCCCTTCTCGGTGATGTTGTAGGCGTCGCAGAACGTGGCGCCGTCTTCCTCGCCGAGGATGGCTTTGATCTCCTCGGGTTTCCACACGTAGTATTTGCCTTCTTCGCCTTCGCTATCGGCATCGAGCGCGGCGCGCCAGGCGCCTTCGGGGGCACGCATTTCGCGCTCCAGCCAGGCTAAGGTTTCTTCGGCGACGGCGCGAAACATCGGGTCGCCGTAGCGCTGCCAGCCCTTGGCGTAAACGTCGAGCAGCAAGCCGTTGTCGTAGAGCATTTTTTCGAAGTGCGGGATCAGCCACAGCTTGTCCACACTGTAGCGGGAGAAGCCGCCGCCGACCTGGTCAAACAAGCCGCCGTGGGCCATGCCCTTGAGCGTCATGCGCGCCACTTTGTCGATGCGCTGGGCGAGCTCGGGCTTCGCCTCGCAGGCGGCCGATCCGCGCACGGCGAGCAAGAAGTCGAGCGTCATCGAGGGCGGGAATTTCGGGGCCTCGCCAAAGCCGCCCCACTCGTCGTCGTGCTGGGTGCAGATGCCCTCGGCGGCGGTGATCAGGTGCTGGCCTTCGAGGTCTTCGCCGGTGGCGCCGATGGGCTTGTTGCCCTCGGTCATGTTCTTCAAAATGTTGTCCGCATTCTCCTCCAGCTCGTCGCGATTCTTCTGGTAGTAGTCGGAGATGCGCATGATGAGCTGGGGCCACGGGACGATGCCCTGGCCGCGGTCTTCCGGCGGGAAGTAGGTGCCGCCAAAGAACGGGCGCCCGTCCGGCAGGCAAAAGGCGTTGAGCGGCCAGCCGCCGCGCTGGGTGATCATCTGCACGGCCTCCATGTAGATCTGGTCCACGTCGGGGTGCTCCTCGCGGTCGACCTTGATGCACACGAAGTGCTGGTTCATCAGGCGCGCGATGGTGGGGTTTTCAAAGCTCTCGTGCGCCATCACGTGGCACCAGTGGCAGGCGCTGTAGCCCACGGAAACGAGCACGGGCTTGCCGTGGCGTTTGGCTTCGGCAAAGGCTTCTTCGCCCCACGGATGCCAGTCGACGGGGTTGTCCGCGTGCTGGCGCAGGTAAAGACTCGGGGATTCGGCTAGGCGATTCGGCATAAAAATTACAGAGCGGATTTCAAATAAAGCAGGATGCCGACGACGGCCCCCGCCGCTGCGAGGAGCCCGATCACGGCGCACCCGATCGGGATTTGGCGCACGCCTTCCCCGCACCGTCCGCAATAGTCGGCGTCTTTGGGCAAAGGGTTTTCGCATTCTCGACAGACTCTCTTACTCATCGACGGTTAGCTTGGGCCGTGAGCGCGCGGAGACCAGCGTAAAGTTCGAAGCCGCACCACAGGCTCAACCATTGGGAATGACGGGCGACTGACGCTCGACCATCCTTTCACCTTCTTGCGCCAAGCGATAGCGACGCGATTATTCTCCCTCGGCAGCCAAGCGCATGAAGACCAGGGTGGCGCCCTCCTTCGGGCTGATCTTAGATTTCGCGTTGAAGATGTGGACGTCGCCCTCCTCTTCAATGCAAAAAAGCAGCACCGCGCGCGCGCCGTATTCTTCATCGAAGGCGGACATATCGAAATTCTCGCGCAGCGTGATGTGTTCGAAAGTGGCGCCGCCAGCCAACTGCTTTTCAAAGAAGCCGTAAGTCGCATCTTCAGCAAACAGCGGGTTCATCTTCTTGGACTGGTTGTCCTGAGGGTTGGTGCTCTTCTCCGGAAGCAGGTGGTAGATATCGGCGCGCTCGATGTAGTCATGCAGCGTGGTCTGGGCAAAGGCGTTGACCTCGTCATTGGCGGTCAGTGCGACGGCGTGGCCGATGTTGGAGAAATCCAGCTCCTCCAGGAATTCTTCGGAAAAGACATTACCGGGGTGTGCGGTCAGCTCTTGCCGACGCGCACGGTGAACATGAAAGCGGTTGGAGTCGATCAGGACGACATCGCCGCCGGCCTGTTTGAGCTCACTTGCCATTTTAATGGCCCAGTCGTGCGCGCCGATAAACAATACGCCCTGCGGGTCCAGGTTGGACAGCCCGAGCTTGGCCGAAAGCGGCGCCGCTAACAGCCCATAAAAACCCACCGTCCCTACGACCACGAGCAGCATGACGGCCATCATTTTATCGGCATCGGCCACCCCTGCTTCTGAGAGCTTGAGCGTGAAAAGCGATGTCAGCGCCACGGCCACAATCCCTCGCGGGGCGAGCATCATGAGCAGCACGCGCTCTTTCCAGGACGTGCCCGAGCCGATGGTCGACACGAGAATCGCCGCCGGGCGCACGATGACGATCAAGCCCACCACGAAAAGCACACTGTTAACACTGATCGCGTTGACCGTCTCCGGTGAAACCCGCGCCGCCAGCAAGATAAACAACATCGAGATGAGCAGGATTTGCAGGTTCTCCTTAAAAGCCGAGATGTGACGCACGTCGAAGAGCTTTTGGTTGCCCATGATGATGCCCAGCAGCGTCACAGTCAGCAGGCCAGATTCTTCCTGGAGGTGATTCGAGACGCCAAATGAACCCAACACCAGCGCGAGGACCACGAAATTGTGCAAAAACTCAGGCAGCAATTTCAGCTTCACCAAGCCAAGGAGCAGACCGCCACTAAGCGCCGAGAAGATAACGCCGATGCCAATTGTTTTCAGCAAGCCCAGCATTACGATCATGCTGCCAGCCATATCTTCGTGCCCATGACCGCCACCCCGGTTTGAGAGCAAGACCTCAAATACGAGCACTGCCAGGATCACACCAATGGGATCATTAAGAATACCCTCCCACTTGGCCATGTATTTGACCTTCCCGCGTGGGCGAATGGTGCGCAACATTGGCCCGATCACCGTCGGCCCAGTCACGGTCAACAGCGCGGCAAACAAGGCGCTCAGCATGCTGTCGAAGCCCAGAAAGAATTTGGCCAGCGCAAAGGTGATGCCCCAGGTAACGACCACGCCCAGCGACACCAGCCGGACAATCGTCACCCCGGCCTCTCGCAAGTCCGAAAATTTTAAGGTGAGTCCCCCCTCAAATAATATGATCGCCACCGCGGCCGAAACTATGGGAAAAAGAAGATCACCAAGCACTGCATCCGGGTTGATCCACCCAGTGACCGGTCCAACCAAGAATCCTGCTCCCAGCAAAAGCAGGATCGCCGGGATCTTGAGTTTCCAACCCACCCACTGCGCAATCGCGCCCAATGCGATGATCCAGGCGAAGCTGCCATAAATCGAAACCTCCATTGAGGCACAAGGCTTTGATTTTCAAAGCCCATCGCAACTCAAAAGAACATTAATGTTTTTTATTGCATAAATACTCAGAATTAGCATCACTTAAACCGCTTATGGAGGAAGGCGTTATACACACTCTGATGAGCAACCCGCTAATTGCGCTATTCGTGATTATTGGCAGTGGGCTGCTATTAGGACAAATATCGATCAAGGGGGTTAACCTTGGCAGCTCAGGCGTACTCTTTACCGCGCTACTAGCGGGGCACTTCCAGTATGGCCTACCAACGGCGATTGGGTCTGTCGGCTTGGTGCTCTTCGTGTATTGCGTAGGCATCGGCGCCGGGGGGCGCTTCTTCTCGGCGATTGCGCGCGAGGGTAGCCAACTGGCCTTATTGGCTTTGCTGATCGTCGTCATTGGAACCGCATTGGCCTATGGATTGGCGCTCGCGCTGGACATCCCGGCGGACTTGGCGGCGGGTATATTTGCAGGCTCCTTAACGAGCACACCGGCCCTCGCGGCAGCCAGCGAAAGCCTGTCCAACGTCGGGGAGTCGGCGCTGGTCATTGGCTACGGCATCGCCTACCCCTTTGGGGTCGCTGGGGTGGTAATCGTCATTCAGGTGCTGCCCAAGTTCCTGAAGTGGGATCTGAAAAAGGCCGCTGCCGAAGCCAAAGACCCGCGCGAAACCGAAGCCCGCGTCGAAAACGTCCTCGTCGAAGTGACTAACCCCAATCTCGAAGGCAAACGCATTTCCGAGAGCGGCCTGGCACAGTTCAATGCTTGTCAGGCATCTCGTGTCCAACGCGGCGAAAAGCTCGAACCGCTCAGCTACGACGACACGTTTCACGTCGGCCAGCGCCTCATGCTCGTCGGCCTGACCAAGGAGATCGGCATCGCGATAGACTACCTCGGCAAACGCTGCGACCAGTCCCCCCTGCGCGACGTAGAAAACGAGAAACGGGAGCTCGCCGTGACCAGCAAGGACTTTGCCGGTAAAAATTTACGCGACATCGCGCCGTTGAAAAACCACGGCGTCGTCATCACCCGCGTATCTCGCCTGGGCCTCACCTTTGTGCCCAACGCATCGACCGTGATTGAAAACCACGACGTACTGACCGTCGTTGGCCGCCCGGAAGCCATTAAAGGCTTCTCCGAAACCGTGGGCCACCGCAGTAACAGTGTCGACGAGACCGACTTGCTGTCGCTCTCCCTGGGCCTCGCCCTGGGGATCATTGTGGGCCTGATCCCGGTGAAGCTGCCCGGCGGCAGCCCCTTAACGCTTGGCCTCGCTGGCGGGCCGTTAATCACCGGCCTCGTGTTGGGTCACTTTGGCCGCGTAGGCCGCATCGTGGGGCATATTCCCCGCCCAACGCGCATGCTCTTGCAGGAATTTGGTCTCGTGCTGTTCCTCGCTGATGCTGGCGTCAAGGGCGGCGGCGCGCTCGTGGCGACCTTGCAGGAATACGGCTTCGTGCTCTTTGGCATGGGCGTCGTGCTGACCGTTGCGCCAATCGCCATTGCCCTGCCGATTGCGACCAAATTCTTCAAAATGAACATTCTACAGGCCTTGGGCGGCATCTGCGGTGGCATGACATCCACCCCCGCTCTGGGAGCCATCACCGCCAAGACCGACTCCCAGGCGCCGGTTGTCAGCTACGCTACCGCGTATCCGATCGCGCTGATCATGATGACGGTTTTTGCCAAGCTCCTCGTGTCCACCCTCTCCTGAGGCAGCGTGCCGCTGCACCCTAAGATTTTCCCATTGGGAAAATGCGGTGAGGCAGGAACCAGACGATTTCAATGCAGGCCCGGATGCACTTCCGGGCCTGTTTTATTACTTTCGTCGCAGCATTGTTGCACTAGAATCAATTGACATACGTTCAATTGTTCTCATGTTCATACCCATGCAACCACACAACCAATCCCTCACTATCTCCCTGACCGTCGTGGGCGCTGCCGCCGCTCTCGAACACTACCCCAAAGCCGTCAACGCCGAGCTCGTGCAAAAGTTCGCGATGCCCAATGGCGACATCGTGCACGCGACGCTGAAGATTCAGGACACACTGGTTTATCTGTCCGAAGAATTCCCCCAATGGAAAGCCCTGAGCCCGAAAACGTTGGGCGGCTGCCCGAGCCTGATCTGCCTGCAAGTCGAGGACCCCGATGCCGCACACGCGCAGGCCGTTGCGGCGGGTGCAGAAGTCATCGACCCGGTGCAGGACTACCTGTGGGGCGAACGTGGCGGCGTGGTCGTCGACCCCTTCGGCTACCGCTGGGCCTTCACCAAGCACATTGAGGACGTATCCGAGGAAGAAATGTTCCGCCGGGCCATGGAGCAAATGAGCGGCCAAGGATAGTTAATCAATTTTAACCGGCAGTCTGCATTGTCCGGTTGCCACGGTGGGGAAGTTCACTACCCTTGACCAACATGGCGACTACTACATGGAAACGTTGGGTGAAGCGTCTGGGCATTACAGCCGGGATCATGTTTGTATTATACGTGATTGGCGGCTTCTGGGGTGTCCCACTAATCTTACGCTACTATGCGCTGCCCTCGCTCAACGAAAAAGTCGCCGGCCATGCCGAAGTTGAAGCGTTTTACAGCAACCCCTTCACTTGGGAGCTGACTGTTAGGGGCTTCAAGGGCTACACGCCCGATGGCATGGAAGCCCTCAGCTTCGCTGAATTTCGCATCAACGTGCAGCCAACGTCCGCCTTCAGCGAGGAAAAGGCGATCAAGGAAATCTACCTCGACCAGCCCTTCCTGAATTTAGTCATCAACGAGGAAGGCAAAATCAACATCATTTCCTCGCTTGAGCTTCTGCAAGCCAAAGCTCAAGCGCAGATCTCCGCCGTTGAGCGGGAGGAAAAGGCCTTTGTCATCCCGCAAATCCACATTGGTAGCCTGCAAGTCATCAACGCTGGCATGAGCACCCAGATCGATTCGTTCGGCCGCCCCTTTGTCCGCGTAGTCAAGGACCTCTCGTTCACGATGAACGACATCCATACCAATTCAAGCCACGACAACCCCTACGACTTGCACCTCGAAACTGAACGTGGCGAGAAAATCCTGGTCAATGGCGAACTCCGGCTCGACCCACTGAGCTCTTGGGGCCAAGTATCCGTCAACCAACTTGACCTCAAAGACTTCGATGTTTTCGTGGGGAACAAAGTTGGCTTCGACCTGGTAGACGGCGTGCTCGACGTGGCCATCAACTACAATTTCCTGCCCCTCGCCGACAACCCACGCATGGAGGTTTTTCAAGGAGACATCACCTTGAAAAACATGCAACTAGTCCCCCGTGACCAGCCAGACCAACCCTTCGAGCGCATTGACAAAATGCACATCCGCGGCGCTCGGCTGGACCTGATGAACAGCGAGGTTGGCTGCGACCTGTTTTCCATCGAAGGCGGCTTCCTAAAGGTCGTTCGTGAAAAAGACGGCGTGCTCAACCTCATACGCTACATTACCAGCGAGGAACGTCAGGCCGAGATTGCCGCCGAGACCGAGCGCGAGGCCAACGCAAAGGCCAACACCCGCCAGATCCGTCTCGGAGTTGTATCCGCAGACATGGACCTTGGCATCGCCCTCACCTCAGCGTGGCAGCAAATTCAAGAACTGGTCGAGCTCAAGTGGGCTCTCTCTGCCGGGCAGGTAGACCTCTCCGGACTCAGCCTCACTTGGCGTGACGACTACCTCGCCACCCCCGCTGAACTACGCTGGACAGAGATTGCCCTCAAGGCGCAAAACCTCACCAACGGCGACAAACCATTTCCCTACGACTTAAGCCTCGTCATGAACGACACCGGCAAGCTCGCGCTCAATGGCTCCTTCACCGCCACACCCGCAACCACAGATTTCGAAGTCTCCGCTGAAACCATACCACTGCAAGTCATCTCGCCCTACATCACGAACATTCTCGATGTCGACTTGATCAGTGGAGACCTGAGCGCCACCGGAAAAACCGCCATTGCGCTGCCCGACGACAAACTGCCGCAGCTCACTGCCGAAATCAACGCCCAGCTCGCCAATTTGCAAGTCGACTGGACCGACCGCGTTGGCCCGTTGGTTGCTTGGCAAAACCTCGCCATGCAGGCCGTCTCGATCACCACGGAACCCATGGCTCTTCTGGCGGAACAAGTCACCGTCACCGCGCCCAAGCTCTACGCAGAGCGACTGGCCGATGGCTCCATCCGCATCCCCATTCCGACGACTAAGGAAGCAGCGACGCCCGCAACAGAGCCCACCGAGCCCGCGACTACAGAGTCCTCGCTGCCACCCATCGATTACACGGAAGCCAGCCTCACGCTGACTGAGCTCGTGGTTGAAAACGGCACGGTCACCATCCTTGACAACGCCGTGAGCCCAGCCATGCAATTCAGCTCGACCGATATCCAGCTTCGCGCCGGCCCACTGGCCTACCCCAACATCGAGCCTGCCAACTTCGACCTCGCCCTGCAACTGAGCGATGGCCCCACCGGCGGCGTTAAGCTCAGCGGCGCACTGGATCCGCTCCAGCCTTTCGAGGCCACCGAGCTCAGCGTAAAAACGACCAACGTCACCCTCACCCCATTCGCTGCCTACGCCGTGCCAATCATTGGGCGCCCGCCGACCAGCGGCAAACTCACCGCCAACCTTGGCTACTCGATCACCACAGGTGAAATCCAGGGCAACAACAAGATGCAAATCAAAGACATGCGCTTCGGCAAACGCCCGGCAGACACCAAGGCCCCCAACCTACCGCTTGATCTCGGTGTGGCTATCCTGGAAGACAGCAAAGGCGTCATGAACATCGATGTACCCGTCTCCGGCAACATCAATTCACCGGATTTCTCCCTCGCAAACATGATCAGCTACGCCCTCGGCAATGTGATCGAAAAGCTCGTCACCGCGCCCTTCTCAGCCCTCGGCTCGCTCCTGCCCGGCAACGAAGAAGTCGGCAACTCGATTGCCTTCGAGCCCGGCATGGCCACGCTCTCACCGGCCGCCACCGAGGTAGCAACAGGCCTCGTGACCATCCTCCAGGACCGCCCGAATCTCCTGCTCACCCTGACACCGTCCATCAACCCCGACACCGACGGAACCGCCCTGATCAACACCAAATTCCAGGCCATGCTCCAAGCCCGTATGGAAGCTGAAAATGACGATGACAAAGACGCCACCGAATATCTATACAACGCGCTACCGAACAAAGCGGAGACCACGCCCAAGGCCAGCGACCTCACCCTCGAACAGCAGCAAATGGCGATCAAGGACACGATTCAGCTGACGACCCAGGACTTCTCCGAACTCGCGCAAGCACGCGCCGACGCGGTCCTCACTGCCTTGACCCAAGGCGGCCTTGCCTCCGTGCGCGCCAAGGTCATTGAAGCCGACGGCGCCCCTTACGCCCAGGACGGCGCCAAAATCGAACTAGGCCTTAGCGCAGACATCGAGTAGACTACCCGCGCACACCTTGAGAACCTCCACACGCTCAGCCCCCGATATGGAGTGCGCCAGCCCTCTGGCGCTTTTAGCATTTTGCGTAAGCGGAGAAGGTTCGTATCTGCCTCGTTCCATTCGAAAGCGCCAGAGGGCTGGCGCACTCCATATCGCAAATTAGCGCACGGGCGCTTTTACCTTTTTCCCCATTAAGCTTTTTCCTTCCGAAACCCGCAGGGGGCGGGGGAGGGGCGGGGGGGGGGGGGGGGTAAACCCGCATTTTTCATTTTCAAAGAACACTGCCCAACCCGCCCGCTCGCCGTTAATCAGGCGCAGGTGGGACCTAGGCGGCCCAGAGGCCACCGACTCAAGCGGCGGTTACTAAGGCGGATGGTGTTGGCTCGGGAGGTGCATAAGTGTGTAGGTGTGTAAGTTGCGAGTTGGAGTGGAAAGGAACGCGAAGCTTTAGCGAGTGCATGCGTTGAACGAGCGTGATGCGATGAGGCAGCGCAAACACTCGCTGAAGCTTCGCGTTCCGACAGTGAGGCAACAAGATAGCCTTGTTATGTGATCAAGAAAACACTATACCACGGCACCACTGGCGCCAAACAAAAAATGAACACCCGAGCACTTTATTAGTGAGCAGCTCTCACTATTAACTCGTGCTGGGCATCAACGGGTTACAGCGTTATTCATCCAGCTTGAGCGATTTGGCTCCGTAATTTTCGCGTCGAACAAGGAGACTTGAGCGAGACAAGCTGTTTTTTTCACCGTTGACCCGCCAAATTACGCAAACAAGTTATATATCCCTTAATCGTTTGATTAAAGCTTCCCCCCTCAAATACCCAACTATTTTATGAAAATCGCCCTCCCAAACGCACACCCTGCGCAACAACTGGCGCGTAGCCTCGTGACCGCCGCCTGCCTGCTCACGGCTCATCATGCCGTGGCGGAACTCCGTGTTGCCGAGATTTTCTCGAGCAAAATGGTTCTCCAACGCGAAAAAGACGTGCCGGTATGGGGCTGGACCGACCCCGGTGCCAGCGTAAGCGTCAGCTTCGATGGCCAAACCGTTACCACCAAAGCCAACGCCAACGGCAAGTGGATGGCCAAACTCGCGCCAATGGACGCCGACGCCACTGGCCAAACCATGAGCGTCGAGACCACCAACGGCGACAAAGTTGAGTTTACTGATGTGCTCGTGGGCGAAGTATGGCTGGCTGCCGGCCAGTCCAACATGGTCGCGGGCGGGCCGGACAAGCCGACTGGCGTTTATCCATTTTACCAGAGCCCGGACACCGCTACCGCGCCAATGCGCTTCCGCACCTTTGGCTTTGGGACCAATCAGGAGCCCGTGGAGGACTTTCCCAGCGTCTACCGCGACGACGCGAAACAGGAATGGAGTGACCTTCAGTTTGAGAAGGAGTCGGCGATCCCACAGTATTTCACTCGTGTGGTGCGCGACGGCATCGATGTGCCCGTAGGCATGATCCGCGTGGCCTTCCCTGGCACCAACCAAACCGCCTGGATGTCCAAGGAAACCCTGGAGTCCTTCGATGGCAAAGGCGGCAACTACTACCTGGAATACAAAGCCGGCAAAGACAAGGGCCTCGCCGAAAAGCCCAAGGAAACCAGCGACGGCGAAACGATCTCCACCTACGAGGAATTCACGGAATACCAGAAAAAGTGGATCGCCGACCCCAAGGGCAAGGGCCGCTACCCGGGCGGAAAGCTGCGCGAGATGGACTTCGTCAACTGGCCGACCACGCTTTATAATACACGCATCCACCCGCTGGCGCCGTTTGCGATGCGCGGCGTAATCTGGCACCAGGGAGAGGGAGGCCCTCGCGGCAATTATGACGAGCGCCTGATTGCCATGTTCAAGCAGTGGCGCGAGCTCTTCGGCCAGGACTTCTATTTCATCTGGGGCACGCTTAGCCGTGACAGTCGTCAAAGTCCACCAGTCGAGCCGACCCGCACCAAATTCTACCGATCCTTCACCAATCTGAGCCTCCGCAACGCCAAGCAGCTGGCCGACGACAAGATGGAATACGTCGAGTTCTATGACCTAGGCCACTGGAACACCCACTGGATCGAAAAAGCAGAGTCGGGCCGCCGTATGGGCCTGGCCGCACTCGACCTCGTTTACAACCAGGACCACCTCTACACCGGCCCGCGCATGAGTGAGATCAAGGCCGAGGGAGGGAGCGTCCTAGTGAAGTTCACCGACGTCGGCGAGCGCCTCATATACGAGCCCAATATCGAGGGCACAAGCGGCGTCGTCCTGATCGGCACCGACAAGACGGCCGTCTGGGCAAATGTGGAAGTGATCAACAAGGATACGATTAAAATTTCGCATCCAGACATTGCTGAAGCAGCAGTCGTTAGCTACGGTGCAGCGACCAACCCGGTGGAGACACTGTTCAACTCCGCTGGCCTGCCCGCCTCGCCGTTCAGCGAGACATTCAAGGACTTGGGCCGCTACACTGACCCCAAGCCGGTTATCGCACTCGTTAAGAAGCTGGAGAAATCCAAGGCAAACCTGGGCGTGGGCCACGTGCGCCGCGATGGCTACTCCTTTGACTTGACCGACCGCAAACCGGGCGAAGTCCCCGTGCAAGCCTACGTCTCCAGTGAGTGGCCGGATGTCGCCGTGCAAACTCAGGGTGAACCCGTGCCATTTGAGACCACCGAAATTGACGGCCATAAGTATGTAACCTTTACCGCGAAAACCGACGGCAAGCCCTACGCCGTCACCACCAAGGCCAGCGCAGCCAAGTTTGTTCCCATCCACCGTTACTAAATGCGATGGAAGTGATAGGGGAATGCTCAAGCCGTTGATAAGAATTGACAGCGGTTTGGGCGTTCACTTCACTATTCAAGGTGCCTTGGTTTGACATAACTAAGGCTCTACGCGCCTTGGCGCATCACTCCTTGCCTTTTACACCCATGCCCAGAAGAAAGAAAGTTAACCTGCCGCTGATCGAGGTTGTCGCGATCAGTCTCATCGTGCACGTGGCCGGCTTGTTCGTCCTCGGTGGCCTGACCATCTGGCAGGCGATGAAGCCGGAAAAGCCTGAGCTGGAAGCGCCCGCGATTCCGCCGCCTCCGCCGGAGCCGCCGCAGCACCAAGTCACCCTGAAGAACTCGCAGAAGAGCAGCGCGCGCCCCAAGGCCCGCATCGCAGTCACCAACATTTCCCAGATCAACCTGCCGAATCTCGACGTGAATATGCCCGTCGTGGAGTCCAAGGTGGCTGTCGGCACAGGTGGCGTCGTTGGCGGACGTGGTGGATTTGACGGCGGCGGCGTGGACTTCTCGCGCTCCGCAGTGGACTTTTTCGGGATTAAGGACAATGGCGAGAACGTAGCTTTCATCCTCGATACCGCCAAAAGTATGGTGGAAAAGAAGCGCGGCGACGTCTGGGGCTACGACGTGGTAAAAGATGAGATCGCGGGCATGATCAACAACCTCAAGCCCGGCACTCTCTTTAACATCTACGCCTTCGACGATAATCTGGAGGTTTTTCGCCCCAAACCAGTAGCCGCCAGCACTGCTAACCGCCAGGCAGCTGCACGCTGGATTAGCCGCTTCTGGGAATGGGACAAGAACTCCAAGAAATTTACCTACACGGGCGCACGCGGTTATGAACACCTGCCCGATATGACAGACCTGCCAATCCGTCGGCAGAAGCTCGTGCGCGTGGAAGGCAAGAAGGATGACCCTAAGGCGAAATTTGCCCTTCAACCGCTGAGCGAAACCGTCCAGAAGCGGGGCGAAGGCAGCTCCCGTATGGACTTGGCCATCCTCGCCGCCGCCGAGAATGGCGCCGACGCCATCTTCATGATCACCGACGGCACCCCCAGCTTGGCTCGTGCTGTAACCGATCAGGACCTCAAAAATTACCAGCGCGCCTACATCGAATACCACCGCAAGAAGAGCAAGTTCCGTGAATCCAAGGAGTGGAAAGACTACCAGGAGGCCATGAAAGAATTTCGCAAGAAAATTGCGGATTACCAGGCTGACCGCAAGCGTCGCGGGCTGCCACCAGAAATCGTTGAGCACGGTTACCCGGGTGGCTTTAAGCAGCCCAGTGCTCCTAAGAACATCGGCTGGGCACCCAGCTTCTGGCACCGGATGCCCTTCGACATGTTCGTCAGCATGGTTGGCAAGCGCGTGAAGGAGCTCTACCGCCAAGTCCACAAAACCGAGCTGCCTCCGCTGCACGTGGTCGGCTACTCCACCGAAGACAAGGAGAAGAAAAACATGCAGGCGCTCCAAAAACCGTTCAAGGGTGGAAAATTCCGCAAGATCGAAGAAAAAGACCTCAAGAAGTTCGCCGAAGAGAACAAGGAGAACCAATCCTAACGCAGATAACAATTTAAGAGAAGGCGCAGACCAGCAATTCTGGCTGCGCCTTTTTGTTTGAGCTCACTTTTGACTTCGTCCACCGCTTACAACGACCCCCAAAGGCATTCACATGCTAATCGACTTCGCACATTTATCCAAAGTCCAGGCATACCATGTAATGACGCATACCATCACGCCGCGTCCCGTTGCCTGGATACTAACGCGCAATGAAAACGCTACGTATAATCTCGCGCCGTTTTCCTACTTTCAGTCCATCGGTAGCCAGCCGCCTACGGTCATGGTTTCCATCGGCTTTAAGCACGACGGCACTAAGAAAGACACACAGATAAACATCGAGCGTGAGCGTGATTACGTGATCCACATCCCGAGCACCTCACTCGCACCGCAAGTCAATCTCTCCGCCAAACCACTTGCCTACAACGAGAGCGAAACCGAGTTGTGCAATTTAGAAACCACCACCGTTGATGGCTGGCCGCTGCCACGCATTACCCAAGCACCCGTGGCGTTTCATTGCCAACTGAGTGAAGTCAACGTCATCGCCGGCATGAACGTGATCTTTGGCGAATTGAAAGAAGTTTGGATCTCCGACGAGGTACTCATGCCAGCGCCCATGAGTGACGACTTCCCCGATCTGCCCGACCCCGTGAAACTCGATCCCCTCGCTCGCCTTGGGTACATGAGCTACGCCCGCCTCAGCCACCCCTTTGAGCTCGAGCGCCCAAGCTAGCCAAGCAAAAGGGTAGCTCCTCAAGCCCTGAGTGAGAAATCAATCAGCGACGCCAGTCAAAGGCTTTCAGGCAGACTAAAGCTGTTGCATATCTTGTTATATTTCTCTCGCAAAGGGCCCATTCCTGCAGTTAGAAATTGAAGATGTCCATATTCCGCCCCCTGCTCGTCATTGGCGCTAGCCTTGCCCTGGCAAACATCACTCTGGCCGATGCCATTACATTTCGCGACAGCGTGGCGGTTGCCACCGACAACGACCGCGCCGTACTCGAAGCCTTTGTCGGCCACGCGGTAAACGCCGCCACGCCCGACGAAGCAAAGATCGACAAGGCCCTCAACCAAGATGGCGTCGAGATGCTTGCCTGGATTGATTTTAAAAACCTGGACTTGCTCAATACAGCCTACGAACTGACGGGCGACACGCAGTATCTCGACCTCTTCAAGCAAGGCATGCAGCCCTATATGAATCGCGTGACGGAGTTTAGTGATGGCTACCGCGGCTGGACCGGGGTGCCGATTCCCCCGCGCCGCCCGAAAAATAATCCAGACAAGAAGATCGAAGAAATTCAGATGACCTTTCGTGGTATCTACGTGATGGCGCGCTGGGTCGCGCTGGCGAAGACCAACGCCGAGTATGCCGCCGCCAACGAAGCCACGATCACTGAATACCTCGACCTCTGCGAAAAGGATCTCTTCCCCAAGTGGGATGCGCGCGGCTACTGGACCATGCTGCCTCACGCGGGCGGCGTTTACCACGGTCTGGATTACCCGGTGTTCACAGGCCCGTCGCTATCATTTGAAAAGCTGTCCATTATGGTGGAAGGCTTATTGGCCCTGCACGACGCCACGGGGAACGCGCTTTACCTGAAGCGCGCATTGCAGATAGGCGCGTGGTATAAGTCGAACCTCATCCTGAAAGACGGCGATCGCTACGAGTGGATGAGCTGGGTTCCCGCCGGCCCGTGGGACATTAACCCCGATAAACCCGACGCCTGGAAAGTTGGCTGGATGGGCCCGGACCCCAATGCTGCCTGGTATGTGACCTCACAATCCATCGCGCTCAACCTCTACCAACGTGGGCTACTGTTTGACGATGAAGACATCGCTCACTTTGTCCAAACCGCCAAAACCAAATGTTGGAACGGCGACCTCGAAAACCCGGAGTTTGCAACCGTGGCCGGCGTGAAGAACAAGTGGGTCAAAGGCCAGTTCTTTGCTTTCCAACTGGCACCCTACGACGCAACGCTGACGGAATTTGGCTTCCAGGGCTACATGGCCAATCAAGCTTTGCAGAACAAAGCTTCCAGCTGGAAGGGCGGCGTGATGGCCAACGAATATGTCATGAATAAGTTCGTCCTGGCCCCTCAGATCGTGGCTGGCGCCAAACAACCAATGGCCGCTGTCGGCGAGGCATTCCTGAGCAACGCGGACAACCGCGCATTCTATGATCGGCTCAACACATTTGCGATCCCAACAACGGCAGCGCCACCGACCAAACCCAGCATGATGTTTGCCGACCCGGCATTGGCTGACCAGTAATACCTAGAGATAACATGAAGTTGCCGGGTTGAGCAAGTGCTGGACCCGGTAACTTCATGGTATCTCTAGACTGCTGATAGCGGATTGAACAAGGATCGCGGCGTAGATGGCGTAGCAATTGCCCCAACGCTACCCGCCGAACGCCGCTTTCGCCGCTGTGGTCAGCGTCTCGGTGCCGCTCTTGGCCAGCGACGCCACCCGCGCGGCAACGTAGCCATCGGGGCGGACGAGCACCGCGCCGTCGGCCTCGATGCCATACTGCGCCTGAAAACCCGGGTGCACGATGAAATGCAGTTTGGTGGCGAGCACGCCTCTCAGTGGCCAGTCAGGTGAGTCGAGCGCCGCTTGCCAGCGATCGCCCTCCGGCGTGGTGAGCAGCGCGCAGCCGTCGCCAAAGAGATCGAGGGTCGAGCGCTCTTCACTCATCCAGAGATGGGGGGCGCGTTCGCCGGGGCGCCCGCTGGGCGCGTAATCATTGAGTGGGTCATCGCGCGTCCCAGCGTCGCTTCCGTCAGGAGCAAAGGCGCCGCTTTCGTAGCGTAGACCGAGGTCGAGCCCCAGCAGGCTGCCCGCGCGTCGACTGTTGGCAATCTGCTCACGAGCTCGGTCCCAATCGCCGCGCATCGCACACTCAACGATGGAGTAAATCTCCATGAAGTTGTTGTTACTGTTTTCAGAGATGGCGGCCGCCGCGCCCAGGCGTTCGCTTTCGTAGGTGGCCAGCAGGGATTCCGGCGCGTCGCCTTTGATGACGGCTGCCAGTTTCCAAGCCAGGTTATGCGCACCCTGAAGGCCGGTATTCATGCCCATGCCGCCACTTGGCGAGAGGCGTGCTGCGGAGTCTCCCACTAGAAAAAAGCGCCCCAGTCGCCACTGCAGCGCGATTTTCGGGCTCATGACCCACGGCAGGATCGAGATGATTTCTACGGGCACATCTGGCTGACCCGAGGCCTGCTTGATGTGTTGGGTCATTCGCTCCTCGGGGTAATCTTCGGCAGACTCACCTTCTTCCAGAAAGTGGTGCATCAGCCACAGATCGTGGCCATTTACGCTCACAAAAAATTCCATGAAGTCAGCGCCCACTGCGTTGTAGAGCAGCGCTTTACGTTCGGTTAGCAGAGGGCCGTAATTCGCGCGAAAATAGGTGTTGATAAAGTGCCCCAAGTCGCCGGGGCCTTGAACTTGGATGCCAAGCTTCTCACGGATTTCGCTGCGCGCGCCATCGGCGGCAATCAGGTATTGCCCAGTGACGGTTGTCTCGGCGCCCGTATCGCGGTCGACATAAGTTGCGGTCACGCCGTCTTCGGTTTCGGCAGTTTGCGTGACCTGCTGGTAATGGACAATTTTGGCAATGCGGCTTGCGTTGATCTCGCGCGCGATAACGGCCTCGGTGTGGGGTTGAGGCGCATGAAAACGCACACAGGGGGTCACGGCGTCGGCGTCCTCAACGTGGGGTGTGCGGCCAAGGATTTCGCCTGTGAGGCCTTTGCTCCAAATGGTGAGGTCGTGCGGTTCTTTGGCGGTCAGGTCGGCCGCGCGCATGCGCTCGTAGAGCCCGAGCTGGCGATAAATTTCCCCGGTGCGCCGCATGATGCCCATGGCTTTCGGATGAATCGAAATGTCGGGATGCCGCTCGATCACGAGACTGGATACGCCCATGCGCTCCAGCAAAAGCGACGTTAACAGCCCACAAGGCCCACCCCCGACTATGATAACATCGTAATTGTTCATGCGAGTTTTATTTAGCCAGAACCCGTATGGGGCTTAAAGGAAAAAGATACAGTGGTCCGCCCCGGCTGAGTTATTCGGGGACGAGCAATGCTGCGGCATTCAACCCGAATAGAGGTTTGGCATCGTTGAAGTCAGACTCCTTGATGGGCAGAAAGGTTTTACCTTCGTTATGCGGTTTTTGATTAATCGAAGTGCCCTACAGTCTCTGGTAGGGTATAATGTAATCTTAGGATTGACCAAATCGGCCCTGTCTAATAAGTATTTTCTTTAAGTTTATACCCTATTTGTCCGATTTCATGAATGGGGATTTCTCACGACTCACTCGACTGGGCGAATTTTGGTATGCTAGCCGTCAGTAATGTGAATCAGTTGGGCAGCCTCACGGGGAGGATGAATATTGAGAAAGACATGGAATAGGCAGTTTAGTCAGCGATGGCATTGGCAGAAATGCGGTGCCGTAATTTGCGTATGTCTATTACAGTTCGGCTTGAGCTCCAGCCTTGTTGGGCAGACCTGGACTGGCGCCACCAACAGCAGTTGGGGCACGTCTACGAATTGGTCGCCAAACGCAATCCCGGGCAATTGGGCCAGCCGTGGCGCCATTGTTTACCTCGACGACACTCCGGGTGCAGATCAAACCATCACAGTGGGCTACGATCGGCAGTTGTCGGAGCTCCAGATGACGAGTTCATACGACTACACGCTCAATTCCGGTGAGCTGAAATTTAATTACAATGACAAGACGCTGAGCTTCAATGGAACGGGCGATCTGACCATCAACGCCAATGTGGTCTTCACTGGCGGGGGCGATGGCTACATCGACGCCGACGGCAGCGGGATTCTTTACCTCAATGGCAACGTGGCGGGACAGAGCTCGACGACGGTCAACTTTATTGGCAGCGGCGAAACGGTGATCAATGGCGATGTCAGCGGAGGAACCGAGGTCACGTTATCGGGCACGGGAACGAATACTTTCAACGGCTCATTTGGCGGGGGGACAACGATCAACGTCGATGGGGGGACAAACATTATCGCCAGCAGCATCGGTGGCGGCGCCGATATCTCGGTCAATGTCAGTTCGGGTAGCTTGAGCGTGGAAGGAGATATTGGCGGCGGGGCGGATATCGATGTTTCGCAGGGGCAACTGGCGCTTTCGGGCACGGTTGGGAGTGGGGCTGGCATTGTCATCGAAAGTGGCGGCACCTTGCTGCTTGAGGACGGCGCGGATCTCTCCGGCGGAGGCAGTAACGTGGAGCTAAACGGCGGGACGCTCGCGGTCACTGCGGACGAGGTGAGTGTCTACAGCTTGACCTTGTCGGCGGACTCAACCATCGACCTGATGGATGACGAAGATGCTGATATATATTTTGGCAATATCACCGGTGACAGCGTCGTGAATATCGTCAACTACGACTCAACGGAGCAGCTGACCTACAACGTGGGCGGCTCCACGATCGATGTGCCCACGCAAATCTTTTTTGATGGTGTGCCAGCGACGGTGATTAACGGCAACCAAATCGTCCCCAGCGCCTCTCCGATCCCCGAACCAGCGACTTACCTGACCGGCGCGCTATTGGTGCTGTTGGTTGGAGCTTGGCAAGGGTATGGCCGATATCAGGCGATTAAATGCGTAGAAAGATGATTAACTTCATGCTGCCGCTTGGTTTCAGGATGAGGTACTTATTCTTGGCCTTTTAGAAAAAGATCATAGTCGGCGAGGAAGGCCTCAGTTTGGTACGAGGCGCGATTGACAATCTGGTTGAGGCAAGGAACTGGCAAATAGTTGAGCAGCACTTGCTCCATGCCGATATCTCCAAAGCGCCGCATATTTTTCCGGAACGTCAGGTATTCGGGATCGTTGTTTTCTTTTTCCTCGGGCAGACCTTTTTGTTTCCGATGAATCTCACGCGCGTAATTTTTGAATACCTGTACGAGGATGCGATCTGTTATTTTCGTGTCCGCTCGCTGGTCGAATAATTCTGCCCAGTGCTGATAAAAACTGATCAACAGATTTATGCGGTTTGGGTCCTGCTTAAGTAAGGCAATTTCGCTGCTTAAATTGATCTGATCAAGGAGGTGTCGAGTAGCCAGGAATTCGCTAATTGGACGAGTGAAGACACCGATATCCTGGTTGGTGCGGTTATGTAATTGTGCCAGGGCAAGACGAATGCAGCGCTCAAGGGTGTGCTTGTTGGAGGTGAATTGTTGGGTCTCAATAAACTTTGGCATGAGCGCCAGTTGCTCTTGGTTCAGTGGTGGCGCATTCTCGTATTCGTAGGCGTCGATGGTGGGCTCCCAAAGGCTTTCCGGTAGGAGCGGGTCGCCTTCGCCCAGCCATGCGATTTCCAGCAAGATGAAGTAGGCGTTCTGGGGATCAAGCTGCTGGCATTTTGGATGAGCGGTAAGACGACGGCTGGATCTTTATCCGAATTCAGCTTATACGCGAGGGCGGCTTGCTGGATGGCTATCGCTTCGGGAAAGCGCTCGGCGAGCTTTTGAATGTGGACCGCTTTTACTTCGGCAGGAGTCAGCATGACATAGCCGAGCGCCAGATCGGGGTTGTCAGTCGCGGCTGCTTTCGCGAGGAGTTCATCCACGGGCAAGTGATAGATGCCAGGCTTGAAGAGCATGCGTTCGCCTTGGAGGCGCGCGATGAAGGGGTCGCCATTGCCCGTGAGGCCAAAGGAATCCGGAGTTGGCGTCGCCAGTAGCTGAGCCCAAGCCGCGTGCTGCATTGATTCTTCAGGCGCGTCGAGCCGACGTTGAGCGAGCGCATGCAGGTAGGTAGCTGCAGGACTGCTGGGTTCTAACATCGCGGCGAGGTTAAACATCAACTTGGCCTCTGCGTAGTCGCCCATTTCGAAGAGCGCACAACCGCGCAAAAACGCCGCAAAGGCATCGTTCGAATCTTGATCGAGAATGTGCAGGTAAGCTTGTTCAGCTTCGGCGTATTGCCCCAGGAAGAAGCTGCGGTTGGCTGCATCGAGTTGGGCAGATTCATTGGCCTCGAGCGCGGCTTGCCGGTTGTCTTCAATGCCTTCAAACAGTTGCGTGAATGTGTTGTTGAAAGTATCAGCCAGTCCAGTTGGATCGTCTTTGGGCAGACTACTCAAAAAGTTCCGCATTGGTTGTTGTTCGAGCTTTTGTACTCTCGCCCGGAGGACTACCGGGTCTTCCATTGCGTCCCAGTCGAAGCCATTGGGGTGGGCCTCCAGCCAGTGCTTCCAGGCTTCGGGAGTGGAGTAGGTTTCTCCGGTGAGTAGGGAGAGCATGGCGTTGGTTAGCTGATCATCAAATTGATCGGTATTGCTTAAAATATAGCTGGCTCCTGCGGTGTCGTGCGACAGCATGCCGGCGAGTTTTCCCAGCTCCAAAGTCTGTTCGTGCTTGTTTAAGGAGCTCATGTATTGGGCCGCGTCCTCATATTCCAAGCTGCACAGGTAGTAAGCGAAAGCCAGGTTTGGTATTACGTCGTCACCGCTTTGCCAAAGGGCCTTGAGCGGTGCGACATCCTCGTCTTCGTCAAAAGAATCAATCGCGGCATCCAAGGCCTCAAATTGTTCATCGTTAAACAGTTCCTCAAAGCCGAAGTTCTCTAGCCAGTCGATATTCCCCGAACCCGATAGCGCGGAGGCCGAAATGGTCATCAGAAGAAAGAGTGTAACTTTCCTAATCACAACCAAATGTATCTGCTCTGGCTAGCAAACTAGCAACAAAAAAGGGGCCCCGTTGCCAGGGCCCCCACTTCAGTCAGAGTAAAACTTTTTCGTCGTAAAGGAAATGCGCCAATGGTGCCTCTCCGATGCAACGGGACGTTGCCTAGAGGCGCTCGATGATGGCGGCGGCCATTTCTTTGGTGCCGACCGGAGTCTTGCCGAAGGCGATGTCGCCGGTGCGGACGCCGTCTTGAACCGCTTTCTTAACGGCGTTGCCGATGCGGTCGGCAATGGCGTCGTAGCCGAAGCTGTAGCGGAGCATCATCGCGGCGGAGAGAATCTGCGCGCACGGGTTGGCGATGCCTTGGCCCGCGATGTCGGGGGCGGTGCCGCCAGCTGGTTCGTAGAGGCCAAAGGGCTTGTCGAAACGGTTTTGGCTCACGCCGAGGCTCGCGCTGCTCATCATGCCGAGGCTGCCGCAGATGACGCCCATTTCGTCCGAAAGGATGTCGCCGAACATGTTCTCGGTGAAGAGCACGTCGAACTGGTTCGGATCGCGGGCGAGCTGCATGGCGGCGTTGTCCACATACATGTGGCTCAGCTCGAGGTCCGGGTGGTTCTTCTTAAAGTATTCAGTGACGGTCTGACGCCACAGGACGGAGGTTTCGAGCACGTTGGCCTTGTCGACGGAGCAGACCTTCTTGCCGCGGCCATAGGCGGCGACGGCGGCCACCTCGGCGATGCGCTCGATCTCGCTGGTCTTGTAGATCATGGTGTCGAGGGCTTCCTTTTGGCCGTCCTCGAGGGTGCGCGTGGCCTTGGGCTGGCCAAAGTAAATGCCGCCGGTCAGCTCGCGAATGCAAACGATGTCGATGCCGTCGGGGATGCGTTCGGTCTTGAGCGGGGAGGCGTCCACGAGCTCAGGGAAGAGCAGGCCGGGGCGGATGTTCGCGAAGAGGCTGAACTCCTTGCGCAGCGGCAGCAGGGCGGCGCGCTCGGGCTGTTCCTTGGGCGGGAGGGATTCCCACTTCGGGCCGCCAACAGAGCCAAACAGGATGGCGTCGGCCGCGCGGCAGACTTCGAGAGTCGACTCCGGCAGGGCTTCGCCGTGGTTGTCAATGGCGATGCCGCCGACGTCGGCGCTCGAGAAATCGAGGGAGATGCCCTCGGGTTTGGTGGCGGCGGAGAGGACCTCCAACGCAACGTCCATGACTTCGGGCCCGATGCCATCGCCGGGCAAGACTGCAAATTTCAGGGTTTCGCTCATAAGGAAACCTTTCAGGAAGCGGCAGGAACTCAAAAAGGCAATGCCTTTTTAAAGTTCGAAAGTGTGTCGGTTCGTAGGTGTGAAAGTTCGTCGGGTCAAAAAGTTGAATCGAAGATCGTTTGTTCTAAGCAGCTAAACTTTTCGAACTTATCCGTTCTCCATTTCTTCGAGCGTGAGGCCCTTGGTCTCCCTGACGATCGCTTTGACCACGAAGAATGAGATCAGCGCGAAGGCCGCGTAGAGACCGTAGGCACCGCCGAGGCCGATCGTGCCGAGCAGGATGGGGAAGGTCATCGTGACCGTGAAGTTCGTGCCCCATTGGCATAGCCCGGCCACTGCCAGCGCTGCCCCGCGAATGCGGTTGGGGAACATCTCACCGAGCATAACCCACATCACTGGCCCCCAGGAAATGCCGAAGCACACGATGTATAGATTCGCGCAAATGAGCGCCGCCATGCCGGCAGGGCCGGTAAGTTGCAGGTCGCCGGTTTCGCTGACTCCAGCCGTGCCAAAGATGACCGCCAGCGCGCCGAGGAAGATGGCCATGCCCGCCGAGCCGGTCAAGAGCAGCGGCTTGCGACCCCACTTGTCCACGAGGCCAATGGCGACCACGGTCGAGACGACGTTGATGATGCCGCCAATGACGTTGATCATCAACGCGTCGCCTTCCGTGAAGCCGGCGGCTTTCCACAGCACGGCGCCATAGTAAAAGACCACGTTGATGCCGACGAGCTGTTGCAGCGCGGCAATGGCCAGGCCGACCCACACCACGGGGTGGAGTTTGCGGGTGGTTTCGTTGATGAGGTCGCTGAACTTCGGTTTGCGCTCGCGGTTGACTGTCTTGCGGATGTCGGCGACTTTTTGGCCGGTATTTTTGTCCGGTGCAATGCGGTGCATGATGTCCTTGGCCTTCTTTTCCCGCCCAGTGGCAATCAGGTAGCGCGGCGACTCAGGGATCAGGAACAGGCCAAGGAAAAACAGGCCGACGGGGATCAGCTCTACCCAGAACATCCAGCGCCAGGCGTCGTAGCCCATCCAGAATTCCTGGCTGGCGCCGCCGGCGGCGCGGGCGATGAGCCAGTTGGAGAGGAAGGCAATGAACAGCCCGAGCACGATCGCCATTTGCTGAAGGCTGGAGAGGCGTCCACGGTAGGCTGCGGGGGCTACCTCACTGATGTAAGCCGGGGAGATGATACTCGCGGCGCCCACGGCAAAACCGCCAATCAGGCGGAAGATAATGAAGGTTAACGAGTCGTTGGCAATGCCCGACCCAAACGCGCTGAGGCCAAACATGATGGCGGCGGCAAACAGCGCGGCGCGGCGGCCAAATTTATCTGCGATGCCGCCAGCCATGAAGGCACCCGCCGCGCAGCCGAGGAGCATGGAGGCGACGTTGAATCCGCTGCCCAGGTTACTGGCGCCAAAGGCTTTTTGGAGGGCGTCGATCGCGCCGTTGATACAGCCACTGTCGTAGCCAAAAAGGAAGCCGCCGAGTGCAGCCACACTTGAGATGAGAATGATGAAGCCGAAATTGACTTTTTCATCAACGGGGGAGGTTTCACGGAGCATAAGCAATTTGAGGGGTGTTATGTGTTGATAACGGACAACACTCTCACTGTCAAGTAGCTCTGGATTTTTTCAGAGTCATTATATCGATGCGGGAAATTAATACAGAAAGCAGTGTATCAGCAGGAATAAAGTTGCTGCGAAGCGCTTCTAATGCATTTTGCAATAATCCTACTATGAATAGACGCTCGTTTCTCCAATCTTCCAGCGTTATGGCTGGAGGAGCGTTGCTCGGATCGAGTAACGAAACACAGGCTGCTACTGCGCCTGATCGCCAACCAAAGGCTGTTCTCGGCAAGCTCCCCAGTAAGCCAAATATTGTAATCTTCATTAGCGACCAACAGCGTGCGACGATGCACTTCCCGGAAGGATGGGAGGAGGAAAACCTGCCGACCATGACCCGACTGAAAAGCACCGGTTTGAGCTTCAATCGCGCCTACTGCTCAACCGCGATGTGCTCACCAAGTCGTAGCGCGCTTTTTACCGGACTTTACCCAGCGCAGACCGGTGTCACCCAGACGTTGAGTGATCTGACGGGAACTTTTGATGGCAATGATTGCGCCGCTCTGTCGGCGGCCGAAGTTCCCCTCAGTCCCAATTTTCCAACACTCGCCACGGTGCTCAAAACGGCTGGCTACCGCTGCTTCTTTAAAGGTAAATGGCACCTGACCAAGCCTGACCCAGCTACGGAAGATTCTCTGTTGCCCTTTGGCTTCGAAGGCTGGGATCCGCCGGACGCAGGCCAGGACACAAATCCCTTGAACGCTGCTGGTGGGCCGAATCAGAATGATGAACGCTACATCAGTGATGCCTTAAACTTTATCGAGAATTATAATGACGACGCGCCCTTCTTGCTCGTCGTATCCCTGGTAAATCCACACGATCTTCTCGGGTATCCCGGCACGCCGAGCCAGCCATTTTCAGATTTTGATTATCCTACTTCTTATTTGGAAGGGGATGTCGCGCCGCCGGTAAACAACAAAGAGAATCTTGCGGATGCGTATAACAGTTATGATGTCACGTTGTCTGGCGGTCAAACTGTGCCTTTCGTAGTGTTCCCGAGTTTCAAGCCGAGTGCCCACCTCGACTTCCTATATTCATCGATTGGTTTAGGGCCGCTGACCACACCTTTGGTTGAATATAATTATATCAATTTCTATGCGAATTTGATCAAGAAGGTCGACAACCAGTTTGGCGAAATCCTAAGGGCAATGGATGATCGCGGGTTTACAGATAAATCGTTGGTGTTCCGTATGTCGGATCACGGCGAACATGGCATTGCTCATGGTGGATTACGGCAGAAATCATTCACAATGTATGAGGAGGCGTTGCGGGTGCCGATGGTCGTTTCCAATCCACAACTCTACCAAGGCGGATTTGAAACGGACGCCCTGATATCGTTAATCGATATGGTGCCGACTATCGGTAATCTCGTAGGCGCCCCAAATATGGATCAATACATATTCAAAGGTACGGATATGTCGCCCATTGTTCAGGACCCTTCCAATAACCCGCCGCAAACTTCGCTCCTCTTTACCTACGACGATATTCGTTGTGGCCAATGTTTGCCGCAGGTGGTTCCACCGCCGAACCGTTTGCGCGCCCTGATTACGGATCGCTACAAATACTGCCGCTACTTTGACGGCGATGGAGTCGAGCCCGAGCAATATGAAATGTACGACTTGAAATTCGACCAGTTCGAGATGGATAACGTGGCGAACGATGGTCATCCTCGACACGGTGATTATGCTACGGTGCTCATGCAAATGAGTGACATGCTTGCGACTGCGGAGGAGACCAAGCTCGCACCGTTGCCAACTTACACGCCGCAGGTGGTCATCAATGACAACTCCGGCAATCTCACCGTCAGTTGGAATGCCGAAGCAGGCGTGCCCTACCAGGTGCAATTTTCCGAAGATCTCGAAGTCTGGACCAATACGGGTGATGTGATCATCAATGCCTCTGGCGGCGAGGAATCCTTCGACGTCACCTCGCTCTACACCAACAGCGGCGAGTCGATGTTCTTCCGCATCATCGCGGTTTAGGGAAAGTCTCAGCGATTTGATCTTTAAGGATGTTGGCAAGGTGGAGCCTGGTGTCCCTACCAGGCTTCTTTGCCTCATAGCCAATCAGACGGAAAAGCCCGGTAGGGATACCGGGCTCCGCCTTGTTGAAGGGGCTACAATCTTTACGGAATCTCTCGCTGGATAATTACACGAGCAGCGGCTCGGCTTCGGGGGCGTTTTCGAGGTCGGCTTCCTTGCCTGCGATGAGCGGGTAGCTGTAGCGACGGCCCTCGAAGTTGCGGAAGATGATTTCCTCGTCGGTGACTTCCTGGATGTATTCCGGGTTGATCGGCACCTTGCCGCCGCCGCCGGGAGCGTCGATGACAAACTGCGGCACGGCGTAGCCCGTGGTGTGGCCGCGCAGGTGCTTGATGATCTCAATGCCCTTGCGCACATCGGCGCGCAGGTGGCGGCTGCCGGTGATCAAGTCGCACTGGTAAAGGTAATACGGGCGCACGCGCATCATCAGCAGGCGGTGCACGAGGGACTTCATGACCTGCGGGTCGTCGTTGACGCCCTTGAGCAGCACGCTTTGGTTGCCAATCGGCACGCCGGCAAAGCTCAGGCGTTCGGTCGCGCCGTAAAGTTCTTCCGTGCATTCGCGCGGGTGGTTGACGTGGATAGACATCCAGATCGGCCCGTGCTTTTTAAAGATTTCGCACAGCTCGTCGTCGATACGCTGCGGCAGGAAGACGGGGATGCGGGAGCCAATGCGGACAAACTCTACATGCGGAATCGCCTTCAGGCGGCCGAGCAGGTAGTCGAGCTTGCGGTTGCCGAGCAGGAGTGGGTCGCCGCCGGAGAGCAATACGTCGCGCACCTCGGGGTGCTCTTCGATGTATTTCAGGCCGCTCTCAAACTCGGGGTGAAAATTGTAATCCTGCGCGTTGGACACCAGTCGGCTGCGGGTGCAGTAGCGACAATACGACGCGCAACGGTCCGTTACGAGGAAGAGCACGCGGTCCGGGTAGCGGTGGACGAGGCCTTTGACCGGCATGTCGCCGTCTTCGCCCACGGGGTCGAGCAGCTCCTCGGGCGAGGTCTTCATCTCGCCGCCATGCGGGATGATCTGCCGACGGATCGGACAGTTCGGGTCGTTGACGTCGATCAGGTTGAAATAGTAGGGGGTGATCGCCAGCGCGAGCTTCTGGTTGGAGAAGTAGCAGGCCGCTTTCTCGTCCGGCGTCAGCTCTAGGTATTTTTCGAGCTGTTCGACCTTGGTGATGCGGTTTTTGAGCTGCCACTTCCAGTTGAGCCAGTCTTCGGCGGGGACGTCCGCCCAGTGACCCTGGCCTTGGTGCCAGTGCGCGAGGTTGTCATTCGGTTGCATGGTAGCGTAACACCGTGTGCGAAAATTGGGATAATGCAAATAAGAATTTAAATATTTAAATTCATCTATACGTTTGCCAAGGGCGCAAAACCCGCTTTATTGTGGGGCGTTTAATAGAGACATGCCAGACATCGAAGACGAGTTAGCCAAGCAACTGTGGGCGATTGGAGACATCACCCGCCTGCGCATCCTGCGCCTGTTGCCCGACAAGGCCGACTGCGAGCACGGCAATAATGTCTCGAAAATTGCGGAAGAATTAAATCTTTCGCAGCCGACGATTTCCCACCACCTGCGCGTGTTGCGGCAGGCGGGCATCGTCCAGCACGAGAAAATGTGCCGGGATTGCTTTTACTGGGTCGACCGCGACGCCGCGCGCGCCGTCATCGAGCGCATGGAAAAGCTGCTGCTCGAAAGCGAGCCCGTGACCAAGGCCTAATTGGCCGTCTCTCCGGTGCTCTAAGTCGTTGATTCCCAAGGTGGATTAATAGTGAGAGCTACTCACTAATAAAATGCTCAAGTGAGCACTTTTTGTTTGTGCGAAAGCGGAGATTGTTTAGTGTTTTATTGATCACTTGATTCAGCCTGTGCGTTGCCTCTCAGAAGGTAGGGCGCAGTCTCCAGACAAGCCGCCTGCATTGCCTCTAAGCTTTCAATCGAGGACTCTGAGGTAGCGCAGGCTCGTCCCCGCGCCGCGCCCCATGCTGATGGTTTCTAATCAACGATTTAAAGATGTAGGCGTCGCGCAAGCGCGAGCCCTACATTCAGTCAGATTTCTTAAAAGCCACTCCTCTGCGGCGGCTTGTCTAGAGACTGCGCCCTACCTTTCCACTCCAACTTACCCACCTACACACTTATGAACTTTCCCCATCACCATCCGCCTTAGCCGTCGTCGCTTAGGTATCCCAGTCGACGCCATGCGGGGGCATTCGCTCCGCGGGCGTTGCTACGCCGCGTAAACGGGCCCATTCGCTGACTGCCTTGGTGACAGCAAGCAGTCAACCGACGCCCAATGTTTTGCGCGAAGCGCACTTCGCCCGACGGACTATGCCAGTCTGCCCAGCGCAGCGTCGACGTATTCAATGTGGCACCTGAGCCGTGTTGGCCCCACCTGCGCCTCATTTCCGGCGAGCGGGCGGGTGGGGCAGTGTTCTTTGAAAACGAAAAAACAGTTTTTACCCCCCCCCCGCCCCCTGATCGGCCAAGTTAGACGAAAAGTGCTGCTATGAAGTTTTTTGAGTCAAGCATGCTGTTTGTTGTTGTTCGGTTCTGAAGTCCTCCCTCGTTTGCTCGCTTGTTTTCAAGCGGCTTATACTGCTATGCGCGCGCG
>JAVDPD010000013.1 GCA_031296935.1 Cerasicoccus maritimus
GTGTCACGATCTACTGTCACAAAATCCATCCGAGCAACAAATCAACTTCAGTAAAGCTAGGCCATCAAATCCGACAGGCTGCTAGGCTCTCTTCAATCTTTGCTGCCGGAACAGTCGGCGTGAAGGTTTGGTTTCGTCCCATGACGCATACGAAACGCTATTTTGAACGCACATGTAAAGCGCTGTTTTACTAATTTAAATTCCATGAACACATGTACTTATCCAAGCTATTTAATAGCAATGCCTTATAGAATTTGCATTTCGCAAAGTTTTTTTCGATAAATGCAGACATGGGACGAAAACCGACAGGCAGTAAGCCAAAAGAATCTCTCAACGTAAGGATCGACCCCGAATTGAGAGCCCGCATTGACCACATTTCCGCAGAGACGCGCTTATCGATAACAGGCATGATCGAGTCAGCACTCGACTCCATTGCCGACTACTACGATGAACACGGCGAACTGCTCTTACCACTGGCCACGCTCCCGCGTCGAAGGGTCGAACACCTCTTAGGCAGTGAAGAGAAGAGCAAGGCTAGCTGACATTATACCTTTCCCCATTCCGGCTTAACCCCATAGGCCCTATTCCCTAGAAGCAATAAGACCCCTCAAATATGAGGGGCCATTTCGCCTTCCATTCAATACCGCAAGCTACTATACGACAGTCATCTATGATTCTCGCTGAATTCTCAGAAGCCGCATCGAACACCGCTATTCGCCTACTTGATTTACTCCCAGAAGGCTTTCACTTCGCAGCAGGAGCGATCTTCACCGGCTTACTACTATACTTTTTCATTAGGCTCTGGAAAAGCTCCTACGACAAGATGCTCGACATGAGCTACAAGGAAAAAGAACGCCTATTGAATGCCATAGATGAACGCGACAAGCGACTAAACGAGTTTCACAAACTACTGCCCAACCAAGCACAGCTCCCCAACATCATCAAAAAGGATTGATATTTTGTAAACTTGGACGATATTCTCTTTGTCCTAATTCAGATGGAAGCACTCATCATAGTATTTCTCATTTGCCTACTCCCTTTCATCCGCGTCATGCGCCTGAACAGGGAACTACGCAAAACAGAAGCACGCGTTAAACTCCTCGACGCCGCGCACGAGATTGACCAAATCCTTCTCAGTGGCGAGGTTCCCGGCACCGAATACCTCCATTTGGTAATGTCTGCCGCCTCCTCTATTTCCTACGGCGACAAGTTCCCCAGCGTTGACGAGATTCGCCGCATCGACTTCAACTCGCCCGAATTCGAGCAGTATAACAAGTCGATTGAGGATGATCTATCACGCAAGCGCCCAGAAGTGCGCCAAGCCCTGAACAACTTCATGGCAGCGTATTTCTCTGCGTTTTGCCGCATTCGCTATTGGCAATTCTGCCGCGTAACTGGCGAAGCACTTGCCAGCCGTCTCAGCAAGAAAAAGCAGCCTCCAGTCGATGATAAGACTGTATTTGCAGGCGGGATGAAAACGATCAAGTTCCCCGGCGCTCCATTAGCTGCGGCTTAGTAAACATTCCGAACTGCTTAACCTCTGCCGCCGTCACTAGCTGGTAATAGTGGCGGTAAATTATGTCTGGTGAGTTTCCGGCCTCGCGGGCCGTCAGGCGCTCGTCATTCGTTTCCGCCAGCCGGTAGGAAATCCACGTATGGCGCAAAATGTCTTTCTCCCACACGTCCACCAGCCCGGCCCGCCTAATCGCCTCATCTTGAATTTTGCGGAAATTCGCGGGCTGTAGCTTCGCATCAGGAAACACCGCGAACCACGCCCGCAGTACCGGCGACATGGGAACCACGCGCACGGCCCGCCGCCCTCGGATTTTGCCGACGCCAACGCGTATCCCATCGGCCAAAATATCACGCTCGCGCAATGCCTCTTGTTCACCTGGACGCAGCCCGGCGAACAACCGGAGCGCAACAGCCTTGACGATGCGGCCGTCTTTCAGCCGGGCAACCTCAGCCATAAACCGCGCCACCTCATCAGGCGTCAAGATTGCCGGGTCTTTCGCGTCCTGCGTTGGCCGGTCTATCGCTTCCAATGGATCACCGGCCATCCATCCCCGTTTGCGGCAATACCCGAAAAATCCGTTCAAGTGGATTCGGTAGCTGGCCACCGACCCAACCGCCAGCCCCGGACGCATCAAATAATCTCGGCACATTTCCGGCGTGATGCGGTTGACGGAATCCACCAGCGAGAAGCGCCAGAACTCTTTTAACCGGCGCTCGCAACCGGCAATCGTTGTCGGACGCCGGTTCCCTTTCCGCTTCGAGTCGCAATAATCGTGTATCGCTTCGAGAAAGTCTTTTTCCGCTGTATCGGGAGCCGGGCAAGCCAATCGTCAACAACGGCCATCAGGGACACGCCGCGCCCGTCTAGCTTTCGCTTACATGCCGCATACTCGGCGCGAGCTTCCGCCCCAAAGCGCACGCCCTCAAGTCCTTCATAGAGCAGGTCTTTATTCAGCGCCCCGGCCCGCGTCTCGGCGTCTGCCTCATCCTTGAAATATTCTCGGAGTCGCTTCCCGTTCGGATACCTCAGCGACACCATGAAATTCATAGTCGGATGATTGCGCACCGGATACACCACCGCGCCCGTTTTCTTTCGTCCCATGTAGCCCAGAGTAGCCCACTATTTTTTATTTTCGCAACTTTTTTCACAGTGGCATGGAACGTGAACGCTCGGAGCTCCGAGCAAAAGAAATCCCGCACAGCTACTAACTATGCGGGATTCGGGTTAAAATTGGACGATAACCCTGACTAAATTTTGGAGCCACCTGTCGGGATCGAACCGACGACCTGATGATTACAAATCAACTTTCAATAAGCCATTAATATTTAATTATCATATATTTATGAAATTCTCAATTAGAGATAAGTTGACATTTGCCCAATAATTTGTCTAATTAAATCGTATGCCCGCAAGCCCAAAAACCGAGCGTTTCAAAATTGAAAAGTTTAAGAACCCGTCTGGAAACACCTCGTATCGAGTAACCGGATACAAGCCTGACGGCGAGAGAATACGTAAGAACTTCCGCTATCGCGCAGATGCCATTGAGTATCGAGCGAACTTAGAGAAAGAGTGCCTGGAAGGTAAACACGACCGGCTGCTAGTACGCACGAAGCTGAGCGCTGAACAAATTGCGGACGCTGAAACAGCCCTTTCCCACACGGCGGAATCTACTTTAACCGAGCAGATCCTCGAACTACAGTCCCTACGTCAGCGCGTTGCAAAAGTAAGCGATGTAGGCCTAGAGAATGCCATTGCCTTCTTTGAGAGTCATTACAAGCCCGAGATCTCAAAAATCGGCGTGTACCTCGCATCCGAGAAATTCATAGCCTCTCGAACTGGACGCTCTGAAAAAACCAAAGCATATTATAGTAAGTGCTTAAAATTATTGTCTAAAGACGACCCCAACACTGCCGTGCACGAATTCACAACCCGCAGCATAGAGGAGGTTCTTTCACCTTATAAGCACATAGGCACGCAGAGAAGTTATAGGCGTGGTTTAAACGCGTTCTTCAACTGGGCAGTCCGTGCCAAATACTGCCTAGAAAACCCCTGTGATCACATGGAAGCATTACCTCAACAAAGGCGAAAGGTAGTAATCCTTCCACTTTCAGAAGTAAAACAGCTACTGAAAGCCTCATGTGACTACAAAGATGGATCCATGGCCTCAAGTATTGCGCTAATGCTCTTCGCCGGACTACGACCCAGCGAACTTGAAGCCCTTAAACCTGAAGATGTCCGCTCGGAATACTTGATAATATCAGGTGGGAAAATGGAGGGAAAAATCAAACGGCGCGTTCCAATCGCTGGCATACTTGAAACTTGGCTCAAAAAATATCCGTTCCAAGGTAGACCCATAAATTGGGTTAAAAAAATGCAAAGCCTGAAAAATGCAATCCAACCCACCAACTGGGTGAGCGATATCCTACGCCACACCAGCATCAGCTATCAAGTCGAACGCGATGAGGACATCGGCAAAGTCGCAACACGGAATGGCACTAGCAGTAATATGGTTACACTGCATTATCGTGACGTCATTGAAGACCCCCAAGACGTAATAGAGTTCTGGAGCATGTCTCCTGAGGCAGTAGAGGACGTTAAACTGAAAGGCAAGCTACCCGAGAAGCATACCGTGCTGTGGCCGGATGACGCCGCGCTTAAAAAGTTAGTTTGGGAAAAACCCCTCTCACACCTTGCAAAAGATTTAGGATCATCTGACAACGCAATCCGCAAGCGCTGCCTCAAGCGAGGTATCGAACTGCCCAAGAACGGACATTGGCAACGCGTGCGAGCCAGCTAAAAAGAACCGCGTCGCAGGCACCACCACGATCAACCTTAAAAAAGTTGGGTCTCCCCGATTAAGCTAAACAATCCGAAACTTCAGTTACTTAGTGTTGCATTTTACGGCATCTAGCCATTCATGGCGGTTCCGTAAATATAACGGTAACGCAGCTGACACGCTGATCGCTGCAATTCCCATTCTTCATCAGTCTGCTCAGGTATAAAGTCCGGCAACTTACCGACTAACAGTGCGCTTACTGACTTAGCGATATCTTGCGTTGATAACTTTTTCGGCCCCCAAAGGTTGGTGCCAGAAGGCGCAAGCAGATCCGCTTCGATGTCATAAATAAACTCATGACCTGCCCAACCACTAAAGCGAAATATTTGCTTTATGTGCTCCCTTGGGATGGCAACTGCCATGACAATTGTAACTTCTGAGTAATCATTAAATCTCCAGACTCCAACCTTAAGCCGATCTGGATCAATTTTAAGCATTTGATATTTTAGAATTAAATCTTTCGTGTATTCCTCGATGTCAGCCTTATCGGATGCATTGATTTGAAAATCTCTTTGCTCAATAAGTATAGCGATATCTTCGCCTGCACATAAAGAGCCATCGAGGTTCATCAGTTGAAAGTCAGCGTGACCTTCAAGGTCTACTGGAGCATCAAAAACTCGCTCCTTTACACATGCCAAAATGGGCATCTTATTTAATTTTGAATCATCAAGATTCACTTTTTTTATAATTTTCAACATCATTTAATATTTAATGAATGTTAATTGAGCTGGATTCTCCCTTCGTAGGCATCGCCTAATTCGCCCGACAAGCCATCTCACTCCTGCCGTATTTTAAAAGGGGGCTTAACTGTAACTGATTTATCGTTTCGAACTGTCAAAGAACTGAATCGGGAAGAACCCAAAGTTCAGGAGAAAGCAATCACCCCAAAATGAGAAGGAAAATCTGCGTCGCAGCAGATAAATTAGATAAACTAATTCAACTAAGCAAAGCGGTTACGACAAGCTGATACCCGCCAAAGGATCTACAGTGCTCGACAAGCATCGCACTCAATAGCCCATGAGCAGCCCCCACAACGTACACAACTGGCAAAGGCTAGGAAATGTGATTCGAATTCGAAAATTGAAAGCCACTGGTTCCAAAACTCACGCTTGCTAGATCAAAACGCCGATTCAGAATGCCTCCATGAGCAAGGAGCTTGAGCCACATAGACCTGAGCCCGAAGATTTAGGGCCACGAGAACTTGATGCCCTCGAATTTCCCACGCCTGGCAATCCCAGTTACCACCTGGACGGAGTTCCTCACTACAACACATTTCCCGCATTCAATGTGGATGAGCCCAAGTTAACACTGCATCCAGATATTGAAGCTTATAGCGACAGTTGCGAAATCCCAGATCAGTTTTTTCATGACAAGCGCTTCGACCCACTAGGCAAAAGCATCGCTCCCCTCACTGACCAAGAAGCCAAGTTACGGAAAAGAATGTTCTGTGAGACGGCCCCCGAGTTGATTCGAATCGTCATTCATACCCTAGCCGACCTGAGCCTCGACAATTCTCCCGATATCCGTGCACGAGCGCTGGACCAAATGCAGGTTGCCGCTGAATCCATAGGGAGCGACCTAGCTAGCTCGAAGGAATACGTAAGCGTTTTGCACGGCCTAGCAGCCACACTGACTCGCCACTTGGAAAACTCCGCCGACAAACACGAGGAGGAGACAAAGGGCATTGCGCGAAGGCAATTGCTTTGGCCTGTATTAATGGGCCCACGCGGCAATCAAAAAGAGAAGGCTAGCGAGTGGGTTCGTTCGCTTGAACTAGCGAAAGATTACATCGAGAACCCAACCAAGCAAGGCGTCGATCGGAGTCTGGAGGCAAACGCGTATGCCCACCATCTGATTGAGTATCTTGATCGTCTCAGGAGAATTAAATTAACGGCAAGCCCCGGATCGTTCATGCCACCCGCCAGAGTGATCCCAATCCCCCTAGAACTCTACGCTGAAATACATGCCCTTGCACCTCTCTCTTCAGCTAATGCCGATGATTGGTTCAATTCAGCATGGAACATCTTAATGTTCTTCACCGAACAGCACCCCGAACGCTATGCCGCCTTGGAGCACCTCGGTGAATATCAAGTCAAAGAAGACCGCTCCACGACCCTCAATAAACGCTCGATAGACGCTGAAGACCGCAGTCGAATGATGGGAATTCGTAAGGTCCTAAAACAGAGCTTTCGGCGCATAGCAAAAGAGCGGGAATAAATCGCACCCAATCCATTCATGGATCGAACAAGCAGTTCGTGCTAAATCTGTGTCTATGCACAGGAGTATTTTTCAGTTCCCAACAACAGGGGGAATGGATTCCGACCGATCCATTACTGGAAAAATCGACTACTGCGCATTATAAACGAGACAGACGCAACTGGTTGGGCAACCAACCAGTCAAATAGACTCCTCCCGCAGGACATTAAATTAAATTACAATGAACACATTTCTATCATCCACATTCGTAGACCTAATCAACAAAAAAAACGATTACAACACGGCAGTTCGACAGCTCTGCAACGAACTACCCAGACAAAACAAGGAAATTTATAGGCTGATCCTGACGGACCTGATCTACCATTTCGCCCCGACCAAAAGCTCACCATCTCGCGCTAGAGTTAAGCGAAACGGAACGCTTTGGACCGTGGACAGCTACAAAACCATCGCAGAAAGAATCAGCAAACCATTAAGCAAGATCATTAGCGCAAAAACCATACAGCGATATTATACTGATCTGGTCGACAAAGGGTGGTGTCGCAATGAACGGCATATGTTTGCAGGGAAAAACACACTACACCGCACCATCAACGCTAAGAAACTGGAATTCGATCTGCTCGGATCTCTCTTCACTCACTTGTATAAAAAAGTAGGCGAACTAGATGAGGTTCAAATCGACCCGAACATCGAAAAGAAAATACAAGCAGCCAAAGAATCTACGTCGAACATCACCACCGATTCCCCACGCACAAAAGATCAATTGGACAGTGAAGTTAATCGCATCATCCTAGCTGGAGACTTGCTCTTCAGACTCGGCAACTTAAATAATAGTCGAAGAAAACGAACAAGAGAGACGCGAGACCGGCTCGTACAACTAGTTGATGCCAATCTGCTAAGCATAGATGCAATCTATACTCTTCATGATGCGTGGGTAAACGGAGCCTTCGCTGGCATGCCTGAGAGTAAGGAAAGAAATTACGGTTATTGGCCTAATTGGTTAAACGACTTTTACCCCAATGGCAGAGCATTATGCCAAGGATTGGCTGGCTACTGGTTTCTAGAGGCAGAGCCAACTGCCCACAAATGGCTTAATGGAGAGAAATTAGGATATTATTTGGCCTGCATGGGTAAAGTAATACCAGCCTTTGAACGCTTTAAGTCGAATTGCGGTAAGAATCCAGATCCAGAAGATTACCAAGCTTTCGTTGAGGACGGTAGGTATGATGTGCAACGAAGCGAAATATACTTTCAGCGACTCTACCCTAGACGGGACCTTCAGGAAATGGTTTTGCCCTTTAGCAAAGCCAATTCTGACCACTAACCTGAGAATAATGTCCACAAGCTAGGAGATTTTGTCCACTAGCTTGTCCACAACAATACTGATACAAAGACTGATAGTCTTACTGATCCTCTCCCTAATACGATACTATTAAGAATTTAGAAATAAAACTCCGCCCGTTCCGGGCGCAGTTTTTCTTCCTTAATTTTCTCGTGGGAGAGGAACTGTAAGAACTTACGCATTCATCCTTCAGACAGTTAGTCCTGCCAACCAAAGCGTAAGTCTGCATTCGACGTGCCAACCATGGTTGTCACAGCAACTTCCAGTGAAAGAGACAGCCCCAACCACATCACTCAGCCTCCTCTGTCACCGCAACACCAGCCACACCCTCCACCACCGGCAGCTCAATTCCATCCAGACTCTCAAAAAACTTTATCAAGTCACAGCGACGTCGATTCATCTCAGCCCTCTGCTTACTGGTCTCCAAAAGACCCAGTGTCTTTGTATGCCACTTCAGCGTCTTGGAACTGACCTCCCCGTATATCGGAAAGCGGGGTGAACTACCATCAGGCAAGTTAATTGGTTTGCTCTTGCCCTCACTGATCAGGTTCATTTCAGCCCATCCCGGTGAGAGGAACTCACGCTCATACAGCTTGATAAACACAGCACGGCCATCCATCTCTACCAAATAGCCTCGGTAGCCATCTCCCTTAATCTCATAATCCAGGGCGTCTTGATCCAAGTAAAAGCGCTTGGATTCACCAATGCTGTTCGAGGGATTACTCAGCAGAACTTCAAAAATAAACTGCCGCCTTTCGTAGGTCATCACATTCTCAGCAAACGGCAAACGAACCAACGAATCGCCTCGTTTCTGGTAGAGGTAGCTATCGTCATAGGCAATCACGTCATCAAGATTGCCCATGGGTTCATTTTCCTGCCAACCCGGTATTTCATGCCAAGACGCAACGAGGCACTCAAATATCTTCATCTGGGTCTCGGGAGATAGTCCTGCGAGCACAACCCGAAAGTAACCAGCGCCCTCCTTGTGGATGATCGCATCCCCCGCGTCCATCAGAACCACACTCCCCACGAATCCCTTGCCCTCGACATTCTTGATCTCGACCTCACCCGTAAGGGAGTCACGACGCCGAACACGCTCCATTTCATCTTGCAGCCCCAACACGAATTGCTCAACCAGCTGCACCTCGGCCATCTCCTCAGAATACTTCGCATAACGCTCCTGCCCATCCTGACGCACATCAGCCTTGCTTAAACGTCTGCCATCGATACTACTGCGCATGTCAGATGTGTTACGCATCGAGCTAGCCTCCTCAAGGCGTTCCTTCAGGAGTTCCTGACGCAGACGCAGCTTGTTAAGCAAACCGGGCCATGATGATGGCCTATCAAGGCCATACTCCTTACAGATTGCGGCAAAGCTTGGGTCACGTTTAAGGATCACGAAAATGTCATCACGCTCATAGCCTTTATCCTTGAGCAGCTTGGGAATCGAGTATGGCTCTGCCCGAAGGCAAGGCGCGTGAACTGATGCGAACATCAACAGCATCAGAAGGTTAACGTAGCGGTTAAAAAATAGGGATATCGTATTCATTATCGGACCAACAAATACCTTACGCTCATAGGGTGTCCCGTCAAACCATAAGAGCGTATGGTGTTCGCGTGAATAACACGATCTCCGAACTTGGCGACAAACTCAGGCAGTTAAGGGCACGACACGGCCTGACACAGGAGGAATTTGCCCAGGTCGCTGGTATCGGCTACAAGTTCTACCAAGATATCGAGGGCGGGCGTAAAAAGGAGATCTGGGTGTCCACCGTAGAACGCCTCGCCGCAGCCTATGGGCTACGGGCATGGCAATTACTGGGGCCAGATATGCCTGAGGGTTCTGAGGTGGCGAGGAAGGTAGCGAGTAGTCGGGTGCATCGGAGATAAGAGCAAATACAGCGTAAGCGTCACGGCGTCAATCCCTTCGATTACCTCCGGGATGTCCTGACTCGCCTACCCAAGATGACCAACCAGGACGACATCAGCGCACTGGCTCCATCCCAATGGTCGTTACCAACCACGTGACCTCACGGCATCAATCTTTGGTAAATGACGTCACGTCATTGGTCCATGTGAAGTCACGTCATTGCCAAATCGGGTCATACCTGCCCAACAGCACTCCGCGTCAATAGGGCCGAGCGCCGGACGTTTACACTTAAGCTTGCACGGGAGTCTTATCTGACGGTGCTTGGGGTGACGCTTACCAACGAAGCGCTAACTACAAACCCTTACCAATGAGAAACGACAATGCTTACCATTGGTAGTCAAGTGGGATGGAGCTCGGACGCTTACAATAGGGTCATATCTGCCAGACTACACTCCGCGCCAATAGGGCCAAGCGCCGGACGTTTACTGTATAGGTAGGCCAATCCAAAAGCTCCAACGGAGCAAAATTTGGCTTGCGTAAATAATTTAGGCAATAGTCCCATTACACTAAAAGCCAGACGCCAAACGGTAATTTTTTCCCAGGCTGTGAAGCTCTCAGGCTAAAAAAATTTAGGGAACATTGGATGCAAGCTCATCGCCCGATGCAACCGGCTCGCTATCAATCAAAATGATTGATGTGCACTGAACAATGCCCTCTTCGGCGAAATAGCTGGCAGGATAGAGTCTCTTCGCCTCAAGAAATGCAAACAAAGCCTTGCTAACATCCTCATTCTCCAGCGCTTCTTCTGCATCGGCCAAGGCGGCCGCAAACCGAGAAGCTTTTACTGCAAAATCACCACGCATACGATTCAGCTCCTGGTCATCGGGGTACTGCTGATAAACGCGTTCCAGCACCTCCCAAGCGCCAAATTTATTATTAATACGAGCCAGTTCCTTGGCCTGAGCCATGGATGTTTCAATTTTCTCCATGCGCTTCATAATGTCCAGAAATTGCTTATTACGGCCTACATCCATTGCCAGCGCGGCGGCAAATCGAAAGCGGTCGTTAAAGATCGCTCGGAAATCCTTTTGCCCGATGAGGCGGTCAAAGTCCCCGGACGCCAGATCTTGGATGTCCGTTTTCTCAAGCAGCTTCTCAGAAAACTTCTGGATTTCTGGATTGGTTGGCCAAAACTCAACGGCTTCACGCATTGCCATTTCAATACCAGCACGATCTTGCTCGTAGGCGGCACTTAGCGCACGCTGCATAGCCAAATTACTCATCTGCTTTGACGTTGCGATAAAGGCATCCGGTTTACCAGTATCAAAGTCTTCAGCATATTTCGTAATCTTCTCCAATGTTTCAGTCGCTCGATCAAAATTCTTCACTTCCAAAGCATTCGCCAAGGTATTGAGATCACGAATGTAGTTTAAAATTTTGCGTTTTTTCTCCAAGGGGAATGTTTTAACTGAAGGTAGATATTCCCCGAGATAGAACGCTTCCATGAGGCGCTGCGCTGCCATATGAACTTCTCCCTGCTCTAACAGAAAATTGACCGTCTCAATTGATTGACCGACATCGGCCATCGCTTCTTTGGATAGTGCGTCAACGGTCGATGTCGTGATCTTAACGTCTAAATCGCCAAAGACTTGGCCCTTCAAAGAATCAGCGCCCTCTAACGTATTATCCTCCGCGCTGAACATATATCGGTAAAAATCATTGGCGATCAGGGTGTGCTGGAACCGGCGCTGGATAAAGAACTGCATAATCATACTTTGAAATTCCAGTTTCTGATTCACTCGTGACGTGGCTTCATAAGCCTTGTTCTCCTCCAACTTCTGTTCAGCTTCATCCAAACGCTTTTGTTCGGGCTCTAAGAGGTAGTCCAATGCCGGGGGAGGGGGATTATCTTTACCGGCCACCCCACGCGTCATGTCAATGAATTCCCTGCGATCACGATTATTGATAATTCGCATATTGGCTTCGATGCGGCTCCGGCTATCTTCCAAGCGTTCATTTTCCATCAGCAGCATCTGAATCTTTCGATTTGTCTGCCAAAAGCTGACGACTCTGTCCGCCAATGTTTCGCTTAATCCACTGTCCATAGGAAACTCAGACGCTTGATAAAGCATGCGCCAGGCTTCAGCGACTCGCTTGGAGTCAGTTCCTCCTTGATATCCCACTAGCCGCCGATTGATGTCCTCAAGGATTTGATTGTATTCCACATCCTCCTTACCAGTTGCCGGTGGAGCGTTAAGATACTTCTCAAAACGCGCTCGGGCCATCTCGGAATCACCAAGGGCGAAGCTTTTTCCGCGCCAGTTAAAAGAGCTGCTACGCAAATCGAAACCCTCCAAGAGACTGCGAATACCCGCAGATGAATCATTCGGCCCACCAGTTGAGGGCCTAGTAGTCTGACTCGGTCCCGGCAAGTTGCTCGCTGATCGAGGTTGTCTGCCCGGTTCTGTGGGCACCGCTGCACCTTCATTCGATGAAGGCATTTCCTCGGTTTGGGCGCATAATCCACTAACACACAGAAATAAGAAAAGAGTAAAAGCTTTCATCATTATAGCTTAGTATAAGATTCCACTGTCAGGACACCGCGTCCATCAACGCGTAGAGCAAACCGGTAGATTTGGCCGGGATTGGGGCTGAAATCTTCAATGGTTGAGGGCACAAATAAAGGCACCGCCTCATTCGTGGCGACATCTTGGGTAAGCAGCAATCGCCCGACACCGGCTTCGTAGCCAAGCTGGGTATCGATACGTCCTTCCAACTCATATTGATTGCCAGAAAATGCCTTTGGATTATCCGCAAACTGAGCCACTGGCAAGGGCTGGGAAACACCCCCTGCAAAATTTCGATAGGCCATCAGTCCGACCAAAACAAGAATAGCCAGACCTGCTACTACGAGAACTGGAAAGAGTACGGATTTGCCAGAATGATAGTAAGTTTTCATACTAATTCGTTTCAAGAGTTGGCTTGGCTGAGGCACCTGCCACAAACTTTTTGGTGAACAGTCGAGATGCCTTAGTATCAGCATAGATTGCGACCGTGATCGCTAAAAACAATAAAATTAAATCCCGACCGAGTACGATCCAATAATTGCTAGCCTCAGAGCTAGCCCCAAAGCATCCGCAATTAATATCCAATCCTCGGGCCCAAGCAAGAATCAGTGCAGTCGTGAATATGAGCATCATGACTGCAATCAAAGAAGCGCAAGCGCGTCGCCATTGACGGATAAAGACTCCAAGGCCAACCAATATTTCCAGAGGTGGCAAATAATAAGCGGTCAGCCAGGCAACCTCATACAGGACGAGACGATAAGCCTCAATGGACTGAAGGAACTCCTTGGGTTCCAACATCTTTACGATCCCCGAATAAAGAAACAAGGCCCCCAAAATCATCTGGGCCAGAAGGAACAGAATTACTTGTGTTCGAGCCATGCGTCCCACCCTCCTTTCAGCACATAAATTTCATCCATCGCGAAATCGTTGCGGAGGCGATTGGCCAATTCCTTACTCATTCCACAATGACGACTGCCACAATATACCACCACGGGCACTCCGGGCACCCATTGCTCAAGGAAGAGCCCAATTTGCTCATCAAAGTGAGACAGCGATAAATTTAGAGCTTGGGGAATGTGATCTTGCTCGAACTGATCAGGCTCACGCGCATCAACCCACAATACGGATCGTTCCCACGAATTCAAAACCGCAAAATTCACTTCACCCTCGGCCAAAGCTTCAACACTCCAAGGCGGCCCATCCGGATTTAGCCAAGCATTCAGTCCGCCAAATAAAATAGGGGCCACTAAGAGCACACTCAACCGAAGAAAAATTCGCTTCATACTACATTGCAAAAGGATCGAACCCCGAAGCTAGTGTTGAATTTGAATCACTCTCGATGTTTTGATCTGAAACATCGTCAGATTGATCGAGCAAATAGCGCGGCCAATCAGGAATGTAATCCACGACGCCAGGTAAAGTCGTGACTCGCCATAGGTCGTAATCTTCCGCAGCATTACGCCACGCCCGAGCGCGGCGCCAATCCCCCATCCCACCAAGATAAATTTTTAAAGGGCGATCTCCCGCCACACGTTGCCATTGCTCAATCGAATCAGAGCTGGGGTTCATCAAAATGATTAACTCTGCCGATTCTGGCAATTCGTCGACCAACGGCGCATCTCCCGCAAACAGCATTCGCTTTGGATTGGAGTGCTGCCAAGTTTCCCCAAAATCAATCCTCACCTGCTCAAGCTCATTCAGGTATTCCCGTATGGAATGCCCATACTTATCTCCAAGGACCCGCTGATGCGGCGCAATGATCCAAAAGGGATCCTCGGTTGGTCTCCCAACGATTGCTAGCTCTTCCGTCGCCTGCACGCTTATAGACCTAGGAACCAAGTAGGTTCCCAAGAGCAAGATAATGATCGTGCCCAAGGCGCTGGACACACCCAGCAGCAATTCGTGCTTCCGCAAAGCTTGGCGCTTTACTATTCGCTCAATCAGGACGCCGGTCAACAATAGCCCGGGCACTATCCAAGCCGCAGGCAAATTCAATGTTCGGCTAAAGAGACCTGTCGCAAATATTGTGGCCCAGGCAGCGAAAGTCACAATGCGTAAATTACCACAGCCCTTCGATGGCCAGAGCAAGGCAAGCACCGATGCCCACGCCAATAGATAACCCACCTTGAAAAGCAGATCGTATTCGACCAACCAGGTCAGGTGTGAATTGACCAAAGACAGGTAGCTACGCGTATCGCCGACCGGCTGATACCATTGCGCATAGAAATCGCCTGCCTGATCCGCGCCCACCCCGTGCGACGCGTCACGCAACATCGCCAAGCCCGCAGTGTAGAGCTGCACGCGCACGCTGGTGGATTCATCCCGCCCACTCGCCATCGATACCAGTCGATCGCGCATCCCCAGCTCACCGGCGTACCAGACTCCAGCAATGGTGACGGCTAGCAATGCCGACGAACGCAGCCAAGTCGATCTTGCCAAAGCGAATTCACGCCAGCTCTGCGCGCTACTCACACGCACAGCAATGAAGGTGATCACCAGCCCTAACAGCACTGCAATGAATCCGCCCCGGGACTCCGTTTGCAAGAGAAACAACAAGCAAACACTGAACAGGGCCAAGCTGAACCAGAAACCCCAGCACTTGAATTTCAGCGCAAACCACCAGACCACCACTGCGTATACCGCGATGAAGGCTGCCGTGCGATTCGGCGAGCCAGGCCCATAGTCAAACCAATCCAACCGGTACTCGGGAATAAAAAAACTGGAAAGACCTTCGATCACTCAATGATAGTCCCCCAAGCTTCGGCAATATCCTTGGTCGGTAGCGCCACCATGCATTGCGGTTCCACATACTTCTCGGCCTCATCGACTGGAAAAGCTTCTTGGTTGATATAATCACCAACGTAGGTCGGGTGTTTCATAAAGTAAAACTGATCCACCGGCGCCGCTTGCCAATTCTCATCCGTCGGATCAGGTAGGAACTTGAGGCAGTACTCAAAAAACTTAATCGTCAATCGATTCGTCTCCTCACTGCTGGAATGACCCAGATTTTCCTCGGCCCGGAAGATCATGTGGTAGCCCTTCTCCAAGCCATCGCGATAAAAGCGTTGCCCTGCGGGGTAGCCGTACTCCCGAGTCCCAGTCGTCACGAGCCAGAGCACTTCATTGGCGTCATCGGACAGCACATCATAACTACTATTCACATGCATGTGCACGCCAAAGAAATATTCGGGTTTGCGCAACGCGAGCCGATGCGACATCTGCCCACCCCCACTAATGCCATAAACCAGCGTGTCATACATCGGCAGGGAGTATTTCTTACAGAGCCGCTTGTAACCCATCTCCCATTCCCGCGCCCGGCGGTCGTAATTGCGCTCATAGTCCTTGAGCATTTCCTCTTCATACTCATCTCCGCTGGTGTCGGTCTTGTAGCCTTTAAAGTTGGTCCAGCACACCACCGCCAGATTGTTCTCCTCCGCAAACTTGATGATGTGGCCAAACTTCCCTTTGAGCTCCAGATTGTCCCTAATGTTCTTGGCCGTGGTTTCCCAGGTGCATATTGCAATCAACCCTCGCACTAAATGAACCGGCTTGTTAAACATGTCCTTCCTATCCGCATCTGGGTCCCAGCTATTCGGCATCCGAAGGCAGAAATGGATGTCCTCAAAGTTCGGAATTTTGGTGGGTTCGCTAATTTCCAATATGGTCGGATTCGCGCATATTGTCCCCATAGCGATGCTTAAAAGCCCCACAACACTGATAAATAATTTTTCTTTCAATAGTTGAAACTGCCTTAAAAAATCAGCTCAGCATTCTCTGATTTGCGATCTTTCCCTGATTATCTACAAAAACCGAGATAGGGTAGCGATATTTCTCTCATCGGATTTCAATCCCTTGAAAGGCACACACTCCCCTAACTATTGATCGGGAAAGGATTCATAATGTATTCAGCATTCACTACCTGCCAAGGAAATATACTTTAGAATATATCTTTTCTCTAATTTAGCAAAATATCGAAAAAAGAAGGCACTACATACTTTAGATGTATTACTACCGTTCTGCGCTTTTCAATTTCCTATTTTTTCATGCCCTGTTTGTTAAAATGATAAATTGCTGCAAATATATTTCCATCGCCATCCTTGAGCATACTGCCTCCGAAACTGCCAGGCGTAAGGAATACTTGTCCTGGCATTCCGTATTTGCGAATCAATGTTTCTTTTCTCCCAGTAAATTCACTAAGATCAATGTTTCGTTTGCTCAAATCATTAAGCTTATTCCACATGACATAATAATCAAACGAGATAGTCTCATCATCGATAATCTTAAAGTTTGAAATTGTTATTTCTAGTGTAAGTATAGCCTCCAACCAATCTGGCAGCTCTAGATCGTGATCGCCAAAGTCATTCAGAGGGAAACTCATAGCATAGGGCTTTGACAAGTCATTGATTTTCTCAATTCCAAAACTCGTTTTCTGAATTACTTGGGCATCGCATAGGGTTATCATTCGCTCGATCACTAATTCAGGATCTAGAGAAAATGCATCTACGCTGACTGCAGATTGTTTTGCTTGATCTGCTGGAATAAAGTATATTTTTGTACCGATCTGCCCCAAGCATGTGTGGCTAGGAAAAAGCCCTAACAATAGAAGGCTTATTGTTATAAGTGATTTCATGAGGGTTTTAATTATTGTTATATGTATATGTTGCTAATGCAATATCAGACGTGCCCGAATCAGATGCTTGCGGCGATATTAACCACCATTCTGCTGTTGACGATCCATGCACTTGAGTGCCATTAGCCGGTGGGCTAGCATACCCAGGAAAGAAAGCATAGCTCACATTATCATTGTAGTTGATGCTCGCGTTAGTCGTCAAGCTGGCCAAGGGGATGTTGACGACATTTGTCGTAGTGGTCGCATTTGCAGCAGCCTGCCCTCCCACTTCGACTTGCCCTGTATAACTACTACAAACGCTAAGGTTCCGATTTACGAGAATGTCGATCTTGAATGCATTGTTCTGTGTTGGGCCGAACCATGTTATTGTGTTGGTTATAGTTCCTGAGATAATATTGTTAGCTGAAACAGCTTCCTCATAGGTAACTGATGACAGATTGCTATCCGTAGCTTTTACATTTACAGTATATGAGAAAGGTCCGGTTGGCATGGTTAGCAGATTTCCGCTAATACTCGCACCATTAGAATTTCCAACAATCTGGTAATTAGCACTTCTATTTGCTGGTGTCGATTCAATACTTAGAGTCACAACTTCTCCTGGGCATGGGGTATCATTGCTCATAGTTATACCCGTGATCTCAACAACCTTGAATGTTTTGCTAGTGGTTTTAGTTGTAGTCTCTGTCGAATCATCTACGGAGCAATCCCAAGTGATCGTTCTGATACATGTCGCTGTAACATTACCGGCAGTTGATGTGTCAAGAGTAGCGGATTTATTAGTGCCGCTAGCGCCTCCTGACCAACTATATGAATAATTGCTCCGAGCGGTCCAAGATCCCGCATTGCCTTGCGAATCACAACACTCAGTCGTAGGTGCTGGATTATCATTGCCGGGAAAAAGCTCTATAGTTACATTACTACTGCCACCGAAAGGATCATCCTTTGCGAACTCCGAAGCGGCCTGTGGTGATGTTGATAAAATGGCATCAGCACCACCAGCTCCATGCAGGCAGAAAGGAGTAAGCGCACTTATTGCAAGAATTGCAGCATTTCTGTTATAATTTACCATAATCATTAATAATTTTCTCCATTTTATTTTTAAACTCTCCGGGTGGCATGTCATCGATTCCTTTCTGAAAATAATCAGAAACGACGACCCCATCTACTACGACTTTCATAACAACTCCATTAATGATAATCATTTCCTTGATTGAACCCCCGGAATAGTGTTTTACGCTTTGCCACTCCTCACCTTTATAGGCGTGACTCGATAATAAATTTCCATTCAAATAAACGTTCTTGATCATCCCCTCTGGGTAATATTCAAAGTTGTACATTCCAACTCCATTTATATTCTTCCTTAGAAGATCTCCATTCGGCGCATAAGAGTAATTCTCTGTTCGCTCCCATATCCCATCATTGTTCTTCTGCTCAACTTTGCGCAACTTTTTATACGCTGATCCAGGTGCCATAATGAAGGTTTTTCTCATCAAATCACCTGACTCATTTGTGTAAATGCGCACTCCCGTTTTCCAGTTGTAGGACCATTGCTCGGGTTTCTTCGCTCCATCAGTGATACGCTTCACTGACACCTGGACAGGCGCCAACTGTATCTTCTCCTCAGGGGCAATTGTATCATCGCTACGATAGGGGTCGTAGGCATCATTGCGGACCTGGTAGACTGCACCATTATCTGCTGTCACGAAGCCGCTCCTTGCTTCCCATTCGGCCCAGCTGTCAGCCCCCGAAGAACTTGTGATCGTAATGCGATTCACTGGCACCAAAACAAACTTGCCTTTTTTGCCACCCTTGGGCTGCTGGAGCGCCCGTCGATGATCCTCGCTCTGTGTGTAGGTAAACTGCTCATCGCCGAGCCGCCTTAAAAATTTAAATCGAAAATTTTTGTAGGGTGTCTTGCCATCGGGCGACACCATGTCTCCATTGCCCATTTCAACTTGAATCTCCTGATCTCCGACCCAAATTTGATCGGGAGTGGTCAGACCCAAGTAATCGATTTCGAAGATCACCTTGTTTCCGTTCTCAAGCACCAGCTGCTGCGGATGGCCCCGCCCATTGTAGTGTACCCGGCAAACCTCCGCCGCCTCACCCAGGCGAAAGCGAATCAATCGTCCATCTCGGTATTCAAACGCCCAGTGGGGATCGTTCTCCGCCGTCACCAGGCACTCATGATGCCGGGCATTGTAATAGGCCTCTAAGTTCCCTCCTTGGTGGACCAACACCTTGCGCCCTCGACTATCTTGACGCTCGCTGTCGTAAGTGAAAAAACGGCGATTTCCGTCTGGGGCGTCCCAGATGAATTGCCCCTGATCATACTCGTAGAAAGTTGAATCGAGTAGAGGTAGAGACCAGCCTGGCCCGAATGCTCCCGGTTTCGTGGCTGGATTACTCGAAAAAAACAGATTCAGATCGTAGCTCACGCGTTCACCCAACTGAAGAGTCCCCAGTTTTCGCTTGATCCTCAGATAGCCAAACGTATCCGCATTCGCCAAGACGTTGCCCCTTTCATTGAGCTTCGGAGCAGCGAAAGTGGAACTGGCGGCAATAAGCGCCACCAGACCCACCAGCATCTTTTGCATCCATGTTGAACGAGATCGAAACATAGATTTATTCACTGTAGACTCTCATATTGGAAATAGCTAAGCGGCAAACTCACTTGGCATGGAATCCCCATTCTCTGGCGGCTGATCCTCTGGCGGGTTTTCAGGCGGATCGCACTCAGCTACAGCGAGCGACTGATTCTGGTTACATAACGTTACGCAGCCAGCTATGAAAATGGCGGAAAGCGCAATAGTCCGTATGATTGATTTTGTATTCATGGATTTCTCTGGTTAAGAATGCATATTTATTGAGCGTGCACCGCCTTCCACTTCTCAGCAAGGCGACCATCGGGAAGAACTGCCAACATGGCGGGTTGAATTGTATCTTGTTCATTGACAAATAATTCCTCAGTATCGACATCGATGAATATGATGGTCTGCTTACCCGAATCGTTCAGATTGGAGGAGTCTAGCGCCGCAGCAAAGTAGTCGCGAATGAATTGCTCAAAGGCGCGGTGACGGGCATGGCCAGTGCCTGCGAGGCTAATCCATGTCCAAGGCCTCTTCAGTTGGCGGCCTTCGTAAAAGTAAGCAAAAGTTGGCTGCCAGCGGATGCTATCGTGCTCTCCGCATGCAACAATGCCGGGGGGCGTGACGGATGCCTCCTGAGGAGAATCCCAAAACTGTGCAGAGTACGCCGTCCATGCAACAACTTGCTCCGGCTTCCACTCCACGAAACGACTGGCAAAGTGCGCGCCGCCTGAAAATCCGTAAATCAAAATTGGTAGTTCTTTCCCGTAAGACTTCTTGATTGCAGACAGCAATGCTGCACCTGACCCTTGCTCAGGCCAATAATATCCCTTCCTCTCAGAATTGTAGAGCTTATCCACATCCGACTGAAAAGACAGAGCTATTAAACCAAGTTCATGCTCGTGTGCGAAATCCACCCAAGGTTTTTCCTTTAGGAAAAAATCGCCATTTTGATTCAATCCCGGGCAAAGAACCAAGACCGCCTGCTCATTGCCTGTGATCTCCATGGTCTTATATTTAAAGACATCTCCCGCTCGCAGGGCAAGTGTGCCAATGAGGAAGGAGGTGATTGTAAGTAGCTGATTCACGTGAGATGTGATTGGTTTCATAAGGGGCTTTTACTTTACCATCGCATGGGCAAAGAAAGTCTTTGAGGTGCCCTCCCCGTATTTTGCATGGATGCGAATGACTGCTCGTTTCGCCTCATTCAGCACCAGCGGCGTGATGATCAGCTTATAGATACCAATTTCGTTTGGCCCTGATAGTTTTGCGGAAAAAAAATCAGAGTTGCATTCGACGTTTTGAATAGTCACAGATTCGTCATACGCTTGCAGGTAAATCGCCTTAGGTTCAGGGGTACTACTTTGGTGCCAGTATACCAAGCCCGGCTTGATGCTCAGGAATTTCGGGATTTCGACCTCAATGCTTAACTTGATCTCTGGCTGTCCGAGGTTGTCGGTGAACAAAGTGACGGTCTTCTTCTGCTTGCCTAGGCGATTGCCAATGCTAAAGGTGCCCGTGATCTCCCCTGAATCACCAGGTTGGTATACTTTTTGATTAAGCTCAGCTGTAGTGCAGCCACAGCTTGTTTTCACCTGCTGAATCTCAACAGTTTGATCTCCTTTATTCTCAAATTCAAATGAGAAAGGAAACTTTTCGGCACCCAATTCAGCCTTGTCGGAGATGGATGTATTCGCGAATACGAGCTTGGCTGATAAATCAGGCGCAACATGCAATGTAATCAGTAGGAAAAACATTGCACGCCAAAATGCAACAGGAACGCTTGGCGGCTCTAGAAGATTTTTCGTAATTTGGAATGACATGTAGGCTTGAGGGGAGAGAGCCTACGAAAGATAGAGAATAACACGAGATACTTGTTTAAGCATTCCCATTGTTTTTACTCACAATCACCTTAGTCAATAACTAAATGCTATTTTTATTAAAAATTCATGTTACATAGCTTTTCAGATTGATACATCTAGTGTAGACCATTCAGAAACAGGCTATGAACCCATAAGCCACTGTTGATCAACATCATTAAGGCATATTTCTAGCATTACTATTCTTCGATCAAAGGATGTTGCTGGCATGAGATGAGCGATTACCCCCAGGAAATAGAGCGCCTTTTAGTGACGCTTTTTTACTCCCCAAAAAACAGCGACACCCCCACAGATAGCTTGGACAATGAGCACCAAACCAGCCAAATTCTCGCTTGGTAGCCAACTGGTGTCCCTAATTCGATAAGCATCGTAAACCTGATAGTCCTTCATGGTTACCAAATATCCAGACCAGCTCCAAAATGCGTTAATAAACGGTCGAAGCACCCAGACGACCATATCCGGTAAGGCAAGAACCACGCCTGACAGGGGAAGCTGAAAGCCGACGAGGTAGATAGATAATAGTGACGCCTTTTCCGTTGATGCGAATACTGCCGACATACCCAAGCAAACCCATGTCATAGAGAGACAACACAGCGAAAGAATCGTCGCTTGCATGATAAATGAACCTGGAAACTGGCAGATAATCTTCACAAAGAGCGTCATCCAAACCCCTTGAAAAATCGCTATTCCACCTACAAAAATTAGCTTGGACAAAGAATAGCACCATGGACGTAGTCCACTGATCTTTTCTTTTTCTAAGATATGCCGTTCTGATGCGATTTCCCGTGCGCCGTTATTCGCACCCATCAGGGTGAGTAGAACCACCTGGAACATAATCAAGCCTGTCACCAGCGACGCCGTTTCGGCGGAGTCCATCTGAAACCGCAAATTTTGTTGTATTTGCTGGATAAAACTTCCGGTTCTTTCCAACGCAAGACCTTCGATCTGCGGCAACCCTTTCAGAGCAAAGATAACGACGATGCACGGAAAGCCGAAGGTCAGCGCCAAAAGCAGCCAAACATAACCCGTGTCGCGAGCTAACAGGCGAATACGCCGCTGGATCAAGGTGAGGAGTTGCCGGAACGCTGATGGCTTTGGCAGAGGTTGATGCGCCGTTTGAGTGGTTGTTTTTTCAACAACCCTATCCTGAGCATGGGGCTCCCATCGTTCGGCCCACGCTTCTGGTGAATCTTGCGAAAGGACGAAATACAGCTTTAACGGATCACTGAGATTGAACCACTCTCGTAAGGCCGAGTAGTTGCCTTGAAATACCAAATACCCCTCGTAGAGCACCGTAATCGAATCAAATTCGGGCAGCTTAGAAAGGTTATGGATGATGCAAAGGAAGGTTTTATTTCTTTGATCAGCCAATAGACGCAGAAGCGATAAAATCTGATCCTCAGATAGGGGATCGAGTCCTGAGGTTACTTCATCGCAAATAAGGCATTCAGGATCGGAAACTAATTCCAAGGCAAGTCCTAGACGTCGCATTTGCCCACCCGAAAGGCTTTTTACCAATTTGTCCGCATGCTCGCTCAAACCCACTAATTCGAGGACGTCACCAACACGCTCATCACGCTTCACCGAACCTGACACAGTCAAGTCGAAGGCGAAGCACAGCACCTCTCTTACTGTTAAATCTTCATGAGCAACACTGAACTGCGGAACCATGCCTACCCGTCCAGCCAAGGTGGTTGATTGAAGATCAACCGGTGCGCCATTATAGCGAACCTCACCTTCACAATCAGTCAATCCAAGCAACGAGTTAACCAATGTAGTCTTGCCGCATCCTGAAGGTCCGACAACAGCATTTAGTTGTCCCGACATAAACTGCCCAGACATGGGTTGCAGGATATTTGTCTCGCCTGCGGCGACACGAAACTCGGAGAAGGCGAACATATCGCCACATACGGAATAAGTGCCTTGGTTAAGACAAGTCTATTTATTGCAATTTCAAAATTTGAGAAAAACGACGAGGACTCTCAATGGATTACTACTTTCCTGAAGCACCCGCTAATTGAGGCCGAACACAATCGTAGCCTTTTGTCATCTTTGCGATGTAAGTGTGCTAGTTTTCTGGATAATATCATTAGAGTGAAGCTCAGCAACCTTCGATTTTCGGCTTATTGCTATCAAATCTGCCATGTCAGATTACTACCTTTGCGCATGAATTAATGATGCGCCATAGCTCAGACATCAAAGTGGAGTAGCCAAGCGAAAAATGACTCCTAGCCCAAACACCACTGCGATCAATACTAAGCTTCACAGAACTCCCAGCTAAAGAAAAGCGCCCCTTGAGGCAGCGCTTCTCCGCAATAACTGTAAACCACTAGTTGACACCCATGGGCGACAGATCAGTTCAGCCCAACCTCACGGTCCAGCAACTGATGTAGTCGTCGTGTCCGGTCTGGCAGCAAGTCCAGACGCCCTTTAAACACCTCCGTAAAGGCGTTCTGAAGGCTCCAGACGTTCTTCACCTCGAACTCCCGATGTGATGGGTGCCGCCACTCGCTCAAGACCTTGGGGATATAGCTGTTGGCCATTACCCCTTGGTCCACCGAGCGCACGATCAGGTCATGGGCTTGCGTATCACTGATCTCAGCATACTGATAGCGCTCGACACGCAAGTCATGCTGATCCCAGTAACGCTTGAGACCGCCTACGGCATCACCAGCAAGACGAGGCAAGTCCTGTAGGATGCGCGGCGTATGTTTACGAGCGAGTTGGATCTCGCCCGAAAAACAAAGGTTGTCGCAAACTAGTACCTGACTCCCTGCAACGATACCTGCCGAGAAACGCATGTCATGGGAATTACGAACACCGACTACGTAGCGGCATTCAGCACCTGCGTTATTCGAAGCAATCTCCAGCAGGCCAAAGTAACGCGCAGCATCATGCGTCAGGCCGTGGGCTTGATTCACGACGACGAAGCCACGCTCCAACAGGGCGCGTTCCACTACCTGGAGAAGCAACATGTGCGGGATGGGTTTCCAAGTTGAGGTTGCCTGCGGTGTTGGCGACAGAGCCAAGTGTCCACGAGTAACTGCACTGGCCCCACAGTGAAGCAAGAAGTTGCACCGTTTTGGCTGTGGTGGTGCGACCGGTTCAAGAATTTCCGTTATCATTTTGGCAAGTTGGTTGACGTTGAATGGATACGAAAAAAGCGCCCCGAAATGAAAGGACGCTTGGATGATGTAAAACCTACGAAAATCGGCGTGTTTTCGTAGGTTTGAGCATGCGAGCAATCGCCCCTCAAGGCTGATGAACAAACGCTTTCACGCCAGCGGTGCCGTAACCGCGTATGGGATACCCCATAGCCTTTTAACGCACCGCTGACGATTCACGGACGCTCAGCGATAATACTCGCCCCGTGCATCACGATCACCTCCAAACGGAGATCGGCGGATTGCACCGACAGCATAGCCGATACTGGCAATCAGCATGGCTGCCGAGACGAACAGGAAGGGTGAGAGCGTTTCCTTGCTCTCTTGGACTGCCCCAACTGCAATCGGCCCCATAAAGGTGCCGACTGTGTAGCAAGACAGCCCAACCAGAATAAGCTTAACGATTAGACTCATGGATAGTTCTCCGTTTAATGTTAGCGGTGTGAACCAGGCTTGCAGCCCAGATCGCGGAACAGGTTACTGAACAGCCCCCGATCCAATACAACGCATTGGCCAAGGGCTGGAATGATGGTGACTCAATCGGTGCGGGTGGTGGTGTAGGCGGTTGGTCGTTATCCATCAAGGCCCACCCTGCGCCCAAACCAATCAGTGTGATGATGACTGCCTGAATCATTGTGCGCCTCCTTTCCACTTCGAGCATTCTGAACGAAAGCTACACCACCCACAGTGCATCCCCGCTTGGGGATGAAACCGTTCGTGGTAGATGCCATCCATCGCTGCAAGAGCGATATCCAGCACGCGTTCCTTCTCTCGCTCCGTCGCAGGCTTCATGCGATGCACGATCACCTTAGGCTTCTTGGTCTTCACCAGGAACACCAGCTCACGACCTTGCACCTCTTGGTTCGTCGCCGACTCGATCAGCATCTGGTAGAGCGTCATCTGAAGCTCATGCTGGAATGCTTCGAGCTCAACGTCCGGCGTGCTCGCACAGGTCTTGTAGTCGACCGGCACATGGCCAGCGCGCACCAAGTCGATGTAACCCAGCACAGGGCTCGGCAACACCGGCAGGTCTTCCTCAAGCTGCACCTCAACCCCTAACGGGATCTCAGGCATCCGCGCATGGTCCGAGTCGATATACGCATCGACCACGCGTGCGCCCTTATCCTGGTTCTCCTGACGTGAACCCTCATCAGGGTATGCCGCAGCCTCCTCAGGCGCATTGAAGGCCAAGGAATAGGCTTCCTGCACGGTCCCACGATCATGGCTCTCACCACGCCAACGAGCACGGTGGAAGTATTGCAGCGCTGCATGGACTGACTTCCCCAAGTGCAAGCTCGGAGACACCGGTTCCTTCAGCAGCAACACCTTCTTGAACCAAAACTTCAGCGGGCACGTCAGGTAGAGTTTAATCGTGCTAGCTGAAATATGATCCAGCAGACCATCACTGGTTGGGGCATGCCCATTCCCTGAAGCATCAATGGCCTGGATCATGACCGCGCCTTTCCTTTCGCAGAGCCATACGTGCTGATCAATTCCTCGATCAGCCCGGACGCCTGCATCTTGTTTAAGTTCTCCAGCGATGTGCGGAAGCGCGAACGGGCCAAGTCATCTACCTTGGCCTGCTCAATGCCATGCTCACGCATCAGGCGCTCGATAAGGGCCTTTTGCTTGGGAGAGCAGGCCCATCCCAAGTCAACGCGTGCAGGACGCTCAGCAGGCTCCTGACGCCGCTCAGACAACGGCTGTGTTTCCGTAACCCCAGGCAAGAACCCAGTCACCTGGATGTCACGGTCAACTGCTTCCTGCAACTGACGATACAACGCCGAGGATGCACGCTCCACCTGCGAGAGGTCACTGAGTTCCGTGCGCACAGTAATCGAGTACTGGTGCGATGAATACTGGGGCAGCCCCAGCTTCTTCGAGTAATTTGCTTCGAGGACTATCGCCATCGTAAGCCTCCTTTCTCTTGATGACCGAATAACAAAAACGCCCAGTTGCGGTCAGCAATCTGGACGTCTGGCAGCAACGATTTTCGCTCCCATGGATTTATAACCCGCTCACTCAGTTTTTTGCAGCGAGACACACGAAATCAGCAAAACAAGGGAGAACGATTGGCCCCAAAAAACGGCCACCAGAAACAACCACAAGTCCTTTATTCATGAGGCCTACAGGTCGAATTTCAAAACTTTTTCACACGCAACCAATAGTGAAGTTAACTATTTTTCTTTGCCGTAAAACTGCCCCTTACTCCAGATACGCAGCGGCTATTTGACGCCTCTGGCCACTAATTTAGGCTAAAATTGGTCCTAGTGAGCACTTTGGACGGAAAATTACCGCTTAATCCCCATCTACAAAGCTTGCTGCATCCAGAGCATCCAGAAAGCCGTGTCGGTAAATAATGCGCTGCGAACGTTCCGTGTAGCACGAAATAACCTTCTCGTGCTCCTCCATCAGTTTCCGGATGGCTGCCACTTCCTCAGGCGTAAGAATATTCGGGACCTTGAAGCGAGGGGGAGCTAACATCCCGAAATGAGCATCGGACTGCATTACGGCAATGTATAGCAACTGGCTGTTTTTTAAGCCAGCAGGAGTAGACTCCCGTTCCTTCTTAAATTCCTCAACGTCCACTGGAGCCATGCCTTGATGGACCAGCGTCTTATTCAGTAAATACCATCCATCCAAGTCCCGCGCCTTTTTAATTTTTCCATCCTTAACCCATCGATGAAAGGTAGCTTTCGGCACGGACTTGGAAAATACCCGGTCGAAATCTTCTCTTCTAACGAAAAGCTCGTTATTCGGGTCATATTTCAGGGATGCGCTCATGTTACCGATATTCACGCATAGACTATGCTGGCGATTCGGCCATCCAAGCCTTAAAAATGTTGTCCAAAATGTTGCCCAAAATCGGGGTGTTTTTCGAGACTACACGAAATTTATTGAGACTGGATGAGACTAGACCTACGGCCCCAGAATCCTATAAATGCCTAATAATCAGCCAGCTGCCTTTATTTCAGGTGGAGCCACCTGTCGGGATCGAACCGACGACCTGATGATTACAAATCAACTGCTCTACCAGCTGAGCTAAGGTGGCGAACGAGACTAATATCCCGTAAGAAGGCTACTGGTCTAACACAGGTTTCCCATTGGGCAAGCGCTTTTTCGTAATAAGATTCCGAATAGATAAACGTCGGAAATGGCAGTTGCTGCCCGTCCAGAGCGACAGCTACTTGAGCACGTTGTCGGTTTCAGGGTCGAACAAGTGGGCGCGGTCGAGATCGAGGGAGACTTTGACGTCCTGGCCGAAGTCAAATTTGTGCTCGGAATGCACCTTCGCGATGAAGCTGTGGGCACCGGTATCGAAGTAGAGATAGGTTTCCGCGCCCATTGGTTCGGAGACCTCTACCTTCGCCGTGAGGCAGCGGGACTCGTCGAGATTGTGCACCGTGACTGCGTCGGCGATGCTTTCCGGCCGGACACCCAGCACGATGGGCTTGCCCTGGTAGCTTTGTGCGAGTCGCGTAAGGCGGTCGTCCAGAGAAATACGGATTGGCGCGTTGACCTCGTTCTTTTCGACGAAGACGAGCTTGCCGTTTTCGGGAACAATCTGGCCATGGAAAAAGTTCATGGGCGGGCTGCCGATGAAGCCGGCCGTAAACATATTGTCCGGGTTGTTGTATATATTCAGCGGCTCGTCGACCTGCATGATGTTGCCGTCCTTCATCACGCAAATGCGGTCACCCATCGTCATGGCCTCGGTCTGGTCGTGCGTCACGTAAATCATCGTGGCATTGAGGCGGGCGTGGAGCTTGGAAATCTCCGTGCGCATCGACACGCGCATTTTCGCGTCGAGGTTCGAGAGCGGTTCGTCAAACAGGAAAACCTTCGGCTTGCGGACGATGGCGCGGCCCACAGCCACACGTTGACGCTGGCCGCCGGATAGCTGCTTGGGCTTACGGTCGAGCATCGACTCAAGGCCAAGGATTTCCGCTGCGTCGTCGACACGTTTTTTGATTTCGTCACGCGGGTATTTGAGCAGCTTCAGGCCGAAGGCCATGTTGTCGAACACCGTCATGTGCGGGTAAAGCGCGTAGTTCTGAAATACCATCGCAATATCGCGGTCCTTCGGCTGCACGTCGTTGACGATGCGGTCGCCGATCGCAATGGTACCATCGGTGATGTCTTCGAGGCCGGCGATCATGCGCAGACTCGTGGACTTACCACAGCCGGACGGCCCAACGAACACCATAAACTCGCGGTCGCGGATTTCCAAGTTGATCCCCTTCACGGCGCGGAAGGTCGTGTGCTTGTCGTCGCGATATTCTTTGACCAAATCTTTGAGGGTAACTTCTGCCATGGTAATTATCCTTTGACCGCGCCAGCGGAGAGTCCTTTCACAAACAGTTTCATTGAAAACAAGAAGAGAATTAAAGGCGGCACCGAGGAGATAGCGAAGCCCGCCATCAATTGACCGTATTGCTTCACATATTCGCCGTCGAGTCGATAAAGACCAACTGGAATTGTCAGCAGTTCGTTATCGCGCAGAAGGAGCAGCGGCAAGGTCACGTTGTTCCATGAACCACCACCTTCACAACCTCCCACCAGCAAACAGAAAACAGCAATGAAATAAGTGATGATATAGCGAGTAGAGATAACAGTTTTTAGCGGCCCAAATAGTAGTAACCCGACTGATAAGAATGACCGGGGCCTCCATCTCGATCTTTCTTGGCCAAAACGAGAATTTTCTGCTTAGTCTTAACCATGTCTTATTCCCCTGCTCAAAATCGCTACGAAACCAGCACCCCAATGTGGTTCCGCCGCTGCGGTCAATCTGGCCTGCAACTCCCCGCCGTCAGCTTGGGCGCTTGGCATAATTTTGGTGCCCCGGGCACCGACTCACTCAAGTGCGCCGACGAGGCCAGCATTCACGCGAATTGCCAGCAAATGCTGTTCACCGCCTTTGACCTCGGTATCACACATTTCGACTTGGCTAACAACTACGGCCCGCCACCTGGCTCCGCCGAGGAGCGCTGTGGCAAAATCATCAAGGAAGACTTTGCGGGTTACCGCGACGAGTTAATCATCTCCTCCAAGGCAGGGTACCGCATGCAGCCCGGCCCCTATGGCGACGGGGGCTCACGCAAATACATCGTCAGTTCATGCGATCAATCCCTCAAGCGCCTACAACTCGACTATGTTGATATTTTTTACCACCATCGCCCAGACCCCGAGACCCCGCTGGAAGAAACGCTTGAGGCACTGGACTATCTCGTAAAAAGCGGTCGAGCGCTCTACACTGGCATTTCCAACTACTACAGCCCGGCCCACGCCCGTCAGGTAGTCGAGCTCTGCCGACGCAACAAATGGACCACACCGATCATCCATCAGTTCAGCTATAGTATGCTCAACCGCGACAGCCGCGACGAATTGCTCAAGACAAATGGTGAAGATGGCCTCGGCACAATCATCTTTAGTCCATTGGCTGGCGGACTCCTCACTGGCAAGTATTTGCAGGAGATTCCTGCCGACTCCCGCGCCGGCAGCGAAAGTGTCTTCTTGAATGCCGACCGCATCACGCCAGAACTCCAGGCCAAACTCATCGCGCTCAATGAAGTCGCCTCCAGTCGCGGCCAAACCCTCGCTCAACTTTCACTGGCCTGGGTGCTCAGACACCCCGAAACGACCAGTGTGCTGATTGGTGCCAGCCGCCCCCAACAAGTTGTTGATTGTGCCAAAGCGTTGGATGCAGGTAGCTTAAGCAAAGCGGAAATTGCACAAATCGACCATATTCTAGAGTAGGACTGTTTCATTTGGCACAGCTCGCCACACTGCTAGGCCACGTCCTGGCTACTGCCATGCGCACTACAGCCGACGTGCTATTCGAGACTGACCATTTTCAAGCTGGCCGAACCTGCCCATTCTCCATCCAAATTCAATGATGCTCCAAGGACTTCCCATCCATCAGAGCTTTCAATCATCGCATAAGCCAAGAGGATGTTTGTGCCAATCACTGATTAAATTTGTATTTTTGATCTCGCCGTTGACCATCATTCATATGCAGGTTTGGAGACATGCCCAAGCATCTCCTCTTAAATCAAGCGAATGAGCTCAACGACGGCTGGCAATTTCGTGCGGCTCACAACCAAGAATGGCTGGACGCCAAAGTTCCTGGCTGCGTCCACACCGACCTACGCAATCAAGGTGTGATCTCTGACCCTTTCTACGGCCGCAACGAAGATGATCTGCTATGGGTTGAAGAAACGGACTGGCAATACCGTGCGACATTTTGTTTGAGCGATGCACAGCGGGCAGAAGACTTTGTCGAACTCGTTGCTGAAGGGCTCGACACCTTTGCCACGATCAAACTCAACGGACAGGACATCGCTCAAACGGACAACATGTTTGTCGGCTGGCGATTTGACGTGAAGGACAAGCTCGTCTCAGGCGAAAATCTTCTTGAAATCGATTTCCTCCATCCGCGCTCAGCCATCCTTGCGCGCAACCCCAATCCCGAGCGCTGTATCGGTGACCGTTTGGGTGGCCGCACCGAAATCCGTAAACAGCAGTGTTCATTTGGCTGGGACTGGGGTCCCCGCCTCGGAACCTGCGGCATCTGGCGTCCCATTCGCATTGAGTCGTGGTCGACGAATCGGATTGAAGATTACTTTGTCACCCAACAACACTCTGCGGGGCAAAGCATTGTCAACGTCGCGGTCAACACCGCCCATCGCGGTAAGCGCTTCCAAGTCGTCGCCAAGCTTAGCTTAAATGGCGAAGAAATCGCCCATTGCGCCGAAAGACTCAACGAGACGCTGCAACTCGTCGTGACCAAGCCCGAACTGTGGCAGCCCAATGGTCACGGCGAACAGCCACTCTATGAGCTGATCGTCGAGCTGTGGTCTGACGGCGAGTTGATCGACCAACGCAGCCAACGCATCGCCTTGTGCGAAATCAAGCTCGTGCAAGAGCCCGACGAGTGGGGCCAGAGTTTTAAATTTACTGTCAATGGTAAGCCTGTCTTCGCCAAGGGTGCGAACTGGATCCCTGCGCACAGCTTCGTCAACGAAGGAGAGGCGCACTTCGACGACCTCCTCGACTCCGCAGTCGACGCCAACATGAACATGATCCGAGTTTGGGGCGGCGGCGTGTATGAGCTGGATTCCTTCTACGAAGCCTGCCTCGAACGTGGACTCATGGTTTGGCAGGACTTCATGTTTGCCTGCGCGCCTTACCCCGGCGATCCCGCATTCTGCAAGCAAGTGCGCGCCGAAGCCGAGTATCAGGTCCGCCGCCTGCGCAACTACGCGCACATCGCGCTGTGGTGCGGTAACAACGAGATCATCCAACTCAATCGCGACAAGTTAAAGGCCGATAAGAAAGCCGGCAAAGCCTACCTGAAAGTCTTCTGCGAAGTTCTCCCCAAAGCACTGGAGAAACATCTTCCGGGCGCGGACTATATTCATACCTCCGAATACAATCCGCACGAAGTCTTCGGCGACACCGCCAATGTGGACTCCGGCGACGTGCATTTCTGGGGCGTATGGCATGCACGCCAACACTTCTCCGCATACGAGCAGCAGTTCCATCGCTTCTTCTCGGAGTTCGGCATGCAGGCCTATCCGCACGTCGAAACGGCGGCCACATTTACCGAAAGCCAAAACGTCTTCAGCCCGGAGTTCAACAACCACCAGAAAAACGGCGGTGGCAACTCGATCATCTTTCACTACATCTCCGAACTGTATCGCTTTCCGAAGGATTTCCAGGCGACGATTTACCTCTCCCAAATCATGCAGGCCTTCACCCTCCGCTACGGCATCGAGCACATGCGGCGCAACATGCCACGCACGATGGGCGCCCTCTACTGGCAGCTCAACGACTGCTGGCCTGTCGCCTCGTGGTCGAGCATCGACTTCGGCGGCCGCTGGAAAGCCTTGCAATACGCGGCCAAGCGTTTCTTTTCGCCAGCCTTGGTTTCCGTCAAATTGATTGGCGAAGAGAAAATCCACGGCAGCACCAACGTGGTTCTCAACGGTGTTGACGCGGTGGAAATTTACACGGTGTTCGATGGGCCGCAAAACACCTCCGGCGAGCTCAGTTGGCAAGTGTGGTCCATCAGCCAAAACAAGCTACTGCTCGAAGAAACCAAGGCGGTGAAGCTAACCTACGGTAAATCCATCCGCCGCAAAAAGCTCGACTTGACTCCGCTTGTCGAAGCACACGGGCGCGAAGACTTGATCCTCCGCACGCGCCTCACCGCCGAGGGTTACGAAGACAACGTCAACACAACGTGCCTCACCGGGCCCAAGCGCCTGGAGTTCAATGCGCCGAAGATCAAAGCCAAGGTTACGAAGGTCGCTGGCGGCGAATTCGACATTACGCTGAGCAGCGATCAGATCGCGTATCAGGTTTACCTGAACCTCGTGGACGCCATCCCACACCGCCTGAGCGATAACTTTTTCGACCTGTTTCCCGGTGAATCAAAAACCGTGCGCCTGCGACCACTTCAGCTAATGAATGTCGCCGAAGCCCGCAAAGCCTTGACCATTTATACGTATCGCGACAGCTACTTAACGTAGCATGAGTAGCGAAGAGTCAGTCCGCTTAGGCATCATTGGTCTGGGCATCCGGGGCAACACCCACGCCAAGAACATCCTTGAGGGGAAAACCAAGGGCGTCGAACTCGTCGCGGTTTCCGACCCCAAGCAGGAGCAACTCGACGCCTTTGGCGAATCGATCCGGAAGTTCACGGACCCCATCGAGATGATGGAATCCGGCGACGTTGAAGCCGTCATTATCGCCACCCCGCACTACAGCCACACCACGCTGGGCATCGCAGCGCTGGAGCGGAACTTGCACGTGTTCGTCGAGAAACCAATCTCCGTCCACAAGGCCGATTGCATCAAGCTCATCAGCGCCTATAAGAATCCTAACCTCGTCTTTGCCGCCGGTCTCAACCAACGCTGCATCCCCTACTACCGCAAGCTGCGCGAGCTCATCCAAAGCCGGCAGCTCGGCAAGATCGAGCGCATCAGCTGGACCATCACCGACTGGTACCGCACCGATGCGTATTACCAAGCTGGTAGCTGGCGCGCTACCTGGAAGGGCGAAGGCGGCGGCGTGCTGCTCAACCAATGCTCGCACAACCTCGACATCCTCCAGTGGCTCTTCGGCATGCCGGAAAAGGTAACCGCGATATGTCAGTTTGGCCGTCACCACGACATCGAGGTGGAAGACGCCGTCACCGCGCTACTCGAATTCTCTAATGGCGCTACCGGCGTATTCATCACGAGCACGGGCGAATCGCCCGGTATGAACCGCCTGGAAGTCGCGGCGGAGAATGGACTCGTCGTCATCGAAAAGGGCCACCTTAAATTTACGCAAAACGATAAGCCCACCCCCGAGCACTGCCGCACTGCAGAGGATGGTTTCCAAAAGCCGGAATCAAAAGAAATCGACGTTATCACCGACGAATTCACTTACGGCCACGTGGAAATTCTCCAGAACTTTGCCGATGCAATCCTTACAGGCGCTCCCCTCATCGCGCCCGCCGTCTTTGGCAAACGTCCGGTGGAGCTGGCAAACGCGATGCTTTACTCTGCCTTTAAAAACGAAGCAGTCACGCTGCCGCTGGATGCAGAAGCCTACGAGGCAGAACTCACGTCTCGGTATTGATTACTCCGCCTCAAGCGTCACCACGCAACCGTCAGACATCTTCAGGATGCGCGTGCCGTTGATCTTTTGTGGTTCGTCGCGGGGGACTTCCACGCCATCCAGTTTGGTCGAGTTGCTGACCGCGGCCGGTACGACGATGAACCAGAAGCCTTCCTGCTTGAGGATCTTCACGTGCACGCGGGAAACCGTCTTAATAAAGTAGAAAACGTTCTTGGCCACGGTGCCTTCGCGGCCGAGGATGTCGCCACTGTGCGCCAGGTAAGTCTTGCCTTCAACGGTTACTTTGAGGCCGGGTTCAATCGTGGTGGAATCGTGGGAAATGTCTGTCATGTACGAATAGCATTAAGGATCAACCCGATTTTGAGGATTGATCGGAATCAATGCAACGCGAAAGCCAATTCGCGGATCCTTGGTATCAGGCTCAAAAAAATTTCGATTACTCACGCGCAGATCGGGGCCGCCATGCGTGTAATTGCCACCGCGAACCACGCGCGCTTCACCAGTCTCTGGGCCGTAATAATCCTCGACTTCACCACCGGGCAAAGCGGCATACCAGTCCAAGGTCCATTCAGCCACATTACCCACGGTGTCATACATCTCAAACTCATTGGGCATCAGTTGCCCCACCTGCTGAGTTCGCCCACCGGAGTTGCCATAGTTCCAAGAGAAATTATCGAAATTCCCCTGCTGGCCATAGTAGCCGTTGACCGCGCCCAGCGAGGCATACTCAAACTGCGCCTGCGTCGGTAGGGAGAACACATAGCCCTCTGGCAACAGACCACGGTATTTGTCATTCAGTTTGGCGCAAAAAGTCATGGCCTCATCCCAAGAAACGTTCTCCACCGGATTCTTCGGGTGCTTGTTCTCACTGGGATCATACCCCATCAACTTTAAAAATTCCTCCTGAGTCGTCTCATGCTGGCAGATCCAAAAGCCTTGTGTGAAGATCGCCAGGGTCGACTTGTTCATGACATCTGATACCCGATGACGCGGCGAGCCAATCTGGAACCGAAACGGCGGAGCCCAACGAAAAATCATGCCCGACTGCGGCAATTGAAAATCATGCCCGTTTTCCGGTCGATTAAGGATCTCAGGTGCGGCGCGGTTGGAGATCCCCGTAGAAATAATGCCATCAGGAACCGCGTCGTTCCGCATATTTAAACTCTGCCCCGGGGCAAAAGATGATGGCATCTGCGGTTCCCCGCTGGATGTATCAAATCCCGGCGGCCCCGAACGCAATCCTCCGGGGCCGGGCCGATTAGTCTGACTTTGCGGCTGGTTGTTGAAATTCGTTGGGTTGGCCATCGGCGCTGAGTTGGCCTTGATCGTCGCATCCATGCTCCCGTGCAAAAACGCAAAATACGCCACGCCGCCACCAGCCACCACGCTGCATAAAACGAGTAAAGCTATCGCCACGCCCGACATCGGAGCGCGAACCGAATGCGCGGTGGGCGTCTGAGTGTTGGCGGTGATGGGCGGGTCCTGCACGGTCGTCTCCGCCGTCGGTGGTTGATTTGGTTGCCCACGCGGAATAAGTTGTATTGGCGGGCCGGACTCCCGGATTGTTGGCTCCGAAGGGCGGGACGCGCCCGAATCACCCAACGGCACAGGCAGCGTCGCGCCGCCTTGCGCCAGCAAATCGCTGCTTAAACGAAGGCCATTGATCACCTCGGCAGCGCTCGAAGGACGGTCAGCCGCATCCTTGGCCAGACAGGCCGCAATGGTGTCCTCCCACTCCGGAGGAATGCCAGCACCAACGATGCCCAACTCCGTCCGACGTTCGCTGAGCGTGGGCGGCAACGCTTCGCGAATTTGCAGGCTGATGTCGCCAGTGTAAAAAACCGGCTTCCCCGTCAGCAGATCGAAAAGCGTGGCGCCGAGGCCGTAAATATCATGCGAGATGCAAGGACGCTGGCCGAGTAGTTGCTGCGGGCCCATGTAGAGCATCGTGCCGCGCAGGCCCATAGTGCCGGTCAGCCGCGTCTGAGCATCCGTCAGGCTGGCAGAAATCCCAAAGTCGGCAATCTTTAGGCGGCTCTTCTGGTCGACCATCAGGTTGGCCGGCTTCAGATCACGGTGGACAATCTCCGCGTTTGAATGCGCGTAGTGCAGCGCCGAGCAGAGCTCCAACGTCCACTCCGCTATTTCATTGACCTCGAAGTAGCTGCCCTCGCGGGTGTCCCGCAGGCTGGAAAGGTTGTTGCCCTCCACATATTCCATGGCGACGGCGGCGCGCTCGTCCCCCGAAAAGAAACCATAGACGCGGATGATATTCGGATGCGCGAGCTCCATGCCACGCCGGGTTTCTTTCTTCAAATCGCGGACCGCTGTGCTGTCGAAGAGCAGGTTTTCAGTCAGGAACTTGAGGGCGATGTCTTTCTCAAGCTCAATATCGTGTGCAAGCCAAACGACGCCCATCCCGCCCCGACCCAGCAGGCGCTTAAGTCGGTATCGCTCGAAGACCAACAAACCGTTGGTTAACTTGGCTGTAGCACTCATTTTAATCGATGCAGTCCAGTTGATCAGTCAATGGGCTTCGCTTCGCAAGTAAAACCTGAAAATGCACGTGGGGTTGAGTTCATTGATCATAAGACCTTAGTAGATGAGGCAATATTCCCAAGATTACGAAAGATTCATCCTGAGAAATGCTCACACACGGCTCAGGAAACAAAGAAACGCCAATTGGGCAGATTCAAAGGTTGAAGGGTACAACCGGAGATGCCACGCAAGCAGCATGCTGGAGTCACCAGATTGACATACTACAGAAGTGTAGCCGCGATAACGACTTGCTCAATACCAGTTTCTTGGTCGAAGAATAGGCCGTTTCTTCAAAATGAACAGAGTTGATATAAATTAGTTATTTCCAGTGAATTGTTTGTATTCTATCGCATTGTCATGCAACAAGATAGATAGGTTTAGAATGACTCGCTCTGGGTCGCCTTAAAAAATTAACGCCCATCGGCTGAAGGCACGTGGTACAAAGAGTCTGAATCGTGGTCGTCCGCTTAAAGATGACCGCTTGATGACGGAAGCGATGTTGTGGATTTGCCGCACGGGCACCCCCCGAAAAGATCACCGGCTCATATCTAAAATCACCAATAGACCACGCAGCCGCCAACTCCTCGACAAACATAACGCTTAAAGGAAAACGTAAAAGCCGACAGGCTGATAGGGAACCCTGCCAACGTCTTGATCATCAAGGATCCGATGGGGTCCGTTCGGCTTCACCATTACTTTCTTGTGCCCAGTTTTCGCGAATGCCAAAGGGCTTATTGTGCCTTCATGACTTTGCTGCGAGCGCTATCGTAAAGCTCTTGCTCTTCCGGCAACAAATCACTGCCCTTTAGATCAAGCACCATTTTTTTTGCCGCAACCTCATCACCTGATTCTACGGCAAGTAGAAGACCCACGAGACGGCAACTGGGGTGCCCAAAGTATTTCGGATCAAGCTGAGCATAGTGTGCCTCCGCTTCAGCAAGTCGGCCTCGCTGTAGTAAACACAATGCCAAGGCAGAGTGAATTCCATTGGGGCCACCCTTAGCAACGACTTCCTGTAGCTCCTCGATTTCTACATCACTCACTTCTCCCAACAACGCCTCAAGGTAAACCTGATTGTTGAGATAGATTGGACTTCCAGGCTCAATTTCGAGAAGACGTTCACTCAAACTAATCATCGCACGCGTGCTGCCATTTTCGCTGAGCTGCGTAAAGACAGCAGGTGCCAGTCGGATTTTGTCATCGTCCTTAGTTGATGTTTCAAATGCAGCCAGCAGCGCCTCTTCAGCAGACGCCCTCCACTGGGCCTGCCGCGCTAACTCTCCTAATGCCTGCAATTCATCCGGCAACTGCGATTGCAAGGCCAATTCATACGCTCTACGCCATTCTGATGACTCATCGCCCGATCTCACTGCATCAGGCAGCGTCACATAGGTCTCCAGGATTGCACGACTCAAGTCATCCACCTGAAAATCTCCGCTCTCCAGGATGTATTGCGCACAACTTGGATCGCGGCCCAACATGGTTAAGATATCGACGCGCCAACGCCCTCCATTGACAATGCTCTTGCCACTGTCGCTAGCCAGATATTGCCACAAATTTTCATAGGCGCCGACTTCGATTAACCACCTAACCAGTAACACTGCATCGCCCTTGCCTTCACGCTTCACCGCCTCCTGCGCTATGCCATAGCGCGCTAGTGGCTGTAGTATGATACGCTGAGTATCCGCCAAGAACCGCATGGTGGGCGTGCTTCGCTCAGGGTTGCTCAGTTGCTTAATCAACCACTCTCGATCGCTCTCAAATAACGGTAAGCCAGGCTGCGTTGCCAGCATGATCAACGCATCCTCCCTCAGTGGGTCTCTCAGCTCCGCCACTACACGCAAGCTGGCCTTGGCCTGAATGTGCGCTGCCTGATTATCTGCACTGAGCAAAATGCGCGCACGAAGCAGGTGAGCTTTTGCATGATTCGGGTCTATGGTCACTGCCATACTCAAACGGTTTAAAGCAGTGGCCACATCACCGCGATTAATGGCAATCTGGGCCATCAGTAGCTGGAAATCAGGGTCCGAGGTCTTCATCTGCTCCATGCGGAGCGCCAAACCGTGGGCCAACTCAAACTGCTCCGATTTGACTAAATACTGCAGCATGCCCAAACTAATTTCCGGATAATCTGCGACATCCTTTTCCGCCAAAAGAGCCATGACTTCACGGTGCGCATTTTCAGGGCTCAAATGGATCTGGGCTTGCAGCTTAATTTTCAGCGCACGATCAGCATCTGGACCAAACGCAATCAGTCGATTTGCGCGTTGAATGACCTCCGCGTATTGCCGCTCAACCATGAGACGCTCAGCACGGTGAAACTCATAAGCCTGCCAAGCCCAATACCCCCCACCCAAGATTGATACCGCGACAAAAAGCGCCAAGCCAGTTGGCAGGATGCGCATAAAACGAGACTTTGCGGACTCAGAAGACATTGATTAGGTGTATAAGATGCAATCGGCTCACGTAACGGAAGAATGATCAATAAAAACTAGCCCAAGCATGGCAACTGTCTTATGAAACAATCAACAATAGCTGCTAGAGATAACATGAGTGACACATTCGAATGCCCAATTTGCGGCGCAACGGTTAAAAACAATGCCTTAGCATGCCCGGAATGTGGAGCCGATGAACGCACTGGGCTCTATCGCAGCGATGCTGCCAGCGAGTCCATTTACGATGGCCTCGACCTTCCAGAAGACGACACATTCGACTACGATGAATTCGCCGCTCGCGAGTTTGGCCGCCCCAAGCCAAAGAGCCCACGCGACATCATCGTGGGCATTGTCGCTGTGCTGCTCATCCTGGCATTTGCGTCCATTTTCATATTCGCCATATAAAAAGGCGCTTACCGATTACTTTCACTTATCCCCGCCAGTGCACGATTTGATAACACTACCACCCGTGCGACTTTAGCGTCTCCACCGCGTTTCAAGGCATTAATCTCCTGTCATGAAACTCATCATTCGACGCATCCTCAACCTCGCCCTCTGGCTGAATGTCTGCCTGCTGGGCGGAACCGGCGCTCTTCTCTACTGGCGCATGCCCCACGGCCCCGCAGGCCGCGGCCTTAGCGTCTTTGGCTTTTCCAAGCACGACATCGTCGAAATCCACACCATCGGAGGTTTCGTTTTTGCAGGCCTAGTCATAGCCCACCTCTGGCTTGCTTGGCCGTGGCTAAAAAACGCCGCCGCCAAAAAGAAACTCTGGCCAGTCATCGGTGGGCTGGCTGCTGGCCTCGTTCTGGCGCTAGGCATTACCTTCGCCCCGATACAGAAAACAGCCAACAGCCAAAGCCCCGAACATGCCGGATTCAGCGGCCGAGGCCCAGGCGGCGAAGGCCGTGGACAAGGTGGCGGAGGCGGAAATGGCGCCGGCCCAATGCTCAGGGAAGATCAATCAGAATAAGCTGCCAGGATGCTAAACCAAGCCCGGGAACTTCGCCTTTACACGCTTGATGTCTGCTTGGCTAAATTCCTTGCCCTCGAGCACGAGAATCAACGACTTCAGATCGGCATTGTCCAGATCATAGCGGGCCTTAGGCGAGGCTTTTGCCATATCCGTAATACGGGTCTTCGCCGAACGGAAATTGAGCGGTTTCTTGGGCTTCTTCTCCTTGAGCTCCTGCTCGGCCTTCGCGGCGGCCGCGTCTTCTTCCCCAGCTGGGGCCTTGATCAGCTTTTGACAGGCAGCCTTAGCGCGATTCCAGCTCGTATCTCCGTCGGAAAGCATCTTGTAAATCTTCGGCGGCATAACCGGCGCATAGCGCAGGATCTCTTCCACCCAAGCCGTGCTGCGGTCGAGGAACTCACCGATGCGCTCGGTCGACCAATTTACGTTGTTGAGGTAAACAACCGTCTCGAAATAGTCGGTAATCTTGGTGTCTACACGGTCTGAATTAAGCTTTAGGTTCAGCGCGCGCATTTCGTCGGCTGAGCCTGCCACCACGCGCACATCGACACGATCAAAATAGCCAGGATTCTGCTCACGGATCTTGTAGATCGCATTGATACGGTGAAAACCGCCAATCAAGTAGAACTCACCGGGAGATTTTTCCCAGACCACCAGCGGCTCGAGCAAACCGTTGGCGAGAATGTCCTTGGCATAGTGTTCTACCTTGGACTGCGTGAGGTTACGGTGGTTAACCACCGTCGGGTGCATCTGGATCTTGCTAATGCCCAGATAATCGAAGCGTTTCGTAGTAATCATGGTTCGTAGCGATAGCGAATCGGCCAGTAAAGTAGCGCAGATTCGCCACCTAGGAAACAGCAGATTTCTTGCCCGAGCGATCACAAACATCGCTACTGCTCATTATTAAGACAATTTCAAAACACAACTTTAGCTGTAGCACTCTGGAGTCGATGGTAGTGCTCCTGGATGTCTTGCCAGCAGAAATATGGCGCCGTGTATTGACAGTTTTCGCCAATGTCTTGCAAATTACAACCAACCCTAAATGACTAGTCCTTTCCCCCTTCCAAAGACAATATGATCTCTCGTTTAAGAATCCTCGCGATCGCCTATCTCACGCCACTCTCTCTGCTCGTTGCCAACGAAGACACGCTGATCAACATCGTTTTGGACAACGGCCCCAATCCGACTGCCGAACAACTGCTGAGGCACCCCAAAATTACCCTTGCCGAAGGCCAGGCAGCCGATGGCTCCAATGCGCTCCGTGTGACTTACATTGGCAGCGAGATGGGCAGCGAGCGAGTCGTGACGCATGTATTTTTTCCGCGCAAAACCGACTACGCGGCGCTCGACTTCGATGTGAAATTTGAGGACGGCTGGCAGTTCGTGCGCGGCGGCAAATTACACGGCGTAGGCCCGGATAATGTCGTGAGTGGCGGCATGCCCCGCCGCCCCGAAAGCTGGAGCTCGCGCATCATGTGGAGCAAAGACGGCTATGCCCGCACCTATCTGTATGATCAAGGCGAAGGCCATAAATATGGCGTCGGCAAGCGCACGACCAAGCCGGTTTTCAAAATCGGCGAATGGCAGCACGTTAAAATCGTCACCCGGCTCAATGACGTCGGCCAAGCCAACGGGTTCACCCAGCTATTCGTCGACGGTGAGCTGGTCGCAGATTCGCAGGACATGGAATTCCGCGGACAAGGCGGCGATGAAACGCTAATCAGCAAGTTCCTGTTCAGCACCTTCCACGGAGGCAACAATCCCAGTTGGGCACCCAAAGACGCCGACGGCAACTTCATCGATGTCACCGCGCTGTTCGATAATATCGTGGTCACCGGTGCTCCTGAAACAGCTGAATAAGGCTGAAATAAGCAAATTAAATGGGGTCTCTTCAAAAAGCGACGATCATCGTTTTCCAAAACACATAAGCGAGTGTTTTGGAAAAACATGGCGGTTGTTTTTTAAATGATGGGCGTGCTTTTCCAAAGGAGACTGCGCCCTCCCCACCCCATGCAATCTCCGCGCCCTCTGTGTTATCCGAGGTTCAACCTCGCTCATGGCGAGTTCCGGGCAGAAAACGACTTGAAACCTGCCCGTGTATGCTTTCAGTTAGCGGGTTTAGCCAATTTCAAATTAACTCCACAGTAATCACATAACCATGAGCACAACCGCGCCCGAAACCCACGAATTCCAGGCCGAAGTCAAGCAGGTGCTGGATATCGTCATCCACTCCCTCTACACCGACAAGGAAATCTTCATCCGCGAGTTGGTGTCCAACGCCTCTGACGCGCTGGAGAAACTGCGTCACACCCAACTGACCGAAAAGACCATTCACGACGACAGCCTCGCGTTGGAGATTAACATCACCTCCGACGAAGAAGCCGGCACGGTCACGATCCAGGATCACGGCATCGGCATGACCCGCGATGACCTCGTCGAAAACCTCGGCACCATCGCCCACTCCGGCACCAAGGCGTTCCTCAACGCCGTTAAGGAATCCGGCGGCGCCAACGAAGCGCTGATCGGCCAGTTTGGCGTTGGCTTCTACTCTGTCTTCATGGCCGCCGACGAGGTGAAAGTCTACACCCGCAATTGGCAGAGCGACGGCACCGGCTGGTGTTGGACGAGCGAAGGTGCAGGCAGCTACACCATTGAAGAAGCTGAAGGCCTCAACCGCGGCACCAAGATCGTCATCAAGCTCAAGGAAGACGCCAAGGAGTTCGCCACCGACCATCGCATCAAGGGCATCGTCGAGCGCTACTCCGCCTACGTTGATTTCCCGATCAATTTGAACAGCGAGAAGGTCAACACCCAGCAGGCCATCTGGCTCAAGGACAAGTCCGAGATCACCGAAGAGGACTACAAGGAGTTCTACAAGTATCAGGCCAAGGCTTTCGACGAGCCTCTCGACTGGATGCACTTCCAGGCCGACGCGCCGCTCGACATCCACACCCTGCTCTACATCCCCGGCTCCAATCCGGAAATGCCCGGCTTTGGCCGCATCGAGCCCGGCGTCGCCCTGCATTGCCGCAAGGTGCTGATCGATCCGCAGCCGAAGAAGCTCCTGCCCGAGTGGCTGCGCTTCATAAAGGGCGTTGTCGACTCCGCCGACCTCCCGCTCAACATTTCCCGCGAGTCCATGCAGGACAGCGCGCTGCTCAACAAGATCGGCACGGTCATCACCAAGCGCCTCCTCAAGCACCTCGAGAAGATGGCCAAGAAGGACGCCGAAAAGTATGAGAAGTTCTGGCAGCAGTTTGGCTTCTTCATGAAGGAAGGAGCGATCAGTGATTTCACTTACCGCGAGCAAACTTCCGAGCTGCTGCGCTTTGAGTCGTCCATGCTCGAAGAGGGCAAGCTGACTTCCCTCGCAGAATACCTCGACCGCGCCAAGGACGGCCAAAAGGAAATTTACTACCTGATCGGGCCGAGCCGCGCTGCGCTCGAAAGCGGTCCGTATCTGGAAGCGTTCAAGGCCCGCGGCCTGGAAGTGCTCTTCCTCTACGAGCCCATCGACGAATACTTGATGACCAATCTCCGCGAATACAAGGAGAAGCAACTCAAGTCCGCCGACGCCGACGATCTCGAGCTGGAAGACGCCGAAGTCGAAGGCGAGCCGCTGCCGGAAGAACATGTCAACGCCCTCTGCGAGTGGCTCAAGACTTCCCTCGGCGAAGAGCGCGTCAAGAAGGTTGCCGCCGGCAAGCGTTTGGTCGACAGCCCAATCGTCGCCACCAATGCCGACGCCATGATGTCCGCCCAAATGCGCCAGATGATGCGCGCTATGGGCCGTAATGACGAGATGCCCGATGATCAGGTTTCCGTTAATCTGGAAATCAACCCGCGCCACGGCCTCATCAAGCACCTGTCCGCGCTCAGCCAGTCCAACGAAGACACCGCAAAGCTCATTGCCGAGCAGCTCTTGGACAACGCGCTGATCAGCGCCGGCCTGCTCGACGACCCGCGCAGCATGATCAACCGCCTCAACGCCATCCTCGAAAAGGTGGCCAAGTAAGCGGCGCAGAGTTTAGCAACTCCTTTCAGCAGGGGCGGTCCAGTTGGGCCGCCCCTGTTTTGTTTAGAAGTCCGCCAATCGGATACGGAGCTTCAAGAGCATCTGACACCAACGACTCCATCAATCTGGTAATAGGGTATGGGGAGTGTGTGGTATAGGGCTGTCATTGTGTCGCCCTGAGAACTGTTTCCCAATGGATCATTTTAGACGATAATGAGCGAATTGATCAGCAAACGAATAAATGAGGTATAGGACCCACGAAGACGGGTGCGATTTTCAGCTATCTAAAAATGGTTATAGCATATTTTTGATCTACTGGATTTCACTACTAGCCAATGGGGCCAATAGGCCAACAGTAGAGAAATTAGCAGAATTAATACCAATAAAAAGCACAGAAAATCCTATCAACCATAGACTTACACATTCCCTGAAAAGCTCTCATTAATTTTATATACAACACCGTTAAATTGGCATGCCATCAAGCATTAATACCCCTCTTTTACATACATTTTAAAACCCACAAGATAGGAACATTGGCCCTTAAGTAGCTCAAGGTTCTGGCGATTCATTTAACGACATCAGATGTCAAGCCTACAGGACCGATAAACGGCTTAAATGTAGACCCAAATGCACCTTACAAGTCTCAGACAGTGGCTCAAGAGCAGCCAGGCCGAAGATGCCTGGTGGGTATGTGTGGATGTAAACCTGCACGACTCAGTCATTACGCTCAAAGAGCTCGAATCGATATTAGCCAAAACGGCCGGCAAACAGGTATCCGTGCTCCATGTGTCAGAGTGCAATCTGCCTGAAGAACCCTGGAAAACCCTCGATCCACTCACAACTGCTCTAGCAGCAGAGTCGAGTGGGTTATCGAAGAAGGACTGGGAGAAAATTGAAAACCGACTCTTGGAACTGGAAAGTCAGCAGGACAATTTTAAGAAACGCCTTGAGCTAATGGAACGGACTATCGAAGTGCTTGGTCAGCCAGTACGACAGGCGCTTCAAATCATCGAGGAGCGCAAAAACCACGTCGAAAAAGCAGAGCAGGTTTTGTCTGACCGAGCCTGGCAATATGAGACCTTCATCGCCGAAGTCGAACAACTTAAAGACGATTTGCGCGCCGCAGGCATAGCCATACCGGGCGTATTAGTCAATTTTAACGCAGTTTAACACTCACATTCATGGCGGATATTTTGGGCATAGCCGGGAGCCCCCGGAAAGGAGAATCAAGCGAACAAGCACTCTCCATTCTCTTTGACTACATCAGTGAAATCGACGATGGCCTGACCTCTTCAGAATTTAAGCTTTCGAATAAAAATGTTGGCCCTTGCGACGCCTGTGGCACCTGCCTCAGTCATCCCATCTGCCGCCAGAAGGATGATTACCTCGAGGCGCTCGATCATTTCCGAGACCCCGAGCTCAAAGTAGTCATTGTCTCGACGCCTGTCTTTTTCGGCTCGATGAGCGCACAATGCAAGGCATTCCTTGACCGCGGTCTGCTACTAAAGCTTCACCGCGAAGAGTTCACTAAGGTACATTACGCCGTGCTTGCAGTTGGCTCACATCGTCATGGCGGTCAGGAACTGGCAATACAATGCGTCTCCACTGCCCTGCAATGTCAAGGCATGGCGGTATTGCCCAACCTCAACTACGGCGGCTTGCCCGGCATTGGCCTTTGGGCGTCCGAGGGCGAATCCCTACGACAGGATTTAGTCGGCCTCAGCGAGCTTCAAGTACTGGCGCGAAATATCGTCGAGCATATCCGCGAACCCATTTTGACCTACTGACACCCATGACCCCACTCGAACAATTGATGCAAGATGTGTATGACTCCGCCCAGTCATCACAAGTGCTACTCTACGATAAGACGACTTGGACCGCAGCCTACCTGGCCCACAACCCGGTCGATGACAAGGCGGTGCACCAGCTCATTCGCGAGCTCATGGCATTCCTCGAAAACCGCCTGCTCGATGTCGGCGAGCAGATCACGTTTTTCCTCAATTCACAGACCGACGAAGCCGTCTGCCACATCTCGGAGCAATACCTCGTGTTCTTCATTTTCAAAGGCCACCTATTGAGCAAATCCGACGTCTTAGGCTTCGTAGACCGCCTCATCAGCCAGCTCGGCGAGTTCCAGCTCAACGAAGCAGACTTCGAAAAAAAAAACGTACGATTCCTGAAATTGAAAGGCGCCCCAAGCACTCGACCGAGCCCAGTAAAACAAGCCATTAAATATCCCCGCCCGCGCACACTGCCAAAACCACGTAAACGCTCAGTCTGGTAATTCTAAATCAACTTTTTTGAAACCATGTTTGGACGACTCAAAAGAAAACCCAGCAAAGCTCCGCCGGAGGACTCCGCGACACCAGCAAAAAATCTGGTACATGAGAAATCCGTGACTAAACCAATTCCCCCTCCCCCACCACAATCTCCAGTCGAGGAAAGCGCCAAGTCTTCTCAACTCGCGCAAAACGTTCTTGGTGACGAAGTCTCATCCATAGCGACTCCCCCACCCGCTCAACCGCGTAAAGTAACTCGCAAACAAGAGCCGCAAAAACGCATTTATAAACCGAGTACTGAATCGCTAAATCCAAGCGATCATACTGCGCCCACCCCCAAGCCAACGCCAACTGAGCCGCGTAGCTACAAGCAAAAGCCTCCCACTGAGCCGCCCCCCAAACAACCCGAGCCCAAAGCAGTTTCACGCAGTTACAAAGCAACCACTACATCGGAAAACCCGCCACTAAAAGCGTCCCAAGTTCAGCAAAAAAATCCGCCCCGCACACAACCAGTAATCAAAACTCAAAACACGAAGACCATGGCCTTAGCCGATACATTACGCACTATCCTCACAGACCTACGCAGTGCATTGCCCGAAACCGAGGGCAGCATCATTGCATCAACCGATGGTTTGCCAATCGCTCACGCACTCCCGTCCGAAAAGGATGCCGAGAAACTCGCTGCTATGGTCGCGACCGGCATTGGTTTGGGACGTCGCATCGCCATGACGTTCGACTGCGGCAACTTCAGCGAAACCGTCGTCGCTGGCACCAGCGGCAGCGTTTACCTGTATGCCGCCGGAGACAAAGCCGTGCTCGCCGTCAACTCCCGTAAGGGTGCCAACGTCGGCCTCATCAACATCGAAGCCCGCGACGCTGCTAAAAAAGTCGCTGAGCTCCTCTGATCTCTCACCACCAACCAAGGAGCTAAATATCATGGATCGCGCAGCCTGGAAAATCACCTCGGACGAAACGTGCGCCGAGCTCATTGAAATCCTGGAACTCTCGGACGAAGAGTGCCAGAGCCTTGCGGCCCTCAAGCCGGAAGCCGAGAAAATTGCCCTGTCGATGTCGGAAGACTTCCACGCCCGTCTGCTCAAATTCGACAACACCAAGGAATACTTTGAAGGCATCGATGTGAAGGTCATCGACCGGGCCCTGGCTGACTGGTTTATCGACCTCTTCACCGGCGTCTACGACGAAACCTACGCCAAGAAGCGCATCAAGATTGGCGAAGTGCACTTCAAGATCGGCCTGCCGGTCCGCTACCCACTCGCCATGCTGGACATCGTCCAGGAACACTCGCAAAAGCTGCTGGACGCCTCAGCCGATCCAGTCGTGGCCAACCGCGCCTTCCGCAAAATCCTCAGCCTCGACATCTCGGTCTTTAACCAGGCCTACGAAAACGAGCAGCTAAAGAACCTGGCTGAAATGGTCGGTGGCACCCGCTTGGCGCGTCGCCTCCTGACTGGCGGTTAAGCTGTCAGCTTTGCCAAGGTATAGTTTGAAAAAGCCCGAGCTGGTTTGCGAATCGGCCCGGGCTATTTCATGTTATCTCCAGTGCTATGGCTTTAAGGCCAAAGCGCCACGGAGTTCGAACGCTTGGGCATGGCGCCTTTACCTACGCCCTCCTCAATTTCCTGCCAGTGATGACTATGGACAGGATTTTCACTGGTCGTTTCGGAGTAACGTTGCCTTAACCACACGCACCAAGCGGCTCCACTCGCGCGCCGCGCATTAGGTCCGAAATACCCAGCTTATTGCTTGCCCTGCCATGCCCTACTAATCCCACAACATAGCTAGATCAGCCAATCGAATAACCTAGCGTATTTAGCCGAGCACTTTGGTCATGGCGTTGACCCAGAGTCGTATTTCGAGCACTATGTTTAAATGCGTTTGACTGATTACTGGTAGCACACAGCGCCCGTTCAATGGATCAGTCTGGAATAATTACCCCACTCAAGCTTCCCATACTCGACATGAATTCCTTCATCTGCTCCCGGAAATTTGCCTCACCACTACTTTTCTGCGTGGCGCTCAGCCTGCCTGTGCAACTCCTCGCCTCCACTTTCCCTTTCACCTTCAAGGTGCCCGTAGAGGTGGCCAATAAAGGCGTCTACCTCGGTTTATTCGGGCAAAACGTCGGCACGGCTACGAGCGGCCAAGGCCCTTGGGTTTACTACACGAAGGAATCAAGCGGTACGGCGAATTTCGCTCAAACCAACACGATCAGCACCACGATCGACAGCTCGACCGGCATTGCCCCAACAGCGACTGAAATACCGGTCGTTTCGGTATCTGGCTTCCCTACCAGTGGCGACTTAATTCTTTCGAGCGGCGCCGTCCAAGTAGAAGTCACTTATACCAGCGTTGACAGCAGCACCACCCCGCAGAAATTCAAGGGGGTAACTTTCGCCGACCCCAATGGCCCCGGAGTCGCCAATGGCTACATTGTGAGCCTTACCAATGTGCTGGCCTCAACGTTGGATGTCGTTTCCACAACCGGGTTTCCCAGTACCGGCATTCTGATGCTGCAAACGCCCAGTGGCGTTACGCCCACGCAAAACATCATGGTGCAATACACCGGAACGACCGCCACCTCATTTACGGGCGTATCGCCGTTTCCTGACGGTGGTTCTTTTACGGATACGTTGACCAGCGGTGGGCCGGTTTATCAGCAAATAGACCCTACCGACAGCTCACTGGGTTGGGTTCCTATCAGCTCTGGAAGTAACCTGCCCCTGATCAACTTGTTTCCCAATGCCGGCAGCCTTAGCGGCAGCAGCGACGTATCTGTAACAATCGACATTCCCGATCCTGCTACCGAAGGCATCCTTAGCGGCGTTGCCATACTGAGTGTTGGCTCCGCCATTGCGCTTCCCGTCGACGCCAGTGTTGGCTCCCCCACCCCCGGCACGAATCCCAATGACATCTTTGGCATCTTTGAATGGGGCCTCGTCTCCGACACCTTGGACTTCGACGTATCCGAAGTCGACCAAGTGGGCTTTCCCTTCCAATCCACCACCACGGGCGGTGCCCCTCCCTCACCGGCAGACCCCACACTCGGCGTCGGAATGAAGCAGGACCGCGCAACCTTGTTTGCCCGCTACGACTCCTTCATCAAAAATTTAGACAAAGCGAATCCCGGTGCCAACATCTCTGACTTTCTCGAAGGCAGCGCCAACAATGCCAATGCGCCTTTTGCAACCGGCATTCGCATCACCGCGCCGCAAGACATCATTGGCGTGCTCCAGCGAGATCCCCCCGTCGCACTCAGCGCGTTGCCTACTTCTCAAGCCAACGGCACTGGCACGCTGACCGACGTTTACTACGCGATCTCTGCGGTCAGCGCTTCGAACGGTGAATCTGCGGTGAGCAACACGCTGCATGGCAATTATTACTCAGGCGACATCAAGTCGATCAAGGTCACTTGGAACTCCTATCCCTACGCCACCGGTTATCACGTTTATTACAGCACCAACTCCGATATGAGCGGCGCAGTTAAGATAGCCGATGTCTCCGGGGGCTCCACAACCAGCTATACCGACAGCTCCCCCAACAGCCACACAGGCACCGCAGCCACTCTTTACAGCAACAACTACCACTACGATCCTCTCAATCAATACTACGAACAAGCCATCAAAGACTTCTTCGACTACTACTCCCCCTCCGGCGGTAATGCAACATTCGTGCTCGACGACCAAGCCACCGCCACGGAATGGACTGGCCAAACCGGCGACTACACCATGAACGGCGTGAGCTACCGCATGCTCAAGCTCACCGGCGGTTCCGGCCAGTGGGGCTCGCAATTCTCGGGAAAAATCATCTACCTGCTTGAGCCCACCTTCTCCACCAACACCAATGACGCCAGCCAACCCCTACCCCCCATCATTGCATCGGGCAGCTTCACCACGTTGTCGACCTACCAGCAGTCACTGATTACCACCGACACGATTATCACGCTCAACGACGGCACAAACTGGAAATATTCGGGCAGTGGCTCCAAGACGGCTCAGGGCAGTTACACATCAGTTGCCCTAAACAGTCCAGCCGGCTTAAGCCTCTCCATCATCGAATCTCCCTCGGCCATGGTGTTTGGTGCCGACGGCGTTTTTGGCAACTTTGTCGGCGTGGTCGGGACCACTCAAGCTGACCTCGATAAACTACTGGCTATCGGCGACGCCAAGGATGTTTACAACAACATTGTCTCCGCCTTCAACCGCGGTCTCACGCCAAAATACGACACGACCGCAAGCAAGTGGACAAACACCATTGAGCCAAACTACTGGGCTAATGCACCGCAGCTCACCTCGCATTCCAATACCAGCGGCGGCTCTGTAAAGCCAGCAAAATACCGCTATTGGATCACAGCCTACGGCATCCTCGGCGACACCTCCAGCAACGAGACCTCCCAAAGCAACGTGCTCAATGTGGACCTGAGCGCCGAAGCATCAAACCAGACAGTCACTATCAATTGGGCCGCCGTCAACAAGCCCGGTGCCGCCACCGGCTCCATGACTGCAACTGGCTTTAATATCTACCGCAGCACGTATGCGAGCGGCGTCTGGAGCACCCCCGCCAAGATCGGTTCTGTCGCCAACGATCAGACCGACCCGGTGACCTCTTTTGTCGACGACGGCAGCGTGACCACCGGCACAGCGCCAACCGTCGTTTGGTATCGTCCCGGCTCCGCGTCCAACTACTACCTCTCCTACTTCAGCGAATATGAAGTCAGCATCAATGGCCTCAGCTATGGCTTCCCCTACGCGGATAAGGGCGGCCTTTCCACCAACGTGCAGATGCCCTACTCACCTGGGCCGCCTCAATCACCTAGCGGTTTGGTCATCACTCTCCTTCCTTGGACTTCATCTCTCCCGCCAGCTTACGCCAACTGGTTGGCACAGTATCCGGCCTTCGAACCTGAAGACCAAACCGTGACCAGTGATCCCGATCAGGATGGGCAAAACAACTACGCCGAATTTGCTTTTCAAGGCCACCCCGCCGAATTCGACTCCAGCTACATCTATATAAACACCGCCACTGACACGCTGACTGTGTCTTTCCTCGGCCGCAAAGATGCGTTAGGCGACGCAACCTACCAGCCGCTAAGCTCTTCCACACTCACGGGATTCACTGATGATGTGTCGGCCGCCATAACAGTGAGCGCCGATCAATCCGGCGTCGAGCTACCCGAGTATTACGAGCGCAAGGAATTCACCATACCGATTCCCAGCGGCAGCAATTTCTACAAGATCAAGGCGACGATCAACGAGTGAGTTTCCCAGCCGCGCTTTAACGGCGCGCGCGAAACATCGACGGCGCTTCCCCTTCGTATTTGCGAAAGACGCGGTCCATTTGACGCAGGTTGCCGAGCCCCGAACGCTCGGCAATCGCGCCAATGCTCAACTCGGTTTCCCAGAGCAGACGCTTAGCGCGCGCCACCCGCACCCGTTGAATCTGCTCATAGACCGTCGTCTGAAACTCGGCTCGAAACGCGCGCTCCAGCGAACGGCGTGATACGCCAATGTGTTGACACACCGCTTCGACGCCCGCGCCCTTGTCCGCCTGCTGCTCAATGAAATCGATCGCCTGCTTGACGCGTAGATCATCGGTCGCCTGACAATCCGTCGAGCTCCGCGCAATGACCCCCACGGGCGGGTGGCGCACCGCCATCTGCAATTCCTCACTACCGCCGATCAATGCCTGTAGCCGTTGCGCCGCATCGCGCCCGATCTGCTCCGCAGGCAGCTCCACACTGGAGAGCGCAGGCAGGCTCATCCGGCATTCCGAAACGTCATTATCCACCCCGAGAATCGCAATTTCCTCCGGCACGCGAATTCCAGCATTGCGACAAATGTCGCAGAGCACACGCCCGGGAATATCGTTCGAAACAAGAATCCCCACCGGCTTGGGCAGCAGCTTCAACCATCGCTCGGTCTGGCGGTCCACACGACTCCAGTCTTGGCTAAACGGCGAATGCGGGAGAAAGTCAGCGTGTAAATTTTGCACCGCATAACCGCGCTCTTCCAAACATGCGCGAAAGCCCTGCTCACGCTCGCGCGAGAACTGCGCTTTACGGCTCCCATAGTAAGCAAATGACCGCAGCCCCAGCCCCAGGAAATACTCTGCCGCCAAGCGGCCAACCGCTACGCTGTCCACATCGACGGTTGGGATCCGCAGCCCGGAAACCGTGTTCGTCACCGAAACCAAGGGCGCGCCCAACGCGGTCAACTGCTGACCCAAACTGCGATCCGATAAATGGACAATCACGCCATCCGGTCGCCAACGCTCCAAGGCGGGCAGGATACGCACATCCGGTGGCGCATTGTGGAACACCCACGGCAGAGCGTGCGATTCCGAATAATTCAACACCCCGGCTAGCGCACGGCGGCTGTAGCCGATGTCTTGCCCCAGTAAAAGCGCGATCCTCTTTGTCGTTTTTCGACTCATTAATGTCGGATTATAGTATATCAACCAACCGACATTTCGAGTAGAATGCAACCATGGACTACTTTATCGGAATCGACGTAGGAACCGGCAGTGCCCGCGCCGGCCTTTTTGATCAACATGGTAAGCTCGTGGCCAACCACAGCCGCGCCATCCAAAGCTGGCGCCCCCGCCCCAAGTTTGTGGAGCAATCCGCGGATGATATTTGGTCAGCCATCTGCACCTGCACTCAGGCAGTCTTGCGCGAAAGCGGCATTGCCTCTGAGTCGATCAAAGGCCTCGGCTTCGACGCCACTTGCTCGCTGGTTTTAACCGACGCCGAAGGCCAGCCGGTTACCGTCAGCCCGGATGGCGACGACGCGCAAAACATCATTGTCTGGATGGATCACCGCGCACTCCAGGAATGCGCCGATATCAATCAGGCAGGCGACTATCCGGTTTATGAATTTGTCGGCGGGAAAATATCCCCTGAGATGCAGACGCCCAAGCTGCTCTGGCTTAAGAAGCACCTGCCCGAAAGCTGGCAACGCGCCGCCCACTTCTTTGACTTGCCGGACTACCTGACTTTCCGCGCGACTGGCTCGCTGACCCGCTCCCTGTGCTCCACCACCTGCAAGTGGACTTACCTCGCGCACGAGGCAGATGCAGGCAAGAGCGGCTGGCACGATGGTTTCTTCACGGCAATTGGCCTCGGCGACTTGGCCGACGAAGGCTACGCCCGCATCGGAACTGATGTGCGCCCGATGGGTGAAGCTGTCGGGCAAGGCCTCACCGAGCAAGCAGCCAGCGACTTGGGCCTGCTGCCCGGCGTCGCAGTCGGCGTTTCCATTATCGATGCCCATGCGGGCGGCATTGGCATGATCGGCATGCCGGACCAAGCCGGCGGCGCCACTCCGGAAAGCCTCGACAACCGCTTGGCGCTCATCGGTGGCACGTCAAGTTGCCACATGGTTGCCTCAAACGACAAGCGCCCGATCCCCGGCGTGTGGGGCCCCTACTTCTCGGCGATGATTCCCGGGCTCTGGCTAAACGAAGGTGGGCAATCCGCCACCGGTGCGCTCGTTGACCACATCATCTTCAACCACGGCGCCACGGAAGCCATGATCAAGGCATCACAGGAAGCCGACATCACGCCTTACGAGGTGCTCAACCAACGCCTCGCGAAGCTCGCTGGCGATCAGCCACTGCACACACTCACCAAGCATTTGCACGTGTGCCCGTATTTCCATGGCAACCGCTCACCGCGCGCGAATCCCAAACTCGTCGGCATGCTCTCGGGCCTTCACTTGAGCGCCTCTCTTGACGACCTTGCCGTGCTTTACCTGGCAACCGTTCAAGCCATTGCCTACGGCACGCGCCACATCATCGACGCGATGAACGACGCCGGTTATCAAATCGACACCTTGGTTTGCTGTGGCGGCGGCGCGAAGAATCCGGTCTTTCTCCAGCAGCATGCCGACATCACGCAGTGCAAGCTCATCCTGCCCGATGAGCCCGAAGCCGTCATCCTTGGCTCGGCGATGCTCGGCGCAGTTGCTGCCGGCGCTTACCCGAGTGTGCAAACGGCGATGGCCGCCATGTCGCGCCCGGGCCAAATCATTACGCCCGTCGAAAGCGCCCAAGCTTACCACGACGCCAAGTACCAAGTTTTCCATCGTCTCTACGCCGACCAATGCGCCTACGAGTCGATCATGCAAGCAGCGGCTTCTACCAAATAATCCAGTATAATTACCGGCGGGGATAAAGCTACCGGCTTCCGACCACACGCTCCACGCCACACTATAGATACTTCAATAATCCCGACTTTCCTATGAAAATACACGGCATCATTCCACCCCTGGTCACCCCGCTTAAAGCCGACGAAACACTCGATCTGGAAGCAACCGAACGCTTGCTTGAGCACGTGATTGCTGGCGGTGTCCACGGACTCTTCATTCTTGGAACAACGGGCGAAGGCCCCAACCTCAGCTATGAGCTCCGTCGCCAATACATCGACTTCGTCACCGCAAAGGTCAACGGCCGCATCCCGGTCATTGTCAGCGTGAGCGACAGCGCCTTTGCCGAATCCATTGCCCTCGCCGCTCACGCGAAAAAGGCCGGTGCCGACGCCGTGGCCTTCACGCCTCCGTATTACTTTATTCCAGGCGCGCCGGAGCTACAGATGTTCGTCCAGAAAATGGCCGAAAGTATCGAGCTGCCCTTCTTCCTCTACAACATGCCGGCGCTGACCAAGGTTTCGATTCCTCTGGATGTCGTCGAGTATGGCTTCGGCCTGCCGAACTGCCTCGGCCTCAAGGACAGCTCCGGCGATCTCTTTTACTTCAAGAAAGTAAAACGCCTGATGGGCGAGCGCGACCTCACCTTGCTGATCGGCCCGGAAGAGCTGCTGGCCGAATCCGTACTCGCCGGCGGCAATGGTGGCATCAACGGCGGCGCCAACGTCTTCCCGAAGGTCTACGTCAAGATTTACGAACTCATGCAAGCAGGCCAGCTCAACGAAGCTGAAGCGCTGCAACGTGAAGTCATGGAGATCTCTTGCCGCCTCTTCACGATTGGCAAACATGGCTCCAGCATCATCAAAGGCATCAAGGGCGCGCTCGAAGTTCGCGGCATTTGTCAGCGCCACCTCGCAGCGCCATTCGCCGGCTTCGTCGATGGCGACCTCGCCCGCGTCGTGGATGCGATTCAGACATTGGAAAGCCGCCCACTGCTGAGCCAATACCTTTAGGGGTTACCGATTCCACATTTTTCAAATCCGCATTGCTCGAAGGCAGTGCGGATTTTTTTAACGTTTACGGTGCGGGATGAGGCGTTAGTAATGGTTGCCAATGAGTGACTTGCCGGCACCAACGACTTCGCTGAAACCCTCGGACCTCCGTGGCATCCTTGAGTATGTCCCGATGTTCCGTGGGCAAATCTTCGTGGTGGCCATCGACGGCTCCGTTGTCGACGACGACAACTTCGGCAACGTCATCACCGACCTCGCCGTGATGAAGAGCCTGCACATCCGCATCGTCCTCGTCCATGGCATTGGCCGACAACTCAAGAACCTCGCCACCGAACGTAACGTCCCAATCAGCGATGCCTACGGCAGCGCGCCGACCGACGACGCCACACTCAAGCTCGCCCAAAAAGCCTCGGCCGAAGTCGGCCAAAGCGTCGTCCGTCAACTGACCCGCCACAACCTCAAGTGCGCGCTGACCAATGCGATCCGCGCCACCGAAGTTGGCGTGCTAGGCGGCGTGAATCACCAGCACACCGGCAAGGTCGACAAGATAGATTTCAGCCTGATTCGCGACCTGCTCGACCGCGACATCGTGCCCGTGTTCAGCCCCATTTGCTTCGACCGCGAAGGCGACCCACTGCGCGTCAATTCCGACCTCATGGCCACGGAGCTGGCGACCGGGTTGCAGGCCTCGAAATTGATTTTCCTGACGCCGCATGCAGGCCTGATGATCAAGGGCGAAACCAAGGTCAACGTTCCCCTCGACGAGCTGAAAAAGACGCTCAAGAAATCACCGGACGACGTCGACTCGCGCCTCATCAGCAAGGCCCGCGAAGCCTGCGCGGCGCTTGAGGCTGGCGTGCCCCGCGCACACATTCTAGACGGTCGAGTGTTCAGCGGCCTGCTCACGGAGATATTCGACAAGGTGGGCCTCGGCACGATGATCCACGCCAACGACTACCAGCAGATCCGCGCCGCCCGGAAGAAGGACGCACAGGCGATTTACCAGATCCTGCGCAACGCCGCCAACCGCACGGAAGCCGTCGTGACCCGGACGCGCCAAGAGGTCGAGCAGCATATCGAAGACTACTTTGTTTACGTCGTCGACGAGAGCATCATCGGCTGCTGCAGCCTGCTCCCGCTCAAAGGCTCTCGCCCCAAAGCCGTGGAGCTGGCAGGCGTGCTCGTGCAGCCTTTCTATCAGGGCAAAGGCGTCGGCAAAAAGTTGACGGAATACGCCGTGCAAGAAGCCGAGCGCCAGGGCTACAAGCGCATCATCGCGCTGAGCACCCAGAGCGCGCGCTTTTTCCAGGAGGTTGCCGGCTTCGCCGAAAGCACGCCCAAGACCCTCCCCAAAGCCCGCCGCGAAAAATACGAAGCCACCAAGCGCGCGAGCAAAGTGCTCGTGAAAGACTTCGACTAATCCGACGCGCGGCGTTTGCTTAAATCGTCCCGTGCGGCTTGCCAAACTTCTGCACGCCAGCAAAGATTTTCGTATGTGGAACGAACGCTTTAGCGAACCGGAGTTTACCTACGGCAAAGAGCCCAACGATTTTCTGCGGGCGGAATACCAGCGCATTCCCGCCCGTGGGCGCGTGCTGTGCCTTGCTGAGGGACAGGGCCGCAACGCCGTCTTCCTCGCGCAGCAAGGCTATCAAGTCACCGCGCTCGATCAGTCGTCAGTTGGTTTGAAACGCGCAGCCGAGCTGGCCACCGAACGCGGCGTGACGATCGAGACGCTACAGGCGGATTTATCCGAGCACGATCTCGGCTCTGGCTGGGATGGCATCATCTGCATTTTCGGCCACACTCCGCCGGCTGTTCGCGCACGTGTGCATGCGCAGATCGCGGATGCGCTCATGCCCGGCGGCGCCTACATTTTGGAGTGCTACACACCCAAGCAACACAGCATGCCGGGCCGTGGTGGCCCTCCACCTGAGCTGAAAGATTTCCTCGTCAGCCTGAGCGACCTGGAGCGCGAAATCTCCGGGTTGGACTTCACCATCGGCCGCGAAGTCGAGCGCGAGGTCAACGAAGGCTCCCATCACCAGGGCCTCAGCTCCACGGTGCAGCTCGTCGCGACAAAGGTTTAAATTCAGACATGAGTTCGTGGGCGAACCTGGCGATACACATGGATCATGTTATAATGTCGCAACAAAACTCAATCGCCTTGACGTCGCTAATGGCCATCACTAACAACTATATGCTATGAAATTATGTAGCTGGAATGTAGAACATCTAGATCGGCTGATTAAGCCTAATCTTCAAAATCACGAGATCGACCGCCGTCACGCTGTCGTAGAAGAAATCCGTGCAATCGACGCTGACGTCTATTGTATTCTAGAAGGTCCGAAAGGCGAAGCGGCCATTGAAGAAGTTTGCAACAACCTGCTTGGCGGCGATTGGCTGCCGGTAAAAGCGCCGGATGGCGAGTACGACACATCGGGCAAGCAGTGGATTTGGTTTTTGGTGAAGCGGCAATATCACGACGCATGCAGTCTGCTTCCCACCAAGACTTGGGACGCCTTTACAGAGACTAGCTGGCCGGTCCATTTGTGGGGAAAATTCGAAGCCAAGCAGCACCAGCACTATCGTCATCCGCAAGTACTAATCATGGACATAGATGGTGTGCGCGCGGAGTTCATCGGCTTGCACCTCAAGAGCAAGTTTGTGCGTTCGGGCAGCTCAGACTGGAATGCCGGAGGCTCCCGCAAGGAGGATTTTATTCGCAGGGCTTTGACAGCCCGCATCAAGCTGACCACGGAAGCCGCCAACGTTCGCAAATACATTAATGCAAAGTTCGACCAAACAACCGCCCCCGCCATCTTCGTCATGGGTGATCTGAATGACGGGCCCGGTAAGGAGTATTTCGAAAACGAATTCCTGTTCTTTGATCTGATTTCCAACGTGCAGGGAAACATCTTCGAAGCTGACCGTTTTCTCAACCACGCACTCTTTGACTATCCCGACCATCTGCGTTGGTCCGTGAAATTCAAAGACTTCGTAGATCCCAGCCGTGACCCGCACATTTTGCTAGATCACATCTTATTCACTCAAGGTTTGGTCAACGGAAGACTGCCGATCGAAGTCAAACCAGGAGCTGGCAAAATCGAGCACGAGATTCACGAGCTGATCAACGCGCCCCTGACTATTAGCCGCAAAACCAGCGACCATCGTCCAGTCTCCGTGGAAATCACCAACATTGTGGATTAAGCGCCGTCTCAGAGCTACTGCTCCCGCGACGTGCGATACATGCGCGGCACGCGTTTAGTGATCGAGCAGAAGATTTCCCACGGGATGTTGTGGCACCAATGCGCAAACTCTTCGACTGTGATGCGGGCAAACTGCAGCCCCTTGATGTCGGGCTCGCAAAGGTGCTCGGGCAGTTGCTGAGCGCCAATCATCGTGGCGATGTCGCCGGGCTGGGCCTCAGGTAGATCCGTCACATCAACGACGGTTTGGTCCATCGTGACCCGGCCCAGCACGGGGCAACGCTGCCCGCGGATCAGCACCTCGGCGCGGTTGCTCGCGGTTGTCGGAATGCCGTCGCCGTAGCCCGCAGTCAGCACAGCCAGGCGACTGCGACGGCGCAAACGATGGGTCTGCGAATAGCTGATCGGCACGCCGGACGGCAGCTCTTTAATGATACCCACGCGCGCGTGAAAGCTCAGCACCGGCTCCGGCTTGATCCGGTCGAGCAGCGAACCGCGGTACGGCGCGTGGCCAAACTGCAGCAGCCCTACGCGCACGGCGTTGAACGGGCTGTCCGGCGAAAGTGTGTCGAGGCCAGCGCTGTTATCCGCGTGGATGAGCAAGTCCTGCCCCGCGAGCTCGGGCAGCTTGTCGAGCACTTGCAGGAAGCGCTTACGCTGCAGAGCGGTGTAGTCCGGGTCGCTGTCGGCACTGGAAAAATGCGTAAACACGCCTTCGAGCGCAATGTGCTTGGCGGCGACAATTTTATCAAATACAGAACGCACCTCAGTGTGCCAAATACCCAAGCGGCCCATGCCGGTATCGACCTTCAGGTGGACCCGGACCGGGCTCTTGCGCTTGCGGCCAAGCTTGTTCAGCCGCTCGATTTCGTCCGCTGTGGAGACGGTTGCCACCAGGTCGTAATCGAGCAAGTAAGGCTCCTCTTCGGGCAGCACAGCGCCGAGCACGAGGATGGGCCACCCTGCCCCGATTTCACGCAGCTCGGCGGCTTCGTAAACGTTGGCCACCGCAAAGGCGTCGGCACCGCTTTGCATGAGGCGCGCCACGGTTTGGGGCATGCCGTGGCCGTAGGCATCGGCTTTCACGACCGCCACATAGCGGATGTGCGACGGCAGCGCGGCCCGGATTTTCCCCAGGTTACGCTCCAACGCGGCGAGATCAATCTCCGCCCAGCAACGATGCGTCGAGCCATTCATTGGCCATCAGTGTTGGCGAAATTCCGCAGGGGGCAACGCGTATTTTAAATCAGAAATCCATCTCCGCCCACTCCGCATCGTGCGTACAAATCACGTCGACCACGATGTAAGGATAGCGCGGCTTGAGCTCATTGAAAACCACCCGACGGCACGCATCCTGATCCTCCACTTTGCCCGGCCATTTCGCGTCGCGCTCGACCACGATGAACAAGTGCAAATACACAAAGCGCCCCGCGCGCACGGCACGAACTTCGTGGCTCGCGCAGTCTTTGTCGGCCAGAAAATCGCCGAGCAATTTCTTGGCGTCGGCCAGGAGCTGCTCGTCCACATTCCGACCGACGATTTGAGCCCAGTTGTGGCGAATAATATTGATCGGAATCGGAATGAAAATCAGCGACAGCACCAGCACCGCCGCCGGGTCCGCATAGGGCGTCCATTTGCTCAAACTGGAATCTTGCAATAGATACACGACGAGCAGCGCCACGGCAATGATCGCGCTGAGAATGGTGTCGAGCAGCCAGTTTTTCGCGTCCACCTCCACGATGGGCGAACTGCATTTGCGCGCCAGCGAACGCAAGGTGTATGCAATGAATCCACCGATGCCCGCCGCCGCCGCCGCATAGAAAAACGCGATGCCCGCCTCGATCTGCCGACCGCCATGAATCAACGCCTCGACCGACGATACAAACGCCAACAAGCAGACCAGCCCGATCAGCAGGCCTTTGCCCAAATTGAGCATTGGCTCGTAGTAAACGTAGCCAAACGGGTAGCGGTCGTTCGTCGGCCGCATGATCATCTTGGCGACCTTTAGCGAGAGCAGCGCGACGACAAAGTTGATCATCGAAAACACGCCGTCGAGTAGCACGGCGTCCGACCGGCTAAACACCGCAAACACCAGCCCAAGCACGCCCAGCACCAGGTTGCCCCAAATGCTGGTGCGCAAAGCCCGATGCTCCTGGAGTGTCTCCTCGCTAGGCATGCAGCAATTCAGTTGCGTCGATTTCGGGCAGGCAACCAAAGCCTGCGCGGACCACTTCATCGAGCGCAATGGCGCCACCATTGACCCGCAAAGCGCCCTGCGCATCAAAGGTCTCGGGATGCGCTGCGACGAGCGTTTCGCGCCAGGGATCGTCGGTCGTGGGAGCCGCCAGCATCCCGGGAGTAATCGTGCAGGAGCCAAGGCCAAATGCGGCGTTGGCCGAGAGTTCCGCGAGCTGCGCCAAAGGCAAACCAACGCTCAAGGGGCCGCCGGCAATCGTCCACTTACCAATGGGTTCGCGGTCGCGGCGGGCGCCGAGCAAGCTCGCGTCAACCACGCCCGGGATGATGCCCCGCGCGGCGCGGAAGACCGTGCCCGCGTAGCCCCACTCCAGCGCACGGGCGCAGGCGCCAAAGCTGTCGTCGGACTCGTCAACGATGATTGGCGGACGTTCCGGCCACTCGGCAAACAGCGCCAGCGCAGCATTGGTCAGCGAGTCATCGACCGGAAAAGGTTGCTCGATGTAGGCCACGCTGCGCATGAGCTTCTTTAGCTCGGGCACCGCTTTCATGCCTTCCCATAATTCACGCAATTCCTTGGGTGTGGCAAAGGAGGCATTACCTTCCAGGCTCACTGCATAGCGGCCTTCGATCTGATCGAGGCGCGCAGCGATGTCGATGAGTCGCGCCAAATCAGCGGTCGCCTGCCCGGACAGCCCGAGATTAAACTGTCGATAGCCAGCGGCAATAGCTGACTCCAGCTCCGTCATCGGAGCAGCGGGCGCTACGGCCAGTTGCACCCGCATGCCGCCTTGCAGCGGCCCCTCAAGCAGCTTACCAGGTTGGCGGTCTTTGAGCGGACGACACAGCTTGCCGAGCTCGATTTTAAAGTCGTTATCATGCAGACAGGCGGCAAAAGGTTTGGTCTTCGCGCGGCAAAAGGCGTCCATCAACGCGCGCTCCAACAACGCGAGGCCAAAGGCGGCGGCGGCCATAGATTTGCCATTGGTTTTCTGCCATGAGTCGAGCGCGGCGCGCATCTGCAGCCAAAAGCTGAACACACTGCCAGCGCGCACCTCGGTGGCCAGGCGGGCGGCTTGTTCAGCCGCTTGAGCAAACTCCGGCGCAGCTTCAGGCGGGCGTATTACCGCGCAGCCGCGCACCGAGCCGCCCTCGCCCAACGTGAGCGACAGGAAGCAGATCAGGGCACTTTCTTCGGGGGCGGGGAACCGGCGAATAGAGGATCGGCGGACTCGAATCATGGGCCGGTTCTACGAATCAACGGCCACCGCGCCAAGCGCAATCGGTCAACTAAGTTCCACCAACGGTGCCAGTGGCGCGCGGCGGTTGAGGCGGCAGATCCAGCAAAACAGCGCGAAGCGCCAGCGCAGCCCAAATTCCATCTGCGTGTGCCCAGCCACAATTGCGTTCACCGCGGCAAAAAGCCGGAATCGATTCGTCGGGCTCATGAAGACCGAAAAGCCGTAGGGGTCGTAGAAAATGCTGACGAGCTTGTTCATCACCGACACCCGGCCATTGAGGTTGTCCTCATAGCTCTTTTGCTCGCTGTCGGTCAGGTAACCCCGCTCGCGCGCCTGCCCGCAAATCAGCCCTGCGGCGTGCTCGGCCGAGGACAAGGCCAAGTAAACGCCCGACGAAAACACCGGATCGAGGAAGCACGCGGAATCACCGAGCAGGAACCAGTTTTCGCCCGCGTAGCGCGGCTGGCGGAAGGAATAATCCGCCTGGACCTGAAAGTCATCCAGCGGCTCGGCATCGGCCATCCATCCGCGCAAAAAGGCGTTGCGCGCCACGCAGTCGGCAAAGATCTCGGGCGGGCGTTTGCCCGGCTCGTTCCGCGCCGTGACGAGCCCTACCGACGTGCGCTCGGCGTCCAGCGGGATCGACCAAAACCAGCCATCGGGCACGCGGACAATCGTGATGTTGCCCGCCTCACACCCCGGGCGACGCTGCACGCCGCGAAAGTGATTGAAGACGGCGAAGCGCCGCGGCAGGTGATCGAATTCTTCCCGCTTCATGCCCAGGCGACGCGGCAGCACACCACCCCGCCCCGAGGCGTCGAGAAACCACTGGGCGTCAATCGACTCGCCGTTGCTGAGCTTAACGCGCCAGCGTTGATCGACCTGCTCAGCCGAATCCACAGCCACCGGTTGGCGGACCTCGCAACCGGCCTCGACCGCGCGGTCCAGCAGCAGTTGGTCGAAGCGTTTGCGCTCCACCTCGTAGGTGTATTCGTAGCCCGGCACGAAGCCCTTGGCGAAGACGTTGTGGACCACCTGCGAGCCGTCGCCATAGAGGAACTCTGCCCCATATTTGCGCAGGAAGCCCGCCTCGTCCATGCGCTCCCACACGCCCAGTTTCTTCAAGGTGGCGTTCACTGCCGGGATCAGCGATTCCCCAATGCGAAAGCGCGGGAAGTCCTGTTTTTCCACGATCACCACCCGCAGCCCCGCTTCGGCCAACAGAATTCCAGCCGCGGTCCCCGCAGGACCGGCGCCGGCAATCAGGCAATCGATGGTGGCATCCGCCATAAAATTGGGAATGAAACTGAGTCCGCGTCTAGGTCAAGGCGGCCGGCCAAGAAAGTTCAATTTCGACCAGTAGCTCACTGCGACAAATGTCGGACTGAACAACGTTCACCTGGTCGTCCTTCGCCCAGGCATGCTCGCGAATGCAGGCCATGACGGTCTCTGCATCGGCAGGGTTACGCACGTAGGCGCGCCCGGAGGCGACTCCGACCTGGGCTATATCCTGCCCCAGCGAACCCACGCTTTCGGAGATGATTCGGTCGAGGTTTTCGCCGGTCACTTCGAGTTGCCCCATCAAGTCGCCCACCGCCACGCTTTCGGAGCCGCGCACTGCGGCCGTCCCGGAAATGTAGAGCACGGGCGATTCCCCGGGCACAAAAGACGAGCGGCTAAAGCTCGGCGGGCGCGGGCCATAGCGGTCCGGGTAATGATAAGCCGGCGCCTGAAGCGGGTTTTCCTGATGTAAAACCCGACGATGCGTCGCCAAGCCGAAAACCACCAAATGCCGCCCCCCTACGCCCACGGCCGAGGCGGAGCAAAAGGACTCATTAGCGCGGCCGCCAAACTGCTCGACGAACGCCTCATGACGCCCCAGGCAGAAGCCACGGTAATTTTCCAGCTCGTCCACCTCCTCATTAATTGCGGGCACGAAATTCCAAATGCGGACGATCTGCGCATCGGCGAAATCCGTGAGCATGCGGGCGTAGAGCCGCTGTGCCGTTTCCGCAATCGTGCCGCAGATCGGCACACAGTAGGCAGCCGTCAGCCAGCCGTTGCTTTCCGCCATGAAATGGTCAGCTGATTGCGCAAAGACATCCAGCGGCCCCGGGCAAATAGTCTCGTGCCCCGGCCCCATGAGCAGCGGCGTGGCCACGTGAATTTCTCCCCGGCGGGGATCCAGACCGGACTCTGCGGCGCCAAATAAAACCCGAATGGGCATCGCCCTCAGTCCCCCGCTCTATCGGCTTCAAGCCGCGCAATGCAAGCTGGGATCAGCTCGTTGTGCGGACGCGTGGCGGTGGCGGGCATGGCTATGAATTTCGCAGGAAACTGGTTCATCAAAACAGAAAATTCGCGATCACTTGGTAGCAGTGTATTCGCTGAAGCAGCCTTTGAGCAAGTCGTGCTTCGGCTCGGCAAAGCCGGCTTTGCGCAGGGCTTCCAGCACCACTTCGGTCGGCGCCATTTGATCCATCGTATCCCAATAGTAGGCCATCAGGTAGCGGGCAGATTCACTGCCCGTAAACACCTTCGTGAAGAACGGCAGGATGTGCTTGAAATACAGCTTGAAAAACACTTTGCCCAGTTTCCCTGGCGGCGTAGTGACGTCCATGATCAGCACCTTGCCACCCGGCTTCAGGCACCGGTAAAATTCGCGGAACGACTGCTCCAGCTCATCCACATGACGCAGCGCAAAGCCCATCGTCAGGAAGTCAAAGTGCTCACTGGGCACGGGCATATCGTCCGCCCCGGCCCGCACGTGCTCACAGTTAATGAGCTTCTTGGATTCGGCAATCATGCCGGCGCTGGGCTCCAGACAAGTGATGTCGGCTTCGTTTTCCATGCCGATTACATCGCGCACAGCGCGAGCCGTCGGGCCGGTGCCAGCAGCGACATCCAACACCTTCATGCCGGGCTTGAGACCGTGCCGTTTCAAAGCCCACACGCGGTAGTTATGCCCGGTGCCAAACCACCCCCACTTGGCAATGCCCTCGTAATGCGGCGCAGCCTCGTCGAACACCTTGCGCAGGAAGTTCTGCTTTTCATCCAGCGAAGAGTAGTGCTCAGTCAGTTCAGGGTGCGGCTGCATTGAATAAGTCAGTAAAAATCAAATCGAGGCGGCAACGTAAAAAGGCCAACCGGGTTGTAGAGCTGGCACCCTGGCTTCTTTAAGAAAGATCCGTGATCGAGCCGAAGTCCGGATCGAAGAGGCGCTTATACAGGCGCGCGGCCTGCGGGTCGGTGAGGCTGGCAATAAAGTCACACAGGTAGCGCGCGCGGGAGACCTCATCCGCCGCGCCGACCGTCCAGCTGTGGACCGGCTCGGGCAGGACTTTCAGCGCACGGCCAGTCATACGACCGTCGAGATAATGATCGGCCAGCGCGTTGAAGAGCTTGTCGAGGATCACCCCGCCCTTGAACTCGATCTGCTGGATGCGGGTGGAGCGGAAGATGACATCCAGCGCCAGTTGCTTGTAGATGTCGCGCTCGCGCTCGACCTCGGGGTCGATGACCACGGTGTAGGCATGGCGCTGCGTGAGGCCACTCAGGAAGTTCTCGACCGGTGCCAGCTTGCAGGCGTGGATGAAATTGCCGACCTTGTTCGCAAAGCGCGGCTCCAGCTTGTTCTGCTTGATGGAGTCCAGCAGCCGCTCGTAGGCCGCATGCTCACGCATCCAGTGCAAGTCCTCGGGCAGCGTCGCGGCCCAGGCTTGGATGGAGTCCAGTGTCAGGAAGCCCGCCTTGGCACCGTCGACAATGTCGTGCAGCGAGTAGGCGGTGTCATCCGCCCAGTCCATGATCTGACATTCGACGCTCTTAAATTTATTCAGGACGACATCCTCCGGCGCAGTGCGTCCGCCAAACACGAAGTCGCGGATATTCGCCTGATCATCGTAGATAAAGTGGTTCGCGGGCAGCTGGCCCTTGCGCTTGGTTTCCTCGGAACGCAGCGACTTGTATTTGAGCACGCCGTCGAGGAACGCGCGCGTCGGGCGCATGCCCGTGGCACCGTCGGGGCGCTCGTAAATTAGCTGCGTCAGGATGCGTAACGTCTGCGCGTTGCCCTCAAAACCGCCGTAGTCGGCCATGAGCTCGTTAAGCTTGCGCTCGCCAATGTGGCCGTATGGCGGGTGCCCGAGATCGTGCGCCAGGCCGATGGCTTCGAGCAGATCCAAGTCAATCGCCTGCCCGCCCATTTCCGGACGGCGGAGCCATTCCCCGATCGAACGCGCGATGCGCGCCACCTCCAGCGAGTGAGTCAACCGCGTGCGGTAGAAGTCGTATTCGCCAGACTGGAAAACCTGTGTCTTCGATTGCAGGCGCCGAAAGGCGAAGGAGAAAATCACCCGGTCGCGGTCCACCTGATAGGGCGTGCGATGCGGATCGTCCGCTGGCGGCTGCGGACCGTTCTCCCCCCAGGCAGCGGAATCGAAATCGGAGTAAAAGGCGTCGGGCATGTTGGCTTGATGAAAGCCCATCCGCCCGAGATGGCTAGTCAATTTTTGCAGGCTTGGGACGACCTCTGGTTGCGATAAGTTACTTCTTCCGCCCTTGCCTTTCGCGACGGGTGCCCTACTTTGGCCGGTTTTTATACCCGAAAAGAAGATGGCGAAAGATTGGCTGGAAGGCATTGAAGACGAATATGACGTGGTCGTGATCGGTAGCGGTCTCGGCGGTTTGACGGGCGCAAACACCCTCGCAAAGATGGGCCACCGCGTCCTCCTGCTCGAGCATCATTACCAGCTCGGCGGCCTGGCTACCTGGTTCAAGCGCCCCGGCCGACACATCTTCGACATCTCGCTCCACGGCTTCCCCCACGGCATGATCAAGAGCTGCCGCAAATACTGGAGCAAGGACATCGCCAACCGCATCGTCCAGCTCAAGAGCGTGCGCTTCATCAACCCGCAGTTCGATGTCGAAACCACCTTCGACCGCGACGACTTCACCAAGATTTTTGTCGAAAAATTCGGCGTCGAGCGCGAGCGCGTAGAGGCATTCTATGAGCACCTCGCGCAGATGAATTACTACGACCGCGACGACCGCACGGCCAAGGAAATGTTCGAAGAATTCTTCCCCGGCCGCAACGACGTCCACCGCCTGCTCATGGAGCCGATCTCCTACGCCAACGGCTCCACTTGGGACGACCCGGCCATCACCTATGGCATCGTGTTCTCCAACTTCATGAGCAAGGGCGTGTTCATTTACCAGGGCGGCACGGATCAGCTGATCTCGCAGATGACGGAGATCCTCGAAGGCAACGGCGTGACCCTGCGCAAGAACTGCCTCGTCGAGCAAGTCCACGTGGAAGACGGCAAGATCACCGGCGTCACCATTAAGCCGCGCACCGGCGAAACGCGCACCGTAAAGTGCCGCGCCGTGCTCTCCAACGCCAACATAAAGAACACCATTTTCGAACTCGCGGGCAAAGAAAACTTCACGCCCGAGTTCATTAACGAAGCCCAGGCCGTGCGCCTCAACACCAGCTCCTGCCAGGTTTACATCGGCATCAAGCGCGGCGAGTCCATCCCGTTTATCGGCGACCTCGTCTTCACCTCCGAAGCCCAGGATTTCTCCAGCGACGAGCTGACGAGCTTCAAAACCAGCAGCCGCACCTTCTCGGTTTACTACCCGGAAACGCGTCCCCACGTCGAAGACGACCGCTACGCCATCGTGGCCTCGCTCAACGCGCGTTGGGACGACTGGAAGGACCTTTCGGACGAAGATTACGAAGCCGCGAAAACCCGCCTCTGCGAAGAAGCCCTCGACGGCCTGGAAAAATACATTCCCGACATCCGCAGCAAGGTTGATCACCTCGAAGCCGCGACCCCGCGCACGGTCAAGAGCTACGTCCGCCACTTCGGTGGGGCCTCGTTCGGCACGAAGTTCGAAGGGCTGAAGGTTTCGATGGCCCTGCCCGATCAACTACCCGGCCTCTACCACGCGGGCTCGGTGGGCATCATCATGAGCGGCTGGCTCGGCACGATCAACTACGGCGTCATCGTCGCCAATAAGGTCGACAGCTTCCTGCGGAGCTAAAGCCTTCATGCCGCGACAATGCGCGGCAATAGCCCGCCAATTTAAATCATTTCAACATCCCTGCATACGCCTCTGCTGAAAGGCAGCAGCATAACTAAAACGAATTGGTAACGCCCCGCGTCCGCCGGATTACAGATGAAGCGGCGGTTGCTTAGCAGTGATCGGAAAACGCTTGCCACGGATTTCGACCTCTAGGGCACTGACGTCCACTTGGGCGTCCACTAAAGCACTGCCAATTGGACAGCCCAGCACCGGCGACTGCGTGCCAGACACAACCTCACCGACCAGTGTGTCACCTTGGTACACCTGCGTACCCGCACGAGCAATGCGACGGTCGCTCATGGTGAAAAATATGACTTTTCGCTTCGGACCATTTTGGCGCTCTGCCAGGAGCGCTTCTTTGCCAATGAAATCTCCCGGCTTATCCAGCTTCACAGTCCAGCCGACACAACCTTCAGTCGGCGTAATGTCGTCGCCCAGTTCGTGTCCATACAGCGGAAGCCCCGCCTCGAGACGCAAACTGTCTCTGGCACCCAAACCACAGAGTGTGAGGCCCATCGGCTCACCGACGTCTAAGATCACACCAGCCAACTGTCGAGCATGGCCGTGGTGGCAATAGATTTCGACACCTGCTTCTCCCGTATAACCCGTGCCACAAATGAGACAGGGAATACTGGCTATCTCTGTTTCCAGCACACGGAAACGCCTGACCTGTAGCTCCTTGCCTTCGGGAACACCTGCCACGGCATTGAGGATTGCCAGCGCCATCGGCCCCTGAAGCGCAAGTTGAGCGTAAGTCGCCGAAACGTCTTCCAAGGAGCAGTCAAAACCACAAAGCTGCTGCTGTATCCAGTCGAGGTCCTTCTGGGTGTTGGAAGCGTTAATGCAGAGCAAAAATTCGGTTTCACCCAGTCGATAGGCAATGAGGTCATCCACCACACCACCCGTAGAATTGCACATCGGCGAGTAAACACCTTTGCCAATCGGCGTGCCCGCAATTTTGTTCGGCAATAAGTAGTCGAGGAAGGCCTCAGCCCCAGCACCGCTAATCAGCGCCTCGCCCATATGGCTTACATCGAACAAGCCCGCGCGCTCACGGACTGCCAGGTGCTCATCTAAAATGCCAGTGTACTGCACCGGCATTTCCCAACCGGCAAAGGGCACCATGCGAGCACCGTGATCGAGGTGAAAGGCGTAGAGCGGGGTGTGCTGTAAATCACTCATTGCCGCGGATTGTCTAACAATCTGATCACACGCCAAGAAAAAACCCGGCGTAAGGCCGGGTTTTCGTCAGGAAATTATTGGACGCGCTTAGTTCGCGTAGAAATTGACGATCTGATCAACGATATACTTGTGCTCTACCGGACCAATTTGGCCGGATTCGCGACGCTGATCGACTTCCGTGATGATAGTCGCCATTTCACTGTAGGCATCAATACCTCTGCTATCTGGGAGCACATCCGGGACAAGCTGAGCTTGAACTGGCTGAGGGCCGAGGTCGTAATAAAGGCCCGTGTCTTCCATCAGGCCGAAACGAACGAGGCCCTTGCCTTCGTCATTCCGACTCGGCAAGACCGTTTCCTTCTGGGGCTTGTAGCCGGTTTTGTTGAGGACTAACTGGTGCGCTTTGAGTCGCCCAAGCTCAACGGTGACCGGGGTTTTGCCAACGCTTTCGCCATCAATGGAAACATCGGCACCAGTTGGAAATGAGTAAACGGTAACGGGCTGCTCGAAACCTTCTTCAAATAACTCGCATCCCGAAAACGTGAAGGAGGCGATTAATGCCGAGGCAGCAACGAGGATTCTGGGTGTGTGCATATCGTAAAGAGTTGTCTGGGAACTAGATCAAATTGCGTTTTATTTCAGTGGTCAAGGGAGAAAGGTCATTTATCCGCCAAGAAATACTCCACTTGCATATCACATAAGGAGGGCTATTTGCAGGCACAACATTGCGCCAGTAAACAGGCGCGGGTTATGCTTGCATTTGGTTCTCATAATCTATGACATGGAGGATTCAATACATGGAACCTGAAGATATAGAGCCTTTACCTAGAACCGCGGGCCGCGGGCCCGCCCTCCTGCGCTGATGGACTATCTACCGCTCATCCTCGCAGTCATCTTTACGTTGTCCGTATCTGCCTTTTGCTCACTGCTAGAGGCCATGATCCTCAGCACCACAACGGTTGAAATTGAGAGCCTCAAGAACAAAGCGCCAAAGCGCGGAGCTCTGCTGGAAAAGTTTAAAACAGACATCGAAGAAACATCTTCCGCGATTCTCACGTTGAATACCGTCGCCAATACCTTGGGCGCCACGCTGTCAGGAGGTTTTGCCGTCAAGCTATTCGTTGAAAACCCAAAGTTTGCAGTTCACTATTTTCCACTGCTGCTCACCGCTGCGATTCTCATCTTTTCCGAAGTCATTCCGAAGAATGTCGGCGTGCTCTACCGCCCTTCCCTACAGCCGCTGATGGTCTATCCACTGCACATAATTCGCATTACCATGTGGCCAATATCCAAGGCATGTAAAGCCTTGGTCAACTTAATCGCCGGTAAGCGCAACGTGGAAGAATCGGGCGAAGAAGAGATCATCCTTCTGGCTGAAAAAAGCGCCAAAGAGGGTACTCTAACCGCTGACGAGAGCCTCATCATTTCTAACGCCCTAAGTCTGGACGATGTTAAGATCAGCGAAATCATGACACCACGCACGGTTGTGTCGGCCCTCGAATGCTCGGAAACCATTGGCGAAGTATTTGCACGACTGCCAAACATCCCATTTGCTCGGCTACCTGTTTACGATGAAAACATCGACAATATCGTCGGGGTCGTCCGGCGACGTGACCTGCTAAAGGCCAAGGCTGAAGACCGAGACGCCGTCACGGTCAAACAACTGACTCAATCAGTCATCTACGTTCCCGACACTGCGAACGCCGCACATGCGCTACAGCAGTTCCTCAAGAACCATCAACAGCTCGCGGTTACTGTGGATGAATTTGGCTCCGTCTCAGGCGTAGTCACGATGGAAGACGTGATGGAGCACATTCTCGGGCAGGAAATCTTCGAAAAGGATGACGTCGCCGTGGACATGCGTGAGCTCGCCCGCCGCAAGCAAATTGCCGAAGCACGCCGCGAGGCGCGTAATGAAGCAGTCGCTAACGGCGCGGTCACCCCAGCTCGGGAAGTCGGATAAGCCAAGCCACGCTTACTTCTCCCGTACTGTGAGTTAGAAAGCATGCTTAATCGCGTGTTTTCCCCTCCTTCTAAGCGTGCAAAAGAGCTGGTTACAGGTTGCTCATTTCGGGAATATTCCCGTTACTAAAACCATACAACTCATGGGACGCCCTACTAAACAACGCCAGCTTCAAGGTATGCCCTCCCCTAAGGTTTACCTGCCGGTGAACCCAACTGAGCGCCAGCTAAAGCCCTACGCCGAAGTATCTCTGCTCGATTTCGAAGTCATGCGACTAGTGGACGGACATGCGCTGACTCTTCGCGAAGCCGCTAACGAACTTGGAGTTTCCCACAGCACTGCTGGCCGCATGCTAGAGCGAGCACGCCGCTCGATCGCCCTGGGCATTGAACGCAACCGTCCCCTTTGCATCGATGCCGAAGAAACCGCAGACTTTCAAATCAAGTTTGATGAAATAGAGCCTGACTCTGGACAACCTCCTCCAGAGCGCATCATTGCAATTGCGAGTGAGGATGGCGATCTCGACAGCTCAGTTAGCTCTATCTTTGGTCGCGCCAGATATTTCATTATCCACAATTCTGTTACCACACACACGACGGTCCTGGAGAACGCAGGGGCCCACGTCCGGCGACAAGCAGCGCAAGCCGCAATCCACTGTCTCAGGCAAGCAAACGTTACAGATATTGTCGCCGGACGCTTTGGCCCTGATGCGATAGAGTTACTCGCAGAAGTCTGCATCGTGCCGCACACCGCAAAGGGCGTTTCCAACCACGAAGTCATTCAATACATCAAGGTAAAATCCGCATGACAGCCACCCAAAACATCCAGCGCCTGGCCGTACCCGTTGAGGCCGACCAAGGCCATGATTCAGTAATTTGCGTCCACTTCGGCAAGGCTCCGTTCTTTGCCATCGTGGATGCCGACGGAGGCAACTATGAGTGCCTGAGTGCAGACAACCTGCGAATGACAGGTGAATGTGCCCCAATTCAAGGCCTCAGTCAACGCGGTTGCCGCATCCTCTTCGGACAAAACATGGGCCGTGGGGCCCTACAGCGGGCGCATGAAGCAGGTTTGCTTATTTTTCATGCTGACAATTGCCGCACCGTAGCGGAATTGCTAAAAAAACATCAGGAAGGGCTCAGCATTGATTTGCCCGACAGCGCACTCTGCAATCACCACGATCACGGCCACGACCATTGCAAATGCGGCCATTAATCACTCATATCCAGTTAGTTACATTCCTCCACTAGCAAAACCAATTCGTGAAAGATCCCACGCATCAGGGAATAGTATTTGGCTAATTCTCCACTTGTGCATTGACGCTCGGTAAAAGTTAATGTGAACTAAACGATTCTGTGTACGGAAATTGCTGTGCCTTTAACTAAGACAATGTTAGTCGATATTCTAAAGAGTAAAATTTTGCGAGCCGAAGTCACTGAAGCAGAAGTTGACTATGAGGGCTCACTAGCCATTGACGCGGAGTTGATGGAGCGCATCGGCCTGCTCCCCTTCGAGAAAATTCTTGTAGGCAACATATCGAATGGCGAACGCTTGGAAACCTACGCCATCGAGGCCCCTGCCGGGTCCCGCAAGTTTGCCCTCAACGGCGCTGCCGCCCACCGAGGCAAACCCGGAGACCTGCTTGTCATCATGTCCTTTGCGCGCATGACTGCCGAGGAAGCCAAGGAGTGGACCCCCCGCGTTGTAGTCTTGGCGGATGGTAATCAGACCATCGTTAAGGAGCGGGCACCAGGCCTCGAAAATGCGGAATTCCGCGTGGTCTAAGCCGCCCTAATCGGTATCTCTACAGGAAACCATTAGCTAGCCAAGCGTCCAAGTCGCTTAAGCGAAATTTGCTCGCTGGGAACTACTCTGGATAATTAGTAGTTGTCATGGTTCTCTAAGCGGCTTACAACAACTGGCTTATGAGTGCGGAAATACTGCGCAGTCCGGGTGACGACTGCATCCGGCAATTCTCAATCTTTGCCGATAACAAAGTTGGGCGACTGAATGACATCATTATGATGCTCGCCCAGCACAATATCCACATACTGTCGATCTGCACGGTCGACACGACGGACAGCGCCATACTCCGATTGATACCGGATTATTGGGAGGACGCCAAAAAGCTCTTCGAAGAACAGGGATTGGCCTTCTCCTTGAACGAGGTCATGGTGGTTGAATTCGATTCTGAAAAGGACATCCGAAACGTGACCTGCGCCCTCACACAAACGGAGATAAATATTCACTACACCTACCCCATGCTCATGCGCCCACAAGGTAAGTGTGGCCTCGTCCTGCATTTGGAAGATAATGATATGGCCACAGATATTCTCTCCTCCAGTGGCATAAAGGTTCTCAAACTCAGCGACCTCGCTCGCTAGAACATTAGCGAACTGTAGCCGGTTTGCGACGTTTGGGAAGGCTGAAGCCTTGCCCTCGCGCAAATCATTGCCAGTCATGGTGCGGCAAGTCGATGAGAGCCACTTTGATTTCTACACGACCGCAAGCGGCTAGAGATAACATGAAGTTGCCGGGTCCAGCCCTTGCTCACCCCGGCAACCGATGATAGATCAAAAACAATACCTGGCCGTTAAGCTCGGCATCGATGTTCACGCTGACAGCTACGTGGTGGTTCCGCAGGATTGGGACGAGCAGGGGCGCGGAGTCAAAAGCGATTCGCTGGACGCGCTGGCTTTGTGCCAGCGTCTGGACCGCTACGTCGGCGGCAACCGCAAAGCCTTCACGGTGGTGCATGTGCCGAGCCTCAAGCAGGAGCGTCAACGCGCCCGCTGCCGCCTGCGCGAGCAGATCCAGAAGCACCGCAAAAGCTTGCAGGGGCAAGGTCGCTCGCTGCTGCTGACGCAGGACATTCGCGTGAAAGGCCAGTGGTGGCAAGGCACCCGCTGGCGTGAGCTGGAGGAGTCCGCACCGCAGTGGGTGTTGCAACACCTGAGCGTGCTGCGCGAGCTGCTGCAGGCAGTTTGTCAGCAGGAAAAAGCGCTGACCGAAGAGCTCGAGCAAGACGCCCCCAAGGCGCTGCCACGCGGCATCGGCGCGCTGACTTATCGCCAACTGGGTGTGGAGATGTGCGACTGGAGTCGTTTCAACAACCGCCGCCAAGTCAGCAGCTACACCGGGCTGTGCCCCAGCGAACATTCCTCGGGCAAAAAGCGCAGGCAGGGCCACATCACCAAACACGGCAACCCGCGCGTGCGCGCCAAGCTGGTCGAGTGCGCCTGGCGCCTGGTGCGCTATCAGCCCAACTACCCGCCGATCCAAAAGTTCCGCGCCGCCTTGCTGGAAAAGAAAACCTCCCCGGCAGCCAGGAAAAAAGCCATCGTCGCGGTCGCCCGACGACTGGCCGTGGACCTGTGGCGACTCTTTACCGACCAAACCACCCCCGAGCAAATCGGCCTGCTCATCAAACCGCAAATAGGATAACTTCGCTCAAGATAAACAAAGTAGAAAAGCCAACCCAATAATCTTTCCGGTGAAGGAGCGCGTCTGGAAAAATGTATGGGCCAAGCCCGTTCTAGAGATAAGACCGCCTGCCACCCTCAAACGACATTGAATACGTCATTAAGCGCCGACCAGTCGCGCGCGCATAGCAGTATAAGCCGCTTGAAAACAAGCGAGCAACCGAGGGAGGACTTCAGAACCGAACAACAACAACAAGCATGCTTGACTCAAAAAACTTCATAGCAGCATTTTTCAATAAACCCTCAATGACGTCACCTCATTGCCCAATATGGTCATACCTGCCCAACGATACTCCGCGTCAATAGGGCCGGGCGCAGCAAGCCCACCGAGTTTCTGGACATGCGGTCAGATGAATTTTAGGTAGCACGCGACTTCACCGAATCATTTTGCGGTCAAGTAGCCGAAAAACCGATCAGCGTGATGCCGCGTTGCTTCGCGGCCGCGAGGACGTTGGGCTTGTCGAGCATGATGACGTTGTCGGCCTCAAGGGCGGCGGCTTTAATGCCGTGCTGGGCCATGGTTTCGAGGGTCTTGTCGCCGAAGACGGGGACGTCGAAACGGTAGTCCTGGTTGGGCTTCACGGTCTTCACAAAGACCATTTCCTTGGCGCTAAACGTGCCGGCGCGCTCGAGCATTTTGTCCGTGCCTTCAAAGGCTTCGACGGCGACGACCGTGCCGCGGTTGACCACGATGCCCTGGCCGACATCGAGGCGCGCCATCTCGCGGCAGATGTGCACGCCGTGCTGGAGCGAGTCCTCGTCGGGCTGGAATTTACCGGCGGTCATCAGGCCGGGGCTCGCCATTTGGTCATCGAGAAATGCTCGGGCGTCGAGCAGGGCGCAGTCGATCTTTGCCATCTCGTCGGCGAGGGCGCCAAAGATGGTTTCGGCGTTGCGATGCTTGAGCTTGGCGAGGATCGCAACGGCCTTCAGGTCGGGATGCAGGCCCTTGAATAAACGCCCGGGCGTGATCTGCCCGACCATCATCGACGACCGCGCGCCGAAGCGCTTGAGCGCCTTGAGCATGTGGCCGACTTGGCCGACTTTGATCATGGCGCGTTGGTCGGCGGGAAAACTTTCGTAGAGGTCGAGCCGGGTTTCGCCCTCGAAGGCGACCAGGCACACGGGCACGCCAGCAGCGCGGAGACGCTCTACCGTGAGGACCGGATAAAGGCGCTGCCCGGCGATGACCGCCACCGGCTGCGTGGGGTCGAAGTCGTCGGGAAGGTAGCGGGAGAGCGACACTTACAGTTTGGTGTTGTGGTAGGGCTTGCTGCTGCGAATCACGGGCGGCACGACGCGCATGGGCTCAATTGCGCCGTCACTGGTTTGGAAGAACCAGCGGCGCAGCGTGATCAGCGCAATGTCCGTTTGCGGGGTCCACTCCTGCGTCAGCGCGTCGGTGACGGGGCGGATCAAATTGCTGGGGTCCACGGCGTGGGCTTGCAGCCGGTAGCCGGCATTGAGCAGGTGGGTTTGGTCGCCAATCTGGATACTCGCGCGGCCCTTTAAAATCGCCACTTCCTTTTCCACGCCTTCGTGGATCAGCACGGCGGCTTGGGCCTTGAGCGAGGCTTCGACGCCATCTTCAAGCGACACTTTGAGCAGCGAGCTCGGGTTGGGGTCGCGCTGGGTTAAGGCGATTTGCCCTTGAATGAGCGTCAGCTTTAAGTCCGAGCGGCTGGGCTCGAACTCGAAGTCATCCGGGCGCGACTCGAAGGGCATTTGGTCGTAGCGATCAACGCGCAGGCGGGTGTTGGCGCTCACGTAAACCGCCACGCCGTTGGAAAACACAAGGGCGGCAAAGCCGTCGGCGTTGGTGGTAATTTCCACGCCGGTCGGCTCGAAGCCCTTGGCAATTTCCAGCACCTGCCCGTCCTTGGTCGCCGTGGCTTGGGCCAGGCTGTCAAACACGGCCAAGCCGTCCGCCGCGCGCAAACTGGCAGTCAGCGCGAGGAGGCAGGCGAGGGCAGTGGCAAACAGACGCATGGCTTACTTGACGACGAGGTTGACGATGCGGCCGGGGACGTAGATCTCCTTGACGATGTTCTTGCCGTCGGTCTGCGCCTGCACGGTGGGCAGGGCCTTGGCTTGGGCGAGGGCGTCGTCCTTCGAGATGTCCTTGGCGACTTCGAGGTTGCCGCGCAGCTTGCCGTTGACCTGCACCATCAGCTTAACGGTGTCCGAGGCCAGCTTGGACTCGTCGTGCTTAGGCCAGGGGGCGTTGGCAATCGCGGGCTGCTCGCCGAGGCGTTCCCAGAGCTCTTCCGCGATGTGTGGCGCCAGCGGCGCGAGCAGTTGCAGGAAGGTCTTGGCCGAAGCGATGTTCAGCTTCTCGGCTTTGGCAAACTGGTTGATGCAGGTCATCATCTGCGAGATCGCGGTGTTGAAGCCGAGGCTCTCGTAGTCACTGGTGACCTTCTTGATTGTGGCGTGGAGCGCGCGCGCGGTATCGGCGTCGTCCTCGTCGTTGCCCAGCTTGGCGGCGGGTTCGCCATCGTCGCCGATGAACGTGCGCCAGACCTTTTTCAAGAAACGGTCGATGCCCATGATGCCGTCGGTGTTCCACGGTTTCATGGCTTCCAGCGGTCCGAGGAACATCAGATACATACGCATGGCGTCGGCCCCGTGGTCGGCAATGACCACCTCGGGGTTGACGACGTTGCCGCGGCTCTTGGACATCTTTTCGCCGTCTTCACCCAGGATGATGCCCTGGTGGAACAGCTTTTGGAACGGCTCCTTGGTTTTGAGCACGCCGATGTCGTGCAGGAACAGGTGCCAGAAGCGCGCGTAAAGCAGGTGCAGCACGGCGTGCTCGGCGCCGCCCACGTAGAGGTCGGGCGTTTGCCAGTATTCCTCGACTTGCGGGTCGATGATGAAGTCCGGGTTGTGCGGATCCATGTAGCGCAGGTAATACCAGCACGAGCCGGCCCACTGCGGCATGGTGTTGGTCTCGCGCTGCGCGGCGACCCAGTCCTCGCCAGGGCATTCGGTGAGCTGCTCCAAGTCGTCCACGATCTTGACGTGGGGGACGGTCTCGCCGGTCTTCAAATTCAGCCAAACATTGAGCCACTCGCTGGCCTTGGCCAACGGGCTTTCGCCGGTGCCGGTCGGTTGGTAGGACTCCACCTCGGGCAGCGTCAGTGGCAAGTATTGCGTGGGCACGGGCACCGCGTGCAGCGTCTCGCCTTCGATCACGCAAGTGACGGGCTTGACGGGCAGGGTGCGGGTCAGCTCGCTTTTATCGAGCGACTTCAGCTTGGCGTAGTCTTTCTCGGTCAGCCAGAGGACCGGGAACGGCTCACCCCAGTAACGCTGACGCGAGAACAGCCAGTCGCGCAGCTTGTAATTAACCGCTTCCTTACCGGCGTCCTTGGACTGCAGCTCGCCAATGATCTTTTTCTTGGCGTCGGCCACGTTGAGACCGTTCAAAATCTCGGAGTTGATGAGCTTGCCGTCGCCGGTGTAGGCCTCGGTCAGCTCGCCATCGCCGTCCTTGTCTTCGATGACCTGGACGATGTCCAAGCCGAACTCCTTGGCGAATTCGAAGTCGCGCTCGTCGTGGGCGGGCACGGCCATGATCGCGCCGGTGCCGTAGGTGATCAGCACGTAGTCCGCTACCCAAACCGGGATCTTGTTGCCGTTGACCGGGTTGATCGCAAAGCCGCCGGTGAAGACGCCGGTCTTCTCCTTGGACAGCTCGGCGCGCTCCAGGTCGCTCTTGCTCTTGGCCTTTTCCACGTAGGCTTCCACGGCGTCGCGTTGGGCGTCGGTGGTGATCTGCGCCAGCAGCGGGTGCTCGGGGGCGACGACCATGTAAGTCGCGCCGAAAAGGGTGTCCGGGCGAGTGGTGAAGACGCGCAGTTTCGCGTCGATGCCGTCGAGGGCGAAGTCGACTTCGGCGCCGGTGCTGCGGCCAATCCAGTTGGCTTGCAGGCGCTTGGTGGAGTCGGGCCAGTCAACGTCCTTCAGGCCGGCGAGCAGCTTGTCCGCATACTTGGTGATGCGCAGGACCCACTGGCGCAGCGGGCGACGCTCCACGGGGAAGCTGCCACGCTCGGAGCGCGGGCCTTCGGGCGTGTTGAGGACTTCTTCATTGGCCAGCACGGTGCCCAGCTCCGGGCAATACCACACGGGCTTTTCGTCGACGTAGGCCAGGCCATGCTGGAACAGCTGGGTGAAGATCCACTGCGTCCACTTAAAGTAAGTCGGGTCGGTCGTGTTGACCTCGCGGTCCCAATCGTAGGTCAGGCCGATCTGCTTGAGCTGGCGCTTGAAGTTGCCGATGTTTTCGGCGGTCACCTCAGCGGGGGGGCGTCCGGTCTTGATCGCAAACTGCTCGGTGGGCAGGCCAAAAGCGTCCCAACCCATCGGGTGCAGCACGTTGAAGCCCTGGGACTTCTTCATGCGCTTGAGCGCGTCTGTGGCGGTGTAGCCCTCGGGGTGGCCGATGTGGAGACCGGCACCGGACGGATACGGGAACATATCCAGGAGGTAAAACTTGGGCGCGGCTTGGTCGCCTGCGGCTGGAGTCGGCGCGGCGAAGGTCTTGTTGTCGGCCCAGTAGTTTTGCCACTTGGACTCGATTTCGGCGGGTTGGTAATCGGCGGTTTTCATCGCTTTGATGGGAAACCGACCGAGTTTGGACGTTTACGCGGGGGCGTCAAGGACGCGTCTCGGTTTCGAGCGCTTTCAATTCCGCCTTCAGCCGGGTGACTGCCTGCACGCGCTGAGTGACGATTAAAACGCCCAAGGCGAGCAACGCGCCACCCAAAATGCAGCTGCCCCACATGGCCGCCGGGTTCACCGCGATGAAGGAGAAAAACATCGTGATGACACCTGCCGCGATCAGGGGCAGGGCGTAGGTGGTGATGCCGTCGCGCTCCTCCTTGATCTGCTGTTCGATCAGGCGGTCTTGCGGAATCTCCTCCACGGGCACGGACTCGCGCAGAAAGGCCTTTTCCTTGGCCAGTAGACGCTTTTGCCGCTCCAGAATGCTGAAGTCTTCAGTCACAACGCAATATTGAAAGCAAATTCGCCCGCCGCGGCAACTTCATTTACTCGCAGCCTATTGGTAATTATTGAAAGTTAATGGCCGCGGAACGTCGCCTAATTCTGTGGCGTAGGAACACCAGAACACCCATCAGCCCGGACATCATGATGGCGGTATTTCGGGGCTCAGGCACGATTTCGGGGTCAGTGAGGTAGCCGCTGGTGATCTCGTAGTAATAGTCCGAGCCGCTGTCGCTGAACTCATAGTAGGAGAACAGCGTGTTGTAATCCTCTCCCGTGAATTGATTCATGAGGTCGACAAAGTCGACTAGGTAAAGCGTATCGCTGTCCGATAACGCGGCGGTGCCGTCACTCGCATTCTCTGTCAGGTATTCATCGCTCTGGTTTTGCGCGGCTTGATAGACCGCGTATTGGAAGCCGCTGCTGCTGTCCGGCGCGCCTGAGATTGCACCGTCAAAAGAGAGGGTCAGTTGGTTCGAGCCAGACTCTTTGAATTCGATAAACCAGTTACTGCTGTTATCATACCAAGTGTATTGCACCGAGATTTTCACGTTGGTGAATTCCTTGTCGTTACTGTAGGTGGCTGGCCAAGCGGGCCATTCATAAGTGAATGAGCCTCCGTCGCTTACCGTGAATTTGAAGTCGACGCTGTTGACCGCAATGCCATCCAGATCGGTGGAGAAACTCACATTGCTGATTGAGCCGATGCCGGCCTCATCCCAGGTCATCGTCCAATCACTTTTCGTGTAGTTGGTGGTGTCTGAACCAACCGTGATTTTTCCATCCACGTAGCCATCGAATTGGACTTGGGTGTCCGACTGACTGACCGCGCTGGTCGTGGCGCTTAGCAATAGCCAGGTGATCAAAGAAATTGAGTGTAGTAGTGATACTTTCATGATGTCGCGTGATCTTGAAGATAAACGGCTCCGTTGAAGGAATATAACACAGCGAAAGTTAATGGCTGGTTAACGCTGGCTGGGAGCAAGGGACGCTGCCCTGACATAATCCTGCAAGCACCTAACAGGCGTGGGACGACTTAGCGAGCTTTTCATCTAACTTGGCCGATCAGGCCGCAGCGCTTTTCCGCGTCAGCTTCGTTGGTTCTGCGATCAGGCGGTCTTGCGGGATGTCTTCCATGACGACTGCGGCATTGTTACCTCGTATCAAGGCGTTTGTTGCTTTGAGATAGCCACTTGTGTTGGAGTAACGCAGCCTCCTGTACTGCTGCTTACGTCCATGAACGTAGACCCCTTACGTCCCGGGACGTAGGCCGGTTACGTCCGTGGACGTAGCTCTCCTACGCTCATGGGCGTAAGGACCAACACGCGAGGGGCTTTAAAGGCAACCAACGGCTAGGTTTGGCAACGCACACGGCTAGGTTCGGGGCACGTTAAGGGCTACGTTTACAATAATCCCAGCTGGGCCAACGGCTGAAGACCATGCTGGATGATACTGGCCAGCGGGGACGCTGGCCGCTACCCCAAGCGTCAAGCAACCGAGCAGAGGTAGCGGCTAGCGTCCCAGCTAGCCACCCACGTATGATGGCTATTTCGAATGTCCATTGGCCCGAGCCGAAAGGCTGATTCTCCAAAACTCTGGGTGCAGCGGCACGCTGCTTAGGACTTGGTGTCGAATTTGTCTATGCCGCTGCGCAGGACCTTGACTGCCTGCTGGAGGTCCATGGTGGCTTGGTTAAAGCCGCTGATCGATGCCGTGGTCGCACGGGCGGCATCCTTGAGCTGGAGCATCGCCTCGTCGATGTGTTGCGCGCCAACGGACTGCGTGTCCATGCCGTGCTTCACCGACTTAAACTGCACCGTCAAATCCTGCACATGCTTGATGATACCGCCGAGCTGATCGCTGACCGTCTTCACGCCGAGCACACTCTGCTTCATTTGTGCGCTAAAGTGCTCCATCTCGACCACGCCGCTGTCCACCGATGCGTGCATTTCCTTGATCATCTGCTCAATGTCGAGCGTGGCGACTGCGGTCTGGTCGGAAAGGCGGCGAATCTCTCGCGCAACCACTGAGAAGCCCAGACCATACTCGCCCGCCTTCTCGGCCTCGATCGCCGCATTGAGCGAGAGCAGGTTCGTCTGATCGGCTACCGTGGTGATCGTCGTGATGACGCGGTTGACGTTTTTCGCGCGCTCACTGATGACCGACAGCTTGCCGGAAATCGTGTCATTGGACTCCGCCAGCGCGTTCATCATCGTCTCCATCTGCTCAAGGCTCTTGCGCCCAGAGTCTGCCAAATCCTTGGTTTCGTTGGCGCTGGCGGTCACGTCGCTCATCGTGTTGGAGAGCTCTTGTGAGGTCGTGGAAATTTCCTTCACCGCGGCGGCGATGGAGTTCGTCGATGTCTCAAATTCATTGACCGATTTTTCCTGCGCCTTGGCATTGGAGGAAATCTTGGTCGCCGTCGAGGTGAGCTGCATGCTCGAGCCCTTCACCTGGCTGATCAGCACATTGAGGTTGCCGATCATGGTCTTGATCGCGCGCAGCAGCGTGCCGGTTTCGTCCTCGGTTTTCACCTCGACCTTCGCGGTCAAGTCGCCATCGGCCACGCGGCTGGCGAGCTTGGCCGCATGCGAAATGCGCTGCGCAATGTTATTCGCCAGCCACACCATGATGGCCAGCGTCAGAGCCAAACCAATGAACGAAATCACCACCAGGAACGCGATGCGTTCATTGACCGGCGCGTAAATTTCATCGCGATCCACACTCATGACGAGCGTCCAACTGCCCGTCGGTATTTTTACCGCGTCGTAAAAACGCTCCACCCCGTCAACGCCCGTCACCAGCTCGACATCGGAATTGCCGCGCATTTTATAAAACTTCAGCAGGGTTTCATTTTCGGTAATGTCTTCAATACGCTTGGCCTTCAGTTTGTCTTCCGGCAACGCCACATCGCCATCGATGGTCGACGCGATGATGCGGCCGCGCTTGCTGATCAGCGTAAACTCCGCCGTATCGTATTGCTTGAGGCTCTCGAGATAACTCTCCATGAACGCCAAGGCGCGGTCCACACCGGCGATGCCTTTAAACTCACCGTCGATAATGATCGGGTATGTCTGCTCCACGATCAGCTTGCCCTCATAAACGTAGGGCTCGGTGACCATCGCCAGCGCGTTAACAGGGTCGTCCGTTTGCTTGGCGCGCGCGGGGTTGTAGTGCTTGCTCAGTTCGCTGGCGAAGGAAATGTTGCGCAGCTCGGACTCGTCCTGCGCCAGGTTTTTTGCGCCCTGATAATAAAAGCTCTCTTCCATGTCGACGAGCGGCTCCAGCCCGAGCTGCGAATCATCCTCATGCAGGCGATACCAGTAGGGCAAAAAGCGGCCATCGGGCATCAGCGCCCGCTTGTCTTCCTCGCTCGCGGTCACCAGAAACTCCGCGTCTTCGCCGTCGGCATTCGGCTCATAGCCAAAGTAGGCGCCGGTCAACTGCGGGTGCTTGGCCAGCACTTCCTCCGCGTAGCGAATCGACGCTTCACGCTGCCCAAACATGCCGGCTTCCTGCGCCAAGGCCATTGTCTTGGGGAAGGTGATCGTCTCCAGATTCGTTTTATCAATCTCCTGCGCCGCGCGCTCCGTGGTGAGGTTGATGTTCTTCAACGCACCGGCTTCGAGCTGGTTGTAAAACTCCCCAAGCAGGAGGTAGCAGATCAGCGCAATCGTCGCGACGACCGGCAGCGCCACGCACACAATGATCTGTGAGCGGATGCTGTGAAACTGAAGCGTGGTGCGTTCCATAACTTAGGCGTTGGCCGCAACGGCCTGGCGGAGATGACGCAGTTCGAGCGAGGTGTCGATCTTGGCGGTGAGCAGGATCGGGTTGAAAAGCTTCGGCATGTAGTCGTCCGCGCCATCGGTGATGCACTGGGCGACACTCTCAATGTTGTCCACGGCGGTGACCATGATCACGGCGATGTCTTTCCACTTCGGGTCGGCCTTGATCGCCTTGAGCGTATCGTAGCCATTGAGCACCGGCATCTGAATATCGAGCAGGATCAGGTCGATCGGCTTCTCGGCAATGTAGTCCAGGCACTGCTGACCATCTTCGACCGAGTCGATGTTTTCATAACCGGCCTGCGACAAATGCCGCAGCATCATCACGCGCATCATGTTCGTATCCTCAACAACGAGGATGCGCGCCTTGCGTGGTTCAAAAGGTGGGAGATTCATGAGCAGAATTATTATTTACAGCTGCCGGGCTGCGGGTCCGAGGGCTCCGCTTCAGTCGATTGGCTAGGCTTCATCATCCACGCGCGCGGATGTTTCTCAAACCCTATTTTCGGGTAGAATTCATTGGCCGCCGGCGCCGAAAGCAGCGTGATGAAACAAGTCGGCTCCAGCGCCGCGCGGGTTTCCTCAACCAGCCGCGCGCCGATGCCTCGCTTCTGGTAATCCACATGGACGGCCAAGTCGGCAAGATAGGCCACGTATGCAAAGTCCGTTAGCGTCCTGGATATGCCGACAAGTTTATCGCCATCCCACGCGGTAATGGTCAAGTCGCCATGCTCCATCATCGCCTGCATGACAGCATGATTCTCCACCGGCCGCCGCTCGCCCAAAGTAGCCGCGCGGTAAAGCTCGATGAATTGATCGAGGTCAAGCTGGGCGTCGCGCTGGTAGGTGATGGGCATACTCCTAGATGTAATCAGCTTGGTATTTTTTTAGAAAAGCTTCAGCCTCTTTTCGGAAGTAGGCTTCCTGATTCGCAATATTTATGCCCTTGAATACTGAGAGTAGCGGGCCGTATTCCTCCTCACTCAGCTGTATTGAATCTTCCAAATAGAGCCAAACATCATATCGATTATCGAAGCGAAGATTAGGATCAAAATTGGTGTCTACCCAAATAGCATAAAGAGAATTCAAGGCGCTTCGCTGAGATAATCGACCTTCTAAATAATCAGAGCACAGCATACACGCATAGTCCGAATATGCCTGCTTTATATCAGGCAATTTCAGATCTAATTCCTGAATTGCAAGAGACAGGTCGGTGCGAAACTCCTCTAAGTTCTGATTCTTAACTTGAAGCGTATAGCCAGCGACATAGGCGAGGTGTTTAGAAGACTTTCCCTGAACGAGTAGCTCACACGCCCAATCAATCACTTCTTGCCCTAAATCATGGCCAAGAGCTATATGAACTAAAAGTTCACGCGTGCTTATCGCTTGTGCTGTCATGCCAAAATCGCGCCTACCTCCCCTCCTCTGGATCGTAGATGCTCATCCAGGCAGATTCGTTGTGGATGATCTTCGCGGTCGCGGCGGTGTGCGGGGCGGTCTCGATCATGTAGGGCGCGACCTTGGCTTCGCTGGCGACCTTGCGGAATTGCTCGATCATGAAGTCGAGCGATTCGAGGCTTTCGGTTTCGGTTGGCTCGATGAGCATGGCGTCGTCGAACTCCTCGGCAAAGTGGACGCAGCCCGCGCCCACGAGTGTCGGCGGGTGGACCCCGAAGTCGATCAGGCGCTTCACGAAATCCGCGCCGCGCACGTCGAGGCTGCCGCCGTGCAGCAGGCATTCGTGCATGCAGTTTTGCGGGAACACATTAGGCAGCAAATCCTGCAGCTGGTGCTTGATGTAATTGGCGTTGAGCACGGCGTTTTCAGTCGCCGTTTTCAGGCCGATGGCGCCATTGGCCAGGATGTAGCAATACGCGCGAAGCAGCACCTCGATGTGGCCGAAGTGCGTCTTGACCTTGCCCACGGAATCCGGGCGGTCGTAGTCCGGCATCGGCGCGCCGTCGATCGGGCGGATGACCGGCGTCGGCAAATACGGCTCGAGGAATTTCTTCACACCGCAAGGACCCGCGCCGGGGCCACCTCCACCGTGCGGGGTGGACAGCGTTTTGTGCGTGTTGATGTGGATGACGTCGAAACCCATGTCGCCCGGGCGGATGAGGCCCATGATTGCGTTCAGGTTCGCGCCGTCGTAGTAAAGCAGCGAGCCGTTGTCGTGGATCTTGTTGGCGATGGTTTCGATGTTCTGCTCGAAGAGGCCCAGCGTCGATGGGTTGGTGATCATCAGCCCGGCGACGTTTTCATCGAGCGCGGCCTCGAAGGCGTCGAGGTCCATCATGCCCTCTTTGCTCGTGGCTATGATCTTGCAGGTAAAGCCGCACATCGCCGCGCTGGCCGGATTGGTGCCGTGCGCAGTGTCGGGGATCAGGATGACCTTGCGGTGCGCCTGTCCGATCTTTTCAAAATGCTTCTTCATCACGAGCAGTCCCGTGAACTCGCCATGCGCGCCAGCGGCCGGCTGCAGAGTCACGGCGTCCATCCCGGTGAGCTCGGCAATGTAAGTTTGCAAGTCCCACAGCATCTGCCAAACGCCCTGCATCGAGTCGGCCGGCTGGCGCGGATGCAAACGTCCAAAGCCGTCGAGCATAGCAAGCTTGTCGTTGCGCTTGGGGTTATACTTCATCGTGCACGAACCCAGCGGATACGGCCCGTTATCGACGCCGTGCGCCTGACGCGAGAGGTTCGTGAAGTGCCGCACGACATCGATCTCCGACTGCTCGGGAATGCCGATCGGCTCATCCCGCAGGTCCTCCGCCTCGCAGCAAATGCCCGGATTCTCACCGACCGGAAACTCGTTATCGAACACCGTCGCGCCACTGACGTTCGGACGCGATTTTTTGAAAATAGATTGGGGAGTCATGGTAGCTAAGAATTTAAAATTTCGTTCTCTTCGAGGCCGAGAATCGGGTATCGGCATGCAAGCCAGGAGATACCATCTTCTTTCTGCTTAATATGAAATACATAAAACCCTTTGCTGGGCGCCCCGACGCCACTAAAGGGAGGAAGCCAAAGGATTTGCTTATTGCCTGAACCATTCCAGCCAGCCTTTTGAAACCGGTGCATGAAGTGGTTCAAAAACGCCCCTTTGAGGGACCAACCATCTAAGGCCTCTTCAGCGTCCTCGAAGCTCGTTAAGCGGTCGATCCATTCGAAGAAGTAAACATGGTAGCGAGGAAAATCATCTAACGTTCCGTAATCAACGGTCCAAGGTTCAATCCCTGCCATGAACTCTTTGATTTTCTTCATTTTTTGAGATACGCCTTCCGACGGTAGCGCCCGTTATCCCTAACGGGCAGTTTCAACATGGTGGAAAGGTAGGGACGGTTGCCCTCAACCGTCCGCGTTCCATCCTGCCGGCCAGCGAGACGTGGCGGACGGTTGAGGGCAACCGTCCCTACCCCATGAAAACGTCCGCTGGAGGGCGACGCTCTGTCGTCGCCGTTGTTCGGTGAGGCAATGGGCGGCCACGACAGAGCGTCGCCCTCCAGTATTGCTGTTTCGAAATAGATCATCCCTACAGCGCTGCCGCGAAGCACTCGACCATGCGGTCGAGGTCGGCTTTGGTTTTGGTTTCGGTGACTGCGATGAGCAGTTGGTTGGCTGGCGCCTCGGGATCGAGGTCGGTCACGGCCACGCCGCCGAAGATGCCTTCGTCGCGCAGGGTGGCTAAGACCTCCTTCGCGGGCACGGGCAATTTCAGCAAGACTTCGTTGAAGAACGGGCCGCTGTGGACGCGGGTAACGCCGTCCAGCGACGTGAGTTTGTCCGCGAGGTAATGCGCCTTTTGCACGCAAAGGTCACTGATATTCTTAAAACCGTTTTCGCCGCGGAGCGTCATGTAGATCAGCGCGCGCAGGGCGAGGTTCGCTTGGTTCGAGCAGATGTGGCTGGTGGCGTTGTGGCGGGCCACGTGTTGCTCGCGCTCTTCTTTGACGAGGGCCAGGGCCTCTTCGCCTTTGAGGTCCGAACACTGGCCTACGATGCGACCGGGCAGGTGCATTTCGTATTCGTCCTTGGTCGCGATGATGCCGAGGTAAGGTCCACCGGCGTTGAGGTGCAGGCCGAGCGGTTGGCCTTCGCAGACGGCGATGTCCACGCCGAACTGGCCGGGGTTCTTCGTGATGCCAAACAGCATCGGATAGCTCGCCATCACGTTAAGCGCTTCCGTGCTTTTCACCAGCTTTCCAATGCGCGACATCGGCTCGACAACGCCGTAGCGGTTCGGCGATTGGTAAAGAAACGACGCCGTGTCCCCATCGAGCAATCCGGCCAACGCGGCTTCGTCGATCTGGCCTGTCTCGGCGTTGATCGGCGCGGTGACCAGCTCCACGTCGCGGCCAGCAAGGTAAACGCCGAGCACTTCGCGGTAGTCCGGCCAGAGGCCTTCGCTGACGACCAGCTTACGCTTGCCGGTGATACGGCACGTCATCCAAGCGGACTCCGCCAGTGCGGTGGCGCCGTCGTAAACGGAGCAGTTGACCGCGGGCAGCCCGAGGAACTTACCAAACAGAATTTGAAAGTCGTGCAAGAAACGCAGAATGCCCTGCGCCATCTCCGGCTGGTAAGGCGTGTAGGCGGTCAGGAATTCGCCGCGCGTCGCGATGGCGTCGATGACGGCGGGCACGTGGTGCTCGTAGGCGCCAGCACCGAGAAAACTGAGGGTGTCCATCGTCGTCTCGTTCTCACCGGCGAGGCCGCGCAGGTGGCGCTCCAGCTCCCACTCATTGAGCGCGGGAGGCAGATCGAGCAGCCCTTGCACCCGCAGGTGCTCCGGCACTTCCGTAAAGAGGTCGGCGATGGATTCCTTACCCATCGCTGCGAGCATCTTTTGGCGATCTTCTGCCGTGTGGACGTTGTAACCAGTCAAGATGGCTTCTGACATAAGCGAAAGACCACTTGATTATTAGGGGAAGGTCAAGGTCGGAGCAACACCCCACGGACTCGGCTAATCCTTTGTCATCTACACACAATCAGCCCCAAAAAGCGGCCCGCCGAACAGCGGGCCGTTTTATTTCCGGAACAGCTCATTTCTCTTACCGACGCTTCTCGGCAGAGAACGCACCAAGTCCAGCGCCTCCATAGCTTGGGCGGGGTCTTTGGATGCAAGCAGCTGATCGATACTGTCCTTAAGGACTTTTTTCGTTTCTTGAGAACTGATGAGCCTGCCAGTGTAAATGCCCAATCGACCCGGCGAACCGGAAGCTCCAGTGTCAGCCGACAATCCAATAGATCGCAATCGCGGATTCGACGCTCAACCCTCTCATGAATCTGCAAGCAGCTCTGACCGCAACCGCTACAACGCCACCCCCCTCAGGCTCTAACCTCAACAGAAGATGCTTGTGGCTGAGAAAACGACATGACTACAGGCTGTAGCCTTTCCAAAACAGGGAAAATAGGTCAATCTCCATTCATTGAAGCAGGGTTGAAGCTGGATGGTTCGGTGCCAGAACTTAATCTCTAGCTTCTTCACCGCTTCTTTGCACGACATTCCCTCGTCTTTGACGATGAACCATAAAAAACCGGCGCTAAACGCCGGCTTGGAAAATGGAATATGCTGGGCTTAGCTGCAACCGCAACCACCGGAATGGTTATGGTCATGGTCGTGGCCACCGCCTCCACAACAGCCACCACCTTGGTGAATATGGCCATGAGCGATTTCTTCTTCGGTTGCCTCCCGGAGATCAGCGATGCTTACGCTGAAGTTGAGCGCCATGCCGGCGAGCGGGTGGTTGCCGTCCACGGTTACACTGTCGCCTTCGATCGCAGTGATGCGCACAGCGATGGGGGGACCTTGTTCCGTGCCAGCTTGAAACTGCATGCCAACGGCGAGCTCGTCGATACCCTGAAAGCGATCACGCGGGACGACTTGTGTCAGGGCAGGATTGGGCTCTCCGTAGCCTTCAGCGGCATCGATGCGGACATCCAGCGCTTCGCCCAAGGCTTTGCCTTCAAGGGCTTTTTCGAGTCCGGGGATGATGTTGCCGTGGCCTTGCAGATAGACGAGCGGCGCGCCCGGCTGGGATTGGTCAATGATGTTGCCTGCATCGTCCTTGAGCGTGTAGTTCAGGGAAACAACTGTGTTTGCTGCGATTTGCATTCGTTCGATGGTGCTGGTGGTTCTGGTATCTCGTGAATTGGTCAGCTTCACGGATTATGCACCGGAATGCGAACGTAAAAGTGCTCGATTAATGGGGATGTGGCGAAGCACAGTATGAGTCCGGAGTGACCTTTTCGACTCAGCCTCAGCCTAATGCATTAGATGTCTTGGGCATACTTCTGAGGGAATTTACTTTAGGCCGCGCGGACAAATCAATTCATCACCCAATCAGCTATAGCAGAGAGAGTTACGAATCCCATATTCGAAGAAGATGTTATGTCACACCTTACGTTAACTCTTCTGAACCACTTAATCCTAGCGAAAAAGCTATCTATTCGGCGTCGAAACTTTCCGATTTCTTTGTCGTAATGGATATTATTCAATACTTTCCATTGGAGGGATAACAGCAGTGGCTTTTGCATTTTCAATGAAGTCTCTTATGGCATTGGTATCATAAGCCTTATCGTCTAGGCTACACTGAGAGCGAACCTCTGGCAATGCCCACTTTGTAGTGCAAAGTTCAGATGTGTTGCAGTTTATTCGTGCTTTTGAGCGTATTTTTGCGCACCTATACGCGGTTGAGCTTATTTGCGTTTTTTTACAAAAGCACTGATAGTCAATGATTTATATATGGTGCCCCCACTGGGACTCGAACCCAGATTAACGGTTTAGGAAACCGCGGTTCTATCCATTGAACTATGGGGACAAACCTTTCTATACCAATTGGTTATGTAAGAATTTCGACGGCGAAATTTGGCCATTGCAACCCGAAAGTGTAACCCGGGAGCTTTTAGGGCATGCCTGAGCCCGGAAAATCGAGTCAATCCACGTTCCAAAAGGTTGCTGAATGCCTGTATCGTCACGAAACATCGGGCACTTACTATGCGTTGGTAAAAAATCACGGCAAGCAAATCCGCAGGGCCTTATAAACCAAAGATCGGAAGCTCGCGGACCGTCGTTTAAGGGACTGCGTCCCCAACGATTACGGTGGCCATAGGCTCTCCCGACATACGCATATCAATTATTTCAGCTCACAAACAGAGAATTTAAAACCTATAGAAACCTCCTGAGTTTCCATTTGCTATTCCGTATTTACCGACAACCATGCCAGCGATGAAAGTCGGTATAGAAAGAATCTGTGTCATGCTGCTCCTCGGTGGCTATTTTCTCATGGCGCTATATGGCGTTTCGAGTAAATCAATGACCTATGACGAAGGCATCCACTTAATTGGTGGTTACTCCTTTTGGACACTCGACGACTTCCGACTGCACCCTGAGAACGGCCAGCTGTCTCAACGCATGGCATCCGTTCCTATGCTAACAATGGACACGCCCGCAATTCCTACGGATCACTACTCGTGGGCCAACAGAGATGGCTGGAGCGCCCAAGCACATTATTTCTATGACCTGCAAACTGAACCAATCTGGCTAATCTTTTGCGGACGTGTCGTTATCATACTCATAACAGCCCTAATCGGCCTGCTGTCTTACATCTACGCCAAGCGCTTATTTGGCATATGCGGTGGCTTCATTACACTTGTTCTCTTTTGTTGCTTTCCGGAAATATTGGCCCACGGCAGTCTCATCACTTCGGACATGCTTGGTGCTGGGACCTTCCTCCTCTCCTTGTTTGCGCTTGGGCTGGTTTTGGAAAAACTGACTTTGCTGAGAATATGTCTGCTGGGCATTGGCGCTGGGCTACTTTGCGTATCCAAAAACCACGCTGCTCTGCTAGCGCCAGTGGCCAGCATCTCATTGATCCTGGTTACGATACTTAAGCCGGATTACTTAATCGTCTGGCGAAGTAAGGGGCATCGGGCACGGGGCTACCTAAAAACTTTTGGCATGCGACTGAGTGCCCTGACCGTTGCGGCAATCTTGGCATGGACTGTATTATGGGCCTGCTACGGCTTTCGCTTTGAAACCTATAATCCAGAGCTGCCTGCCCCTAACGCTAACTGGGATTGGGATTACGTGCTTCCTGCTGAAAAAATCAGCGCCGATCTGATACGCTTTACCCTAAACCATAAACTACTGCCGGAAGCCTTTCTCTATGGCGTTGCGCAGAACTTGCAGAACAGCCATATACGCCCTTCTTTCTTGATGGGCGAGTATTCGTTCACCGGCTTTCATGCATTCTTCCCACTCGCTCTACTCTTCAAGAGCCCCATCGCATTGATCGCTTTAACTCTCCTGGGCATACTCTGTCTCTTTATTTGGCTCAAACGATCCGGCAAAGATCTGTTACAGAAGGAGCAACAGGTAACGAGGATGATCCTGACAATTCCGCTGGTAATCTTCATACTGGTTTACGGCAGTGTCGCAATAAACAGCTCACTAAATTTGGGGCTGCGCTATATGTTGCCCGTCATACTATGCGGACTAGTCCTCATCGGAGGAATGGCTATCCTGTGGCGCCGCAATAGAGTCGGCCAGATCGCGATTGCATCATTATTGACCCTGTATGTATTTGAAAGCGCCACCGCTTACCCTAATTATTTATCGTTCTTCAATATTGCAGTTGGAGGCTCTCAAAACGGTTACAAGCTGCTAGTCGATAGCTCACTGGATTGGGGCCAGGACCTCGGTGCACTGAGTGATTGGCTCGCAGAAAACAATGCGGCTCCCAATGAAATCCCGGTCTATCTAGGTTGCCTGGGCACTGAAAATCCCGAATACCTTGGCATCGATGCGCGCTATCTATTTTCGGCAGGCTATCAGTTGTATTATTCATACAATATGCCTCGCCTGGAACCTGGCTATTACGTAATGAGCGCCACGATCCTACAAGGTCCTTATCAGACAGTTTCTCGCCCCTGGACCGAAGAGCAAAACCAACTCTACCTGCACTCAATCCGAGAGCTAGCCCGACTCTTTAACGGCGTAAGCAGTATGCAATTACTCCTCGATAAGATTGCCCAGAACAACCCTCAGCATTGGCTAAAAGTCCTAAGGTCCTACGAGCAGCTAAGAGACGAACGACTGCGGCTATACCTGATTGAACAGGAGCCAGTTGCACGCATCAACAATTCTATTTTTGTCTACCGACTTGACGAGCAAGACTTGGTTAACGCAGTAATCTACCCACAAATTGGCTTTCCCGAAAAGTTTCCACTCCGGCAATTCAAACAACAAATTGAACGTTCAGCGAACAGTCATTCTTGATTCGATTGAATGCGGGGAAATGAAGCGCCCTTTCCTTTCGTGCGTAGAGGGATAGAACTGATACCCAAGCCCTACCGGCAAGCGGTCGAGCTAATCAGCATCGATTTGCCTTACTTTGACGGCGACGTATCACGCAGCCAAGAATGCCCAGAGAAAGGAATAACGCATACATGCCTGGCTCTGGGACTGACGTCAGCGTCAAGGTGTCACCGGAAAAAGTGAAGTAGTCGGCAAAGTCCCCACTATTGCTGCCAGCAACCGTCAGCTTGCCAGCCGCCCATTGCGATATCCAAGTGGCCTCGTCTGGCGCACTGGCTCCAGCAACTGTGATACTGCTCCCCACCGAATCTGCTTCGAAATCGAAGTTAAACTCCGTGAAGCGACCTGTCGTATTCGCAGCCACAATAGAGTTCACGCCGCTGCCCATAGTGATCTGGCCATAACCAGTATCCGGGTTCGCCCCATACTGCAGGAGGCTGACATCGAGCGTGCCGCCATTTTGAATAGTCAACAACGGATTCACGACGCCGTTAAGCGCGTAAAGGTAAGTGCCAAACGTAGCGGTAACGCCGTCAATGAGCATGCTGCCATCGCGTTGGTTATTTGTCGTTAAGGGCATGCTGACAGTGCTGTAAATGTTAAGCGTAGCCGCTGTTCCGACGAATCGAATGGAGCCGGCGCCAACACTTGCGGTAAAAGAGCCGCCGTCTACATTCATCGTCGATCCATTGAGAATGAAGATGTTCGAAGTAGCCAAGTCAAACGTGCCGCCATTGAGGTTATAAACGCCGCCTGAGAAATTCTTGGCAGCTGTTACATCCCAGGTTACGGTATTCCCAGTCTGGGTGACATTGGAAGAGAACGAGTTGTCAATGGACACGGCGGGACCTGTGCCGGTGATGAAGCCATCATTTCCCGAAATGTCTGGCGTGCCCGCGGTCCAATTCGTGCTCGTAGAAAACACGCTGTCCGTCGCGCCAGTCCATGTAGTTTGAGCAAAGGCAATAGAAGGTAGCGCCAACGCGCAGACCAGCAGAGGATTGATTTTCATATGATGCATAGGGTATGGTGTGTGTGGAGTTCTGGGTTATAAATGGAATCTTATCCACAAGAGCATGCGCTTCAAGCAGCAAAGGATGTAACAAAATACACCACTGGCGACCGCGCGTTTAGCCACATCCTTGGATCGCTAGGCATTCTCAGCAACCACAAGTCCACACCGATACATTGAGCGAAACTTGACTCCCGCCTAGGCATCGAGAAAATACCCACATTACTCCCCCTGATTCATTTGAGAAAAACGTGACTCAGCGTGACATCGCCAAAAAACTCGGCGTAAGTGTCGCGACCGTTTCACGTGCATTGCGGACGGACCCCAAAACCGCGCCCGAAACCATTAAGAAGATCAAAGACGCCGCGGAGAAAATGGGCTACCGGCCCGACCCCGGGTTTCAGGTTTTGATTGAGCGACGCTGGCGCGGACGTCGCTCCAACGACGGACTGAACATCAGCTACGTTTTCGACAGCAAGGATCTCACGGAAACCGACGAGCTTGAGTACAAGCGCTATCGGGAAGCTGCGCTGACTCTTGGCTACACGCTCATCCCCGAAGACTTGCGCGACTACCCAAGCATCCAAAAACTCATGCAGCGCATGGACGCCAAGGGCGTCAGCGGCGCCGTGTTATCCTACATCTCCGAAGCGCCATACGACATCGCCGACTTGTTGAAAAACTTTGCCGCAGTGAGCATCAACGTATCGGCAACACAACCCGACTGCCCCATCGTTATGCACGATGAGTTTATGGCAATCGAACAAATCTGGCGGCGGCTCAAGCGCGACGGCTATCAGCGCATCGGCGTGCTGCTCGAGGACTACCCCGAGTCCTTTACCATGAACCAGCGCCTCGGTGCCGTGCTTTGCCGACATCATCGCGAAAACAATCCAGACAAGCTCATTCCCATTCAGTTTTGTAATTTCCGCAACCACACGCAGCATACGTCTGTAGGAGAATGGGTAGAGCGCTATCGGCCGGATGTCGTCGTTGGCGACACGCATCACCATTACGAAACGCTAGCGTTGCTAGGCTACACCATGCCCAAAGATTTTGCCTACCTGACCATCAACATGTGGGACCCGAATTACGCTGGCCAAATCGCCGGTTACTTCCGGGACAACGTCATCCTGCTACGTCGCAGTTTGCAGCTACTCAATTTGATGATCCGCTCCAGCAGTCATGGCTCCGATCAATCTGACCTCATCGAAATGGTAAATGGCGAATGGCTAGACGGCGAAAGTCTGCCCACACTGAATCAAAGCCTGTCGCTTCGCTCATAAACCCAACGCACTGGCCAATAGCGTGAAGGTCATTTGCAGCTGGTGAAGCGTAAGCAATTTTTTTGAAAAGCGGAACGTTATCTTTCGCTGCAACGATTTTCAGAGAATCACATTTCGCATAAACCAACGGCGATCATTGTCACTGAGCGTGAACAAAAAATAGACACCGCTGACGTCTGGCTGCATGCGCCATTTACGACGGTAGACCAGCTTGTAATCGTCGTCGTCCTTCAGCGCTAACTGCACTGGAAGCGTTAAGTTTTTAATGCCGGATACTGGCACACTAACCGGTGCCAAAGGTCGAAGGTTGTAGATTTCCCCACCCGCTTTCAACACGAGCTCTTCCATCGAAAGATTGTAAACCAGAATTGTTCCAGCTGGCACGTTTTGCTCAGAAGTGTTAATCGCAATGGCGCGGCTCTTTTGCTCGCCGACGCTGGCGGTGGTCACTACGATAATTGACCGCTCCCATTCCCGTCCGAAGTTCACGTTGATGACCGGCGTGTAAATCGGCCCGTCTTCAGAATCTCTACGCGCGTAGAGACTAAACTGCGTGGGTCCGGAGTACGCGTAAGTAGGCGAAAGCGTCGTTTGGTTAATCGCAATTGGCTCATAGCCATCGGCTCCGATGAAATACAAGTCGGGCAGCTCGTGTGCTGGGCGCGCATTTGCCAATGTACCAGAGGACACCTGCTTGCGCGCACTGAACACCATCACCTGAAACTCCACCGAGCAGGCATCTTGCACCCCTTGAGCTTGTGCCAATTGCCCCAGGCAGAGCGCCGCGCCCAACATCAGCCATGCAGTAACTTTGCTTAGTCGATCCATTGGAAATCTATGATGCGAAACTGTCGCCCAAAGGTTAGATTAATCTCGGTCAAGTCCTGCTCTTCATCGGTCGCCGCATTCAAAGGGTCGACGAATTCCGCCACTCGCTGAACCGTCGCCTTACAGCGCGCGATGGATTGAGTTTCCCCTGTCAGTGCGTTAATCGACTCGCCGTAGGCATGAATGACAAAGGTGTCCGAACGTACGCTCATCACCGGGCCAATCACATCGAGCAAGTCCAGTTGGGTGAGGTAGCCGGTTGCGCCAGTGGCACGATCACCCAAGCTCGCATCGATATCCATTTCGCGGTAAAACTCCTGTAAGTCGGGTTCAGCCAGTTTGTAGTTTTCGTCGTTGAATCGCGAACTCCCTGTAGCCGACACCGCATTAACCTCAGACAAATCAATCGCCGCCTGCAAGGCGCCCACCATCATCGCGCGCCTACCTTCCTCGCCCGATGCTGCGTAGGCCGCCTCGCGGGTAGATTGGTAATTGGCTGAGTCCAACACACGATTCACAAAATGCGAAAGGGAAATGAATGGACCGCGTTCCTTAACCTGCGTAACGATGGCCTCCGCCAAGCGTTCGATATCATCATCAGTTAGAGCGAGAAAGCCATTATAAACCGCGTCATCGAGTGTGTTGCGATCCACCGCAGTGGGTTCACCATCGGGCATGGCCACGCGGAGAAAAGGCGTCGTCGCGGCATCGTCGTATTCACCGACACGGCTTTCCACCGCTGCATGCTTTGCACTGCAAAGTAATGCCGACCAGGCACGCACAGAAGTAGAGTTTACATTGAAGGCGCCCTTCACGTAAAGACCGGCCGCCGAGGTCGCGAATCCCAGGTCAAAGTCGTCTGTCAAAGAGTGCCGAGCATTGTGGCTGCTATCATCCGCAGCGTTATAAGCCGAGAAGAAATAGCCATCCCACAAAGCGTCGTTGAGCAAGTAAGACACATCGTAGTGATAGTAACCGGCAGGATCCGGATTACTATCGGGCCAAGTGCTGCGAGACGTTTGGCCAGCAGGAATGCGCGGATCCTGTAACGAGTTGCCGATTGCATATGCCGGCCAGGTGTTCTGGACGTTGTAAGTCTTGTAAGGATGGCTGTAGAATTTACTCGAGTTGATGAACGGCTGCGTAAGATTCGCGTGGGCAAGGTCTGCAACAGAAAGGAAGAAGCTGTCGTCCGTAGGCGCTTCATAGAGAATAAAACCGCCGTCGGTAATGGCGCTGGGATCGTCCGTATAGCTGAAGTTCACTCGCTCATCGCCATGATTGTAGCTGAAGTAGGAGTTGTTCGCGGGCAGGCCATAATACCAGTGGTAGTTTTCAGTGTTGCCAAAGTAGCTTGGATTAAAGGCGAAGTCGCTGCCCTGGTTATTACCGTAGTCCACCTGCTCCAGCGGAGTTTTACTGCTGCGTGGCGCGCGTGGATTGTAGTTCGCTATCGTGCGTACGTAGGGCATTATTTCACGCTGAGCATCCGTAAGGTCGTCGTTGTTATTCACCTCGGCATAGTTGCTGGGCAACTTGAGATGCATGTAAGCTCCGGCAGCGGGGAACGTCGCTAAATTGTAATTGGTATGCCCGGCAATGATCGGCTGATTTGCTTCTGCGGAGCTGATGAGCGAACTGTCCGTCGCAGGCCAGAGAATATTCCCCTGCCCACCGCCTCCTGAGCCAGTCACAAAATAATTCTGCCCCGAAACATGCTGAAGCAGCACATTGTTTTCCGCGTTGGCGATCGACTCACGCGCCAGGCGAATGCGCAGGTAGTTAGCAGACATCATCCGCAGGCCGAACTGATCGATCTGCTGCTCCGCGCCCAGCAAATCCAACGTAAACGGCGTCACATCTTCGTAGTAAAAATATTCACCGTCGTAGAACCCCACTTCCAGCGGCATTGGCGTGGCAGGATTCGAATCCATCTTCGAAATCGAGCTTGGCGAAAACACCAGCGCTTCGCCTGGCTCAATCACCGGGCTTACCAATTCGAAGCGCAGCGGATCACTCGTATTGGGAAATACATCACTCTCCTTGTAGTAAGAAACTTGGCCATTGTTTGGATTCGTATAGGTAACGGTGTCCGGTCGACCGTCATCTTCTTTCAGATAGATACGCGGCTGGATTTCCATCGTCATCCCCTCAGCGCCATTGTAGGTATTAATATCGGTAACTTTGACAAAGTAGGTCTCAGACGCGATTGGCTGATCGTATGGATTCCACAAAACAACAATTGGAAACAGGCACAAGCGTGGCTGATACTGCCCGGATCCAATGCTATACATGATTAGGTGATGATGAAGCGAAAACTGAGCAATCACCGGGTAAACGCCGGACTGCGCATCCGTTGGCTCGCGGGATTCCAGCTCTCCATCGTCGTTAAGGCGTTGGGTGTAATACGAGCGTAGCTGCTCCCAAAGAGGTCCACCAGGATCTTTGTCGTTCGCCACCCCACCTTGCGCATCAAACACCTGAGTGCTACCATGATCCGCGATTAAATCCTGAAAATCCTCGGTGTCTTCAAAAGCTGCCGTGAGATCTTTTTTGAACCCGCCATCGCGTACATTGACCAGCAACCCACGTGTTTCACCCGTGATGTCATGCGCGTAATCCTCCAAAATGGAATCATCGGTATTCAGCACAATAGGCAATTCAGACAAGGTGGTCGTTGCCCCCAGCTGTGACTGCCCGATCTCCAGATCAGTAATCAAGGCACCAATGCCATCAATGGATGCTGCGTTCATGACTGACGGATTTCGCGCATCCAAATTATTCGCGCGACGTACATCTTCCGGCGTCAGCGAAACATTGGCCTTCAATCCTTCATCCGAAATCCAGTAGGCATATTTTCCCTTCAGTGCCCCCTCACTGTAGATGTCCTCCTTGGGCAAGATGACCGCCGTACCGTCCAAATCGTCGTCCGCCATCAGGATTTCATCATCGGCTAAGCTACTCGCCGAACGTCCCAAGTATGGCTCCAATACAGCCAACTCTCCATTATTGGGCAAGCTGACCAACCATTTGAGCACGCTACGATCTTTAATCTCCTGTTGAGTCTGATCGTCACTCAGGCTGAATGCTTCGTCATCCGGATCGCTCGACCATACACCCGTCCAGTAAGGCGCGTCGTCAGCTAGAATATCCGCTCGAGCCGTGATACGCTGATCTGGCCCGGCCAGTTTCTGCAACTCTCCCAACGCCTGCACCAAGGCAAACTGTGCATTGCTTCGTGCCTCCGCATCGATTCGCTGAACAGAAGACGCATTTGACTCCACCATCAAAGTTGTGGATAACGACAAAAGCAGCATGACCATGAAGGCCATCAACACGAGGGCGATAACGAGCGCAAAGCCTGGATTCTTATTCTTCAAAAGGGTATGCCGAATGGGTTAATCAATCAACGATTGGACTCCATTCATCGCCTTTTGAAGGCCATTTGTAAAACGAGCAGACATGTAACAATATGCAGACTCGTTGCAGAGACCGAAGTTACCTGAATCCTTTCCCACCCGATCTCACTGTAAATCTCGTGGCGAACTCACTTGTGGCACCCTCTAAGCAACTTTGTCAGAGAACACATCTTCTTGGGCCTTGAGCTCCCCCGCGTGCAAAATCACTAACATTACGATTTAGCCGAGAAAAGACTCAGCCAACAGCCAATGTAGTGTATTCCACTATCATCCCAGCGACTCTCTCTGAGTTCAAAATTCTAAGTAAAGAGCCACTCGCAAAGTAGATAACGAGTGGCTCCCATTGGAGGAACTACGAGTTCCGTTGAATCTCGAAATCAGTCCAGATCGTAGCGTAACAGCACAGTGCTGCCCCCCTAGCTACAACATTGCGACTTGTTCGAATTCAATGAAGTTGAATATACTTAGACAGTCTGCCTTGGATTACTTTTTTCGCTTTATCCTACGACGCGCAACCGCCAGCACGCCAATAACTGCCACACCCATGAGGGCAAAATTGGATGGCTCAGGGATCGACGAAACTTCAACAGCATAATCAGCAAGATAGTATCCACCACTAGAGGTATAACCACTGCCACTTGTGCCAGCGTTTATAAGGATACCGCCACGGTCCGAAGCACCCGAGACAATGAAGGTCCCCGAGATACTCGTCCAAGTCTGATTATCATCCTGAAAACTGAAAGTTTGCGCGACGTCCGTGTAACTGCTCACCCCGACTCCAGTCGTACCTTCCGTGTAGAGAACTTGCCAGTCATTTGGATCGATGCCACCATTGGTATCATTGCCAAGGATCTTAAAGCTGTAGCTCACCAGAACATCTTGACCCGAGGTAAAATCAGTGAAATCCAGATTCATCAAATAGAACCCAAAATTGGTATTCTGAGTATTTACAGTGCGAACGTAGTAAGCCGTTTCGCCAGCAATCGACACTATTGAATGATCAGAGCTTCCACTTTCGCCTCTGACGATAAACATATTGGCCGTGGTGCCCGGATCACCTGATCCACTGTAAGAGGTGTCTAATGTATAATTCCAGCTGGCAACGTCTGTGGCCAAAGTCTCTGGAGTTGAAAAAGAGTATCCGTATTCCCGCGTCTGAGCATTCAAAGAAATGCTACAAATGGCGCCGATTACAAACAGAGGTAGAACTGTTGTGCTTTTCATTTTTTGCCTATTCTTGAGTGTTAGTTTTGTTTAATCAGTGAAATGGTTTCCAGTCGGACAGCCTTCCCCGTACCTCTGCCATAGCCGACTTTAATTTGTATCTCGTTGGGCTTGCCCGGTGAGAGAAAACGTAGCGATCTAATCTCCAGCGGATCCCCAGAATCTGGTTTGAAGTAAAAATCCACCCGCCCATTTTCATGCCAGTATACTTCAAACGAACGCGCTCGATTAAACCAACTGACCGGATCTGAAAACTCGATTTCACCCGTACCGCTGACTAGGACACCCGTTGTATTATTGATCAATTTAATGATTAGCAGCGGACGCCCCCTGGACAGCAATGTAATCGTGGCATTCTGATTTTGAGAACCTGATGTCCCGGCCCGAAACAAGAATCCACCCGCTGGAATACTATCGAATTTATAGACGAGCAATGGAGTGCCATCTGCATCATTCAGTTTATGAGCGGAGCTGTCGCAAACATCATTGAGAACCATTGCGACTTGCCCCGGCTCAACCAGCCCAGGCGGGGGAACCACTTGAATCGCGCCCTCCTGCTCAGCGGCGACAGAGCCAATAGCCCAATCCTTAAGAAACGCTTCGGTATCCAGATTACCATTTCTGAAGTCCCAAGTCCCAACCGTTTCTGCACTAACCTGCATCAATCCGAGCATAAGGATCGGTAAAACTTTCAAGTAAATCGTTGACATTACATAAAAAGGATTATTTTAATTTTATCGATCGTCAACAATATTTTTATCAATTTTAATCTTACCGACATCGCTCAAGCCGCATCGCCAGGGTAAACCAGCAATACGCCATTATTGGTCATCGCAAGTTGATGTTGCCCGATCAGGTGAAGCGCTCCCGAGGCCATAACAATAGGCTAAGAGTAGTCCCTCACCGGAACACGAGCATGACTACCACCATGCAATTATACTGAAAGCACCTGGAATATCGACCTCTGCATAACAAATGCCATACACCAAGAATAGATACAGCAGGATAATCACCAAAGACGCTAAGCCAGGCTTTGCACTGATTATCGCTCTAGCTCTGATGGCCTTCATGGTGATGCTGATGCTTTCCATCAGCACGCTAATCAACATCGAAACGCGCACTACCAGTATTGAAGCATCCAAGAATAAGGCACGGCATAACGCACAGTTAGGATTGTATATTGCACTCGGAGAACTGCAACGCCTGGCCGGCCCGGACCAGCGGATAACCGCACGTGCAGATATACTCGAAGACTATGACCAAGCGACTAACCCATCAGACGATCAGACAGTTTCGAATCCATTCTACACCGCCGTCTGGGACGTAAGGCCAACGCAGAACCTTAACTGGCCCCATGAGCCGGGAGCTCAAAACGATACCAACCTCCTCCAGCCACCCGCCTTCCTCGTCAGTGGAAACGAGGGCTTTATATGGGGAAACCACGCCAACATTACCCAAGCCACCGCAGACTTTACTAATCCATACACCTTTGAAGAAGCAGATGTAATTGTCGAAAAGCAACTCATTGGAAACACAGCAGGCATATTCAATGATCGTTATGCCTGGTGGATTGGCGATGAAGGCCTCAAGGCCAAGATCAACCGGAAAGCCATCAAGGACGAGACACCCTCGAACTCCTTCGAATGGCTACACCCCGTCGGCGCAACGCCACAGCTGGTGGACACCAGTCTGCGCGACCTCGATCGAGCCAAGTATGATACTTTCGCCAGCGATGCAACCAGCATGGAGATGCTCCAGCTCATCGACCCACGCTTTGCCAATGTATTCACGTCGGAAACCGACGACACAACAAATCCGCATTATCATGACTTCAGCTTAGATTCACTTGGAGTCTTGGCGGATGTCCGCAATGGCGGCCTAAAAAAGGACCTCACCGTAGCCCTACAAACCGATGGAAATGCAGCTCCAGACGAAACAAAAAACAGCTCCCCACTTTACCCGGAATTTGCACTTCCAGATGAACACAAAATTATTCAACCCACTTGGGGCTACCTGCGCGACCATTACCAAGGCATACAAACAATCAATAACAATGATAACAGCAATGCGCTCCTCGATGCAACCTGGGCAACTGGAGAAATCGTCGCCATGCGTATGCCGAGCGAAAACACACCCGGCATTTTACCGATCCTGACCAGAGCCCAACTGGGCATCACTCCAGCATTAATACAGACATCTCCCCCCGATGCCGATACCACCACTTGGGAAATCTACTACTACTACTTCCCCGCCATCGTGCTCTGGAACCCCTACAATGTTGCGATGCGCATACCGGAATTAAGAGCGATTTCCCGCCCATACGTCGGCAGCAGCAATTACAAATTTCATGACCGCTACGGCATTCGACTATCCATACGTAATGCAACAGGAAATGAAGTCGTAAGCAATGTACCAACCATTGGAGGCCAACTAGAAAGTTCTACTCCAAATCAAAGTATCGGGCCAATGCATTTTTACATTCCCGAAATGGTCTTACCCGCCGGGCGAGCCGTGATATTATCCCCCGATGAAGGAACTTTCCAATTAGCTGATTCCAGTGACACAAACACCAATGATCTGAAGCCTGGATGGCGACCAAATGGATCGTTCTACCGACGCACCCACGTAGTCTTAACGCTCGACGCCGACGCTCAGGGAGACTCCATTGCGGATTATGAAGTAACCATGAAAATGGCCCTTCCAGACAACGAAGCCAAAAGCATTTACACCAATAGTTTCTACAACTCCAACGGCGTATGGGATCTACTGGAACCCTCTTCAATTGGGCAGCTAAAAGACGGCTGGCTATCAGTCAGCTCACCAGAAAAACTGTTCGTTAATCAGATTTTTCAGCTATCACACACAAAGGGCGGTGCCACATCTCTGGTATTTAACGCATCGCAAATGAAGCGCCTTGCGGACCCTGCTGATTTCGAATCGCCGGCAAGCTTCCTTGAGGAAGGCTCGCTGACCGTCCCATCCGTTCTACAGGTTTTTTCAACGAAATTTTCCGACGATAATTTTGGCCTCCCCAATAGCGCATTTGGAGCCGAAAAAATCCGCTGGAGCTATCACTACAATCCTCGTTCGGAGTACACATTCAGCCGCTCCGCAGAAATGCCCAGCACCTACACCTCCGGACTTTTCTTCAACTACGATGCCGTCGATGCCTTTACGCCTGCATTAGTACTGAACGACCCCAACCCAGACCCAACCTATACACCCGTGGGCGGCCAGGCAGATAATTTCGACAACGACCGCGCAGCGATTTTTCGCTTATCGCAACCAGGTGATGAGTATTTCAATATTGCCAGTTTGCGCCATGCAAACCTCGCCAGCAGCGCGATACGCCCCGTTAGCGGCAATGAGCCGAGAGGTGGCCAACACCTAACTCCTGCATTTAATCTAGGAGAATCAATCGCATCTCCACTGATTGAACCAGAGGAAGTGGTCGCTCATTTTAATGAGCCTGAAAGATTCTGGCTGCCAGACATACCGTATCTGGTAAATGAAGCGCTCTACGACAGATATTTTCTTTCAGCAGTAAACTCAAATACGCAGCAATCAGCGCATCCATTGCTCTTGGAATACGGCGCATCCCTGGCCCAAACAGAAACCTCGGATGGCTTCAATGAACATGCTGCGAAGTTGATGCTGGATGGCGCATTTAACGTAAACTCCACTTCCATCGAAGCCTGGGCAGCATTTCTAGCGAACGCCCTCGATGCACCCGTAACTCTACAAGATCAAAATCAAGACGCAGAAAATGGCGCGCCCTACACCAGATTAATGAATCCGCTCGGAGGCAGCCTCTCCCCAGGGGAGCTAAACTCAGAAAACAAGGGAATGCTCACCGGCTTTCGGCGCCTAAACGAGCATGAACTAAGAGCCCTTGCTACTGCGATCGTTGAAGAAGTCAAAGTCCGGGGTCCATTTCCCAGCATGAGCCAATTTGTCAATCGAGTGAGAGCCAATCCCACCGCAGACTGGTCATCCAATAGCCAAACCCTACGGGATGACCTACCAGCCGAGCGAAAACAAGAGCTCGTTGCTAAAGGTACCCTGCAAGCAGCTCTGGATCGCAAGCCATCGAATAGCGACACCATCGCTTCGGCCTTGCCCAACGCATCACTCTTAAGCGAAGAATCATCGAAAGTCAGCGCTTCAGAGAACCATAGCAGCATCGCAAACGCCCAAGCCCTGGATGGAGTCACCACCCAAGGCATGCCTGGATACCTCATGCAAGGAGACCTACTTTCCACGTTGGACTCTGCCATGACAGTTCGCTCTGACACTTTTCGCATTCTTGCCTATGGTGAAGTAAGTGATCCATTCACAGACAAAATAATTTCTACGGCACAATGCGAAGCCATCGTCCAAAGAATCCCCGAATATGTAGATACCGCCGACGAGCCCTGGGCACCCCCATACAATGCAGATGGCACAAACGCACTTCATTCAGAAACCAATGCACAGCTTGGCCGCAGATTCATCATCGTATCCTTTCGATGGATAGACTAGAATTTCGCATGAAAACAACACCACATACACTACGTCAATTGCTGTCCCTTTTGGGGCTGCTAGTCTGCTATTCAAGCCTCAGCTTACATGCCGAGAATGATCCACTGGTTTCAGTGGACCTTGCCATACTAATGCTGGAGCAACAAAATCAGCCCAAATACAATGCACCGTTTTCAACTGAAGTAAATGCGCAGTCTCACTCAGAGGATGCGGAGAGGTACAAGCGCTGGGTGCGCACCAGCTCCAATCCAGATAACTTCCAGCAAGTCGTTGCAGATGAAAATCTCCTGTCCTTGCCATTTGCCTATCATGGGCCTCGACAGTTCACGCTCTACGAGCGAGTGAATCAACCAGGAGAAAAAACAACATTCATTCCTCGCGAGAGACTACTCCTACCAAGCAATTCCACCTCTGGTGTGCTGGTTCTAACAAGGGATCAGAGAACAAGTGAATCTTCACCATTTAAAATAGGCTTCATCGATTGCTCAGAAGCTGATCAAAACAGCATGGGGGTGCTTTTCTGCAATTACTCGGATGCACCGAAAGCAGTCCGTATTGGAAAAAACAGTAGTCCAATAACCATCAATCCATCAGCACGCTCATGGACGCCACTGCACCAAGACCGTGCCGTAACACCACTGAAAATTGCTTCCTTTGATGGCCAGTGGAAGCTTGTCCAAAATACGGTAGTCCGCCTATCGCCCCACCGTCCGACATTGGGAGTCATTTTGCCTGGTGATCAGGATAGCTCAAAATCCATTCGGCTCCTCAGATTCACGTTACCAAACTGGAAGAGCACTACCCCGAATGCATGAAAAATAACAATGCCCCAAAGAGGACAACGATTCACAGGATCAATATAATCGTTGACATTACCTAAATGTTTTTTATTTAATATTATCGATCTTAGCAAATAATCAAAATTAAATTAATGGAAACGGCTAAACCAGAAGAGTATCATACCCAACTTCATCCGACAAAAGAAGATACAGCACCAAAATGGCTTAAGGCCATTGGCGACCTTCCTGACCATTATCACGGTCACGTCTGGCAAAACGGTGTGATGCCAAACAATTACATGTTCTTTCTACGGCAAAACGCCGAGGAGCTGAGCCCAACCCGAGTCACTCAAAATCTGCACCAGAGGTACGAATTAGTTGTAAACTATTCTGGGTCGGCGCGGGTTTGTCTCGGTGATGACGAATACGATTTCAATCCCGGCTCAGCAACATTGATCCCCCCCGAAACGTTTCACCGTTACTACAACGTTCCTGAGGATGGATTTCTGTGGCTTTTCTTCACATTCGATCTCAGCAGTAAGAACTTGTTGCCCATAAAGTCAGGGCTGATGACAGAGCTAACGGATGCTCACTTAAAGTCCATTAAGCAAGCGACCCAGATCTACCTGGATCCGTGCTCAGAACTCGACATTTTTGAAGCTGCGCTAACCATGGGGAGAGTCTGCCAATCGGCCGTCAAAACCCATACGCTGTCGCCTGTCGACACGATTGACCTACAAGAACACGAAACGAACCATTTTCTAAAAAAGATAGCCCGCTTCGTGGATCGCGAAATGGACTTCGCGGTGCGCATTGATGACATAGCCAAGCACCTCGAAATGTCCGAAAGCAATTTACGCAAAGTTTTCCGTGAAAACTTTGGGGTTAGCCTTGGGGCTTACTTGAGACAATCGCGCCTGACTCGCGGAGTACAACTGATCAATTGCCCTGACCTTTCAATCTCAGATGTCGCAAAACGCTGCGGATTCGAATCCATCAACTCATTTAGCCAATCTTTTAGCCGGGCTATAGGCATGCCCCCCTCAGCCTACAGACAACATCTTGCCGAAGGAAAATCACCCATTCACGTGAATTTCGAGCAATAAATAGATATGGCTACAGCATTAGCATTCGACGCTCAATCCGCAGCGGTGCCATTTCGCGGAGTACACTTGGACCTCAAAGGATTAGTCCCAACATTCCATCGTTTGCTGGAGCTGGTTGACATTTTCTACACGCTTAGAATTCAAGCTATATTAGTAGAGTGGGAGGACTGCTTTCCGTGGTCTTGCGATCCACGCCTTCGTGCACCACATGCTTACACCAAAGACCAAATCTTACAGTTCGCAAAGCGATGTGATGAGCTTGGCATTGAGATCATTCCACTGGTCCAAAGCCTCGGCCATTCCGAGAATGTCCTGCGCCTGCCCGGTAACGAGAGCATGCGAGAAGTCCCACACCGTACCGATGTTTTCCACCCTTTAGCCCAAGGTTCACCTCAGATAGTCGCCGACATGATTCGGGATGTCATTGAGCTCATCCCTGGTATCAAGCACTTTCATTTAGGTGGAGATGAAGTTTACACTTTGGGTAAACACCCCGCAAGCAAGGAGTTTATTGAAACTTATGGAATAGCAGAACTATACTTAAAACAATTACAACCATCACTCATTCTCCTTAAAGATAACTCCATACGCCCCCTGCTCTGGCACGATGAAGTCGTCCAATGGGAAGATGATCAGATAAAAGTTTTCGCACAAGACTTCGACCTGGTTGTTTGGGGATACACGGGCGACCCAAGAAATCCAGAAACCTATCATTTCCGGCTCCCCCACATCGAGAAACTTCACAAGCTGGGTTGCTCCATTTGGGGCGCCACCTCTTACAAAGGCGCAGACGGCCCTTGGGCAAATCTGCCTGATACGCTTGCAAGAGCAAAAGCTACACAGGGTTGGGCTGCGCTAACGGCTCAATTTGGATTGAAAGGCATATTCATCACGGCCTGGAGCCGATATGCTAGCGGCAGAATTCAAGTGACTCCAATCGATGGCGCCCTTGATTCACTGGCCTACATGGCCATAACCCTCCACAACGGACAAGCTCCTCTGGATGGCATCAAGACCTGTATTTCCGTACTGGATGATTTAGGAGAAGCTACGCACCTCGCTTCGTGCAAACAGCTTCTGTGCAATTTCACTACGCACGTAGATAGATCGTGGGACTGGATTCGACAACTCCATGAGCAAAAGGAAAATATTAAGCTCGAACCAACCAGAGCAAACAGTGGGATTGAAGAAATTATCTTTGACCTGCTCGCGCAAGACATAACGGCCTGTAGGGAATTCGGTGAACAATTGGAGCAATGCCTCAATGGAAAAGTAGTGGCTCCTTTACCACAATATTATTGGGAAAGCCGGCTAAGAGCAATCGAAGATGCTTCCAATCAACTCGTGAATGACGAAGCACTTTGCGCCTCATCAGCAGCTCTTGCCTAGTTCCCACGCACACCAGTCCCACCCATTTTTTTCACTGTTTCAAGATGCAAAAGCTAGCAAATTATCCTAAGGAGAGCCATTCAGGATTCACTCTAGTAGAGCTCCTTGCCGTCATGGCAATTGTCGGAGTGTTGGCATCAATCCTCATCCCAGTAGTTGGGACCGTACGCCAGAGCGCCAAACGCAGCGTTTGCGCCAGTAATCTCCGACAGCTGAGTTCGGCGTCATTACTATATTCGAATGACCACAATGGCGATCTGATCGCAACTCCGTTTCAAGAGGCAGGGAAATACTGGTTTAGGCAGGTTTATCCATATCTCGATAATGATGAGTACAAAGTTACATCCTCAGTTTTCCAATGCCCTGATGACGATTCTGCAATTGAGGCGTTCGAAACCAACGGCACGGAATGGAATGCCATTTCTTATCTTTTACTAAAAGATGAACCCACGTGGAAGATACGCACACAGATATCCAACGCGCCAGATTCGCCTCAATTCATCGACTCAGAAACCACAGCTACGACAGATTACTATAATCAAACCAAATTCAAAAGTAAGGTGAAGGGTTCCTCAACTGATTGGCGGCACAATTCAGGACTCAATGCAGCTTACTGGGATGGCAGCGTACAGTTCATCGAGGAACCAACTTACGAAAATGTTTTCAGGTCAAAGAACTTATAGCGTTTGCGCCGACAGACTGATTACTCAAGGCACCCATGAAGACCTCTACCCTATTGTTAGCGCTGCTACCCTATATCTGCTTGGCGAACGAACCTTGGCATTATGCCGCATGGAAAACCTCGCCGCCAACTCAAAGCGATATTCCTACTCTGTGCGAAAAAGCAGCCTCCGCGCTGACATCCTCCAATGTGTTGCTCTTTAACCAAGCAGCTAACGAAACAAACTTTACCTCGCATGCACGCCCTCCGATTGAATGGACTGCCTGGCAGCTAAGCCACCTCTATCGATTAAACGGTGATGCGGCAGCCGCAGAGAAAGCCGCAACCATACTAGCCGGCCTCGCATCCAGAAATACGCCACAACCACCGACAGGCATACACGTAGAAGGCAAGTGGATTCCCTACCCGGCGGTCATCAGCTTTGGCTTAGTTTACGATGCCCCAATCTGGCCCGTTAAAGCTAAAAGTGGCGAGGTACTCGCACGAAAGGAAGACATTGAAGTATGGCTCAAGGCATATTCTCAGTCCTTCCAAAAGCTGCTCAATCGCCCTAATCAAATAACAAACTATACTCCTTTTGGCTTAAGGCATGCCGCCTCATTGGCCTTAGTGATTCAAGACGAAGTCTTGCTCCAAAAGTGTTATGACACCGCAAACTATTTAGCCTGGGGATCAGACTTTTGGTATGCGGATTTAATTTGGCAAGAAGGCACTGTTTCCTATGCAAGGCAAGTTACCGGAAACTTAAAAGCACTGTTGCCGATGCTTGAAGCAGGGCTGCTCTCTGGCCAGGCTCAGTATACCAAAGCGGAAGTCCAGAAACTGTCGGAGCGTCTCGACGCCATTGATAAGGCGCAAAATGACTTTCGAATGCCCAGCGGTAGACCGATTCCTATCAATGACACCCATTGGGCAGTTCCAGCCACTTCAACACCGAGGGCGCCGAAACCCATTGAATTTCCAGACTTCGGCCATTTCTCACTAGCCGGTCGCGATATCGAGTCACACTTGTCGTTGCCGGTTTTGACCGGAGGTGGTCGCTACGGCGGCGGGCACATTCACGACAGTAGATTAAGTTTGCAACTTTGGGGGCACGGCCAAGAGCTCCTGCCCGATGCAGGCTACGCATTCAGACCTGCCAATAACCGTTATTTCCACATGTCCCCACTCGCTCATAATGTGTCGTTGGCGTATGACGAAGATACGACCTACGAAGATGGGCCTTACGGAGTATGGCAAGGAGCATGGGCTCGTAGCGCACTATTAGGCTATGATAGCGGCCAGTCCTCAAATGGCGTTGTCACCTATATTGCAGGGGCTTCGCCTGGCCCTGTCAACGAAGGCATAAAAGTATCCGAACGCGCGCTTATCCAAGTCGCTACAGGCGATTGGTCTGGTTATGTCCTTGACTGCTTCTGGCTGAAAGGCGGCACAATCCATCGCTCGATGTTACGGCAAACGGAAGATGAAGACGTCGTCCAAACAGTTGATGCCCAATTAGTAGATGCTGGCTTAAGCATGGCGCATGTATTGAATGAAGATAAAGTTGGCGATGGAGCCTGGAGCGCTCTGCTCAAATCCCCCAAAAGAGTGGATACCGAGTCCTCTTTCAAGATGACCTGGCTAGGCACCGAGAGCAATGTAGCGCTCAATCTGTTTATAGCACCACAACCCGGTTCAACCAGCTGGATCAGCAGGCTTCCACGCCTTCGGCCAACCAATCAGGATGAATCCAAAAAGAACGACTTCCTTGGATGGCATCTGCTTCGACAGAAACAAGTTCAGCCAGACGAACCTACGCTCTGGGCTAGTGTTTATGAGCCAGTCGCTGATGGCGAAGTATCCAAAATACTAAACGTGATTTGGGACTTTAATCAGCATGGGTCCGGTGTAATGGTAACCATTGTCCTGCAAGATCGAACAGATCATTGGTTTTTGGGGCAGTCTAGCAATGGGATAAATTTTGGAGATTATACATTTCACGGACGCGCAGCCGGCTTCTCAACTCGAAGCGATCAAACTCTGTGGCGCTGGGCCGCGGTTGGTTCAACCTTACAGCAGAATGAAGAGCTAATCATTGACGGAGGCAAAAATACGCCAATGCGGGTACTGTCACTGCAAGGATCACCTTCGGGTACAGAGCTGTTGGTCGACGGTCAAATGAATCTGCCCTCCTCACGCTGGGCTGCAATTACTTTTGCCGATGGAAGCGGACGTGGGCTCTACCTGAACAAGAGTAGAGAGAGAGAGGCTGGGACTACTATTTTTGAATTGGAAAAAGACCCCGGCTTCAGCGTTGAAGAGTCGGCCATGACTCGAAGCACATTCCCACTGCACACGATAGAAGGCGCTACATACATTTCTCCACTCGGCGGCGTATTCAAAACCAACGAAAAATCGCCTGCTGATTCGGAAGTACAAATCAATTAACTGCTTTCTGAAAAATTTCACCGGCAACTTCAACCCTTCACCTAGAGCATGAATACGTGTTTCTCTCCGCTTAAATTTTTTAAGGCCCTCAAGTCACATGCCACGCAGCTTGTCATGTGCTCAATCCTCGCGATGCCCCTTGGTTCATCATATGGGCAGTCAACCATCTACAGCGATAACAGTGTCTATTTCAGCTGGCAAAACAGCACCTACTGGTATGGCTATTTCACCAGTGATTTTGGCAACGTTTACGGATATAGCGACGAAGAAAAAGACAGGCATCAGATAACTAATGGAGTGTTAGGCGTCAAGTTACTCAAGGACTTGGTAGGTCAGTCAGGAGGCACCATCTGCGATGTTCTGATTGATAACGGGACCGATTACATCATTAAGTATAAAGTTAAATTTGAGTCTGGCTTTGATTGGAAAAAAGGAGGCAAACTGCCAGGGATTGGCGGAGGCCAAATCTATGCTGGCGGCCAGGATACCTCTCCTGGCGATGGATGGTCCTTCCGCATTGTTTGGCACACCTACGACAACATAAACAATGGCCAACCATTTCTAGCGCCATACGCCTATTACGTTGATCAGCCTGGTGTCTATGGCGATGAATTTAGCACACGTTACTTCATTACCGATGACAATTGGTATGACATTTGGATTCACGTCAAAATGAACACCGATGATAATTATGACGGCAAGCTTCAGGTAAAAATCAACGACAGTACAATTTACTACAATGCAACTTTCCGATGGGTAACCCAAAATTCAGGGAGAGAAATTGATCAAATAATGTGGGATATTTTCAGAGGCGGCGATGCGACATCTGACTACATTTCATCCAACGACTGCTGGATATACCTGGACGATTTCGTCATCGACAAACAGTAAATCCTACTCATTCACGGTTAGGCGACAGGCATCGAGTAAAGATGCTGAACCTTGGACCGTAAAGACGCTCTCCAGCGAAGCTCAACTGAGCCTTTCGACGCCCGATTCGGCAAAGTTAGATAAAAAGCCTTCTTGAACGAGCTCCTGTAGCTTCGCATAAGCCACACGCATCGATTCGAAGGCGAGGTCTGCAGCAGCGATATCAGCCAACGCGCGCCAGGACATCGCAGTGACCTCCCCTTCCTGCACAACGCCGTTGCCTGCGGGCTCCGCTAATTGTGCAGTGAAAAACACATCGCAGGTCGAGCAGGTTTTGCCCCCGTAAAGGTAATCGTTTTTGTGTGAAATCAGGTAACGCAGCTCCTTGATTTTCAGGCCGACCTCTTCTTCGATTTCACGCACCGCGGCGCACTCCAACGACTCGCCGGCATCTAGAAATCCTCCAGGAGGCGCAAGCTTACCCTTGGCCGGCTCACGACCACGCTCGATGAGCAACACACGCCCCTCGGCGTCAAAAATCCACACCGCAACGGCAGCAATCGGGTTGTTAAACATCGCGTGTCCGCAGTCGGCGCATTGGCGCTTTAAGTCACCCGCCGACAAATTCGACGAGCCGCACATCGGGCAATTTTGGAACGATTCAAACAGCGGGGAACTCATGTCGTGAAACGTAGCACAGTCCCCATAGGCCGCCAGAACAATCCGCCAACTTTGCGCACCGCATTTGCGCAATGCGCAAATCTATCGGTCCAGCTGGAAGCTGGAACAGGGCGCGGTCTCTGCTACCGCGCCCTGCTGTGTTCGCCTGGTTGAAACCAACCACCCAGGCTATGTATCTTACTCAATCCAACTTAAAGCCGATTATGGCTACGTCAGCCTATCAGTTGGGAAAGTTCGCCAGCGGCGCACCGCCGTATACTTGTGTTTGGCGTGCGAGTGCGCCGGTGAAGCCCGCATTGTAATCCATCGCCACTTCGTTGGTGATGTAGTCCGTGCGGTCATCGACGTAGCTGAAATCATCGGCTGACTTCGGGCCGCCAACCAACGCGCCATAGAGCACGTGCAGGTTGTTGACCGGCAGGCCAATGTTGTTCGTCGTCGAGCCATGCGCAGCGCGGTGGTGCGGATTGATCGGCGAGTTCTCACCGAAGCCGACCACGTAGCTGCGGTTCGCAGGATTGTCGCCAAGGATGTAGTCGAGCTGCTCCGCGGCAAAGCCCGTGTAAACGCCGCCGTCATCGTTGACCGTATCACCGTAGATGAAGGCCATCATTGCGGTGTTCGCGGCGTAGCGCAGGCTACCCCACTGGTCAAGCCAGGCCAGGCCGCCATCGGTGCGCGTGATCGATCCGCCGACCCAGTTATCGAGCCAGTTTTCCACGGCGTTCTTGTAAGTCGCCTTGCCGGTCAGCTGGGCCAGGAGCACGGCGGCACCGTAAGACTTGTCGTCCCAGTTAATCGTCCAGCCGTTGTTGAGGCCACCCACGGCGCTCCAGTAGCTCTCGGCCTTAGTCAGGTAGGCAGCGTCGCCAGTGGCTTTGTAAAGCCAGAGCGCGCCCCAGACGAGCTCGTCTTCGTAGCCCGACCAGGAATTATAGAATGATTGAACGTTCGAAATTGAGTCTGAATACTTGCCGCGGTAGGAATCAGCAAAGGCGTAGAGTTCTTTAGCATGGGAAATTAGTTCGCTAGCGTAGGTAGGGTCACTGTCTTTAAAGATAATAGCTGCTGCTGCTAATGCTGCTGCTGCCTCACCCGCTACATCGGAGCCGGGGTTTTCCGCGTCAACCTTCCAGGCCGGGCGGTCCATCGTCATGGTTTCCGGCGGGCCCCAGTAGGAGTGGTCAACATGACCATCTCCTACCTGTGCGTAAAATTCGTTGGCGCTGGGATGGGCCTTCATCAGCCAATCCGTGCCCCAGCGAATGGTATCGAGCGCCTCGTCGAGCTGTCCACTGTCGGCGTAGCCCTGCTCATACTCGTCGATGCCCCACGCTAACAGCGTCAGCGAGGAGGACATCGGCAGCGCAAACTTTACGTGGTCGCCCGCATCATAGTAGCCACCGCTGAGGTCGACCCCGACGTCCGCGCCATCGTCAAGCGCCGAGTCACCGCGCCATGAGACGCGGTTATCCTCGGGTAACTCACCGGAACGCTGAGCCTCGTAGAAGTACAAAGACTTCTGCAAGGCTTCACCGTAGTTGAAGGAGCTCACTTCCGCATCGCCAGATGTATCATCCGAGCCATCAGAACTGGAGCTGTTGTCATCGGTGCTGCTAGACGAGCCATCGGTGCTAGACGAGTCATCGCCGCCATCCGCAGTCTCTTCTTCAGCGAACGCTTCGGAAGTGATGTGGATGATGCTGTCTTCGTCGTCGTAGTCGCGGATGTCGTTGGAAAGCTCCCAGAACATCACACCGCCGAGGCCTTCGTCGTCGACATACTCAAGCTTGCGTTCCACTGCGCGCGGGCTGTCATAGCCGGCAAAGGTGCCACCATCGAGCGTTGCGCTGTAGAAGTAACTCACCTGCGCTTCCTCGTCCCACTTTTCAGCGGACGGCTCAGCGTCGACGAGCGCAGCGATCGTGCGGTAGTCCGCCATGCCGGGCTCATCGGCAATCGTGCCAACGCCCGTTCCCGTGGCGCTCTGGTAGAGACCATCGTTGGTCGACGGAACGCCCTTCCAGCTGTAGCCGTAAAGCGGGATGCCGAGGTTGAGCTTGTCGGCAGACACACCCGCGTCGATGTAGCCCTGGATCGTGGACGACGCGTTGTAGCGGTCACTGTCCGGGCTGGCCGAATTATGATATAGCGGCGCATTATGGCCAGTGCGATTGCTGACCCAGCGGCCATGATAATCGTAGGTCATCACGTTGAGCCAATCGAGCTCATCGGCGAGGCCGTCGAGGTTGATTTCCTCATACTTGTCATAACCGGCGGGCAGCGCGGCGCTGATCAAATACGTCTTGCCGTCAATCGCGCTTTGTGCATCGAAGGCGTCGCGAATGGCGCGCGCCAGGAGCACGTAGTTTTCGCCATCAGCCGCGGAGACATTCGAGTTCACATCGGTCGCAATGGCCGGGTATTCCCAGTCGAGGTCCACACCGTCGAACTGATACTCGACCACGAAATCGCGGACGGACTGCGCAAACGCTTCGCGCGAGGCGGCGCTGGCGGCAACCGTCGAGAAGCGATCCGAATCAAACCAACCACCTACGGCGATCATCGTTTTCAAATGTGGGTAAGCTTCCTTCAGCTCGATGTATTGATTGAAGATACCCCTCAGTTCCTGGTCCCACGTGTCGTCGCCATAAGTCTTCTCAATGTCAGCCCAGGTGTCGATGATTTCGATTTCGCCCGCGGCATTGATCGTCGCAAATGCGTGGACAATGTGTGTGAGGCGCTCGGCGGGAATATCCGTCGGGTGGTAATCACGACCATAGATGCCCCAACTTGGGAAGTAGGCCACGATGCGCTTGCGGAAGTTGCCATCGACCTCAACATCGGCATTGCCGCCATCCGTTGATCCATCGTCCGTGCCGCCGGTAGAGCCGTCGTCGGTTCCACCATCATCCGTGCTGCCGTCGTCGGTTCCGCCGTCGGTCGATCCGTCATCCGAGCCTCCGTCATCCGTGCCACCGGTAGAGCCGTCGTCGGTGCCACCGTCATCCGTTCCACCGTCATCCGAACCGCCGTCGTTGCCGCCGTTAACTGCGACGCCGTTGATCATAATATTGGTCGGGTAAGAAGATACGTTACCGGGTGTGCCGTTGAAGCCGAACTCAATTGAGCCGCCGGCCGCGATGCTGCCATTCCAGGAAACATTACTGAAGGTGTAGCGGTCGCCTTCGTGCGAGACGAGCGTAGCGCTCCAGTAATCGGTAATTTCGTAGGGCCAGTCAAAACTAAGCTCCCATGCACTGATGGCTGAGCCAGTCGTGTTGGTCACGATCGCAGTGGCGCCAAAACCGCTGCCCCAGTCGTTGGTAATGTCAATCGTGAGGCCCGCCGCGGCGTCTCCGCCAGAGGAACCGCCATCATCCGTGCCGCCCGTAGAACCATCGTCCGTGCCACCGGTGCTGCCATCGTCGGTTCCACCGTCATCAGTTCCTCCGGTTGATCCGTCGTCCGAACCACCGTCGTCGGTTCCGCCGTCGTCCGAGCCATCGCTGATGGCCGTGCCGTTCAGTGTGGCGTTTGTCGGTTGCGTCAAGACATCGCCAGGTGTGCCGTTGAAGCCGAAGGTAACGCTGCTGCCCGCTGGAAGCGAAGCGTTCCAAGTCGCATTCTTCACAGTGATCGTCGTGCCGTCCACGGAAACGAGTTCGGCGTCCCAAATGTTCGACGGCGCGTGCGCCCAATCGAAGGTCAAGGTCCAGCCGCTCAAGTCGGCGCCGGTCGTGTTGGTCAGCGTGGCGCTTGCGGTGAAGCCACTGCCCCAGTCGTCGCTAACGTTGACCACGAAACCTGCGTCGCTGGTCACGCCATCATCCGTGCCGCCAGTTGAACCATCGTCCGTGCCGCCAGTGCTGCCGTCGTCGGTTCCGCCAGTTGAACCGTCATCGGTTCCGCCGTCGTCCGTGCCGCCGTCGTCCGTGCCGCCGTCATCGGTTCCTCCGGTCGATCCGTCGTCCGTGCCACCGTCATCGGTGGAGCCGTCATCAGTCGATCCGTCATCCGAACCGTGATCGTGGTCGTGGTCGTGCTCTTCATCGGAGATATCGACGCCGTTCATCGTGACATCGGTCAGGTTGACTCCGGTGGAATCGCCGCTGGCCTGAAACCCGAAGGTTACCGAGCCGTCCACTGGAATGCTGCCATTCCAGCCAGCATTCGTCAGGCTGTAGCGATCACCATCGCGCCCAACCACATTGGCGCTCCAAATGTTGATCATCTCATTCGGGAAATCAAACTCGAGCGTCCAACCATCGATGGCAGTGTCGAAGGGATTGGTGAGGGTGACATTGCCCACGAAACCGCCATCCCACGAATCTGTCACGGAGAAGTCGACGTAGCTGGAGGTCGGCCCAGCCATGTTCATGTCGTCAGTGGGGTCGGTCGTGGTGTTGCCGTTGTCCTCACCGAAGACGACATCGCTCCACGAGAAAAACACCTCACCTGCCGGGTCGATGCGTTGCCAGATCACGTAGATGCCGGCGCGGCCTTCGCGCTCAGGCAAGTCGAGGGTAAAGGTGTAGTTGTTGTTACTATCCAGGCTGGCCTCGATGTAGTCATCGAGCAGCACGAGGTCGTCCCAGCCGACAGGTTGCAGCGGATCGTAGTCCGGCTTCGTGATGTAGGCCACGAAGAAGCTGGGATCGTGCGGGACGTGCGCGTAATAAACGAAGTCGTAAGGTCCGGCCTCAACTTGAGTCACCGGCCAGTCGTCGCGCAAAAGGTCAAGGCCGGCATACTTATCTCGCCCAGCGCTGGGTAATTCGCCATCGGGAATGTGCGCTCGGTAATCATAATCCGGGACGAGAAGGCTGACTTCGTGCCAGTCGTAAAAAGCCTGGGTGCCGGCGACCGCAATTGCGGCCTCGGAAGAAGGGTAATCTGGAGACTGGGGGTCTTCCAAATAGATTTCGTAGACCCGGCTGACGGGGTCCGCCATCGAACCGTGGCCAAAGGCCGACGCGCTAAAGCTCAGCGCCGCCAGTCCGGTTATAAGGTACTGTTTCATGTAATGTAGGTGTCGGTTTGCATGCGTACAGCGACGCCACGCTCGGGCGCATCGCCAGAATTTTGTATTGGGGCCCGAATCACGGATTCAGGCTAACGGGGGAACGAACCCCCGGCTCTACAGCAGGGAAACAATAGATACAGCTCATCCGCATCACGGCGGATTCTGGCAGTGTAATAACTGGAGTCTATTCATGGTTTCATGTGGGTTGTTTACTCGCAGTTCGGGTATGTTAGTAAGAGTAACTAAAGGAGGACTTATTCCAAGCAGCTAAATTTCTTTTACCATTTCATAATCATGGACTTATATTTCTTTTACAACCTAGAGCACTTTTCATCTAACTGATCACCACCTGATCGGCCAAGTTAAATGAAAAGTGCTCCAGGGCATAAAGCTGAAGCATTATTTTCGCTGAAATAAAATTCTCCCACCAACACTATAAGGCGAAGCTTCCCGACAGATGGATGGATTCTGGTAGTTGACTGGCGGCGCCAATTGAGGTAGCGCTTAACTATCATGTGGCGTAAACCCATCTCGATTTTCTTCGCGCTACTCCTGTTTCACGGATCACTGAACGCCCAGGAACAGCCACGCCAGCGCAAGCCCAATACCACCATTAGCGAAATTCTGATCGATTATGGGCGTACGCGTGAGCGCTCTGAAGACGCCGTTCTCCAACAAGCTCGCAACAAAGCATTTGACGGAGATTACCTGCTCAAAAGCATCGGCATCAGCGGATACGAAGACAACTATTACTGCATTGTCACCATCCAACACGACATCTACCGACCGCTCAATCGCAAGGCCATTCAGGAAATGACCGTGGGCTACGGCCGCACCATGGCCCTGGCCGAAATCGATGCCCGCTACAAGGCCGAACGCATGATTAACGAGCGCCTCAACTCCGCCACCGAGCGGCGCGCCCGCAAGGATGCCATGGAGGCCGCCCAAAAACGCCAAAGTGCAGCCGGCGTCAACGAGCCCGTCATTTTGGATAAGGACGAGGACACGTCTTACATTCTCAAAAGTATCCGATTCAGTGGAAGCACCGACGACTACCTTTGCTACATTAAGTTCGAATACATGGTGATGAAGTAAGGTGCCGGGGCGGCTCTAGAACAGCGATCATTCTGAAGATACAGCCCTACTCGTTATCCGCAAATCCGCTCGGGGGCGCGCCGTCGAAATAAACATCACGGTCAGGCCGGGAACCCGGACTATGGATGTCCAGCATGACCAGCGGCTCGCTCTGCGTCACGAAACCATGCTTCACGCCCGGCGGCAGGCGCAGAAAATCGCCCGCCATTAGCGTGTGGGCCACGCCGTCGAGCAGCGCTGTGCCCTGCCCCGCGAGCACGTAGTAGAGCTCCTCGGCTATACGGTGGTGACTCACCGCGGTGGTCGAATGGGGCTCAATCGTTACGCGGTAGGCGGTCATTTGCAGCTCATCGGACTCGGGAATCAGCGTTTCCAATCCATAGGGCCCGAGGCGCTGCACATTGCGCGAATCGCCAGTTGGCAGGTGGAGGATACGCGGTTTGTCCATCCCCCGACCATGCCAAGTCCATTCCCCAGCGAAAAGGCAAAAAACGCTGTCAACCGACCATCAAGAGCCGCCAAACTTTGCTCCAGATGCCATGAAATTCCTCAATACGAGCCCTAAAATGGCATAAAAGTACTGCTTTCACAACCCAAACTTAACTGAAAATCCCATTAACACTTCACATACAATAGCTTACGGAACTGATTCAATTTAAAAGCTAAATCCAACGTCCAATCCACCAAAAATCGCCAAAAAAAGCGAATGCCGCCGGAGCTGACATTCGCTTTGGGAAAGCTTTATGAGACCTGTAATTAAGCCGGAGCCTGGGCGCTCTTATCGGATTCAGACTCCTTGGTTGCGCGCTTGCTGCCGGCTTCCCACTCGTAGGTGGGCTTGGCGTATTCGTGCTCGGTCACATGCTTGCGATCACCCTTGTGCCAGGCGAAGAAGACCGGGCTCGCGATGAAGATCGAGGAGAACGTGCCTGTCACGATGCCGATCAGGAACACCAGCGCGAAGTCCGTCACGACGCCGACGCCGAAGATGAACAGCGATAGCGCGGCGACAAAGGTTGTCAAGCTGGTGAGCAAGGTGCGGCTCAGCGTGCGGCTGATGGCGAGGTTGACCACGTCGAAGAGTTTCATGCTCGGGTTGAGCTCGAGCTCTTCGCGGATACGGTCGAACACAACGATGGTGTCATTGATCGAGTAACCAACGATCATCAAAATCGCGGCGACCATCGGCGCGGTAAACTGACCACTGCCTATGCCAAAGAATTGGCCGAGGATGACGAACATACCGATCGACATCAGCACGTCGTGAATCGTCGCCACGACCGCGCCGACACCGTAACCGATCTCAAAGCGCAGCGCCACGTAAAGTAGGATGCCGATCAGCGCGAAGGCAATGGACTCAATCGCATTGAACACGATCTGATCGCTAACGGCAGCGCCGATGACGTTCTCGGAAACCTTGCCCACGCCTTCTACCAATTCGCCGTCAGCACCACGTGGGAATGCGTTCGGGAAGGTTTCATACATCGCGGCGACCACGGCGTCCGTGCGGCCATCTTCACCATCCACTTGGATGCGCAAACGCTCGATGCCCTGACCGATTTCGGACTGGAAGACCGGGATGACTTCGCCCAGATCCTGTGCCACGGCCATTTCTTCAATGGCGGCAATTTGCAGATCGCCCTTCGCCGACTCATCGAATTCAAAAACCACTTCTGCGCCACCACGGAAGTCGATGCCCAGGATGTCGCCCTTGGTCATGAAGATGGCCACGAGACCCGCGAGCACCAGTGCCCACGAGCAAATGAAGGCCGGAACGCGCTTGCCGAGGAAGTTGAGCGAACGCGCGCCCAGGCTCTTCTGCAAGTTGAAGTTCGGGATGACCTTCTTGGCAATGCCGCCGTGCACGAGGATCTCCAGCAGCGCGCGGCTGATGATCAGCGCGGCGAACACCGAAGCCCCAATACCGATGGCCAGCGTCAAACCAAAGCCCTTGACCGGGCCCACGCCAAGCGTGAACAGGATGAGCGCGGTGATCATCGTGGTGACATTCGCGTCCACAATCGTCGAGAGGGCCTTGTCGTAACCGGTCTTCAGCGCGGTCTTGACGTTCTTGCCCACTAGCAGTTCTTCGCGGATACGTTCAAAGATGAGGATGTTGGCGTCCACCGCCATACCCATCGTCAGGACCAATGCCGCGATGCCCGGCAGGGACAGCGTCGCGCCGGCACCAGCGAGGGAGCCCAGAACGATGAGCAAGCTCAGCAGCACGGAAATCACGGCGACCACACCCGAGAACAGATAATAAAGCGCCATGAAGAGAACCACGGCCACAGCGCCGTAAATCGCGGCGTTGATGGAGGCGCTTTGGGCGTCCTTCGCGAGGCTCGGCCCGATTTCCTGCATTTGGTCGACAACGAGGTCGAACTCCAGCGGATTGTTCAGCGCGCTCACGAGCTGGACCACTTCGTCCTGCGAGTAGTTACCGGTGATCTGGCCATTGCGGCTAATGCGACTTTGGACGGTAGCGGCGGATTCGAGTTCGCCGTCGAGCACGACCACGAGCAGCTCGGTGGTGCGCGTGCGGGCATCTTCATCGACGATGCGCTGCGTCATGTTACCCATGATTTCCGCGCCTTCGCCAGTGGTGACAAAGCCAACCTTCGGCGAGCCGGTGCTCATGTCGATGTAAGCTTCTTCAATGATGTCGCCGTGCGCTTCGGGAATCTTCTTCACCCAAAGCTTGGAAACGGTCACTTCGCCGGTCTTCGCGTTGGTGCTCTCGTCGCCCATAACTTCATACATCGCCGTCGGGCCGTCGGGCTGACCGGGGTTGAGCGGCAGGCTCTTCAGGTCGCCAATGGCGTCCTGCGCGGTGGGCTGGAGGTAACGGTGCGAGGTGCGGAAGTCCAGACGGGCAGCCTTCACGAGGTTGACCACGAGCTCCGGATTCTGCTGCAGGTTGACGCCCGGCAGCTGCACTTCGATGCGGTTCGGCGGGAGCGGGCGGATGACCGGCTCGGCCAGACCCAAACCGTTCACACGGTCGGAAATAATTTCAACAGCCTTTTCGAGGCGGCTGTTTTGCGCGTTGGGGTCGGCCTCTGCGTCAATGCTCAAGACGAGCGAGACGCCTCCGGCGAGATCCAGACCGCGGTGCAGCTTACCACGCGACTGATCGTAGAGATAGTCGGTGATGATCTTGTTACCACGCACGAGGTTGGGCTCCCGCACCATTTTAACGTAGGGGAAGAACTCTTCGTGGAGGTTGATCTGCTGTTCGTTGGCCGTATCGCGCAAGGCTGCGACGAATGCGTAGTTTTCCGTTACCTTGGTGTCAGCTTCTGCAACGAGCTTGTCGAACTCGGCCTTGTTCGTGACTGGCTCCGCGATGATGTAATCGCGGAAGTCCGTGTCATTAACGGGGAACAGGCTGAGTACCGCCCAAGCCATGATCACAGCGGTAAGGATGAGTTTCCAAATGATGGAATTTTTCATGGGTATGGCTATTAGACCGGATTAAGTTGGTCTGGTATAAAAACAAAAATTTCGCCGAAATAACTACTTCTTTTCTTCGGTTTTCTCCGGCTCGCCCTTCTTCTTGACCACAGTCTGGATGAAAGGCTTGGAAAGTTCGATGTTGGTGTTGTTCGCCACCCGAATGGTCAGGCGGTCGGTCTTGACGTTGACAATCGTGCCGTAGACACCGCCCTTGGTCATGACTTCATCACCGTTCTTGAGCTCGGTGACCATCTTGTCGTGCTGCTTCTGCATCTTGCGCTGCGGAGCGATGAGCAGGAACCAGAAACCGGCCACGAAAAGTATCGGTATCAGCAGGCCCTTGAGTTCGAAGCCGCCCGGCGCGCCTTCAGTTTGGGCCAAAAGAGTGAGAATTGATGCGAAGGTGGGTGTTTCGAGCATGATTAAATACGGGAAATCGGGCACACAAACGGATGGGGAGCCGGAAAGCAAGCGCGAATCAGCTCCATTTACCAACACTGACCACCATGATAACAGCCTGTGTGTCTAGTATGCGTGCGCAGAATCTCTCTGCCCCAAAAGGCTTGAATACTCGATCTGCCAGCGCGCCAAGGCTTTATCCAGCGCATCCTTGACGTCCGCTGTAGCAATTTGCCCCGAGAGCTTTGGCGTCAGGTAGAGGTTGCTCCCTGCCTGCGTCGCGTTTTCGAGAAAATCAATGCCGCCCTGCCCAAAGTAGATTGCCTGCCCAAAACGGTTGTAAACGCCAACCACGACAGACGCCGTATCCACCTGAATTTGGCTGCCCACATTACGGTCACCGTTGACATGAAACTCCCGACGCACGCCGCCCCAGCTCGCGCCCTGGTAGGGTTTGCTCAGCGTCATGGACTGCTCCAACACCTGCGGAATCACCAGCGCATCGACGGACTGGCCACTGCCCAGCTGTCCCATCAGTTTGGTGATGCCCTGGCTCATTTGCTGCGAATTGGAGGAGGCAATTTGCTTGCGCAACGCCCCGCCATTGGCATCCAAGGCGGAGTTCACGGCGCTCCCATCAATAACCTGATAGCCCTGCGCTTCTAAGGAACGCGCAGCGGCTTCGTTAACCATCGGGTAGAGGTACTCAAATCGCTCAGGCAGGTAGCTCAGCACATCGGCGGGCAGGATCGCCACTTCTCCGGAGAAGTCCTCGCCCATCGGCGTGGATTGGGCCGCGCCGCTGGGGGTATCTGCGCTCTCACAACCCGTAAAAAACAATAACGCCAGCCCCCAAAGGCCGACCACGAGATTTCTTATCATGCCAACAGTTCATTGTAATACAGATACCAGCGCAACCCAATTCGCCTACGGGTATATCCTAATGTCAGCTAAGTAATCATCCTTGCGAAAACTAAAAAAGCGATTACACTGAATCTTAGCTCAAGCTGCTGAATGGCAGCTTTCTAGAAAATTTCCTCACACCCGCGGGTGGCCGCCGTGCCGCCCGCCGACAGTCATACCCAACCCCGCACCTGATATGAGTTACCCCCTCTTCTGGATTGCCCCGGTTTCCGCGCTTGTCGCGCTGTTTTTTGCCTGGAGATTCTACGCCGGGATGATGCGCCAGCACGCTGGCAACGAGCGCATGGTGGAAATCGCTACTCATGTAAGCGACGGCGCCCGCGCTTTCCATGACTATGGCTGGAGTGACGGCGGCGTTTCAAATACTGTAATCAATGCGGATATCTTTCCAACCCCAATACAAGGACACTTTGCGATATATGGCCCTGAAATTATTTTCTCTAAAACTTCGTTTTTTGCTTTAAGCAACTGGCAAGAGTTCAAATGATATAGTCCTCTCGATTCTCCCCAAGCCATCTTCTCGAATGTCCATCGCCGATTCGAACGACGATAGCCTAGCTTCCATTCCCCAAGCCGAGCCGCCTCTGCTTCAAGGCCGTGCATTGGATAACGCCATCCACTGCCGCTACGCCAAGGCAGATTGTCGGCTAATCATCACGGCGGTCGTTCTCATCGGCCTCGTTAACTTCGCATTCATCGTCGAGGAGCTCGATATGCCACATGGCAGTCTGGATAGTGGACGCATTGTGCTGATGCGCTCACTACTTCTGGCTCTCTCCTTAGCGTTCGCGAGCTGGATCCCGTTCATCCGGTCCACCCCAATGCTGCAAAGTCTGGTGCTTGCCTGGCAGTTAATCACCAGCTCGCTCTTTGTGTGGACCGACAGCCTGCTGCCCGCCACCGGCTATCAAAACTCACTGGCTGACCTCGCCTACCTGATCGCGATCTTCATTTTCATGCCCAACCGGCTGAGCTACCAAATGATCTCGGGCGCATATTTTGCCTCACTCCACGTCTGGATGCTCTATGCACACAGCGGCTTCAGCGAAATGTGGTGGGAGGCCTCCCTGGTCTTTCCCATAACCGTGATCTGCGGAGCCTACGTCAACTGGCGTTTCCACCAAACACGCATTGCGGAATTTCAGCAATGGCAGAGCGAACACTTTGGCCGCGTCAAACTGGAGGGAGCGCTGGAGAAAATTGAGACCCTGCGCGGCCTCCTCCCAATCTGTTCGTATTGCAAAAAAGTCCGCAACGACCGCGGCTATTGGCAGGAAATCGAGTCCTACATCCGCGACCATTCCACGGCCGAGTTCAGCCACAGCCTTTGCCCTGAATGCGGGCAGGAACACTACCCTGGCATCCTCGGCCCAGACGATTTCAGCGACTGCCCACAAGATAAATAACAACGCTGAAAATTCGTCGCTTACTCCGCTTTCGCCTTTGACGATTTGCCGTTTACCTCACACGTTAACGCGACCTGATGCCTGCTTCCCAAAAGTCCGATTGGTCCGCCCAGAAATCCGCTGAATACTACGGCCTGCCCCGCTGGGGCCAGGGTCACTTCACCGCGGACGATACCGGCTGCCTCTGCGTGCGCCCCTTGGGCGAAGACGGCCCCAGCATTCGCCTGGCCGATGTCCTCGCCGAAGCCGAGGCTGAGTATGGTTTGCGCCCGCCGTTGACCATCCGCGTGCAGGACCTCCTGCGCCGCCGCGTGGAAATGCTCAACGAGGCCTTCCACCGCGCCATTGAGGAAGAAGGCTATGCCGGGCACTACCGCGGCGTGTTCCCGATCAAGGTCAACCAGCTCCGAGAAGTCGTCGAAGAAATCCTCGACGCCGGGCGCGACTACGATTTCGGTCTCGAAGCCGGCTCCAAGCCCGAGCTGCTCATTGCCCTTTCCCAACTTGACCGAAAGGGCGACATCCTCGTCTGCAACGGCTATAAAGACGAAGCCTACATCCGCGCCGCCCTGCTCGGCATCCGCCTCGGCCGCGAAGTCATCCTCGTCATCGAGCAATTTTCCGAAGTCGATGCGATCATCAAGGTCTCGCGCGAAATGGGCGTGGAGCCCAAGATCGGCTTCCGCGTCAAGCTGTCCATCGCCGGCGAAGGCAAGTGGGCCACGTCCTCCGGCGACAACGCCAAGTTTGGCCTGACCTCCACCGAGATCGTCGCCGCCGCCAAGAAGCTCAAGCGCGCCAAGCTCGGCCAATGCGTGAAGCTCGTCCACTTCCACATCGGCTCGCAGGTCCCGAACATTCTTACGATCAAGAAGGCCGTCCGCGAGGCCGCGCGCTTCTACTGTGAAATCCGCAAGATGGGCTTCAACCTGAAATACCTCGACGTGGGCGGCGGCCTGGGCATCGACTACGATGGCTCGCGCACCAACTTCGAGAGCTCGATGAATTACTCCATGCCGGAGTATGCCCGCGACGTCGTCTTTAACATCAAGAGCGTCTGCGAACAGGCCGATGTGCCCGTGCCCGACATCATTTCCGAAAGCGGACGCGCGCTCGTGGCGCCACACTCGGTGCTCGTCGTGGAGGCCGTGGACCGCATCGTCAAGATCCCCGAAGTCGAAAAGGCCAAGAGCGGCGGCAAAAAGCAGCCGCTCCTCGCTGACCTCCAATACATTCTCGACAACAAAGACGGGCACGGCGCGCTCGAGCGCTTTCACGACGCCCAGCAAAAGAAAGACGAGGCCGCGAATCTCTTCTCCCTCGGCTACCTCGACCTGCCGACCCGCGCCAAGGCCGACACGATGTATTGGCAGATCTGCGCCGACATCTACGCCAAGCTCAAGCAGGATGGCTACATCCCCGAAGAGCTCGAAAACCTCGGCGCCCTCCTTGCCGAGCAATACGTCTGCAACTTCTCCGTTTTCCAAAGCCTGCTCGACCACTGGGCGCTCGACCAGCTCTTCCCCATTGCGCCGCTCCAGCGACTCAACGAAGAGCCCACCATCGAAGCCACCCTCGTCGACATCACCTGCGACAGCGACGGCAAGGTCTCGGAGTTTGTCGACCTGGAAGACGTCCGCCACAGCCTCCGCCTGCACCCGCTCGGCAAGAAGCCCTACTACCTCGGCTTCTTCCTCGTCGGCGCGTATCAGGACATCATGGGCGACCTGCACAACCTCTTTGGCCGCGTGAACGAAATCCACGTCTTCCTCGAAGACGACGAAGAGGACGGCTTCTACATCGAAGAAACCATCAAAGGCTTCTCCACGGACGAGGTGCTCGACTTCATTCAATACAAAGGCGCCGACCTCACCCGCGCCATGAAGAAGCAGATCGACACCGCCACCCGCGCCGACGTCGTTAAGCCCCGCGAAGGCGTCCGCCTGCTCCAGCTGTACACGGACATGCTCAAGCAGAAGACCTACCTCTCCCCCGCCAGCAAACCCGCTAAGAAAGCCGCCAAAAAGTAAGCCCAGCGTCCCGCTGGACCGTCGGATGCGTTGCATCCGGATTTGCCCATTGGGCAAATGAATTAGGATGAACGGTGCTAAACTTCCAAGATGCGTTGCATCCGGATTTGCCCATTGGGCAAATGGCCAATCCGTCTGACAAAGGTAGGGACGGTTGCCCTCAACCGTCCGCGCTGCCCCGCTGCCTAAATCAATCAAACTAAGGTAGTGCGATGCTTACCATTCGACTAAGCTCATGACAGGCAAGCAAGCCGCAGTTGCGTCATGCTCCGAAATGGACCGATGCAACAAGACGTTGCCGCAAATGCACGAGGGGCTCGACATGGAGTGCGCCAGCCCTCTGGCGCTTTTAGTATTTTGCGCAAACGGAGAAGGTCCGTATCAGCTCCTTTCCATTCTAAAGCGCCAGAGGACTGGCGCACTCCATATCGCTAATTCGCGCATGGTCGCTTTTTCCTTTTTCCTTTAATCTTTTTCCTCCTGGCATCCCGCAGGGGGCCGGGGGGGGGGGGGTAAAACCCGCGAAATTATTTATCAAAGAACACAGCTCCGCCTGCCTGCACGCCGACAGCGTCGCAACAGGGGATGAACGCGCCGTTGTGTCGCGCGCTTAAACGTCGCCGTGGCCTTGGCGTAGCTGGCATAACGCGACGCAGCCCTGGCTAGCGCAACCATGCGCCAGATTAAAACCTCGGGGCGTCGCCAGCCGGCTTGTTTACACCAAGCCAGCCGCGAATGAGCCCCATCAGCGGTTCCAGAACTGCGCAGCGACGAAACGCCTCCGCGCACAACGACTCAACTAACCCGCGCGCTACGGCGGGCGCCGGCTCTCGCTCGGCACACGGCGAATCACCAGCGGCAGCCGACAACTAACGTACGGCGGACGCCGGCTCTCGCGGACGGAGCGAAAGCGCTGGGTGGGTGGATAAAATGAAAGGTTCATGCCCACGATTATATCAAACTTCCCCTGCCCCGCCAATGACTCGGCTGGCTACACAGGCTGCGTGGGCTACGTTGGCTCGGTGGGGCACTTTTTTCGCATTATGTCGAATTTCCGGCACCACTGAGAGCCACTCACTATTAGTGAGAGCCACTGACTAATAGTCACTCGTGCTCACTAATAGCGAAACCGCCTTCTCCTGCGCTCAAAACGAAGCTCCCAAAAAACTTTTTCTAAAATAATTCCTCACCGGGAAGCCTGTCACATTTGCCATGTTTCGTTAGAAAGTACTTTACCGTCAGATGGCTGGGCAATAACTTGGTATTCTCCGGCAACCCCCACCAGCAAACAAACACCGCCACATACCTACTCAAAAAACGCCAACTCACCACCACCTTGCTCAACGACCTTTTCGTCGCTTAAAAAATACTGTTCTGAGAGAAATGAAAACTTTGGCCAAACTTGTCTGCCTCATATGTGCGACAGCTACCGCTTTCGGACTATCGCCTAATGGAGAGAAACTGGAATTTCTCCGCAATAACCCACACCTAGCAGGCTATGTCGAAAGCTTTGCTGCCACATCTCCTGAAAGGGAAATATTAGCTCAAGTTGTGTTTGATTTCCAAGCCAAAGCAATAAGGCAGAATACAGACGCAGAGGAAGCGGAGATACGTGTAAAAGCGCTGAAGCAGTATTATATTAGTGAGAGAGAAAAGTGGAACAAACTTAGCGAGGAGATGCCGAGCGATTCATGCCTTTTTCTCGTCAATTTTTGGTCACCTGAGCTAAAAAAGCAATGGTATGGTTATTTGCTTCTCGAAAATGGAAAGCCCATTTGGAGAGAAGGTGGCCCAATAGCAGTAGATGAAGCTTTCGACATCAACTAGATTAACAACCGAACCAAGCGAAATAGCTGACCCTTCGTTCCCCGCCTATCGGTGCTCCAAAACGGTCAGCTACTCTTATCGTTAGCCTATAAAATATGCGCACTCTTCTTTCAGCCATGACTCTATTGAGTGTGCTACTCGTCTCAGGCTGCGGTTTCGTCCACGATGAGCACATTACCGGGCCTTATCGCTTGATCGCGGTAGACGTGGATAACCAGATGAGCATTTCCTATGATCTGGAAGACGGATCGGCGGTAGGCAGGATTAGTGAGACTGTCTTCGCATTCGGCTTTGACGAGCGTTTCATCGTTGCGAAGCAGCATGCGGACGGTAATCGGAGTGTCACGAATTTCTTCTATCTCGATATGACCAAGGACAGCAAGTATGCGGAGCCATCGAACAGCGTTACTGGTCCACTCACTGAGAAGGAATTTGAATCCGAAGCGGCGCGTTTGAATCTCCCAAAGTTTTCACGGACATTAACGGCGCTCGAATGAAAACGGCTAACAAGTCAGTGGTGGCAACGGCGGACAACGGTGCTGGTTCGCTTCACTATGGACGCCTCAGCCCCGCCTTACCATACTTCAAACGCTAGCCCAGTCCGAATGATCGGCTAGCCCCAGCAAAACACCCACCAGCCCTACGGCCCCTACCCGTTTCCCAAGAAACCCACCGCCTATCGTCGCGCGCCCTGCGATAGCTTTTACCTATACATCTAATACCCACGATATATTGGCCCTATGGCGGAAAATTTGTCATAATCGCATCATCACAGGGGCTAAAGCAGCCGCTTGGCATTGAACCAACATCAAAGAAAGCACCGCACATGAAGCGCATGACCACCACCGCCGGAAACCCCATTTCCGACAACCAGAATTCACTTTCCGCCGGGCCGCGCGGGCCCTTGCTGATGCAAGACTACCAGCTCATTGAAAAGCTCGCCCACCAGAACCGCGAGCGCATCCCGGAACGCGTGGTGCACGCCAAGGGCTGGGGCGCGCATGGCACGTTCACCGTCACCAACGACATCACGCAATACACCTGCGCGAGCATTTTCTCCAAGGTCGGCAAGACCACGGAAATGATTTCCCGCTTCTCTACCGTGGCCGGTGAGCTGGGCGCCGCCGACGCCGAACGCGACGTGCGCGGCTTCGCGCTCAAGTTCTACACCGACGAGGGGAACTGGGACTTAGTCGGCAACAACACGCCGGTGTTCTTCGTCCGCGATCCCTACAAGTTCCCGGACTTCATTCACACGCAAAAGCGCCACCCGAAGACCAACCTGCGCTCCAACACCGCGGCGTGGGACTTCTGGTCGCTGTCGCCCGAGAGCTTGCATCAGGTAACCATCCTGATGAGCGACCGCGGCATCCCGACCGACCCGATGCACATGAACGGCTACGGCTCGCACACGTATTCGTTCTGGAACAAGGAGGGCGAGCGCTTCTGGGTGAAGTTCCACTTCAAGACCCGCCAAGGCCACCAGCACCTGACCAACGCCGAGGCCGCTGATGTTGTTGGCGAGACCCGCGAGAGCTACCAGGAAGCGCTCTTTGGCGCGATCGAGGAAGGCAACTTCCCGCAGTGGGATGTCTACGTGCAGGTGATGCCCGAGCTGGACGCCGAGAAGACCAGCTACAGCCCGTTTGACCTGACCAAGGTCTGGCCGCACGGCGAGTATCCGCTGATCGAAGTCGGCGTGCTGGAGCTCAACCGCAACGCGCAAAATTACTTCACGGAGATCGAGATGGCCGCCTACTCGCCATCGAACGTCGTGCCCGGCATCGGCTTTTCGCCAGACAAGATGTTGCAGGCCCGCGTGTTCTCCTACGCCGACGCCCACCGCTACCGCCTGGGCACGCATTACGAGATGTTGCCGGTCAACCGCCCGAAGTCCGCAGTGAACCATTACCACAAGGACGGCTCGATGCGTTTCTTCGACAACTTCAACGAGAACCCGGACGCGTATTACGAGCCCAATAGCTTCGACGGCCCGCAGCAGGACCCGTCGGTCGCCGAGCCGCCATTGCGCATCAGTGGCGATGCCGATCGCTACAACCACCGCGACGGCAACGACGACTACACGCAGCCGGGCAACCTCTTCCGCATGTTTAACGACGCGCAGAAGCAGCGCCTCTTCAGCAACATTGCCGACGCCATGACCGGCGTGCCGGAGGAAATCGTCCAGCGCCAGTTGGTGCACTTCCACCGCGCCGATCCCGCCTACGCCGAGGGCGTTGCCCAGGCATTGGGCGTCGAAAACCAGGCTGCCGGGGCCGCGACTGTGGGGACGTAGTCATGGAGACGCTCTTAACCCCCACCGAAGAGGAACGCTATGTCGAGCTGCAGAAGCTCGCGCTCGACATGGCGCGCCAAGGCGAAACCGAACAGCTATCGGCGATGATCGACGCCGGGCTGCCGGCCAATCTGGCCGACGCCAAGGGCCAAAGCCTCGTCATGCTCGCCAGCTATAACGGTAACCTGGAGACCACGCGCATGCTGCTCGACAAGGGCGCTGAAGTCGACCGCCGCAACGACCGCGGGCAAACCCCGCTGGGCGGCGTCTGCTTCAAGGGCTATCTCGACATCGTGCAGCTCTTCGTGGAGCGAGGCGCAGACATCCATGCGGACAACGGCGGCGGCATGACGCCCATCCGCCTCGCCGCGATGTTTGGCCGGCAGGATGTGGTTGATTACCTGGAGAGCCAAGGCGCGCGCCTCTCAGCGTTGGGCAAGCTGATGGGCCTGCCCGCCTACATGGGCAGCCTCTTCAAGGCCAAGACCGCTTAGGACATTTCCATACCATAGCAAGATAGCAGCAACCATCTGCTTTGTCTCCCTTCCCCTGACCATAGGTCGTGTGACAGCGACTGCCCTATAGCCCTCTCCCCAATCGGGAGGGGGCACTTTTTTCAATACTGCAATCCACTGATGCAGAGGGCTTTACATTGCTGCGAGAAACACACTTAGCGGAACATTAGCCCCCCTTCTATCCGATTAATAATCTTGCCAGATCAAGGGCTGCGGGATAAGCTGTTCTCATGAACCCCGATATGCACTTCACGCATGATGATCATGAGGAGCATAGCACGTACGAAGACGGCATGCCGCTGACGCCGAAGGAAAAGATGATCCTTCTCAGCATTGTGGCCGGACTCGGACTGCTCATGGTGCTCGTGCTCATCGGCATCGGGTTCTGAGGAACCCGGCACCCCAGCGTAGCAGCAGGGCCGCCACCCCAGTGGAGAGTAGGCGGCCCACCGGACTACGCGCGGTGAAGAATCCAGCATAAAGTGCTGGATTACAGGGAGATATTGCGCCAGATTCGCGCGCATGTCGTCGCTTATCGGGTCCATGCTCGCAGGTCTGGGGTTGTTCTTTTTTGGAACCGCCCTGCTCGACCGGCATTTGCGGGCGATGGCCGGCCGCAAGCTGCGCGACATCTTTGCCGGGCTGACGGACAACCCCGTAAAGGCCGGTTGGTGGGGCTTTTGCATCGGCGCAATTGCCCAAACGGCGTCCGCCGTGACCTACCTGACGATCAGCCTCGTCAACACCGGGCTCCTGCCTTCGCGCCGCGCCTTGACCGCGCTCAACTGGTCGAACCCCGGCACCTGCGTGCTGATCTTTTTCCTGACGCTGCCGCTCAATGTGTTCACGGCCTACGTGGTCGGGCTCGCGGGGATCCTTTACGCCTTTCAGCAGCCCCGGCACTACCGCGACGCCGTGGGCTTTGTGTTTGGCATCAGCCTGCTGTTTTTCGGCCTGTTCCTGATGCAGTCCACCGGCGAGCAGCTCTACACGCACGCGTGGTTCCACGACCTGATGCTCAGTGCGCACGGCCGCTACCTGCTGGTGTTTCTCGTGGCCACCGTGCTGACCGTTGTCGCGCAGTCGGGCAACGCCGTGGTGCTGGTGACGATTGTCCTGGCGCAGTCCGCCCTGCTCGGCGAAGACGAGGCGGTGATCGCGATTTACGGCGTCAACCTCGGCGCGACGCTGATCACCCACATCCTGACGCTGCGCCTCAAGGGCACGGCCAAGCAAATGGCGATGTTTCAGGTTTACTACGGGTGGATCGGCACGGCGGTGCTCACGCCGCTGTTTTTCCTGGAAGTCTGGGGCGGCGTGCCGCTGGTCATGGCCGGCCTGCGCTTGCTGGACTTCCCCCTCGCGCAGGAACTGGCCCTCGTCAACCTGCTTTGGTGCCTCGTCGCCAGCGCAGTAACACTCCTCTGCGAGCGCCGCATCGAGCGTCTGTTGTTGAAAAAATACCCGCCGGAATCCAACGAAGCCGAAGACCGTCCGCGCTACCTCTACCCCCGCTGTGAGGAAGACCCCGCCGCCTGCCTCGACCTCATCGGCCAGGAGCATCGTCGCCTTGCCGGCCGCCTCGACCGCTATTTCCGCCTCCCCGCTGGGGCCGAGGGCAACGCCCCCGAAGTCGCCCAGCAGCAGCACCGGAACTTTGAAAAAGTCGCTGAGGAAATTGCCCAAGTCATGCATGGTCTCATGGACCAACGCCAGAGCGGCAAAAATGCCGGTGCCCTTGCCCGCGCCCTGGAGCGACACGACCTCCTCTGCGCGCTGGAGCGCGAGTTTTTCCAAGTCCTCCCCCGCGCCAAGCAGTTGCTCCGCGGCTCCGATACGCTGATCCACCGCACGCTGGAGGGCCTCGAAGCCGCCTGGCTGACGATTTACGATGCGCTCATTTCGCAGGACCCAGACGACATCGAGCTCGCACTCCACGTCTCCGCCGACGGCGGCGGCGCACTGGCCCGCCTGCGCGAAAACTTCCTGGACCCCGCCCCAGATTGCTGCCGCGAAGAGCAAGGCGCCGCACTTCACCTGCTCGGCGGCTGCGAACGCCTTATTTGGCTGGCCAACCGCCTGGTCGTCTCCGCGCAGGACGAGCAACGGGATTAATTGACCCGCAGCGTCCCCGGATTAATCACAAAGACTAGTTTGAGGGCTCAGTGCACAGACGCCGTTTTTTAAGTTGCATCACTATTAGGCCGACTCCAATCTCTGCGGTTTTGCTTCAGATCCCGAATCCTTTATAGCTATGTCAGAAGAACTTACCGGTAATGTATTGGTCGCCCAATCGGGCGGTCCGACCGCAGTCATCAACGCCAGCCTCGCTGGTGTCGTCACCGAGGCACTCAATCATGGGTGCATCGAGGAAATCTACGGCGGCCTCAACGGCATTCAGGGCATCCTGAACGAAGAGCTGATCGACCTCGCGGAAGAATCTCAGCAAGCCATCCGCGGCCTGCGTTACACGCCGGCTTCGGCCCTCGGCTCCTGCCGCTACAAGATCACCAACCCCGAAGATTACGAGCGCGTGCTGCAGGTTTTCCAAGCGCACAACATCCGCTACTTCTTCTACATCGGCGGCAACGACTCCCAGGACACCGCCAACAAGATTTCCAAGCTCGCCAAGGAAAAGGGTTACGCCCTGCGCGTGATCGGCATTCCGAAGACCGTCGACAACGACCTGCCGATGACTGACCACTGCCCCGGATACGGTAGCGTCATTAAATACATCGCCACCACGGTCAAGGAAATCGCCCTGGACAACCAGGCCATGGGCAAGCACGACTTTGTCTCCATTGTTGAAGTTATGGGCCGCAACGCTGGCTGGATCACCGCCGGCGCCAGCCTCGCCAAGCGCCGCAACGAAGTGGACGATCCGCCACACCTGATCCTCATGCCGGAAGTGCGCTTCAACCCGGAAGCCTTCGTGGCCCGCGTGCAGGAAGTTCTCCGCAAGAGCCCGTATTGCATGGTCGTCGTGGGCGAAGGCCTGACCGACCAGGACGGCAACTACCTGGCAACCGGCAGCGGCACCGACAGCTTCGGCCACAGCACCCTCGGCGGTGTGGGCGAATACCTGACCGAAATCGTGGAGCAAAACCTCTCCAACGTCCGCGCCCGCTCCCTGAAGCTCGGCTACGCCCAGCGCGCTGCCGCGCACTGCTCTTCGCAGGCTGACAACGACGAAGCCTACATGGCTGGCGTCTCTGCCGTGAAGGCTGCAGTCGAAGACGGCGTGACCGACAAGATGGTCACCCTCGTGCGCACCGAAAGCGATTTCTACGGCTGCGAAACCGGCCTCGCGAACCTGGACGATGTCGCCAATGCCGAAAAGCCCTTCCCGGTCCAGTGGATCAACGAAGATGGCGTGAGCATCAACTTCCAGTTCTTCAAGTATGCCAACCCGCTCATTCAGGGCGAGGTGCAGGTGCCTTACGAAAACGGCACCCCGAAGTATATGTCCTTCACCGGCAACCGCGTTGCCAAGGAGCTGCCGAACTTCCAAGGCTAAGCCAAAGCGCAACCCGCTTTTCCCAAACGCGCGCATCGTTCATCGGTGCGCGCGTTTTTGCAGCGTGCCGCTGCACCCGGAGATTTGCGCATTGCGCAAATGGGCCGAGCCTAACCCATTCTCAGTTAAATTGAGACATTAAGCACGTTATCTGCTTCAGTGTGTTTGTGAGGAAACGACATTTAGGCAACGATATAGATCGTGAGCGTATTCAGGCTCTGTTGAAGACAGAGGCAACTGGATGGCGAACGCAGCGCTTGGTGCCGTTGTCTTTAGGGTTCGACCCCGGCAACAGCGATGATGACGCCTCGGAAGCGGTGGGTAAGAGCATGGCAACTAATTAGCGTTGGCTTCCCGCTCTTTCCGATCTTCCTGTTTAATCCTCCATATGTTGGGTTCTTTTTAAGTCTCAATATGGTTGAGAATCGCTCTAAGGCCATTCCTCGGCGCGAGAGCCAGCATTTATCTCCTTTACGGAGTCGCATTTGCCCCCTTCGGAGGAGCCAGCCAGTGCTCCCTCTGCGAATTCAGCCATTTACCAGCTCAGTCGAGTCAGCCCATTTGCCGCTTCTGCATCGGAGTCAGCCATTTGCACACTGTGCAAATCCACTGGTCCAGCGGGACGCTGGGTTAGAAGGAGTAACTGATGCTGACCTTGCCGTAGAAGGTATTCTCGGGGCCCATATCGATGCTACGTAAACCAATCGTGCCATCATTGTTGCCAGCATAGCCGCCGCCAATGGCGATCGTGCCGTTCTTGATGACTTCCCAGCTCACTTCAACCGCAGTCAGCCAATAGGCATAGCCATTCTGCCACTTACCCACGCCTGCGGGGCCATCGTAGCCGAAGTAGGAATTGGCATTGAGGTAGCCAAGGCGACCTTCCCAAAAGAAATAAACTTCCTGGGCGAGCTCCCAACGCTGGGAAACACCAATAACGCCTTCGACCTGCTCGAGATTTGAGTCATAGACGATGTATGCGGCTGGATGGAGCAAGAAATCCCCAATGAGGCCGAAGTAGAATTCACTGCGATACCAAGAACCTAGAGCACTCGGTTGACCTTCCCCAAAACTGTTCTTGTCATACAGCGCAAAGCCTCCGCCAACATCCACATCGATGTACTCGGTGAGGTTATACTTCCAGCCGCCCACGGCGTTAAACTGATTTGTATATTGGCTGTCAAAGGGGATCACACCAGTAAAGGCGCCGTAACCATCGCCACCAAATAGCGGGCCACTCGTGGCAATGCTAGGCATAATCGAGTCGCGTGCAATGCGCTTACCAGCAGTGGTGTAACTGGTATAATACGTTACGCTGGGTGTGAATTGATGCTGTGAGGGATCGCCGAGGATGCGATCACCGTTGAAGCTAATAAAGCTGTCCCAGGCCTCCGTGTTGACCTTAAAAGGCTCCTCTGGAGCCGCCGAAGCGGCGCTACTGGCAGGCTGTCCATCTTGCGCAAAAAGCGTTAATCCCGAGAACAGGTATAGAGTTGTGGCGTGCAGAGATTTCGTTAGCATGAGGCTATCAAACTGCTTTTGGCCCATTTAGCAATCTTGATCAGCAGGCCCAAATTACCCTATGAAGTCCGCTCAGTTTTTCCCCGTTTCCACCCTGCTCTTTGTTTTGGCGATCTCGCTGGCATCACCACTCAATGCCGCCCTGAAAGCCTTTACCCACGAAACCAACGAGGAAAACCTCGAAGGCGCCTCCACCCTGCTCCAGCATGGCACCGCCGACAATCGCCCTGGACATCTGCTGTTTGTTACCGGCCTCCACGGGAAGCCCAACCCCCACTCAGTGCGCGTCCAATATGACAACATTGCTAATGGCTGGAGAATTATCAACGAGGACAACGCAACCATGCCGGCAGGCGCACGCTTCAATGTCCTGAGCGTCCACCCCGCCTCCAAAAAAGCGTTCCTCCATAAAGTTGCGCCAAGCAACCGCGATAACGGTAAAACAATCCTCTCCCACCCCTCCCTCGATTTCAATCCGAACGCCCACATCATCGTAACGGTGCAAGACAGTTATGCGGCACCCACTGGGCCTCTAAGCGTAAGCTTCAACGGCAATTACTGGGTCGTGCAGCGTGAGGATGGCAAGCAGTTACCCTTGGGCACACGCCTCAACATCCTGGCTGTCGATGAAGGCGACACTGAGTCTCTTGGCATGACACCCTTCGTCGCCCAAGCCGACACGCATACCGTGGGCATCGGCAACACGAAAAACAACGCCACCAAAATCCAAAACATCGACAATACCGCCAAACTATTCATCACCCGAAAACGCACCCAAGGTGGTAAAAGTGGGCCAGAAATCGCCTTAGTTTACGACGGCTCAACGTGGAACATCGTCAACCAAGACCTTTCTCCACTCACCAACGGCGACACCTACCACTGTGTCAGCATCCAGCAATCCTACGCTGCATCGGAAAAGCTCGACGCCGGCGATCTTGGCCTCGGCTGGATCATGGTGAAAAACCGAGGTGCCTACGCTGCCCGCTTCAAACTGGATTTCCTACTGGATAATTATCCTCGCACCTTCAACTCCAGCACGATCCAACCGAACTCTGTCATGGCCTTCCGCGTCCCCATGCGCGCCATCGACCTCAAGCTCACCGCCGATATTACCGACGGCAAAACTGTCAGCAGCCCATTCGAGATCCACTTTGAGCAAATCCCCAATGCCCAGTTCCAAGTCACTGGCACAATGGCCTCCCCCCTCTGGGAGCCTGTCGAAAAGGATTAGAGATAACCATGACGCCAGCGACAGCTTTCATTCAAAAGCACCCAGGGCCAACGGCCAAAAGTTTGCTTTAGATGCCATGAATATGCGCCAAAATCGTTCTAAAATGGAATAAAAATACTGATTTGAAAGCAGAACTCTCTCAATATATTCCATAAACAACTGGTATACAACAACTTTCGAGATACGGGCAATTCACCGGCACTAAAACCGTGCATCTAACGCTGGAACGGCTCGATCAGTTCGCGGATTAGAGGGTTGTTGTCAGTGTCCTCAATGCCCCCAAAGACCGACGCCTGGCTCGACTTGAGCTGCAATTTACGCTCGATCACTTCTTCCAGGTAGATCTGCCATGCCGCCCAGGCATCTTTGTATTGCTTGTCGAGGCGATTTAGCTCGCCCTGCCAATAGTAGGCGTAGGGCGGCGGCGTTTCCATCTTAAGCAGTTGGTCAATGGTCCACAGCGCACCCTTGGTATCCTGATTATTCAGTTGGGTCTGAAGCAGCGCACTGCCGCGTACAACGTCATCCGGACGTGACGCATAGAGCGCACGCAGCTCACCTGGGTCGCGCAAAATGAGGCTTTCCATCACCGGAATTTGCGGGATGGGCGCATATTGCTTGGCCAGTTCGATCGCCCCTGGGTAATTCCCCATGCGCCCCATCGCGTTGGCTTGATAATACCAAGCATTCGGCGTCACGCCAGGGTTGGCCTCCAGGAACTTGATTAGCTGGCCCACATCGCCATTTCTGAGCCAAATACTTAACACACGCTCGCGCTGTTCATCCGTGTAAAATTTGAGGCCGGGGTCACGCTTCAACTCAGCGCTGATTGCCTTGAGGAATGCATCCTTTGAAAGGCTTTCCAGGTATTCGGTACGGAAGTTCGGATCCTCCTGACTCAAGCGATCCAGCTCACGGGTAAAGCGGGGATTATTCTTCGAAGCCAGGATGATCCGGTGATGCAGCTCCGCTGGATTCTCGGCCTGGCGGCTAAGGCTATCCTTCCACGCTTCGTAAGCGTAGTGTGTACTGCGCGGCAGCCAGACTTGCCCTTCGAAAAAAGACGGCGCCACCAAATTCGGCTCCACTACCCGGGCAATCTGGAAGTCCTGCCTTGCAGCAGAAGTATCGTTTTCCGCGTAAAGGTGGTATTGACCACGCTGCAAGTAAAGCTCCCAGGAAAGCGGCATAAAGGCCAGCCCTGTATCAATGTCACGACTCGCCAATTCCTTCTCACCAGCTTCAATGGCCTCGGCCACGCGCGAGGCCATTTCACGCTTTGCCACTTTACTATGAAGCATCAAGCCAGTTAAATCAGCGGTGATCCAGAGCCCGCCAAAGAGCAAGAGAAAGACGCCAACCACACGCCAACTCCACGCTGGAAACAGGCAGTTATGCGTCACCTTCAAGTAAGGGATACCCATACGAGCCAGCCAAATGGCAATCAGCACCACCCCCAGTTGGTGACCAGACACATCAAAAACCGAATGCAAGAGGAAGATGGACGCCGCAACGATGGCCGCGGTGCGCACAGAGGCCGAACGATCGTCACCAAACTCCAGGATCATCCAATACATGAAAATCACCAGCATCACCATGAGCGAGAACCCCAGCACCCCCATTTCTGAAGCGATCCACATCCAATCACTCTCGGGGTGAATGACCGGCTCCGGAGAAAGCGACTCATGGCGGTAATGCGGGAAGACTTCAGCAAAGTTACCCATACCAACACCGGTCGCTGGCTGCGCGGCAATCATGGTCAACGAATCACGGTAAATGCCCCAGCGAAAATCTTCAAACATGCTGTTTTCCGAGCCCAGCCAGTCATTGAAGCGGCTCAAGGTCTGCTGCCCGGTGAGCAGCATCATGCCAAAGCTGAAGGCCACCAACGGCACAATAAACTTAGTAGCCCCCTGCCCGCCATATATGGTGAAGCGCAAAATAACCCATACCCCGCAGCCAATCACAAACAGCAACAAGCCGGCGCGCGACAAACTCATTGAAATCGCCAACGTCGTGATGACAAAGACCACAGCAGAAATCAACGCCAGAGCCTTGCGCTGCGAAAAGCTAAAATAAGCCATGCTCAACGCCATGATGCCCACCATGACGAGGAAAATTGAGGTCTGATTTCGGTTGTCAAAAAAACTGAAACTCGCGGCGCGGTCCGTATTATAATATTGGAGGTCCAGGCTATTGCCAACCAGGACTACCGCAGCCAGCACCCCACCCAAAATAACAAAAGTCTGTATCAACCGCACCCTGTCCTGTATCTGGAAGCGCGCATTGGCTAGTTGATATAAGTAACTCAGCCCAGCCACCAACATCACCAATGATTCCAGCGAGCAAAGCGGCTGAGCCGACATCGTAACCGGCAACTCCGCCCCAGCCCCTGTCACCTCTTTCCACCAGCCAGGACGCCCGAAGAAAATACTCGGCAGAAAGGTCAACACCCCGCTTGGAACAAAAGAAAAGCAGGCCACCCCAAGCAAAGCCAGGACGATCCAGTCCATCTTCTTATCAAAAGTCGTGGCCGGAGGGTTTAAGATGAGCAAAAGCCCCATTAAGGCCACAAACCCGCCTTGCACCCACAGGTAACGCCCACCGCTGAGCAGCACCAGGCCAATGAGCGCAGCCACTGCCAAGAAGTGCCGCAACGGCGTAGGCCCAATCACCTCGGGCGTATTATCGACCGGCGGGGTGGTCCGTTGAACCGCAATAACGGTGGAATGCACGTCAGCATAGGTGCGACTGGGGGGCTTGTCTCCCATAGATACCGGTCAGCTTTGTGTGGTCCTCGCCTTTGGCAACACAAACTTATTCTTGGTCTAGTAGCGATTATGACACATTGGGCTTCGCCTTGTTCTTGGACGAACCCTTGTTATTAGCCCGATAGTTATAGTAGTCATTGTAGCGATTATAGTAATAGTAATGGCTCGGCTGGCGCGTATCTACGAAGTTCAGGACAAAACCATCCACCGCCACACCACGCAGTTCCAAAATATCGAGTGACGATTTGATCTGGCCCGATCGTGTGTAGTTCGAACGAACCATAAAAATGACGGCGTCTACCTTGGTTGCGAAACTAGGTGTGTCGTCCGTAGCGAGGACAGGAGGGCAGTCGAAAATCACATAGTCATAGCGTTCGCGCATTTCTTTCATCAGGTCATCGAAACGCTTGCTCAGCAGCAACTCGCCTGGACGCTCCGGATAGTCTCCGCAGGGAATGACTTCCAAGCCGGGAGTTTCCGTCTTGATGAGCACATCATCCAGCTTCAAGGTCGTGTCTTCGATCAGCTCAGCTAACCCCGGAGCCGCATCGATATCGAACTCCGTATGGATGCGACCGCGCCGCAAGTCCGCATCGACCAGCAAAACCTTGGAGTGCGCAAAGGCCAATGTAATGCCCAGATTGCTGGCGAGCGTAGACTTGCCTTCCGCAGGCACCGCACTGGTCAACAAAATCACCTGTGGACGCTGGCCATCCAGGTTCATGAAGAGCATGGACGAGCGTATGTTACGACAGGACTCAGCAAACATCACGCGATCATCACCTGGCTGTAGCAATTGCAGACGCGCACCCTTTTTGGCCACTTGTAACGGGATGACGCCCAATACCGGCGGTGTGAAACGAGCGCTGACATCCTCCGCAGAAACCACACGCGTATCCAGCATCGAAATCAAGGCGAGAATACCCGTGCCTAATAGCAGCCCCATCACTCCACCCAAGGCAATTTGCTTGCTCTTATCCATTGCAACAGGCCGCGCTGGGCTTGCATTTTGGAGGATGGAAATGGTTTCCTGGTGGGTGTTTTGCGTGATATCAATCGATTCAATTGATGAGAGTAAACGCGAATGAACCGCCTTGGCACTTTCCAGCCGGGAATTTAACCGATCAAATTCAGCCAGCAGCGTACTGTATTTCAGCGCCTTGGTTTCCCATTCAGCGATGATCTCATCAAGGTTAGCCAGCTCAGCAACTAACTGTTTCCGTCGATTATCCAACTGGCCCAGCGTCTGCCTACGGTAGATGTTTAACAGATTCGCCTGCCGCTCGATCTCCTGATTGAGTCGGCGAATCTTCGGGTGCGCGGGCTTCATGTAGATCGAAAATTCGTCCCGCTCTGCACGCAGTTGGTCCACTTGTCGCTTTGCATTCTCGTAGCTGGAATCGAGTGAACTGAGCTTGGATTCCGTCAGGGCGTCGAGCTCACTGTCTGTATCCTGCCCCATATTGTTGAGGATGCGAATTTCCGTTCTCAGTTCAGCTCGTCGATTGTTCAAATCTGCGAGGTAGGTGCCTGCGTTGTTCCCCTGTTCTGTAATAAAGACGATGTTATTCGTGCGCTGAAACTCGAGCTTCTGCTCCTCCAAGGCTTCGATTTCCTGTTGTTTTTCCAGGACCTTCTGCATCACCGTAAGAAAGACTTTTTCCGTGGTCTGATTACGGCGTTCTTCTTTGTAGGCGAGGAACTCATACATGAGCGCGTCCAAATAACGTCGGACATACTCCGGCTCAGAGCCAACCGCGGTTAAATCAAATGCACTGGCATTTTCCGCCTGGTTGATCGCCACATACACCGGGATCTTCTTCAGCTCAGGATAGAGCGCCGCGACACGTTGCTCGGCGCGCTCACGCACCTGCTGACTGTTCATCAGCTTAATTTGCGTACCAAAGAAATTCAGGAACACTTCTTGATAGCGAGCGCCTTCGGGAATGCTCACCTGCCCATCGATCACCATCTGCGCTGCAGAACGATACTCTGGACGACGCTGAGACTGCTGGTACCACTTAATACCTACCCCAATCCCTATGCAAAGAATGATCACCCACCACAACCGGCTGAGCACCATGCGGGCGCGAAAATAAAAGGTGCGGAGCGTTTCCGACCATTCAAAATCGCTATCGTTGTCGCTAAATCCGGAGACAGCCATCGATTAAAATACAATCCATTTTTCATCGACAATGATACGATCACCGGGTTTCAGCAACACATCATTATCAAGCTTTCCCTTGTCCAGGATTTCATCAACGTTGATTTCCTGTTCATTGCGTGAGCCATCCTCGCCGTGGCGGATGAGTTTCACGTCGCTGCCATCGCCAAACTGCGTAAAGCCGCCAGCCGACAAGATGGCCTCGCTAAGGGTAATTTTCTGGCCGATTGAAATTGGATATACCCCCGGACGAGCAACGGCGCCACTCAACGTGTATGAGCCGCTGGAGTCACCACGTCGGCCAACAAAGATACGGTCATTGGCGCGCACAATGATATCCATGCCCAGATTACCCGTTTCCAAAATTTGCCCTACATTGACATCGAAACGCTGCGACTCTTCCGGATTCTGGAGATTTGGCCGGATAAGTGACACCCGCGTCGGGTCAGAATAAATGTTAAAGCCACCAGCGCGCATGATTGCCTCACTGACCCGGAGAATATCACCAGCAGGTATCTCCACCATGCCTTCGCGCACCACCTCGCCCATGACCAATACCACGCCACGACGATCATTAGCCTGATGCTCTCCAAGCAACACAGTGGCTTGGTAATAATAATCCTTCTTCAATGCTTCGCTGACCTTCAAAGCTAGCTGACGAGAAGTCATTCCAGAGGCAGGCAGCTCACCCACTAATGGGAAATCAACCGAGCCATCTTCATCGACCAGCAAAACCACTGGTGCCTCCCGGTCTTCGAGCACAGTATATTCAAGCTGGTCGCCAACCTTGATGACTACTTTATCATCCAGCTCCATCATCGCCTTTTGCGAATCATCCAAATCTACCGGAGGCGCAGGGGCTTGATAGAGCGAAGGTAGTGGCTCTGCCGATGCTGTTGCTTCATCTGCGTCCGAAGCCTGCTGGCTATCGGGCAAAGCAGTCGTTGGCGCAACTTGTCCCCAAACCATCGTCAACCCACTCAGCGCAAGCAAGGCGAGACTCCTAGAAATCATACCGCAACCCCAATGTAACCACATTCGAAGTGTAGGAGCGGTTAAACAAGTTCGAATCCTTCTGCGAAAAACCATAGTCCAAGCTGGCCGTTAATTGTTTGGATAGTGTATAATCTATGCCAATGCCAATCCCATAGCGACCATAATCTTCAGCCGTAGAAATCGGGTTGCCAGATGCATCCACACCCGTCCCGCCAGAGTCGGCGCCTAATTCATAGTAGATCTGGCCCCGCGGCGAAATCCGGCTGTTCATGCGCCAGTTAAAAGCATAGATGATCGAAAAGAGCGAATCTACATTCGACAAATAGCCATAATTGAAGCTGTGTGAGGCCGTCAATGAATGCTCATAAACGCTCGATACGCGGTGGCTAACCGTGGCTGACCCAATAATGCCACTTGGCTGGCTGGAGTCGTTAATTGAGCCAGTGTCATCGAAATAAAACTCTTGATAGCCGACATTCCCCGCGAAGCTAAGATTCTCTGTCGCTTGCCAAATCGCCATCGGACCAATCGACCAGGACCAGCTGTTGTTATTGACGTTTTCTGCGTATTCGTTGCGCGCCGCAGTGGCGGTGATGCCCAAAGTGAGATTGTCCGCGACCAAAAAACGCGGACCAGCGCTGGCTTGGTAGGTGTGGCGCTCTGTGTAGTCGAAAATGGATGAAGTTGGTATGATATCCAAGCGGCTAAATCCGGCAAACAGCACCAGATCGTTCAAGTCCCAGTCCGCATCCACCCCAGCAATATTGGTGAAGCGGCCATAATCCAAAGGATTGTTCGAAACCGAAACGCCGTTGAAGCTGAAGGCGTCCGCGGCATCAACCGAATACGAGAGACGGTCATAAAATTCCAAAGTTACGTCATCAACAAACACGGTAAATGCGATTTCCGTGTTAGGTGAAATTGCCAGAAAGTTGTTGATGGAGTCCAACTGCGGATTGCGAATATACTTCTGATATCCCATCCCCACCGTAACACTCAGTGTATTCAACTCGCTGACTTGATAACGCCCATTCAAGAAAATGCCTGGAGTGATGATAACATCCCATATAGGGTTGTACTCGGCGTAGTTGATATTGTCGTTGTAGGTTATGTCAAAGGTGGCCGCTAGGTCGAAGAGGAATCCCCCCAATTTGAAATTTTCGTTTTGTCCATGTGCAGCAGAAACCAGCCCGCAGCAAAACAGGGCCACAAGCCTCCATTTCTTTTTAAAGCGAACTATGCAGTTGAAATACATTGATTACCCTATGGATCTAAAATACAAAATGTAGCATTACTAGCAGGGAAAGATAGCTAAATGCAACATTTTCTTTAACTACCCCCCTTAAACGCCGATAGTGTTATGGCGAATCTCTAACCTAACGGAATAATTGGCTGTTCATTTAGAAGAAAGATTGTAGACTGTAAAACCTAAGCAATGATTTTCGGAGCAATAAGACAAATATTTATTGGAAGCGCATTTCTCGCGCTGCCCAGCTTTGGCGCTGCTCAAACCACTGAATCGACTGCTACAGAAGATATTAGCCTCATCGAGGTCCCGCAAGCGACGCAAGAGGAATTGCTGGACAAGCAGAAGAACTTGGCCCGCTGGCATATGGGGGCGACACTCTATGATGCATCAGAGGATTTTCTCAATCCGATCACGTGGCAGGAAGCAGATAGCACCGAAACGATTGGCGTGCTGATGCTCGATGACCCAACAGGCGCTTTCCACGTAAAGCCCGGCGAATATCGATTTGTCGTCGACTTGAACGACTTTTTCACCGTCACCCGCTTCAATTTCAAGAACTTCACCGCGAAGGGCTCCGTTCAGCTTTTCTATTCGCGTTCCCTTGAGGCACCGGACGCCAGTGCGTGGAAAAGCGCTGCTGAGCCAGACGCATTTACGCGCAATCAAGTAGTCAGCCCGAAATTTCTGCCCTTCGAAGCGCGCTACATCATGGCCCACTTGATCATCGAGGAAGAAGGGCTCATCGGAAATATGGGAGCATTTGGCGACCTCTCCGTTGCAGAAGTGCGCATGAATGAGCAAAAGCGCGACGAAAATATCGCCGCCAATACCAATCGCTCTACCGACAGCAAACCGGTGAAGTATAATTACGCTTCTGCCCACTCCGACTCACGAGTTAGCTATGTCAGCTCCGGTGACGCCAGCCAAGCCATCGCTATGATCGATGACGACGTAGAGAGCTCCTACGAGTTTTCCCCCGATGACAAAGAGAATATTGTCATTGTCGACCTTGGCGATCAGCGCGAAGTCAACAGCGTCTCCATGCTCTTCGAATCCGGGCCCGGCACCTTCGATTTTTACGTCGTTAATAAGCTCCCCGATGACATCCAACAAATGCTCGACGAGCAAACGGAGCAAAACAACGCCAAGCGCGAAGCCCTCAAAGCCAAGCCAGACAAAGGCGAAAATGACGACATGGCGATGATCTTCAACCACGGCCAGTGGGAGCCCCTGCTTTTGGCCCAAAATAACGTTGGCGACGCCCTCGGATCAGTGGTGGGGTTTGCCGGCGACACGATTTTCTCCACCATCGCCCTACCGGGTGAGTTCTTTAGTTCGCTGTCCCCAACCGTGGAACAGACAGTCAATGGCTCTGACGAGCGTTTCCGCATCAACTTCTCCAACCTAACGGGCCGCTACCTAATCATCCGCTTCGTCCCAACCCCCGGAAGCGGCACGAACATGAAAGTCTACGAAGTCAGCCTCATGGGCGACATCATCGTGCAAGATGACGAGCCGCCTGTGGACCGAATTGAAGCCTTCAGCATGTTTAATCCAGGTTCCGGCTCCCTGGAGCTCGCGCCTCCCCCTCAGCAAATCCTGGCGCCGCCCATTCCAGCGCCGCCACCACCAGTCAGCCCGTAGCCGACCATACTAAGCTCCATTGACGTATTTCTTGACTGTGCGCCGATCGAGCTCCAAACGACGCCCTAGCTCCTCGTAATTGGGCGTCTTTTCATAGAGCAGGCTCACGTAGCGCGACATCAGCTCATTGGCCGTAAGTCGCCCAAGCTGAATCTCCAGAGCGAGCTCACTCGCTGGGCTTTGCGCATCAGGCCTGCCCAATGGCTGTGGCATGTATTCACCATGCACCAGAATGTTGCGCACACATTGCTCAAGCTCCCGAAAATTACCTGGCCAAGGATAATCATCGGATAAATCCCGAGCAACGACCACCATTGCCTCATCGGTCAACGCCGCGCTTTCATCTGGGCCAACCAGCTTGCGAGCGATGTGCGACACCAGATTTTCCAATTCACCTGGCGACTCCCGCAAGATCTCCCGTAGCGACGGCGTCCGCACATGGTCGGCATTCAGACGAAAGTAGAAGTCCTCCCGGAAGCGCCCCGCCTCGATCTCGGCCAGCAAATCACGATTCGTCGCCGCCATGATCTTGCCTTGAAAATTACGCGGCTCAGTATCGCCAATCGGCGAGAAACTTCGCGTTTGCAACAGGCGAAGCAGCTTCACCTGAATCGACGGCTCGGTTTCGCCGATTTCGTCCAGAAAAACCGTCCCGTGCTGACCGCACACAGATAAATAACCCTTGCGATCATGCAACGCGCCAGTGAAGGCGCCCTTACGGTGACCAAACAGCTCGGACTCAATCAAATTCGACGACAGCGCCGAGAGGTTAATCGGGTAAAAGGCGCGAATGAAGTCTTCATCGAATTCCCGTGTATTTGGGTTAAACGGGATGAAGCGGCTAAGCCCGATTGCGCGCGCCACCAGCTCTTTACCCGTGCCCGACGGGCCAGTGATCAGCGTAATAATGTCGCCCATGCGATCAGCCAGCACTCGCTGGTAGCGGTCCATGTCGTGCGTAAAAATCGACTGCCAAATCCGCGCACGCAGCTTGGTCGCCGCAGGGCTCGTGCCCACAATGTATTGGAAAATATGCTGAAATGCGCGCCTGACTTGAAAGAACACTCCAAACAGCCGCGTCTCATCGATCACGGCGTAATCACCAACAAATCCCTGTGGCAGCCAGTGGCGCACCTCCTGGCAAAAACGGTCGTAAAACGGAATGCGCTGTGCGGCGCTGCCCCGAGCATGCGCCGCCTCAATCACCTTGTCAAAGTCACGACGAAACTGGTGGAAGACATGGAAGAAGACCAACTCCTGATACAGGTAGGCATCGCGATCATTCGGTGCCTTATCCATTTCCCAATGCATACGACCCGATTCAATCGTGCGCTCAAGTAGCGCCAAAATCGCCGACAAATCCGATTTCTCCGTCCGCCGACTACCGTGGGCCTCCAAAATTTCGCGTTCGAGCTCCTTGCGGGCGTCCTCAAACGGGTTCATCCAAACCAATCGCGCCAGACTTTGGGCCAGCGGTCGCTCTTCAGGGGTAAATAGCCGAATTCCCATTGTGCATTTTTTGTAGGAACACGCACATTGGATGTCAATCCTCGTAATTTTTGTGCCAAACAATCTCATGGAAAAATTCCATAAAGCCTTCACGATCAGCATATTGACATTCTCAAAAACATGTTGGCACGCACATCGCGTAAAGGACTAGCATGAACACTCAAAAAGATCATTCCGCCTCTACAATGAACGCCGAATCTCGTAAAGACCGCTGCCGCTTCTGTGATAAGTTTGGCTTCTACGGTTTACTTAGCCTCGGATTTTTCGCCACCTTCGTCGCCATGATCGAATACGGCGGCCGGTTCTAGAGAGCGCTTTTCATCTAACTTGGCCGAATCAGGTGGGGGGCCGGGGGGGGCCGGGGGGGGGGCTAAACCCGCCTAAAGTAAATATCAAAGAACACTGCCCTACCCGCCCGCTCGCCGGGAACGAGGCGCA